>NZ_CP077095.1:1307500-2507500 GCF_014268885.2 Pseudomonas xantholysinigenes | reverse complement strand
TGGCCCAAGTCGCCTTCGAACGGGCTGGCCAGGCTGAAGGCGCCGGCCGGCCCTTGCAGATCCCCCTTGAAAGCCCCCTTGTAGGCGCCATCGCGGTACTGCACCTGAGCGTCGAGGCGCTTCAGGCTGACCTGGGGCGCCGGGTCCATCGGGTACAAGCGCAGCCAGGGGAAGTCCAACCAATCGAGACTCGCCTCGGCACTCAACCCCTGCTGCCAGTCGGCGCTGGCCTGCAGCTTGAGCCGTTGGCTGGCGCTGGCATCGAGGTCCAGCGCATCGAGCCTGACGCCCTTGGCATCGACCTTGCCGGCCAGCACCAGCGCCACCGGCCCTTGCTCTGCCGGTAAGCTGGCACTGCCGGACAACTGGTACCCCTTGAGCAGGTCGCCCTGGGCATCGAGCCGCAACTGATTCAATTGCAGGGTGTCGGGCAGGCTGCCCGCCGGCTTGAAGCCATCGCTGCGCAGGCTCAGGCGCGCCGGCAGGTGTTCGGCCAGGGCTTGCAGCTCGCCAGTCAGGCGCGCCTCCAGATACCCCGAGCTGTTGGCTTCCAGCGTGAGTGTCTTGTGCAACTCACCCTTGGCGGTCAATGCCAATTGCCAGGCTTTGCCGTCAACCGTCGGCAACTGCAATTTCCCTTGCAATTGCAGGGGCCAGTCGCCCTCGGGCTGCACATCGCCGGAAAGATCGAGGACCAAATCGTCACGGCGCAGGTGCAAGGCATCGACCCGCAAACCGCCGGTGGTCCATTGCGCGGCAAGCTGCAAGTCGGCCAGTAAATCGCTGCCGTCCAGGCGCAGCTGGCCCACCTTGATCTCCCCCAGCTCGATGGCCAGCGGCAGACGCAAGGTCGGCAACTGCAATGGTTCGCTATCGGCCTTTGCATCACCCGGGGCAAACGCCAGGTCGATACGTTCGGCTTGCAATCGCTGCACACACAAAGTGGCGCGTAACAGGCAGGCCGGCGACCAGATCATCTGCGGCGCCTGCAACTCGACCCGGTTGTCACCGTCTATCCAGCGCAACTGGCGGGCCTGCCACTGGCCGCCGAGTCGGCCATTGAACTCACTGACCTCGAGCCCCGGTACGCGCTCCAGCAGCCAACGGCTGCCGGCACCGGTCCCCAGCACAAGGCCCAGCCCGAGCAAGACCAGCAACAACAGGCCAAGCAACACGAACAACACGGATTTGCACACACGCATCACAGCTCGGGCCCCATGGAGAAATGAAGGCGAAAACCGCCATCGTCATCGAGCGCGCGGGCCAGGTCCAGGCGCAGCGGCCCCACCGGCGAGACCCAGCGCACGCCTATGCCGACGCCGGTCTTGAGGCTGGGCAGTTCTAGCGAATTGAACGAGTTGCCCTGGTCGATGAAAGTCGCCACGCGCCACTTCTCGGCAATCGAGTACTGGTATTCGGCGCTGCCGGCGACCAGGTAGCGCCCGCCGATACGGTCGCCCTTGTTGTTCTTCGGTGACAACGACTGGTAGTCGTAGCCCCTCACGCTCTGGTCGCCGCCGGCGAAGAAGCGCAGCGACGGCGGGATATTCTGCTGATAGCCGTTGGTGGCGCTGCCACCGAATTGCACACGCCCGAGAAAACGATGGTGCTGGCCCAGGGTGGTGAGGCCTTTGAGCAGCACGTTGCCATGGACCAGGTTGGTGTCCGAGCCCAACCCCTCCTTGGCCGCCTGCAAGTCGAACTGCAAGCGATAGCCATTGTGCGGGTCGATGCGGTTGTCGCTGCGCAGGTAGGAAAAGCTCACGCCCGGCATCAACAGGTTGCTCAGCCCCGAGTCGTCGCCCAGGCGGTACTCTTCGCGCTGGTACTTCAACGAGATCACCCGCTGCCAGCCGCTGGGCAGCTTGCTGTGCCACTCCGGGCCGACGGTCAGCAGCTTGCTGAGGGTGTCGGTGCCGGAGATGTCCTCATTCTGGTAGCCGCCGGCAAAGCGCAGCTTGTCGGTCAGCGGCGGGTCGAGCGGAATGTCGTACCACAGGCCGACGTTTTGTCGCGGCGCCGAGAGCTCGGTCTCCCAGCCGTAGCTGTGGCCTTGCGGGTTGACCCAGTGGCGGGTCCAGTTGGCCTTGCCGCGCGGGCCGACGTCGGTCGAGAAGCCCAGGCCCAAGCCCATGGTGCGCGGCTTGCGGGTGTCGAGGTGAACCTCGACGGGGATCTCCTCGCCCACCGCGGCGGTGGGCGCGGCATCCACCCGCACCCCCTCGAAGTAACCGCTCGACTGCAGGTCGTTGTTGAGTTCGGCGATCAGTTCGGAGTCGTAGGGCGTGCCGGGTTTGAACGACACCATGCGCTGCAGCAGGTCGTTGTCCAGCGGCGTGTCGCCGCCAAAATTCACCGCGCCCAGGTGAAAGCGTGGGCCACTCTGGTAGACCAGTTCGATATCGGCGACGCCGGCCTGGGGGTCGATGGCCAGGCGCTGGCGCTCGAAACGGCCGTTGAAGAAGCCGTAACGCGAGGCCTGGTTCTGGATCAGCCGCTTGGCATCCTCGTAGATGCCGTGGTTGAGTTGTTCGCCTGGACGCAAGGCCTTGCTGTCGGGAATCCGAAAAACCTTGAGCGCGCTGGCCGGTCCTTCGATGCGTACCGTCACGTTGCGCAGGTGCACCGGCTCTCCAGGCTCGACCCGCAGGATCAGCTGCGGGGGCTTGTCCTTGTCGCTTGGCGGCTTGACCTCGCTGTCGACCCGCGCCTGGTAATACCCCAGGGCCTGGGCCGCCTTGCGCGCCTGCTCCTCAGCGCCGCGACTGAAACGCAAGAGCGCTTCTTCATCGCGGTCGCCCAGGCTGCCGATGTAACCTTCGATATTGGCCTTGAGCGCCTTGTTGGCGGGTTTCACCCGCACCAGCAATTCGCTCTGGGCCCATGCCATGGAGCTGGCGGCCAGTAACAGCAGGCCCCAGCCAAGTCTTCCTGAATACGTCATGGGGCGCATGCTACCAGAGCAGGGAGGTCAACGGAGCCGTTGGACAATACCTGTCACAGGTTGGCCACCCTGGACGACTCGGGGTTGGGGTGAAAGAACACTCGCTCACGGATCGGCCCCACGGCAATCTCGCCGATCTCCTGGTAGCCCTGGCGTTGGTAAAAGGCCAGGTAGTGGGCATTGCCGGTATCCAGCACCACGCCTTCGGTGCTCGGGTCCTCGGCGCACCAATCATGTACTGCCTGCAGCAGTTGTTCGCCATGGTGCTGCCCCTGGAACTGCGGGTGCACGCCGAGCAACGGCAGCATGTGCACCGGCTCGCCCGGCAGGCAACCGGCCAAGGCCGCCTGGTAGTCCAGGTAGCGCCGGGTACAGCGCAAGCCGGTGCCCAGCATCATGCGCAGGCGCCAGGCCCAGCTGTCCGCCACGCCAAGGCGCCGTTGCGGCGGCACGATCAGGGCCACGCCGATCAGGCGATCCTGCAGCAGCAGGCCGACGGCAGGCAGTTGCAGGTAGAAATGCTGGCGTACCCATTCCCGCACCATCACCCGCAAGCGCCGCTCATAGCCCGGGCGCTGGGCCTCGAACAACCAGGCGAACGTGGGTTCGTGGCGATAGGCGTGGTAGAGCAATGATCGCACCTCGCGGGCATAGCCTTCGTCGAGCGGGCAGGTCCGCGCCTGGGCGGTGGCAGTGTCGGGCATTGCGAGCGGTCCTCCTGGAATGGGCGTACAGTGTCTTGGAGCTGCGCCCCGGCACTTCGTTCACCTTTTCCAGCACGTTAGCAGCGCCCTCGACATGGCGCCACGCTGGCCGTGACCGGTGATGTCGGCTAGCATTCGGGGCTTTTACCAGGATCGTCCTGTCATGAAGATCGTCTCGTTCAACATCAATGGCCTGCGCGCCCGCCCCCACCAGTTGGCGGCACTGATCGACAAGCACCAGCCGGACGTGATCGGCCTGCAGGAAACCAAGGTCAGCGACGATCAGTTCCCGCTGGCCGAGGTCCAGGCACTGGGCTATCACGTGCATTTCCATGGCCAGAAAGGCCACTACGGCGTGGCCTTGCTCTCCAAGCAGGCGCCGCTGTCGCTGTCCAAGGGTTTCGCCACTGACGAGGAGGACGCCCAGCGGCGCTTCATCTGGGGCACCTTCGCCGACGCCGATGGCACGCCGATCACCATCATGAACGGCTACTTCCCCCAGGGCGAAAGCCGCGACCACCCCACCAAGTTCCCGGCCAAGCAGCGCTTCTACAGCGACCTGCAAGCCCTGCTCGAAGGGCAGTTCAAAAACGATCAGCCGTTGGTGGTGATGGGCGACGTGAACATCTCGCCCCAGGACTGCGACATCGGCATCGGCGCGGACAACGCCAAACGCTGGCTCAAGACCGGCAAGTGCAGCTTCCTGCCCGAAGAGCGCGAGTGGATGGAGCGGCTCAAGGGCTGGGGGCTGGTCGACAGTTTCCGTCACCTGCACCCGGAGGTCGCCGACCGCTTCAGCTGGTTTGACTACCGCAGCCGTGGGTTCGAGGACGAGCCCAAGCGAGGCCTGCGCATCGACCTGATCATGGCGTCGCAGGGGCTGCTGCCGCGCCTGAAGGCAGCCGGGGTCGACTACGAGCTGCGTGGGATGGAAAAACCGTCGGATCATGCGCCGATCTGGCTTGAGCTGGCCTGAAACCTGACACCCCGCTCTCCCCCTACCTGAATCACCAGCCCCCAGTACCCGGGGGCTTGGCGCTTGTTATCGAGATCACTGTGAGTACGAACGGAATCAAAGGAAGGTCGTTGAAAGGCTTCGAGCCTCTTAGCGTGGCGGAGCAACAATTGCTGGCGTGTTGCAACAGTGGCCAACTGGCTCGCATCAGCAAGAGCAGGCCCCATGTCCCCTACCCCATTCGCGCCATTCGCGCGGAGTTTCTGAGATTTCTGATTCTTGGCGGTGACCGCGACACGGCTATTCATGAGCGTGGGGTTCGCGTGCAGGGTGCCTATATCACTGGGGTACTCGACCTGCGCAATTCGAAGACTTCGACCCCCTTCGAGTTGCGCCTCTGTACCTTCGAGCAGCCACTGAACCTGAATGAAGCCGATATCACCGGGACTATTCGCCTCACCGGATGTCGCCTACCCGAACTGCTGGCCAACCGCAGTGTCCTCCACGGCGATCTTCATCTGAGCAATACCTGGCTGGAACGGGGACTTACGGCCTGGAACGCCAGTGTCCAGGGCAACCTGATTGTACGAAAAGTCAAAAGCGACGGGGCGCTGGCATTGCCGGGCACGCAGATCAGCGGCATGCTTCATTGTTCGAAGTCTTCGCTACACGCGGCAAACGGACCGGCTCTGATTCTCAACAGCATCACCCTGGGCTCGGACATCCACCTTGCCGATACCAGGATCCAGAGCCTGCGTTGCCAGAACGCAACGATCAGTGGCGGATTTCGCCTGCACGCAACCACCCTGCTGGAGCACGACGGTGTAGCGCTCGATTTGCGAGGGACGCAACTGCGGCACAACCTTCTCATGGTCGACGCGCATATTCAGGGCCAGCTCATGCTTGCCGCCACCCGCGTAGACGGAAAACTCTCACTGGCAGGCACATTCGATGGGGGTGGTGCCGAGGCTATTTACGCCCATGGCGCTGTGCTGCAGGGAGAGGTATCCCTATCCAAAGGCTTCAACGCCAAAGGCGCCGTGAGGTTCAGCAAGGCGCAAATCTATGACAACGCCGAGTTGCTGGGGCGCTTCGAAGCGACTGGATCGGCAATTATCTTCGATAGCGCCAAAATTGACGGCCGCCTCAATCTTTCGCGCGCCGAAGTCTATGGCGAGGTCCGCCTGATTACCACCAAGATCGGCGGACAACTGATTTGCAAAGGTACCCAACTGCACGCAAGCGACGGTTACGCCTTGAGCGCCGACGCCGCCACAATCGGGAGAGACGCGCATTTCATATCAGGCTTCGTTGCCAATGGCACCGTCCGCCTGCTCTGCACCACGTTCGAGGGAGACTTGATCTTCAATGAGGCGCGATTCGACGGCAATAGTACTAACCGATCACTTAATGCGAACCAATCGAAAGTCCTGGGCAAAGTGGTACTCAATGTTCAAGCCAGCGGCAGTATCGCGTTCAATGATGCATGCATTGAAGGCGAGCTGCGCTGCGACCGCAGCCTATTCGCCATCGAGGCGAGCGAAACACTCAGCCTGAAAAAGACCCGAATCAAGGGTACACTCTCGCTTCTCAAGTTCACCCGCCCATTGAACCGGGCCTCATTCGAACATGCCCAAGTGGGGCGCCTGGATGACGATGAGCGCACCTGGGGCGAGCAGATCGTCCTCAATGGCTTCAAGTACGACGCACTGGCCGCCAATCCGCCCCTGACCCTGAACCGCCGGCTCAAATGGCTACGATCGCAGGTTGCGGTACTGCGAGCGTCTAATCCACCCGAGCCATCAGGCCGATGCCAACGGCTGGCTCGGTGGCTGGACAAGCGCTGGCCTGCTATACGCAAAGCCAGCACCCGGCGCGCCGAGGACTTTCGCCCTCAACCTTGGTGGCAACTCAAGCAGGTACTTGAGGACTCCGCGCACTTTGCCGAGGCACGCAGGGTTGGCATTGAACTGGAAACAGAACGGCGCAAGCTGGGCCTTGTCGATCAACCACTCGACCCTGAGCGCCCCAACAAAGGCCTGCTCAGCCGTCTGCTGAGCAGGCGGCTGCACTGGGCGTATGGCCACTTTACCAGCTACGGCTACCGCCCCATCCGGCTGTTCCACTATTTCTTTGGTACTTGGCTGGTATGCGCCTTGATCTACTGGGCCGCCGCGTTGGTGGGCATCTTCGCCCCAACCGACCCACGCATCTATCAGAACCCTGCCTATCAGGCCTGCCGTCCCAATAACTCGGAGGCCTGGCCACCCATTGAGGTCCGAACCAAGGAAAACTGGTACCTGTGTTCCGATCTGCCCGCCGAATACACAGGATTCAGCCCCCTGGCCTATTCACTGGATGTGCTCATGCCTTTTGTCGATCTCAAGCAGGAAACCGACTGGGCGCCTCTGGTCCCCACCCCAAACGCCGACCCCGAGCAAGAGTTCCGGGCACTCACGGCGCAGCATGCCGTACGCCTGGTGATCTGGCTGCAGACCTTGATCGGCTGGGGCATTGGCCTGCTGGCGGCAGCCATCATCTCTGGCTTGGCGCGCAAGACCGAGTAAGCCCAGCCCCTCTACAAACTGACGCCCAGCGCCTGTCGCAACGGCTCCACACGCGTGTCGTTCGCGGCGCTGACCAAGGCAAAGTTGTAGTCACCATGTGACCAGTAACGGGCCGCGAGCTGGCCGTCAGTACGTTGCCCGGTGGGCATGCGCTCGAAGTGCTCGCCGGGCGAGCGCAGGAACAGGCTGATGCGCTGACCCTGGTGATCTTCGAACACCAGCAAGGCCGCAGGGCCGGCCTCGTTGCTCAACAAGCGCGCGCCCACCGGCTGATAGCCATAGCCTGCCAGGTCCGGCAATCGGCCAACCCGATTGAAGTGCCGGCCCAACCACGCCTGCAAGCGCGCTGGATCGCTGGCCCGGATATCCAGCGCGCTGGCGTCGGCGAACATCCGGTGAGCCTGCACGGCATCGGCCATGGGCAACATGCCGGCAAACAGCGTGGCTTCCCGTGCCTGCCAGCCGCCCAGGCCACCCAAGCCCACGGCCAGCATCAGCAGCGCCGCCGTAGCCAGGCGGCGCTGCCGTCGTTGACGCAAGCGCCGACGCAATGCAGCCAACTCCAGCGCCGGTTCGACTGGCCGCTCGGCAAAGTCCGCCAGGGCTGCGCGCAGGCGGCGGGCGTCGTCGCGCCAGGCCTCGACGCGCGCCGCCTCCTGCGGGTTGGCGGCCAGCCAGGCGTCTACCTCGGCCCGGCGCGCGGGCTCCAGGCGCTCGTCGACATAGGCGTGCAGCTCATGCTCGGTAGGGATCAGACGGGTCATTTGAGTCTCCGCAAGGCCGGGGGCACGGGGTTGCCCTCGGTCAGTTGACGCAGCGCGGCCCGGGCACGCGACAGCCGCGACATCACCGTGCCGATGGGAATGCCGAGGGTAGCGGCGGCTTCCTTGTAGCTCAGGCCCTCGACGCTGACCAGCAACAACAGGGCCCGCTGCTCGGCGGGCAGGCGGGCGAAGGCCTGCAGGTCGGCCTGGGCCAGCACGATGCGCTCGGTTTCGTCGCCCGTCGCCTGTTGCTCGGCCTGCCCCTGGCCAAACCAGGACAGCCAGCGCGCATGCAGGCGTTCGCGACGCTTGGCGTCGAGAAACAAGCGGTACAGGATGGTGAAAAGCCAAGGGCGCAAGCCCTCGTGCTCGCGTTGTTGGCCGCGCCGAGCAAGGGCGCGTTCCACCGTGGCCTGGACCAGGTCGTCGGCGCTGCCGGACTCGCGGGTCAGCCACAGGGCGAAACGCCGTAGCCGCTGCAACAACTCACGCCATTGTTGCTCATCCAAATCGTGCATGGTCGGGTTCCGGGCCCCTGTGGGTTGTCAGTGTAAAGGGCAGACGCGCCGGCACGAAGTTTATTCCCCGTCATCCCACTCCCGGCGCCTAAGCTGGGGGAATAAATCACCTCCCTGTTCGTCGTACCGGCTCACTCCAACAACAGGGACCGCCCCATGAACACCCCTTTGCGCCTGGCCGCCATCGGCGCCACCCTCGCGGCACTGGGCACGGCCTTCGCCTACACCGCCGGCTGGATCGGCGCGTCCAGGCTGACGCCGCAGCGCATCATCGACACCTTCGAGGCCCAGGCCGGGCACTACGCGGGGTATCGCAAGAACCACGCCAAAGGCCTGTGCGTGAGCGGCTACTTCCAGAGCAGTGGCCAGGCCGCGGCGCTGTCCAGCGCGCGGGTCTTCAGCCAGGCGCGGGTGCCGGTGATCGGCCGTTTCGCCATCGGCGGCGCCAATCCGTTCGCGCCGGACACCGCGATCCCCGTGCGCAGCCTGGCGCTGCAGCTGACCAGCGACGACGGCCAAGTCTGGCGTACCGGCATGAACAACCCGCCGGTACTGGCGGTCAGCGACCCTGAAGGGTTCTACGCGCAGGTCCTGGCCGGCGCGCCCGACCCGGCCACCGGCAAGCCGGACCCGGCGAAGCTGCAAGCGTTCTTCGCCAGCCACCCGGAAAGCGCGGCGTTTCGCCAATGGGCCGCCAGCTACAAGCCCAGCGACAGTTTTGCCAGCACGGCCTACTACAGCATCAACGCCTTTCGCCTGATCGCCGCCAATGGCCAGGCGCAACCGGTGCGCTGGGCCCTGGAGCCACAGACGCCATTCGCCGCCCTGCCCGCGCAAGTCGATGACAAGCAGTTTCTCCAGCACGACCTGCAACAGCGCCTGGCCCAGGGGCCATTGCGCTGGACCTTGCGCCTGACCTTGGCCGCGCCCGGCGACCCGGTGGACGACCCGGCCCGCCCCTGGCCCGCCGAACGCCGTGCCATCGACGCCGGCACCCTGGTGCTGGAAAAGGTCGACGCCCCCGAGCAAGGCGCCTGCCGCGACCTCAATTTCGACCCACTGATCCTGCCCCATGGCATCGAACCGTCCGCCGACCCGATCCTTGCCGCCCGCTCGGCCGCCTATTCAGTGTCATTCAACCGCCGCAGCCACGAAGCACTGAGCGAAGGAGCCCAGCCATGAGCGTCACCGCCTTCCACCCACTGGCCCGCCTGCTGCACTGGCTGATGGCGCTGCTGATCCTGGCCATGCTGTTCATCGGCGTGGACATGGTCAGCGACCTGTCGCCGCGCCATCCACTGCTGGTCGAGTTGCACAAGGCCACCGGCCTGGCCCTGCTGGTGCTGGTGATCCTGCGCATCGCCGTGCGCCTGGGCCTGCCGCACCCGCCGCTGCCGCACGACCTGCCTACCGTGCAGCGCTTGGCTGCCGGGGTTTCGCATCTGCTGCTGTACGCCCTGATGCTGGCCATGCCGCTGCTTGGCTGGGCCATGCTCTCGGCTGGTGGCTATCCACGGCCTCTGCAACTGCCGGCCATAGCGCCCCATGATCTGCAGCTGTATGCCTTGCTGCGCCAGGCTCATGGCTGGGCGGGCTATCTGCTGTTCGCCTGCGTGCTGGCACATTTGGGGGCCGCTTTGCTGCATGCCCTGGTGCGCCGCGACTGCGTGTTGCGTAGCATGTGGCCAGGCCCGCTGCGCCGTGGTGAATGAACAGCGCAGGGTCGACAACTGTAAATAATTATTACTAACATCGACACTCATCTTGTCGAACCGATCCGGATACCCCATGAACGTTGCAAAGGACCCTGCCGCATTCACCCCCGCCAGCACCCTGGACCTGCGTCCGCTGATGCTGGTCAACATGGCCTGCACCATGTCGATGATGGCGTTCGTCGCCCTGATCGGCCCGATCGCCCGATTGTTGGGCATGGCCACTTGGCAGGCTGGCGCGGCGGTGACCGTGGCTGGCGTGGTCTGGGTGATCCTGGCCCGTCCGTGGGGGCGCCTGGCCGACCGCTATGGCCGGCGCCGGGTGCTGCTGCTAGGCAGCGGCGGTTTTACCCTGGCCTACTGGGTGCTGTGCCTGTTCATCGATGGCGCCTTGCGCTGGCTGCCGGGCGCGACCCTGGCGTTCTTCGGGCTGATGCTGGCCCGCGGCATGATCGGCGCGTTCTATGCCGCGCTCCCGGTAGGCGGCAACGCACTGATTGCCGACCATGTTGAGCCGCAGCGCCGCGCCCGGGCAATGGCATCGCTGGGCGCGGCCAATGCCGTTGGCCTGGTGGTGGGCCCAGCCCTGGCCGCGCTGCTGTCGCGCTATAGCCTGAGCCTGCCGTTCTATGCCATGTCACTGCTGCCAGCCTCGGCGTTCCTGGTCTTGCTGTTCAAGCTCAAGCCCCAGCCACTGGCGCAAGTCCACGCGCCCAATCCGGTACGGCTGTCCGACCCGCGCCTGCGTCGCCCACTGCTGGTGGCTTTCAGCGCCATGCTGAGCATCACTGTGTCGCAGATCGCCGTCGGGTTCTTCGCCCTCGACCGCTTGCGCCTGGAAGCCGGGGACGCCGCCCAGGCCGCGGGCATCGCCCTGACCTGCGTGGGTGTGGCGCTGATGCTGGCCCAGGTGTTCCTGCGCAAGCTCGACTGGCCGCCGGCGAAGATGATTCGCATCGGTGCCTGCGTCTCTGGGCTGGGGTTTGCCGCTGCCGCGCTGGCTACGCACGCGCCTTGGCTGTGGAGTGCATTCTTCGTCGCCGCGTTCGGCATGGGCTTCGTCTTCCCGGCGTTTTCCGCCCTGGCGGCCAATGCCATGGAGGCCGGCGAACAAGGTGCCACGGCAGGCTCGATCGGCGCCGCCCAAGGCATGGGTGCGGTGGTCGGACCACTGGCCGGGACCCTGGTCTATGCCCTCGATCCACGCCTGCCGTTCCTGGCCGTAGGCCTGCTGTTGCTGGTGGTCGGCCTGTGGCCGAAAACGCCCGACCAGCGCCACTGATGCGCACAGCGCGCAAGACGGCAGAGTGTGTTTTAATGCGTCGCCCATTATTTTTGACACCTCTGCAAACAAGGCGGCTATGGACACGGGGACACGACTCAAACTGGTGCGTGAACGCAACAACCTCTCCCAACGGGAACTGGCCCGCCGCAGCGGCCTGACCAACTCGACCATCTCGCAGATCGAGCAGAACCGGGTCAGCCCTTCGGTCAGTTCCCTGAAGAAGTTGCTCGAAGGGATCCCCATGTCCCTGGCGGAATTCTTCAGCTTCGACGAACCGGTGCGCGAAGAGCGCTACGTGTTCCGTGGCGGCGAACAGCCAGACCTGGGCCGCAACGGCCTGCGCATGCTGCTGGTCGGCGCCAGCGTCGAAGGCCGGCAGATGCGCATGCTGCGCGAGCTGTATGCTCCCGGCGCCGACTCCGGCGAGCCGATCGTGCACGCCGAGGGCGAGGAATGCGGCCTGGTCACCCGCGGCACCATGGAGTTGTGGGTCGATGGCCAGGTTAGCGTGCTCAATGCTGGCGACGGTTACTACATCCCTACCACCCTGCCCCACACCTTCAAGAACATCGGCCCGGACGAGGCCGAGATCATCAGCGCCAACACCCCGGCGAATTTCTGACCTGCACATGCCCACCGTCACCAGCCGCGAGGCTTACCAGTGCCTGCGCGACGCCGCGCTTGGCGTCCGTTCGCTGGTGACGGTCGCCCGCCAGGCCGGCGGGCAGGTTGAGGTGCTAGTCGACGGCTGGCGGCTGACCCTGGTGTGTGACAACGAAGGCCTGGCCCATTGCAGCCAATGCCAGTGCCCCCATGGGCGCCGAGGCACGCTGGATGACTGGCACCGCTACGGCACCAATCCGGTGGATCACCTGAGCCTCTGGGAACGCGGTCAAATAGAACGACTGCTGGTTTGACCCTGTAGGAGCGGCCTTGTGCCGCGATTGGGTCGCGAAGCAGCCCCAGGTTTTCAGCGTTGACGCAAAGATCGCCGGGGCCGCTTCGCGGCCCAATCGCGACACAAGGCCGCTCCTACAGGGGGTGGTATGGCCCAGACATCAAGCCTGCCGGGCCAAGGCCTGCTCGACGAAGTCCAGCCGGTCTTGGCCGAAGAACATCTGCTTGCCGACAAAGAACGTCGGCGCTCCGAACAAGCCGCGCTCGACCGCCTCCTCGGTGGCTTTGCGCAAGGCATCCTTGACCTCGGGCCGAGCGGCCAGCTCGTGGAACATCTCGGCCTCGAAACCAGCGCCAGCCAGGGTTTGATCCAGGACCGCAGGATCCGCCAGGTTGCGTCCGTGCACGAACAGCCCTTCGAACAACACCTTCAACAGCGCCTCGAAATGCTCTTCGGCAAACAACTGGACACCGGTCAACCCGCGCATCAGGGTCAGGGTGTTGACCGGAAACCCCGTAGGCAAGGTCAATGGCACGCCATAGCGATCGGCGTAGCGCGCGAGGTCGATGAACACGTAGCGCCCCTTGGCCGGTACCGTGATCGGCGAAACATTGCCGGTGGCCTGGAACACGCCGCCCAGCAGAATCGGCTTGTACACCAACTGTGCGCCATGGCGAGCACAGAGGCCAGGTAGTTGGGTCCAGGCCAGGTAGGTGGCCGGGCTGCCCAGGTCCAGGAAGAACTCGACGGTCTTGCTCATGATTCGATCCTTGTATGAGGGGGACTTACCAGCGCTCCATCCACGGGCGCAGGTCAAGCTCGAAGGTCCAGGCATCCCGTGGCTGGGCGTGCAGGAACCAGTAGCTGTCGGCGATGTGCGCAGGGTCGAGGATGCCATCCTGGTCCTTGAGCGCATAGCGTTCGGGGAAGCTGTCGCGGATGAACGCGGTGTCGATGGCGCCATCGACCACCACATGGGCGACATGGATGTTTCGTGGGCCCAGTTCCCGCGCCATGCTTTGGGCCAGGGCACGCAGGCCGTGCTTGGCCCCGGCGAAGGCGGCGAAACCGGCCGCGCCACGCGTACCGGCGGTGGCGCCGGTGAAAAGAATGGTTCCGCGCTCGCGGGTCACCATGCGCCGGGCCACCGCCTGGGCGGTGAGAAACCCCGCAAAGCATGCCATTTCCCAGATCTTGAAGTACTTGCGCGGCGTTTCCTCAAGAATGCTGCAAGGCACATTGGCGCCGATATTGAAAACAAACGCCTCGATCGGGCCGATATCGCGCTCGATGGTTTCCACCAGGTCGGTCACCTCTTCTTCCTTGCGCGCATCCGAGCCAAAGCCATGGGCCTGACCACCTTCGGCACGGATTTCATCGAGCAAGGGTTGCAGCTTCTCGGCCTGGCGCCGGGTCACACAGGCGATATAGCCCTCGCGGGCAAAGCGCTTGGCGATCTCGCCACCGGTCGCGTCACCCGCGCCGATCACCAGCACGACCTTTTGTTGTTCTGTCATGGACCGCTCCATTGATGAATGATCGTTTAGTAAACGAACGCTATGCTACGATGCCGTCATCGTCAAGCCCGCAGCACGAGGTTCCACGGATGCGCTACGCCACCGACCACAAGCAACAGACCCGCGAGAAACTGCTGGCCAGCAGCGGCGCCCTGGCCAAGCGCGGCGGTTTCGCCGCCACCGGCGTGGCCGAGTTGATGAAGGCCATCGGCCTGACGGGCGGTGCCTTCTACAATCACTTCCCTTCCAAGGACGACCTGTTCAGCGAGATTGTCCGCCGCGAGCTGGACAACAGCCCCCTGGGCCGGCTGATCGAGCGCGGCGCCGACCGCCCGCGGCTCAAGCGCCTGCTCGAGCAGTACCTGACCCTCGCCCACCTGCACAATGCCGAAGGTGGTTGCCCGCTGCCGCCGCTGGGGGTGGAAATCGCCCGCGCCGAACGGCCAGTGCGCGAGCAAGCCGAACACTGGGTGGTGACGCTGCACCAGGCCTGGAGCGAAACACTCGAGGATCCCGAGCTGGCCTGGGCCTTGCTCAGCCAGTGCGTCGGCGCCTTGGTGGTTGGCCGTATGCTGGCCAGCGAACCGCTCCAGGCACAGCTGCTGCAGGCAAGCCGCAAACTGGTTGACCAGGTCTTTGATGAGGGCCGCTAGCGCACTGCTCGGCCTGCTGCTGACGCCTCCGGTCTTCGCCCAGGAGAGCTGCCCCGTCGGGCAATATCCGGTGTGCCTGGTGGTGTGCTTCTGCGCTCCTGTCGATCCCAACCAGGGTGGCCAGGTATTGCAGGACGTCGAACGCATGGCCAGCGCCAGCCTGGTGTTCGCCCTGCGCCAGGCCCGCGACGAGGCGACTGCCAGCGGCAGCCAACCAATCCCTCTGCATATTCGTGCACAGCTCGAACCCTGGTACGACTTCGCCGTGCTCGATGCGGCGCGCTACCGGGTGGGTGACGAACAGCAGATCAGCGCCGCCAATGCATTGCTGCAGAACCCCGACGTCAATGCGGTGACCCTGATCGACACCATCATCTTCCGCCGCACCGCCGATGCCGAGGACAACGTGGCGTTATGGGCCCATGAGCTCAAGCACGTGCAGCAGTACCAGGAACTGGGGGTGGAGGAATTCGCCAGGCGCTACACCCGCGACTATCAGGCGCTGGAAGGGCCGGCCTACGAGGTCGAGGCGCAGGTGGCCAAGGCGTCGCGCGAAAAGGCATCCGGCGGGCCACGCTGACGGCCGAGTTACACCATCCCCTGGAATGATGTCGGCCTGGGATCATGCGTGCGGATCGATGAAGTCCTGCGACCTATCATTGCGCGTGATAATAACCTTCGCTCCGTTTGATTCGTGCGCCACACGCAAGACACTCACACTCCGCCCACTACTAATACATTGGCGGAGTTCTCCATGGATCACTCACTCAAACCCTTGCGCTTCCCCCTCGCTGCCCTGGCCGTGGTGGTGCTCAGCGCTTGTGGCCGCACACCTGACGCCGTGCAGGCTCCCGCCGCGCCCAAAGTCAGCGTCGCCAAGGTCATCGAACAGCCGATCAACGAATGGGACGAGTTCACCGGGCGCCTGGAAGCCCCGGAAACCGTCGAGGTGCGCCCACGCGTCTCCGGCCAGATCGACCAGGTAGCCTTCACCGAAGGCGCCCAGGTGAAAAAAGGCGACCTGCTGTTCCAGATCGACCCACGCCCGTTCCAGGCCGAAGTGCGCCGCCTCGAAGCCCAGCTGCAACAGGCCAAGGCCACCGCCATCCGCAGTGCCAACGAAGCCCGCCGTGGCGAACGCCTGCGCGACAGCAACGCGATTTCCGCGGAACTGGCCGAGTCGCGCAGCAGCGCCGCCGCCGAAGCCCGCGCCGGGGTCGACGCGATCCAGGCCCAGCTCGACCTGGCCCGCCTGAACCTGAGTTTCACCCGGGTCAGCGCGCCGATCAGCGGCCGCGTCAGCCGTGCCCAGTTCACCGCCGGCAACATCGTCACAGCCGACGTCACCCCGCTGACCAGCGTGGTCTCCACCGATAAGGTCTACGCCTACTTCGACGCCGACGAGCGCGTGTACCTCAAGTACACCCAACTGGCCCGCGAAGGCCAGCGCGGCCAGAGCACCCCGGTGTACCTGGGCCTGACCAACGAAACCGGCAACCCGCACCTGGGCCAGATGAACTTCGTCGACAACCAGGTCAACCCGCGCACCGGCACCATCCGTGGCCGCGCCGTGTTCGACAACCGCGATGGCCAGTTCACCCCCGGCCTTTACGCACGCCTGAAGCTGGTCGGCAGCGCCCAGTACGACGCCGTGCTGATCAACGACGAAGCGGTCGGCACCGACCTTGGCAAGAAGTTCGTGCTGGTCATGGACAAGGAAAACAAGGCCGCCTACCGCGCCGTGGAACTGGGGCCCAAGCTCGAAGGCCTGCGCATCGTGCGCAGCGGCCTGGACAAGGACGACCGCATCGTGGTCAAGGGCTTGCAGCGGGTACGCCCGGGCTCGCCGGTGACGCCTGAGGAAACGCCGATGGCCAGCGAACAGACCCTCGCCGCCCTCGCCCAGCAGCGCCAGGCCCTGGAGGCCAGCAACCCGGCGCCCAAGGTTGCCGGCGCCAATGTAAAAGTCGCCAGCGCCCAAGCGCCGCGCGGTTAAGGGACCACACCGATGAACTTTTCGAAATTCTTCATTACCCGGCCGATCTTCGCCGCGGTGCTGTCGCTGGTGCTGCTGATCGCGGGTTCGATCTCGCTGTTCCAGCTGCCGATCAGCGAATACCCCGAAGTGGTGCCGCCTACCGTGGTGGTGCGCGCCAACTTCCCCGGCGCCAACCCCAAGGTGATCGGCGAGACCGTCGCCGCGCCCTTGGAGCAGGCCATCACCGGTGTCGAGAACATGCTGTACATGTCCTCACAGTCCACCGCCGACGGCAAGCTGACCCTGACCATTACCTTCGCCCTGGGCACCGACCTGGACAACGCCCAGGTGCAGGTGCAGAACCGCGTGACCCGTACCCAGCCCAAGCTGCCGGAAGAAGTGACGCGCATCGGTATCACCGTCGACAAGGCCTCGCCCGACCTGACCATGGTCGTGCACCTGACGTCGCCGGACAACCGCTACGACATGCTCTACCTGTCCAACTACGCCATCCTCAACATCAAGGATGAGCTGGCGCGCCTGGGCGGCGTCGGCGACGTGCAGCTGTTCGGCATGGGCGACTACTCGCTGCGGGTGTGGCTCGACCCGAACAAGACTGCCTCGCGCAACCTGACCGCCAGCGACGTGGTGGCCGCCATTCGCGAGCAGAACCGCCAGGTCGCCGCCGGCCAGTTGGGCGCCCCGCCCGCCCCCGGCTCGACCAGCTTCCAGTTGTCGATCAACACCCAAGGCCGCCTGGTCAACGAGGAAGAGTTCGAGAACATCATCATCCGCGCCGGCGCCGACGGCGAGATCACCCGCTTGAAGGACATCGCCCGGGTCGAGCTCGGCTCCAGCCAGTACGCCCTGCGCTCGCTGCTGAACAACCAGCCGGCGGTGGCCCTGCCGATCTTCCAGCGCCCAGGCTCGAATGCCATCGAAATCTCCGACGAAGTGCGGGCGAAGATGGCCGAGCTGAAGAAGGACTTCCCGGAAGGCATGGACTACAGCATCGTCTATGACCCGACCGTGTTCGTCCGCGGCTCCATCGAGGCGGTGGTGCACACCCTGTTCGAAGCGCTGGTGCTGGTCGTGCTGGTGGTGATCCTGTTCCTGCAGACCTGGCGTGCCTCGATCATCCCGCTGATGGCCGTGCCGGTGTCGCTGATCGGTACTTTCGCGGTGATGCACCTGTTCGGCTTCTCGCTCAATGCGCTGTCGCTGTTCGGCCTGGTGCTGGCCATCGGTATCGTGGTGGACGACGCCATCGTCGTGGTGGAGAACGTCGAGCGGAACATCGGCCTGGGCCTGAAACCGTTGGAGGCCACGCAAAAGGCCATGAGCGAAGTCACCGGGCCGATCATCGCCACGGCCCTGGTGCTGTGCGCAGTGTTCGTGCCGGCGGCGTTCATCTCTGGCCTGACCGGGCAGTTCTACAAACAATTCGCCCTGACCATCGCCATCTCCACCGTGATCTCGGCGTTCAACTCGCTGACCCTGTCGCCAGCCCTGGCCGCGGTGCTGCTCAAGGAACATCACGCGCCCAAGGACCGTTTCTCGCGGATCCTGGAAAAGCTGCTCGGCAGCTGGCTGTTCGCGCCGTTCAACCGCTTCTTCGACCGCGCCAGCCACCGCTATGTCGGCGGTGTGCGCCGGGTCATCCGCTCCAGCGGCATTGCCCTGTTCGTCTATGCCGGCCTGATGGGCCTGACCTACCTGGGCTTCTCGTCCACCCCGACCGGCTTCGTCCCGGCCCAGGACAAGCAGTACCTGGTGGCCTTCGCCCAATTGCCCGACGCCGCCAGCCTCGACCGCACCGAGGCGGTGATCAAGCGCATGAGCGAGATCGCCCTGAAACAACCGGGCGTGGCCGATTCGGTCGCCTTCCCGGGCCTGTCGATCAACGGTTTCACCAACAGCCCGAACAGCGGCATCGTGTTCACCCCGCTCAAGCCATTCGACGAGCGCAAGGACCCGAGCCAGTCGGCCGGTGCCATCGCCGCCGCGCTGAACGCCCAGTTCGCCGACATCCAGGACGCCTATATCGCGATCTTCCCGCCACCGCCGGTACAAGGCCTAGGCACCATCGGCGGCTTCCGCCTGCAGATCGAGGACCGTGGCAACCTGGGCTATGAGGCGCTGTACAAGGAAACCCAGAACATCATCGCCAAGAGCCACAACGTGCCGGAACTGGCGGGCCTGTTCACCAGCTACCAGGTCAACGTGCCCCAGGTCGATGCTGCCATCGACCGCGAAAAAGCCAAGACCCACGGCGTGGCGATCAACGATATCTTCGACACCCTGCAGGTCTACCTGGGTTCGCTGTACACCAACGACTTCAACCGCTTCGGCCGCACCTACCAGGTCAACGTCCAGGCCGAACAGCAGTTCCGTCTCGACGCCGAGCAGATCGGCCAGTTGAAGGTGCGCAACAACCTCGGCGAAATGATCCCGCTGGCGACCTTCCTCAAGGTCAGTGACACCTCCGGACCTGACCGGGTGATGCACTACAACGGCTTCATCACCGCCGAAATCAACGGTGCCGCGGCCCCCGGCTACAGCTCCGGCCAAGCCGAAGCTGCGATCGAGAAACTGCTCAAGGAGGAACTGCCCAACGGCATGACCTTCGAATGGACCGACCTGACCTACCAGCAGATTCTCTCGGGCAACACCGCGCTGTTCGTGTTCCCGCTGTGCGTGCTGCTGGCCTTCCTGGTGCTGGCTGCCCAGTACGAAAGCTGGAGCCTGCCGCTGGCGGTGATCCTGATCGTGCCGATGACCCTACTGTCGGCCATCACCGGGGTGATCGTCTCCGGTGGCGACAACAACATCTTCACCCAGATCGGCCTGATCGTACTGGTGGGCCTGGCGTGCAAGAACGCCATCCTGATCGTCGAGTTCGCCAAGGATGAACAAGCCAAGGGCCTCGACCCGCTGGCCGCGGTGCTGGAAGCCTGCCGCCTGCGTCTGCGGCCGATCCTGATGACCTCGATCGCCTTCATCATGGGCGTGGTGCCGCTGGTGTTCTCCTCCGGCGCCGGTGCCGAGATGCGTCATGCCATGGGTGTGGCGGTGTTCTCGGGGATGATCGGGGTGACCGTGTTCGGCCTGTTCCTGACCCCGGTGTTCTTCTTCCTGATCCGCCGTTTCGTCGAACGTCGCCAGGCCCGCAAGGCCGCGCACGCCCCGGCATTGGAGAACCATGCATGAAGCTGCTCAAACCCCTGACCCCGAGCCTGCTGGCGTTGGCCCTGGCGGCCTGCGCGGTGGGCCCGGACTACCAGACCCCGGCCACGGCACCGGCGCAGCTCGACAGCAGCCTGCAAGCCAAGGCCTTCGACCGCAGCCGCTTCGAGAGTGTGTGGTGGAAGCAGTTCGACGACCCGGTGCTGAACCAACTGGTGCAGGCCTCGCTGGACGGCAACCGCGACCTGCGCGTGGCCTTCGCCCGGCTGAAGGCGGCGCGGGCGATCCGCGAGGATGCCGACAACGACCAGTTCCCCGTGGTCACCAGCCGCGCCAGCAGCGACTTGGGCAAAGGCCAGATCCCCGGCCAGACCGAACGCCGGGTCAACAGCGAGCGCTACGACCTGGGCCTGGACATGGCCTGGGAGCTCGACCTTTTCGGCCGCATCCAGCGCCAGATCGAGGCCAGCGAGGCCCAGGAAGCCGCCGCCGAAGCCGACCTGCAACAGCTGCAGGTCAGCCTGATCGCCGAGCTGGTCGATGCCTATGGCCAACTGCGCGGTGCCCAGTTACGCGAGAAGATCGCCCTGGCCAACCTCAAGACCCAGCAGGAGTCGCGGGACATCACCGTGACCCTGCGTGACACCGGGGTCGGCAACGAGCTCGACGTGGTCCGCGCCGACGCCCGTCTAGCGGGCGTCGAGGCCACCGTGCCGCAATTGCAGGCCGAACAGGTACGCGCCAAAAACCGTATCGCCACCCTGCTCGGCCAACGCCCGGACGCCCTGACCGTGGACCTTGCACCCAAGGCCCTGCCGGCCATCGCCAAGGCCCTGCCGGTGGGCGACCCCGGCGAGCTGCTGCGCCGCCGCCCGGACATTCGCAGTGCCGAACGCCAACTGGCGGCAGCCACCGCCAATGTGGGCGTGGCTACTGCCGATCTGTTCCCGCGGGTCAGCCTGAGCGGCTTCCTCGGCTTCACCGCCGCCCGAGGCTCGCAGATCGGCTCCTCGGCCGCCAATGCCTGGGCCCTCGGCCCAAGCATCAGCTGGGCCGCGTTCGACCTGGGCAGTGTGCGTGCCCGCCTGCGCGGGGCCAAGGCCGACGCCGACGGCGCCCTGGCCAACTATGAGCAACAGGTGTTGCTGGCCCTGGAGGAGTCCGCCAACGCCTTCAGCGACTACGGCAAGCGCCAGCAACGCCTGTTGGCACTGATGCGCCAGAGCGACGCCAGCCGCAAGGCCGCCGAGCTGGCCTCGATCCGCTATCGCGAAGGGACGGTGGATTACCTGGTGCTGCTGGATGCCGAGCGTGAGCGGCTGAGCGCCGAGGATGCCCAGGCCCAGGGCGAGGTCGAGCTGTACAGCGGCATCGTGGCGATCTACAAGGCCCTCGGCGGTGGCTGGCAGCCAGAAGTGGTCGCCAGCTCGCGCTGATCGCAAGCAGATGTAAAGACTCCTTTGGTTGGTTCCTCCCCCAACCGTTTGCCCCGCTGGCCTTGGCCCGCGGGGCTTTTTTTGATGGCCATGGCGTCGGAGCCAGCAAAGCCTATGCCAGCCACTACTGTATTGCCAGGTTCGCCAGCATGGCGCCTACCTTGGTGCTTGCAGCCCGGACCATTCTGCCCCAAGCTCTGCCTTCTTCCGCCATGGACCGCCGCGCACGATGCCCAGACGCCACCGCTACCTGCTCGCCCTGCTGCTCGCAGTACTGGTGCCCGTTGCGCTCGGCTACCTGTGGCGCACCCCGCAACCCAGCGTGCCGGAGCTGCCCCCGCACAGCTATGCCAAAGCCCTGCGCCAGGCCCATGAAGGCCAACCAGGAGCCGCCCGCGTGCTGTACCAGCAGTTGCAGCGTGACGACCTGGCGCCGATCCGCCGCGCCGCGCTGTACGCCGAACTGCCCAACTACCCCTCGCCCCAGGCGTTGAAATTGGCCAGACTGGACCTCGAACACGACGATCCGATGGTACGCCGTGCCGCCATCGCGGCCGTGCGCAGGCTGTTGCCGGCCGCCCAACGCAGCCTGGTGCTCGGCCCCCTGCTGGAAGATGACGAGCAAAGCGTGCGCTTCGCCGCGGTGGACGCCCTGCTGGGGCTCGACCCTGATGCCATCGGCCTGTACTTCGGCCCCTTGCAGGCCGCCCTGGAGCAATACCAGCAGACCCTGGAGCAACAGCCCGAGGACGCTGCCGCGCAGGTGCACCTGGCCAGGTTGTACATGCACGAACAAGCCTTCGATGCCGCGGCGCAGGCACTGGCGCGCAGCCTCGAGGTAGCCCCCGACAACCTCGATGCCCTGGCGACCCAGGTGCGCCTGCTCGAAGCCCAGGGGCAGCACGATGCCTCCCGGGCGGTGCTGGCCAAGGCTCTGGCCCTGCGGCCGGACTCCGCGTTCCTGCAACACGAACTGGGGTTGTGGCTCAGCCGCCATGCGCAACAGGAATACGCCTTGCTGGCATTGGCGCGCGCCGTGGAGCTGGAGCCCGACAACAACGACTACCGCTATACCCTGGCCCTGACTCTGCATGAACTGGAGCAGGTAGATGCCGCACAGAAGCAACTGGAGGCCGTGCTCAGCCGCGAGCCGGCCAATCGCCGGGCGCGGGTTCTGCTGATCCAGTACTGGAAGGAAACCGGGCAACTGCAGAACGTCCAGGTGCTGCTGGCCGAACTGGAACGCCAGAACCCCGACGATCCCTACCTGCAACAAGGCCTTTGAGACGCGCCGGGCGCATGCTTGGCCGCCGAGTCAGGCCTGCAGCAGACGCTGAATCCGTTCGACCAGTGTCACCAGCGAGAACGGCTTGAGCAACAGGTCGGTCCCGGGCTCATCAAGCAGCGCCTGCTGCTCTGGATCATCGTTGAAGCCGGTAATGAACATGATCTTCTGTTCAGGGTTGATCAAGCGCAGTGCCCTGGCCACTTGCCGCCCGCTGAAGCCACCCGGCAAGCCGATGTCGGTCACCACCAGCTCGAACGGACCGTTGTGACGGTACTCCGCCAGGGCACTGTTGGCATCGGCCACGGCGCACACCTCGAAGCCATGCTCGACCAGGGCCTCCTTCATCACCCCACGCAAGCTGGTCTCGTCATCGACCAGCAACAGGCGCCCACCCTGGACCTGGGCATCCATGCCTGCCAGAGGCTCAGGCAAGCTCTCGTGACAACGCGGAAACATCAGCACGACCCGCGTGCCCTGGCCTTGCTGCGACTCGATCCAGATCTGACCACTGGATTGCTGGACAAAGCCGTGGACCATCGGCAAACCCAGGCCGGCCCCCTGCCCGAGCGGCTTGCTGGTGAAAAACGGTTCGAAAGCGCGGGCCACATCATCTGGCGACATGCCATGCCCATCATCCTCGACCTGCAACACGACATGATCACCCGCCACCCATTGCGCCGAATACTCACTCACGCCCTCGACCCGCTCATTGGCAATTCGAATCGATACATTGCCCTGCCCCAGGCAGGCGTCGCGGGCGTTGCGGCACAGGTGCATCAAGGCATTGCGTAACAGGTCGGGGTCCAGCCTGACCGGCCAGGGCGCCTGGTCCATGTGCCAGTGCAGGCGCATACCGCTGCCAAGGGTCTGTTGCAACAGCGGCGTCACGGACTCGAGCAAATGCTTGATGTCAAGCACGTTGGGGGATAACGGCTGGCTGCGAGCAAACGCCAACAGATTGTGCGTCAGGCCAATCGCTCGACTGGTAGCCTCGCGCGCTATGGCTACATAGCTCGCCAGATTTTCCAAACGCCCTTGGGCAAGCCGTCGGTCCAACAGTTCGAGACTGCTGCTGACCCCCGACAGCACATTGTTCATCTCATGCCCCAGGCCGCCCGCCACTTTGACCATCGAGTCCATGCGCTGGCTTTCCTCCACCGCGGCCTGTGCCAAACGCTGCACGGCCTGGCGCTCTTCGCTGATATCGCGTCCCACCAGCGTCGGCACGTCCTGCTCGCACGTACCGTGCCAGCGAAACCAGCAGTAATGGCCATCGTGATGCCGCACACGCCCATCGAAGGCCACCGTCTGCGCACCCTGCAACAAGGTGCTCAGCATCAACTCGGCTTCGGTGCGATCAGCTGGGTGAAACAGCTCCGGCAATGGATATTCGGGGGTGCCATCCGCCGGCCAGCCTAGCGCGTTATGCCAGGTCGGGTTGGCCATGCGCACCTGCAAGTCCTTATCGAGCGTCAACATCAGGTCGGGCGACAACTGCCAGGTCGACGTGGAGTGACTAAGGTGATGCTCCAGCCGCGCTTCGAAGGATTGCGCCAGCTCCCGCCACCTACGGGTCGTCTCGACGCTGGCGGTAGTCTCGATCAAGGTATGCAGAAAGCCGGCGATTGTTCGTCGGTCGTCATGCAAGGGAGACAGGCAGCCGGTGAACCATACCGTCGTCGCACTGCCCGGGTGGGCAATCGGCAGCGGGGCATCCGCCAGCAGGCTGCCCCGCCCCTCGAGGGCCATGAACACCGCGGCGCCCAGGCTGTCCCAGGCATGGGCCCACAACTGCTCGAAACGACAACCCTGGAAATCCGTCTCTTCGGCCAGCAGCTGCTTGTAGCCTTCGTTGTGGATGACCGTCAGCTCCGGCCCCCAGGCCAGCGCGCAAGGAAAGGGTGACAACAACAGCATGTCCACGGCAATGCGCAAGGCGGGCGACCACAACACCAGGGGCCCCAGGGGCGTGGTGCTCCAGTCGAAGTCGGTGACCGACGCGCTCATGCCCGTGGCTTCGGCGGCTGACGGCCGCAACGAGATACCCTGTACCGCTCCGGGAAGCGGGTTCGGATCAGCGGCCAATATCTTCGTTCCACAATTCAGGCTTACTGCTGATGAATGCGTCCATCAGTTGCCTGCAGGTTTGATCATGGCGCACATCGAGGGTCACGCCACGCGTGCGCAGCAGTTGCTCCTCGCCCAGGAATGTCTCGTTCTCGCCGATGACCACCGTCTTGATGCCATACAACAGGATCGCCCCGCTGCACATGGCGCACGGCGACAAGGTGGTATAGAGCGTGGCATCGCGATAGACACTCGCCGGTTGCCGCCCGGCGTTTTCCAGGGCGTCCATTTCACCATGCAGGATGGCGCTGCCCTGCTGCACGCGCCGATTGTGGCCGCGACCGATGATCTTGCCAGCGTGCACCAGCACCGAACCGATTGGGATACCGCCCTCCTCCAGCCCTTTGCGGGCCTCGTCGATAGCGGCCTGCATGAAGGAGCAAGAACCCTGTTCCATGGTGTTTTCCCGGGGTGCGATTGTTTTGCAGCAGACTAGCACAACACGCGCTGTATCAAAGCTATGCTCTATAGGCTTTTCGCTGGCCTGATCATCCGCTCTCCATGGACTCGACGGGTATGCACACATGAACAAGAAGATCCTGGTCGTGCTGACCAATACCGCCAAGTATCCGACAACCAAGCGCGCCACAGGGCTGTGGCTGGGTGAAGCCGTGCACTTCGTCGACACGGTGCAGCAGGCCGGTTTCACGGTCGACTATGTCAGCCCGGCCGGCGGCTATGTGCCGATCGACCCGCACAGTTTGCAAATGGCGCCGGAACTGGACTGGCGGTGGTACGACGACAAGACCTTCATGAACCGCCTGGGCGCCACCCTGAGCCCTGGCCAGGTCAAGGCCGAGCAGTACAGCGCCATCTACTACACCGGTGGCCACGGCGTGATGTGGGACTTCCCCGACAATCAGCCGTTGCAGGAGCTGGCTCGGCGTATCCATGAGCGCGGCGGCGCCGTGGCAGCGGTCTGCCATGGTGTGGTCGGGTTGCTCAACATCAAGCTCAGCGACAACAGCCTACTGCTCAAGGGACGCAAAGTAACCGGCTTCTCCAACACTGAAGAGAAACTGGCCGAACTGGATAAAGTAGTGCCGTTTCTGACCGAAAATGAGCTCATTGCCCGCGGCGGTGAATACAGCCAGGCCGATGATCCCTGGGCAGCCTTTGTGGTCGAGGATAACAGCCTGATTACCGGGCAGAATCCCGCCTCCACTAGCGGGGTTGCCGAGGCCGTCATTCGCTTCCTGGGCAACCGCTAGCCAGCACAAAAGCAGCGCGGGGCAAGCCCACTCCCATCAATCTGGGAGCGGGCTTGCCCCGCGCTGGTTCATGGCCTGAAGCGTGTTATTCGACGCTCAGCACGCCACGACGTACCTGGTCACGCTCGATCGACTCGAACAGCGCCTTGAAGTTGCCTTCACCGAAGCCATCGTCACCCTTGCGCTGGATGAACTCGAAGAACACCGGGCCGAGCAAGGTTTCCGAGAAGATCTGCAGCAGCAGACGCTTGTCGTTGGCCTCGGAGGCGCCATCCAGCAGGATGCCACGGGCCTGCAGTTGGTCGACCGGCTCGCCGTGACCCGGCAGGCGCTCCTCGAGCATTTCGTAGTAGGTCTGTGGCGGCGCGGTCATGAAGCGCATGCCGCATGCCTTGAGGGCATCCCAGGTCTTGAGCAGGTCGTCGGTGAGGAAGGCTACGTGCTGGATGCCTTCGCCGTTGAACTGCATCAGGAACTCTTCGATCTGCCCCGCGCCCTTGGACGATTCCTCGTTGAGCGGGATGCGGATCATGCCGTCAGGAGCGGTCATGGCCTTGGAGGTCAGGCCGGTGTACTCGCCCTTGATGTCGAAATAACGGATCTCGCGGAAGTTGAACAGTTTCTCGTAGAAACCGGCCCAATAGGCCATGCGCCCGCGATAGACGTTATGGGTCAGGTGGTCGATGATCTTCAGGCCCGCACCGACCGGGTTGCGGTCGACGCCTTCGATGAACTTGAAGTCGATATCGTAGATCGAGCTGCCTTCTTCGTAGCGGTCGATCAGGTACAGCGGCGCGCCGCCGATACCCTTGATCGCCGGCAGGCGCAGTTCCATCGGGCCGGTTTCGATTTCCACCGGCTGGGCGCCCAGCTCAAGGGCACGGCGGTAGGCTTCGTGGGCGTTGCGCACGCGGAAGGCCATGCCACACACCGACGGGCCGTGCTCGGCGGCGAAGTACGAGGCGATGCCAGGTTCGTTGTTCAGAATCAGGTTGATGCCACCCTGGCGATACAGGTGTACATCCTTGGAGCGGTGGGTCGCCACCTTGGTGAAACCGAGCATCTGGAATACCGGCTCCAGCACGCCTGGGGTCGGCGAGGCGAGCTCGATGAATTCGAAGCCTTCCAGGCCCATCGGATTTTCGAAGATATCTGCCATGTTCGTGTCCTCATCTGCAGCGAATAACGATTGATCAGTTGCTTTGGATGTCGAACAGGGGTGGTGGTGAGCAGGGAATACCGCGCACGCTGCGGGCAAGGAAGTCACCAATGATCAGCTTGAACCCATGGTATGTCATATGGACCCATTCTCGGCGGGCTTGATTCCCCGGGAAGCGGGAAACCTTATTGTTTTATTCGTAAATCGATTCTACAGGGCGTAAATGGCTTTGTCGCGCTTTAGTTCGCAACCGGTGCCGACAAACGGCTATTCTTCGTCTCATCATGCCCGTCCGCCACAAGGTCCACTTGCCCATGCCCCTGACCGCCAAACGCCCTGCCCGCTGGAGCTGGCGCTCGCTGCTGCCCTGGGTCGTCGGCGTACTGCCGCTGCTGTGCGGATTGCTGGTGATACGCTGGCAGACCGAACATGACCTGCGCGCCAGCAGCCAGGCCACCAGCCAGGAGGTGGTGCGGCATATCGAGCAGATCCTCGACAGCCTGTCCACCGCAGCCAATCACCTGTTGCCCATGGCCGGCCAGCCCTGTGAACGGGCGCAATTGGCACTGCGCGTCGAGGTCACCCGCAATGCCTTCGTCCGCTCGACCAACCTGTTCGAGCATGACACGCTTTATTGCTCGTCACTGTTCGGCGATTTCGACGAGCCTGTGGATGCCCAGGACTACACCGATGGGCATCTGTGGCTGATGGACGGTAATTCAGTGACCCCGGGCCATCCATTGCTGGTCTACCGGGTCAGCGAAGACAGCCGCGGCGCGATCAGCACAGTGGACGGCAGCCACCTGCTGACCGCCCTGCGCCTGATCGGCGAGGACGACGTGCTGCGGGTGCAGGTAGGCAACCACTGGATGGGCGCGGATGGCAAGGTTCATCAGGGCACCCCACCGATCGCTGCCAGCGCCGCGGTGACCTTTGCCTCCACACGCTACCCGTTCAGCGTGCATGGTGGCTATGGCGCCGACAAGCCGGGCGCGGTGATGCGCGCGCGCTACCCGGCGCTGCTGAGCCTGTTGCTGGTGCTCGGCGCCATTGCCGGCGGCGCCTGCCGCTGGCAACTGCGGCGGGCCAGCTCGCCCAGGGCGGAACTGGACCGCGCGCTGGAAGCCAATGAGTTCGTCCCCTATTTCCAGCCCGTGGTCCGCGACGGTGACTACCACTGGGCCGGTATCGAAGTGCTGATGCGCTGGCAGCACCCGCGCGAAGGCCTGGTACGCCCGGACCTGTTCATCCCCTACGCCGAACACAGCGGCCAGATTGTCGCCATGACCCGCAGCCTGATGCTCAGCACCGCGCAGATGCTGTCGCCCCATGCCGCGTTGCTCGAGGACGGCTTCCATATTGGTATCAACATCACGGCCGACCATTGCCGCGACCTGACCTTGCTGGATGACTGCCAGACGTTCCTCCAGCATTTCCCGCCCGGGCGGGTGGTGCTGACCCTGGAACTGACCGAGCGCAAGCTGATCGAGCCCACCCCGGTCACCCTAGAGCTGTTCGAGAAGCTGCACGCAATGGGGATCATGATCGCCCTCGACGACTTCGGCACCGGCCAGTCCAGCCTCAACTACCTGCGCCAGTTCAAGGTCGACTACCTGAAGATCGACCAGAGCTTCGTCGCCATGATCGGTGGCGACGCGCTGTCCCAGCACATCCTCGACACCATCATCGAGCTGTCGGCCAAGCTGGAGCTGGGCATCGTCGCCGAAGGCGTGGAAACCGAGGTGCAGCGCGACTACCTGGCCCATCATGGCGTGGACTTCCAGCAGGGCTATCTGTTCGCCCGACCGATGCCCGGCAACGAGCTGCTGCTGGCCTTGGCCGCCCGCCCCGGTAGCCTAAGGTTGCCGCAAGACAACGCCCCTGAGATCATGCGCGGCTGATCCACTCGCTCAACTTCCCGTTTCCGAGGCATTCGTGTCAAAAGGCATTCTTTCGTCGGTCATGGCGTCCTGTCTGTTCGCCGTGATGTACTTCTATACCTCTTTCCTCAAGCCCCTCGACGGCGAGGAAATCTTCGGCTGGCGCACCCTGCTGACCCTGCCCTGCCTGACACTGTTCATGCTGCTGTCCAAGGACTGGAAACGGGTCGGCGAACTGCTCGGGCGCGTACGCCAACAGCCACTGCTGTTGCTGGGCATGGTCGGCACATCGTGGCTGATGGGCGTGCAGCTGTGGCTGTTCCTCTGGGCACCGCTGCACGGGCGCAGCCTGGAAGTGTCGATGGGGTATTTCCTGCTGCCGCTGGCCATGGTCCTGACCGGGCGACTGGTCTATGGCGAGCGCCTGTCACGCTTGCAGAAGGTCGCGGTGAGCTGCGCGGCCCTGGGGGTGGGCCACGAGTTGTACCAGCACGGCAGCTTCGCCTGGGAGACCTTGCTGGTGATGATCGGCTACCCAATCTACTTCGTGCTGCGCCGACGCTGCCGCACCGACCACCTGGGCGGTTTGTGGTGCGACATGTGCCTGCTGCTACCCTGGGCCCTGTACTTCGTCATCCAGGGCCCGCTGTCGACGGCAGACCTGGCCGAACACCCAGGCCTGTACGGGCTGATCCCGCTGCTCGGGGCGATCAGTGCCAGCGCCCTGATCGCCTACGTGCTGGCCAGCCGTCTGCTGCCGTTCAGCCTGTTCGGCCTGCTCAGCTATGTCGAGCCGGTGCTGCTGGTGGCCGTGGCCCTGCTGCTGGGCGAGACCATCGGCCCTGACCAGTGGCTGACCTACCTGCCGATCTGGGCCGCGGTACTGGTGCTGGTGCTCGAAGGCTTCAAGCACCTGCTGCGTCAACGTCGGCGCCCGGTGTAAGGCGCACCTGGCGCACGCGGCGCTCCTCCACCGCGACCACGGTCATGACCCAGCCATTCCAGGCCAGACGATCACCAACCACCGGCAAGCGGTCCAGCAGGCTCATCACCAGGCCCGCCAGGGTCTGGTAGTCCTCGGTGGCGCGGGCCACGAATCCGGTGCGCGCCTGGACCTGGGCCAGGTTCAGCGCACCGCTGACCACGAAACCGCCCTCTTCCTCGACCACGCCGGGCCCTTCGACCTCGCTGGCGTCCGGCAGCTCGCCGGCGATCGATTCGAGGATGTCGGTCATGGTCAGCACACCGGTGAAGTCACCGAACTCGTTGACCACGAAGGCAATGTGCGTCGACTGCCCGCGCATCTGCTCCAGGGCGTTGAGGATGCTGAAGCTCTCCAGCAGGTTCAACGGTGCCCGGGCCAGGGCTTCCAGGTCGGGCGAGGTGCCACCCAGCAGTTCCTTGAGCAGCTCTTTCTTGTGCACGAAGCCCAAGGGTTCCTCGATGCGGCCATCGCGGATCAGCGGCAGGCGCGAGTACGGCGAGTTGATCAAGGCCTGGGTGATGGCCGCGGCAGGCTGCGACAGGTCGATCGCATCGACCTTGGCGCGCACTGTCATCACCGTGCGGATCGGCCGTTCGGCCAGGTTCAGCACGCCGCTGATCATCACTCGCTCACGGCGGTCGAACACCACCTGCTCGGCACCGCCTTCCACCAGGTCGGCGATCTCCTCGCCGACCTCGTCGGCCTCCACCCGGCGCCCGCCCATCAGGCGCAGCACGGCATGGGCGGTGCGCTCACGCAACGGCCGGTGCTGCTGCACGCTGCGCTTGCGGCGGGCACGGGCCAGTTGGTTGAACAGTTCGATCAGCAGCGAGAAACCGATGGCCGCGTACAGGTAGCCCTTGGGGATATGGAAACCCAGGCCTTCGGCGGTGAGGCTGAAGCCGATCATCATCAGGAAGCCCAGGCACAGCATGATCACCGTCGGGTGTTCGTTGACGAAGCGGGTCAGCGGCTTGCTGGCGACGATCATGATGCCGATGGAGAAGATCACCGCGATCATCATCACCGACAACTGCTCGACCATGCCCACGGCAGTGATCACCGCGTCCAGGGAGAACACCGCATCCAGTACCACGATCTGCGCGACGATGGGCCAGAAAGCGGCATGACGCACCGCGCCGCTGGCCTGGGCGACATGCCCCTCGAGGCGTTCATGCAGCTCCATGGTGGCCTTGAACAGCAGGAACACACCACCGAACAGCATGATCAGGTCACGGCCGGAGAAACTCTTGCCGAAGATCTCGAACAGCGGCGCGGTCAGGGTCACCATCCACGAGATACTCGCCAGCAGGCCCAGGCGCATGATCAGCGCCAGCGACAGGCCGATCACCCGGGCGCGGTCGCGCTGATGAGGCGGTAGCTTGTCGGCGAGGATGGCGATGAACACCAGGTTGTCGATACCCAGCACCAGCTCGAGGACGATAAGCGTCAACAGGCCCAGCCAGGCCGTGGGGTCGGCTAGCCATTCCATTAGCGGGTACTCACAGGGGAAGCGTCACGGGGACGCGGGAAGGATGGCCGGGACGGCCAGGGACTGGGGGGCTCCGCGAAGGTGCTCATATAGACCTTATAAAAATTTGGGGAGGTGATCCTACAATCGAAGCAGTTTTCTCTGACAGTGCAAAACTATTACAAAAGCTGTAGCAAATAGTCGGATGTGCCTCGCCGCGATCCTTGCCAGCGCCGATTGACCGACAGCCATCCCCCCAGAGAGCATTTTCGTTCAATACGCACCTCGCAAGCTCAAGCAGCATAGCCACGCCATCCCCCACAAGGAAACCCTCGATGAGCCTGACATTGTCCATGGCCGCCTTCGCCCTGGCCGCCTCCATCTCCCCTGGCCCGGTCAATATCGTCGCGCTCGGCAGCGGCGCTCGACACGGCCTGCGCGCCAGCCTTGGGCATGCGGCCGGCGCCACCCTGGGGTTCTGCCTGTTGCTGGTGCTGGTGGGGCTGGGCGTGCATGAGCTGCTGCTGCGCTGGCCGCTGCTGGGGCGCCTGCTGCATTGGGGTGGGGTGCTGTTCTTGCTGTACATGGCGTGGAAGCTCGCCAGCGACGACGGTGGCTTGACCGGTGACGATGCCCGACAGGCCCCCAGCGCCTGGCACGGCGCGGCGATGCAATGGCTGAGCCCCAAGGCCTGGTTGGCGGCAGTGGCCGGGATCGGAGCCTATACCGCTGGCGAACACCAACTGCTGTGGCTGTTCACCTGGATCTATGCGCCGATCTGCTTCGTTTCAGTCGCCAGTTGGGCCTGGGCGGGCAGTGTGATCCGCCAGTATCTCGGCGAGCCCCGGCGGATGCGCCTGTTCAATCGGGTGTTGGCCGGTTTGCTGGTGGCGAGTGCGGCTTACTTGATGCTGTGAGGGTGTCACTGCTGGCCCCGCGATAGTGCCCTGGGGTCGTGGCCAGGTGGCGCTTGAAGGCCCGCTGCAGGTGGGCCTGGTCGGCGAAGCCGGACTCCAGCGCCACCTCGGCAATCGGCCGCCCCGCACGTAACTGCGCCCGGGCATGCTGCACCCGCTGATCGAGCAGGTAGGCATGGGGCGATAATCCGAAGCGCTTGCCGAACGCCCGCGTCAGGTAGGCCCGGGACAACTCCGCCGCGGCGCAGATGTCCTCCAGGCTCAGCGGGTCGAGGCGATGGGCGCGAATGAACGCGGCAGCCAGCTCCAGGCGTGGATGCGGCGCCGGACCAAGCGCCGTCCCCTGGTCGAGACACCCTGGCAGCGTCGCGAAAAAGGCTTCCAGCTGTGCGGCCTTATCCTCGGCCTCGCTGTCGAACAGCCTCGCGAACAGTTCCAGCAGCCGTCCGTACAGCGCGCGCGAGGTACTCATGGTCGCATCGGGCAGCGCGAAACCTTGCGCCAACAGCCAAGGCATATCGACGAACAGCATCAGGTAGGACCAGGGCTCGCCCGCAATCGGGTTGCAGGTGTGCACCACGCCTGGGTTCATCAGTACGGTAGTGCCGCTCGCCACCAGGTACGCCTGATCACCCGTCAGGTAGGTGCTGCGCCCGCCGGTGATCACGCCGATGGAAAAACTCTCGTGGGAATGCGCCGCGTAGCACACCTGGCGGCCATCACCCACACAGCGGGCCTCGACGAAGGGCAATGCCGGATCACGCCAGAACCGCGAGCCCTCGATCATCGCCCTGCCCTCAGCCTTCGCCGCCCTGCACCACCACCAGCAACTGCGCCTGGCGCTCGCCCACCGAGCGCAGGCGGTGCGGGGTCTGGGCGTTGAAATGCAGGGCATCGCCGGGCTCCAGCAACACCCGCTCGCTCATGAAGTCCACCTCTACCTGGCCGGCATGGACGAACAGGAACTCCTCGCCCTCATGTTCCTTGAAGGTTGGGTCACTGAATTCGCTCGGCGGCTGAATCAGAAACGGCAACAGGCTGCGCTGGCCAACCTGCGAGGTCAGTACCGAATAGCCCGGCCCTTCGCCGTCGCCCACCAGCGCCTGACGCTCGCCATGGCGCACCAGGCTATAACGCGCCTGGCCCTCGGACTCATCGGCGAACAGTTCCTCGACATTGACGTTCAGTGCCCGCGCCAGCTTCAACGCGGCGGCGATCGACGGCGTATTCAGGCCGCGCTCGACCTTGGACAGATAGCTCTTGGTCATGCCGGCCTTGTCAGCCAGCACGTCGAGGGTGATTCCCAGTTTCTTTCGCAGCAGTTTCAGTCGGATAGACATGTGAAGCAGGTTTCCCGGACAAACGCACTTGCTTATGACACTTTGTGTCATATAGGATTATTTGTGTCATTTGATGGCCCACCCCTCCACCGTCGAAAGCACAGGGGTGGGCCAGCCCTGACATCCACCATCACGCCACCGAGGACAGATCCCCATGGCCAACACCCTTTCCCTCAGCAAAGACCAGCTGGTGCAAAAGGCACTGACGCAGATGCAAGGTTCGCTCGCCGATAATACGTGGACTGTGCGCGAAAAGCTGGCCCTGACCTGCCGAATTCTCTTCGATCATGGCCACGACTCAGGGCTGGCCGGGCAGATCAGCGCCCGCGGCCCGCAACCAGGCACTTTCTACACCCAGCAACTGGGCCTGGGTTTCGACGAGATCAGTGCCAGCAACCTGCTGCTGGTCAACGAAGACCTTGAAGTACTCGAGGGCCAGGGCATGCCCAACCCGGCCAACCGCTTCCACAGCTGGGTGTACCGCGCCCGCCCGGACGTCAACTGCATCATCCACACCCACCCCACTCACGTGGCCGCGCTGTCGATGCTTGAAGTACCGCTGCAGGTCTCGCACATGGACCTGTGCCCGCTGTACGAGGACTGCGCGTTCCTCGAGGCCTGGCCAGGCGTGCCGGTGGGCAACGAGGAAGGCGAGATCATCAGCGCCGCCCTGGGCGACAAGCGCGCCATCCTGCTCTCGCACCATGGTCAGTTATCCACCGGCGGCAGCATCGAGCAGGCCTGCGTCTACGCCCAGCTGATCGAACGCGCGGCGCGCCTGCAGCTGCTGGCGATGGCCGCCGGCACCATCAAGCCGATCGCCGCGCAACTGGGCCGCGATGCCCACGACTGGATCGACCGGCCCAAGCGCCACGGCGCGGCCTTCAACTATTTCGCCCGACAGGCCCTGCGCGCCCACGCCGATTGCCTGAACTGACCCTGACTGCCTTGCTTGCGGAGCCTTGCACCCATGACTACTCGATTCCACGGCATCATCGGCTACACCATCACCCCGTTCAGCCAGGATGGCGAACAACTCGACCTACCGGCCCTGGGCCAGTCCATCGACCGCCTGGTCGATGGCCATGTCCAGGCCATCGCACCGCTGGGCAGCACCGGTGAAGGCGCCTACCTGAGCGACAGCGAATGGCAGCAGGTCGCCCAGTACAGCCTCGAGCGCATCGACCGGCGCGTGCCGAGCATCGTCAGCGTCTCCGACCTGACCACCGCCGGTGCCGTGCGCCGCGCACGCTTCGCCCAGCAGCACGGCGCGGACGCCGTGATGGTGCTGCCCGCGGCCTACTGGAAGCTCAGCGAAGCGGAGATCCTCCAGCACTACCGGGCCATCGGCGCGGCCATCGATATTCCGATCATGCTCTACAACAACCCCGCCACCAGCGGCACCGACATGCCGGTGGAGCTGATCCTGCGCATCGTGCGCGAGGTGGACAACGTGACCATGGTCAAGGAGAGCACCGGCGACATCCAGCGCATGCACAAGCTACACCTGCTCGGCGAGGGCCAGGTGCCGTTCTACAATGGTTGCAACCCGCTGGCGCTGGAGGCCTTCGTGGCCGGGGCCACAGGCTGGTGCACGGCGGCGGCGAACCTGATTCCCGCCTTGAACCAGCAGCTGTACCAGGCCGTGCTGGCCGGCGAGCTGGAACAGGCCAAGGCCCTGTTCTACCGCCAACTGCCCCTGCTGGAGTTCATTCTCAAGGGCGGACTGCCCGCGACCATCAAGGCCGGGCTGGGCATGACCGGGCTGGCGGTGGGCGAGCCTCGTCGACCGGTGTTCGGCCTGAATGAGCCGGGTCAGCTGAGGCTCAAGTCGCTGCTCGACGCGCTGCGCTAATTGCTTGCTGCGCGGGTAACCCCGCCCCCACAGAGGACACAATCCCTGTGGGAGCGGGTTTACCCGCGAACACCGGCGCAGCCGGTGCCAGGCACCTGCCGTGCAAGCAACGACGCCCTACAGTTTCCAGTCCAGGCTCACCATCAAGGTGCGTGGCTGGCCCATGTACACCCCGTTGTAGAAACCAACATTGTTGAAATAGTGCTGGTCGAACAGGTTCTTCACATTTAGCGACGCCGACACATGTTCGTCGAACTGGTAGCGTCCCATCAGCCCAACCACGGCGAAGGCCCCCTGGGTCATACGCCCGGCAGCGGTGACCAGGTTGCCGTCGGCATCGCGACCAACCGGACGCTGGCCGGTACCGTAGATGTCGCTCTGCCAGTCGAGCGTGCCGCCAACTGTCAGCTTCGGCTGCAATTTGTAGGTGCTCGAGAAGCGCACCAGGTTCAGCGGTTGCTCGGTATTCTTGCGGGTCTTGTCACCGCTGATGGCATGGTTGTAGCTGTAGCCCAGGCTCATCTGCCAGTCCGTCATCACCTCGCCGGCCAACTCGGCCTCGAAGCCCTCAACCACCACGCCCTTGCCGCCCGACTTGTAGTACTGCTCACGATTGGGGCCCAGCGGCACCGAATCATCGATCTCCGGCACATTGTCCTGCTTGCTGCGATACACCGCGGCGCTCAGGTTGGCGCGGTCATCGAACAGGCTACCCTTCAAACCGATCTCGTACACCTTGCCGACCACTGGCTCCAGGTACTTGCGATTGACGTCGCGCACATTCTGGGGCTGGAAGATGTCGGTATAGCTCGCGTACAGGGTGTACTGCTCGGTGAGGTCGAAGAGCACGCCGGCATAGGGCGTCCACTGGTCGTTGTGGGTCTGGGAGCTGGTCGACACGCCCGTCAGGGCCAGGTTCTGATCGTAGCTCCACTGGCGGCTCTTGGTCTCCCAGCTACCGTAGCGACTGCCCAGCACGAAGTGCAGGCGGTCGGTCGCATTCAGGCGCGTGGCGATGTAACCGGCCTTCTGCCGGGTATCGTCACGCGAGCCATCGCGTCCGGTGGAGGGATCGTGGAACTTGGCGACCGCGCTCAGGTGTTTCCAGTCTGGAATCTTGCGGTAATCGGCGGGCACCACGGGATCGAGCAGGTAAGGCGACTCGTTGCGCCGCTCGGACTCACCGTAGCCGAGCATGAAGTCGTGACGACGACCGAACAACTGATAGGGGCCGGCCAGATTCAGATCGACGGCGGTCATCCGCTCTTCACCGGAAAAATGGCTGTACCAGGCGCTCATGCCGCTGCCATCAGCGGCGGGGAAGCCCGAACCGCCGTAATAGACCTTGCCGTCGCTGTCGCTCCAGCGATGGGTAAGGGCTGCCTTGAGCAGCCAGTCGTTGCCCAGGTCCTGGTCCAGGGTGACGAACAGCGTCTGGTCCTTGAGCGGCCAGGACGACCAGGGCGCGGCCATGTTGGTCGAGCGCGGCAGGTGCGCCTTGCCGCCTTCGGCGTTCCAGTACGGCACGGCGCCCCAGGAGGCGCCCTGCACATGCTTGTTCTGGTAGTCATAACCCACCGCCAGCACGGTGCTGTCGCTCAGGTCCGCCTCGAGGATGCCGTAGGCCACCTCTCGCTGGCTGGCGTAGCGCTCCATGAACGACTTGCTGTCGCGATAGGCCAGCACCGTGCGCCCACGCAGGCGGCCGTCCCAGCCCAGCGGTCCGCCGACATCGACATAGCTGTGGTAATCGTCGTGGCTGCCGGCGCTCACGCCACTCTGCACCGCCAGTTGCCCGGTTGGGCGCTTGCGCACCATGGCGATGGTGCCGGACGGATCCCCTGCCCCAGTGGTCAGGCCGGTGGCGCCGCGCACCACTTCGATGCGGTCATAGATGATGGTGTCCGAATCGGACTTCAGCCCGGCGAACGTGTTGAGCATCCCGTCGACCTGGAAGTTGTTGATCTCATAGCCACGGGCGTAATAGGCCGGCCGCTCGGAGTCGTAACGCTGCACGGTGACCCCGGTGACCCGCCCCATCGCCTCGGACAGCGTGCCGAGCTGGAAGTCGTCGAGCTGCTGGCGGGTCACCACCGACACCGATTGCGGCGTGTCCTTGATCGACAGGTTCAGGCGCGTCGCCGCGCTCATGCTGCCAGTGGTGTAGGAGCCGGTGTGTTCCGTGGTGCTCCCCAGACCAAGGGCGAAGATTTCGGTGGAGCCCAGTTCCAGGGCTTCGCCTTCAGGCCTGGGCTCGGTTGGCTCGGCCAGGGATAGCGGGCTGGCCACGCTGGCACACAGGCCCAGGGTGAGGGTCATGGAACGGCTGATGGGCGCGAACATCGCTGCCTTTCTCCTTGTTCGTTTCGATGAAGTCCATTGACTGCCGACAAGCGGCATTCACATGAAAACGAATCTCGTTTGAGATTCATTATCGAAATCTGAGAAAGGAAGCCTTTACCCCGGCCGAGACCCTTTCGCGCGCCAGGCTACGAAAGGGCCTGCGGGATCACGGCATCACAGGTGGCACATACTGCAAGGTCGTACCCAATGCCCACAACAGCACCAGCACCAACGGCACATGCACCAGCAGCTGCACGAACGAGAAGCCGATCAGGTCACGCGCCTTGAGCCCCAGCACACCCAGCAGCGGCAGCATGTAGAACGGGTTGATCAGGTTCGGCAGCGCCTCAGCGGCGTTGTAGATCTGCACCGCCCAGCCCAGGTGATACTGCAGGTCGTTGGCCACCAGCATCACGTAGGGCGCCTCGATGATCCATTTGCCACCGCCGGAAGGGATGAAGAAGCCCAGCACCGCCGAGTAGACGCCCATCAGCAGCGCATAGGTGTCGTGGGTGGCGATCTGGGTGAAGAACAGCGAGATATGGTGCGCCAGGGTCTGGGCATCGGCACCCTTGACCTGGGTGAGGATCGCCGCGATCGAGCCGTACAGCGGGAACTGGATCAACACCCCGGTGGTGGTCGGCACGGCGCGGGCCACGGCGTCGAGGAAGCTGCGCGGGCGCCAGTGCAGCAACGCACCCAGCATGATGAACAGCAGGTTGTAGGTGTTCAGCCCGGAAATCGCGGTGATCGCCGGTTTGGTGGCGAATTCCTGGTACAGCCAGCCACCGGCCAGGGCCACCAGCAGCAGGATCAGGATCGGGCTGTACTCCAGCCACTCGCCGGGGCGGGTACGCTGCGGCGACGGCGGTGCGCTGAAGCTTGGGTCGACACCGCAGTCCTCGGCGCTGCGCGCGCTGTTCGGGCCGGGCGCGGTGGCATAGGCGACCACCAGCGAGACGATTACCAACGCCGCCAGCATCACTCCGGACTGCCAGAGGAAAATGGTCTCGGTGAACGGGATCACCCCGGTGATCGACAGGATCGACGGCGGCAGGCTGGCCGGGTTGGCCTGCAGCTGCGCGGCCGACGACGACAGGCCCAGCGCCCATACGGCGCCAAGGCCCAGGTAGGCGGCGGCACCGGCGGCGCGGTAGTCCATCTGCAGGTCTTTGCGCCGGGCCAGGGCCCGCACCAGCAAACCGCCGAACACCAGAGACAGGCCCCAGTTGAGCAGGGACGCGAGCATCGAAATCAACGCCACCCAGCACACCGCCGAGCGCCCGTTGCGCGGCAGCCGCGCCAGGCGATCGATCAGCCGCGCGGCAGGCGGCGAACTGGCCACCACATAGCCGCCGATGACCACGAAGGCCATCTGCATGGTGAACGGGATCAGGCTCCAGAACCCATCGCCAAACGCCTTGGCGGTGTCGGTGGGCTTGGCGCCCATGGCCAGGGCGCCGAGCGACACCAGCATCACGGCCAGGGCGGCGAACACCCAGGAGTCGGGGAACCAGCGTTCGGCCCAGTTGGAGCAACGCAGGGCAAAGCGGGCGGAGCGGCTGTCTTGGATATCAGCGGCCACGGGGACTTCCTTTTATTGGTTTTATCGGAGATTTCAGCAAAAACGCAAAAACCTGTGGGAGCGGGTTTACCCGCGAATGCGCTGGTGAATGTACCGGCGCATTCGCGGGTAAACCCGCTCCCACAGGGTTGAAGAGTGAGGCTTAGAAGGTCATTTCCTTCACATCGTCCGCCACGATCAGCTTGCCGGCGGTCTTCTCGATGATTTCCTCGACACTCACCCCCGGTGCGGTCTCGCGCAGGATGAAAGCGCCGTTGTCGATCTCCAGGTAAGCCAGGTCGGTGAGCACCTTGCGGATGCAGCCGGCTCCGGTCAGCGGCAGGCTGCACTTGGGCAGCAGCTTGGACTCGCCGTCTTTCGAAGCGTGGGTCATGGTGACGATGATGTTGTCGGCACCGGCCACCAGGTCCATGGCGCCGCCCATGCCCTTGACCAGCTTGCCGGGGATCATCCACGAGGCGATGTTGCCCTCCACGTCCACCTCGAAGGCACCGAGCACGGTGAGGTCGACGTGGCCGCCACGGATCATGGCGAAGGACTGCGCCGAGTCGAAGATAGACGCGCCGCGACGAGCGGTGACGGTCTGCTTGCCGGCGTTGATCATGTCGGCGTCGATCGTGGCTTCGGTAGGGAACTCGCCCATGCCCAGCAGGCCGTTCTCCGATTGCAGCATCACTTCCATGCCCTCGGGCACGTAGTTGGCCACCAGGGTGGGGATGCCGATGCCGAGGTTGACGTAGTAGCCGTCCTTCAGTTCACGGGCGACGCGTTGCGCCATTTGTTCGCGGGTCAATGCCATGGTCAGGATCTCTTTGTTGTTCTTGAGGGCGGCGCTCAGGCCTTGACGGTGCGCTTTTCGATGCGCTTCTCGAAGGTGCCGACGATGACCCGGTCGACATAGATGCCCGGGGTGTGGATCTCGCTGGGCAGCAGCACGCCAGGCTCGACGATCTCCTCGACCTCGACCACGGTGATCTTGCCGGCGGTGGCGGCCAGCGGGTTGAAGTTCTGCGCGGTGTTGCGGTACACCACGTTGCCGTAGTGGTCGGCCTTCCAGCCCTTGACGATGGCGAAGTCGCCGGTGATGGATTCTTCGAGGATGTACTTGCGGCCCTTGAACTCGCGCACTTCCTTGCCTTCGGCGACCGGGGTGCCGTAGCCGGTGGCGGTGAAGAAGGCTGGGATGCCGGCGCCGCCGGCGCGCATCTTCTCGGCCAGGGTGCCTTGCGGGGTGAGTTCCACTTCCAGCTCGCCGCTGAGCAACTGGCGCTCGAACTCGGCGTTTTCGCCCACGTAGGAGGCGATCATCTTGCGGATCTGCCGGTCTTCGAGCAGCACGCCCAGGCCAAAGCCGTCGACGCCGCAGTTGTTGGAGACCACGGTCAGGCCCTTGACGCCGCGGCGCTTGATCTCGGCGATGAGGTTTTCCGGGATGCCGCACAGACCAAAGCCGCCGGCCAGTACCGTCATGTCGTCGGTCAGGCCTGCCAGGGCCTCTTCATAGGTTGCTACACGCTTGTCCAGTCCGGCCATGCTCAGTCGCCTTTTGTAGTTGTTGGAACCGTACGGTCATCTTCACTGTAGTCGACTGATTTGTTAATTTTGTTTTCATCATCGATTGATAACTTTTCCAAAACAAAGGTCGAGCCTGTCATGAACGTTAAGCAGCTGCGTGCCTTCGTCACCGTGGCCAAGTACCAGAGCTTCGCCCAGGCCGGCGAGCACCTGCACGTGTCGCAACCGGCCCTGAGCCTGACCATCAAGGCCTTGGAGGACAACCTCGGCGGCGCCCTGCTCAGCCGCACCACCCGCAGCGTCAGCCTCACGCCCGAGGGCGAGGTGCTGCTGCCCCTGGCCCGGCGCCTGCTGGCCGACTGGGACGACACCGAGGAGATGCTGCGCCAGCGTTTCACCCTGCAACTGGGCCGGGTGTCGGTGGCGGCCATGCCGGCCTTTGCCGGCAACCTGCTGCCGCAGTCGCTGAAGGTGTTTCGCCAGCGCTACCCCAAGGTCAACGTCACCGTGCACGACGTGATCAACGAGCAAGTATTGGAGTTGGTGCGCCACCGCCGCGTCGAACTGGGCATCGGCTTCGAGCCCGACAGTAGCGAAGCATTGCGTTTTCATCCGTTGTACCTGGACCGGTTCGTCGCCGTGGTCCCCGCCGATTCGCCCCTCGCCCGCCAATCCCAGGTGCGCTGGCAAGAACTGCTGGCCCAGGATTTCATTGCCCTGCAGCGCCCCTCGGCGGTACGCCTGCTACTCGAGCAACACCTGGCCGCCAACCATGGCAAGCTGGCGGTAGCCTTCGAGAGCCATCAACTGTCGACCATTGGCCGCATGGTCGCCAGTGGCCTGGGGGTCAGCGCCGTGCCGGCCCTGTGCATCGGGCAGATGCAGGAACTCGGCGCCCGCTGCGTGCCACTGGTCGACCCCAGCGTGGAGCGACGCATCGGCGTGATCGCCCTTAACGATCACAAGCTGTCGAAAGCCGCCGAGGCACTGCTCGATATCCTGCTTACCCATACCCATCCACAGGAGGTGACATGCGCTACGTGAATCTGGCGGGCAACCGCGTGCCGAGCATTGGCCAGGGTACCTGGTACATGGGCGAGGACCCCGGGCGCAAGGCCGCCGAGGTGGCGGCCCTGCAACAAGGCATGGACCTGGGGCTGACCCTCATCGACACCGCGGAAATGTACGCCGAAGGCGCTGCCGAGCAAGTGGTCGGCCAAGCCATCGCCGGGCGTCGCGAACAGGTGTTCCTGGTCAGCAAGGTCTATCCGCACAATGCCAGCCAGCGCGGCGTGCCGGCCGCCTGCGAACGCAGCCTGAAACGGCTGGGCACCGACTGCATCGACCTGTACCTGCTGCACTGGCGCGGGCAGTACCCGCTGGAAGAGACGGTGGAGGCGTTCGAGCGGTTGATCGAACAGGGCAAGATCCGCCGATGGGGCGTGTCCAACTTCGACCTGGACGACATGCACGAGCTGGACAACGCCGCCTGTGCCACCAACCAGGTGCTGTACAACCCGGCCGAACGGGGTATCGAGTTCGACCTGCTGCCCTGGAGCCGCGCGCAGCAGCTGCCAGTCATGGCCTACTGCCCGCTGGCCCAAGCCGGACGGTTGTTGCATCACCCGGTGATGGCCCAGGTTGGCGCACGCCATGGCGCCACGCCAGCGCAGGTGAGCCTGGCCTGGGTGACGCGCGACGAAGGGGTGATCGCCATTCCCAAGGCGGTGAACCCCAAGCATGTGCGCTTGAATGCACAAGCCGCTGAGCTGGTGTTGAGCGAAGAAGACCTGCGGGCGATCGACCAGGCGTTTGCGCCTCCGACACGCAAGCAGCGCCTGGCGATGGTCTGACAACCCGCCTGTAGGGGCCAGCCGGCAAGGCTCCTACAGCGTCGTGGGCGGCATCAATGGAAGTCCCGGCTGCGTACATCCAGCCCATTGAGCAGCGGGCTGATATCCTCCAGACGCCGCGCAATCAGGTGCCGCACGCCCTTCTCCTGCTCCAGTCGCCCGCTGACCTTAAGCAACCGCGAGCCCACCAGCGCCCGCCGCTGCCGCTCGGCCAGCGCGCGCCAGACCACCACGTTGACCATCCCGAACTCATCCTCGAGGGTGACGAAGGTCACGCCGCTGGCCGTTTGCGGCCGCTGTCGCCCCACCACGATGCCGGCCACCGCCACGCTGTCGCCATGCTCGACAGCGGCCAGCTCCTGGGAGCTGCGGCATCCCAACGCCCGCAAGCGCGGGCGCAGCAACGTCAGTGGATGCGGCCCCAGGGTGGTGCCCAGCGTGTGATAGTCGGCGGCCAGGTCCTCGCCCTGCGTCGGCGTCGGCAGTGTCACCTCCGGCTCCGGCGCGCGCTCAAGCTGGGCGAACAACGGCAACTGCGCCTGCACCGCCGCCACCTGCCAGCGCGCCTGGTGCCGGTCGCCGGCCAACCCGCGCAAGGCCCCGGCATCCGCCAGCCGCGCCCTGGCCCGGGCATCGAGGCCGACACGCAGGCACAGGTCCTCGACATCGCGCCAAGGTCGCTGCGCGCGCGCCTGCTCCAGGCGCCTGGCATCCGCCTCATTGAAGCCACGAATCTGCCGCAAACCCAGGCGGATCGCCAGGACACCCTCGCCCACTGGCTCCAGGGTGCAATCCCAGGCGCTGTGGAACACATCCACCGGGCGCACCTCGATGCCCTGGCGGCGCGCCTCCTGCAACAGTTGGTCGGGGCTGTAGAAGCCCATCGGCCAGCTGTTGACCAGCGCGCAGGTGAAGATCGCCGGCTCATGGCACTTGAGCCAGCTGCTGGCATAGCACAGCAAGGCGAAGCTGGCGGCGTGGGACTCGGGAAAGCCGTAGCTGCCAAAGCCCTTGATCTGCTCGAAGATGCGTTCGGCGAAGCTCCGATCGTAGCCGTTGCGCAGCATGCCTTCGATCAGCCGCACCCGGTGCGGCTCCAGGCCGCCATGGCGCTTCCAGGCGGCCATGCTGCGCCGTAGCTGGTCGGCCTCGCCCGGGCTGTAGTCGGCGGCGACCATGGCCAGCTCCATGACCTGTTCCTGGAACAGCGGCACGCCCAGGGTACGCTCGAAAACCGCCTTGAGCTTTTCCGAGGGATAGCTGACGGGCTCCTCCTTCAAGCGCCGCCGCAGATACGGGTGGACCATGTCGCCCTGGATCGGCCCGGGGCGCACGATCGCCACCTCGATCACCAGGTCATAGAACTTCTCGGGCTTCAGCCGGGGCAGCATGGCCATCTGCGCCCGCGATTCGATCTGGAACACGCCCATGGTCTCGGCGCGGCTGATCATGGCGTAGGTGGCCGGGTCTTCCTTGGGCAGGGTCGCCAGGCGGTACTCATGCCCCCGGTGCAACGCCATCAGGTCGAAGCAACGGCGCAGCGCGCTGAGCATGCCCAAGGCCAGCACATCGACCTTGAGCAAGCCGACCATGTCCAGATCGTCCTTGTCCCACTGGATCACCGTGCGCTCGGCCATGGCTGCGTTCTCCACCGGCACCAGCTGGTCCAGCGACTGCTCGGAAATGACGAAACCTCCCGGGTGCTGCGACAGGTGCCGGGGGAAGCCGATCAGCTCGCCGGCCAGTACCAGGATGCGTCGCAGCGAAGGGCTCTGGGCATCGAACCCAGCCTCGGCCAGGCGCGCGGCATCCGGGATGCGATCACTCCAGCGCCCGCAGCACTTGGCCAGGGCGTCTACCTGGTCGGCCGGCAGCCCCAGCGCGCGCGCCACATCACGCACCGCGCCTGCGGCGTGGTAGCTGCTGACCACCGCGGTCAAGGCGGCGCGGTGCCGGCCATAACGGCGAAAGACGTACTGGATCACCTCCTCGCGGCGCTCGTGCTCGAAGTCCACGTCGATATCCGGCGGCTCGTTGCGCTCGCGGGACAGGAAGCGCTCGAACAGCAGCCGATGCTCCATCGGGTCGAGCTCGGTGATGCCGAGCACGAAGCACACCACCGAGTTGGCCGCCGAGCCACGCCCCTGGCACAGGATGCGCTGGCGGCGGGCGAAGGCGACGATGTCGTGGACGGTGAGGAAATAGCTCTCGTAACCCAGCTCCTCGATCAGGGCCAACTCCCGGCCCAGCACCTCGCGCACCTTATCGCTCGGCCCATGCGGCCAACGTTCGGGCAAGCCACGCTCACACAGCGTGCGCAACCAGCTGGCCGGCGTCTGGCCCTCGGGTACCAGCTCACGTGGATACTGGTACTGCAACTCGCCCAGGTCGAAGCTGCAGCGCTCGGCCAGCGCCAGGGTCTGCGCCAGCAGGTCCGGCGGATACAACTCGCGCAACTGCTCGAGGCTGCGCAGGTGGCGCTCGCCGTTGGCGAACAGGAATCGGCCGGCCTCGGTCACCGGGCAGTGCGCGCGGATGGCGGTCATGCAGTCCTGCAGCGCGCGTCGACCGCGCACATGCATGTGTACATCACCACAGGCCACCAGCGGTATGCCCGTGCGTGCGCCCAGCGCCCGCAGCTCGGCCAGGCGCCGCCGGTCGTCGACGCCGCGATGCAGGTGCACTGCGAGCCACAGGCGTTCGCCGAACACAGCGTGCAAACGGGCGGCTTCGCCGTCGTCGCTCGCCGCCACCCACAAGGCCAGCAAGCCTTGGTGGTGCGCCTCGAGATCCTCGGCGAGCAGTAGGTAGCTGCCTTTTTCAGCCCGCCGTCGCGCACGGGTGATCAGCGCGCAGAGGTTCTGGTAGCCAGCAAGGTCCTGCACCAGCAAAACCAGCTTGGGCCCTTGGTGCACCTGCACCTCGCTCCCGACGATCAGGCGCAGCTCATGCTGCCTTGCAGCCTGCCAGGCCCGAACGATGCCGGCCAAGGAGCATTCATCGGTGATCGCCAGGGCCTGGTAGCCCTGCTCGCGCGCTCGACGAAACAGCTCGTCGGCGCTGGAGGCGCCGCGCTGGAAACTGAAGTTCGACAGGCAATGCAGCTCGGCGTAACCCTGCCCGCTCATGCGAACCAGCCTTGCAACCACAGCGGCCCGGGCGCCGCCAAGTCGCGAAAGGCCCAGCCACGCAGGCCGTCACGGGTCTGGACCCGGTAATAGTCACGTCGCACATCACCACCGTCCCACCAACCGGACTCGATCCGCTCGGCCGGCCCCAACCACTGCAAGCCGACCTCGGACAGCACCTGGGGTTCGGCCAGCAGCCAGCCAGGGCGACTGCCGGGGGCCATCACCAGGTGGCCCTGGGCGCCCTGCTCCGCCGGCTGCCAGGCGCATTCGGGACGATGATCGGCGGCAGCGCACAACCCTGTGACCGCGTCATCGCCCAGGCGGGCGCGCAGGCGCTCACGCAGTTGCTCCCAAGGCTGTGCCTGCTGGGCGCGGGCTTCGAACAAAGCCTGGTGCTGGGGTACAAAGGGGGGCAGGTCGGCGGCGACCAGCCGCAGGTTACGTACCGGGGCTGGAATCCGTAGCGGCTCCAGGCGCCCACGGGCCAGTTCGAACAGCATCGCGGCCTCGCGCTCGGCAGCCAGCAGCCCGACCTTGAGCAAGGTATCAGGCCCTTCGGCGTGCTCCAGGTGCAGCTCGAAACGCTGTACGCCGCAATCGCGTCCGCCGAGGAACGCGGCCAGGTCGTTGATCAGCCGGCGCAAGGGGAACAGCAGCGCCTGGTGCGACTCGACGTCGAAGTTCAGTTCCAGGCGCGCGTCGAAGCGATCGGGCGGCTGGTAGAAGTCCAGGCCCAGGGTACGCAGGCCAAGCAACTGGTCCAGGTGCAACTGCACCTGGGCGCTGAAACGCCTGGCCAAGGCCTCGCGCGGCAAGGCCAGGACCTGCCCGAGCCGACGCAGGCCCATGCGGCTGAACGCCTCGGCCACCTCGGCGGGCAGGCCGGCCCGCTCGACCGGCAGGTGCTGCAAGCTGTCGCGGGTGGCCTGCGGGCAAGTCAACGCCAGACCGTCATGGCCATTGGCAAGGATTCGCGCCGCCACCGGGTTGCTGGCCACGACGATGCGCTGACGCAGCCCCAGCTCGGCCAGTTCCTGGCGCAGCCGCGCCTCGAACGCGGGCCAGGGACCGAACAATTGCAGGCTCGAACCGATCTCCAGCAACAACGCCCGCGGGTAATGCAGGCTGACCTGAGCACTGAAGCGATAGGCCCAGGCCGCAAGCAGTTGCTGAACCTGGTCGATGCGTGCCGGCTCGACCTCGACACAGCTGAAGCCGTCAGCCAAGGCCCGGGCGGCGGTCAGGGTCTGCCCCGCGCGCAAGCCCAGGGCGCGGGCTGGCGCATTGACCGCCTGGAGGACGCGACGCTGGGTCGGTCCACCGATCACGGCCAGCGGGGTATCAGGGTCGTCGCGCTCGCGCAGGACCGTGTCCAGCGCCAGCTGGGGAAACAGGATGCAGGCCCAGAGCATGGCGCATCAGCCCCATCCCGGGCAGGCGATGGGCGCGGCCGGCGGCAAGCCGCCCCGGCACTTGAGCACACGCCATTGCGCCGGCCGGCTGTCGATGGCGATGCGCAGGGCCGCGGGCGACGGGTTGTGCGCGGCCTGCTGCCCCCTGCAGGCAAAGGCCAGGGCCTCGCCGGTTTCCGCCGCAACCTGCAGGCGACGCAGCGCGCGGTCATCGGCGCGCGCCGGCCAACACAGCACAGCCGCGCAACTGCCCGAGCGCAGGCATTGCTCCGCAGCCCACAAGCCATCGTTGCCCTCGGCCTCGACCTGCGCCAGCCAACGCAGGTCCACCCCCGCCGCCTGCCAGGCCGGCGCGTAGGGAATGAACGGCGGCGCCACCAGCACCACCCGTTCGCCCGCGCCGGTCAAGCGCGCCAGGGTCGGCCACAGCAATTGCAACTCGCCACAACCCGGGCTGGCCAGCAGCAGTTCGCTGAGCGCAGCGGCAGGCCAGCCGCCATCTGGCAGCCGCGCATCAAGCGCGGCATGCCCGCTGGGCTGCAACGCCTGTGGCCGCGCCTGAGCTTGCCGCCCACGCCAGACCTGACGCTGGTCGAGCAGCCGCTCGAGGTCGACTACCGCGCCCATCAGTCACGCCTCAGCAGGCCGCAGAACACGCCTTCGATGAAGAATTCGCGCTCCGGGCTGATGTCGATCGGGGCATAGGCAGGGTTGCGCGGCAGCAGGCGATAGCCGCCACGGGTGCGCTGCAGACGCTTGATGGTCACCTCGCCATCGAGCCGGGCGACCACGATCTGCCCATCGCGGGCCTCGCCCTGCTGGCGAATGCCGACCAGGTCGCCGTCGAAGATGCCGTCGTCAATCATCGAGTCGCCGCGCACCTTGAGCAAGTAGTCCGGCGTGCGCCGGAACAGGCTGGGATCGAGCAGCAACTGCTCGTGGATATCAAGGTCGGGGCCGATGGGCGCGCCGGCGGCCACCTGGCCAAGCACCGGCACTTCGAGGATTTCCGGCCGGCGCAAGGGCTCGGCCAGGCGAATACCCCGCGCCTGATTGGGCGTGACGTCGATGAAACCGGCCTGGTGCAGGGCGGTGATGTGTTTGCGCGCCACGCTGCGCGAGGCGAAACCGAAGCGCTCGGCGATATCGGCCAGCGACGGCGGCTGGCCTTGATCGGTGATGCGCTCGCGGATGAACGCGAGGATGGCGCGGCGTTTGGGGGGTAGATTGTCCATGGAGTACATTTGTACTCTTTTCGACGAACACTTAACAGCCCCCTTCGTCGGCGGCATTGGTTAGCTTTCCTGCCAGCGCCACTCGTCAATCGTGCTGAACCCTCCCGCCCCGCTACCAGTCGCTACTGATGAGTACTCGAACGCAGGGGGCTCTCGTGAGCGAGATCCGCATTGGTATTTCCGGTTGGCGCTATGGCCCATGGCGCAAGGACTTCTACCCCAAGGGGCTGCGCCAGGACGACGAGCTGGCGTTCGCCTCGCGGGCGGTCAACAGCATCGAGATCAATGGTTCGTTCTACGCACTGCAGACACCGGAACGCTATGGTCATTGGCGTGACGAGACACCGCAGGGTTTCGTGTTCTCGGTCAAGGCACCGCGTTACATCACCCATGTGCGCAGGCTTCGCGAGATCGATGAAGCGCTTGCCAACTTTTTCGCATCGGGCCCATTGCTGCTGGGCGACAAGTTGGGGCCATTTCTCTGGCAGTTTCCGCCGAACCTGAAGTTCGACGCGCACCGCTTCAGCGACTTCCTGGCCAAGCTGCCGCGTGACCGCAACGCTGCCCGCCTCCTCGCCCGCCAGGCGGCCGAGCGCCTGCAAGGCAACGGCGGCACTGCCATCCGAGGTAACGCACGCCTGCGCCACGCCGTGGAGATTCGCCACCCCAGCTTCCTCTGCGACACCTTCATCAGCCTGCTGCGCAAGCACAAGATTGCCTTGGTGGTCGCTGACAGCGCGGGCAAATGGCCTTATGTCGAGGAGGTCACGGCCGATTTCGTGTACCTGCGCCTGCATGGCGATGTCGAACTCTATAGCAGCGGCTACACCGCCAGCGCACTACGCCGCTGGCGCCTGCGCATCCAGGCCTGGGCTGCCGGCGGCCAGCCAAAGGATGCCCAGCGCGTGGTACGCCGCGCCCCGGCAAAACGCGCCTCCCGTGACGTGTACTGTTACTTCGACAACGACCAGAAAGTGCATGCCCCCTACGATGCCCGCCGCCTGCTGGCCAAGCTCGACCTTGACGGCGAGCTGGTGACCGAGCCTGGCGTCAAGCCGCAGGAGCCGCTATGAACGGGACCCTGCCTGCCCCCCGCTGCATCATCGACAAGGTGACCACCGTGCACCGCCTGACGGTGCTGACCCTCAACGTGCACAAGGGCTTCACCCTGTTCAACCGCCGCTTCATCTTGCCGGAGCTGCGCGAGGCGGTGCGCGCCACCGGGGCCGACCTGGTGTTCCTGCAAGAGGTGCACGGCAGCCATCAGCGGCATGCCGAACGCCATCCGACCTGGCCGACGGCACCTCAGTACGAATTCCTCGCCGACAGCATGTGGCCGCAGTTCGCCTACGGGCGCAACGCGGTCTATCCGCAGGGCGACCATGGCAACGCCCTGCTGTCCAAGTTTCCGATCCGCGCCCACGACAACCTCGACGTCACGATCCACGGCAACGAGGAGCGCGGTCTATTGCACTGCCTCCTCGAAGTGCCCGGCCATGAGCAGGTGCACGCGATCTGCGTGCACCTGGGGCTGCGCGAAGGCCATCGTCAGCGCCAGGTCGGCCTGCTGCTGGCGTTGCTCGACAGCCTGCCGCCGGACGAGCCGGTCATCGTCGCCGGCGACTTTAACGACTGGCGCCTGAAAGCCGATGCGCGACTGTCGGGCCATCTGCGCGAAGCCTTTGGCAAACCAGCACGCAGCTTTCCCGCCCGCCTGCCGCTGCTGCGCCTGGACCGCATCTACCTGCGCAATGCACAGGCCTGCGAGGCACGGGTGTTGTCCCGATACCCGTGGTCACACCTCTCCGACCATGCCCCACTGGTGGCGCAGGTGACGCTATGAAGCAGTCCTGGAGCGACGGCAACCACGTCGAACTGTTGATCAACGGTGAGCAGTACTACCCGCGCGTATTCGAGTCCATGGCCCAGGCACGCGAGGAAATCCTCCTGGAAACCTTCATCATCTATGACGACAAGGTCGGCCAACCCTTGCGCCAGGCCCTGATCGACGCCGCGCGGCGCGGGGTACGGGTGGAGGTCGCGGTGGACGGCTACGGCACCGCGGACCTACCCGACGATTTCATCGCCTCGATGACCGAGGCCGGGGTACGCTTCCATTCGTTCGATCCGCAACCCCGGCTGGCCGGCATGCGCACCAATTTGTTCCGCCGTCTGCACCGCAAGATCCTGGTGATCGACGGGCAGCGCGCGTTCATTGGCGGTATCAACTACAGCGCCGACCACCTCGGCGATTTCGGTCCGCAGGCCAAGCAGGACTACGCCGTGGAGGTCATCGGCCCGGTGGTGGCCCAGGTGCACGCTTCCTCGTGCCGTATGCTCGCAGCGGTGCTGGACGCCGCCAGCCAGGTCCAGCCGACCCGCACCACCGCAGGCACGGCCAGCGCCGCGCTGGTGGAACGCGACAACCGCCGCCATCGCAACGATATCGAGGTCTGCTACCTGCAGGTCTTCCGTGAAGCCAGGCAACGTATCGTCGTGGCCAACGCCTATTTCTTCCCCGGCTATCGCCTGCTGCGCGAACTGCGCAATGCCGCCCGGCGCGGGGTCGAGGTGACGCTTATCCTCCAGGGGCAGCCGGACATGCGCTGGGTGCGCGCGCTCTCGCGGCTGCTCTACAACTACCTGTTGCGCGATAACGTGCGCATCCACGAGTACTGCCAGCGTCCGCTGCACGGCAAGGTGGCGTTGGTGGACGACGACTGGTCCACGGTGGGTTCGAGCAATCTCGACCCGCTGAGCCTGTCGTTCAACCTCGAGGCCAACCTGCTGATCCGCGACCGTGGGTTCAACGATGTGCTCTACCAGCACTTGAGCGAACTGACCCGCGAGCACTGCAAGGCTGTGACGCTGGAGCGCATGGTGCGCGGCTACTGGTGGCGCGCGCCGTTGATCTTCCTGGGCTTCCACATCACCCGCTACTTCCCGCGCATCGCCGGCTGGTTCCCGGCGCACCGGCAACGCCTGCAGTCGTTGCAAGCCGACAGCGAGGCCTCGGCCGGCTACCACGGGGGCAAGACCTGATGGCCACGCCACGCTGGAAGACCTGGGGCAAACGCCTGCTGACCGTGCTGTTCCTGGTGCTGATCCCGGTGCTGCTGTTCACCCTGGCGCGTAACCTGGACTGGAACGAAGTCCGCCAGTCGCTGCTGGCCTACCGATCCTCGACCCTGGCCCTGGGGTTGCTGCTGGCCCTGTGCAGCTACCTGGTGTTCGCCAGCTACGACCTGCTCGCCCGCGCCTACACCGGCCACCGCCTGCCAGCTCGCCAGGTGCTGCCGGTGGCGTTCGTGTGTTATGCGTTCAACCTCAACTTCACCACCTGGGTCGGTGGCGTGGCCCTGCGTTATCGCCTGTACAACAGGTTGGGGCTGGATACCCCGACCATCACCCGCATCCTCACCCTGGGCCTGTTGACCAACTGGATGGGCTACCTGCTGCTGGCCGGCACGGTGTTCGCCTTGGGCTTGGTCAAGCTGCCGGATAGCTGGGTGGTGGGCGCTGGCGGCCTTCGTCTGATCGGCGTGCTGATGGTGGCGGTCGCGTTGGCTTACCTGTTCGCCTGCGCCTTCGCCAAGCGGCGCACATGGGACCTGCGAGGGCATGAGGTCACCCTGCCGAGCCTGCGCCTGGCGCTGTGCCAGGTGGCCCTGGGCGCGAGCAACTGGGCGCTGATGGCAGCACTGATCCACCTGCTGCTGCCGCCGGACCTATTCTATCCCTCGGTGCTGGGTGTGTTGCTGATCAGTTGCGTGGCCGGCGTGGTCGCCCATATCCCCGCTGGGCTCGGCGTGCTGGAGGCCGTGTTCCTCGCGCTGCTCCATGGCCAGCTCGGCCAGGGCACGCTGGTCGCCGCGCTGCTGGGTTATCGAACGTTGTACTACCTGATTCCGCTGCTGTTGGCGGTGGTTATCTACCTGATCCTCGAGAAGCGCGCCAAGACCTTGCGCCGACAGGCCGGGCCGGCCCTCGACAAGCGCTGATGGGCCATCGGGCCCGGGAGATACATCATGCGGTTCATTCTGTGTATGGCACTGCTGGGCACCTTGGCCAGCGGGCAGGTGCTGGCCGAAGGCTGCGATGTGGTCACCCGCTCATCCAGCGAGGCGGTCAAGCCGGTGCAGCAGCACACCTGCTACAGCTACGGCAACATGCCTGCCGAAGCGATCGCCTGGTCGTGCAGCAACGAAAGCAAGGAAATGCTCAACAGCCAGAAACGCAGGGTCCAGCGTTGCGCCGACGGCAGCGTCGGCAGCTGCATCGCGCCGCTGACCCAGGAAACCCTGGCCAACCCCGATGCCGCTGGGCGTGACGAGCCCTCCACCCGCCCAGCCGTGCCCAAGGATGCGCGGATCATCACCTATTACTACGACACCCCGAGCCTGGGCCAGGCGCGCAGCGATTGCGAGCGCAACAACGGGGTCTGGCAGACTCACTGACGCAGAGGAGAACGACCATGCCACGTGGAGACAAAGACAAGTACACCGACAAGCAGAAACGCAAGGCCGAGCATATCGAGCAGAGCTACGAGGACAAGGGCGTGTCCAAGGATGAAGCTGAGGCCCGCGCCTGGGCCACGGTCAACAAGCAGTCCGGGGGCGGCGAGCGCATAGGCGGTTCCGGGCAGAAGAAAAGCCCGGCGGCCAAGGCCCAGGCGCGGGCTTCATCAGCCCGGCGCGCGGTGGCGACGAAGCATGGCGTGCCTCGTTCCGGACAGCAGCTGGAGGATATGACCAAGGCCGAACTGATGGACCGTGCCCGCAAGCGGCACATTGCCGGGCGCTCCACAATGCGTAAAGACGAATTGATCAAGGCATTGAGCAGCAAGGAGTGAGGTCGATCTCAAAAGATGCGTGACGGGCGAGTTGCGGCTTGATCTCGACGATGCGCTGGCTCTCCCGTCTACATCCTCAAAAACCTGACCCTCATGGCGAAATTGGATCACTCGCCGGGAACGTTTCATCCAATGCGCTATCGACAGTGCTCTCCTTCGGCTGGGTCATCTCTCCACATTTACAGTCAGCCATACGACAAGGCTCCCCATTGCGATGCCCAGTCGCGCAGGCTTCGCAGCAATAGGCCTTGCCATCCTGGACCACGGCATTGGCATCCACGGTGCAAGAACAGTGGTTGCAGGAACAGCGTTGCTCGTTCATCACGGCTCTCTCCTATCGTCATCGGGCTCCACGTCGTCGGTCCACGGCTCACCGTCCAACGGCGCCGAGCGGGCCAGTTCGGCCTCGTCCAGGCCGATGCCGCCGCCGATCTCATTGGCCTCCACCTGACGCAGGGTCTGGTCGGCAGGTCCGCTGCCTGTGCCAGGCTCATGCGTGTCGCGAGCGCCAGTTTCATCGAACAGCGTATCCGGGCTCAGGTCGTCGAGGCTGACATTGTCCTCGTGCAGGCTGTCGCTCAGGGTCTCGCCACCCGTCATGCCGCTTTCGGCGACACGCCGGGGCGGGTAGTCCTCAGCGATCTCGCGCGCCGGACGCTGGTCGCCGACACGCCCCTGGCGTTCATCGCGACGCTCGCTGAAATCCAGCTCGTGGACGCTGCCCATGCGATCCTCAGTGTCGTCGATCTCGACCTGCGGTCTTGGGTCATCGGGTCTAGGCATGAACGTTCTCCGTCAGTGGGCTTCACACGGTCGACTGCCCCCACGAAGCAATGATTCAGAGTTTCTTCACAAAGCACCGCCCCGCGCTTTTTTTGAACTCCGCGCCACGCCGCCGCCTCCCAATCTTGAGACCCGCGAACCCTCCCGGAGCCCGCCATGGCCAAGCCCCTGCAGGAGTACCAGCGCAAGCGCGATTTCAATGCCACGCCCGAGCCGGCTGGCAAACGCGCCAGGCCACGCTTGGCCCACGCGCTGCAGTACTGCATCCAGAAACACGATGCCAGCCACTTGCACTACGATTTCCGCCTGGAACTCGACGGCACCCTCAAGAGCTGGGCGATCCCCAAGGGACCCTCGCTCGATCCCAAGGTCCGGCGCCTCGCGGTGCACGTGGAGGATCACCCACTGAATTACGCCGATTTCGAAGGACACATTCCCGAAGGCCATTACGGCGCTGGTGATGTGATCGTCTGGGATCGGGGTGTCTGGGAGCCTGAGGGCGATCCGCATGAAGCCTACGCCAAGGGCAAGCTGCGCTTTCGCCTGCAAGGCGAGAAGCTATCGGGGATCTGGAATCTGTTCCGTACCCACCTGGCCGGCAAGAAAGAGCAGTGGATGCTGGTCAAGTCCCATGACGGACAGGCGCGCAGCGAAACCGACTACCGCATCGTCGAGGCCCTGCCGGACAGCGTGCTGAGCGAGCGCACCCTGCCACCGCGGCGCCCGGCCAAGGCAAGCGCTTCCACGCGCAAACGCAAGGCCGGCCGCAAAGCCCTGCCGGCGCTGCTCCAGCCACAACTGGCCACGCTGGTCGACTCACCTCCCAGCGGCGACTGGCGTTACGAAGTCAAGTTCGATGGCTACCGGATCCTGGCCCGCATCGACGGTGACGACATACGCCTGTTCACCCGCAATGGCCACGACTGGAGCGCGAAGATGCCCCGCCAGGTCGAGGCGCTCAAGGCACTGGGGCTCGACGCGGCGTGGCTGGACGGAGAAATGGTGGTAGTCGGCGACAATGGTGCAGCCGATTTCCAGGCCTTGCAGAACGCCTTCGACACCGAGCACGACGAACGTATCACCTATTACCTGTTCGACCTGCCCTGGCTGGGCGATGAAGACTTGCGCGAACTGCAGCTACAGGCACGTCGCGACACCCTGGCCAAGCTGCTGGAAGACAATGCTTCGCCACTGCTCAGGTATTCAGCCGACTTCAAGGAGCCAGTCGACTCGCTGCTCGACAGCGCCTGCCGTCTAGAGCTCGAAGGACTGATCGGCAAACGTGCCGACAGCCCCTACGTCGGCCGACGCAGCAGCGACTGGATCAAGCTCAAGTGCAAACAGCGCCAGGAATTCGTGATTGTCGGCTACACCGACCCCAAGGGCAGTCGCAACGGCTTCGGCGCCCTGCTGCTGGCCCTGCACGACCACGACAGCGGCCAGCTGCGCTACGCCGGCAAGGTCGGCACCGGCTTCAGCGCCGCCACCCTGGACAGCATCCTCGCCCGCCTGAAACCGCTGCAGATCGTCAAGCCGCCCTTGGCCAGCCCCCCCACAGGGGCCGAAGCTCGCGGCGTGCACTGGCTCAAGCCGCAACTGCTGGCGGAAGTCGCCTACGCCCAGATGACCCGCGAAGGCATCGTGCGCCATTCGGTGTTCCACGGTCTGCGCGACGACAAACCCGCCACCGCCATCGACCTGGAGCGAGCGATGCCCGCCAAACGCGCAGCACAGACACGATCCAAGGGCCTGGGCAACCTGCGCCTGACCCACCCCGAGCGTGTGGTCGACGCGACCACCGGGGCCACCAAGCGCCAGGTCGCACAGTACTACGCCCAGGTCGCCGATCGGCTGCTGCCACAGCTCAAGGATCGGCCTGTCGCCCTGGTCCGGGCACCGGATGGCCTGGGCGGCGAGCTGTTCTTCCAGAAGAACGCCGGCCAGCTGCATATTCCCCACGTGCTCAGCTACAGCAAGGCCCAGGCCGGCCAGGCGGCCATGGTGCTCAATCGCGCCGACAGCCTGCTGGGCGCGGTACAGATGAACACACTGGAATTGCACACCTGGAATGCCACCACCAAGGACTTCGACAAGCCCGACCGCTTCGTGCTCGACCTGGACCCTGATCCCGCGCTGCCCTGGAAAGCCATGCTCGAGGCCACCCAGTTGACCCTTACCCTGCTCGATGAGCTGGGCCTGAAGGTGTTCCTCAAGACCAGCGGCGGTAAGGGCATGCACTTGGTCGTGCCGTTGACCCGGCGCGCCGGTTGGGACGAAGTGAAGGACTTCAGTCATGCCTTGGTCGAACACATGGCCGGCCTGTTCCCCGATCGCCTCAGCGCCGTGTCCGGGCCGAAGAACCGGGTCGGGCGGATCTTCATCGACTACCTGCGCAACGGCAAGGGCGCCACCACCGTCGCCGCCTACTCGCTGCGCGCCCGCGAGGGCCTGCCGGTGTCGGTGCCGATCTGGCGCGAGGAACTGACTCAGCTCAAGGGCGCCAACCAATGGAACATCGGCAACCTGCAGGCGCGGCTTGCCGAGGTGGACGATCCGTGGGCCGAAATGGCCAGGACCCGCCAATCGATCACCGTGCGCATGCGCAAGCAACTGGGGATTGCCTGATGGATTCGACCCACTTCGATCAGCTGCTACACCGGCTCGCTGCCCGTTTGCAGTCCCTCGAACTCGAACCCTTGCTGCCGGAACTGTTGCAGGCTCTGCAGCGCGAACACCTCGACCTGCTCCCCTTGCCTGGCCAGGGGCAGACCCTGGAGCGCTGGCGGGCCCTGGCGCGGGTCGCTGCTTGCGATCTCAGTCTGGCCAAACTCTACGAAGGCCATACCGACGCCTTGGCGATCCTCGCCGAATGCGGCGCCGCCCATCATGCAGACGACGGAATCTGGGGCGTGTGGGCTGCCGAGCCGCCGGATGCCCGCCCCCTCATCGTCGAACGGAACGGCGAGCGGGTTCGTCTGCAGGGCCGCAAGGCCTGGTGTTCGGGGGCGTTGCAAATCGACCGTGCGCTGCTGACCGCCTGGCAGGACGACCAGCCTCAACTGGTGGCCATCGAGCTGGGCCATCCCAGCCAGCGCATTCAGGCCGACCACTGGCAAGCCGTTGGCATGGCCACCACCGCCAGTGTCGCCATCACGTTCGACGACTCGCCAGGACTGGCCATCGGCGAGCCCGACCAGTACCTGTCCCGCCCAGGCTTCTGGCACGGCGGCGCGGGCATCGCCGCCTGCTGGTACGGCGCGGCCGCAGCCTTGGCGGACTACCTGCGCGAACACTGCCGCAAACCCCGGCCCGACCCACACGCCGACGCCCACCTGGGCGCCGTCGATGCGGCCTTGCTCGGAGCCCGCGCCGCCCTGCACGAATGCGCCGCCTGGATCGACCGGCACCCAGGCGACGATGCCAGTTTCGAGGTGCGCCGCACCCGCGCCCAGGTCGAGCAGGCGGTCGAGTTGGTCATCCAGCACGTCGGCCGGGCGCTCGGCGCCACGCCGTACTGTTGCAGCAGCCACTTCGCCCGCCTCAGCGCCGACCTGCCGGTATACCTGCGGCAAAGCCACGCTGAACGCGACCTGGCCGAGCTGGGGCGGCAACTGACCGACATGCCTGCAGGCGCATGGCAACTATGAGCCAGAATCTGATTCAGGCCGCTGACGGCACGCCATGGAGCGCCTGGCAGCAATCCACGCACTTGGCCCGCGCCACCTGGCTTACGCCGGACCGACTGTGCCCGCCCGGCAAACGGCTGGTGCTGCTGGCGCCGCATCCGGACGACGAGATCCTCATGGCCGGCGGCCTGTTGGCCAGCTTCCACGGCAGGGAACAGGACCTGGTGCTGATTTCCGCCACCAACGGCGAGGCCAGCCATCCGCACTCCAGCCAGTGGACCGAACACCGCCTGCGCCATCAGCGCCCGCTTGAGAGCCGCCATGCCCTGCAAAAGCTGGAGCTGGACCTCAACCGCGTCGATTGGCGACGACTCAACCTCAAGGACGGCGCCCTGCCCCGCGATGAGGCTTTCCTGGTCACGCACCTGGAACAGTTGCTCCAGCCCGACGACCTGCTGCTGACTACCTGGCGCGGCGACGGGCACTGCGATCATGAAGCAGCCGGCCGCGCCTGCGCGCGGGCGGCCCAGTCGTGCCGCGCGCAACTGGCCGAAGTGCCGGTATGGGCCTGGCATTGGGCGACCCCTGAGGATACACGCCTACCCTGGCCCCAGGCACATCGCCTCCAGCTCGACGAAACGCGCCTGGCGCGCAAGCGCGAGGCCCTGGCCGTCCATGCCAGCCAGCTGCTACCCGATGGCGATCGTCCGCCGGTATTGCCCGAACAGTTGCAGGCGTGCCTGCTGCAACCCTTCGAACTGGTCTTCCTGTCAATGGAGTCGCCATGAGCCTCGACGCGCAGTACTTCGCCGACCTGTATGCCAGCAACGATGACCCGTGGGCCTTTCGGACCCGCTGGTACGAACGACGCAAGCGCGACCTGGTCCTGGCCAGCCTGCCTCGCCAGTGCTACGAACGCGTGTTCGAGCCGGGGTGCGCCAACGGCGAACTGAGCGTCCTGCTGGCCGAGCGCTGCGCCGATCTGCTGTGCCAGGACATCGACGCCACCGCCGTGGCCCTGGCCCGCCAGCGGCTGGCGGGCGTGAGCCATGCCCGCGTCGAACAGGGGCACCTGCCGGGCGACTGGCCGGGCGGGCAGTTCGACCTGATCGTGCTCAGCGAGATCGGCTACTACCTGGACCCCACCGAGTGGCTGCAGGTGATCGAGCAGTCGGTGGCCAGCCTGAGCCATGACGGCGGCCTGCTGGCCTGCCATTGGCGCCATCCCATCGCTGGTTGCCCGCAGGAGGGTCGCGAGGTCCATGCCCTGCTGGCCCGACACCTGCCGCTGTACCCGCTGCTGCGCCACGAAGAAGCGGATTTCCTGCTCGAGTACTGGTCGTGCCAGCCCAGCCTTGTGGACCTGGACGAGACCTGCCCATGATCGCCGTCATCATTCCGGCCCACAACGAGGCCCGCCGCCTCGGGCACTGCCTGGCCGCCGTCAAGCTGGCGGTGGCGCGGGCCGAGGTGGCGGGCTTGGTGGTCGAGGTGCTGGTGGTGCTCGATCGCTGCGTCGATGCCAGCGCGCGCATCGCTCGCCGTCATGGCGTGCACACTCTGGAACTGCAGGCTGGCAACGTCGGCATTGCCCGACGCCTGGGCGCGGCGTGGATGATCGAGCGCGGCGCCCAATGGCTGGCCTTCACCGACGCTGACAGTCGCGTGCCCGCACACTGGCTGGTGTCGCAACTGCAATGGCATGCCGACGCGGTCTGCGGCACGGTGCACATCGAGCGCTGGCAACCCTGGCATGGTGCCGCCCTGCGCCAGTTGTACCGCAGCCGTTACCAGGCCCGGGACGGGCACCGGCATATCCACGGCGCCAACCTGGGCGTGTGCGCCAAGGCCTATGAGCGCGTCGGCGGATTCCAGCCATTGCCGGCCCACGAAGATGTGCAACTGGTGCTGGCCCTCGAGGCCAGTGGCGCGCAGATTGTCTGGACGGCGGCGCACAGCGTGGCCACCAGCAGTCGCCGGGACAGCCGCGCCCGCAAGGGCTTCGGCGACTACCTGAATGGACTGGAGGGGCAACTGCCATAACTCTGCGCAACCTCCCTATGACGCTTTGCGTGGTCGCTTGGCCGCTGGCTTCTTCGCCTTGGCCTTGCCACCCAGGCTGCGCTTGAGCAGCTCGGTGAGATCGATGATGTCCGCGCCCTTCTCCGCCGGCGCACCCTCCCCCTTGTCCACAGTCTCGATCTTGCCCTTGCTGGCCTTCTCCTCCACCAGGTCGAGGATGGTCTGGCGAAAGGCATCATGGTACTCGTCGGGTGTCCATGGCCCACTCATGTCTTGCACCAGCTTCCTGGCCATGTCCAGTTCGCGCTTGTCCAGCTTGCTGTCGGTCACGCTCTTGTCCAGTTCCAGCGACGCGAGGTCGCGCACCTCCTCGGGCCAGCGCAGGGTGATCATCACCAACGCGTCCTCCAGGGAGCGCAGCAGCGCCAGGTGCTGGCGGGTGTGCAGGACGACGGTGGCCAGGGCCACCTTGCCGGTACTTTCCAGGGTCTCGCGCAGCAAGGCATAGACCTTGCCGCCACGCCGGTCAGGGCTCAGGTAGTAAGGCGTGTCGAACTGTTGCAGCGGGATCTCCCCGGAATCGACGAACGAGAAGATATCGATGGTCTGGGTCGCCTCAGGCCGGGCCTTGCGAATCTCCTCCTCGCTGATCACCACATAACGGCCCTTCTCGTACTCCACGCCCTTGACGATGTGCGCCTTGTCGATTTCCTTGCCGGTCACCTTGTTCACCCGCTTGTAGCCCACCGGCTCCATGCTGCGCTTGTCGAGCCAGTCGAAATCGACGCGCTCGGTGCGCACGGCGGTATTGAGAGAGACGGGGATATGCACGAGGCCGAAGCTGATCGCGCCTTTCCAGATTGCCCGGGCCATGGTCGGCTCCTACGCTTCGAACGGTTGGCCGGGCTGGCTGTAGCGCAGCGCGCCGCAGCGTTCGCAGCACTGGCAGTCAAGCCCGGCGATTTCCCGGACCAGCAGGCTGCGCCACTGGCAGCCGCGCAGCAGGCAGACGAGTTTCATCAGCCACCTCCTTGGCCCGTATATTGGGGGCTCTTACTAGGACTGACTGCACGGCGCGCCCGAGGTTTATTCGACTTTGCCCTATGGCAATGGATTACCCCCGGTGACGCCGAACACCTCCCCGGTGATATAGCTCGACTCCTGGCTGGCCAGTAGCACGTACAACGGCGCACACTCGGCGGGCTGGCCGGGACGCTTCATCGGTGTATGCCCGCCGAAGTCGGGAATCTTCTCCGGCGGTTGGCCGCCGCTGGGCTGCAACACGGTCCAGATCGGTCCCGGCGCCACCGCGTTGACGCGGATGCCGCGTTCGATTACCTGCTTGGCCAGCGCCTTGGTGAAGGCAACGATGGCCGCCTTGGTGGTGGCGTAGTCGAGCAGCGTCGCCGATGGCTGGTAGGACTGGATCGAGGCGGTGTTGATGATGGTCGCCCCGGCCGGCATCAGCGGCACGGCGGCCTGGCACAACCAGAACAACGCGTAGACGTTGGTCTTGAGGGTGTGATCGAACTGTTCGTGGGTGATCTGGCCAATGTCTTTGCGCGCCACCTGCTTGCCGGCAACGTTGACCAGGATGTCCAGGCCGTCGAGCTGTTCGTGGGCCTGGTCCACCAACTGGCTGCAGAAGCGCGGGTCCTTGAGGTCGCCGGGAAGCGCCACGACCTTGCGGCCTTCGGTCTCGATCAGCTGGACCACTTCTCGGGCATCCCGCTCCTCCGTGGGCAGGTAGTTGAGGGCGATGTCGGCGCCTTCGCGGGCGAAAGCGATGGCCACGGCGCGCCCGATTCCCGAGTCGGCGCCGGTGATCAGGGCGCGACGACCGACCAGGCGGCCAAAGCCTGTATAGGTGGTTTCACCGTGGTCGGGCTTGGGTTGCATGTGGGCATCCAGGCCAGGGGCAGGTTGACCCTGGGCCGGAAATGGCGGATGGGGGTATTGGGTCAGGGGATTTTGCAGGGTGAATTGGTTCTGTGGCTTGCCGGGCATGGGTGGGGCTCCTTCTGGTTTGGCTTCGTGTTGCCGAATTGCGGTGCATACAGCTTTCGAGGCAGGCGACCAGCGGATGGTTTACTCAATGAGACCCGAGCACCGACAGCTGGTGGTCCATCACCTGATTCACCACCTTGCGCATCGCCTGCCGGTCATCCAGGCCTTGTTCACGGGCCAGCGCATCTCACGGCTAGCGACGGCGTCACTGCGCCCCAGCGCATGCTCGACAAGCTGGCGAAACAGCCTGGCGATGACCAAGGCACCGTCGGCGCTCCAATCCGGCAGCGGGTCGGCCCCCCCCCAAGTGCGGCATACACTCCCGCCGGGCCCTCTTGAGGACCCCGCTCAGTTCACTTCTCCTGCAGCACCGCCCGCCCCTTCACCGCCCTTGGGCCCAACCAGGCCCATACCAGCAACCCTGGCAATGGGGCATAGACGACGAAGATCACCCAGAGCATCTTGCGCTCAGCCCTCCGGTCACTGCCGATGATGTGCCAGATGGCGTAAATCTCAAGGGCGATGACCATCAGGGCGACAAAGAACCAGATCGTTGCGATTTCCATGAGTACTCTCCCATTGGCATGTTCTGCTTTGGTTGGCCCGGTTGGCTCATGGTTCATTCAAATCTTGTCAACCGCACAGGCTAGCAAGTCGCTAACGGTCAAAAGGGGCAGCTGAAAAGCTCAGAACAAACGATTATTGATGACGGCCCAGTTGAGGCTTCAGGCCTACGCGAAGATCTGGCAAGGAAGCGATCCGATTCCCAGAATTCGCCAGGTATGCACGGTTTACTCAACCTGCCACGGACGCCAACAGGTGGTCGTCCATGACCTGTGTGACCACGTTGCGCATCGCCTGCCGCTCATCCAGGCCTTGTTCGCGGGCCAGCGCATAGGTTTCGCGCTGGTGATCGGCACTGGTACCGTCGCGCAAGATGCGCCGGGCCTGGATGAAGGCGCGTTCGGCATCGGCGGTGTCGGCCGGGCATTGCATCTGCAGCTGCATCAGCCAGCCTTCGGCGCTCACCGGCTGTTGTTCTTGCACGCCGATGAAGATGCCCAGGCGGCCTTGACGCAGGGCACGCCAATAATTTTCCTGGGTCACCCAACGCATTTCACGGCTCGCGACGGCGTCACTGCGCCCAAGCGCATGCTCGACAAGATGGCGAAACAGCCCGGCGATGGCCAAGGCATCTTCCAACCGGGGACAACCATCGCAGATACGCAGTTCGACGGTCGGAAACCGCCGCGAGGGTCTGATTGCCCACCAGAAGTCGCCGTCCTCGGCCAGGCTGCCGGTGCGTTGCAGCAGCGACCGGTAGCGCTCGTAGGCCCCCCAGTCCGGCAGCGGTTCGGGCAGCCCCATGTGCGGCCACTCCCCGCACACCACGCGTCGATAGCTCATGTAGCCCGTGTCCTGGCCGCCCCAGTACGCGGACGAGGTGCTGAGCGCCAACAGCAGGGGCAGCCAGTACAACACCCGATTGATCACCTGCATGCGATCGACGCCGGCCGGCACACCGACATGCACGTGCAAGCCGTTCAACAGGCTGCGCCGGGCCACCAACCGGTAGTCGTCGAACAGCTGACGGTAATGCGGGGTATCCCGTGGACGCTGGCGCAACCACTGGGCACTCGGGTGGCTCCCCGCGCCGTAGAGGCCGGCCCCCTCGCCCGCCAGTGCCTGGTTCAGGCGCTGACGCTGCTCGGTGAAGAAACAACAGGCCTGGTGCAGCGTATCGAACACCGGCGAGGCGACCTCCACCTGGCTGCGGAACATTTCCTCGGCGAACCAGGGCCCCAGCACATCGCGGCAACAACGGGCCACGGCCGGGGATGGCGCGGCCAAGACACGCCCCGTGACCAGGTCCACCAGCAGGTATTCCTCCTCGATGCCGAACGTGCAAGGCCGCGCCATGGCGGCATCAGCCCTGGCGGGTGACGGTCAGGGCGACGGCGGCGATGCGCTCGACCTGCTCGTAGCCAGGCTCGAGCAACTGCTCGCCGAACACATCCGGGTCCAGCTCCCGATAGGACCATCCGAATGTAGGCCCGGCCAGGCGCAGACGTACGTTCTCAAGCAGCGCGTCGCGCCCCTCGACGATCGCGACACCGCTGTATAGCAGCAACGTGCCGCCGATCGACAGTCGCTCACGGGCCTGCTCGACAATGCGCAATGACAGTTCGGCACCCAGCGCGCCACCACCATGGCGGTAGGCGCGCTGGGCGACGTCGAGCATGTAGGGCGGGTTGGCGACGATCAGGTCGAACGTGCCGACGATACCATCGAGCAGGTCACTGGGCTCGACCGAGACGTTGGCCACGCCGGCCAGTGCCGCATTGATGGCGGTGTGGCGCAGGGCCACAGGGTTGATGTCCACCGCGCTGACCTGCGCATGCTGCACGGCCCGGGCGATCAGTAACGCGCCGACGCCACTGCCGCAGCCGATGTCGACGGCATGCTGCACGCGCTGGGGACTGTGCCGCAGGTGATCCTGGATCACCTGGGCGAACCGGTAACTGTCGGGGCCGAAGAACACCGCATCGCGGCTGTCGGTCGGCCAGGCGGAATGCACCAGCAGCAGGTCGTCCAGGCTCGACCAGCGCACTCTGCTGCGCCACAGCGTCCCTTGTGGTTCGAGTACGCCGGCGTTATGCAGGTGTTGCAGTTCGTCAGCGCTGAGCAACGACGCGGCGAACGGTCGGCTCCAGCCAAACACATCGCGCAGGGTGCGAGCCTGGCTTGCTTCGGCGCGGGCATTGACCCTGGCCTGGGTCGCCGGGGTCACACAAGTAAAACGGTAGCCGTCGGCACGCAGGCGCCGCCCCAGCTGCAGCAAGGCCTCGTCGCCACGGGGCTGGTCCTGGTCGAGCAGCATCAGTTCGGCCCTCCCTGCATTAAACCGGTGGCCTGGATGAACGCGCGGGTGGCGCGCAGGCCCTGAGGTGTGGAGTGGCGATTGCCAGCCATTGCTTCGATAAGCGCAGCCATGTCCGCAGCAGGCGCTTCGCCGGGCACGTCATTCTCCAGTCGCAAGGCCTGCTCCCACTGCCCCGGCGGCACCCGACGCACATCGGCACTCTGCCAGGTGCCGGCGATCCAGTCGTGCCAGAGCTGCTTTTCATAGGCATCAAACACACCGAACATGGCCGCCACCGGACCATCGATCAACGACCAGAATCGACTCTGACGAGGATCGCTATTGCGCTTGATCCACCCCTGGGCTTGCAGTGCATCCAGGAACCCGGGCATCGCACCGGGCTCGGCCAGCCACTGGTTGATGGTACGCCCCTGCAGGCGACAGCGGTCCGAATGCATGCACTGTCCATAGACGCGCTTGCGTTCCAGCGTGCTGAGCAACTCTGCCTTCAGGTCGAACGACGCGATCAATGACGGCGTGTCGACGCCCAGGTCATTGAGCCTATAGCCGTGCCTGACGCGCTCGTAGAACGCCGGCCCCTGGTCACGGGACAGGTCGATGAAGCTCTCCAGGGAGCGCCGCGCATGACCGCTGGCGGCATTGTCGATGGTCACATGTAGCTGGAAATAATGGGCGTCAATGCCCAGCTCTGCCAGTTCATGGGTGGTGATCAGCAGGTGCAACGGTGGCTGCTCGTACCCCAGGTTGTAACCGATCACTTCCGGTAGAAATCGATCGCAGTGCTGCCCCAAGGCCAGTTGCAGCGTGCCTTGCAGGTAACGTGCTGAAGGTAGTGGTGCCCCTTGCAGGCAGCCGAGCCGACTGAGCAACCGCTGATAGATCAACACGTGATTGCAACGCGGATCGCCGTCACCCAGCTCTTCGAGAAAGGTGCGGATCAACCCGTGAAAACGGGGATCCCGCCAATGGCACAGGGCGCCGTGCAACCATGCGCCGTCGACCGCCTTGGTCGGCGCGACCTGTTGCAGGAACCACAAGGCATGGGCCCTGTTGTCGAAGTAGCGGCGCACAGCCCCCTGACGCCGTTGTTCAAGATAGGCCGTGTGTTCACTGGCGACCCGCTGGGCATGGGCTTCTGCCCATTCCGGCAAGCACCCGGGATCATCCGGCAGGTCGTCCGCAAGCGTACGCACATGGCGCAGCTGCTGCTGCAGCCAAGCCTCGCCTGCCGGATCAGGGCCCTTGAGCAGAAGCTGATAGCGATGCTCAAGTCCAGCGGTCGCCTTGTCGGTCACACCCTCAGTCATCGCCACCATGCCCGGTACCTCGCTCATGGATTCTGCGGTCTGGTCTCAGGGGACGGGTTGGTCGTGGGTGTATCGGGCTGCTGCATCTGCAGCGATGGCTTGCTCGGGTCGGCGTCCTTGGCTGGATGATCGTTGTCACGATCGAAACAACCACCGAGCAGCGTAGTGCAGGCACTGAGCAGCACTGTGGCCAATAGATTCGTTTTCATGGGGTTCTCGCTGTTTTGATGAGGTCTACAACAAACGAGTTCACCACACCGTAAAGGATTCGTTTTGATTCCGCCGCAGCAGATGAGCGGCGCTTTCACCGCGCCTCGTCAGCACATTGCTCGAAGAAAAAGTAAGCCTTCACCCACTCCTGCGGCTCAGCTCAGCTCTTGAGGCCCGAGGATAGATAGGGACTTACCAACAGATAGCGTCCTGACGACTATCTTGGGTCATTACAGCCGAGCCGCAGAAAACCATATAGCCTCAAGAAATTAAAATAACAATTCTTATTGCGCAGCGTATTCGCCAATTATTAGTAAAACCGCTCCAGCCCAACTAAACCCTCACCTCGAAAACAACAAGTAAATATTCCAATCCGCGAAATGACTGGAACGCAATCTATTGAAATACCGAGATTATCGACTAGCCAGAAATTGGAAGATTTAGTTAAGATGACTTTATGCTGCTGAATTGATTCTCCACCGCCAGGATGCCCGATGCTGACCGCCCTGCTGTTCGACCTCGATGGGACCCTCACCGATACCGACACCCTGCACCTGCAGGCCTTCCGCCAGCTGCTGCACGAGCACGACGGCCGCGAACTGACCCAGGAACAGTTCAATACCCAAATCAGCGGCCGCTCCAACGGTCTGTTGTTCGCCGAGCTGTTCCCCGAGGCCGATGCGGCCCAGTGCCAGGCCCTGGCCGAGCGCAAAGAAGCCTTGTTCCGTGAACTGTCGCCGCACCTCGAGCCCATGCCGGGGCTGTTGCGCCTGCTCGAACATGCCGAGGAGTACGGTATTGGCATGTGCGTGGTGACCAACGCCCCGCGCCTGAACGCCGAGCACATGCTCGGCGCCATGGGCCTGGACGAGCGTTTCGACCATGTGCTGGTCGCCGATGAACTGGCCCGGCCCAAGCCCGATCCCCTGCCCTATCTCACCGGTTTGCAGCGCCTGGGGGCCAAGGCCGGGCAGGCACTGGCGTTCGAGGACTCGCTGCCGGGGGTCAAGGCCGCGGTCGATGCAGGTATCTTCACGGTGGGGCTGGCGACCACGCAACCTGAGCAACGCTTGCTGGATGCCGGGGCGAAATTGGTGGTCGCCGATTATGACGACCCACGCCTGTGGCAGCTGATCGCCAGTCGCTGATCAGCGGCGCTTGTAGCTCTTGCTGCCCGATGGCGTCAGGCAGTACACGCCACCGCGCGGGCCGACGCAGTACTGGCCCGTGCCGCAGCTACAGCCCTCACTACTGCCGCTGGCCCGCAAGGGCTGCACCCGCGCCGGGCCACCGAACTGGACGCTGCAGCTTTTCTTCGAGGCACTGATCGAGCCGTCGTTGCACAGGAAGGTATCGCCGTCGCAACCGGCGATGCCGCCCTTGCGCCCGGAACAGGGGGTATTGCCGGCCAGCGCCACGGGAGTCGCCAGGCACAGGACCAGCAACGGCAGCACATAGCTACGCCGGGAGAGGAATGCCATCGCCACGCTCCTTGTGATAGATGGCGCAATGCTATCAAACAATCGACAACGAAATAGGTACTGGCCGTTTGTCGGTATTGGCGATGTGGCTGTCGAAAGCGCCGAGGATGGTTCGACCACTGTTTGAATCCCTTACGCTGGAGTCGCCACCATGAGCCCTTCCGATCCCAAGCACGCCGTGGTCTCGCGTGGCCAGTGGCTGGCCGCGCGGCGGCAACTGTGGCTGCACGAGAAAGCCTTCACCCATCAACGCGACGAACTGGCCGCCGCCCGCCGCGCCCTGCCCTGGGTACAGGTCGAGGAGGACTACCGCTTCCACGGCCCGCATGGCGAACTGGGCCTGGCCGAGCTGTTCGCCGGGCGCAGTCAGTTGCTGGTCTATCACTTCATGTTCGCCGAGGGCTGGGACGAAGGCTGCCCCGGCTGCTCCTTCCTCGCCGATCACTTCGACGGCGCCAACCTGCACCTGGCGCACCACGATGTGACCTTGGCTGCGGTGTCACGGGCGCCCTATGCCGAGTTCCAGGCGTTTCGTCAACGCATGGGCTGGCATTTCCCGTGGTTCTCTTCCCATGGCAGCCGCTTCAACCAGGACTTCGGCGTCAGCGTCGCCACCGACGGCAGCGCCGAGTACAACTATGAGGTGTATACGGGCAACGAGGCCGAGCTACCGGGGCTGAGCGCCTTCTACAAGGAGGCCGATGGCCGCGTGTACCACACCTACTCCACCTATGCCCGCGGCCTGGACATCCTGGTCAATGCCTACAACTTCCTCGACCTGGCGCCGCTGGGGCGCAACGAGGCCGGGACCATGGACTGGGTACGCCACCACGACCGCTATGAAGGGATGGCCAGCAAGCCGCATTGCTGCAAGCAATGACGCCACATAGAAATTCAGATCGCCTGCACCGCCAGCAACTCGGTCAACACCTCGGCCAGCGCCTTGACCATCACATCCGCCGTGGGCCGGTGCACGATGACGATCTCGTAGCTGTCCACTTCCGGCAGCCCTTGCCCGGCGCCGAGCACGCGGTGCTCGGCGCTCGCCGCCCGTGGCGGCAGCAGGCTGATGCCCATGCCGTCGGCCACCGCCGCCTGGATGCCGCTGAGGCTCGAGCTGGTGAAGCTGATGCGCCAGCGCCGGCCCATGCCCTCGATCGCGCTGATCATATCGTCGCGGTAAAGCCCGCGCGGGGGGAAGGTCACCAGCGGCACCGGGTCGAGCTCAAAGGCCGGCATCCGCGCGCTGTCGATCCACTGCAGCCGCTCCGGCCAGCAGGCCACCCCTTCGCGGCTGTTGCGTCGCTGCTTGAGCAGCACCAGGTCGAGCTCACCGTTGTCGTAGGCCTGGCTGAGGTCACGGCACAGGCCGCTGGTGACTTCGAGCTTGACCTGTGGATGACGCCGGCTGAACGCGGACAAGGCATTGGTGGTGCGCCCGCCGACGAAATCCTCCGGCACGCCCAGACGCACGGTCATGCCGACCATGGCTCCGGCCAGCGCTTCGAGCATCTGGTCGTTGAGCGCCAGCATGTGCCGGGCATAGCCGAGCAAGGTCTGCCCGGCATCGGTGGGCAGCACATCGCGGTTGCCGCGCACCAGCAGGCGATGGCCGACCATATCCTCGAGGCGGCGGACCTTCTGGCTGATGGTGGACTGGGTGGAATGCAGGCGCGCGGCCGCGGTGGTGAAACTGCCGCAATCGGCCACCACGACGATGGCGCGCAACAGGTCAAGGTCGAACAGGGCTCTATTCGATTTCACGCTGGAAGACATCGGGTTATTCAACGAATGAATGACAAGCCTGACTTCTATCACGCGCGCCCCGGCCCGGCAACTCGCCACGGCCCATTCGCCTGGCCACTGCCTGCCATGCGGATTCTTTACTTCTGTCGCCGCCGCCACTTGCCTAGGATGGGGCCTTGCCCCTCAGGACCCGACACCATGCGCCTGCCCATCGCCACCCTGCTGCTGGCCCTGTTCACCGGCCTTGCCGCCCATGCCGAGCCCCCTGCCATGAATGCCCAGCTGTTCGATGCCGCCCGCCGTGGCGATACTGCCGCCATCCACCAGGCCCTGGCCCAGGGCGCCGCGCTGGAGGCCCGCGACGACCAGGGCCAGACTGCCTTGCTGGTGGCCACCCACGGCAACCAGGTCCAAGCCGCCAAGGCATTGATCGAAGCCGGTGCCGACGTCAATGCCAAGGATGCCATCCAGGACAGCCCCTATCTGTATGCCGGTGCCCGTGGTTTGAACGAGATCCTGCAATTGACCCTGGCCCACGGCGCCGATCTGAACAGCACCAACCGCTACGGCGGCACGGCACTGATCCCGGCCGCCGAGCGTGGGCATGTCGAGACCGTGCAGTTGCTGATCGATGCCGGAGTGGAAGTGAATCACCTCAATCGCCTGCACTGGACTGCCTTGCTGGAGGCGGTGATCCTGGGCGATGGCGGCCCACGCCATGTGGAGATCGTGCGCCGCCTGCTGGCCGCCGGGGCGGACCCGACGATCGCCGACAAGGACGGCGTGACCGCACTGGAACATGCGCGCCAGCGCGGCTATCAGGCCATGGTGGCGTTGCTGGAGTAGATCACCTGGCGCATGGCACCGGCTTTGCCGGTGTTCGCGGCGGTGCGCTGCATGGCCTACTCCACCACCTCGAACGGCAACCCCACATAGTTCTCGGCAATGTTCGCCAGCCCTGCCGCCGAGCCCAGGTAATAGTCGCGATCAGCCTCCTGCATCTTGCTGTCCCAAGCATCCTGGTGTTCGCCAAAGTCATGCAGCAGCCGAGTCATGAACCAGCTGAAGCGTTCGCCCTTCCACACCCGGCGCAGGGCCATGGGGGAATACTGGGCCAGCAGGTCGGTGCGCCCTTGGCGATAGACCTTGACCAGGATCCGGTACAGGTAGTTGACGTCCGAGGCTGCCAGGTTCAGCCCCTTGGCCCCGGTGGGTGGCACGATGTGGGCGGCATCGCCGACCAGGAACAGCCGCCCATGCTGCATCGGCTCGACCACCTGGCTGCGCAGTGGCGCGATGCTTTTCTCCAGCGCCGGCCCGGTCACCAGCCGCGCCGCCACCTCCTGCGGCAGGCGCGCCTTGAGTTCGTCCCAGAAGCGATTGTCCGACCAATCCTCCACCCGCTCCTGCAGCGGCACCTGCAAGTAATAGCGGCTGCGAGTCTGCGAGCGCTGGCTGCACAGCACGAAACCGCGGGCGTGATGGGCATAGATCAGCTCATGGTTGACCGGCGGGGTGTCGGCCAGCAGCCCCAGCCAGCCGAATGGGTAGACCCGCTCGAAGGTCTTCAGCACCCCAGGTGGAATGCTCTGCCGGGCCACGCCATGAAAGCCATCGCAGCCGGCGATGTAGTCGCAGTCCAGCCGCTGCTGGCGTCCGTCCTGCTCGAAGGTCAGGTAGGGCCGCTCGCCGTCGATGTCATGGGGCTGGACGTTGGCCGCGCCATAGATGATTGGCGCCCCGCTCTGCGCGCGGGCCTGCATCAGATCGCGGGTGACTTCGGTCTGGCCATACACCATGACCGTCTTGCCGCCGGTCAGCGCCTTGAGGTCCAGGCGCTGGCGGCGCCCCTTCACCAGCAGTTCGACGCCTTCGTGCACCAGCCCTTCGCGGTCCATGCGCGCCGCCACGCCGGCTTCGCGCAATAAATCGACAGTGCCCTGTTCGAGCACCCCGGCGCGGATCCGTCCCAGCACGTATTCGGGGGTCTGGCGCTCGACGATCACGGTGTCGATGCCCGCCAGGTGCAGCAGTTGGCCGAGCAGCAGGCCGGAAGGGCCGGCGCCGATGATTGCAACCTGAGTGTTCATTATTGTTGTCTCGTGGTGACGATGCCGGCCGCGACTGGCCCTGGCCAGGCATCTGCTGTTAGGGTTTGCACCTGTATTTTTACGTGGTGCTGGCGGGTAAAAAGTGCGTTATCCGCTGTAAAACCTGCACTTTTACAAAATGCGTTCGATTAACGGACAGGCCATCCACATGCCCAGCCCCCTCCCCGGCATCCCGTTGTTCCAGCTCTATGGAGAAAACCACGCCTGGCCCGGTACCGACCTGCTGCACTGCGAGTCGATCCCGGCACGCAGCCGTCTGCATCACTGGGAAATCAAGCCGCACCGGCACGCCGAGCTGTTCCAGTTGCTGTATGTGCAGCGCGGCGAGGCGCGGGTCGAGATCGAAGGCCAGCACAGCCTGATCGACGAGGCGGCCATCCAGGTGGTGCCGCCATTGACCGTGCATGGATTTCGTTTCAGCGCCGATATCCAGGGGCATGTGCTGACCTTCGGCACCGCCCTGGTGGCCGACCTTGAACAGCGCTTCGGCGCGCCCTTGAGCGTGCTGGCGACACCACGCTGCTACCCGCTGGGCAAGGACCGCCTGCGCCTGGGCGGGCTGCTCGACACGCTGCAACAGGAATATCAGGGCAGCGCGCCAGCACGCGCGGCGCTGCTGCCGGCGTTGGTCACGGCGCTGATGGTCTGGCTGCATCGCCAACAGCCCCTGTGCGCGCCGCGCAGCCCGCACGAGCGTGACCAGCACCTGTTCGGCCGCTACCTGCGGCTGGTCGAAGCGCACTACCGCGAACACCTGGCCGTGGACGAGTTCGCCGCTCGCCTGGGCATTTCCAGCCTGCAACTGAACCAGCTGTGCCGCGGCCTGGCCGGGCAGACGGCGCTGCAGGTCAGCCACCAGCGCCTGCTGCTCGAAGCCCGGCGCAACCTGGTGTACACGCGCATGAGCATTGGCCAGCTGTCCGACAGCCTGGGGTTCAGCGACCCGACCTATTTCGCGCGTTTCTTCAAGCGCCTGGCCGGGCAGACGCCCAACGCCTATCGGCGTAGCAGCGTCCGCGGCTAAATCACCTCGCTTGCCAGTCGTCTTTCGGCTATCGGTCATCTGCAACGAGGTATCCCCATGAGCAGCATGAGCACCCTGGCCTCCAGCGTCGCGCGCAACCTGCGCAAGATCATCAAGGCCGACAGCGGCCCCCGCGCCTACCAATTGTTCGATATCCAGCTACAGCGTCGCGAACGCCTGAGCCCGTCGCTGTGCCGTTTCGTCTTCAGCGGCGATGATGTGCGGCAGATGCGCACCCTGGCGGCCGACCAGCGCGTCAAGCTGCTGTTCCCCGACGCCCAGGGCCGCGCACCGGCGCTGCCGAAGAACGACGACTGGCAAGCCGCTCGGCGCCAGGCCCAGCACCCCATGCGCACCTACACCATTCGCGGCCTGCGCGCCGAAGCGGGCGAACTGGACATCGACTTCGTCCTGCACGGCGACAGCGGCCCGGCCTCGGCCTGGGCCGAACGCGCGCAGCCCGGCGATCGCCTGCAGATCGTCGCCCCGCACCGCGACGCCCCGGGCGACCCCGGCGGCTATGAATGGCAACCGCCGCACGGCTTGCGCCAACTGCTGCTGATCGGTGACGAAACCGCGCTACCCGCCATCGCCGGCATTCTCGAAAGCCTGGCCGAGCAACCCACCCCACCCGCGACCCAGGTGTTCCTCGAGGTCCCCGAACCGGGGGATTGCGTCGCGCTGCGCCACGCACCGGGCACCGAACTGCACTGGCTGGCCCGCAGCGAACTCGGCTGCGACCACGGCGAGGCGATGCGTCATGCCGCCTTCGAGCTGGCGCGCCTGCCGCAGTCCAGCCAGACCTCCACCGCCCCGTTGCAAGAGGTAGATATCGACAAGGAGATTCTCTGGGAGCTGGCCAGCCCCACCGACAGCACCTTCTATGCCTGGGTGGCGGGTGAATCGGCGGCGGTCATGGCGATCCGCAAGCATTGGATCAACGAACGCCACCTCGATCGCCGCAGCCTGACCCTGATGGGCTACTGGCGCCATGGTCGGAGCCTGGAATAAGCGCCTTGGTTGATTTCATCAATGACCACTATCGAGCGTGTCGATTTCCGCCGCTGGCCGCCGCCACGTAAGGTAGCGCCATGAATCACACGGAGACACCTCCATGGCCAGCATCCAGATCATGTCCGTCGTCGGCAGCGCCGTCCCCCGCGAATTGCGTCAGCAAGGCTTGCTGGCCTGCTGGTACCTGATGTGCAACGGCGAGGCTATCAGCGGCCCGCTCACCTCCCGCGCCACGGCGCAGGACATGGCCCAGCAGCTCGACCACTGCGCAATGCTGGCCTGACCCCGAATCTGTTGTTGTGCGTTGCTCCCTAAACGCCTCTTGTTGCCCGCCTTCATGGCGGGCTTTTTTTGCCTGGGCCAATTGCCAAGGCAAGCGCATGACCTTGAATGTTCAAAACACAGCTGCTCGGTGATCGGCATCCGGGTTTCTCCAGGCAAACCGCGCTCGGGCGACTGCATGTGGCACCAGGAATCCAATGCTCGACTGCTCAAACTAAAAACTATAGAATCCTCGGCTTTTTAATCGACTTATGACCCCAGGCTCATATTGCAGGTAACATAGCAAAGGACTCTATCTTGCATAATTCAAGAAACATTCAAATTGATGCAATGCGAGGAATCGCAGCAATAGCAGTAGCCATCTATCATTTAAAGCTAATTGCCATAGGCGGACCTCTTCAGCTCCCTTGGTGGCTGGAGAAGGTTACATCGCTAGGCGGGACAGGTGTTTTTTTATTCTTCACCCTTTCAGCCTACCTCCTTACCAAGATAACCACACATTCAAACGTTGACTTGAAGTGGACGCTAGGATTCTGGGTGAAACGCTGGTTCAGAATTGCGCCGATGTTCTTCTTTACCTTCCTTATTTGGGCCCTCTACAAATTCTACGTTGGCGCACCTCCCTTCCCGAGCGCTGAGCGCTCCATCTGGACGCTCTCCCTTCTTTTCAATCTCTCGCCAAGCAACGCACACTCTACAGTCTTTGCAGGATGGACTGTAGGCGTTGAAATTCTATTTTACTTGATTTTCCCAGCATTATTCTTGGTCCTCAAAAGCCCAAGCCAGATCGCCTTGGCGCTCGTTATATCGCTGATACTGAGATCGCTATCCTCAGAAATCATAGCTCGCTCAGGGCTTCCGACCAACGTCATTGGACAATACACCTTAATTAACTTCTTTGCCCACTTGCCCGTTTTCTTGATCGGCATGCTGCTTGCCAAGATAGACACTGAGAAACTCACAAAACACGCTAACATCTACCTACTTGCAGCGGGGATATTCATCCTCTATGCAAACAAATCAGGCAAGCTCCCGTTCATGCTTGATACGCATCTCTGGAATGCGACAGGCGCCGCTCTTCTTCTGTACTCAGCGATACGCTCTAGAGATACGATAGCCACACGTATTATCGCCCCACTGGGGACCATCAGCTTCTCAATCTATCTATTGCATGGGCCCGTCTACAACTTCATGGGCCGGACCTTCGTCAACATCTATAGTCTCGGCCTCGGTGACACGCTGAGTTTCTTGATTTGTAGCATGCTCGGTATGAGTGTGGTATTTGCCGCCTCCACAATTACTTACTTCACCATTGAGAAGCCATGCATGAAGCTTGGGAAACGGATCGCTGAAAGCTTCGACTCAAGAAAGTCTGCGCAACCTGTTGACGCCACGCCCTGAAAGGCACCTGCTGCGCGGGATAGGCATTGCCGGCTGCCGAGGCGTCGTCGGCAGTGGCAATGATTTCCGTCACATACCGTTTGAGCACCGTGGCAAACCCCAGGTTTGCCACGGGCTGAATCTTCGATAATCCGCACAGATCAATGACATTTAGCCTTCAGAGGAGCAATTAACGCACCCGTCCAGAGGCCCAACAAAGGCCATTCGAAAGTACCTTTCTAGGCACTGTACGAATCGGTTTGATACCGACCAGTCGCTTCGACCGAGACTGAACCATAGCCGGAGCAGGCCTGGCGAGTTACATGAATACGAATGGTACCCGCAGCGTGAAGCACCGACGCAGCTGGATATTTTGGCTTTGGCAGAGCAGGCAGCAGAAGGATTAAATTTCCTTCACCTTGCGCCCTTTGGATATAAGGCATTCGACAGCCGCTGAGCCATACTCCAAAATGCAACGGTTTTTTGGGGGAAACCCTTGCACAGCCAACGACATACCAACATTTAGTGAGCCTCAACGTGAAAACTTCCCTGTCCATCCTCAGCCTGCTGCTGTTGCTCACAGGTACCGCGACCCTGCCGTCGACCGCTGCTGCACAACAACCCCCGCCCCAGCAGCAGCGCGACCCCGCCAAGCTGCACCTGGCCTCCGGCAGCGCCCTGCTGATCGACCTGAACACCAACAAGGAGCTGTACGCCAGCCACGCCGATCGCGTGCGCCCCATCGCCTCGGTCACCAAGCTGATGACCGCGATGGTCGTGCTCGACGCCAAGCTGCCCATGGACGAAATGCTCAGCATGACCATCGCCAACAACCCGGAGATGAAAGGCGTGTACTCGCGCGTGCGCCTGGGTAGCGAGCTGAACCGCCGCGAGACCTTGCTGATCACCCTGATGTCGTCGGAAAACCGCGCGGCCAACAGCCTGGCCAACCACTACCCCGGCGGCTATGGCGCGTTCATCAAGGCGATGAACGCCAAGGCCCGCAGCCTGGGCATGAGCCACACCCGCTATGTCGAGCCGACCGGCCTGTCGACCCAGAACGTCTCCACCGCCCAGGACCTGGCCAAGCTGCTCATGGCCTCGCGCAAGTACCCAATGCTCAGCGAGCTGTCGACCACCCGCGAGAAGACCGTGGCGTTCCGCAAGCCCAACTACACCCTGGGCTTTCGCAACACCGACCACCTGGTCAACAAGAGCAACTGGGACATCAAGCTGACCAAGACCGGCTTCACCAACGAGGCCGGCCACTGCCTGGTGCTGCTGACGAAGATGGACAACCGTCCGGTGGCGATGGTCATCCTCGATGCCTTCGGCAAGTACACTCACTTCGCCGACGCCAGCCGCATGCGCCAATGGCTGGAAACCGGCAACGCCAAGCCGGCACCGGCGGTGGCCATGCAGTACAAGAGCGAGCGCCAGAACCGCGCGCGCCTGGCCCAGGACTGAGGTCAAGGCACCGGGGCCGTCGGCGGCCCCGGTGCATCAGTGCATCAGGCCGTGGTGTCGACCGAACCACCAGCGCTGCTGCCACCGATCTTGTTCAGCGCCTCCAGCAGTTGCCCGGTCGCGGCCATGATCAGGCCGGTCAGGGTGGCGATGCTGGCCTGCTTGGCCTGGACCGCCACCATCTTGGTCGGGTCATCCTTGGCCTGTTCCTGCAACTGGGCCAGTTGCTTCTGCTCCTGCTCCAGCTGCTTCTGCAAGCGCTTGATCTGCTCGCGCAGCTCCTTGATGCTCGGCGGCTCGTCCTTGCCGGTTGCAAGTTCCTCGGGCTTGGTGTCTTGGACCTTGAACGCATCACCCTTGAAGACCAGGTTGCCCTGCTCGTTGACCTGCGGCGTGCCCGGCGGCGTTGCAGCAGTCGATGGCTGGGCGGCGCCTGTCAGCGGCGGGATGTTGATGTTGGCGGTGGTTATTCCAACCATTGCGAACCTTCCTTGAAATGGACTTTTACACAAACGGTTATCGGCCGCCCCCGCGCGTTCTTGAATGACGCCACACCGATAAATTTCCCCCCCTGCCGTTCGTCCACCTGATACCCGAGCCCTGCCCGTCCCTGTCGGCAGGCCGATCCGATCAGTCCGCAACGAGATGGCAATGACCAAGACCCGTTCCCGCAAAGCCCTGTACATCGGCCTGCCGCTGGCCCTGGCAGTCGCCCTGGGCAGCGCCGCCGGCTACCTCTACTGGCCACGCGAGGCCGGCTACCCACGCCAGGTCGTCGAGCAGGCCAACGCCTTGCACGAGCACATGCTGTCGTTCGACAGCCACATCACCGTGCCCCTGGACCTGGGCGCCGCCGGCCACGAGCTGGACAAGGACGGCCCTGGCCAGTTCGACCTGGTCAAGGCCGGCAAGGGTCGCTTGTCGGGCGCGGCGCTGACCATCTTCGGCTGGCCGGAGATCTGGAACGGCGCCAACGCCCCGCACCGCCCCACCCCCGGTTTCGTCGACGCGGCGCGCCAGGAGCAGGAAGCCCGCTACAAGATCATCAGCGGCATAGTCCGCGACTTCCCCAACCAGGTCGGCATCGCCTACACCCCCGAGGACTTCCGCCGCCTCAATGGCGAAGGCAAGTTCGCCATCTTCATCAGCATGCTCAACGCTTACCCGCTCGGCCACGACCTGGCGCAGCTGGACCTGTGGGCCGCGCGCGGCATGCGCATGTTCGGCTTCAGCTACACCGGCAACAACGACTGGGCCGACTCCTCGCGCCCACTGCCGTTCTTCAACGACAGCGCCGACGCCCTCGGCGGCCTGTCGCCGATCGGCGAACAGGCGGTCAAGCGCCTCAACGACCTGGGCGTGATCATCGATGTGTCGCAGATGTCGACCCTGGCCCTGGAGGACGTCGCCCGCCTGTCGCGCGCGCCCTTCGTCGCCTCGCACTCGGCGCCCCGGGCGCTGGTGGACATCCCGCGCAACCTCTCCGACAAGGAGATGCAACTGATCAAGGACAGCGGCGGGGTCATCCAGGTGGTTGGCTTCGGCCAGTATCTCAAGCCGCTGGGCAAGCCGGTGCTGGACAAGCTCGAGGCCTTGCGCGCGCGCTTCGACCTGCAACCGCTGCAGGGCCTGGCCAATGCGCTGATGCCGGGCGACGCGGTGATCGCCATCTGGCCCGAGCAGCGCTTCGGCGAATACGCCAGCACCCTGTACGGCATCCTCGAAGAAGAGCCCAAGGCGACCCTCAAGCAGTACGTCGACGCCATCGACTACACGGTGAAGAAAGTCGGCATCGACCATGTCGGCATCAGCTCGGACTTCAACGACGGCGGCGGCCTGGACGGCTGGAAGGATGTCAGCGAGATTCGCAACGTCACCGCCGAGCTGCTCAGCCGCGGCTACAGCGAAACCGACATTGCCAAACTCTGGGCGGGCAATTTCCTGCGCGTCTGGGAGCAGGTGCAGAAGTCCGCCCACCCCGTCGCCAACCGTTGAGTCGAGCCTGTCTTCCATGAGCAACCGTCGCACCTTTCTCAAGCAGGCCAGCCTGCTGGCCGCCAGCCTGCCGCTGCTGCCCCAGGCCCTGGCCGATACCCCCGACAAGCCGCTGAGCGGCGCCGACAAATGGCGCAACCTGCGTGAGCTGTTCCCCCTCGACCCCAACGTGGCGCACTTCGCCAACTTTTTGGTCACCGCCCACCCCCGTCCGGTGCAGGCCGCCATCGACCGCCACCGCGCCGACCTCGACCGCAACCCCGCCGCGCTGATGGACTGGGAAAGCCAGTACGAATGGCAGCGCGAGGATGAAGTACGCGAGTGGGCCGCGCGCTACCTGGAGGTCGGCCCGCGCCAGATCGCCCTGACCGGCAGCACCACCGAAGGCCTGGCGATGATCTATGGCGGCCTCAAAGTCGGCGCCGGGCAGGAGATCCTGATTACCGAGCACGAACACTATTCCGCGCAGAAGGCGCTGGAGTTCCGCAACCAGCGCCAAGGCACCGCGGTGCGCCAGATCCGCCTGTTCGACGACCCGTGGACGGTGTCCACCGACCAGGTGCTGAGCACCCTCGACAAGGCCATCAAGCCCAACACCCGGGTGCTGGGCATGACCTGGGTGCACTCTGGCAGCAGCGTCAAGCTGCCAGTAGGCGAGATCGGTGAACTGGTGCGCCGGCACAACCGCGAGCGCAGTGAAGCCGAGCGCATCCTGTATGTGGTCGACGGCGTGCATGGCTTCGGCGTGGAAAACGCCCGCTTCGCCGACTTCAACTGCGACTACTTCATCGCCGGCACCCACAAGTGGATGTTCGGCCCGCGCGGCACCGGGATCATCTGCGCCGCCTCCACCGGCATGCAGCACCTGGTGCCCAGCGTCGCCACCTTCTCCCGCGACGAAGACTTCGCCACCATCATGACCCCGGGCGGCTACCACGCCTTCGAGCATCGCTGGGCCGCCAGCGAAGCGTTCAAGCTGCACCTGCAGCTGGGCAAGGCCGAGGTGCAGCAGCGCATCCACCAGCTCAACAGCCTGCTTAAACAGCGCCTGACCGAGCACCGTCAGATCCAACTGGTGACCCCGCGCAGCGAACAGTTCTCCGCCGGTTTCACCTTCTTCCGCATCAAGGATCGCGACGCCGACGCCGTCGCCGCGCACCTCACCAGCAACAAGGTGATGTGCGACGCCGTATACCGCGACGTCGGCCCGGTGATCCGCCTGGCGCCGAGCCTGCTCAACGACGAGCAGCAGATAGACCGGGCCATGTCCCTCATTACCCAGCAACTTTGAACAAGGCATCTTCCATGAGCGCACCCCTGCACCGCCTCACCCTGGCCGCCGTGCTGGCCGCCTGCAGCCTGCCGGCCCTGGCCGCGCAGCCGTCGGACAAGCCCGGCACGGTGTTCCGCGACTGTGACAAGACCTGCCCGGAAATGGTCGTGCTGCCCGCCGGCACCTTCACCATGGGCACCCCGCCCGACGAAATGGGCCGCCAGGACGACGAAGGTCCGCAGCACCCGGTGACCTTCGCCAAGCCGTTCGCCATCAGCCGCTTCCAGATCACCGCCGGTGAATGGGCCGACTACCAGAAAGCCACCGGCATCGTCATCGCCGACGGCGACGATCGCCCCGGACGGCGCTGCACCAACAGCAAACCCAGCTACCAGCAGGGCCCTCGCCAGCCAGCGGTGTGCATGAGCTACGAAGACATCGAGCACTATGTGGCCTGGCTGTCGAAGAAAACCGGCAAGCACTACGCCATGGTCAGCGAAGCCCAGCGCGAATACGCCGCCCGCGGCGGCAGCACCGGCATGTTCCCGTTCGAGCCCGACGCCAACCTCGAGATCAGCAAGAACGCCAACGTCTACGGCCCCAAGGACGGCTTCAGCTACAGCTCACCGGTGGGCAGTTTCCCGGCCAATGCCTTCGGCGTGTACGACATGCACGGCAACGTCTACGAGTGGGTCGCCGACTGCTACCACGACAGCTATGTCGGCGCGCCGGCCGACGGCAGCGCCAGGAAGGAAGCCGACTGCCGGCAGATCTCGATCCGCGGCAACGACTGGGGCGAGGCGCCGATCTTCTCGCGCTCGGGCAACCGCAACACCACGGTGCGCGACGACCGTGGCGACTGGATCGGATTCCGCGTGGTCCGCGAGCTGTAAAGCGCCCGGCGGCGGTAAATTCTCCGCCAGCAGGCTCGTTCCTATCGGTGTACTTGCGCAGGACACGGGGCGCCCTTCAGCGGCGCCCCCACTCGACCATCCAAGGAACCGCAACCATGAGCCAGACCTCTTCCCCCGAAAAAATCCACGACCTCATCGGCGTCGGCTTCGGCCCTTCCAACCTGGCCCTGGCCATCGCCCTGGAAGAGCTCGCCGAGACCAACGGCCACGCCCTCGACGCCCTGTTCATCGACAAGCAGACCGACTACCGCTGGCACGGCAACACCCTGGCCACCCAGAGCGAGCTGCAGATCTCCTTCCTCAAGGACCTGGTTTCGCTGCGCAACCCTACCAGCCCCTACAGCTTCGTGAACTACCTGCACCAGAAGCAGCGCCTGGCCGACTTCATCAACCTGGGCACCTTCTACCCCTGCCGCCTGGAGTACAACGACTACCTGCGCTGGGCCGCCGAGCACTTCGCCACCCAGGCGGTGTACGGCGAGGAAGTGCTGCGCATCGAGCCTGAGCTGCGCGAGGGCAAGGTCGACCACCTGCGCATCGTCTCCCGCGACCCGCAGGGCCGTGAAACCCAGCGCCGCGCCCGCTCGGTGGTGGTCGGCAGCGGCGGCACGCCGAAGATCCCCGACGCCTTCCGCGCCTTCAAGAACGACCCGCGGGTATTCCACCACTCCCAGTACCTGAGCGCGCTGCAGCAGCTGCCTTGCAACGAAGGCAAGCCGATGCGCATCGCCGTGGTCGGCTCCGGGCAGAGCGCCGCCGAGGCCTTCATCGATCTCAATGACAGCTACCCATCGGTCAAGGTCGACATGATCCTGCGCGCCTCGGCCCTCAAGCCCGCCGACGACAGCCCGTTCGTCAACGAGATCTTCGCCCCCGAGTACACCGACCTGGTGTTCAACCAACCCCACGCCGAGCGCGAGAAGCTGGTCAGCGAATACCACAACACCAACTACTCGGTAGTCGATGTCGACCTGCTCGAGCGCATCTACGGCATCCTTTACCGCCAGAAGGTCGCCCATCAGTACCGCCACGCCGTGCTGTGCCGCCGCACCATCGAAGACGTGGTGGAAACCGCCGCAGGCATCGAGCTGACCCTGCGCGACCTGGCCACCGATGTGCGCCAGACCCACCGCTACGACGCAGTGATCCTCGCCACTGGCTACGAACGCCGCTCGCACCGCGAATTGCTGGCGCCACTGCAGCAGCACCTGAAGGACTTCGAGGTGGACCGCGACTACCGCGCGCTGGCCAACCCCGAGTTTGGCGCCAACGTCTACCTGCAAGGGTTCTGCGAAGCCTCCCATGGCCTGAGCGACACGCTGCTGTCGGTACTGCCGGCACGCGCGGCGGAGATCGGTCAGTCGCTCTACCAGCACCTGGGCAAGCAGGCCAGCAACGCGCCGGCCAGCCTGCGCCAGACCTGCGCCTGAGGACGGGAACCAGTCGATGAGCACTTCCAACCGCGGGGCCCTGCGTGAATTGCTGGCCCTGCTCAGGCCATTCTGGCCGATCGTCACCCTGTCCATCTTCCTCGGCATGATCGGGGGCCTGAGCGTGACCACGCTGCTGGCCACCATCAACGGCGCGCTGCACGCCGAGGGCGAACTGGGGCACAACCTGATCCTGGGCTTTGCCGGGTTGTGCCTGTTGGCACTGGTGAGCACGATCCTGTCGGATATCGGTACCAACTATGTCGGCCAGCACATCATCGCCCGCCTGCGTAAAACACTGGGGGAGAAGGTGCTCGCCGCGCCGATCGAGCAGATCGAGCGCTTTCGCAGCCACCGTCTGATTCCGGTACTGACCCATGATGTCGACACCATCAGCGACTTCGCCTTCGCCTTCGCGCCCCTGGCGATCTCGCTGACGGTGACCTTGGGCTGCCTGGGCTACCTGGCCATGCTGTCATGGCCGATGTTCCTGCTGATGCTGGCGGCCATCGCCGTGGGCACGAGCGCCCAGTACCTGGCGCAATCGGTAGGCGTGCGCGGCTTCATGGCCGCCCGCGATGCCGAGGACGACCTGCAACGCCAGTACAACGCCGTCGCCGGTGGCGCGAAGGAACTGCGCATCCACCGCCCCCGTCGCCACCGCATGTTCGTGCATGGCATCCAGGCCACCGCGGATTTCATCTGCAAGACCCAGATCCGCGCGATCAACACCTTCGTGATCGCCAAGACCTTCGGCTCCATGCTGTTCTTCGTGGTCATCGGCGTCGCACTGCTGATGCACGGGGCCGGCCCTGGGCAGGACAAAGCGGTCATCAGTGGCTTCGTCCTGGTGCTGCTGTACATGAAAGGCCCGCTGGAACACCTGATCGGCACGCTGCCCATCGTCGGCCGTGCCGGCATTGCCTTCCAGCGCATCGCCGATCTTTCCCGGCAGTTCTCTTCCCCCGAGCCGCACCTGCTGCTGACCGACGCACCGGCGGCCAAGGCCACGGTGCGCAGCCTGGAACTGGTCGAGGTGAGCTACGCCTTCCCCGCGGTGGGCGATGCCGCGCCCTTCCGACTGGGGCCGGTCAACCTGCGGATCGAACAAGGCGAAATCGTCTTCATCGTCGGCGAGAACGGCTGTGGCAAGACCACGCTGATCAAGCTGCTGCTGGGACTCTATGCACCACAACAGGGGCATATCGCACTGGATGACCAGATCATCGATGCCAGCGACAGGGACCAGTATCGCCAGCTGTTCACCACGATCTTCGCCGACTACTACCTGTTCGACGATGTGATCCAGGGTGAACAGAGCATTCCCGAAGATGCCAACCAGTACCTGGAACGCCTGGAAATCTCACACAAGGTGAGCATCCAGGACGGCAAGTTCACCACCACCGACCTGTCCACCGGGCAACGCAAGCGCCTGGCGCTGATCAATGCCTGGCTGGAGCATCGCCCGGTGCTGGTGTTCGACGAGTGGGCCGCCGACCAGGACCCGACCTTCCGCCGGATCTTCTACACCGAGCTGCTGCCCGACCTCAAGCGCCTGGGCAAGACCATCATCGTGATCTCCCACGATGATCGCTACTTCGATATCGCCGACCAGTTGGTACGCATGGAAGCCGGTCGCGTGGTCACCCAGCACGTCCCGGCCTGACCACTCCGACGAGCGCGGCGCACGGCCCGGCCTGTCCGGAGCACGGCGCCGCGACCGGCCCGCAAGGAAGCTGGAACAGTCGACGCCATAGCATTACCCCCTCGGGGTTTTCATCAGATAAATCGCAAAAGACAGATTGTTGATTCTGTTTTTCCGGTTTTCAATCCGTGATGCGTCTAATTATCAGTTACTGGTTATTCCAAAAGAAAAACTGCCCGCTTCCTTCAGGAGTCCCTTTCACCCATGCACCGCCCGAATCTGTCCCCGACCCCTCTGGCACGCGCCGTACGTCCATCGCAGTCGAACCGTACGGTACTGCCGGGCGCCCTGCTCGCGCTGATGCTGCTGGGGAGCAGCGCAGCGCACGCCGAGCAGGTCTCCGTCAACATCGCCGCCCAGCCGCTGTCCAGCGCCTTGCAGCAACTGGGCCAGCAGACTCAGATGCAGATCCTCTACAGCCCAGAGCTGGTGCAAGGTCTGAAGTCCAGCCCGGTATCCGGCTCGCTGTCGACCGACGAGGTGCTGCAGCGCATGCTCCAGGGCAGCGGCCTGTCCTACCGCGTGGACGGCCACACCATCCTGCTGATGCCGCCACCCAGTGCCGGCGAGGCCGCACTGGAGCTGAGCCCGACTTCGATTTCGGGCATGGCGCCGGGCTCGGTCACCGAAGGCACCGGCCTGTACACCACCTACATGTCCAGTAGTTCGACGCGCCTGAACCTGACCCAGAAGGAAACCCCGCAATCGGTCACCGTGGTCACCCGCCAGCGCCTGGACGACCAGAAGCTGACCAACCTGACCGAAGTGCTCGAGGCCACCCCAGGCATCACCGTGCTGCGCACCGGCATTGGCGCCGAGAACGACACCTACTGGTCGCGCGGTTTCCAGGTCAACAACTTCGAGATCGACGGCGTTCCCACCTCCCCTCGCCTGGACAACACCACCCAGAGCACGGCGATGTACGACCGTGTCGAGATCGTGCGTGGCGCCACCGGTCTGATCAGCGGCACCGGCACCCCGTCGGCGACCATCAACATGATCCGCAAGCGTCCGACCGCGACCTTCCAGGGCAGCGTGACCGCCGAAGCGGGCAGCTGGGACCGCTACGGCACCGGATTCGACGTCTCCGGCCCACTGACCGACAGCGGCAACGTCCGCGGGCGTCTGGTGGTCGACTACAAGACCCAGAACTCCTTCGTCGACCGCGTCGAGCAGGACACGCAGCTGATCTACGGCATCTCCGAGTTCGACCTCAGCGAAGCGACCATGCTGACCGTCGGTTTCAGCTACCTCAAGACCCAGGTCGACGACCCGCTGCGCACCGGCTTCCAGGTCCGCTACGCCGACGGCAGCAAGACCGACTTCAGCCGCTCGAAGAACAGCTCGCCGACCTGGTCGTACAACGACCGCAAACAGACCAATGTCTTCACCTCCCTCGAGCATCAGTTCGACAACGGCTGGAGCGGCAAGGTCGAGCTCAGCCACAGCATCATGGACTTCGACGAGCTGATCAACTACATGAACGGCGAGATCAGTTCGGTGGACGGCTCCGGCGCCTACATGTACCCCAACCGCTGGTCGGGCAAGCCGCGCCAGAACAACCTCGACGCCTACCTGACCGGCCCGTTCACCCTGTTCGGTCGCGAGCATGAGCTGATCACCGGCGTCACCCTGTCCCGCTACACCGAAAACACCCCGGATCACGGTGGCTGGGTCGGTCCCTGGACCGGCTATGACGGCAGCATCGGCAATATCTGGGACTGGAAAGGCCAGGGCCCGCGCCCGGACACCACCACCGTCGGCAAGACCTACATCCAGGAAAACCAATACGCTGCCTACATGACCGGGCGCTTCCACGTGACCGACGACCTGGCCGTGATTCTCGGCGGTCGCGTCACCGACTGGCGACGCACCAGCGACTACCAGAACTGGAACGATCCGACGCTCGACAACAAGAGCGACGAAAACCGCCACGGCGTGTTCCTGCCCTATGCTGGCGTGGTCTACGACCTCAACGACACCTGGTCGGTCTACGGCAGCTACACCAAGATCTTCAACCCGCAGCCCTATGGCGTGCGCGATGAGAAGTTCAAAGCCCTCGACCCACAGGAAGGCACCGGTTACGAGCTGGGCGTGAAAGGCAGCTTCAACGACGAAAAACTCAACGCCAGCCTGGCGCTGTTCCGCATCGAGCAAGACAACCTGCCCGTCTATGTGCGTGCGCCGGACATCTACCGCGCCGAGCAGGACACCACCACCAAGGGCGTGGAGCTGGAGCTCAACGGCGAGCTGGCCGAGGGCTGGCAGGCGTTCGCCGGCTACGCCTACAGCGTCAGCACCGACTCCGACAACAACCGCATCGTCACCAACACCCCGCGTCACAGCGCCAAGACCTTCACCACCTATCGCCTGCCCGGCATTCTGGACAACAAGCTGACCATCGGCGGTGGCGTGAACTGGCAGAGCAAGACCGGCCAGAACCTGCACACCTTCACCCAGGGCAGCTATGCCGTGACCAGCCTCATGGCGCGCTACGACATCACCCAGAACCTGAGCGCATCGCTCAACCTCAACAACGTCTTCGACCGCAAGTACTTCTCCTACGTCGACAGCTGGGGCGTGTACGGCGCGCCCCGCAACTTCATGACCAGCGTGCAGTACAAGTTCTGACCGCAACCACGACCCAGGGCGCAAGGCCCTGGGTCGTGGGCCTGGTGCCACACCCCACTCAGCAACACCCCCATTCGCCGGCAAGCCCGCCCCCACAGAACCCTCGCCACTCAAGCCATACGCTCATCTGCGCGAGCGGGTTTGCCTGCGGGGCAACGCAAAAGGGCCGCATAGCGGCCCTCGATATCCAGTGCGAGACATCAGTTCAAGGCATCACGCAGCACCTGCGCCAACCTCGCATACACCGTGTCGATCTCGGCCGTGACCAGGCGCATGCGCAGGAAGTCGTGCACCAACCCCTCGAACACTTCACTGCTGACCGTCACCCCCTGCTCGCGCAGGTGACGCGCATAGGCTTGCCCTTCATCCAGCAGTGGATCGAAGCCTGCCAGTCCGATGTATGCCGGCGCCACGCCCTGCAAGCCGGTGGCCAGCAGCGGCGAGAAACGCCAGTTCGAGCGGTCCTCGGCCTGGCCCGCATAGTGATCGTAGAACCACTCCAGGGTGGCGCTTTCCAGCAGATAGCCCTCGGCGAACAACGTACGCGACTCCCAGCTTTTCGAGGCATCGGCCACTGGGTAGCAGAGCAATTGCAGCCGTGGCTGGACAGGTCCGCCCAGGCGGGCGGCGTCGATCGCCAGCACGCTGGCCAGGGTCGCGCCGACACTGTCGCCGCCCACGGCCACCCGGCTGGCATCCAGCCCCCATTCGCGCGCGTTGTCTGCCAGCCACGCCAAGGCATCGGCGCAGTCGTCCAGCGCCACCGGAAAGCGTTGCTCCGGGGCGCGTCGGTAATCGACGGTCAGCACCGCGCAAGGAGTGCGCGCGCAGAACTCGCGACAGACACCATCGTGCGAGGCGATGCTGCCCACCACGAATCCACCGCCGTGCAGGTACAGCAGCACCGGCAGTGGTTGCTCGGCAGGCACGCAGGGCCGGTAAAGACGCAGTGCCAGGGTGGCGCCATCGCGAGCCTGGCAATGCAGGTCCTCGCTGTGCACCTGTGGCGCTTCCCAACGCATGCGCACGGAGGCCTGCTCGAAGGCGTCGCGCGCCTGAGCGGGGGTCGAGCGGTGGAAGGCCATGGACTGGCCATCGCCAGGGCTGGCGTCGACCAGGTCGAGGAATTCGGCTATTTCAGGATTCAGTGGCATGACTCGGTTCCTGGGCCGGACGCACCCGCGTCCGGCCTGTCAGAAGAAGGAAAATTCAGTTGGCCTGGACCTGCAGGCAGTGCTCGATCAACAGCACCAACTCGGTCTGGAACTGCTCCATGAAGGCCGTGATGGTGCCCTGGCGGAAGCGTCGGTTGCTGTAGATGCAGCGGAACGACAGCTTGCCGTCGAACACCTGGCCTACCACTTCGAGCCAGTTGGCCAGGCTCGCCTGCTGCGAGAAGCTGTCGCCGACGCTCTCCGGCGCGGGCAGGAACAGCGCCTGCTCGGCATCGAAGCTCTGGTCGAGCTGGCCCAGGTAGTTGAAGGTGACCTGCGCCTGCGGCAGGTCGGCCAGGCGCGCGCGCACCCACGGTTCGTCCATGTGGCGCAGCACGCCGTAGCCGATGCCCTTGTCCGGCACCTGGGCCAACTGCTCGCGAATCGCCACGATCGACGCCCCGGGCTCGGACACCGGGCTCAGGCGTACCGGATACATGCTGGTGAACCAGCCCAGGGTACGGCTCAGGTCCAGTTGCTCGAACAGATCCTCGCGGCCATGGCCTTCCAGCAGCACCAGCGCCGACGCACTGTCATCCCATCGGCACAAGGCCCGGCTCAGCGCGGTCAGCAGCAGGTCGTTGATCTGCGTCTGGTAGGCCGCGGGCGCCTCCTTGAGCAACTGTGCGGTCCGTTGCGCATCCAGGCTGAACGCGGCCTCTTCGCGGTGGCACATGAGATTGCCGCCACGTGGGTTGTCACAGCGCAGCGGCCCGTCCTGCCGGTCGAGCTGCGCCACCCAGTAGTCGAGCTCACGCTCGCGCAGGGTCACGGCATGGCCGGCCAGGCCTGCGGCCCACTCACCGAAGCTGCTGGTGCGCAGCGGCAGCCGCGGCTCCCGCTCGTCGAGGAACGCCTGGTAGGCCTCCTGCAAGTCCTGCAGCAGCACCCGCCAGGACACACCGTCGATCACCAAGTGATGGATCACCAGCAGCAGGCGTACCTGGCCATTGCCCAGGGTCGCCAGCAAGCCGCGCATCAGTGGCCCCTGGGCCAGGTCCAGGCTGCGCTGCAGCTGATTGGCCAAGCCCTCCAGCGCCTCTTCGTCGGCCACCTCGCGCACCCACAGCAGCGGGTCGTCACCCAGGCGCTGCAGGCACTCCTGCAACGGCTGGTAACGCTGGATCCAGCGCCCCTGCTCGTGGCTGAAACGCAGGCGCAAGGCATCGTGCTGGCCGAGCATGCAGGTCAGCGTGCGCTCCAGTGCCCGCGCATCCAGTGGCTGGTTGGCACGCAGGATCAACGCCTGGTTGAAGTGTTCCGGGGCATGGGTCTGCGCGGTGAAGAACCACTCCTGGATCGGGATCAGCGGGAAGGCACCCTCCACCACCACGGCCTGCTGCTCGCCGCTGACCCGCGACACGCCCTGCTGGTCGAACAGGTTGGCGATGGTCTGGCAACGCATCAGGTCGCGCAGCTTGAGCTCCAGTTTCAGTTGCGCGTGGTTACGCACCCGCGAAATCACCTGCAGGCTGAGGATCGAATCGCCACCCAGCTCGAAGAAGTTGTCGGCGATCCCCACCTGTTCGACCTGCAGCACCTCGGCCCAGATCTGCGCCATCCATTGCTCCTCCTCGCAACGCGGGGGCACATGGCTGGCCAGGTCGAAGGTGGGCTCCGGCAGGGCCTTGCGGTCGAGCTTGCCATTGAGCGAGACCGGCAGGCGCTCCAGGCAGATCACCTGCAACGGCACCATGTAGGCCGGCAGCGTCTCGGCCAGGGCGGCCTTGAGCTGATCGCCGCGGACCTCGGCGCTGGCCGCAACGTAGCCGATCAACTGCTTGCCGGAGACGCCGTCGCGAGCGATCACCACGGCATCGCCGACACCCGGTTGCTGGCGCAGGCTGGCTTCGATCTCGCCCAGTTCGATGCGGAAGCCCCGCACCTTCACCTGGTGATCCAGGCGCCCGACGTAGTCCAGTATTCCGCTTTCACGCAGGCGCACCAGGTCGCCGGAACGGTAGAAACGCGCACCCGGCTCACCGAATGGGTCCGGCACGAACCGTTCGGCAGTGATCGATGGCCGCTGGTGATAGCCGCGAGCCACGCCATGGCCACCGATGAACAACTGCCCGGCGAAACCGACCGGCAATGGGTTGAGGTCATCGTCCAGCACCCGTAGCGAGCGCTGCCCCACGACCCGGCCGATGGGGGCGTAGGCCGCGCCGCAGGGCTCTTCGGCCGAGGCCTTCCAGAGCATCGGCGTGACTACCGTTTCAGTCGGACCATAGCCATTGGTGATGTAGCGTGGCCGCAGCACCTCACGCACCTCGGCCAGGGTCTGCTCCGGCACCGCGTCGCCGCCCAGGCAATAGATACGCACCGGGGGCGGCTCGACACCGCTGTGCTGCACATATTCGGCCACCTGCTTCAGGTAGGCGGGCGGGAAGCAGGCAATGTCGACCCGGCCCCGACTCAGCGCCTCGCAGGTCTGCTGGGGCGTCCACAGTTCGTTGTCGCGCAGGATCAGCGTACCGCCCACCGCCAGCGTGGTCAGCCAGCGCTCGTGGGCGCCGTCGAAGGCGAACGACATGAAGTGCAGCTCTCGGGTGCCGGCCTTCATCTCGTAGAGCTCGGCGATGGCCTGGCAATGCATGCTCAAAGGTCCGTGGCTGACCGCCACGCCCTTGGGCACACCGGTCGAGCCAGAGGTATAGATCAAGTAGGCCAGGCTGTGCTCGCCCGGCACCGGGAACACGCTGGCCGGCGTACCGGCTTCGCACGCCAGGGTCGCCGGGTCGAGCGGTTCCAGGCCCTCGGGCAGGGCCAGGCGCTGCCCCAGGTCGGCACGACCGATCAGTTGGCGCATGCCGGAGTCCTGGATCATGAAGGCCAGGCGCTCGGCCGGGTAGTCCAGGTCCAGCGGCACATAGGCCGCACCGCTCTTGAACACCGCGAGCAAGGCCACCAGCATGTCCACCGAGCGCTCCAGGGCAACGCCCACCAGTACCTCCGGGCCGGCGCCACGGGCAAGCAGTTGCCGCGCCAGCACGTCGGAACGGGCCTCCAGCGCCGCGTAGCTGAGGCTCTGCCCGGCACACTCGGCGGCGATGGCCTCCGGCCGCGCGGCCGCCTGGCGAGCGATCAGCTGCGTCAGCATCACCCGCTCGCCGGCCTGCGCCGGCACCGCGCCCCAGGCGTCGAGCGCCTGATACTGCGCCGGGCTGAGCCGTTGCAGGTTGCCGATGTATTCGACAGGGCTGTCGATCATCGACTGCAGCAAGGTTTCCATCAGTGCGCGAATGCCCTGCACGGCCTCGGGCGTGAAGTGGCTGCGCAGGAACAGGTACTCGATGGCCAGGGTCTCACCGAGGGTGACCGCCAGGTCCATGGGGAAGTTGGTGACGTCGTGGCTGCTCGAGGCGCCGAAGCGCAGGCCGCCCTGGGCCTGTTCCAAGCGCTGGTCGATGGGGTAGTTCTCGAACACGATGATGCTGTCGAACAGGGCCTGGCCGCCCTGCCCCGACCAGCGCTGGATATCGGCCAGCGGCGCATGGGCGTGCTCGCGCAGGTCCAGGTTGTCGGCCTGCAGTTGCTGCAGCCAATGATCCAGGCGCTGCGTCGGCTCGAGGGTCTGGATCACTGGCAAGGTGTTGATGAACAGGCCAAGCATGTGCTGCGCGTTGGCCAGGCTCTCGGGGCGACCGGCCACTGTCGCGCCGAAGGCCACGCTGCGCTGTCCGGTGTAACGCTGCAACAGCAACAGCCAGGCACCCTGGATCAGGGTGTTGGCGGTAATGCCCTCGGCCCGGCAGTGCTGCTGCAACGCGGCGGTGCGCTGGGCGTCCCAGCGGGTGTACAGCGCCTCGTGTCCCGGCAGGTCGGCAGTGTGCCGCGGGTGGATCGACTGGCTCAGTTGGGTCGGCGCGTCGAGCAGGCGCAGACGGCCCTGCCAGTAGTCCTGCAGGCGCCCCTGATCCTGCTCCTGCAACCAGGCGATGAAGTCACGGTAGCAGCCGCTGTCGCCGGTCACTTCGCCGCTGGCGTAATGCTGCAGCACCTCGCCAAACAACTGCGAACTGCTCCAGCCGTCCATGAGGATATGGTGGCTGGTCCACACCAACTGGTGCTCGGCGTCGCCCGTGCGCACCAGCAACAGGCGTTGCAGCGGCACCTGGCCGAGGTCGAAGCCACGCTGCGCGCGGGCGACCGCCTCAAGGTCGGCGGCGCTGAAGGAGCGTGCGCGCCAGTCGAGCACGGTCATCGCCACCTCGACGTGACGGTGCACCACCTGCAACGGCGCGCTCTGGCCGCCTTCCCAGTGGAAGGAGGTACGCAGGATCTCGTGACGGCCGATCACATGCTGCCAGGCTGCGCGGAAGCGCTCTTGCTCAAGCCCTTCGACCGGCAGGCTGAGCTGGTTGATGTACAGGTCGTCGCCTTCGTCGGACAGGCTGTGGAACAGCATGCCCTGCTGCATCGGCGACAGCGGGTAGATGTCCTCGACCTCGGCCACCGCCACCGGCAGCGCATCGAGTTGCGCCTGGCTCAGGCCCGCCAGCGGGAAGTCCGACGGCGTCAACCCTTGCGGCGCCTGGCAGTGCTCGACCAGCGCCGCCAGTTCCACCTCGTAGGCCCGCGCCAGCCGCTCGATGCTCGCGCGGGCGAACATCTGCCCGCTGAAGCTGAACGCCAGGCTCAGCTCGCCGCCATACACCTGGCCATTGAGCACCAGCCAGTTGCCCAGCGGCGCCAGCGGGCTCTGCTCCTCGCCCGCGCTTTCGGCGGCGGGCACGAACAGCGCCCGCTCATCGAACTGGCCGTCCAGCTGGCCCAGGTAGTTGAAGGTGATGCGCGGCACCGGCAGTTCGGCCAGGCTTGCGCGCGCGGCCTCGTCGCCCAGGTAGCGCAGGACGCCGAAACCGATGCCCTTGTGCGGCACGCCGCGCAGCTGTTCCTTGACCTGCTTGATCGAGGCGCCCAGCTCGGTGGCCGGGGTCAACCGCACCGGGTAGGCGCTGGTGAACCAGCCCACCGTGCGGCTCAGGTCGATGTCGTCGAACAGGTCTTCGCGGCCATGGCCTTCCAGCTCCACCAGTGCCGAATCGGCGCCGCTCCAGCGGCACAGCACCCGGGCCAGGGCGGTCAGCAGCAGGTCGTTGACCTGGGTGCGGTAGGCCGCCGGGGCCTGTTGCAGCAGGCGTCGGGTCAGCTCGGTATCCAGGCGTGCCTGCACGCTCTGGCGGTGACGGTTTTGCAGGCTGGCGCCTGGCTCGGCCTCGGGCAGGCCCTGCGGCGCACCGGCCAGTTGCCCTTGCCAGTAGGCCAGTTCGCTGTCCAGCTTTGCGGCATGCTGCTGCAGGCGCTCGCCCCAGGCCTTGAAGGCGCTGGTCTTGGCCGGCAGTTTCGGCGTGCCGCCCGCCAGGGCCTGGCGGTAGGCATCGTGCAGGTCTTCCAGCAGCACGCGCCAGGACACGCCATCGACCACCAGGTGGTGGATCACCAGCAGCAGGCGCTGGCCACCGTCGGCCAGGTCGATCAGCACCGCGCGCAGCAGCGGGCCCTGGGCCAGGTCCAGGCTACGCTGGGCCTCTTCGCAGGTCGCCTCGATTTCCTCGGTGCTGCGCAGCGCGGTACGCCACAGCAATGGCTGGGCCGGTTGCAGCGGACCGTGTTCGGCGCTGCCGTCGGCAAAGCGCAGGCGCAAGGCGTCGTGCTGGGCGTACAGTGCCAGCAGCGCCCGCTCCAGCGCGGCAGCGTCCACGGTTTCGGTGCCGCGCAGCAACAGCGACTGGTTCCAGTGCTGCGGCTCGCTCATGCGCTGGTCGAAGAACCACTGCTGGAACGGCAGCAGCGGCGCGCTGCCCGTCACCGGGCCCTGGTCGATACGCGGCACCACCGCCTCCCCGAGCTGGGCCACGGCCGCCAGGCGCTGCACGGTCTGGTGCTGGAACAATGCCTTGGGCGTGATATGAATCCCGGCCTGTCGCGCACGACTGACTACCTGGATCGACATGATCGAGTCGCCGCCCAGGGCGAAGAAATTCTCGGTAACGCCCACCGGGCCTGCGCCCAGCACGGCCTGCCAGATCTCGGCCAGGGCGATTTCGGTCGGTGTGGCCGGCGCCTGATAGTCGCGAGCCTTGATGGTCTGGTCCGGGCGTGGCAAGGCCTTGCGGTCCAGTTTGCCATTGGGCGACAGCGGCAGGCTGTCCAGTGCCAACCACTGGTTCGGCACCATGTAGTCCGGCAGGCCACGGCGCAGATGCTCGGCCAGCTGTGCCTGCCAGTTTTCAGCTTCGCCGGTCAGCACCACATAACCGACCAACTGCTTGCCATCCGGCACCGTCACCACGGCTTCACGCACCAGGTCGTGCTCCAGCAAGCGTGCCTCGATCTCGCCCAGCTCGATGCGCAGGCCACGCAGCTTGACCTGGTGGTCGATACGCCCGGCGTATTCGATTACCCCGTCCGCGCGGTAGCGCGCCAGGTCGCCGGTGCGGTAGATGCGCTCGCCGTTGCCATACGGGCTCACGGCGAAACGCTCGGCGGTCAGCCCCGGGCGGCGGTGGTAGCCGCGCGCCAGGCCTGCGCCGGCCAGGTACAGCTCGCCCAGCACGCCCACCGGCACCGGTTGCAGCTCGGCGTCGAGGATGTAGCAGGCCAGGTTGGCGATCGGCTCGCCGATCGGCACGCTGTCGCGCCCTTCCTCGCGGCAGGTCCAGTGGGTCACGTCGATGGCCGCCTCGGTCGGGCCGTACAGGTTGTACAGCCCGGCCTTCGGCAGCTTGGCGAACACCTGCTGCTGGGCATCGGCCGGCAGCGCCTCGCCACTGCAGACGATGCGCGCAAGGCTGGTGCAGCGCGGCACGCCACTGTCCTGCAGGAACGCCTGGAGCATCGACGGCACGAAGTGCAGTGTGGTGATGTTTTCGCCGGTGATCAGCTCGACCAGACGGGCCGGGTCGCGGTGATCGCCCGGCGCGGCGACCACCAGGCGCGCACCGGTCATCAACGGCCAGAAGAACTCCCACACCGACACGTCGAAGCTGAACGGCGTTTTCTGCAACACGCTGTCGCCGGCGTCCAGTCGATAGGCCTGCTGCATCCAGCACAGGCGGTTGACCAGGGCCGAATGGCGGTTGCCCGCGCCTTTTGGCCGGCCTGTGGAGCCGGAGGTGTAGATCACATAGGCCAGGTTTTCAGGGGCCACCGCCACGTTCGGGTTGCCCGCCTCATCGGCGCCTGGTTCCAGGTCCAGCGCCAGGGTCTGCACGCCTTCGGCCAGCGGCAGTTGCAGGTGGCTCTGGGTCAGCAGCAGTTGCACGCCGCTGTCCTCGATCATGTAGCGCAGGCGGTCCTCGGGGTATTCCGGGTCCAGCGGCACGTAGGCGCCACCGGCCTTGAGGATGGCCAGCAAGCCGACCACCATCTCCACCGAACGCTCCACCGCGATGCCCACCAGCACATCCGCGCCGACGCCCAGGGCGATCAGGCGATGGGCCAAGCGGTTGGCGCGGGCGTTGAGCTGGGCGTAGCTCAGGCGCGTCTCGCCGAAGGCCAGTGCCGGGGCATCCGGGGTGCGCTGCACCTGGGCCTCGATCAGTTGCTGGATGCATTGCTCCAGCGGGTAGTGCTCAGCGGTGGCGTTCCACGTAACCAAGGTGCGCTCGCGCTCGGCTGCCGCCAGCAATGGCAGTTCGGCCACCGGTTGTTGCGGTTGGTCGACGATACCCTGCAGCAGATTGATGAAGTGGGTCGACAGCCGCTCGATGGTCGAGCGCTCGAACAGGTCGGTGGCATAGATGAACGACGCCTCCAATCCCTCCGGCGATTCGCGGGTCTCCAGGGTCAGGTCCAGTTGGGCCACTTCGGTGACACTGTCCACGCCTTCGATCTGCAGGTCGCCCAGGCGCGCGCTGGTCGCCCCGCCACGGCCAGCCGCTTGATGGTTGAACATCACCTGGAACAGCGGATTGAGCCCCAGGGTGCGCTCCGGCGCCAGGGCTTCTACCAGTTGCTCGAACGGCAGCTCCTGATAGGCCTGGGCATCCAGTGCGTGCTGGCGCACCTGGCGCAACAATTCGACGAAGGGCTGCTCGCCGGCGACCTGGGCGCGAATCACCTGCGTGTTGACGAAATAACCGATCAGCCCTTCGGTCTCGACCCGGTTGCGGTTGGCACTGGGCACCCCGATGCGGATATCGTCCTGGCCGCTGTAGCGGTGCAACAACGCGTGGAATGCCGCCAACAGCACCATGAACAAGGTGCCACCCTCGGCCCGGGCCAGGGCTTGCAGGTCATGACTCAAGGCCGCCGGCAGTTGCAGGTTGCAGCGCGCGCCACGGTAGCTGGGCTGCGCCGGTCGCGAGTGATCCAGCGGCAGTTCCAGCACCGGTTGCTGCGCGCCCAGGCGCTCGGTCCAGTAGGCCAGCTGGCGCTCACGCTCGCCCGCCTCCATCCAGTGGCGCTGCCACAGGGCATAGTCGGCGTACTGGATCGGCAGCGGCGCCAGGGTCGGCGCCTGGCCGAGGCTCAAGCCGGCATACAGAGCGATCAACTCGCCGACCATCACCTGCATCGACACGCCATCGGAAACGATATGGTGCTGAGTCAGCACCAGCACCTGGTCGTCGGGCGCCAGCTCCAGCAGACAGACCCGCAGCAGCGGCCCCGCCTCGAGGTCGAACGGCTGACGGGTTTCCTCGGCCACCCGGGCCTCCAGCTGTGCCAGGTCCAGCGGGCCGACGACCTCATGGGCGATAGCCAACCCGGCCACAGGGTCGATCACCTGCAATGGGCGCGCCTGGTCGAAGACGAAACGGGTGCGCAGCGTCTGATGCCGCTCCACCAACCGCTCGAAGGCACCTTGCAGCGCCTGGCGATCCAGCCGGCCGCGCAGACGCAGGGCCATGGGGATGTGATAGGCACTGCTGTGCGGCTCCAGCTGCCAGAGGAACCACTGGCGCTCCTGGGCGAAGGACAGCGGCAGTTGCTCGAAGGCCGACTGCACCTCGGGGATCGGCAGGTTGGCCGGGGACACGCCCTCGGCCAGCATCTTCTCCAGGTACAGGGCACGCTTGTCCAGTGGCAAGGTAATGAAGCGGCGAGCGATCCGCGCGGCAACAGTGCTGTCCATCACAGCCCCTCCATGTCGTCGAGCAGGTCTTCCAGACGGCTCAGGGTCGAGTCCTGCACCTGTGCGCCGGTGGCTTGCAGTTGCGCCACCAGAGCACCCAGCACCGGGTATTGGAACAGCAGTTGCGGGACCAGCTTCAGCCCCAGTTCGAGTTGAATACGCGACACGATATTGATCACCAGCAGGGAATGCCCGCCCAGTTCGAAGAAGTTGTCAGTCAGGCCGACTCGCTCAAGCCCCAGGACCTGCGCCCAGATTGCCGCGACCTGTTGTTCCAGTTCGCTTTGCGGCGCCACATAGGCACGCTGCGCTTGCGCGGCATCCACGGCGGGCAAGGCCTTGCGGTCGAGCTTGCCGTTAGGCGACAGCGGCAGGCTGTCCAGTGCCAGCCACTGGTTCGGCACCATGTAGTCCGGCAGGCCACGGCGCAGATGCTCGACCAGCTGTGCCTGCCAGTTTTCAGCTTCGTCGGTCAGCACCACATAACCGACCAACTGCTTGCCATCCGGCACCGTCACCACGGCTTCACGCACCAAGTCGTGCTCCAGCAAACGTGCCTCGATCTCGCCCAGTTCGATGCGCAGGCCACGCAGCTTGACCTGGTGGTCGATACGCCCGGCGTACTCGATCACCCCATCCGCGCGGTAGCGCGCCAGGTCGCCGGTGCGGTAGATGCGCTCGCCGTTGCCGTACGGGCTCACGGCGAAGCGCTCGGCGGTCAGCCCCGGGCGGCGGTGGTAGCCGCGCGCCAGGCCTGCGCCGGCCAGGTACAACTCGCCCAGCACGCCTACCGGCACCGGTTGCAGCTCGGCGTCGAGGATGTAGCAGGCCAGGTTGGCGATCGGCTCGCCGATCGGCACGCTGTCGCGCCCTTCCTCGCGGCAGGTCCAGTGGGTCACGTCGATGGCCGCCTCGGTCGGGCCGTACAGGTTGTACAGCCCGGCCTTCGGCAGCTTGGCGAACACCTGCTGCTGGGCATCGGCCGGCAGCGCCTCGCCACTGCAGACGATGCGCGCAAGGCTGGTGCAGCGCGGCACGCCGCTGTCCTGCAGGAACGCCTGGAGCATCGACGGCACGAAGTGCAGCGTGGTGATCTGCTCGGTAGTGATCAGCTCGACCAGACGGGCCGGGTCGCGGTGATCGCCCGGCGCGGCAACCACCAGGCGCGCACCGGTCATCAACGGCCAGAAGAACTCCCACACCGACACGTCGAAGCTGAACGGCGTTTTCTGCAACACGCTGTCGCCGGCGTCCAGTCGATAGGCCTGCTGCATCCAGCACAGGCGGTTGACCAGGGCCGAATGGCGGTTGCCCGCGCCTTTTGGCCGGCCTGTGGAGCCGGAGGTGTAGATCACATAGGCCAGGTTTTCAGGGGCCACCGCCACGTTCGGGTTGCCCGCCTCATCGGCGCCTGGTTCCAGGTCCAGCGCCAGGGTCTGCACGCCTTCGGCCAGCGGCAGTTGCAGGTGGCTCTGGGTCAGCAGCAGTTGCACGCCGCTGTCCTCGATCATGTAGCGCAGGCGGTCCTCGGGGTATTCCGGGTCCAGCGGCACGTAGGCGCCACCGGCCTTGAGGATGGCCAGCAGGCCGACCACCATCTCCACCGAACGCTCCACCGCGATGCCCACCAGCACATCCGCGCCGACGCCCAGGGCGATCAGGCGATGGGCCAAGCGGTTGGCGCGGGCGTTGAGCTGGGCGTAGCTCAGGCGCGTCTCGCCGAAGGCCAGTGCCGGGGCATCCGGGGTGCGCTGCACCTGGGCCTCGATCAGTTGCTGGATGCTTTGCTCCAGCGGGTAGTGCTCAGCGGTGGCGTTCCACGTGACCAGGGTGCGCTCGCGCTCGGCGGCCGCCAGCAACGACAGTTCGGCCACCGGTTGTTGCGGCTGGTCGACGATACCCTGCAGCAGATTGATGAAGTGGGTCGACAGCCGCTCGATGGTCGAGCGCTCGAACAGGTCGGTGGCATACACCAACGAGGCCAGCATGCCCTCCTCGCTGTCGAACACATCCAAGGTCAGGTCGAACTGGGCGACACCGGTATCCCATTGCAGCCCTTCGACGCTCAAGGCATGCGCCTGTTGCGCGCCCTGGCCACGGCGCGCGCCGCTCTGGTAGTTGAACAGTGCCTGGAACAGCGGGCTGTGGCTGAGGTTGCGTTCCGGCGCCAGGGCCTCGACCAGTTGCTCGAACGGCAGGTCCTGGTAGGCCTGGGCCTCCAGCGCCGCCTGGCGCACCTGGCCGAGCAGCGTGGCAAAGGTCGCCCGCGGCGCGAACTCGGCCTTGAGCACCTGGGTATTGACGAAGAAGCCGATCATGCCTTCGGTGCGAGCATGGTTGCGGTTGGCGATCGGCACCCCGACACGGATGTCGGACTGGCCGCTGTAGCGGTGCAGCAACGTCTGGTAAGCCGCCAGCAACAGCATGAACAGCGTCACCCCCTGTTCCCGGGCCAGCGCGCGCAACGCCTGCTGCAGCTCACCGGACAGGGCCAGCGTCAAACTGGCACCGGCCTGGCTGCGCATCGCCGGACGTGGGTGATCCAGCGGCAGTTCGAGCACAGGCTGCGTGCCGCCCAGGCGTTCGACCCAATAGCTCAGCTGCCGCTCACGCTCACCCGCGTCCATCCACTGGCGCTGCCAAACGGCATAGTCGGCGTACTGGATCGGCAACGGCGCAAGGCTCGGCGCCTGCCCCTGGCCGAAGGTGTCGTACAGGGCCACCAGCTCGTCGACCATGACCTGCATCGACACACCATCGCTGACGATGTGATGCATCACCAGCACCAGCACATGTTCATCGCTGCCCTGGCGCAACAGGCAGGCGCGCAGCAGCGGGCCCTGCCCGAGGTCGAACGGACGTGCGACCTCCTGTTCCACCCGCGACAGCAGCGCGGCATCGCTGGCATCGGCCAGCACCTCCAGCGGCAGCTCGAAGGCGAACGGCGCCTGAATCACCTGCTCGGTACGCCCCTGTGCATGAACGAACACCGTGCGCAGGCTCTCATGCCGCGCCACCAGGTGCTCGAACGCCCGGCGCAGGGCTTCGACACGCAGCGCGCCACGCAGGCGCAGGGCCACCGGAATATGGTAGGCGGCGCTGTCTGGGGCCAGCTGCCAGAGGAACCACTGGCGCTCCTGGGCATAGGACAATGCCAGCGCTCGCGAGCGATCGGCCAGGCCGATGGCGGGCACCGCCGCGCCGCCAGACGCCGATAGCTGGGCGCAGAACGCCTGCAGGGTGCCATGCTCGAACAAGGTGCGCAGCGCCACCTCGACCTGCAGGGCGTGGCGCACCCGGGCGACGACCTGGGTGGCCAGCAACGAGTGACCACCCAGCTCGAAGAAGTGATCGTGCAAGCCCACCTGCGGCAGCTTGAGCACATCGGCCCAGATTGCCGCCACCGTCTGCTCCAGCGCGGTACGCGGTGGCTGGTGGTCATGTCGGGACTGGCTGGCCTCAGGCTGCGGCAGCGCCTTGCGGTCAAGCTTGCCGTTGGGGGTCAGCGGCATGCTGGCGAGCGACAGGACATGCGCCGGGACCATGTAGTCCGGCAGCACTTCGCGCAGGCTCGCCCTGAGCCCGTCGCACCATGCGGCATCAGCCTGATCGGGCTGCAACGCCACCACATAGCCGACCAACTGCTGGCCGCTCGGGCCCGGCCGGGCGACCACGGCGGCATCGCGCACGCCAGCCTGGGCCAGCAGGCGGGCCTCGACTTCGCCCAGCTCGACGCGGAAACCGCGGATTTTCACCTGGTTGTCCACGCGCCCCTGGTAGTCGAACACGCCATCGCGGCGCTCGCGCACCAGGTCGCCACTGCGGTACAGGCGCGCGCCTGGCTCGCCGTGCGGATCGGGAACGAAGCGCTCGGCGGTCATGCCCGGGCGGTCCAGGTAGCCACGGGCCAGGCCGTGACCACCCAGGTACAGCTCACCCTGCAGGCCGGCTGGCAGGACGCTCAGGTCGGCGGCCAGCACGTAGGTACGACGGTCGCCGATACGCGTGCCGATCGGTGCATAGGCAGCGCCGCAGTCGGTAGCGCGGTCGGCTTTCCAGATCAGCGGGGTCACCACCGTCTCGGTCGGGCCATAGCCGTTGATGATGTGCTCCGGCGCCAGGGCGGCATGCACGCGCTGGTAGCTGTCACGGGGCACGGCATCGCCGCCGAAGCAGTAGATGCGCGCCTTCGGCGCCTGGCCATGCAGCTCGACGTGCTCGGCCATCTGCAATAGGTACGCCGGTGGAAACGCTGCCACGGTCACGCCGTGCTCACACATGCGCGCGCAGGTCTGGCCTGGCTCCCAGAGGCTGTCATCACGCACCAGCAGGCGGCTGCCGTGGGTCAACGCGGTGAGCCAGCGTTCATGAGCGCCGTCGAAGGCGAACGACATGAAGTGCAGCTCGCAATCGTCCTCGACCATGGCATAGCGCCGGCCGATGGCTTCGCAGTGCATCGCCAGCGGGCCATGCTCGACGCACACCCCCTTGGGCTTGCCGGTGGAACCGGAGGTGTAGATCACATAGGCCAGGCTCTGCGGCTGCACCACGGTTTGCGGCGCATGGGTCGGCTGTGCGGTCAGGTCGAGCTGGTCGAGATTGAGCGCAGCCAACGCCGCCGGCAGCGGCAGTTGCCCGCGCAGGGTCGAGTCGGTGAGCAACAGGGCGATACCGGAGTCCTGCATCAGGTAGGCCAGGCGCTCGGCCGGATAGCTGGCGTCCAGCGGCACATAGGCGCCACCGGCCTTGAGCACCGCGAGCAAGGCGACGATCACCTGCGGCCCACGGGGCAAGGCCACGCCGACGCGGATCTCGGCGCCTACGCCTTCGGCAACCAGGCGATGGGCCAGTTGGTTGGCCTGACGTTCCAGGCTGGTGAAGTCCAGCACCTGGTCGCCGAACAGTACCGCGGGAGCCTGAGGCCGGCGCGCGGCCTGGGCGGCGATGCGCTGGTGCACCAGCAAGCCGTCCTGCCATGGCTGCGGCGCGTTGGCCATGGCCAGGGCCTGCTGGGCCTGGCTATCGAGCAGGCTCAGGTTGCCCAACGCCGCGGCGGGCGCCTGGCTGAACTGCTCCATCAGGCCGATCAGTTGCTGGTCCAGGCGGACAATGGCCGCCTCGTCGAAATGGGCACGCATGAAGCTGTAGTGCAGCTCCAGGGTACCGCCCAGGTTCACGCCCAGGGTCAGCGGGTAGTTGGTCTGCTCGCGACTGTCGACGCTGCCGAAGCGCAGCTCCTGCGGCGCGCCACGCTCCAGGGCCTCGGCCACCGGGTAGTTCTCGAACACCAGCAGACTGTCGAACAGCGCGTCACCGCCCTGCCCGGCCCAGCGCTGGATGTCGAACAAGGGCGTGTGCTCATGTTCGCGCAAGCCAAGGTTGAGCGCCTGCACGGCCTGCAGCCAGTCGGCCACCGACTGGGCCGGCTGTGGCGTGGCGATCACCGGCAGGGTGTTGATGAACAGACCGATCTGCTGCTCGATACCCGACAGCTCCAGCGGCCGGCCCGCCACGGTGGCGCCGAAGGCCACCGTGGCCTGCCCGCTGTAGCGCTGCAACAGCAGTAGCCAGGCCGCTTGCAGCAGGGTGTTGACAGTGACCTTCTGCTGGCGGGCGAAGGATTCCAGGCGCTGCGTGCGCTCGGCGTCGACCAGCCGCACATGGCTGGCGTACCCGCTGCCAGGCTCGGCCTGCAGGCCCTGGGCCAAACGCGTGGGCGTCTCCAGCTCGGCCAGGCGCTCGCGCCAGAACGCTTCGCTGACCGCCGGATCCTGGCGCTGCAACCAGTCGATGTAGTCGCGGTAGCGCCCGGCCTGGGCCGGCGCCTGCCCGGCATAACGCTGCAGGACTTCACCCATCAACTGGGAGTTGCTCCAGCCGTCCATGAGGATGTGATGGTTGGTGTAGATCAGCTCGAAGCGCTGCTCGCCGGTGCGCACCACGGTCATGCGCAGCAACGGCGCCTCACGCAGGTCGAAACCGCGAGCGCGCTCGGCCTCGGCCAGGGCGTCCAGGCGCGCGCCTGGCTCGGCCTCGGCATGCCAGTCGAGGTAGTCGAACGGCACCTGGACCTGGCGCTGGACGATCTGCAGCGGCTGGCCGATATCACCTTCCCAGGCGAAGCGACTGCGCAGGATCGGCTGGGCATCGGCCGACGCCTGCCAGGCCGCGCGGAAACGCTCGACCTGCAAGCCTTCCACGGTCACCCGCATCTGGTTGACATAGTCGCCGTTGCCCTGGCCATACAGGCTGTGGAACAGCATGCCCTGCTGCATCGGCGACAACGGATAGACATCCTCGACCGCGCGCGGATCGTCCAGCAACTGGTCGAGGTGCGCCTGATCCAGGCGTGCCAGCGGGAAGTCCGAGGGCGTGACACCAGCATGGCGCGGGTCGCAGCAATGGGTGATGAGCGCCTTCAGCTCGGCGGCATAGTCATCGGCCAAGGCCTGGACCGTGGCCTCGTCGAACATCTCGTGGCTGTAGGTCCAACCAATGGCCAGCTCGCCACCGTAGACCTGCCCATTGAGCGTCAGCCAGTTGCCCAGCGGCGCCGCCGGGCTCTGCTCCTCGCCGCGCGGCTCGCCGACCGGGACGAACAGCGCGCCCTGCTCGGCGTCGAAACTGCCATCGAACTGCCCCAGATAGTTGAAGGTGATACGCGGCACCGGCAAGGCGGCAAGACCGGCCTGCACCGCGGCATCGCCCAGGTGGCGGAGCATGCCATAGCCGATGCCCTTGGCGGGGACCGCACGCAGTTGCTCCTTGACCGCCTTGATCGAGCCCGCCAGGTCCTGCGCAGGCGTGAGGGCCAGCGGGAACAAGGTGGTGAACCAGCCGACGGTGCGCGTCAGGTCGATGTCGTCGAACAGGTCTTCGCGGCCATGCCCTTCGAGTTGGATAAGCGCGGTGTGCTGCGCGCTCCAGCGGCACACCACCCGGGCCAGCGCGGTCAGCAGCAGGTCGTTGACCTGGGTGCGGTAAGCCGCCGGGGCCTGCTGCAGCAACTGCCGGGTCAGCTCGCTGTCCAGCCGCGTATGCAGGCTGCGAGCATGGCGGTTTTGCTGGCCGCCGGCCGGATTGGCGCACGGCAGGTCCTGCGGAACATCGGCCAACTGGCCCTGCCACCAGGCCAGCTCGCGCGCCATGGCGTCACTCTGGGCGTGTTCCCGCAAACGCTCGGCCCAGGCCTTGTAGGCACTGGTTTTCGCCGGCAGCCGCACCGGCTGCTGCGCATCCAGTTGCGCGCAGGCCTGTTGCAGGTCTTCGAACAGCACGCGCCAGGACACGCCGTCGATGACCAGGTGGTGGATCACCAACAGCAAGCGTTGGCTGCCGTCGCCCATGCCGACCAGCACGGCACGCAGCAGCGGCCCGTCCAGGCTCAGGCTGCGTTGCGCCGTTTCACACAACGCCAGCAGCGCGTCCTGGTCGGCGGCCTGTCGCTGCCAGAGCAAATCCTTGGCCTGGCCAGGCTGAGCGTGATTGGCCTGCCACTGACCTTGCTCGCGGGTAAAGCGCAGGCGCAACGCATCGTGCTGCACCAGCAGGGCCTGCAAGGCCGCCTCGACGGTCGCCGCCTGCAAGGCCCGAGTAGGACGCAACAGCACCGACTGGTTCCAGTGGTGCGCCTCGTCGCTCACTTCGCCGAAGAACCACTGCTGTACCGGTAGCAGCGGCATGCCGCCCTGCACCGCCCCCTGGTCGATGCACTGCGCCGCGCCGCCCTCGCGCGCCACGCGGGCCAGGCCCTGCACGGTCTGGTGCTGGAACAGTTCCTTGGGCGTGAAATGAATGCCGGCCTGACGGGCACGGCTGACCACCTGGATGGAAATGATCGAGTCGCCACCCAGTTCGAAGAAGTTGTCACTCAAGCCGACCCGCTCCAGACGCAGCACATCGGCCCAGACAGCGGCAATGCGCTGTTCCATTTCGCTTTGCGGGGCTACATAGGCCTGTTGCAACAGGCTGGCATCGGCCGCCGGCAAGGCGCGGCGGTCGAGCTTGCCGTTGGCGGTCAGCGGCATGCGCTCGAGCAGCAGCAGGTGCGCCGGCACCATGTACTCCGGCAGGTCTTCGCGCAGCGCGGCCTTGACCGTCTCACGCCAGATCGCCTGGTCCGTCACCACTTGTTCGGCCACCAGATAGCCGACCAGCTGGGTGCCGCTCGGCCCCTCCTGGGCCAGCACCACGGCCTCGCGCACCTGGGGCAGCGCTTGCAGCCGCGCCTGGATCTCGCCCAGTTCGATGCGGAAGCCACGGATCTTCACCTGATGGTCCATCCGCCCGACGTACTCGATCACCCCATCGGCGCGCCAGCGGGCCAGGTCGCCGCTGCGGTACAGCCGCGCCCCGCTGTCGCCGAACGGGTCGGGGATGAAGCGCGTGGCGCTGAGGTCGGCGCGCTTGAGGTAGCCACGGGCCAGGCCCTGGCGACCGACGTACAGCTCGCCGACGCAGCCGGCGGCCACCGGGTTGAGGTCGCTGTCGAGCACGTACAGGCTCTGGTCCGGGATCGGCACGCCGATCGGGCTCGACGCGCCCTGCGCCAGGTCAGCCAGCGACAGTGGACGGTAGGTCACGTGCACCGTGGTTTCGGTGATGCCGTACATATTGACCAGTTGCGGGGCACGATCGCCGAAGCGCTCGAACCACGGGCGCAGGCTGCCGACCTCCAGTGCCTCGCCGCCGAACACCACGTAGCGCAGTTGCTGGTCGCTGCGCTGGCCTTCGGCGCAGGCCACCTGCATCAGCTGGCGGAACGCCGACGGCGTCTGGTTGAGCACGGTCACCCGCTGCTCGCACAGCAGTTGGTAGAAGGCCTCCGGCGAACGGCTGACATCCTGCGGCACGATCACCAGGCGGCCACCGTGCAGCAAGGCGCCGAACAGCTCCCATACCGAGAAGTCGAAGGCATAGGAGTGGAACAGCGTCCAGCAGTCCTGCGGGCCGAAGCCGAACCAACCGTCGGTGGCCTCGAACAGGCGCAGCACGTTGCGGTGCGGCAGCAAGGTGCCCTTCGGCTTGCCGGTGGAGCCGGAGGTGTAGATGACATAGGCCAGGTTATCCAGGTCCACCGCGACGCTCGGGTTGACCTCGGCAAAGCCAGCATAGTCGCCGGCCAGGTCCAGCACCTGCACGTCCGCCGCCAGGTTCAGCCCGAGGTCGCCTTGGCCGAGCAGCAACTGCAGGCCGCTGTCCTCGATCATGTAATGCAGGCGGTCCAGCGGATAGGCCGGGTCCAGCGGCACGTAGGCGCCACCGGCCTTGAGGATGGCCAGCAGGCCGACCACCATCTCCAGCGAACGCGGCGCGGCCAGGCCCACCAGCACGTCCGGGCCGACGCCGCGGGCGATCAGCGCGTGGGCGATCCGGTTGGCCCGACGGTTCAGCTCGGCATAGCTCAACTGCTCGCCTTCGCAGACCAGCGCCGGCGCCTGCGGCGCGCGGGCCGCCTGGGCTTCGATCAGGCGATGCAGTGGCTGGCTCGGTTCGAACGTGGCCGGGACGGTATTCCAGGCAGCCAGGGTTGCGGCACGTTCCGCCGCCGTCAGCATCGGCAACTCGCTGACGCGCGTGCCGGGGGCGCTGACGATACCTTCGAGCAACGCCTGCCAGTGGCCCGCCAGGCGCTCGATGGTGGCTGAGTCGAACAGGTCGGTCGCGTAGGTCAGCGACGCCCACAACTGCCCCTGCTCTTCATGGGTATCGAGCATCAGGTCGAATTGCGCGGTCTGGCTCTCCCAGTTCAGCGATTCGACCCGCAGCCCCGGCAGCTCATGGGCCTGCCGGCCCTCGCCACGGTGCGCCTGGTGATTGAACAGCACCTGGAACAACGGGCTGTGGCTGAGGTTGCGCTCCGGCGCCAAGGCTTCAACCAGTTGCTCGAACGGCAGGTCCTGATGCTCCTGGGCGCCCAGCGCCGCCTCCTTGGCCTGTTGCAGCAAAGTGGTGAACGGTGCCTGACCGTCGACTTCGGCGCTGAGCACCTGGGTGTTGACGAAGAAGCCGATCAGGCGCTCGGTCTCGGCGCGGTTGCGGTTGCCGATCGGTACGCCGACACGGATATCGCGCTGTCGGCTGTAGCGGTGCAACAGCGCCTGGAACGACGCCAGCAGGACCATGTACAGGGTCGCCCCCTGCTGTCGCGCCAGCTCTTGCAAACCCTTGCCCAGCTCGGCCGACAGCGCGATATCCAGGCGCGCGCCACGCAAACTCTGCAGCGCCGGCCGCGGACGATCCAGCGGCAGTTCCAGCACCGGCTGCTCGCCGCCCAGGCGGGTGGTCCAGTAGGCCAGTTGGCGCTCGCGCTCGCCAGCCTCCATCCATTGGCGCTGCCACAACGCATAGTCGGCGTACTGGATCGGCAGCACCGGCAGCTCGGGCTGCTGGCCACGACTGTACGCGGCATAGCAGCTGATCAGCTCCTCGACCATCAACTGCATCGAGGCGCCGTCGGAAATGATGTGGTGCTGGGTCAACACCAGCACATAGTCGTCTTCGCTCACCTGCAGCAGGCGCGCGCGCAGCAACGGCCCTTCGCCCAGGTCGAACAGCTCGGCGATCTCCCCGGCCACGGCCTGTTCCAGCTGCCCGGCATCGGCCAGTACCTGCACCGGCAGCGGCAGCGCGAACGGCGCGCGAACCTGCTGCAGCAACTGCCCGTCGACCTCGACGAACACACTGCGCAGTACTTCGTGACGCTCGATCAGCGTCGCGAAGCTGCGCTGCAGCGCGGCCATGTCCAGGGCGCCGCGCAAGCGCAGCGCCGTGGGGATGTGATACGCCGCGCTGTGCGGCTCCAGGTTCCAGAGGAACCACTGACGCTCCTGGGCATAGGACAGCCGAAGGGGCTCGTCGGCATCACGCCGGAAAATCGGCGCGATGCCATAGAGGTTGACCCCCTTCTGACTCAGCAGAATCGCCAAGGCTTTGCGCTTCTCGGAAGAAAGCGCGCTTACCGATTCGATTAGTTGCTGCATGCCGTGTCCTCACTAGGAAATCAGTTTTTCAAGATCATCGGCAGTTAGACGATTGAGGTCCTCCAAGGATTTAGCCAAAACATCGTGCAGTGGATCGAGCGCGGGCTGCAGGGCCTGCAAGGCCTCGCAGAAGTCCGCCAGGTCGCGGGCCAGGAACAGCGTCTTGACCGGCACTTCATGGCCCAGCGCCTCGCGCAGGCGCAGCACTACCTGGGTGGCCAGCAACGAATGGCCGCCAAGCTCGAAGAAGTTGTCGCTCAAGCCCACTTGTTCCAGCTCCAACACCTGAGCCCAGATGCCTGCCACCTGCTGTTCCAGTTCAGTGACTGGCGCCACATAAGCCTGTTGCAGCAGGCTGGCATCGGCCGCCGGCAAGGCGCGGCGGTCGAGCTTGCCGTTGGCGGTCAGCGGCATGCGCTCGAGCAGCAGCAGGTGCGCCGGCACCATGTACTCCGGCAGGTCTTCGCGCAGTGCGGCCTTGACCGTCTCACGCCAGATCGCCTGGTCCGTCACCGCTTGTTCGGCCACCAGATAGCCGACCAGCTGGGTGCCGCTCGGCCCCTCCTGGGCCAGCACCACGGCCTCGCGCACCTGGGGCAGCGCTTGCAGCCGCGCCTGGATCTCGCCCAGCTCGATGCGGAAGCCACGGATCTTCACCTGATGGTCCATCCGCCCGACGTACTCGATCACCCCATCGGCGCGCCAGCGGGCCAGGTCGCCGCTGCGGTACAGCCGCGCCCCGCTGTCGCCGAACGGGTCGGGGATGAAGCGCGTGGCGCTGAGGTCGGCGCGCTTGAGGTAGCCACGGGCCAGGCCCTGGCGACCGACGTACAGCTCGCCGACGCAGCCGGCGGCCACCGGGTTGAGGTCGCTGTCGAGCACGTACAGGCTCTGGTCCGGGATCGGCACGCCGATCGGGCTCGACGCGCCCTGCGCCAGGTCAGCCAGCGACAGTGGACGGTAGGTCACGTGCACCGTGGTTTCGGTGATGCCGTACATATTGACCAGTTGCGGGGCACGATCGCCGAAGCGCTCGAACCACGGGCGCAGGCTGCCGACCTCCAGTGCCTCGCCGCCGAACACCACGTAGCGCAGTTGCTGGTCGCTGCGCTGGCCTTCGGCGCAGGCCACCTGCATCAGCTGGCGGAACGCCGACGGCGTCTGGTTGAGCACGGTCACCCGCTGCTCGCACAGCAGTTGGTAGAAGGCCTCCGGCGAACGGCTGACATCCTGCGGCACGATCACCAGGCGGCCACCGTGCAGCAAGGCGCCGAACAGCTCCCATACCGAGAAGTCGAAGGCATAGGAGTGGAACAGCGTCCAGCAGTCCTGCGGGCCGAAGCCGAACCAACCGTCGGTGGCCTCGAACAGGCGCAGCACGTTGCGGTGCGGCAGCAAGGTGCCCTTCGGCTTGCCGGTGGAGCCGGAGGTGTAGATGACATAGGCCAGGTTATCCAGGTCCACCGCGACGCTCGGGTTGACCTCGGCAAAGCCAGCATAGTCGCCGGCCAGGTCCAGCACCTGCACGTCCGCCGCCAGGTTCAGCCCGAGGTCGCCTTGGCCGAGCAGCAACTGCAGGCCGCTGTCCTCGATCATGTAATGCAGGCGGTCCAGCGGATAGGCCGGGTCCAGCGGCACGTAGGCGCCACCGGCCTTGAGGATGGCCAGCAGGCCGACCACCATCTCCAGCGAACGCGGCGCGGCCAGGCCCACCAGCACGTCCGGGCCGACGCCGCGGGCGATCAGCGCGTGGGCGATCCGGTTGGCCCGACGGTTCAGCTCGGCATAGCTCAACTGCTCGCCTTCGCAGACCAGCGCCGGCGCCTGCGGCGCGCGGGCCGCCTGGGCTTCGATCAGGCGATGCAGCGGCTGGCTCGGTTCGAACGTGGCCGGGGCGGTATTCCAGGCCCGTACCGCAGTCTGGCGTTGCTCGTCATCGAGCAATTGCAAGGTCTCGACAGGCGCCTCAGCGCCCTGTTCGAGCATCTGCAGCAGCAAGTGACGCAGTTGCTGGCCGATCTGCTCGATGATCGCCGCGCTGAACGCCTGCCGGTCATAGCTGCAGCGCAGCGACAGGCTGTCCTCCAGGCCAACCACCAGGGTCAGCGGATAGTTGCTCTGCTCCTGTGTGCGCACCGGGCCAAAGTGCAGCCCCGAGGGCGAGCCACGCTCCAGGGCCTCGGCCACCGGGTAGTTTTCGAACACCAGCAGGCTGTCGAACAGCGCGTCACCGCCCTGCCCGGCCCAGCGCTGGATGTCGAACAGTGGCGTGTGCTCCTGCTCGCGGATGCGCAGGTTGAGCGCCTGCAGATCGTCCAGCCAGTCGCCAAGCGCCTGCCCGGCGGTGCACGGCACGATCACCGGCAAGGTGTTGATGAACAGGCCGATCTGCTGCTCGATACCGGCCAGCTCGGCCGGTCGCCCGGCCACGGTAGCGCCGAACGACACGCAGTCCTGGCCGACACGCCGCTGCAGCAACAAGGCCCAGGCACCCTGCACCAAGGTGTTGACGGTGACCTTGCGCTCACGGGCGAAGCGACCCAGGCGCGCGGTGGTCTGCGCATCGATCGACAGACTGTGCTCGTCGTAGCCATCGACACCGACATGCTGACAGGTGCTGGCCAGGCGGGTGGGCTCTTCCAGTGCGGCCAGTTGTTCGCGCCAGAAAGCTTCGCTCTGCGCTCGGTCCTGACGCTGCAACCAGGCGATGTAGTCACCGAAACGGCCCGCCGCCTGCGTGGGCCGCTCGCCACAGTAGCGTTGCAGCACTTCACCCAGCAGTTGCGCATTGCTCCAGCCGTCCATGAGGATGTGATGGCTGGTGTAGATCAGTGCATGGCGGTCATCATCCAGGCGTACCAGCACCAGGCGCAGCAACGGCGCCTGCAGCATATCGAAGCCGCGCCCACGTTCTTCGGCGGCCAGTGTCGGGAGCGCCAGCGCCAGGTCATCACGACCGCGCCAGTCCAGCTCGCTGAACGGTACGCGGGCCTCGCGCAGCACCACCTGCACCGGTTGGGCCTGGTCGGCGGACCAGACGAAGGCACAACGCAGACTGTCATGGGCCTGGAGCACAGCGTTCCAGGCCTCCTCGAAGCGTGCCACATCCAGGCCTGCGACCTCGACCTGCATCTGGTTGATGTAGTCGCCGTCGCTCTCGCCGAACGTGGAGTGGAACAGCATGCCCTGCTGCATCGGCGACAGCGGGTAGATGTCCTCGACCTCGGCCACCGCCACCGGCAGCGCGTCGAGTTGCGCCTGGCTCAGGCCCGCCAGCGGGAAGTCCGACGGCGTCAACCCTTGCGGTGCCTGGCAGTCCTCGACCAGCGCCGCCAGTTCCGCCTCGTAGGCCCGCGCCAGCCGCTCGATGCTCGCACGGGCGAACATCTGCCCGCTGAAGCTGAACGCCAGGCTCAGCTCGCCGTCATACACCTGGCCATTGAGCACCAGCCAGTTGCCCAGCGGCGCCAGCGGGCTCTGCTCCTCGCCCGCGCTTTCGGCGGCGGGCACGAACAGCGCCCGCTCATCGAACTGGCCGTCCAGCTGGCCCAGGTAGTTGAAGGTGATGCGCGGCACCGGCAGTTCGGCCAGGCTTGCGCGCGCGGCCTCGTCGCCCAGGTAGCGCAGGACGCCGAAACCGATGCCCTTGTGCGGCACGCCGCGCAGCTGTTCCTTGACCTGCTTGATCGAGGCGCCCAGCTCGGTGGCCGGGGTCAACCGCACCGGGTAGGCGCTGGTGAACCAGCCCACCGTGCGGCTCAGGTCGATGTCGTCGAACAGGTCTTCGCGGCCATGGCCTTCCAGCTCCACCAGTGCCGAATCGGCGCCGCTCCAGCGGCACAGCACCCGGGCCAGGGCGGTCAGCAGCAGGTCGTTGACCTGGGTGCGGTAGGCTGCCGGGGCCTGTTGCAGCAGGCGTCGGGTCAGCTCGGTATCCAGGCGTGCCTGCACGCTCTGGCGGTGACGGTTTTGCAGGCTGGCGCCTGGCTCGGCCTCGGGCAGGCCCTGCGGCGCACCGGCCAGTTGCCCTTGCCAGTAGGCCAGTTCGCTGTCCAGCTTTGCGGCATGCTGCTGCAGGCGCTCGCCCCAGGCCTTGAAGGCGCTGGTCTTGGCCGGCAGTTTCGGCGTGCCGCCCGCCAGGGCCTGGCGGTAGGCATCGTGCAGGTCTTCCAGCAGCACGCGCCAGGACACGCCATCGACCACCAGGTGGTGAATCACCAGCAGCAGGCGCTGGCCACCGTCGGCCAGGTCGATCAGCACCGCGCGCAGCAGCGGGCCCTGGGCCAGGTCCAGGCTACGCTGGGCCTCTTCGCAGGTCGCCTCGATTTCCTCGGCGCTGCGCAGCGCGGTACGCCACAGCAATGGCTGGGCCGGTTGCAGCGGACCGTGTTCGGCGCTGCCGTCGGCAAAGCGCAGGCGCAAGGCGTCGTGCTGGGCGTACAGTGCCAGCAGCGCCCGCTCCAGCGCGGCAGCGTCCACGGTTTCGGTGCCGCGCAGCAACAGCGACTGGTTCCAGTGCTGCGGCTCGCTCATGCGCTGATCGAAGAACCACTGCTGGAACGGCAGCAATGGCATGCCCCCGACCAGCGGACCTTGCTCGGCCTTCACCGCCCCCTCGCCTTCGCGCAGCACCGCTGCCAGGCCGCGCACGGTCTGGTGCTGGAACAGCTCCTTGGGCGTGAAGTGCAGGCCCTGCTGGCGCGCACGTCCGACGACCTGGATCGAGACGATGGAATCGCCCCCAAGCTCGAAGAAGTTGTCGTTCACCCCGACCCGCTCAAGGCGCAGCACATCAGCCCAGACGGCGGCCAGACGGTGCTCCCGCGCGTTGGCCGGTGCCTCGTAGACCTTTTGCACAAGGGCAGCATCCACGGCAGGCAAGGCCTTGCGGTCGAGCTTGCCGTTGGGCGACAGCGGCAGGCTGTCCAGTGCCAGCCACTGGTTCGGCACCATGTAGTCCGGCAGGCCACGGCGCAGATGCTCGGCCAGTTGTGCCTGCCAGTTTTCAGCTTCGTCGGTCAGCACCACATAACCGACCAACTGCTTGCCATCCGGCACCGTCACCACGGCCTCACGCACCAGGTCGTGCTCCAGCAGGCGCGCCTCGATCTCGCCCAGCTCGATGCGCAGACCACGCAGCTTGACCTGGTGGTCGATACGCCCGGCGTACTCGATCACCCCATCCGCGCGGTAGCGCGCCAGGTCGCCGGTGCGGTAGATGCGCTCGCCGTTGCCGTACGGGCTCACGGCGAAGCGCTCGGCGGTCAGCCCCGGGCGGCGGTGGTAGCCGCGCGCCAGGCCTGCGCCGGCCAGGTACAACTCGCCCAGCACGCCCACCGGCACCGGTTGCAGCTCGGCGTCGAGGATGTAGCAGGCCAGGTTGGCGATCGGCTCGCCGATCGGCACGCTGTCGCGCCCTTCCTCGCGGCAGGTCCAGTGGGTCACGTCGATGGCCGCCTCGGTCGGGCCGTACAGGTTGTACAGCCCGGCCTTCGGCAGCTTGGCGAACACCTGCTGCTGGGCATCGGCCGGCAGCGCCTCGCCACTGCAGACGATGCGCGCAAGGCTGGTGCAGCGCGGCACGCCACTGTCCTGCAGGAACGCCTGGAGCATCGACGGCACGAAGTGCAGCGTGGTGATCTGCTCGGTAGTGATCAGCTCGACCAGACGGGCCGGGTCGCGGTGATCGCCCGGCGCGGCAACCACCAGGCGCGCACCGGTCATCAACGGCCAGAAGAACTCCCACACCGACACGTCGAAGCTGAACGGTGTCTTCTGCAACACGCTGTCGCCGGCGTCCAGTCGATAAGCCTGCTGCATCCAGCACAGGCGGTTGACCAGGGCCGAATGGCGGTTGCCCGCGCCTTTTGGCCGGCCTGTGGAGCCGGAGGTGTAGATCACATAGGCCAGGTTTTCAGGGGCCACCGCCACGTTCGGGTTGCCCGCCTCATCGGCGCCTGGTTCCAGGTCCAGCGCCAGGGTCTGCACGCCTTCGGCCAGCGGCAGTTGCAGGTGGCTCTGGGTCAGCAGCAGTTGCACGCCGCTGTCCTCGATCATGTAGCGCAGGCGGTCCTCGGGGTATTCCGGGTCCAGCGGCACGTAGGCGCCACCGGCCTTGAGGATGGCCAGCAAGCCGACCACCATCTCCACCGAACGCTCCACCGCGATGCCCACCAGCACATCCGCGCCGACGCCCAGGGCGATCAGGCGATGGGCCAAGCGGTTGGCGCGGGCGTTGAGCTGGGCGTAGCTCAGGCGCGTCTCGCCGAAGGCCAGTGCCGGGGCATCCGGGGTGCGCTGCACCTGGGCCTCGATCAGTTGCTGGATGCTCTGCTCCAGCGGGTAGTGTTCAGCGCTGGCGTTCCACGTGACCAGGGTGCGCTCGCGCTCGGCGGCCGCCAGCAACGGCAGTTCGGCCACCGGTTGTTGCGGCTGGTCGACGATGCCTTGCAGCAGGTTCAGCCAATGCTCACCCAAGCGCACGATGGTGGCCTGGTCGAACAGGTCGGTGGCGTAGATCAGCGCAGCGCTCAGCCCTTCATCGGTCTCGCAGGTGTCCAGGCTCAGGTCGAACTGCGTGGTGTCGTTGTCCCAGGCCATGGCCTGGACCGCCAAGCCTGGCACGGCGCGTACCGGCGCCAGCGCGGCGGCCTGGTGGTTGAACATCACCTGGAACAACGGGCTGTGGCTGAGGCTGCGGGTCGGCGCCAGCGCATCCACCAGTTGCTCGAACGGCAGGTCCTGGTGCGCCTGGGCGCCCAGCGCGGCCTGACGCACCTGTTGCAGCAGCACGCCGAACGGCTGGCCTGGATCGATATCGGCACGCAGTACCTGGGTGTTGACGAAGAAGCCGATCAGCCCTTCGGTCTCGACCCGGTTGCGGTTGGCCACCGGCACGCCGACGCGGATGTCGCGCTGGCCACTGTAGCGATGCAGCAAGGCCTGGAACGACGCCAGCAGCACCATGAACAAGGTCGCGCCCTGGCGGCGGGCCAACGCCTCGAGGCCGTCCTTCAACGCCGACGGCACGACCAGGTCGAACTGGGCGCCGCGATAGCTCTGCTCGGCAGGACGCGGATGGTCCAGCGGCAAGGCCAGCACATCCTGCTCGCTGCCCAGTTGCCCGACCCAGTAGGCCAGTTGCCGCTCACGCTCGCCAGCCTCCATCCATTCACGCTGCCAACGGGCGTAGTCGGCATAGTGCAGCGCCAGGGCAGGCAGTGGGGCGGTATCACCCTCGCGGTGGCGGGCATAGCCATCGATCAGTTCGCCGACCATCAGCTGCATGGACGCCGCATCCGAGACGATATGGTGCTGAGTCAGCACCAGCACCTGGTCGTCGGCCGCCAGCTCCAGCAGGCGGACCCGCAGCAATGGGCCGCGGGCCAGGTCGAACGGCTGGCGGATCTCCTCGGCGACACGCGCCTGAAGGGTCGCCTCGTCCGCCAGTCGTTCATGGGCAATGACCAGCGCTGCCGAGCGCTCGATCACCTGGACGATGCCCTCGTCGCTTTCGACGAAGCGAGTACGCAGGGCCTCATGCCGCGCTACCAGCGTATCGAAGCTGTGTTGCAGCGCCGCACGATCGAGGCTGCCTTTCAGGCGCAGGACCATGGGGATGTGGTAGGCGCTGCTGTGTGGTTCCAACTGCCAGAGGAACCACTGGCGTTGCTGGGCATAGGACACCGGCAGCGCCGCATCGCGCGGCGTCGGCTGGATGGCCGGAGCCCGCGCCGCCAACGACGGTGCTGGCAGGCTGGCGACGAAGCCCTGCAGGCTGGCCTGCTCGAACAGCGTCTTGAGCGGTGCGTCGATGCCTAGCTCGCGCAGACGCGAGAACACCTGGGTAGCCAACAGCGAATGCCCGCCCAGCTCGAAGAAGTTGTCGCCCAGACCAACCTGCTCCAAGTGCAGCACCTGCGCCCAGATTGCCGCGACCTGTTGTTCCAGTTCGCTTTGCGGCGCCACATAGGCACGCTGCGCTTGCGCGGCATCCACGGCGGGCAAGGCCTTGCGGTCGAGCTTGCCGTTGGGCGACAGCGGCAGGCTGTCCAGTGCCAGCCACTGGTTCGGCACCATGTAGTCCGGCAGGCCACGGCGCAGATGCTCGGCCAGCTGTGCCTGCCAGTTTTCAGCTTCGCCGGTCAGCACCACATAACCGACCAACTGCTTGCCATCCGGCACCGTCACCACGGCTTCACGCACCAGGTCGTGCTCCAGCAAGCGTGCCTCGATCTCGCCCAGCTCGATGCGCAGGCCACGCAGCTTGACCTGGTGGTCGATACGCCCGGCGTATTCGATTACCCCGTCCGCGCGGTAGCGCGCCAGGTCGCCGGTGCGGTAGATGCGCTCGCCGTTGCCATACGGGCTCACGGCGAAACGCTCGGCGGTCAGCCCCGGGCGGCGGTGGTAGCCGCGCGCCAGGCCTGCGCCGGCCAGGTACAGCTCGCCCAGCACGCCTACCGGCACCGGTTGCAGCTCGGCGTCGAGGATGTAGCAGGCCAGGTTGGCGATCGGCTCGCCGATCGGCACGCTGTCGCGCCCTTCCTCGCGGCAGGTCCAGTGGGTCACGTCGATGGCCGCCTCGGTCGGGCCGTACAGGTTGTACAGCCCGGCCTTCGGCAGCTTGGCGAACACCTGCTGCTGGGCATCGGCCGGCAGCGCCTCGCCACTGCAGACGATGCGCGCAAGGCTGGTGCAGCGCGGCACGCCGCTGTCCTGCAGGAACGCCTGGAGCATCGATGGCACGAAGTGCAGCGTGGTGATCTGCTCGGTAGTGATCAGCTCGACCAGACGGGCCGGGTCGCGGTGATCGCCCGGTGCGGCAACCACCAGGCGCGCACCGGTCATCAACGGCCAGAAGAACTCCCACACCGACACGTCGAAGCTGAACGGTGTCTTCTGCAACACGCTGTCGCCGGCGTCCAGTCGATAGGCCTGCTGCATCCAGCACAGGCGGTTGACCAGGGCCGAATGGCGGTTACCCGCGCCTTTCGGCCGGCCTGTGGAGCCGGAGGTGTAGATCACATAGGCCAGGTTTTCAGGGGCCACCACCACGTTCGGGTTGCCCGCGTCATCGGCGCCCGGTTCCAAGTCCAGCGCCAGGGTCTGCACGCCTTCGGCCAGCGGCAGTTGCAGGTGGCTCTGGGTCAGCAGCAGTTGCACGCCGCTGTCCTCGATCATGTAGCGCAGGCGGTCCTCGGGGTATTCCGGGTCCAGCGGCACGTAGGCGCCACCGGCCTTGAGGATGGCCAGCAAGCCGACCACCATCTCCACCGAACGCTCCACCGCGATGCCCACCAGCACATCCGCGCCGACGCCCAGGGCGATCAGGCGATGGGCCAAGCGGTTGGCGCGGGCGTTGAGCTGGGCGTAGCTCAGGCGCGTCTCGCCGAAGGCCAGTGCCGGGGCATCCGGGGTGCGCTGCACCTGGGCCTCGATCAGTTGCTGGATGCATTGCTCCAGCGGGTAGTGCTCAGCGGTGGCGTTCCACGTAACCAAGGTGCGCTCGCGCTCGGCTGCCGCCAGCAATGGCAGTTCGGCCACCGCTTGTTGCGGCTGGTCGACGATGCCCTGCAGCAGATTGATAAAGTGGGTCGACAGCCGCTCGATGGTCGAGCGCTCGAACAGGTCGGTGTCGTATGCCAGGGAAACCATCAGCCCCTGCGCGGTCTCGCTGGTATCCAGCACCAGGTCGAACTGCGCCGTGGCACTGTCCCAATGCAGCGGTTCGACATGCAGGTCACCCCAGTTCCGCTCGGCGCGCGCAGCGTACTGGTGGTTGAACAGCACTTGGAACAGGGGGCTGTGGCTGAGGTTGCGCTCCGGCGCCAGGGCCTCGACCAGTTGCTCGAATGGCAGGTCCTGGTGGGCCTGGGCCTGCAGCGCCGCCTGCCGGGTCTGGCGCAGCAGGACGTCGAAGCCCTGCCCGCCCTCGACCTCGGCACGCATCACCTGGGTATTGACGAAGAAACCGATCAGCCGCTCGGTTTCAGCCCGCGTGCGGTTGGCCACCGGTACGCCGACACGGATGTCGGCCTGGCCGCTATAGCGGTGCAGCAAGGCTTGGAACGCTGCCAGCAGCAACATGAACAAGGAAGCATCCTGAGTCTTGGCCAGCTGTTGCAGGCCATGGCTCAGTCGAGCCTCGAGCGGGAAGTCCAGGCGGGCGCCACGCAGGCGCCGTTGCGCCGGGCGTGGCCGGTCGAACGGCAGCTCGAGCACGACCTGCTCACCGCCCAGCTGCGCCATCCAGTAATCGAGCTGGCGCGCACGCTCGCCACCGTCGAGCCACTGGCGCTGCCAGGCCGCGTAGTCGGCGTACTGCACGGGCAACGGCGCACTGTGCTCGCCGTGGTAGCCCTGCAGCAGCTCTTCGACCAACACCTCCAGGGAGGCGCCGTCGGAAACGATATGATGCTGGACGATGACCAGCACATGATCCTGCTCGCCCATGGCCAGCAACTTGACCCGCAGCAACGGCCCTCGCACCAGGTCGAATGGCGCCCGCACCTGGGCATCGACCCAGGCCGCCAGCGCCGCATCGTCCAGTTCGCCTGGATGCTCGAGCGCAATCGGCAGCGCCAGGTGCGGATGAATATGCTGTCGCAGCGCCCCCGTGCTGTCATCGAAGGTGGTGCGCAATGGCTCGTGACGGGCGATGACCCGGTCGAACGCCGACTGCAACGCTGACAACTCGAGCGGCCCCCGCACACGCAACGCCACCGGAACGTTGTAGGCGGCGCTCTGTGGGTCCAGCCGCCAGAGGAACCACTGGCGCTCCTGGGCATAGGACACGGCCATCGCAGGCGTGCGCGGCAATACCGCAATCGCCGCTGCCGCGCCCTGGCCCAGCTCGGCGCAACGGTCGGCGAAGGCCCCCAGGGTCGGCTGCTCGAACAGCTGCCGCAGGGGCACTTCGAGCCCGAGCCCTTGGCGAATGCGCGCGATGACCTCGGTCGCCAGCAACGAGTGGCCACCAAGGCTGAAGAAACTGTCGGCAAGGCCGACGCGCTCGACCTGCAAGGCCTGCGCCCAGATCGTCGCCAGTTGTGCTTGCAACGGCGTGCGCGGTGCTTCGTAGGCCTGCTGGGCGGCACTGAAGTCCGGCGCCGGCAAGGCCGCGCGGTCGAGCTTGCCGTTGTTGTTCAACGGCAGCCGCTCCAGCACCAGCAGGTGGGCGGGGATCATGTAGTCAGGCAGCGCCTGGCCCAAGGCAGCCCGTACCTCCTGTAGCCAGTCAGCGGACGGCGCGGCCTGGGCAGCGACCAGGTAGGCCACCAGTTGCGGCCCGGTCGGCCCGGCGAGGGCCAGCACCGCCGCCTCGCGCACCGACGCCAGCCCTTGCAGGCAGGCCTCGATCTCGCCCATCTCGATACGCATGCCGCGAATCTTCACCTGGTGATCGATACGCCCTACGTACTCCAGTACCCCGGCCTGGGTATAGCGCGCCAGGTCGCCGCTACGGTACAGGCGTGCGCCAGGCTGTTCGGCGAAGGGATCGGGCAGGAAACGTTCGGCGGTCAACCCCGGGCGGTCGAAGTATTGCTGCGCCAGGCAGTTCGGCGCGCCGATGCACAGCTCGCCGACGCCATCGCTGGGCAACAGCTGGCCGGCACTGTCCAGCACATACAGCGAGCGGCCGGCGATGGCTTGGCCGATCGGCACGCCATACGCGCCCTGCGCGTCCTCGAGGCGGCAGTCATGCACGCTGGAGACCACCGTCGCCTCGGTCGGGCCATAGGTGTTGACCAGGCGGATCCCGCCCAGCCCCGCCGTATGCCACAGGCGCAACCCTTCCACCGACATGGCCTCGCCGCCCACGTGCACCTGACGCAGCTTGCCCAGGCCGTGGCCCGGCCGCGTCGCGCAAGTCTTGGCCAGCATGTGCCAGTAGGCGGCCGGCAGGTCGGCCAGGGTCACGCCCTGCTCGACGATCAACCGCGCCAGTTGATCAGCGTCCCACAGTTCCTCGCCACGCATGATCAGCGCGGCGCCGACGCATAGCGGCGGATAGCACTGCTCGACGAAGCCGTCGAAGCTGAAGGTGGCGAACTGCAGCACCCGGTCGTCGCGTTCAAGACGGGAGTAGTCGGTGGCGCTGTAGCTGAACTCGCGCAGAGCCGCATGACTGATCGCCACCCCCTTCGGGCGCCCGGTGGAACCAGAGGTGTAGATGACATAGGCGAGCTGCTCGGCGGCGACCTGCACATCCGGGTCGTGGTCGCCACACTGCGCGACCTGCTCGCCCAACAGCCCCAGCTCCAGGCGGCGCAGCCCCGCCGGCAGCGCCAACTCGACCAGCAGGCCGTCGTCGCACAGCAACAGGTCCAGACGGCTGTCCTCGATCATGTAGGCCAGCCGTTCATGCGGATACTGCGGATCCAGCGGCACATAGGTCGCGCCGCACTTGAGCACGGCCAGCAGGCTGACGATCAGCTGCGGGCCACGACGCAGGGCCAGGCCGACACGCTGGCCAGGGCGCACACCCTCGGCGATCAGTACATGCGCCAGGCGATTGGCCTGGCCATCGAGCTGGCCATAGCTCAGGCGCAGCTCGCCGCATTGCAAGGCCAAGGCCTGTGGCTGGCGCGCGGCCTGTGCCGCGATACGCTGGTGAACCAGTTCCTGGCTCGGCAACGCCAGCGCGAGGCCTTGGCTGAAGCCAAGCACCTCGGCCTGGCCCTGTTCGTCGAGCAGGCCCAGCGCGCCTACCGGCGCCGCCGGCGTGGCGACCATCTGCGCCAGCACCTGGCGTAGCCCGGCGCACAGCTGCCCCACCTGCTCTGCCGCGAACAGCGCAGGGTCGTAGCCGAACGCCAGGCTCACCCCATCACCGAGTTCGATGCCGATGGTCAGCGGGTAGTGGGTGCGCTCGTGATTGCTCACCGCGCCGAAACGCAGGCCGGCAGGCGCGCCCTGGCGCAGAGCCTCGGCCACCGGGAAGTTCTCGAACACCAGCAGGCTGTCGAACAGCGCCGCGCCCTGCTGGCCAGCCCACCCCTGGATGGCATACAGCGGCACATGCTCGAATTCGCGCAGGCCCAGGTTGAAGTCCTGCACATCGGCCAGGTAACCGGCCACCTGGCGATCAGGCGCGGCATCGATCAGCACCGGCAAGGTATTGATGAACAACCCGAGCTGGTCGTCGATGCCCGGCAATGGCGCCGAGCGTCCGGACACCGTGGCGCCGAAGGCCACGCAGGCTTGCCCGGTCAGGCGCTGCAGCAACAGGCCCCAGGCCGCCTGGAACAGCGTGTTCAAGGTCACCTTGTGCTGACGGGCAAAACGCTCCAGTTCGGCGGTCTGCACGGCGTCGATGCGGGCCAGGTACTCACCCTCGCCCTGGGCGTCGGCGGGGCGACGCAGGGCCTGAGCGAGCAGCGTCGGCGCCTGCAAGGCGCCGAGACGGGTCTTCCAGAAACGCTCGCCGGCACTGGCGTCCTGGCGTTGCAGCCATGCCAGGTAATCATGGAAACGGCCGGCCGGCGCCGACGTGCGCTCGCCGACGTAGTGCTGGATCACCTGGGCTAGTAGCTGGGCATTGCTCCAGCCATCCAGGAGGATGTGATGGCAGGTGTAGACCAGGTGCCAGTCGTCGGCCCCGGTACGCACCAGCAGCAGCCTGAACAAGGGCGCGCGGGACAGGTCGAAGCCCGCTTCGTGCTCGGCCCGAGCCAGTGCATCGAGGTCTGCCACAGGTTCGTCGACGATGCGCAGCGGCAGTGGCAACTGGCGCTGGACGATCTGGTGGGCACTGTCCAGGCCCTGCCAGTGAATGCTGCTGCGCAGGATCTCGTGACGCGCCAGGGCCGCCTGCCAGGCCTCGCCGAAGCGTTCCAGGTCCAGGCCGCCGATATCCAGGCGCAACTGGTTGATGTAGGCGCCGCCCTGGGTTTCATACAGCGAGTGGAAGAACATGCCCTGCTGCATGGGCGACAGCGGGTAGAGGTCCTCGATCTCGTGGCCGGGCACCGGCAATGCATCCAGTTGCGCCTGAGTAATGCGCGCCAACGGGAAGTCCGACGGTGACGGTTGCCCGGCAGGCACGCCCAGGCAGTGCTCGATAAGCGCCTCCAGCTCCTGGTCATAGGCCGTGGCCAGCGCCTGGATCGTGTCGGTGTCGAACATCGCCAGGCTGAAGCCCCATTGCAGCGACAGCTCGCCGTTGTAGACCTGCCCTTCCAGGGTCAGCCAGTTGGCCAGCGGCGCGTCCGGGTCCTGGCCGTCGCCACCGCGCTCGGTGGCCGGCGCCAGCAAGGCCTGGGCATCGAACTGGCTGTCGAACTGGCCCAGATAGTTGAAGGTGATGCGCGGCGCATCGAGCGTCGCCAGGGCCTCGCGCACCGAAGCGTCACCCAGGTAGCGCAGCACGCCGTAGCCCATGCCTTTGTCCGGTACCGCGCGCAGCTGTTCCTTGATGGCCTTGATCGAGTCGCCATGATCGGCACGCGGGGCCAGGCGCAGCGGATAGAGGCTGGTGAACCAGCCGACGCTGCGGGTCAGGTCGATGCCGTCAAACAGCTCTTCGCGGCCATGCCCCTCCAGCTGCACCAACGCTGCCTGGCTACCGCTCCATTGGCAGATGACACGTGCCAGGGCGGTCAACAGCAGGTCGTTGACCTGGGTGCGATAAGCCGCGGGCGCGACCTGCAGCAATTGACGGGTGCGCTCGCGGGACAGACGCGACGCCAGTTTGGCGCCATGGCGGTTGCTCACCGGCGCGTCCGGCCTGTCGCACGGCAGCGCGCCATCGCCGCGCTGCGCTTGCCAGTAGGGCAATTGTCCGAGGAACGCCGGCACCTGCTCGTGCAGTTGCGCCGACCAGGCCTGGTAGCTGCTGGTGCGCGGCGCCAGCGACAGCGGCTGCCCGGCCAGGCGCTGGGCGTAAGCCTGCTCCAGGTCCTCCAGGAGAATACGCCAGGACACGCCGTCGACCACCAGGTGGTGGATGACCAGCAACAGGCGCTGCTCGCCTTGTGGCAAATCGACCAGCATGGCGCGCAACAGCGGTCCACTGCCCAGGTCGAGGCTGCGCTGGGCGTCGTCGCAGAGCGCCGTCAGTGCCTGGGCATCCGCCGCCTGGCGCTGCCACAGCTCGACCTGCGCGACCGCCGCGCCATAGTGCTGCCGCCAGCCATCGGCGGCGGGCTCGAAGCGCAGCCGCAGGGCGTCATGGTGGTTGACCACTGCGCCCAGGGCATCGACCAGCGCCTGGACCTGCAACGGTTGCCGGGCACTGAGCAGCAATGATTGGTTCCAGTGCTGGCGGACCGTGATGGTCTGCTCGAAGAAATGTCGCTGCACAGGGCTAAGCGCCACCTCGCCAGTGGCCGGTGCCTGCTCCACCATCAACGATGGCTGGCGTCCGACCGCGCCGGCCAGGCCGCGCACGGTCTGGAACTGGAACAGGTCGCGCGGGCTGAACTGCAGGCCCTGGCGTCGAGCGCGGCCAACCACCTGGATGGCGATGATCGAATCACCGCCCAGCTCGAAGAAGTTGTCGTCCAGGCCGACCTCGGCCACACCCAGCACCTCGCTCCAGACTTGCGCCAGGGTACGTTGCACATCGGTTTGCGGCGCCACGTAGGCGCCGCGCGGGGCGGCATCCGGTTGCGGCAGGGCCTTGCGGTCGAGCTTGCCGTTGGGGGTCAGCGGGAAGTGCTCCAGCGGTATCAGATGGCTGGGCGCCATGAATTCCGGCAGTGCCTGCAACAGCCAGTCCTTGAGCCCTTGCTGCCAGCCGTCTGGTGTTTCGTCGAGCACCAGGTAGGCCACCAGTTGCTTGCCGTCCAGCGCCAGCACCACGGCCTCGCGCACCCAGGCATGCTGGGCCAGGCGCGCCTCGATCTCGCCCAGTTCGATGCGCAGGCCACGGATTTTCACCTGGTGGTCGAAACGCCCCAGGTACTCGATCACGCCATCCACACGCTGGCGAACCCGGTCACCGGTACGGTACAGACGCTGTCCGGCAACGAAGGGGTCGGCAACGAAGCGCTCGGCGGTCAGCCCCGGACGCCGGTGGTAACCGCGGGCCAGGCCAATGCCACCCAGATAGAGTTCGCCGGCAACGCCCGGCGCCACCGGCTCGAGGCCGGCATCGAGCACATAGGTGCGAATGTTGGCGATGGGCTGGCCGATGGGCACGCTGTCGCGGCCTTCGTCGAGGCAGGTCCAGTGGGTGACGTCGATGGCCGCCTCGGTGGGGCCGTAGAGGTTGTACAGCGCCGCCGCCGGCAACTTGCCGAACACCTGCAGCTGGGCGTCGACCGGCAATGCCTCGCCGCTGCAGACGATGCGGCACAAGCTGGCGCAGGTCTCGACGCCGGGCTCGTGGATGAAGGCCTGGAGCATCGAGGGCACGAAATGCAGGGTGCTGACCTGGTGGCGATGAATGGTCTGGATCAGGCGCGCCGGATCCCGGTGGTCACCGGGCGCGGCCACGGCCAGTCGAGCACCGGTCATCAGCGGCCAGAAGAACTCCCAGACCGAGACGTCGAAGCTGAACGGGGTCTTCTGCAGCACCGTGTCACCGGCGCCCAGGCCATAGGCTTCCTGCATCCAGTGCAGGCGGTTGGCCAGGGCTTCATGGCTGTTGCCGGCGCCTTTCGGCCGACCGGTGGAGCCGGAGGTATAGATGACATAGGCCAGCTGCCGCGGGTCGATCGCCACCTGTGGCGGGCTGTCTGGCTGGTCGTCCAGCGCCAGTTGGTCCAGGGTGATGCACTGCACGTCGCCGGGCACCGGCAGGCTGCCCTGCAGCGCCTGCTGGGTCAGCAGCAGGCGAATGCCGCTGTCCTCGATCATGTAGGCCAGGCGTTCCTCGGGGTATTCCGGATCCAGCGGCACGTAGGCCGCGCCGGCCTTGAGGATCGCCATCAGCCCGACGACCATTTCCACACTGCGCAGCACGCTGATACCCACCAGGCTGTCGGCTCCGGCGCCTTGCGCGCGCAGGAAGTGAGCCAGGCGGTTGGCGCGGGCATCGAGCTGCGCATAGCTGAGCGCGGTATCGCCGAACACCAGCGCCGGGGCGTCTGGCGCGTGGCGCGCCTGATCCTCGAACAGCTGGTGCACGCCGCGCCCGAGCGGGTAATTGCGGGCGGTGGCGTTCCAATCTTCCAGCACTGTGCGGCGGCTGGCGTCATCGAGCATCGGCAGCTGCCACAGCGCGCTGTGCGGCTGGCTGACCAGGGCCTGCAGCAGGGCCTGCCAGTGCGTCGCCATGCGTTCGATGGTGGCGGCCTCGAACAGGTCGCTGGCGTAGGTGAAGGCGGCGTGCAAGGTGCCACCCTGCTCGTAGGTATCCAGGCTCAGGTCGAACTGAGTGGTGCGGCTGCGCCACGCCAGGGGCGACAGTTGCAACCCCGAAGCCAGGGTCACGGTGGCCAGGTCGGCGACCTGCGGCTGGTGGTTGTACATCACCTGGAACAGCGGCGCATGGCTCAGGCTGCGCTCGACCTTGAGCGCCTCGACCAAACGCTCGAACGGCAGGTCCTGGTGCGCCTGGGCACCGAGCACGACCTGCTTGATGCCTTGCAGGTAGGCCAGCACATCGAGGTGCGCGTCCGGTTGCACACGCAGCACCTGGGTGTTAACGAACAAACCGATCAGCCCTTCGACTTCGGCGCGGTTGCGGTTGGCCACCGGGCTGCCGATACGCAGGTCGGACTGGCCGGTGTAGCGTTGCAGAAGCAAGCCGAACGCGCCAAGCATGACCATGAATGGCGTGAGGTTGTGCTGGCGGGCGAAGCCACGCAGCCGCTCGGCCAAGGCCGCATCGACCGCGAACGAGCGGCGCTCGCCGCTGAAGCTCGGGGTCGCCGGACGGGCATTATCCAAGGGCAGCTCGAGCACGGGCTGCTCATCGCCCAACTGCGCCTGCCAGTACGCCAATTGCCGTGCCAGCTCGCCGGCCTCCAGCCAGCGGCGCTGCCACAGGGCATAGTCGACGTACTGGATCGGCAGGTCCGGCAGTTGCGGCGCATGGCCTGCGGCGAAGGCGTCGTAGCAGCGGCTGAACTCGTCGATCAGCACGTTCATCGACCAACCGTCGGAAACAATGTGATGCAGGGTCAACAGCAACACATGCTCCTGCTCGGCCAGGCGCAGCAGGCGCACGCGCAGTAGCGGCCCTTGCGCCAGGTCGAATGGACGCAATGACTCGGCCTCGGCTTCGGCACGCACCTGCGCTTCGCGCTCGGCCTCATCCCACTGGCGCAGGTCGACACGCTCGATCAAGGCCTCGCCGACCGGGCGATGGACCTGGAGCAGACTGTCGTCAGGCTGCACCTCGAATACCGTGGTCAGGCTCTGGTGACGCGCCAGCAGGCTGGCGAACGCCTGCTCCAGCGCGGGCTCGTCCAGCTGCCCGGTCAGACGCACCGCGCCCGGCAGGTTGTAGGCGCCGCCCTGGGGGTCCATCTGCCAAAGTACCCACATGCGCTGCTGGGCATAGGACAACCCTTGGCGGTCCGACGCCTGGACCCCAGCCGGAATGGGGAACTGGGAAAAGTCGATGCCCTCCCTGGCCAGGGTCTCGAGGAACACGCCGCGTTTCTCCTGCGGCAGTTCAATGAAACGGCGGGCCAGTAGCAGGGACTTTTCGGCATTCATCAGATTGCTTCCGTACGAGTGAGGTATCGGGCGGGGCCCGGCTATCCCTACGAAACGGATAAAACGGCGGAAAAATTACCGGCAAGCCAGGGGTTTGCGCAGAGCACGGCAAATCCTGAAACATTTGCTTTCATTTAATCGCGCTGGTTTCTGATTCTCATTCGTCCTATTAAGTGCAGCCCTCGAGGTTGAGCCGAGACTCGACCGCACTTTTCCCGCAGAAGACCGACTGATGGCCCGACAACCGAAAAAGAAATCCACGTCCAAGCTGTGGTTCCTGGTCCACAGCTGGCTTGCCCTGCCGATCTGGTTCTTCGTCCTGATCGTCTGCTTCACCGGCATGCTGGCCGTGGTCAGCCAGGAAATCGTCTGGCTGGCCAACGCCGATGTTCGTGCCAGCAAGCCCAGCGACGACGCCGAGCGCCTGAGCTTCCAGCAGGTGCTGGATGCCATGCACAAGGCCGAGCCGGACCTGACGGTGAGTTCACTCAGCCAGCCCGACGGTTCGCACTTCGCCCTGCAGGCCCAGGTCACCTACCCCGACGGCACCAGCCCGACGCTCTACGTCAACCCCTACACCGGCGCGATCCAGGGCAAGAGCCCGGACTTCAACTTCGAGGCCTTCACCCGCGCCCTGCACGGCTGGTGGCTGGTGCCCTTCACCAACGGCTACAGCTGGGGCTGGTACCTGGTGTCGCTGCTCGGGCTGCCGATGCTGGCCTCGCTGGTCACCGGCCTGGTGGTCTACAAAAAGTTCTGGCGCGGCTTCTTCAAGCCTGTGCGCACCGGCCATGGTTCGCGGATCTTCTGGGGTGACGTGCATCGCCTGGCGGGGGTCTGGTCGATCTGGTTCATCGCGGTGATCTCGATCACCGGCACCTGGTTCCTGATCCAGGCGATCCTTGGCGACAACCACGTGACCATTTCCAGCGAGCCGATCGTGCCGGTGATCGCCCGCGAGCAGGTGCCGCAGACCGCAGACGGCAGCCCGGCGCCGCGCATCGACCTGGACGAGGCGGCGCGGATCGCCACCGCGACGATCCCAGGCCTGGACGTGAGTTTCATCTCGTTGCCCGCCACCGCCTACAGCCACTACAGCATGGGCGGGCGCGGCTGGTATCCGCTGATGTTCCAGACCGCCGAGGTCAACCCCTACACCCGCGCGGTCGACAGCCAGTTCCTGCTCGGCGACCGCTCGGCCCTGGAGTTCGTCACCGAATCCATGCGCCCGCTGCACACCGGCGACTTCGGTGGCCTGGCGATCAAGCTGATCTGGTTCTTCTTCGGCCTGGTGCTGACCCTGATGGTGCTCAGCGGCCTGCTGATCTGGACCAAGCGCACCGCCCAGGCCACCGCCGCCGCCCTCAAGCGTGCCGAGCGTCCGGCGCGGGTACGCCAGCCGATCAGTGAAAAACCCGTGGAGGCCCAGCCATGAGCCAGGCAAGTGCAGTGCCGCAGGGCGGCCTCAAGCAGTGGTGGCTGAAATGGCGCTTCCACCTGAATATCCTGCTGATCCTCATCCCCCTGGGTTTCATGCCCAAGTACTTCGCCGACGCCAGCCTGTTCCGTGGCGACAGCGGCCTGGGTGCCAACCCTATCCAGGGCATCCAGGTCGGGCGCTGGAGCCTGGACCTGGCCGAACTGTTCGACGAACCGCCCCGTGCCGATGGCCCGGCCGGCCACTTCAAGAGTTTCAACGCGGCGCTGTGCCCGACCTGCACCGAAGGCGTCAAGGCCATCTACCTGCGCATCGGCAAGCCACGCAGCCTGCGCGCGGCGGGCACGATCTTCTTCGGCCCGCCCGCGCGCATGGGCACCTTGCTGCCGATTCCCCCCCGCACCCAGCCCGATGCCGACATCTGGATCACCATCGAAGGCTGGGACGGCAAGATGTACCAGGCCTCGGTGCCGCTGGCCAAGGCGTCGCCGGCCACCGCAGCCTGGCTCGCCAAACAAGGAGGCAAGAAATGAAGCAACTGATGCGCAGGCTCGCCCTGCCCCTCTTGGCCCTGGCCGCCACCCCGGCGCTGGCGCACAACCCGATGTGCGAATGCACCGAGAGCGGCGAGCAGATCACCTGCAAGGGTGGCTTTTCCGACGGCAGCGGCGCGCCGGGGGTGACCCTGGACGTGATCGGCTACGACGAGCAGGTGCTGGTGGCGAGCAAGCTCGGCGACGATTCGACCCTGACCTTCAAGCGACCGGATGGCGAGTTCTACGTGCTGTTCGACGCCGGCCCCGGCCACGTGGTGGAAGTCGACCACGCCGACATCGGTGCGCCATGAGCCGCGCCCAGGTCGTGCGCCCGGCCGGCGCCGGGCATGAAACCCTCTATGTGTTGCTGGCCGCCGCGCTGATCGTGCTGCTGGCGGCTGGCGTGGTGGCCCTGCGCGGCGAGCGCCAGGACGAGGTGAGCATCGCCGCCCACCAATTGGACGCCCGGCGTGACCTCAACGGCGCCGAGCAAGGCATTCATACCGACCTGTGGGTGGCCGCCGACGAAATCCGCGCCCTGCGTGAAGAGAGCGGTGAAGCACCCGATGCTCAGGCCCTGGCCGAAGAAGGCCTGCCGCCCTTCGTCGCCGATGCCAGCAGCCAAAGTCGCGGCGGCCACCAGTGGTCGCGGCTCGAGAACGGGGCCTACCTGGGGCGCACCCAGGATCCGCAGGTGGCCGGCAGCTTCCTGGTGATCGTGCCAGTCGCCGCCGATGCCCAGGCCGATATCTGGCTGCGCCGCGACAGCGCCGCGATGGCGCCGGACGCGCTCGACAACGACACGCTGATCGCCGCCGGCTGGCAGCAGATCGTCACCCACTACGACGCCGGGGTCACCCGCCAACACCGTCATTAAGGATCCGCCCATGCTCCGCTTCGCCCGCGCCCTGGCGCTGCTTCTGGCCTGCACCCTGCCCGCCCTGACGTTCGCCGGCGACGGCAAACCGCTGCGCATCGGCATCACCCTGCACCCCTACTACAGCTACGTGAGCAACATCGTCGGCGACAAGGCCGAGGTGGTGCCGTTGATTCCGGCCGGCTTCAACCCGCACGCCTACGAGCCGCGCGCCGAAGACATCAAGCGTATCGGCACGCTGGATGTGATCGTGCTCAACGGCGTCGGCCACGACGACTTCGCCGACCGCATGATCGCCGCCAGCGAAAAGCCCGAGATCAAGACCATCGAGTCCAATGCCAACGTGCCGCTGCTGGCCGCCACCGGCATCGCCGCCCGCGGCGCCGGCAAGGTGGTCAACCCGCACACCTTCCTGTCGATCAGCGCGACCATCGCCCAGGTCAACAACATCGCCCGCGAACTGGGCAAGCTCGATCCGGACAACGCCAAGCTCTACCAGCAGAACGCCCGCGCCTACGCCAAGCGCCTGCGCGCGCTGCGCGCCGAGGCATTGGCCAAGGTTACCCAGGCGCCGGACGCCACCTTCCGCGTGGCCACCATCCACGCCGCCTACGACTACCTGGTGCGCGACTTCGGCCTGGAAGTTACCGCGGTAGTCGAGCCGGCCCACGGCATCGAGCCGAGCCCGGCGCAACTGAAGAAGACCATCGACCAGCTCAAGGCCCTGGATGTGAAGGTGATCTTCTCGGAAATGGACTTCCCCTCAGCCTACGTCGACACCATCCACCGCGAATCCGGCGTGCGTATCTACCCGCTGACGCATATCTCCTATGGCGAATACACCAAGGAAAAATACGAGGTGGAAATGAAGCGCAACCTCGACACCGTGGTCCGCGCCATCCAGGAGAACCGCGCGTGACCGCCGCCGCCAATCTCACCGCCGCCTGCGGGCCGCGCATCGACTTCGACGGCATCGACCTCACCCTCGGCCGCACGCGCATTCTCGAGAACGTGCGTTTCAGTGTCGCCCCCGGCAGCGTGCACGCCATCGTCGGCCCCAACGGCGGCGGCAAGAGCTCGCTGATCAAGACCCTGCTCGGGCAGATGCCCCACCAGGGCCAGCTGACCCTGCACTGGCCAAGCGCGCGCGAGGTGATCGGCTACGTGCCCCAGGCCCTGGAGTTCGACCGTGGCCTGCCCATGACCGTGGACGACTTCATGGCTGCCATGTGCCAGCGCCGCCCGGCGTTCCTCGGCCTGTCGCGCAACGTGCGCCCGGCGATCGATGCGGCGCTGGCGCGGGTGGGCATGCTCGACAAGCGCAAGCGGCGCATGGGCGCGCTGTCCGGCGGCGAGCGCCAACGAGTGCTGCTGGCCCAGGGCCTGATCCCCGAGCCGCAGCTGCTGGTGCTCGACGAGCCGATGTCGGCCCTGGACGAAGCCGGCATCCAAGTGTTCGAACAGCTGCTGCACGGCTGGCGCCAGGCCGGCACCACCGTGCTGTGGATCGAGCACGATCTTGAAGCGGTGCTGCGCCTGGCCGACCGGGTCACCGGGCTGAGCCGCCAGGTACTGTTCGACGCCCCGCCCGCCCAGGCCCTGACCCCCGAGCGCCTGCTCGGGCTGTTCTCCGTCCACCCGCGCAGCGAGAGCCTTGCCTGATGAGTTTCGAATCCTTCCGCCAACTGGTCCAGGAATGGGCCAATGCAGGCTTTCTGCCGGAGGCCCTGGCCTACGGTTTCGTGGTCAACGCCCTGCTCGCCGGGCTGATGATCGGCCCGGTGCTGGGCGGCCTGGGCACCCTGGTGGTGGTCAAGCGCTTTGCCTTCTTCTCCGAGGCGGTCGGCCATGCCGCGCTGACCGGCGTGGCCATCGGCATCCTGCTCGGCGAACCCTACACCGGCCCCTATGGCAGCCTGTTCGGCTACTGCCTGCTGTTCGGCATCCTGCTCAATTTCCTGCGCAACCGTACCGGCCTGTCGCCGGACACCCTGATCGGCGTGTTCCTTTCGGTGTCGCTGGCGCTGGGGGCGAGCCTGCTGCTGATGCTGGCCGGCAAGATCAACGTGCACATCCTCGAGAACGTGCTGTTCGGCTCGGTGCTCACCGTCAGCGCCCAGGACCTGCTGGTGCTGGGCATCGTCGCGGTGCTGGTGCTGGCCCTGGCGCTGCCGCTGTACAACCGCATCATGCTCGCCAGCTTCAATCCGCAACTGGCGGCAGTGCGCGGGGTGGCGGTGAAGACCCTGGACTACCTGTTCGTGGTGCTGGTGACCCTGGTCACCGTGGCCTCGGTGAAGGTGATCGGCGCGATCCTGGTCGGCGCCCTGCTGGTAATTCCGGCAGCGGCCGCGCGCCTGGTCAGCCAGTCGCTCAAGGGGTTCTTCTTCGTCTCGGTGCTGATCGCTACCCTGAGCACCTTGCTCGGCATCCTGTTGCCGATCGTCTTCGACCTGCCGGTGCCCTCGGGCGCGGCGATCATCCTGGTCGCCGGGATCTGCTTCGCCCTCGCCGCCCTGGCCCGTGCCCTCGTCCCCCGCCTGCAAGGAAACCCGGCATGACCCTGAAAAAGCTCACCTTCGCCCTGGCCCTGGCCGGCTTGCCACTGCTGGCCAACGCCACCCAAGTGCTGACCACCCTGCCGGTGACCCACAGCCTGGCCAGCGCCCTGCTCGCCGGCACCTCGGTGCAGCTCGAGCGCGCCGCCCCGGCCAACCTGCCGGCCAGCCGCCAGCCGTCGTATTTCAGTGGCCGTGGTGGCGCCAGCCTGCACAAGGTCGCGCAACGGGCCGACGCGGTGATCGGCGTGCGCTCGATCTGGCGCGACGACCCGCTGTACCCCATGGCCCGACGCAGCAATATCCGCATCGTCGAGATCGACGCGGCGCGACCGGTGGACGGTGCCCTGCCGGGCATCGCGGTCAAGGGTGACGAAGCCTTTGCCAGCTACCCCTGGCTCAACCCGAGCAACCTCGGGCGCATGGCCGATGTAGTGGCCAACGACCTCGAGCGCCTGGCGCCGCAGGACAAGGCCAGGATCCAGGCCAACCTGGCCGCGCTCAAGCGGCAGATGCTGGAACTGACCGCCAGCAGCCAGGGCCGGCTGGCCGAGGTCGACAACCTCAGCGTGGTGAGCCTGTCCGAGCGCCTGGGCTACCTGGCCAGTGGGCTCAACCTGGACGTGGTCGAGCAGCCGCTGCCGAGCGATGATCAGTGGGACGAGGCCGCGCTCAAGGCGTTGGCTGACAACCTCAAGGGGCAGGACGTGGCGTTGGTGCTGCACCACCGCCAGCCGCCAGCCAAGGTCACCGAGGTGATCGCCGCGGCGGGGGCGAGACTGTTGGTGGTGGAGAGCGACCCGGAGGATACCGTGGCCGGGCTCAAGGCCAGTGTCGAGCAGGTGATCCAGGCCCTCAGCCAGGGCTGAGCCGCTTTGCGGCCCGTTCGCCAGCAAGACTGGCTGCTACAGGAACAGAGCGGGCCTCAGGCCATGCGCTACACCTGTGGGAGCGGGCTTGCCCGCGAAGCAGGCGATACGGTACCTGGCACCGGCTGCGCCGGTGTTCGCGGCTGAAGCCGCTCCCACAGGGATCGCCCCGACCTCAAGCCATGCACTACACCTGTGGGAGCGGGTTTACCCGCGAAGCAAGCGACGCGGTGCCTGGCACCGGCTACGCCGGTGTTCGCGGCTGAAGCCGCTCCCACAGGGAGCGCGCCGACCTCAGGGCATGCGCCACGCCAGCATGCCGCTCACCGCTTCATGCAGCGCTGGTAGCGCTCATCCACCCTGCCAGCGAACCACGCCGTGGTCAGTTTGCGCGTGATCTTCGGGCTCTTCAGCTCGATCCCCGGCAGTACCGCGCGCGGCAGCGCCTTGCCGGCCTTGGCCTCGGCCAGGGCGAACACGCCGCGATACAGCGCTGTCTCCTCCAGCGCCAGGCTGCCCTCCTTTTCCAACTGTGCGCGAATCTGCGGATTGCGCAGCCCCAACTGCCGTCCCAACGTACGCGCGGCCCGCTCGGTGCTGCCCGGCAGGATCGCCCCCGGCGCGATCAGGTCGCCATCAAGAGCCAACGACGCACCGGTCACCCGGCTCAGCGCCGCCTGGAACGCGGCGTTGCGGCTGGCATACCACCCGGCATTGAAGTCGGCGAAGCGATACAGCTGGCGGTCGTAATGGGTGGGATAGCCCAAGAGGTGGGCGATGCCGAAGTACATGCCGCCACGGCGACTGAAAACCTCCTGGCGAATGCTGCCCTGGTGCGCATAGGGATAGCCCTTGGCATGCTGCTCGGCAAAGTCGACGCTAACCTGCATCGGCCCACCGGTGTGCACCGGGTTGAGCCCACCCAGCAGGGTGCGGCCCAAGGGCAGGCGGTCGATGACTTCATCGTACAGCGCGCTCAGCTGCTTCTCGCTGCGCACGGCCAGCAGCCGCTGCTGATAGCTCTGGCCATTGGCCGACGGCGTGCGCAGGGCGCCATCGACCAGCAATCCGGGAATATGCAGCCGCGCCGCGCGGCGGTCGATTTCCTCACGGGCAATGCGCCCCAGGTTGGGCACCTGGGGATCGGCATTGAAGGTCGACTCCTGCTCGGTCACCGCCAGCACCGCACACAGGTTGCGCTTGCTCGGGGCGAGGCCCTGGGCCTGGAACGCCACCTGGATATCCTCGGCCCAGCCCTGGCGGTCCTTGGCCTGGGCCGGCAGCAGGCGCATGAGCTGGGCGCGAACCTTGGCCGGGTCGGTCTCCTCCTGCGCCGCCTCGCGCCGGCCGGCGCAGCCCTGCAGCAGGCCCAGGCACAGCAACCCGGCGGCCAGCAGGCGCCCGTTCAGGGCTGTTCCCCGACCAGGTAGGTCTTGCTGATCTGGCGAAACAGCGGGTGGCCCGCGCTGCCCAGCAGCTCGAACAGCACCATTTCACGGGTCACCACCTGCGCTCCGGCGTCCCGCATGCGTGCCAGCCCTGCCGACTTACTGGCCGCGGTGCGGCTGTCGCAGGCGTCCTCGACCACAAACACCTGCTTGCCCAGGGCCAACAGGCCGAACACGGTCTGCAGCACGCAGACGTGGGTCTCCATGCCGCAGACGATCACTTGCTCGCGCGCCAGCAGGCTGGCCGGCAGGCATTCGGCGGCGACGCAGGAAAAGTGCAGCTTCTCGACAATTTCAGCGGCCGGCGCGGCGGCCTTGAGCGCGGCCAGGGTATGGCCCAGGCCCTTGGGGTATTGCTCGGAGATGACGGTCGGCAGCGCCAGCTCGGCGGTCGCGGCCAGCAGCCAGCGTGCGCGGGCCGCGGTGCCTTCGGGGTCGCTCATGGCGCCGATGAGTTTCTCCTGGATATCGACGACCAACAGCGTGGCCTGGCGCGGATCGATCAGCATGGTCAGCCTCATTGCCTGGGAAAACGGCTAGCCTCCCCCAGGCGCTGCGTGGCGTCAATGCGCGTGGAGCTGGCGGTCAGCCTCGCGCCAGCAACCCCGGCACCGCCACCAGCAGCATCGCCACCCCGGACAGCGTCAGCAGCCCCAGCACAATCCGCCGGAACGCCAGCTCGCTGATGCCCAGGTACAACCGCGTGCCCAGCACCGCTGGCAGCAGCATCGCCAGCGCCACCACCGCGAACCACGGCAACAATGCCCGGGTGACCAGCCCGCTGCCCAGGTAGGTCAACATGGTCACTGCCAGCATCGACAGGTTGAAGTTCTGGATCACCGCCCGTTGGGTGTCGCGCTCGAATCCGCGCAAGGTGCACCACAAGGTCGGCACGGTGCCGGTAAAGCCGCCAATGCCCCCCAGCACGCCGCCAACCATGCCCACCGCGCCATCGGCCAGGCGCCCACCCCGCAGGCGCGGCAGGCGTGGCGCCAGCAGCATCAGCGGGCACCACACCACCAGCAGGGCGCCGAACACCGCCTTGAACCAGAGCATGTCCAGGTACGGCAATACCCAGACCCCCAGCGGGATCCCCGCCAGCCCACCCAGCACGAACGGCCACAGCAATGCCCAGCTGAAGCCCCGGCGCACGCTGAACACCGCGATCAGCTGGCCGGTGAGGCTGCCAAACACCGTGAGCACCGCTGCCACTTGCGGCTCCAGCCCCCACGCCCAGAACGACATGGCCACCATGCCGAAGGCAAAGCCCGACAAGCCCTGGACAAATCCGGCGACGATGGCGCCGAGGGCAATGAGGTAGAGCGGATCCATGGCAGCTCCCTGCAAGTGACCGTGGTGGCGTGTGGGAAGCATTCCCCACCCAGCACTGGGTGTCTATCCCCAGCTTTGCGGCAAACACCGAAGTGCTCCTCTTTCGCATCTTTGCAACATCTTGAAACACGTGGCTTTTCGCCAGTTATCCGTTGGCACAGCCGTTGCTCAAGCCCCTCCAAGGCACATTGCCACCTCCACCGGTGGCCCAGATGCCAGTCTGCACAACACGGGGCATACGGCAATGAACAACGCAACGACAGCATCCCTCCCGGTGTTCAGGTTGTCCGCTCTCAGCGTCTTGCTGCTCAGCCTCGGGCTGGCCAGCGCGGTCGCCGGGTCGCTCGACGACGTGAGCCAACCACCGCCCACCGACCCGTCGGCCTACAGCGACCTACCCGCCAACCCGGTGGATGCCGCTGCAGCGCTGGAGGCCTTGAAATCGATGCCCGAGGCCAACGAGGGGTCGCTGGAGCTGAGCAACGGCGTCTATGGCGATCGCGCCACGGTGACCAGCAACAATGTATTGCCGCCCACCTTGCAGACCTCGCGCAAGTACCCCACCAACGGCAAGCCCAGCCCGTTGTTCGGCGCCGAGCCGTTCACCCAGCAGTTGCTGCTGTTCGAAGAGTTCGGCCCGGAAAAACTCGACCCGACCACCCCGCCCTACTCGTTGAGCTTCCCGCCCCCGGTGATCGGCGCCGCGCCCGCGCAAGACCCCGACTACGCCGCGCGCAGCAGCCCCAACGGCAACGCCCTGGAAGCCTTCCTCACCCAGCCGGGGCTGACGCCGTTCCCATCGCAGTATGCCAACGTGCTCGACCGCAACCCGTGGAAGGCGCAGATCGAGATGTTCCTCAACCGCAGCGGCGTCGGCTCGCCCGCCGAAGGCCGGCCGCCAGGAAAGGGCTGGTCGCACCAGCGCTGGAACGAGTTCTATCCGCAGGCCGCGTTCAAGACCGCCCAGGCCGGCGCGCGCATCAATCAGGGCCTGCGTGACCGCAAGCAGCTGCACAACTACGCCAAGGGCGAATTCGCCCCCGGCGGCCTGTACTACCAGACCTCCGACATCCCCACCACCCTGGGCACCACCAAGGGCATCGACACCCGCTTCCACCCGAAGATGCCGCTGCAGAACCACAAGGCGCTATGGACCTTCGACGGCACCTTCCCGGTCAAGCTGCTGATGGTGCGCTATGGCCAGCCGGTGCTGATGCGCCACTACAACGCCCTGCCTATCGATCCCTCGGCCAACAACGGCTTCGGCCTGCACACCATCTCCACCCACGAGCACAACGGCCATTCGCCCGCCGAAAGCGACGGTTTCGCCAACGCCTACTTCTTCCCCGGCCAGTACTACGACTATCGCTGGCCGATCCAACTGGCCGGCTACGACACCATCAATACCCGCGCCCAGGACCCACGCGCCGCCTTCCCCTGCTCGCCGGGCGAAACCCTGTTCGTCAACGACGCCTCGCCGGGCCTGAAGACCTGCGAGAACGGCAGCATCAAGATCCGCGGCGACTGGCGCGAAACCATGAGCACCCACTGGTTCCACGACCACATGCTCGATTTCACCGCGCAGAACGTCTACAAGGGCAACGCGGTGATGATGAACTACTACTCGGCCATCGACCGTGGCAACGAGGCGCTGCAGGATGGCGTCAACCTGCGTTTGCCCAGCGGCAGCGCCATGCCCTGGGGCAACCGCGACTACGACGTCAACCTGGTGGTGGCCGACAAGGCCTGGGACGCCAGCGGCCAACTGTGGTTCAACCCGTTCAACACCGACGGCTTCCTCGGTGACCAGATCCTGGTCAACTGGCAGTACCAGCCCAAGCTGAAAGTGCGCGCGCGCAGCTACCGCTTCCGCATCCTCAACGGCTCGGTATCACGCTACTTCAAGTTCGCCGTGGTCCGCGAAGTGGCCGGCAATGCGGGTGAGTTCAAAGGCCCGGCCGGCTCCAACCTGTCCTACAACCGCGTGCCGTTCCACATGATCGCCAACGACGGCAACATCATGGAGCACGCCGTGCCGTTCGACGGCACCCTGGACCTCAACGGCAATGGCGACCTGCAGGACAACAACGCCATCCTGCCGTTGCAAGGCATCGCCGAGCGCTACGACATCATCATCAACTTCGCCAGGAACGGCATCTCGGTCGGCGACAAGCTGTACTTCGTCAACCTCATGGAGCATGAGACCGGCAAAGGCCCGAAACAGGCCATCGCCCTGGCCGACGTGCTCTCGGAGAAGTACAAGGCGGTGATCAAACAGACCAGCAAGGGCCCGGAATGGGATGGCGGCGATCCAGTGGTGGGCAAGTTCCTGCAACTGATCGTGCAGCCCTACAGCGGCCAGGATGTCAGCATGAACCCGGCGCTGTACGAGCCCGCCAAGCCCGGCAAGGCGGCCGGCCTGGTGATGATCCCGCTGCCGATCGACCGCACCAGCAGCAGCGACCAGGCCAGGATCAAGGCCGCGCGCCACCGCGAGTTCCTGTTCGGCCGCTCCGACGGCACCGACAGCGCGCCCTGGACCATCAAGACCGATGGCGGCTTCGGCTACAGCATGGACCCACGGCGCATCAGCGCCGCCCCGCAACTGGCCAACGAAGCCACCAATGGCGGCTTCAGCGGCGACGGCACCCTCGAGGTGTGGAAGATCAAGAACGGCGGCAACGGCTGGAGCCACCCGGTGCATGTGCACTTTGAGGAAGGCGTGATCCTCAGCCGCGATGGCAAGGCACCGCCTGAGTGGGAGAAATGGGCACGCAAGGACGTCTACCGCATCGGCCCGGATGCCGACTCCTCGGAAGAAGTGGAAATGGCCATCCGCTTCCGCGAGTTCGCCGGTACCTACATGGAGCACTGCCACAACACCCAGCATGAAGACACCTCGATGCTGCTGCGCTGGGACCTGGAGCACCCCGGGCAGTTCCAGCTGATGCCGACCCCACTGCCCGGCTGGGATGGGGTGAAGTATGTCAACTCCGCTGCCCTGCCGACCTTCCGCACCGCCGGTAACGGCTCAGGCAACGACAGCAACAAGCCACCGGTGGCGGTCAATGACAGCGCCGCCACCAGCGCGGGCAAACCGGTCGTGCTCAATGTGCTGGCCAACGATACCGACCCCGACGGCAACTTGCCGCTGACGGTCAGCAGCCTGGCCCAGCCTGACTCCGGCCAGGGCGTGACCAGCAGCAATGGCACCCAGGTGACCTACACCCCGCCGGCCACGGTCGCCAGCCCGTTCACCGCCAGCTTCACCTATGCCGCCCGCGACGCCAAAGGCCTGGAGTCGCTGGCTCCGGCTACGGTCAGCATCGCGGTGTCGCCGGCCCTGCCGATGGACGAGATCCAGGTCAGCAGCGCCAGCGTGCAGCTGCGCAGCAACAGCCGCTGGACCTGGGACATCGCCGGCACCACCACGGTCTACAACGGCAACAGCATCCGCGTGACCACCAACACCACCAGCGGCCCGCTGGACCTGGGCAGTGCCACCTTGAGCGCCAGCGGCAGTGGCGCGCGCTGGCGGCTGTCGGTGACCACCACCGGCAGTGGCCCGGCGTCGCCGCCGTCGGTGACGGTGAAATCGGCACTGGGCCAGAGCGTGACCGTGCCGGTCAGCATCAAGTGAAATCACCCAAGGGGCCGCCACGCGGCCCCTGTGGGAGCGGCTTCAGCCGCGAACACCGGCAAGGCCAGTGCCATCCGCCACAGGCCAGCCCAACACCTCCAAGAGGGTCAGACCATGCCCCGCGTCCTGCGCCTGTTGTGCCTGGTGCTGCTCAGCCTGAGCCTGCCCTGCTCCCTGCCGCCCACCCTCGCGCAAGCCACTCCCTGGGGGGCGGACTACTTCCCCAATATCCCCCTGCTCACCCAGGACGGTGACCACGTGCGCTTCTTCGACGACCTGATCAAGGACAAGGTGGTGGCCATCAACTTCATCTTCACCGGCTGCGGCGACTCCTGCCCGGTGGAGACCGCGCGCCTGCGCCAAGTGCAGAAACTGCTGGGCGAACGCGTCGGCCAGGACATCTTCTTCTACTCGATCAGCATCGACCCCTACAACGACACCCCCGCCACCCTCAAGCGCTACGCGCAGAAGTTCGCCATCGGCCCCGGCTGGACCTTGCTCACCGGCGAGGCCGCCGATATCGAGCAACTGCGCCGCAGCCTCGGCTTGTACATCGAAGGCCTGGAGAACGGCCGCAGCAAGGACCACAACCTCAGTCTGATCATCGGCAACCAGGCCACCGGCCGCTGGATGAAGGCCTCGCCGTTCGAAAGCCCCTACATCCTTGCCGACCGCCTGGCCAACAGCCTGCACAATTGGAAACAGGCCAATGCCCAGGCCGAGGCCGAGGCCCCGGTCATTCGCCCGCCCAGTACCGGGGAACAGCTGTTTCGCACCCGCTGTTCGTCGTGCCATACCCTGGGCGATGCCGAGCCTGGGATCACCCGTGGGCTGGGGCCGGATCTGCTGGGGGTGACCCGGCAGCGCGATGCGCATTGGCTGACGCGCTGGTTGAAAGAGCCAGACCGGATGCTGGCGGAGAAGGACCCTCTGGCCATGCTGCTGTATGAGCAATACAACCAATTGGCGATGCCGAACATGCGGTTGGGAGAGACCGAGGTGGCCGCCTTGCTGGGATACCTGGAAGAAGAGACCACGCGGCTTAACGGGCGCTGAGAGTCCCATGACGACCCGGCCTCATCTTCAGCGCGGCAGTTCGAACACCTTGAAGCGCGCACTACCTGTTACCAGCACATTGCGCTTGGCATCCATCAGTTGGCCGCTGGTGTACCAGCCCTTTGGCCCGCGTCGAATCAGCCTGGCGCAGCCCAGGATGCGACCAGGTAACGCAGGGTTCAAGAAGCGCGTGGTCATCCGCGTTGTTAGCGCCACCTGTTCCCACCCAAGCATGGCGTAGATAGCAGGCCCCATGCAGTCATCGAGCATCGCCGTCAACATTCCGCCCTGGATATACCCCAGTGGATTGGTAAGCGAGGAAGAGGCCTCGTATTCGACTTCGATCTGTCGCAGATCCTCTCGATAGTCAACGAAACGCCACCCCAGCAGCTTGGCGGCATTGGGCTGCGGCAACTGGCCCCTGACGACTCTCCAGAACGGGTTATCACGCTCCATGGCTTTGCCCTCCTTCACCCATTTGATTCACGCATTGGCCCAGACCGGCCAGGCGCACAGGAAACCCACCAGGCTAAGCCCCAGGACAATCCAGCTGACAATGGTCGGTGGAGAAGCCCCTGTGCCCCTCCTGACTCGCGAGGACACGTGGATCACCGGGGCGGTCCCCAGCAAGATCAACGCCTGCAGCGCCATGACCAGGCCAGGCTGGTCCGGCTGCAAGAGCCAGGCATACAACAGGATGAAACCGGCGAAGGCGATCGCGACCCAGGCCCAGCCCAACAAATGGACCAACGCCAGCAGCAGGAGCTGTTGCCGCTGGTCAAGGTCGAGCCAGCTGCGAGCCAATGCGACACGGTGGTAGGGAAGGATCTGCCGACGTGTGCAATAGACCGCAGCAATCCCCAGCGCCACGAACAACGCAGCACCATAGAAGGCGGATGAGGTGAGCATCATGGTCGACATGGCATGGCTCCTGAGAGGCCCGTCCACTAGGCGAAACACACGGGACGATAATCGCGCAGCGCTGCCAGGGGCGGCTACTGGCAAAACTACCAGGCCTCCAACGGTGCCCGCATCGCCAGGGCGCTAGCCAGCGGCGACATCCACGCTCACCAGGCCTTGACCCACGCCTGCGGCCCATTCCATGCTCGAACGCTTCCACCCCACGCTCAAGGAACGACCGCATGAAGCTGGAAACACTTGCCCTGCACGCGGGCTTCTGCCCCGACCCGACCACCAAGGCCGTGGCCGTGCCGATCTACCAGACCACCTCGTTCGCCTTCGACGACACCCAACATGGCGCCGACCTGTTCGATCTCAAGGTGGCCGGCAACATCTACTCGCGCATCATGAACCCCACCAACGACGTGCTCGAACAGCGCATGGCCGCCCTCGAAGGCGGGGTTGGCGCGCTGGCGGTGGCCTCGGGCATGGCGGCCATCACCTATGCCATCCAGACCGTGGCCGAGGCCGGCGACAACATCGTCTCGGTGGCCAAGCTGTACGGCGGCACCTACAACCTGCTGGCCCATACCCTGCCGCGCATGGGCATCCACACCCGTTTCGCCGCCCATGACGATATCGCCGCCCTCGAAGCGCTGATCGACCCACGCACCAAGGCGGTGTTCTGCGAGTCCATCGGCAACCCTGCCGGCAATATCGTCGATATCGCCGCCCTGGCCGCGGCCGCCCACCGCCATGGCGTGCCGCTGATCGTCGACAACACCGTGGCCACCCCGGTGCTGTGCCGGCCGTTCGAACATGGCGCCGATATCGTCGTGCATTCGCTGACCAAGTACATCGGCGGCCACGGCACCAGCATCGGCGGCATCGTCATCGATTCGGGCAAGTTCCCCTGGGCCGAGCACAAGGCGCGCTTCGCCCTGCTCAACACGCCCGACCCGTCCTACCACGGCGTGACCTACACCGAAGCCTTCGGCCCCGCCGCGTTCATTGGCCGTTGCCGCGTGGTGCCGCTGCGCAACACTGGCGCCGCGCTGTCGCCTTTCAATGCCTTCCTGATCCTGCAAGGCCTGGAAACCCTGGCCCTGCGCATGCAGCGCCATACCGAGAACGCGCTCAAGGTCGCCGAGTACCTGCAAGCACACGAACAGGTGGCCTGGGTCAAATACGCTGGCCTGCCAGACCATCCCGAGCACGCCCTGGCCCAACGCTACACCGGCGGCAAGCCGGCATCGATCCTCTCGTTCGGTATCCAGGGCGGCCAGGCGGCCGGCGCGCGGTTCATCGATGCATTGCAACTGGTGGTGCGACTGGTCAATATCGGCGACGCCAAGTCGCTGGCCTGCCACCCCGCCTCCACCACCCACCGCCAGCTCAACGATGAAGAGCTGGAAAAGGCCGGTGTGCCGCGGGACATGGTGCGCCTGTCGATCGGCATCGAGCACTGCGACGACATCATCGCCGACCTGGCCCAGGCACTGGAGGCCAGCCGCGGCTGATCCATCCGCGCCCTACCCAATGCCGACGGCGGGCGCCCCCCTGCAAGCCTGGATACCCCCGCAATGACCCTGCTTTACCTGAAACTGCTGGTCACCCCGCTGCTGATGTGGGCCATCTCCCTCGCCGCTCGCCGCTGGGGCAGCCTGCTGGGCGGGCTGCTGTCCGGCCTGCCGATCACCTCTGGGCTGGTGATGACTTTCCTGAGCCTGGAACAGGGCACGGCGTTCGCCCTGGGCGCGGTGCCCGGCGCGCTGGGCGGCCTGGCGGCGGTGCAGGCGACCTATGCCTGCTACGTGCTCGCCACGCGCAAGGTCGGGCTGGCCCCTGCGGTGCTGCTGGCATTGCTGTTCTACAGCCTGGCGGCCTACGCCTTTACCCACTGGGGCAACCTGTATGTGTCGGTCACCGTGGCACTGTTGCTGATCGGTGTGCTGATCCACACCAGCGCACGCGAGCCAAAACCCGACACCCTGGCCCGCCCGCGGCACCGCTACTGGGAAATCCCTCTGCGCATGGTGTCCGCCACCGCCTTGCTGATGATCACCACCAGCCTGGCCAGTTGGCTGGGACCGGCCACCAGCGGCATGCTCGCGCCGATCCCGGTGATCGCCTGGCCATTGATGGTATTCGCCCATGTGCAGGGCGGCCGGGCGGGCATGGCGGCAATGGTGCGGGGCAATGCGATTGGCGCGGTGGGGGTGATAGCGTTCTACCTGGCCGTGGCGGCGCTGCTCGAAGCACTGGGGATTGGCGCGACAATTACCCTGGCGATGGTGCTGGCGGTGCTATTGACCGTCGCACTGGCCGCGGCCTTGCGCAAGGCTTGATAAAGACAGGCTCGCGGCACGCGTGCGCTTTACGCAACCGGCAATGAAAAGCCGCTTTCGGGTACACGAAAGCGGCTTTTCATTCACAGTCACCCTTGTCTCCCCGCAGCACCGACAGTTGCCCATCGATCATCGCCTTGGCCATGCCACTGAGGTAGTACGTGGCGCGCATCAGCGTCTGTGCCTCGCGCGGCTTGACCAACGCCTGTTGCGTGAGGCCGGTGATGACCCCGAGGATGACGGCGGTTTCCTGCAGCACCGCCCGCGTCGGCAACCCCGGTATCGCCTGCACCCAGTTGCGGATCGGCTGGCGCCCGGCGTGTGCCGCCAGGCTGATGATTTTCAGTTGCCCCGGGCCTTTCGGCCAGTCGTCCTTGTCCACTTGCGCCCCCCTGCAATGCCGTTGGAAAACCAGGAACCTACCGCGATCAGCGCCATATCCGACCAGGCCAGACCACGCGATCCTTGCGTGGTGCTCTGCCCAGTAGCCTGGCTGCCCATACCGCTGACCGCGACAGGCAGGGCGAGACTAAAGCGGCCAGGCGCTCCGCCACAATGGCCAAACAGGGAGAAAATGGCCTTTAGGAATCGGACTACAAAAACCACAGAATCTGAGGTGTAGGAACACATCGCGCCCCCTGCCCGGCTCGCGGACTTCGCGTTACGATGCCCCCTCGCCCCTCGGAGCCTGCCAGCGCGATGCCCAGAACGAGCAAAGTCACCGACCCGTCCTACGAGTTGATGGACGACCACGAAGGCGCTTCGCTGATCTACCGCCAACACGGCTTCCCCAGCCCGCTGGTGCGCTGGCATTTCCACAAGGAATACGAGCTGCACCTGATCGTCGCCAGCGCCGGCAAGGTGTTCATCGGCGACTACATCGGCAACTTCGCCCCCGACACGCTGTTCCTCACCGGCCCCAACCTGCCGCACAACTGGATCAGCCAGGTTGGCCCCGACGAGGTGGTGGGCAAGCGCGACATGCTGGTCAACTTCACCGACGAAGTGCTCGAGGACGGCGGCCAGGTGTTCTCCGAACTTACCCAACTTGCCCCGCTGCTGGCCCGAGCGCGCTATGGCATCGAGTTTCGCGATCCGACGCTGATCCGCGAGAGCCGCCAGCTGCTGCAACGCATCGCCGACAGCCGTGGCATGACCCGCCTGGGATACTTTTTTATCCTCATGGAGCAGCTGGCCGCCTGTGACGACTACCAGCTGCTGTCCACCGTCACCTCCTCGCAGCTGGCCGACGAGCACAACGTCGAGCGCATCAATCGGGCGGTGGACTACATCTTCCAGCATTACGCCCAGGACCTGAGCCAGAACGAAGTCGCCGAGCACCTGGGGATGACCCCCACCTACTTTTCGCGCTTCTTCAAGCAGGCCGCCGGGCGTGGCTTTGTCGAGTTCGTCAATCGGCTGCGGGTGAGCAAGTCGTGCGAGCTGCTGGCCAAGGGCGAGCTGCCGGTGACCGAGGTGTGTTTCGAGTCGGGGTTCAGCAACCTATCGAACTTCAACCGGCGTTTCCTGCAGCTCAAGGGCATGACGCCCTCCGACTACCGCAGCCTGGTGACCCAGCGGCTGACCGAGCAGAACCGCGCCTGAACGTCATACGCAATCTCCTGGAGCGGCCTTGTGTCGCGAAAGGGCTGCGCAGCAGACCCAGGGTTTCGGCGTTAACGCATCAATCGCCGGGGCCGCTGCGCGGCCCTTTCGCGACACAAGGCCGCTCCACAGGGGAATGCACACCCCCAAGCCAACTGCAAAAAAGTATCAGTCAAGGTGCAGGCGAGGCTTTGTCGTCGTCGTCGCACAACGGTGTAATCCACCGCGAGCGACACAAAAACAATAACGTCATCCCCGAGGGAGTTCACCGATGAACGACTCGATCAAGGCCTGCCTGGCCGCCGCCTGCCTCAGCCTGCCGCTGCACGTCCAGGCCGCCGAGACCCTGACCATCGCCACGGTCAACAACAACGACATGATCCGCATGCAGCGCCTGGCCAAGGTGTTCGAGCAACAGCACCCGGACATCCAGCTCAAGTGGGTGGTGCTCGAAGAGAACGTGCTACGCCAGCGCCTGACCACCGACATCGCCACCCAAGGCGGGCAGTTCGATGTGCTGACCATCGGCATGTATGAAGCCGCATTGTGGGGCGCCAAGGGCTGGCTGGCACCGATGACCGACCTGCCCGCCGACTACAACCTCGACGACGTATTCCCCTCGGTGCGCAACGGCCTGTCGGCAAACGGCACGCTGTACGCCCTGCCCTTCTACGCCGAAGCCTCGATCACCTACTACCGCAAGGACCTGTTCGAAAAAGCCGGGCTGAGCATGCCCGAGCAACCCACCTGGACCCAGCTCGGCGAGTTCGCCGCCAAGCTCAACCACCCCGACCAGGGCCAGTACGGCATCTGCCTGCGCGGCAAGGCCGGCTGGGGCGAGAACATGGCGCTGATCGGCACCGTGGCCAACGCCTTCGGCGCGCGCTGGTTCGATGAGCAGTGGAAACCCGAGTTCAGCGGCAGCGAGTGGAAGAACGCGCTGAACTTCTATGTGAACACCCTCAAGCAATACGGCCCGCCCGGCGCCTCGAGCAACGGCTTCAACGAAAACCTCGCGCTGTTCAACAGCGGCAAGTGCGCGATGTGGGTCGATGCCAGCGTCGCCGGCTCGTTCGTCACCGACAAGACCCAGAGCAAGGTCGCCGACCAGGTCGGCTTCACCTTCGCGCCCAAGGAAGTCACCGACAAGGGCGCCACCTGGCTGTATTCCTGGGCGCTGGCGATCCCCACCAGTTCCAAATCCAAGGCCGCCGCCAGGACGTTCGCCACCTGGGCCACCTCTGAGGCCTACGGCAAGCTGGTGGCCGAGCAGGAAGGCGTGGCCAACGTGCCGCCGGGCACCCGCGCCTCGACCTACAGCGACGCGTACCTGGCCGCTGCGCCGTTCGCCAAGGTGACGCTGGAATCGCTCAAACGCGTCGACCCCAACCATCCCACCCTCAAGCCCGTGCCCTACGTCGGCATCCAGCTGGTGACCATCCCCGAATTCCAGGCCATCGGCACCCAGGTCGGCAAGCTGTTCGCCGCCGCCCTCACCGGGCAGATGAAAGTGGACCAGGTGCTGGCCTCGGCCCAGCAGTCCACCGAACGCGAGATGAAACGCGCCGGTTACCCCAAGTAACCCGTCACGCCGCCAACCGCGCCGAACCAAGGCGCGGTGACCACCCCTTTGCGCTGCACACGGAGTCGCCATGAATACCTCGGCCCTCGACACCCCGAGCCTCGCCACCGCGCGCCCCGGCAAACGCCGCGTCGGCCCCGGCTGGTTCCTGGTCAGCCCTTCGGTGGCGCTGCTGCTGTTGTGGATGATCGTGCCCCTGGGCATGACCCTGTATTTCTCGCTGATCCGCTACAACCTGCTGTACCCCGGCGAAAACGCATTCGTCGGCCTTGAGAACTTCAGCTACTTCGTCACCGACGCCGGCTTCATGCCTGGCGCCCTCAACACCCTGACCCTGGTCGGCAGCGTGCTGGCGATCAGCGTGGTGCTCGGCGTGCTGATCGCCGCGCTGCTGGAGGCCGGTGAATTCTGGGGCCGTGGCGTGGTGCGGGTGCTGCTGATCTCGCCGTTCTTCATCATGCCCACGGTCAGCGCGCTGCTGTGGAAGAACCTGATCTTGCACCCGGTGTCGGGGATTCTCGCCGCCGTGTGGCGCCTGTTCGGCGCGCAACCGGTGGACTGGCTGGCGCACTACCCGCTGCTGTCGATCATCCTGATCGTGTCATGGCAGTGGCTGCCGTTCGCCATCCTGATCCTGATGACCGCCATGCAGTCGCTGGACCAGGAACAGAAGGAAGCCGCCCGCCTGGATGGCGCAGGCCCCTTGGCGATCTTCTGGCACCTGACCCTGCCGCACCTGGCCCGGCCCATTGCCGTGGTGGTGATGATCGAGACGATCTTTTTGCTCTCGGTATTCGCCGAGATCTTCACCACCACCAGCGGCGGCCCGGGCTACGAGTCCACCAACCTCGCCTACCTGATCTACAACCAGGCGCTGCTGCAGTTCGACGTCGGCATGGCCTCGGCCGGAGGCCTGATCGCCGTGCTGATCGCCAATATCGCCGCCATCGTGCTGGTTCGCATGATCGGCAAGAACCTCACCGCGCGCAGCTGAGGAGCCCGCCATGCTGACACTCAAGCAAACCCGCACCCTGAAGAACGCGCTGCTCGGCCTGTTGTGCTGGGCCATCGCCCTGGTGATCTTCTTCCCGATTTTCTGGATGCTGCTGACCAGCTTCAAGACCGAGCTGGACGCCTTCGCCACGCCGCCGCAATTCATCTTCGCGCCGACGCTGGAGAACTACCTGCACATCAACGAGCGCAGCGACTACTTCGCCTACGCCTGGAACTCGGTGCTGATCTCGTTCTCGGCGACCCTGCTGTGCATGCTGATCGCGGTGCCGGCGGCCTACTCGATGGCCTTCTTCGAAACCCGCCACACCAAGCGCACGCTGCTGTGGATGCTGTCGACCAAGATGCTGCCACCGGTGGGCGTGTTGATGCCGATCTACCTGCTGGCCAAGCAGTTCGGCCTGCTCGATTCGCGCCTGGCGCTGATCATCGTCTACACCCTGATCAACCTGCCGATCGTGGTGTGGATGGTGTACACCTACTTCAAGGACATCCCCGTGGACATCCTCGAAGCCGCGCGGCTGGACGGCGCCGGCACCTGGCAGGAGATCGTCCGCGTGCTGCTGCCGATTGCCCGCGGCGGGCTGGCCTCGACCTTGCTGCTGTCGCTGATCCTGTGCTGGAACGAGGCGTTCTGGTCGCTGAACCTGACCTCGTCCGCCGCCGCGCCGTTGACAGCGTTGGTGGCTTCCTATTCGAGCCCTGAAGGGCTGTTCTGGGCCAAGCTCTCGGCCGTCTCGACCCTGGCCTGCGCGCCGATCCTGATCTTTGGCTGGATCAGCCAGAAGCAGTTGGTGCGCGGGCTTTCGTTTGGGGCTGTGAAATGAATCGTGCCCCTTCATATGTGCCACTGCTCCTGTGGGAGCGGGTTTACCCGCGAACACCGGCAAAGCCGGTGCCATCCACCGCGCCGCCTGCTTCGCGGGTAAACCCGCTCCCACAGGGAACTGTGATCTCCCCTCAAAACCTGGCCACCACTGAGGTGACTCGACATGGCTGACCTGAAAATCCGCAACCTGCACAAAGGCTTCGATGGCCACGCCATCATCAAGGGCATCGACCTGGACGTGCGCGACCGCGAGTTCGTGGTGTTCGTCGGCCCCTCCGGCTGCGGCAAGTCCACCCTGCTGCGCCTGATCGCCGGCCTCGAGGAAGTCAGCAGCGGCAGCATCACCCTCGACGGCGCCGACATCACCGACACCGCCCCGGCCAAGCGCGACCTGGCCATGGTGTTCCAGACCTACGCCCTGTATCCACACATGACCGTGCGCAAGAACCTGTCGTTCGCCCTGGACCTGGCCGGCGTCGGCAAGCAAGAGGTCACCGCCAAGGTCGACAACGCCGCGCGCATCCTCGAGCTGCAACCGCTGCTCGAACGCAAGCCCCGCCAGCTCTCCGGCGGCCAGCGCCAGCGGGTGGCGATCGGCCGGGCGATCGTGCGCAATCCGAAGATCTTCCTGTTCGACGAACCGCTGTCCAACCTCGACGCCGCCCTGCGCGTGCAGATGCGACTGGAGCTGGCGCGCCTGCACCAGGAGTTGGCGGCGACCATGATCTACGTGACCCACGACCAGGTCGAAGCGATGACCCTGGCCGACAAGGTGGTGGTGCTCAACGGCGGGCGCATCGAGCAGGTTGGTTCGCCGCTGGAGCTGTATCACCATCCGGCCAATCTGTTTGTAGCGGGGTTTCTGGGGACGCCGAAGATGGGCTTCTTGCGTGGGCACCTGAGCCGCAACCAGGGCAACCAGTGCGAGGTCGCGCTTGAGTGCGGTGCCCGTATCGCCTTGCCGTTGTGCGCGGGGGAGTTGCACACCGGTAGCCAGGTGACCCTGGGGATTCGTCCTGAGCATCTGAACATTGATCGCGCCGGGCAAGGTACCCAAGGCTCGCTGCAGGTGACTGCCGATGTGAGTGAGCGCCTGGGCAGCGACAGTTACTGCCATATGCGCGCCGCCTCCGGGGAAATGCTCACCGTGCGAGTGCGCGGGGATTTCGCACCAGCCTTTGGCGAGGCGCTGGAACTGACCTTCGATCCCGCCCATTGCCACCTGTTCGACAGCAACGGCCAGGCCCTCGACAAACGCCTGCAACAAGCGGCCTAAGGACTCCAGGATGAAACTGAACCAGCACAACCTCGGCCAACTACCGCCTACTGTCGCTCGCCCTACCTACAACCCAACCCAATTGCGCCAGGGCATCGTCCACATCGGCGTCGGCGGCTTCCACCGCGCCCACCAAGCCGCCTACACCGACGCCCTGATGAACTGCGGCGAAGGCCTCGACTGGGCCATCTGCGGCGTCGGCTTGCGCAGCGAAGACCGCGCCATGCGCGACGCCCTGGCCGGCCAGGATCACCTCTACACCCTGTTCGAACTGGGCGACCAGCCCGACACCAAGGTACGCGCAATCGCCGCCATCAACGGCATGCTGCTGGCCGAGGACGGCGCCGAACCGCTGCTGGCCAAACTGGCCGAGCCCAATATCCGCATCGTCTCGCTTACCATCACCGAAGGCGGCTACTGCATCGACGACAGCACCGGCGAGTTCCGCGCCGACCTGCCGCAAATCCAGCACGACCTGGCCAACCCACAAACCCCGCAAAGCGTCTTCGGCTACCTCTGCGAAGCCCTGCGCCGCCGCCGCGAAGCCGGCACCGGCCCGTTCACCGTGATGTCCTGCGACAACCTCCCGCACAACGGCGACGTCGCCCGCAAGGCCCTGTTGGCCTTCGCCCAGCGCCTCGACCCCGACCTGGCCAGCTGGATCGCCAGCCACGTCAGCTTCCCCAACGCCATGGTCGACCGCATCACCCCGATGACCAGCCCCGCCCACCGCCAGCAACTGCGCGAACGCCACGGCGTCGACGATGCCTGGCCGGTGGTGTGCGAGCCGTTTTTGCAGTGGGTGGTGGAAGATGACTTCGTCGCGGGCCGCCCGGCCTGGGAGAAAGTCGGCGTGCAGTTCACCCGCGACGTCACCCCGTATGAAGAGATGAAGATCAAGCTGCTCAACGGCAGCCACCTGGCCCTCACCTACCTGGGCTTCCTGCAAGGCTACCGCTTCGTCCACGAAACCCTCGCCGACCCGCTGCTGCGCCGCTACATGCACACCTTCATGGACCAGGACGTGACCCCGCAACTGGCCCCGGTGCCCGGCATCGATCTTGAGCGCTACAAGCAAAGCCTCAGCGAACGCTTCGCCAACCGCGCCATCGCCGACCAGCTGGAGCGCGTGTGCTCCGACGGCTCGTCGAAGTTCCCCAAGTTCATCGTGCCCACCGCCAGCCGCCTGATCGCCGACGGCAAGCCGCTGGAGCGCGTGGCCCTGGTGGTGGCCGCCTGGGCCCTGTACCTGCGCGGCGAAGACGAACACGGCACCCGCTACAGCATCCCCGACCCCCGCGCCGCCGACTGCCAGGCCCGGGTGGTGCAGCGCGACGGCCTGGCCGCCCGGGTGCTGGGCGACGAGGCGATCTTCGGCAGCGCCATCCCTGCGTCCAAGGCTTTCGTCAGCGCCTTCGAGCGCCTGTACGACAGCTTGCGCGAAGTCGGCGTGGGTGAAACCCTGCGCCAGGTCCTCGGTGACTGATACGGAGTGTTTCGAAATGGACGGATTGTTCCTCGGCATCGACTGCGGCACCCAGGGCACCAAGGCCCTGGTGCTGGACGCCGGCAGCGGCCAGGTGCTTGGCCTGGGCAGCGCCGCCCACGCCCCGCCCCAGGGCCGTGACGGCCGGCGTGAACAGGACCCCGCCGACTGGCTGGATGCCTTGCGAGCGGCGGTGGCCGCTGCATTGTGTGACGCCGGTGTGGATGGCCACGCGATCCGCGCGCTGGCGGTGTCCGGCCAGCAACACGGCCTGGTGATGCTCGACGCCCAGGGCCAGGTGCTGCGCCCGGCCAAGCTCTGGTGCGACACCGAGAGCGCGCCCGAGAACCAGGCACTGCTCGATGCCCTCGGTGGCGCCCACGGCTCGCTCGAACGCCTCGGGCTGGTGATCGCGCCGGGCTATACCCTGTCCAAATTGCTGTGGACCAAGCACCATCATCCCGAGCTGTTCGCCCGCCTCGCCCATCTCCTGCTGCCCCACGACTACCTGAACTACTGGCTGACCGGTCGCGCCTGCACGGAACCCGGCGACGCCTCCGGCACCGGCTACTACGACGTGCGCCGACGATCCTGGGCACCCGATGTCCTTCAACACATCGAGCCGGGCGAGCGTCTTTTGGCCGCACTGCCTGAGTTGCTCGAATCCGGCGATTGCATCGGCACCTTGCGCGAACAGGCCGCCACGGCCCTCGGCCTGAGCCCGCAGACCTGGGTGGCCACGGGCGGCGGCGACAACATGCTCGGCGCCATCGGCACCGGCAATATCGCCCCCGGCATGATCACCCTGAGCCTCGGCACCTCCGGCACCCTGGCCGCCCACGCCGACCAGCCCCACGTCAGCGCCCAGGGCGAAGTGGCGACCTTCTGCGCCTCCAGCGGCGGCTGGCTGCCGCTGATCTGCACCATGAACCTCACCAGCGCCTGCGCCCTGGTGCGCGACCTGCTGGAGCTCGACCTCGAGCGTTTCACTGAGCTCGCCGCCCAAGCCCCCAATCGGCGCCGACGGCCTGCTGATGCTGCCCTTCTTCGACGGCGAGCGCGTACCCGCATTGCCCGAAGCCACGGCCAGCCTGCACGGCATGACCAGCGCCAACCTGACCCGCGCCAACCTCTGCCGCGCCGTGCTCGAAGGCACCTACTTCAGCCTGCGCTACGGCCTCGACCTGCTGCGCGCCAGCGGCCTGCCAGGCAGCGAAATCCGCCTGGTCGGCGGCGCGGCGAAAAGCCCGCTATGGCGCCAGACACTGGCCGACCTGCTCGGCCTGCCAGTGGTGTGCCCCCAACAGACCGAAGCCGCCGCCCTGGGCGCCGCGATCCAGGCCGCCTGGAGCCTCGGCCGCCAGCTGGGCCAGGGCGACAGCCTCGAAACCCTGTGCAAACGCTGCGTCGCCCTCGACGAAAGCACCCGAACCCTGCCCCGCCCGGCGCAACAGGCCGAGTACGAGGTCGCCTATCAACGCTACCGGGAACAACTGCCTGCACGCTGAGTGCGGGTATCCTTCCCTTATCTATCGTTCTGGAGAACTGCATGTACCTGGTGTGTGGCGAGGCCCTGTTCGATGTGTTCAGCCTGGAAAACAGCAACCGCAGCAGCGAGCTGGGGTTTACCGCGATTGCCGGCGGGTCGCCGTTCAACGTGGCCGTCGGCCTGCGCCGGTTGGGCGTGGAATCGGCGTTGTTCGGCGGGTTGTCCAGCGACTACCTCGGTGCCCGGCTGCGCCGGGTACTGGAAGAGGAACGGGTGGACTGCCGCTATGTGGTAACCAGCGATGCACCGACCACCTTGGCCATGGTCGGGCTGGATGCCAATGGCTCGGCGCAGTATCAGTTTCGCGGTGAAGGCTGTGCGGATCGGCAGGTGACGCTGGCGCATTTGCCGGAGCTGGATGAGCGTGTGCGGGGAATCCATGTGGGTTCGTACACCCTGGTGGTGAAGCCCGTGGCCGATACGCTGATGGCGCTGGTGGAGCGCGAGCGGGACCGGCGGCTGATCAGCCTGGATCCGAATGTGCGGCTGAATCCGCAGCCGGATGTGGCGCTGTGGCGGCGGCAGGTGGAAGCGTTTGCTGGGTATGCGCATGTGATCAAGGCCAGTGAGGAAGACATCGCCCTGCTCTACCCAGGCCGGGAGACCCGTGACGTGGCTCAAGGCTGGCTAAACGAGCGCTGCCGACTGGTTTTCATTACTCATGGGGCGGATGGTGCCAGCGTGCATTGCGCACATGGCTCATGGCAGCGCCCAGCAGATACCTCGTTGCCGGTATGCGACACCGTCGGCGCCGGTGACACCTTCCAAGCCGCCGTGCTCGCCTACTTGGCTCGCCTCGGTGCAGACAGCCCGGCCGCGATAGCGACGCTCCCCCATAAAACCATCGATGCAATCCTCGCCTACGCAATCCATGCCGCAGCAATCACCTGCTCGCGAACAGGCCCAAACCTGCCCTTCGAGCATGAGCTGCCACCTATCGCCTAACCCAACCCAAACGCCGCCCCCTGTAGATACCGTCTTGACCCTCACCCCGCAAGAGGGATTTTGGGGTCAAACGGTATCCCCGACTTCACCACCCCGTAAACCAGGTGCAGCAGCTTGCGCATCGCCGCGCAGACGATCTGTTTGTAAGCTTTGTGCCGGCTGCTCAACCGCTCTGCCAGTTCCTTCACAACAGGGTTATGTCTGATTGAGACAGTGCCTGACATCCACAAGCCTGCACGCAGCCTTGAGGCGCCTGTACGCGAAATAGTGCTCTTACCTATGAACTCTCCCGATTGCTGCACCACTGGGTTTAAGCCTGAAAACGCGACAATCGCAGAAGGGCTTTGGTATTTCAGTGGATCGCCCAGTTCGGCGAGCAGCAACGTAGCAGTGGTGTCACCCAAACCATCAATCGAGGTAATCAGCTCACGTCGCTTGCGCAGGTCTGGATCATCATCGATCGTCTGCTCGATGGCCTTCCTGGTCTTTTCCAGCTCTTCGTTGATGTGCCCGATTACGTCTTGAATCGACTGCTGTACCGCATCTAGTGCGACATCCAAACGATTCTGCTCCATCTGGCGCATTTCCTTGAGGTCGTCCAGTCGCCGCACCAGAGCACGCAAGCGGCGCTGCGCAGGGGGCTCAGGCTCCCACTGGCGAAGCGAGACAGCCTTTTGTTGGCCATAGGCAGCAATGACTTTGGCGTCAGCCTTATCTGTTTTGACGCGCCGAAGCTCCACGTCAGCGAATTTCGCAATCACCGCCGGGTTCAGAATGCACACCCGATAACCTTGGTTGTGACAGTGCTCGGCCAGCGCTTCGTGATAGATGCCTGTAGCCTCCATAACAATCCAGGCGCCTGGTTCAGCATGGCGCTCAAGCCAGTCGCTAAACTGCCTGAACCCTCCAGGATCATTGGACAGCTTGGCTTTGGTGCGCATCTTGCCATTGGGGAGCGGGATGGCAATGTCGAAAGATTTTTTGGCGACATCAACGCCAACAAAGACGGACATGATCTCCTCCTTCAAACTACGAAAGTCGATCACCCTACACTCAGTTCAACCTTGTTAATGCGTGCTCACGCCGGGGGCGGGCACTAGATACCGTTCGAACTCGTCGAGTGGGGTTGGAAGACCAGAGCGTTATCTACAGTGCGGGCTTGATGCCCTTGGAGCGGCTCTGCTTCAAGGCCTTCCCTCGATGATCAGTCGAGAACTTTCGCCTCTAGGGAGGCGAAAGTCGAGATACAAGGAGCGGCCTTGCGTCGCGAAAGGACCGCAAAGCGGTCCCAGCGATTTTCGCTCAAACCACAATCCCGACCTCACCCACCATTATTGCCTCAACGTGTTACAGGCCTTTAGCCATTAGCACAACCGCCCTAATCGACCCTACTCACCCAGCGCTCGTATAGTCCCTTCTGAATTACAAAAACCAGGAAAGGACGCCATGGGTCACAAACTTCCACCCCTCTGCCAATGGCTGGCCATCCTGGCCCTCACCTGCAGCACCCCGGCCCTCGCCGCACCCGCCTCAGGCGACTACTGGATCATCTACGGCAAAGGCGAACGCCTGCACAACGAGGTCTACGTCGCCGATGCCGCCGGCATCCTGCAAAAGCCCGGTGGCGTGCAATCGGCCCAGGTCATGCAGCTGTTCGAAGACCCGGCCTTCCCGACCCTCGCCGCCTACGAGGTGCAGGTCAAATGCAAACAGCGCCAGATCCGCCTGGACAGCGCCCGGGCGATACGTCGCTTCGACGGCGCCGTGCGCGATGTGAAAACCAACGCCAAAGACTGGGTCGCACCAAAGGACTACTGGCTGCAGCGCACCTTCGCCTTCGTCTGCGCCCCCGACAACCGCGCACGCAACCAGATGCTGTCGATCGGCAAGATGCCGACGGCGAAAATGGTCGCCACCATCCAGGCCATGTTCATCCAGTTGATTGGCGTGCAGGCCAACAGCCAGGCGGTGCAGGAGCTGGACGACATGCTGGCGAACACCCCACGATGAACACACGCCCTCTGCTGGTCCTTGGCCTGTTATTGCCGGCGCTGGCCGGCTGCATCCCGACTCTGTCGGAGCTGATGGCGGGCAACCAATGGCAAGGGCGCGACGCCAAGCAGGCCATCGACTTCTTCGGCCCGCCCATGCGCATGGAGCCGCTGCCCGATGGCGGCGGGGTGCAGTTGGGCTGGTACCGCGATACCACCTACGTGCAAAAGGAGGTGGTCGGCAGCACCGCCGAGATGCAAGGCAACGTGATGGTCCATACCAACTACTGGGACGACGTGGCCCATCCTGGCGGCTGTACGATCCTGATGTCGGTGAACAAGGCCCGGCAGATCAACGATTTCTCCACCAAGGGCCGCTGTAACGGCGTGAACCTGGCGCCATAACGGCTATCCGAAACGCGGGAGCAGCCCTGTGGGACCGGGTTCGAGGAATCGGGCTCGCAGGCGCGGACTCGTGGGAGCGGGCTTGCCCCGCGATAGCGCCCGCCCAGACAACCAAGCCCCCAGCCAGATACCCTCCCCTACTCAGCCCCCCGCACAACCATCAACCCATGATTCACATCCTGGGCCAACGCCTTGGCCATGCCACTGAGGTAATGCACCGCCGTCAGCAGCGTAGGCAGATGATCAGTCTCCACCATCGCCAGATCACTGATCATGTGCACCGCACACATCAGCACGGTCGCCTGCTCCACCGCATGGTCCAGCGGATGCCCCGCCACCACGCGGAACAGCGGGTCTTGCACACTCACCTGCGCGCCTTCGCCAAAATGCCCGACGCCGGTGGTGGCGAGTTTCTTGATGCGCGGGATTTGCAATTCCTTATCCATACCATTCCTCCTGCGGCCCCGCGAACGGCGCGGGGCCTGATCGGTGAACATCCAGTGCGAGCCCAGGCTCGCCAGGTCAGTGCCGGGATTGCACGCGGCTCAGCGCCACCTCCACCAAGGTGCGGGCGCTGTCGATTTCGTGCATGGCGGCGAGGGTCAGGACCTGACCTGGGGGTTTGGCGTGGAGCAGGACGGTCTGCTGGCTGACGGTCAGGGCGCAGACGAGGTACTCGGAGATCTGGACCAGGAGGTCTTCGAGGGTGTGGGTGGTGTATTTGTCGTGTAGGGGTGGATCGGGGACTATTTTCAGCATGGTAGAGCTCCTATTTTCAAATGGAGCTACCGTTCTCTGCTGTCAAACAGAAAGGTGGCAGCTGTACGCGGGTTGACAGACCGGGAAAATAGGAAACCGGCGCACCGAAGTGCCCCACGTACAGCCACCATAGACGGCCATGCACGCGCGTTACTATCTTCCCGGTCTGTCAAAACCGGTCGCTGAATTGGCAGCGACTTGGCGAGACTAGATGGGTGATGCAGCGGCTGCAACGGGCTGTAAGGGGGTAGAAGTATGTTTCGGAAACGGACTACAGAGAAGAGGGAAAATCCGATTCCGTAGACCCTGGGCACGCCTGCTGCCACAACGAATATGGACCTGATACGCATACGAACTCGCGCGCGGACGCTACGATCGCAGTGGCGCTTTGCCAGTTTTTCTTGAACCGTTTGATCACTTTGGCGACGATGGGGAAATTTCCTACAAACATCGGCGACAAAGGGCAGCGCACGTGGCGATCAAAGCTGTATCGAAGGAACGTATTGACGAGGCTTTGCTGGAATTTGACCGCGACTTTAGAGGAAGACGAGAGTGGCATGGTTGGGAGACGAACCCTGCCCACCGCTACGCGATTGCTGTAGGGGGTACATCGTACCCAGCAAAGAAAATAGTCTCCTTGGCTACCGGTATCGCAGTGGGCCAATTCCCTGGCGGACACCTCACAAACCGCTATTTAGAAAAGCGTGGGTTTACCATTATCGAGCTGCAAAGCACTGGTCTAGAACCAGTCCTGCAGTTCGAGCCTGGGGCCATTTACGATCGCGTGACTGAAATCAACGGGCCATTCGGGGGTAGCCGGCAGAGCGGCATAGCGGCATCCGCTACCCACCCAGTGATTTTCTTGTTTACAGGTGATAGTGGCGAACAATACGGCTATGCCGACCGCTGGGAGAACGGTGCGTTTCTCTACACCGGTGAGGGGCAGCGTGGGCCTATGACATTGAACCGAGGCAATAGAGCTGTCGCTGAGCATGCTGAGACAGGTCGTGCGCTTCATCTGTTCACATCGCTCGGTAAAGGAAAAGGTAATCGCTACATAGGTGAGTTCTGCTGCGCCGACGTCTTTGAACGAACCCAGCCGGATGTTGATGGCGAGGACCGCACTGCTCTTGTATTCAGATTGGTACCTGTGGGTAGTCCAGAGCTGAACATCGAAACTGAGTTAGAGGCAGAGGTCGAACTCGCAGATTCGTCAACGGCTGCTCGGATAGCCGCACTGGCTGCCTGCAAGCCGGTAACGAATGCAATGGGCCAATCAGCGCAACGCAAAATTTACCAGCGCAGCCGAAAGGTCGCTCACTACGTCCTCATGCGTGCCAAAGGCTTATGTGAAAGCTGTGAAAAACCAGCCCCCTTCATTAAGAAGGATGGATCCCCGTACCTCGAACCGCATCATGTAAATCGGCTCTCCGACGGAGGCCTCGACCACCCTCGATACGTAGGTGCTGTCTGCCCGTCCTGCCATCGCGAGATTCACTCAGGCGTGCACGGAATGTTGCTTAACGAGCAGTTGAAGCTGCGACTTAAAGCAATTGAAGGCCGAGTTGACCACTACAGAGCTGAGGCTGGCATGCATTGAGACCACGACATCATCATGGCATCATCTACAAATGCTAACCTAGGGAGGATCTTGACCCTATGGCTACAGGGTGCTCTGGCTTCATGGATAGTAGGTCGATGTAAAGTCATCCTCCTGGCTTAAACCTGTACTTATTAACATCTATTCAGGGAATTGAATCACGTGGCAACATTTTCGGTAGCAGCTAGGACATTAGTGCATCTTGGTGCAGAACTGATCACCTCAGACGAGGTCGCAATTAATGAGCTCATTAAAAATGCGTTTGACGCAGAATCCCCCAGAGTAAAAATTGACATCCATATCCCTGTGCCTCAGCCAGTAGTTGACGAGAGCATCAGCAAGATCAATAGAAGCAAAGGCACCCCAACATTCAAAGCAGTCATACAAGAAATAAAAAAAGAAATCACCGAACAAACCTACGGCACTAGCGAACACTCAAGAGTAATAGAGCTACTTGAGGAATTCGACTCTCACCCCACAGCTGAGCAAGCAACACGAACAATTGAATCACTCAATTATATTTCTATTGAAGATTCAGGCTGCGGAATGGATGCAAAAACACTTGAATCCGTATTCCTAGCAATTGGAACACCATCCAAATTAACAACCAATAACTCCAAGGATCTTAGCCGCAAAATCTTAGGCAATAAAGGTATCGGCCGCTTAGCAATGATGCGCCTTGGAGACAGTGCCAAAGTAACTTCTTGGAGCAAGGGTGGAAACGCACACGAAATACTTTTTGATTGGCGATTATTTGACGACCCTACCAAGGACATCAACGACATAAGTCTAGACATAAAATCTAGCACTCGCGTTCGACAGACTGAATCGGGAACAGTCATAACGATTTCGGCCTTGAAGAGTCACTGGACCGAGGAAAAAATAAGGAACAAGCTAATTGGAGATTTCCTCCGTCGCTTGCAAAATCCATTCGTAAAGCCGGAAGAAACAAATGAAGGAGCAGATAAAAACCTGCAAGCTGGCACAATCGAAAAGACAAAAATATTAGGTTTTCCTATCGACATCCACATAAATGGTGGTGCCCGCATCCCCATTGAAGGAATGAAGAAACTATTAACCGACCTCGTTCAGACCGACATAGAGCTGGAATTCAACCCAAAAGAACTGAGTGATAATAACGGACCAGCACTGCGAACTGAGCTAATTGATTATCAACGGGGAAACGAACCAGAAATAACTGTAAGAACCACCAGCGAACTTACTCATGCGCTAACCACTAGCATAGTTGCGTTAAAAAAAATTGGCCCTATCCGTGCGACAATTCGCTGGTTCAACCGTGACAGACTTCGCCAACAAGCGACATTACATGGCAACTGGAAGGCAGCGAAAGCAGAGCTTGACATATGGAGTGGCGGGATAGCAATTTATCGCGACGGCTTTCGCGTAGGATTCTCAGGACAGTCTACCGGTGAAGACTGGTTGGGTTTAGACAGCTCAGCGCTAAAACGCGGGGGCTTTGCAGTCAACCGAATACAAACTGTAGGCGCATTAGAGATTTCCAGAGCAGAGAATCCCGGCTTAGTTGATCGTTCAAACCGTGAAGGACTTATCGAATCTCCTGAATCTAACCTCGTCCGAGAAATGCTGACAAAATTCGCAATTGATGAGCTACGGCGATACATCGGACATGAAGGTCACGAGGAGAAAAAAGCAAAACTTGATGACATTGTCGAAAGCGCCCCAGCTACGATAAGGGCGAGGGTCGTTCAAGCTGAACAAGGCTTAACTGACATCCGCTCAAAGGTTCCGCTAGAAGTTCAAGGCTCTGTTCAGTCCATTGCAGACCATCTTCACTTCATAAAGAATGAAGTAACAAGATTCGAAGAGGCAAGCAAACTAGCAGGAGAACGCCGCGAAGACATTCTTGAGCTAGCCGGAGTTGGCACGGTTATGTCGGGCGTACTCCACGAGCTAACGAGAACAACCGGTCACACTAGGCAGTTAATGCAAAAACTGTCTAAAGATGAATCACCACAAACCAAAGCACTGCTCGGAAAACTAGACGCTGAAATCAAAGCTATCAATACTCGGTTACGTCAACTAGACCCACTCACTCCGTCCGGCAGACATAGAAAAGAGGTATTTGACCTATCGGCCTTGCTAAACACCATAATTGAAGGTTATGCGGCTCGATTTGAACGCCACGAAGTAAAATGCAAGCTGATAATCTCAAATGAACCAGAGCTTCGACCAGTAAAGGTAAATATGGTTCGAGGTTTTGTAAGCCTGGCAATTGAGAACCTGATCACAAACTCCATCTACTGGGTACAACAAAGTATCAAGCCGGGCCAAACTGACAGATGCATCTCCATCGAACTTGACCCTGAATCACGGACATTAACTCTAAGGGACAACGGCCCTGGAATTTCACCTGCCGATAAAAATAGAATATTCACGGCGGGCTTTTCACTAAGGCCACGCGGCCAAGGTCTCGGGCTTTTCATTGCAGCCGAGGTTGCCACTTATCACGAAGCAAAGCTTGTATTGGATTCAGCGGACGATGACGGCCGTTTTCGGGGCTTTGTACTTGAGCTTCCCAAGGAATAGGTATGGATCTCAAAAAATCTCTGCAAGACGCAAAAATCATCAAAATTGCTATAATTGATGATGACTTATCTAACGATATTTGTACCGCAGACCTGCTCTCCATCGACGGTGACGTCGCAGCACTGCTTGGAGATCCTCACGATCCTGACTATGAGGCATATATCGGCGTCTTAACCAAGCATGGTCTGAAAATAGAAACAATTCCTGACCTTGCCACACCGCTTTCCGATAAGGCCATACTCGAAGAAGCGCCAACCCGATTAAGTGACGCAGTTCATAAAATATTAGAGGCCCGACATGATAACGCTGCACCTGTAAGACGCGTACTAAAATTATTAGAAGATGGCGGACTTCTGACGAAAAACATCGATTTCTACTCCTCCCCGCTCATCCCTGCGGATAAATTCTACGACCTGATAATAGTTGATTACTACTTAGTTCGAAACTCCAATCAGCAAACGCTCCCCTTCATAGACACAGTAATAACCGCACACAAAGACTGCGACAACCCACTCCAAGTTATATTGATGTCAACCCACGTCACGCAACTGCAGTCCGAGTTTCGCAGTATCCGCCCACTTCTGAAAGCATCAAGTTCCAGAATGCGCATCATGGGCAAACCTATGACTGATGATGATTTAATCCACTGGAAGACTGCGCTGCATCAGCTAGCGTCCGACAGACCATTCGTTTCAGCAGTCGAAGACTTTGTAAGTGAGACATCTAAAGGACTAGAGCTTGCAGCTCGAGACCAAGCAAATAAGCTTTGGGAGCTAGACTTGCAAGCCATGGACATACTCCACGAAACAGCAACATTGGACAATGATGACTTTTGCCGCTACGTGGAGGAATGCATTAGTCGCCACTTACTGACAGCACTGGAGTCGTATACTGGAATACGTAGTTCACTTCGCGTGCTCGGCGACTCATTGATGGAGCATCGCAACACAAATGTTATAGCCCCAGTGGCCGAGATAGGCGATTCTCGAGCAGCTATTCGAGGGCTTATGAGAAGTATGGAGTGGCGTGGCGGACCAAGTCTTGATCATACGACTTACCCTGCCCAGTCCTCTGCTTTAAACAAAGCGCAATGGCTAAAGAAGAGCCTTCGCTTTGGCATGGTACTACGCTCTAATGATGGCACAGAGTGGCTTAATCTAACGCAAGCATGTGATCTTGCTCAAGCCAAAGAGGATGCATTCGACAAGGTATCATTATTGCTTATAAGCGGGGTTCGTTCGCGCCCCTTGAATCAAGAAAAAAACCAGGCGATGGTCTACCTCAGCTCGACAGCGACCGATACGGAAACTGAAATCCTGGGATGGAACTTAAGAAACATCCGAACACCATCAATACAAGAGTTTGCGGAAGATTTTGTAAACGGCTGGTCCGGTCTAGGCGAGCTTCGCCTCGACCAAGCTCAAAGTATCGCAGCCACCTATAGCTCGAGAGCATCGAGAGTCGGACTCCAGCGAAGGTTGTCTAGCTGGCATTTGCAAGGGACTGCCTTACTAGCCGGCACACTATCGGAAGCTGACCCTGAGTCTGTACTTGCAGGAACCCCTTTAACGGGACACGCCATGAGCAGAGGGAACTCAGACGAACTTCATATAGATCGAGAAAGTATGAGCTCCATCATTGAGGCGTTTCCAGCCTCTATCAATGAAGAGTTACTACGCGCATATATGGGGGTACAACTCAAGGCCGGCAACAAACTCATAAACGAGACGCTACTGATTTACTGCAAAGAAAAGCCTAGCTCCATGAGAGATTTGAAATTCCTAATCAATCATGATAACTGGCTTAGCAACGGACAGAATAAAGCAAAGCTAGTGCTGGCCGTTTGGCACGCCTAACTCAATATGACACGGACGGCATTCGCAATTTTTTTTGCAAATGCCGTACCAAGTTTAACAGACCAGGATATTACATAGTCGAGAAATTCGGCAGCTCGTTACCATTTGTACACATTGGTTTAGGGGAACCGCAGAGCACTACTGGGGCGACCGCTTTATTTATGACAGATGTTACAGCCCCCGTCAGCCTCATCGACCCCATAAATATCATCGATATCCATGTTGTATTCCCATGGACGTAGAGGGTTTCTTGACCGCCGTGCTTTGGCACGTAATTTACGAGCTTCGTATTCTTTACGGATTGCAGCGACGCGCGTAGGTTTTTCTAAATCAGAAAGCGGCTCACCTTTAGTCCAGGTGAATGGTGATCCATGATCCAAAGCTGTCTTTTCCAGCGCCTTAGCTTCTTCGAAAGCGCCAGGGTGCCGTTCGCGCAGTCGAACCCATTCAATTTTTTGTTGGAAGAAACAAAAGGTGCAACCGCTTCGGCTTCGCCACTCGTAATACTCGGGCAAGCCGACACCAGAGGACTCCAGGATCTCGATAACCCCGGGCTTATCTACTCCCTCCTCACGGAAAGGGAGCACTACCTTAAGGCTCTCATGCTTTGAGGCATACCCTTCGCGATAGTCTTCATCGGATCTGATTGCGACGTAAGAGAAAACCTTCTCACCTGCCGCTAGCATCGGTCGAGTCCACTCCTCGAAGGGTGCAAGCTTCAATTGCCGCGTACACCAGCGTGTCTGAGGTGAAGGAAGAAAATTGTTGTACTCCCTTAACCAGAACTCAAAATCTCTCCTGGGATTCAGCCTCAGGATTGGCTTACCCAAAAATCCTTCAAGCCGGCCGAGAAAGTCCTGCACCTCTGGCAGCTCCTCACCGGTGTCGGTAAAGAAATATTCGATATCCAATTCGGGCCTGGTCTGGCGGATGTATACCGCTAGAGCAGCGCTATCACGTCCCCCAGAAAGCCCCAACAGATGACGCTCACGCATGACCTGGCCCTTCGTTCACGATCGTGGATCCAGCCCGAGCAAGAGCTGCGAGGAGCAGATCCCCCTCAAGCCCGGAGTTACGCAGTAACTCCAGAACCTTCGTGGCTGCACCTGAAACTGCCTCCCTATCTCTGCCGGCAACCTCAAAGGTCTTGTTGACCACATCTGACGACCCGCCGGAACCAATCACAATAGAGAAGGCTTCACGCCCTGGTGCTCTACCATTCACCGCGATCAGCGCTTCGGCCCTCCTGAAAGCAAGCGACAGATCAGCTACTGCAATCAAGGCAGCGTCTACATCTAAATCAGTCCAATCGCGTGGGGGCTTTTTCGCTGCCAGGCTCAGTATGTTATCCATCCCCAAAACCGTGCCATCCCGCTCCTGCAAGCGGAGTGCAAAGCCCTCAAGGCGGAGATCTCCAGTAGCTTTGGAGACGTAACCGGCACGCTCCCTGAGTTCGGGATCATCTCCTTCTTTGGCGTCAATGGCTTCTGCTAGCCGGTTATCTACCTTTCTCAACATTGCTGGAAACGCTTCTGTTAGCTCCAATAGAACACTCTCAAGGAGAGCTCCATCTCGCACAGCGCCATTCTCAAAAACGCTCGGTAGATCTACGAACAGCAGCTGATGTGGATCAGATGCTTTCACCAAGAGATCGCGGACAGCACGTGCCAGCCCCGACAACTGCTGCGTACGCCTTGTCCACAACGGTTGAGTGAAAATGACCTTTACAAGCGCTCTGGCAATATCTAGCGGAGATTCGGAAGTAGCTTCAAAACCACACTTAATCAGTACAGCCGAGATAGTTTTAAGCTGCTGGGATTTTTCAAGATCTTCATCAACCCACCGAAGCGCAAAGCGGCTAGGGTCTTGCAGCATTTCGTCCACGTCGACGTCTGTAAATCGAGGCTCAAAGATCCCGTCCCGATAGATAGCAACCTTGTCAGAGTGAGCGAGCATTAACGCCACAGCAAGCACTGGGAGCATTCCACTTTTCACTCCATAGGGAGCGCCGCTCCAAAGGGTGTAAAGCTCCCTAACCCCTACCGGACCGACAATTTGGCTGGCGAACTTCTTGAGTGCTGCATTCCACAGAGGATGGAAATTCCTCGAGTTGCTTGCTTTGGGTGCTTGGAAACCCCAAACTCCTTGCTTATCCAAACGATGCAGCCCCGTTGAGGAAAGAAGAGTTTCGTACAGACCCCGCTCTGCAGGGTATCCCTCGATGCCTAAACATTCCTCATGCGGATTTTGAACCATACGATGGAGCAGATCACGGCGTGCTTTCACGCTATTACTGGATAGGGCATCTCTATTTACGAGCTCACTCCACACTTGAGGAGCAGAGCTGAAGGTTCGAGCTGCCACGTCCGAGGCAAGTGAGGACAGGCTAGCCGGTCTTATAAAGTGCCCCTCGTACAACCACTCGGCACGCGCGACAGCCTCACGCAACGCTTCTTCTATCGCGCCCTTTACAGAAGATAAACGCGCAGCCACCTCGCGCCTAGCAACCGAGTCTCCCTCTAATTCAGGGCTGCTCTCGTAAACCAGTCGCAATGACATAAGCTCAGCACCAAGGTCAGCTATGAGCTGGTGGTTAGGCGGGATGCCGAAGAACAGCGTCTTCTTCGAGTTACTCTGCAGCTTGCTTAGGGTCCTAGCCACATCCTCGAGCGTGGACGCACGTTCAGGGAGAACCAATGCCAGCCTACCAAACTCTCCACTATCGGGTTCGTAGCTTTTCGACAATCTCTCTGCTTCTTGCACAGAATGCATAGTCACACCTAGCCATCGGAACGTACCGGTGGAGTGGTAGTGACGCTTGGCGATGATCGGATTCAAACTCGCCAGCGCCGTCAATGCTTTCGTGTCAGCCTCCACGAACGTCGCCCGAGCTTTCGCGACTTCTTGATCAATATCAAAGTCGCTGCCCTCAAAAATGGTCCAGGCCCCGAGATGACTTCGATAGAGCGCCACCCGCCAAGTCGCCAAGCGCTCCATAGCCCGGGCTATCTCAACTTTCGAGTAGCCAGGTAAAACGGTGTGCAGCACAGCCTCATCTGCCGCAAGTCCCGAAACACTGCGGAACATGTCGATCAACGCGAGTGCTTTTGCCAGCGAAATTTCTATTTCTGTGGCACCCTTGGAAGCAGCGCGCTCTACTGCCTCAACAGCCTGAGCCCAGCGGTGCCCGTCAGGAGAAGCGAGAATGGCCTGCTCAAGATTTGCTCGCAGATAATCCCAAAAAAGATCTGGCCCATAAACAGATTGCTGATCCCAAGTCGAAAGAAAATCTTGGAAACCGTGGGGCTCAAGCGATGTTAGAAACCCAAAAACACTTCGCTCATTTTGGCCAAACTGCCTACGAGAAGCAGGTCCAAGTAACGCTGCAGTTATTGGATGAAGTGGCCAACACTTATCAAGAAGAGATCCCATACCACACCCTACTGCAGGACGACGGCCGGAAATGGCAGCTCCAATAGTGTCGCTCATATCGGCTGTGTTTGGATGGGCAATATCGCAATGGATCGCCCTTCCTATGAGCTCGACTACTTCATCACCCGTGGCAACAAAAGAGACGTCTGAGAAACGCCCTTGAACTTTAGCCCACTCTTCTCTTGCTTCAATGCCAAGACGGGATGCGTATTGTCGGAACGCCTGATGAAGAACACCCAAAACGACTAGTTTTCCCCGGCTCCGAGCCGCGACTTCCGCCAGATCTTGGAAGAAGTGAACATCGTCACCACCCGCGGCTGATGCCTCAAGCAGCTTCCCCATTTCGTCGACAATTAGAAGTACGCCGGCACGGCCATCCTTTTCAGCCTCACTCACCAACGCATGTATCAATGCATCTGAGCTATCAGCTGATTCCGACCGACCGGTGGCTTTACTAAGCGACTTGGAAAGTTCTGCGAGGATACTGCTGCGACGTCCAACAACCGGAATAACAAGCCAGCTGCCATCGTCAGTGTTAAACGCCTCTCGAAATGAGGGAACCTTATCAACGAAGCACTCCGACTTTTCGCGCAATGATGCATCATCGGCGATAGCAGCAGCTAGGACGAGAGCCAGAGACGACTTCCCTCCTCCATAAGGACCTGTCCAAGTGAACGCGCGCTGACTACTGCCAACGATCTGTCGCGTCATGATCGAAAGCGCTTCACGTGCAGTCTCGGTCAGCACATAGCCGTCCAAAGCATCATCCCGTCCAAGATCTGCATCTATCCGGACTGAGCGCCGATAGTGTCGTTCGATTCTCACTGGCGCGGGCTCGAGCAAAACATCAGGCTCAACGGACATAGGACTCTCTCAACAATTTGGCCATCATCAATTCACATTCAAAATCACCGCGGTAAACCTGACGTAGTCCGGAGGTATCAGACCACCGTAGCTTGCCGTCAGTAAGCTCACTTAAAGTGAAAAGACGTTCCGCTACTGATTCCTCATCGAGTTTGAAGACTCGACCAGGAGAGCCTGGCGCGTAGGCTGTGGTTTCAAATGTGAGGGAAGATTCACCTACCCGGTGCCGCTGCCAAAAATCGAGGAGGGCCCATGTGAAGAAAGCGTCAGTAAGCGTTGATTTAGGTCCGCGCCGGAAGGAGAAGACGCCTTTTCGCTCCTCTTGGAGTAAACCGAGCTCAGCAAGCATAGGCTCAGCAGCTTCCTCAACCGAGGACATTGCGGATCTAGGAGCGTATCCTCGCAAGCATGTATCCAAATCGCGACTCAGCGTTGCGCTAGACAGTTTTCTCCCGCCAGAAATGGCTTGGGCAAATTTGGTGAGCGTAGGCAGCGCCTCGTCTCGACTGAATGATTGCGAGGTGAATACATTGAAAAGCCAATACCATGTGGTGGAACGGTTCCCGCGACCGGCCAAGCACCAATGTGCATACCATGCGGTAGTAGGATTTTCAGAGAATGGATCCAAACCCTCATCGAGGAAGATTTCTCTACCTGCCGGGCTGAGCTGGAAATTACGTCGTGACTCATCCTCCACCAAAACATCACACGCAAGTGCCCAATGCTTGATAGCCGCAACCATGTTTCGGCCTACACCGAATTCTGCGATAGCCCTATCGTCAGTGAAAGTGGTCTTGGGCACGAGCCCATCTGCATCTGCGGTCTCAACCGCTTTTTTTAGCCACATCTGACGAAGCGGAAACGTCTCATGCCCAGAAAAATGGGCGTCTATCTTGCCATCGTGCATCGAAGTCATTGGCCCCATCCCAAAATGCTTACCCTTTCCAGTACCAGAGGTCCGGCCTGGAGGACCCATCCAGTCGTCCAAGGTGATAAGGGCGCATTGTATAGGAACCTCCTATCACTCTACAAAAGCTGGTCTCGATTTCATCCACGACTCACCGGTACCGACGGTAGGCTTACGGCTCCGTGCAAGGACAAGCCTGCAATGTAGATACGATTCTTGCTTGCTATCGAATTAGGCTCCGCTTCGCGGTTAGGAATTCTACGGAACGCGAAGTCGTATGCCTTCGCAAGGTGAGCTCGAGGCCACCGAAACTCGGAGGGGTAATTGCCACTCCGTATGAGCGGACGCAAATTACCAAGACTCTGCCGATTCTGAATTTTTGATTAACTAACAGTTGAAATTCGGCGGGGCAGAAAGTGAGGGAAATTGTTAACGAGAGAAAAGCGGACAGCCATAAAAAAATCCAGCCACCGCTAAGTGACTGGATTCTTTGGAGTATTTTGGTCGGGACGGAGTGATTCGAACACTCGACCCCTTGCACCCCATGCAAGTGCGCTACCGGGCTGCGCTACGCCCCGACATCATTCTCGATACCGCTGAGAACGTTGAAGAATTTAACCTAACCTTTTGAATAATGGAAGCTTTTTTTCAAAAATTTCCACTCGTCGTCAACCAGGTCACTTCTTCAGCACCACCAACACATCCTCCAACTCCGCAATCATCTGCCGAATCAGCTGCTTGTACTGGCTGGACTCATCCTTGACCTCATCACTGGAGAGCCTTAACCGCGCCCCGCCAATGGTAAAGCCCTGGTCATACAGCAAAGCGCGGATCTGGCGGATCATCAGCACGTCTTGCCGCTGATAATACCGCCGGTTGCCACGGCGCTTCACCGGGTTGAGCTGCGGAAATTCCTGCTCCCAGTAGCGCAGCACGTGCGGTTTTACCGCACAGAGCTCGCTGACTTCACCGATGGTGAAGTAGCGTTTGCCCGGGATGGGGGGCAGCTCGTCGTTATGGCTTGGTTCCAGCATAGGCCTCTACCCGGGCTTTCAGCTTCTGCCCTGGACGAAAGGTGACGACACGGCGCGCGGTGATCGGGATCTCTTCCCCTGTTTTAGGGTTGCGGCCCGGCCGCTGGCGTTTGTCGCGAAGGTCGAAGTTGCCGAAACCGGACAACTTGACCTGCTCGTTGTCTTCAAGCGCGTGCCGAATTTCTTCGAAAAACAGCTCGACCAGCTCCTTGGCCTCACGCTTGTTAAGCCCCAGCTCCTCGTACAGCCTTTCGGCCATCTCAGCTTTCGTCAGAGCACCCATGCCGTTATTTCCTTAACGTGGTGTTCAACCTTTGTTCAAGCGAGGTGAGGATGGTTTGCAGGGTTTCATTCACCTCATCGTCGTTAAGAGTGCGCGATGGATGTTGCCAGGTCAAGCCGACGGCCAGGCTTTTTCTATCAGGATCAATGCCTTTACCCTGGTAGACGTCAAACAGCCTGAGGTCTGTGAGCCATTCGCCTGCATTGTCACGAATTACTTCAAGCACCGAGCTAGAAGCCACATCACGACCTGCGATCAAGGCCAGGTCACGGCGGGTTTCCGGGAACTTGGACAGCTCGCTGAACTTCGGCAGGCGGCCTTCCACGACATCACCGAGCACCAGCTCGAAGACGAACACCGGGCGGTCGAGGCCGAGGGTCTTGGCCAGCTCCGGGTGGATGGCGCCGAGGTAGCCGACTTCCTTGCCGTCGCGCTCGATGCGGGCGGTCTGGCCTGGGTGCAGGGCTGGGTGCTTGCCGGCGACGAAGCTGAAGTCGCTCAGGGCACCGGAGTAGCCCAGCAGGGCTTCCACGTCGGCTTTGACGTCGAAGAAGTCGATGCCGTCGCGGCCGTTGGCCCAGCCTTCGGGCTGGCGGCTGCCGGTGGCGACGCCGGCGATCATCGGCTGCTGCTTGAGGTCACCGAGCTGGCCGACGAAGCGCAGGCCGCTTTCGAACAGGCGCACGCGGTCTTGCTGGCGGTTGAGGTTGTGCTGCATCGCCTTGACCAGGCCCGGCCACAGCGAGGCGCGCATGGCGGCCATGTCGCTGGAGATGGGGTTGGCCAGCAGCAGCGGCTCGACGCCTGGGGTGAACAGCTCGAACAGTTTCGGGTCGATGAAGCTGTAGGTGATGGCTTCCTGATAGCCGCGGGCAACCAGCAGGCGACGCAGGTTCGGCAGCTCGCCGCGGGTTTCCGGGCGGGCTTGCGGGGCCAGGCGGGCCTGCGGGTAGCGGACCGGCAGGTTGTTGTAGCCGTACAGGCGGGCCAGCTCTTCGATCAGGTCGACTTCCAGGCTGACGTCGAAGCGGTGGCTTGGGACGGTGACAGTCCATTGCCCTGCCCCGTTTGCGCTGGTTTTCAACTCCAGGGCGTTGAGCAGCTGCTCGACCTGGGCGGCGTCCATCTCCATGCCAAGCATCTGGGTGATGCGTTCGGCGCGCAGGGTGATCGGCGCGATGTTCGGCAGGTGCTGCTCGCTCACGGTCTCGACTACGGGGCCTGCTTCGCCGCCAACGATCTCGAGGATCAGGGCGGTGGCGCGCTCCATGGCTTCACGGGCCAGTTGCGAGTCCACGCCGCGCTCGTAGCGGTGCGAGGCGTCGGTGTGCAGGCCATAGGAACGGGCTTTGCCGGCGACGGAGATCGGCTCGAAGAAGGCGCTCTCGAGGAACAGGTCGCGGGTCTTCTCGGTGTTGACGCCGCTGTGCTCGCCACCCATCACGCCAGCAATGGCCAGGGCGCGGGTGTGGTCGGCGATCACCAGGGTGTCGGCGCGCAGGGCGACTTCCTGGCCGTCCAGCAGGACGAGCTTCTCGCCCTCCTCGGCCATGCGTACGCGGATGCCGCCGTTGATTTCGGCGAGATCGAAGGCGTGCATCGGCTGGCCGAGTTCGAGCATCACGTAGTTGGTGATGTCGACGGCGGCGTCGATGCTGCGCACGTCGCTGCGGCGCAGGCGCTCGACCATCCACAGCGGGGTCGGCTTGCTCAGGTCGACGTTGCGGATCACGCGGCCCAGGTAGCGTGGGCAGGCGGCCGGGGCGCTGACTTCGACCGGGCGCACTTCGTCGTGGGCGGCCGGTACCGCTGGCACCACCGGGCGGGTGACCGGCACGTCGTACAGGGCGCTGACGTCACGGGCAAGACCGGCCAGGGACAGGCAGTCGCCGCGGTTCGGGGTCAGGCCGATCTCGATGCTGGCGTCGTCCAGGTTCAGGTACTTGCGAATGTCTTCGCCAACCGGGGCGTCAGCCGCCAGTTCCAGCAGGCCGTCGTTCTCTTCGCTGATCTGCAGCTCGGAAGCCGAGCAGAGCATGCCGAACGACTCGACGCCGCGCAGCTTGGCTTTCTTGATCTTGAAGTCGCCCGGCAGTTCGGCGCCGATCATCGCGAACGGGATCTTGATGCCTGGGCGGGCATTCGGGGCGCCGCAGACCACCTGGAAGGTCTCTGCGCCGTTGCTCACCTGGCATACGCGCAGCTTGTCGGCGTCCGGGTGTTGTTCGGTGGTGAGGATCTCGCCCACCACGATGCCGCTGAACTGGCCGGCAGCGGGGGTTACGCTGTCGACTTCGAGGCCGGCCATGGACAGGCGGGCGACCAGTTCGTCACGGGAGACTTGCGGGTTTACCCAACCGCGCAGCCACTGTTCACTGAATTTCATGCTGTTCTCCTGAAAGTTGCGTCGATTGGGCCTAGCGGAATTGAGCCAAGAACCGCAGGTCGTTGTCGAAGAACAGACGCAAATCGTTGACGCCATAGCGCAGCATGGCCAGGCGCTCGGCGCCCATGCCGAAGGCGAAGCCCTGGAACTCTTCCGGGTCGATGCCAGACATGCGCAGCACGTTCGGGTGGACCATGCCGCAGCCCATCACTTCCAGCCAGCCGGTCTGCTTGCACACGCGGCAACCGTTGCCGGAACACATCACGCACTGGATGTCGACTTCGGCGGACGGCTCGGTGAAGGGGAAGAACGACGGGCGGAAGCGCACGGCCAGTTCTTTCTCGAAGAACACCCGCAGGAACTCTTCGATGGTGCCCTTGAGGTCGGCAAAATTGATGCCGCGGTCGATCAGCAGGCCTTCGACCTGGTGGAACATCGGCGAGTGGGTGATATCCGAGTCGCAACGGTACACACGGCCTGGGCAGACGATGCGGATCGGCGGCTGGGTGCTTTCCATGGTGCGTACCTGGACCGGCGAGGTGTGGGTGCGCAGCAGCATGTTGGCGTTGAAATAGAAGGTGTCGTGCATCGCCCGGGCCGGGTGGTGGCCGGGGATGTTGAGCGCTTCGAAGTTGTGGTAGTCGTCTTCGACCTCGGGGCCTTCGGCGATGCCGTAGCCGATGTGGGTGAAGAACTGCTCGATGCGCTCGAGGGTACGGGTGATCGGGTGCAGCCCGCCGGTGGTCTGGCCACGGCCTGGCAGGGTCACGTCGATGCATTCGGCGGCCAGGCGAGCGTTGAGCTCAGCCTCTTCAAAACCGGCCTTGCGTGCGTTGAGCACGTCGGTGACGCGTTCCTTGGCGTCGTTGATCAGCGCGCCAACCTTGGGGCGCTCTTCGGCTGGCAGGTTGCCCAGGGTCTTCATCACCTGGGTCAGCTCGCCTTTCTTGCCGAGGAATTGAACCCGGATCTGTTCCAGGGTAGTGATGTCTTCAGCGCGTTCCACGGCCTCTAGGGCTTGGGCGACCAGCGCGTCCAGGTTTTCCATGTACAGACTCCAGATACGAAAATAGGGGAAGAGCTTTTGAAGGCTCTTCCCCTATCCGATGACGTTTTACACCCGACGGCGCAGGCGCCGCCGGATGATTGTCGTGGGTACTTAAGCCAGTACGGCTTTAGCCTTCTCGACAATCGCAGCAAACGCCGCTTTTTCGTTCACTGCCAGATCGGCCAGAACCTTACGGTCGATTTCGATCGACGCCTTTTTCAGGCCAGCAATCAGACGGCTGTACGACAGACCGTTGGTGCGGGCACCGGCGTTGATACGAGCGATCCACAGTGCGCGGAACTGACGCTTCTTCTGGCGACGGTCGCGGTAGGCGTATTGGCCTGCCTTGATGACCGCTTGCTTGGCTACACGGAATACGCGCGAACGTGCACCGTAGTAACCTTTAGCCAGTTTCAGAATTTTTTTGTGACGCTTACGAGCGATAACGCCGCGCTTAACACGAGCCATGAGTAACTTCCTCTATCTTAACCAGAATTAACGAACGCGCAGCATGCGCTCGACTTTTGCCACGTCAGACGGGTGCAGCAGGCTGGCACCGCGCAGTTGACGCTTACGCTTGGTCGACATTTTGGTCAGGATGTGGCTCTTGAAAGCGTGCTTGTGCTTGAAGCCGGAAGCCGTCTTCAGGAAGCGCTTCGCAGCACCGCTCTTGGTTTTCATCTTTGGCATGTTGGAACTCCGCATTCGAATAAAAATTACACAATAATCATCAGGCCTGCCGTGCCCGGGAGATTACTTCTTCTTTTTGGGGGCGATGACCATCATAAGCTGGCGTCCTTCCATCTTCGGATGCTGCTCAACGGTGCCGTATTCCACGAGGTCAGCTTCGACCCGCTTCAACAGCTCCATGCCCAGCTCCTGGTGGGCCATCTCACGGCCGCGGAATCTCAGAGAGATCTTGGCCTTGTCCCCATCGCTAAGGAAACGTACCAGGTTGCGTAGTTTTACCTGGTAATCCCCTTCTTCCGTCCCTGGACGAAACTTGATTTCTTTGATCTGGATCTGCTTCTGGTTCTTCTTGGCTTCGTTGGCCTGCTTCTTCTTCTCGAAGAGGTGCTTGCCGTAGTCCATCACCTTGCAGACGGGCGGTTGCGCGTCTGCAGAGATTTCCACCAGATCCAGCTTCGCTTCATCAGCGATACGCAGCGCTTCATCAATCGAGACGATGCCAATCTGCTCGCCGTCAGCACCAATTAACCGAACCTCGCGTGCCGAGATATTCTCGTTGATCGGGGCTTTCGGTGCAGTTCGTTTATCGTTTCTCATTTCACGCTTAATAGTCATTACTCCGATTCTAGGCGACCGCGCTGGGCGACAGCGCTGTTGAGCAGCTGCGTGAATTCAGCCACCGGCATGGAGCCGAGGTCTTTGCCTTCACGGGTGCGTACGGCGACGGTCTGCGTTTCGACTTCGCGATCCCCTATAACCAGCAGGTATGGGACCTTGAGCAAAGTATGCTCGCGGATTTTAAAGCCGATCTTCTCATTTCTCAAGTCCGACTTGGCACGGAATCCGCTTCCGTTCAGGGCTTTTTCCACCTCGAGGGCGAAATCGGCCTGTTTGTCGGTGATGTTCATGATCACGGCTTGGGTCGGTGCGAGCCAGGCTGGGAACACGCCGGCGTAGTGCTCGATGAGCATGCCGATGAAACGCTCGAACGAACCGAGGATGGCGCGGTGCAGCATCACCGGACGCACGCGGCTGTTGTCTTCGGCGATATAGCTGGCATCCAGACGCTCTGGAAGGTTCGGGTCGTACTGCAGGGTGCCGCACTGCCAGTTACGGCCGAGGCAATCGCGCAGGGTGAACTCGATCTTCGGACCATAGAACGCGCCCTCGCCCGGCTGGTATTCCCACTCCAGGCCCGAATCGTTCAGGGCGTCGGCCAGGGCGCCTTCGGCGCGATCCCACAGCTCTTCGGAACCCACGCGCTTGGCCGGACGGGTCGACAGCTTCATGGCGACATCGGTGAAACCGAAGTCCTTGTAGACGTCCAAGGTCAGCTTGATGAAGTCGGCGGCTTCCTTCTTCACCTGGTCTTCGGTACAGAAGATGTGCGCATCGTCCTGCACGAAGCCACGCACGCGCATGATGCCGTGCAGGGCGCCAGATGGTTCGTTGCGGTGGCAGGCACCGAATTCGGCCAGGCGCAGCGGCAGGTCGCGGTAGGACTTCAGGCCCTGGTTGAACACCTGCACGTGGCACGGGCAGTTCATCGGCTTCACCGCGTAGTCACGGCTTTCCGACGAAGTGGTGAACATGTTCTCGGCATAGTTGGTCCAGTGGCCGGAACGCTCCCAGAGAATACGATCGACGACCTGCGGGGTCTTGATCTCCTGGTAGCCGTTCTCGCGCTGCACTTTACGCATGTACTGCTCGAGCACCTGGTACACGGTCCAGCCGTTGGCGTGCCAGAACACCATGCCCGGCGCTTCTTCCTGCAAGTGGAACAAGTCCAACTGCTTGCCGATCTTGCGGTGGTCGCGTTTTTCGGCTTCTTCGATGCGCTGGATGTAGGCGGCCAGCTGCTTCTTGTCGGCCCAGGCGGTGCCGTACACACGTTGCAGCTGCTCGTTCTTGGCATCGCCGCGCCAGTAGGCGCCGCTCAGCTTGGTCAGCTTGAATGCTTTGAGGAAGCGAGTGTTCGGCACGTGCGGGCCACGGCACATGTCGACGTATTCTTCGTGATAGTACAAGCCCATGGCCTGTTCATCCGGCATGTCCTCGACCAGGCGCAGCTTGTAGTCTTCGCCACGCTGGGTAAACACGTCGATGACTTCGGCGCGCGGGGTCATCTTCTTGACGACGTCGTAGTCGGTATCGATCAGCTGCTGCATGCGCTTTTCGATGGCCGCGAGGTCGTCCGGGGTGAAGGGACGCTCGTAGGCGATGTCGTAGTAGAAACCTTCGTCGATCACCGGGCCGATCACCATCTTGGCGGTCGGATACAGTTGCTTCACTGCGTGGCCGATCAGGTGGGCGCACGAGTGACGGATGATCTCCAGTCCCTCTTCATCTTTAGGGGTGATGATCTGCAGGGTGGCGTCGTGGTCGATCTTGTCGCAGGCATCGACGAGCTTGCCGTCGACCTTGCCGGCCAGGGTGGCCTTGGCGAGGCCCGCACCAATGGATGCGGCGACTTCGGCTACGGATACCGGCTGGTCGAACGTGCGTTGACTGCCATCGGGAAGAGTAATAACGGGCATGGCGCCTCCTCTCCTAGTGGTGACCCCTACCAAAGGTCACGTGGGTTGGGATGAGCCAGTACAAGATCCGCCCTGCCTTTCCCGCGGGAAAGCCTGCCTCACAGTGGCAGAGACCTTTCGGCCTGCCAGGGACGAACCAGAGTGACTGGAAGGTAATAAAGAAGCTGCAAGCTACAAGTGGCGAGCTGCAAGCCAAGCATGCTAGCACGCAGGTTGCGTGGCTCGTAGAAATATTTGGAAATTACGCTGGGGTGGTGAACTTGTACGGAAAATTTCCTATCAGACCTTCTGAAGCAACCTACTCTTGATGAGACCTTAACCCAAGGAGTGTCTGGTTATGCGAGTTCTGTCTCTTCTGGCCGTCTGTGCCGCAAGCGCCCTGCTGCTGCCTCTGGCTGCCAATGCGGGCAATTTCCCTGCGGGCAAGGAAGCAGCCTACATGGCTCAATGCCAGCAAGTAGCCACCGGCCAGGGCGTAAACGCGGCAATGGCGAAAAAACACTGCGACTGCGGTGCCCAGACCATCAAAAAGAACTTCACCGACAAGGAGATCGAGGACCTCGACAGCAAGGACGGCGTCGACGCCAAGCTGATGCAGCGCGCCCAGAGCGTGGTGCAGGCGGCCTGCAAACCTAAATAACTTGGGCCGTTCAGGTCCATCCCTGGCATCTTTTGCCCTGGATCAACATCCTGCGAAGGTAAGAGGCGCTAGATTCGCAGAAATGCACTATGATGTTGCCGGTGCTCCTGTGGCCTCGGCAACGTTGCACCCCGATAAAAATCATGTTTCTGGAGATTCACCTCATGTCCAATCGCCAACAAGGCACCGTCAAATGGTTCAATGATGAAAAAGGCTACGGCTTCATCACTCCAGCAGGCGGCGGCGACGACCTGTTCGTTCACTTCAAGGCCATCGAATCCGACGGCTTCAAGAGCCTGAAAGAAGGCCAGACCGTTTCCTTCGTTGCCGAGAAAGGCCAGAAGGGCATGCAGGCTGCACAGGTTCGTCCGGAGTAATTTCGGATAGCTGTAAAAAACCCGCCACTTGTGGCGGGTTTTTTATTGGCTGCGCTGCAGCCCATCGGAATCGGCTACCTCGAACTGGAAGGCTGGCCAAGTCCCCCTGTAGGAGCGGCCTTGTGTCGCGAAAGGGCCGCAAAGCGGCCCCGGCGACCTGTGCTGTGGCTAAGAACCTGGGGCCGCTGCGCGCCCCTTTCGCGACACAAGGCCGCTCCTACAGGAGAAGCGCATGGCTTGAGGTTGGCGCGTTCCCTGTGGGAGCGGCTTTACGCCGGGGTCGGATCAGCCGCAGTTGACGCGGGTGACCACACCCTTGTCATCGACATTCAGGTTCAACCGCTCGGAGCGGTATTCCAGGGTGATCACATCATGCGGCGTGAGGACGCGTGCCATCTGCGAGCCGCTGGCCTTGCGCGCCTGCTCCAGCAACTCCGGGCTGGCCACCTTGCCGATGGTGAAATCGGCGCCGCTGGCTTCGCAGCGGCCATGGTTGTCAGCCGGGGTGGCGGGAGCGCTGCTGCCCCCCGTAGAACCACCAGTGCTGCAACCAGCCAGAACGGAAGCCACCAGCAGGGTCGCCAGGGAAGCGCGGGTACGGAACATGAATCCTCCTAAATCGATCTGGGAACTGCACTCTCGGACAGTTCCTCCAACTGTTTGTTGCAAAACCGCACGATTCTGCCTGACTACGATGCTAGACGCGAAACGCAATCGTGACCGGATTTTGCACCAAACCTGCGGTTCTCCCCTGCCCGGCGCTTATGCTTAAGTCGCAGGGCCCCTGCGGCAAAGGCATGATTTACTGCAAGAAGCGGAGCGCGAAACGTCTCCCCTTCGAACGCCAGGACGCGGTATTCAACCTATCCCCCAGGCCCCAGCGAGAACCGCCCCATGAGCAGCCACAGCATCGATGCCGATATCAAGGTCAAGTGGGACGAGGGCCAGAGCGCCTATAGCCCTGGCACCCCCGAGGAACTGATGCTGATCGCCGTCGACCTGCTGGTGCGCGATCGTGGTGGCGAGGCGGCGCGCAGCTTCATCGAGCAGGTGCTCGAGCGCTACGCGCCAAGCGAGGCTATTTCAATCGCGCCAGCCGCGCGCTGAGCAGGTCGAAGAAGCCCTGGGCGTCGCCCTCTTCAATCCACATCACGTTGGCCGGCTGCTTGAGCACGCCATACCAGTCGGCCACGGTCTGGCCGAAGGTCGGGCCCTCACGGCTGTCGACCACCATATGGATCTGCTTGCCCTTGAACAGCTCGGGCTTGAGCAGGTAGGCGATGACGCTGGCGTCATGTACCGGGCCGCCAAGCATGCCGTAGTTGTCCATGTCGAACTTGATATAGGCGTTGAGGATGTCCACCACCAGCTTGCTGGCGTGGTTGTTCACCGCGGCCAGCTGCTTGAGGCGAGCGTCACTGGTGAGCACCTTGTGGGTGACATCCAGCGGCAGGTAGGTCAGCTTGACGCCGCTGGCCAGCACCACCTCGGCGGCATGGGGGTCGGCGAACAGGTTGAACTCGGCGGCCGGGGTAATGTTGCCGCCGTTGAAGTGGGCGCCGCCCATCACCACCACCTCCTTGATGCCGTTGACGATCTCGGGCTTCTGGATCAGCGCCAGGGCCAGGTTGGTCTGCGGGCCGAGCATGGCAATGGTGATGCTGTGGGGCTCGGCAGTGCTGAGGGTGTCGATCAGGTACTGCACGGCGTTGCCCTTGGCCAGGGGCTTGTTCGGCTCGTGAACCTGCACGCCGGTGAGGCCTTCTTCGCCATGGACGTTGGCGGCGTAGATCGGCGTGCGCACCATCGGTCGCCCTGCCCCAGCGTAAACCGGGATCTCTTCGCGCCCCGCCCATTCACGGGCCAGGCGAGCGTTGCGCGAGGTCTTTTCCAGGCGCACGTTGCCGGCCACGGTGGTGATGGCGCGGATTTTCAGTTCCTCTGGCGAGGCCATGGCCAACAGCAGGGCCACCACGTCATCTGCGCCGGGGTCGGTGTCGATGATCAGGTCGCGGGGCGCGGCCATCAGGGAGGTGGCGGCCAGCGCGGACATGAGGACGGCTCCTTGGAGCAAGGTTTTGAGGGACATTCAGCACTCCTTGTTGCTAGGGGATGGATTCAACAGGGGCCGCTTTGCGGCCCTTTCGCGGCACAAGGCCGCTCCTACACGAACCGGGTTGCCCCTCTGTAGGAGCGGCCTTGCGCCGCGATCGAGGGCAAAGCCCTCGCATTCGGTCTAAAAGGTAACGCCAGCCACCAGGGCAATATTGCTATAGGGCTTGCACTCCCCCGTACGCACCACGGCCCGAGCCTGACGACACAGGGCCTTGAAATCAGCATGACTCATGACTTCCCGCTGGCCGATCTCGCCAACGGCGTGCATCCGCTCGACCTCGGCCAACCCCGGCGGCAAGGCCTGGAACACCTCCTCGGCGAGCACATGCCGCTCCACCTGCATCTCGCTCAGCACCACGCGCAGCACGCTGGCGAAATCCGGAATGCCGGGAGTCAGCGCCAAGTCGATCAGTTCCACCCCTGGCGGCACCGGCAAGCCGGCATCGCCAATCACCAGCAGGTCACCATGCCCCAATCCGGCGATGGTCCGCGACAGGGCGATATTCAGCAACGGCGTCTTTTTCATGGCGCCAGCTCCTTCAGGTAAGGGATCGACGGCTGCGCGCCGGCTCGGGTCACCGACAACGCAGCGGCGCGCTGGCCGAAGCCGATCGCCTCAGCCTCGGGCAGACCACGCGCCAGGCTGGCAGCAAAGCCGCCGACGAAAGTATCGCCCGCCGCGGTGGTATCCACCGGCTGCACGCGCGGGGCCGGAAAATGCCGGCTACCAGCGGCATCGACCAATAGAGCGCCCTCAGCGCCCAGAGTGACGATCACCTTGCCCGCGCCCATCTTGCGCAGGCGTTCGGCCGCCCGACGCGCACTGTCCAGGTCGTCGACCTTGACCCCGGCCAGGGCCTCGGCCTCGCTCTCGTTGGGGATCAGGTAGTCGATATGGGCGAACCATTCCGCCGGCAGCGGGCCGGTGGCCGGCGCTGGATTGAGGATCACCGTCTTGCCAAGCTCGCGACCGCGGGCCAGGGTCCAGGCCACGGTGGCCGCCGGCACCTCCAACTGGCAGATGATCACTTCGGCTTGTTGCAGCAGCGCGTCGAAGCGGCGCACCGACTCGGGCCCCAGCAGGCCATTGCCGCCCGGGATGATGACGATGGCGTTCTGGCTGGCGGCATCCACCACGATCAAGGCCACGCCACTGGAAACGCCCGTGCAGGTGCCCACGCCCTGGCAATCGACGCCTTCGACTTGCAACGCCCGACGCAGCTGCTGGCCATAGGCGTCGTCACCGACATTGCCGACCATCGCCACGCTGGCGCCCAGGCGCGCGACCGCCACGGCCTGATTGGCACCCTTGCCGCCTGGCGCGGTGAAGAAGCTTTCGCCGGGCAAGGTCTCGCCGCCACGGGGCAGGCGCTGGGCGCGCGCCACCAGGTCCATGTTGAGGCTGCCGACCACAACCACCTTGGCATTCATGGGTATTCCTTAACGGTAAGCATTGAACAGGTCCGGGCGCGGCCCGGTGGATTCGCGCAGCACGATACGCGGCGCGACGATGCGTTGTTCGGCCACGCCACGACCGGGCGTGGCAATACGCGACAGCAGCAGGCCGGCGGCGCTCTCGCCCAGCTCGCGGATCGACTGGCCGACCGTGGTCAGCGCCGGGTAGACGTAGCGGCTCAGTTCGATGTCGTCGAAACCGATCACCGACAACTCGCCCGGCACGTCGATGTTGCGCTCGGCGGCGGCGCGCAGCACGCCGAAGCCGATCATGTCGTTGCCGGCGAAGATCGCCGTGGGTCGCTCGCCATCGAGCAAGCGCACCGCCGCCGCATGGCCGCCGGGGCTGGTGAAGTCACTGTGCAGCACATGCCCGGCAGCGATGGACGCGCCCGCCTCGGCCATGGCCCGGCGAAAACCGGCCAGGCGCAGCTGGCTGACGCCGGTGTCGACCGGGCCGGCAATGGCGGCGATTTCGCGATGCCCCAACTCCAGCAGATGGCGAGTGGCCAGGTAAGCGCCCTGCTCGTGGTCGATACGCACCAGGTCGGCCTCGACGCCATCCAGGGCGCGGTCGACGATGACCATCGGCGTGCGTACGCTGCCCAGGCTGTCGAGCAGGTCCTGGTCCTCGCCCACCGAGGCGACGATCAGCCCATCGATGCGCTTTTCCAGCAACACCCGCAGATAGCTGCGCTGTTTTTGCGGGTTGTCGTCGGAGTTGCACAGGATCACGCAATAGCCGTTGCGCTCGCAGGCGTCCTCGATCCCCCGGGCCAACTCGGCGAAGTACGGGTTGACGCTGTTGGGCACCAGCAGGCCGATGGTGGCGGTGCTGCGCGCCTTCAGCGAGCGGGCCACGGCGCTGGGCACGTAGTCGAGCTCGGCGATCGCCGCCTCGACCTTCAGCCGCACCGGCTCGCTGACCGGGCGGGTCTTGTTCAGTACATGGGACACGGTGGTGTAGGAGATGCCCGCCAGTGCCGCGACGTCTTTGATGGTAGCCATGGTTCAGTTCCGCCGGCTCGCGCGCCGGCTGCGGTAAGTGTCGAGTACCACGGCGATGACGATCACCGCCCCGGTGATGATGCGCTTGGTCGGCTCCGAAGCGCCGATCTGGGCCAGGCCTGCGGCCAGCACCGAAATGATCAGCACGCCGAAGAAGGTGCTGATGACAGAGCCGCGCCCTCCCATCAGGCTGGTGCCGCCGATCACCACGGCGGCGATCACCTGCAGTTCGAGACCGGAGCCTGCATTGGGGTCTGCGGCCTCCAGGCGGGAGATCTGGAACAATGCAGCCAGGCCGGCGAGCACGCCCATCAGGGTGAACACCAGGATCTTGTACGGGCGCGGGTCGATACCGGCCAGGCGCACCGCTTCTTCGTTGGTGCCGATACCGATCAGGTAGCGACCGAACACGGTGCGGGTCAGCACCAGCTGGGCCAGCACGATCACCAGCAGGGCAATGATGAAGGCCGGCGAGATGCCAAAGGCAATGGGGTTGGAGAACCAGGCGAAGGCATCGCCGATGTAGGCGGTGCGCGAGTCGGTGAACTGGTAGGCCAGGCCGCGGGCCATTTCCAGCACGCCCAGCGAGACGATGAACGACGGGATACGCCAGGCCACGGTGATGCTGCCGGTGACGGTGCCGGCCAGCGCCGCCACGGCCATGCCCAGCAAGGCGGCGGGCAACACGCCCCAGCCCCAGCCCAGGATGGCCACGCTGACGGCGGAAGCCGCCAGGGCCAGTACCGAGCCCACCGACAGGTCGATGCCACCGATGATCAGCACGAAGGTCATGCCCACCGCCAGCACCATCAGGTCGGGGATCTGGTTGGCCAGGGTGCTGAAGGTGGCGTAGGACAGGAAGTGGCTGCTGAGCAGCGAGAACAGCACGATCATCGCCAGCAAGGCGCCGGCCAGCCCCAGGTAGGTGCCCAGGCCGAAGTAGGTGCCGCTGCGGCGCACGGGCGCGGCGGCCGAGGTGTTTGTTGTGGTTTTCATGCGTCCATCCTGGGGGCTGCGTCGTGCAGCAGGGCATCACGTTTCTGGTAACCGGCAAAGGCGGCGGCGAGGATCTGGTCCTGACTCCAATGGTCGCGGTCGAAGGTGTCGATCAGACGACCGGCGCTGAGCACGGCAATACGGTCGCAGATCAGCATCAGTTCGCGCAGGTCGCTGGACACCACCACCAGGGCCTTGCCCTGGCGCGCCAGCTCGGCGAGCAGGCCATAGATATCGAACTTGGCGCCAACGTCGATGCCGCGGGTGGGCTCGTCGAACAGCAGCACCTGGCAGTCACGCTCCAGCCAGCGGCCGATCACCACTTTCTGCTGGTTGCCGCCCGACAACTCGCCGACCGCCTGGGCCGGGCTTGCGCTGCGGATGCGCATGGCGGCGATCTGACGTTCGGCCAGGGTACGCTCGGCGTCGGGGTCGAGCACGCCGGCCCGGGACACCGCACCGAGGTTGCCCAGGGCAATGTTGGCGCTGATCGACTGCGACAGCAGCAGGCCTTCGCCCTTGCGGTCCTCGGTGATCAGGGCGATGCCCGCGGCCACCGCAGCCTTGGGCGAGTCGATGCTCAGCACCTGGGGAGGCTGGCCGAGGGCGACGCTGCCGCTGTCGGCGCGGTCGGCGCCGTAGATCAGGCGCAGCAGCTCGGTGCGCCCGGCACCGATCAGGCCGGAGATACCGAAGATCTCCCCTGCCCTGACCTCAAGCGATACCTCGCGGACCTTGTCGCCGCGGCTGAGCTTGTCGACCTTGAGCAAGGGGGCGCCAATCTGCCGACGGCCCAGGTCGATATGCTCGCCAAGCTCGCGGCCGACCATCAGGTTGACCAGCTCGTTACTGCTGTAGCGCTGGATCGGCTCGGCGCATACCAGCTTGCCGTCGCGCAGCACGGCGATGCGCTGGGACACGCGTTGCAGTTCCTCGAGACGATGGGAGATATAGACGACGGCCACGCCACGCTGGCGCAGACGCTCGATCTGGGTGAACAACAGCTCCACCTCACGGGCTGTAAGCATCGCGGTGGGCTCGTCGAAGATCAGCACATGGCAATCGCCGATCAGGTTGCGGGCGATCTCGACCATCTGCTGATGACCAATGCCCAGCTCACCAACCGGGGTGTCCGGGTCGATGGCCTCAAGGCCCACCTGGGCCATGGCTGCCGTGGCCAGTTGGCGCAGGCGTTTCTGGCTGATCCAACCGAAGCGGCTAGGCAGGTTGTCGAGGAACAGGTTCTCGGCCACGGTCAGGGTCGGTAGCAGGTTGAGCTCTTGCATCACCATGCGCACACCCAGGCGCTCGGCTTCGGCGCGGCTGCCAGGGCTGTAGGGCTGGCCGCGATACAGCATCTGGCCGGTGCTGGGAACCTCCAGGCCACTGATGAGCTTGGACAGGGTCGACTTGCCCGCGCCATTCTCGCCAGTCAGGGCCAGCACTTCGCCGCCGCGCAGCTCGAGGGTGACGTCGCCGAGCACGGGCTGGGCGTAGGTCTTGCCCAGGCCGCTGACGGCTAGCACGGTTTCATTGGCCGGTACTGGCATGGCCATTCTCTCCTAGGTTGGCACTACCCCCCCTGTAGGAGCGGGCTTGCCCCGCGAAACAGTCAACGCGGCGCATGGCACCGGCTACGCCGGTGATCGCGGGGCAAGCCCGCGCCTACAGGGATCGCAACATCACTGGGTGATCAGTTCGACCGGGGTCTGAATGACGTTGTCGGCATCCACGCCCGGCTTTTCGCCCTTGAGCATTTTCAATGCTGCCTGGATACCGAACACCGCCTGCTGGCTGGCCGCCTGGTCGAGGGTGGCGAGCACGCGACCGTCCTTGAGCATCGGCTTGATGGCGTTGATGTTGTCGTAGCCGACCACCTGCACCTGGCCGGTCTTGCCGGCGGCGCGCACGGCCGAGACCGCGCCCAGGGCCATGCTGTCGTTGCCGGCCAGCAGCGCCTTGAGCTCGGGGTACTCGTTGAGCATCGAGGCCGCCACGGCGTTGCCCTTGTCGATTTCCCAGTTGCCCGACTGCACCGAGACGATCTTCATCTGCGCGGCCGCCATGGCGTCCTTGAAGCCGGCGGTGCGTTGCTGGGCGTTGGTGGTGGTCGGCACGCCTTCGATGATGCCGACCTGGTCGCCGGCCTTGAGCTTCTGCTGGGCCAGGTAGTCGCCCACCAGGCGCGCGCCCTTGCGGTTGTCCGGGCCGACGAAGGGCACGCTGATGCCCTTGCTCTTGAGGACGTCGGGGTCGAGACGGTTGTCGATGTTGACCACGGTGATGCCGGCATCCATGGCCTTCTTCACTACGGGTACCAGAGCTTTGGAATCGGCCGGGGCGATCACCAGCGCCTTGGCGCCGGTGGCGATCATCTGTTCGACGATGCGGATCTGGTTGCCGGTGTCGGTTTCGTCCTTGATACCGTTGGCCACCAGGGTGAAGTCGTTCGGATGGTCTTTCTGGTAGGCCTTGGCGCCGTCTTCCATGGTGCGGAAGAACTCGTTGGCGAGGGATTTCATCACCAGGGCGACCTTGGGCGCGTCTTCAGCATGGGCGGCGGACAATGGCAGGGCGAAGATGAGTGAAGACAGCACGGCGAGGGCCAGTGGACGGCCGGAAAACGGCAGTTTCATGGAAATGACTCCGAATCTTGTGGTTTTTATCGGATCGCAAACGTTTGCGGTAGCTCACTATGGAAACAGGCCCCGCTTTTGTCAAATCCATTCGCGCACCCCGGCCATGGTCACGCCCGTCGGATTATCCGCAATTTATCCGAAAAACCGAACACCTTTCCTACGCTTATTCGGCCAGCCGAACGGCTGAGCACAATGCTGGCAGTGGCTCGCCTCGATGCCCCCCGCTATTCCGGGGGTTAAAGATGAAATACGACGAACGGTAGTTGCTGGTACGAAATCTGCCTTTGTATCCGCGCGACATCGCGAACATCTCACCCAGGAAGAGAGAAGCAGACATGATGAAATTCGCCCTGAACACCTTCGCACCAAGCGCCCTGGCGCTGTTGCTGGTGCTGCCGACCGCCGTTTCCGCCAAGGAAGCCGCACAACAACAGAAGCTGGCCAACGTGGTGATCCTGGCCACCGGCGGCACCATCGCCGGCGCTGGCGCCAGCGCCGCCAACAGCGCTACCTACCAGGCCGCCAAGCTGGGCATCGACAAGCTGATCGCCGGCGTGCCGGAGCTGCAGGACCTGGCTAACGTGCGCGGCGAGCAGGTGATGCAGATCGCCTCCGAGAGCATCGGCAACGACGACCTGCTGAAGCTGGGCAAGCGCGTCGCCGAACTGGCCGACAGCAAGGATGTCGACGGCATCGTCATCACCCACGGCACCGACACCCTGGAAGAAACCGCCTACTTCCTCAACCTGGTGGAGAAGACCGACAAGCCGATCATCGTGGTCGGTTCGATGCGCCCGGGCACCGCCATGTCCGCCGACGGCATGCTCAACCTGTACAACGCCGTGGCCGTGGCCAGCAGCAAGGACGCCCGCGGCAAGGGCGTGCTGGTGACCATGAACGATGAGATCCAGTCCGGCCGCGACGTCAGCAAGTCGGTCAACATCAAGACCGAAGCCTTCAAGAGCCAATGGGGCCCGCTGGGCATGGTGGTGGAAGGCAAGTCGTACTTCTTCCGTCTGCCGGCCAAGCGTCACACCGTCAACTCCGAATTCGACATCAAGCAGATCAGCAGCCTGCCGGCCGTCGATATTGCCTACGGCTACGGCAACGTGACCGACACCGCCTACAAGGCCCTGGCCCAGGCCGGCGCCAAGGCGATCATCCACGCCGGTACCGGCAACGGCTCGGTGTCGTCGCGGGTGGTTCCAGCCCTGCAGGAGCTGCGCAAGAACGGCGTGCAGATCATTCGCTCGTCCCACGTCAACCAGGGCGGCTTCGTGCTGCGCAACGCCGAACAGCCTGACGACAAGAACGACTGGGTCGTGGCCCACGACCTGAACCCGCAGAAAGCGCGGATCCTGGCCATGGTCGCAATGACCAAGACCCAGGACAGCAAGGAGCTGCAGCGGATCTTCTGGGAATACTGATCGGCATACACCTCGGGCTGGTGTGTTGAACATACCGGCCCATCGCGGGGCAAGCCCGCTGCCACGAAGGTCATGTGTGCCTTGTGGGAGCGGGCTTGCCCCGCAATGCTTTCGACGGAACCAATCCCTCCACCACGGTCTTATAGGGCTTTCGCCCTACCTGCTGTTGCGAAATGGCCTACAGTTTAATACTGTATGCACATACAGCAAAACAAGGAAAAGCCCGTGGCCAGTCCCGCCTCCGCAACACCGAGCAGTTATGAACAACTGGGTCAGCGCATCCAGAAGATCATCAACAGCCCCACCGCCCAGCGCAGCCGCGCCGCCTTGATCTTCCGCCTCGAACACGAATCGCCCGACGACTGGGCCACCCTGCTCGAGGAAATCGCCGAGAACGACAACGTCACCCTCGCCCACCGCGACGATGGCGGCGTGCAGATTTTCTGGACCGTGCCGAAGGAAGACTGACCCCGCATGAGAGTTTCGCTTTTTGCTGTCGCCTGCCTGCTGTTGACCGCCCCACTTGCCCACGCCGATGCCCCGCGCACCTTCCAGGAGGCCAAGAAGGTCGCCTGGAAGCTGTACGCGCCGCAATCCACCGAGTTCTATTGCGGCTGCAAGTACAAGGGCAACAGGGTCGACCTGGCGTCCTGTGGCTATGAACCACGCAAGAACTTGCAGCGCGCCTCGCGCATCGAGTGGGAACACATAGTCCCGGCCTGGCAGATCGGCCACCAGCGCCAGTGCTGGCAAAGCGGCGGGCGCAAGAACTGCTCGCGCAACGACAAGGTCTACCAGCGCGCCGAGGCCGACCTGCACAACCTGGTGCCGAGCATTGGCGAGGTCAACGGTGATCGCAGCAACTACAGCTTCGGCTGGCTGCCCGAGCAGCATGGCCAGTACGGCAGCTGTCTGACCCAGGTCGACTTCAAGGCCAAGAAGGTCATGCCGCGCCCCTCGATCCGCGGGATGATCGCGCGCACCTACTTCTACATGAGCAAGCAGTACGATCTGCGCCTGTCCAAGCAGGACCGGCAACTGTTCGAGGCCTGGAACAAGACCTACCCGCCGCAGACCTGGGAGCTGCAACGCAACCAGCAGGTGGCGTGCGTGATGGGCCGTGGCAACGAGTTCGTCGGGCCGGTCAACCTCAAGGCCTGCGGCTGATGCCGGTCAGGCCAGCGCCTGCAGGTAGGCACTGGCCTGCTGGTAGCGGCTCAGCCGCGCCAGGTCGGCGGGGCCGGGGTGGGGAATACGTGACAGGTCGCTGTTGTCGGCCAGGTCCGCCAGCTTGACCTGACGAGCCAGGGGATCGACGCCCAGGCGGATGACGAAGGCCTCGTAGCTCTCCCCTTCACGGCGGCTCAGGGCCAGCAATGCGGCGAGGATCTTCAGCGGAAAACCTTCGCGGGCCAGGTCGGAAAGGGTGAACGGAGTGTCTTCCAGTACGTCGTGCAGCACCGCGACGATGCGCTGCTCTGGGGTCACCACCCGTTCCATTACCCGCAATGGGTGAAGGATGTAGGCCGCCCCACCTTTGTCGTACTGCCCTTCATGAGCCTTGATGGCCACCGCGATGGCCCGTTCCAGCGTTGCCATGAGGTGTTTCCCCCGCTTGATCCTGCCTTGTTCAGCATAGCTGTGACCTTGAGGGTGTGACAGTTGGACCGCGAGGCTGTTCCGGGAGCGCTGCACATCCCATCGCCGGCAAGGCTGGCGCCTACAGGTAGAGCGCATGGCGGGAGGTAGGCACCACGCTGCGCGCAGCAGCCCCAGGAATTGCAAGAACTACGCAGGCTCAGCGCTTGGCGCCATGCTGGATGACGATCGAGTCGGTGCCCAGCTTGCCCATCACCTCGGCCTTGCGTGCCTCGGCCTCGGCCTTGCTCGGGAACGGCCCCATCAGCACCACCGGCTTGCCCTCGCGGTACTCGACCGACGACGGGATGCCCTTCTCGATCAAGCGTGCGGTCATGTCGGTCAGCGCGCCCATGTTCGGGCCCTGGATCACCTCCACGTCCCAACCTTCCGGCGCGGGCTGTTCGGCCAGTTCGTCGGCGCGGCGCTGCAGTTCGGCACCGCCGCACACCTCGCGGATACGCAGGTTGTTGCCAGTCTGGTCGATGAGGATTTCGTACTGGCCATCGTGCTTGATCGCCACGTAGCTGCGATAGGGCTCGAACTGGCCGGCGTCGTCCTTGCCACGCACCTGGCCGCAGATCGAGCCCTGGGTGTCGAAGCGCACGTTGGCGAACTTGGCCGTCTTGGGGTTTTGCAAGTGTTCGGCCACCTGCTTGTGCACACCCTCGACTTCGTTGTCACAGCCCGCCAGGGCCAGCACCGCCATTACCACCGCCAGTTTGCGCACGCGTCTACCTCCAGATTCGAAGGGGCGGATTCTAGCATGGGGGGAGTGGGCGGGTGGAGGCGAGAAACATGAGCAAGTGCGTCATGGCGCGCTTGCGCCGGCCAAGCCGCCAAGAGGAAAAAAACTTCCAGCAATAGCCATCGCGCACCGCCAAAAAAGCAATTTTCTTCCTGCCGCCGAGTGCTTGAATGAGTGCCGCCGGGATCGAGCAGGTTGCGCGGCGCGATTGCATGGACACCATCATCGGATGGCCCGGCATCACCCAAACCGTGAGGACAATGATATGTCGAAGACCACCGTCAAGCCGGAAAAGAAAACCGAGTCCACCACCCGCAAGATCGTCATCAAGGCCAAGAACGAGCGCCCGATCCTGATGGCGTCGCACCTGTAACACGATGTCGATGGCCGGGCGCAACGCCCGGCTTTCCTACAGACAAGGAGTGCCACGGATGAGCGAATCCTTCATCGCCTTCGGCCGGTTCGAGGAAGGCCACGATCCCAACGCGAAGACCCTGATGTTCTCGGGCAACGCACATGAAGTCACCGGGCTGGAAGGCAAGGCCGCGCACTGGAACCAGGTGCTGTCGCAGTGCGACGGTTCACGCACGCTGGCCCAGGTCAGCGCCCTCAACAGCGCGCTGGAGCCCCAGGCGATCAGCGAGTTCCTCGACACCCTGGCGCACAGTAACCTGGCCTACCGGACCGACTCCGGCGAGCACTACCTCAGCGGCGACGAGGCGATCCTGATCATCGAGGACCTGCAGGCCGAACTGCTGCACAAGACGCTCTACGCCAACAAGTTCTGGCAGGCCCTGCAGACACCGACCGAGGTTCCCGCCAATGTCTACTACGGCATGGCCATCGAGAACTTCAACTTCCTCTACCGCGAAAGCTGGTTCGACTCCCCGGTGCTCAACTATGTCGCCTCGGAAAAGGCGCGCCTGAAGATGAACGAGTTCTATGGCGAGGAGTACGGCCACGACGAACTGATCTTCAAGGCCCTGGCCACCCTGGGCATCACCGCCGAACAAATCCGCGCCTCGGTACCACTGCCCGAGACCCTGGCGCTGTGCAACGCGCTGGCCTACTGGGCCGCCACCGACCCGCTGTTCTTCTTCACCACCATGGGCATCCTCGAAGGCAAGGACATCGAGGTCGACAGCTACATCATCGCCATGCAGCAGAGCGGCAAGATCAGCGATGCGTTCATCGCCCCGATCCTGGCCCACGCCAACATCAACATCGGCGCCGAGCATGGCGTGCTGACCCGCGAACTGTTCGCCGAGATACCGGTGGTCACCCTTGAGCAGCTCAACGGCATGAAGGCCAACACCCATGTCTTCGTCGAGCTGTACGACGACTTCCACACGGCGGTCTGGGAGCACTACGCCAACACCGACACCCTCCTCCGGTCCGTGAACCCATAAGGGGCGCCTGCATGCACACGCAAAGCCAACGTTTCCGCTACCCCAAACTGCGGCCCGGGGTCCAGCACACCCAGGACGGCAACAATCACCACCTGGACTACCGCCTGCAGGGCGTCGTCCTGGAAGATCCGCAACTGCCCGGCCTGGTCGAGCTGCTGGAGGATCTCAAGCACGGCAGCCTGAGCACCGACGAGCTCTACAGCAAGTACGCGCAGTCGCTGGATGCACCCACCATCGAAAGCTTGATCATCGACCTGGACAAGCACTATCTGCTCACCGAGGGCCGCTATCCCAAGCCCCAGGGAGTGCTGTCGGGCCGCGAGTTCTCGCGCCGGCTGGCCGCGACCATCGCCGCGTTCCATCGGCGCCAGGGCGACTCGCCGCTGTACCAACGCATGCATGAGCAGCGCGTGACCCGCAGCCAACTGATCGGCTTCGCCATCGAGTACTACCACATCGTCAAGCAGGCGCCGCGGGTCATCTCGCCGGCGCTGGCGCACAACAGCAGCCCCGAGGTGTACCAAGGGGTGAAGAAGCTGTTCCTCGAAGAACACGACCACGAATCGCTGCTGGCCGATGCCCTGCACGCGGTCGGCATCGACCGGGACAAGCTCAAGCAGACGGCGCCGCTGTCGACCACTTTCTCGATCTACGCCTCCTTGGGCGTGTTCGCCCGCCAGCACCTGCTGTCGTTCATCAGCTCGCTGTTCCTGTTCGAGGAGCCCTACCCGGAATTCAACCAGCAATTCATTGCCGCCTGCGAACGCCTGGACCTGCCCAAGGCGTTCTGGGGCCCGATCATCGGCCACTCCAACGTCAATGAGGCCGAAGGCCACGGCAACATCACCCACGACCTGCTGGGCTACTTCCCTGCCCTGTCGGAAGAGGAAACCCGGGTCACCCTGGTACACGTGTGCTCGTTGCTGGAACTGATGGGCAAATGGGACAGCCAGATCTGCACCTACTACCAGGACGCGGTCAAGCTGCGTCTGTTCAGCTGAGGTGAGGCACATGGACAAGTGGTCGATCGGCAGCTACAGAAAACCTTTCCTCAATATCGGCTACCAGGCCGTCGACAGCGCCAGCGATACCCTGGAGATTGGCGAGCGGCACCCGGAGTTCGTGCTCTCAGCCGACGCACTCGAGCAGCTCGACAGCACCTTGCGCAGCCTGGCCAGCGGTGACAGCGAGCACTGGTCGACACTGCGCCAGAGCGGCGGCGACCCGCAATTGCAGGACATCATGACCTTGCTCGACGATGCTGGCTTGATCAGGGAGTCGGCGCCGGAGCACACCCTGGCCAACAAGCGCGCGTTGCTGGCCCAGGCACTCGACGAAGCCCTGGCGACCCTGCGCAAGCACAACTTCACCCGCGTGGAGGTGGCCGAGGAATTGTTGGCCTTCATCGCCCGGCCGACCCCGGCAAGCATTCCCGAGATCTACGCCAGCAGCTCGAACATGTTCCTGGTCTATGCCCGCCTGGCCCTCACCAGCTGGAGCGTGGTGTGCCCGCCGGCGATTCCGGCGGCAGCCGCCTTGCTGCAAGGCATCGGCGGCAAGGCCCCGGTGCTGCCCGACATCGAGTTCAGCGCCTTCTGGGCCGGCGAGGTGCGCAAGTGCCTGTTCGTCATGACCTGGTTGCTGGTGCGCAGCCAGCAGGCTGATGCGCAAAGGCTGTGCTCGGCCATCCTGCCGATCGAAGGCGTGGACTCTGGCGTCAACCTGGCCATTCGCCTGGAGCGCTGGGGCCTGGACTTTCTCGCCGAGCAGCCGCCCAGCCAGTATCGCGCCGCCTTCCGTGGCGACAACGACCGTTGCGACGCGCTGATCGCTGCCAGTTACGCCCAGGAGTACTACATCACCGACCGCTTCATCGACCTGATCTGCCCCGCCATCGCCCAGCGCCTGCCCAGGCCGCTCAAGCGCCTGGCCCGACGCTACTACATGGAAGAGGCCGGGCATGAACTGTACGAGCTCAAGACCTGCAAGTCGCTGGGCATGACCGAAGAGCAACTGCACAGCGCGCTGCCCACGCCCTGCGCCCAGCTGATGTGCGACTTCTACACCTACATCGCCACCCGCGACGTGGTGTCCTACTTCGCCGCCGCCACCATCACCGAGGGCCTGCCGGGCCAGGAAAACCTGCTCAACGCCCTGTCCAGCCAATTCAGCAGTACCACGGTGTTCAACAACCGGCCCTCGCGCAAGCACGAGCAGCTCAACGAAAAACTTGCCCACCAGTACATCTCGCGGATCATGCTGGCCGAGGTCGGCGAGCTCAGCGAGCAGCAGCAACAGGGCACCGCCACCGTCTATGCGCTGCTGCTGGAACTGACCCACCGGACCTGGGAAGAACTGCATCGCATCCATGTGCTCCAGCGCCGTCCACCGCTGAATTTCACCATGGATGAGTTCCTGTGACCTCTGCCCAGGTGCTGGCGCAGTACTGCGAGCACGTCAATCCACAGTGGGCCGCGCTGCTGGAGCAACTGGGCGAGGTCCCGCTGTTCACCCAGGCCCGGGGGGAATACCTGTACGACAGCGCGGGCAACCGCTGGCTGGACTTGGTCGGGCACTATGGCGCGGCCATCCTGGGCCACAACCATGACGGCCTGCGCCAGCGCCTGCTGACGCTGCTGGCCGAGGACCTTCCCACCGGCGCGCCGCTGGGAATCTGCCAGGGCGGGGCAGCGCTGGCTCCCCGGTTGATATCGCGCCTTGGTCTGCAAGGGGGTTGGAAGCTGTGCAGCCTCAGCACCGGGACCGAAGCGGTGGAAGGGGCGCTCAAGGCGGCGTTGCTGGCCACCGGCAGAAGCCGGGTGCTGGCCAGGCGACGTTGCTTTCACGGCAGTGGCGCCCTCACCCAGTACCTGAGCGACCAACCCGCGCTACGCATGGGATTCGACAGCCTGAAACCAGCCCTGACCATCGACTACTTCGACCACCCTGACGAAGCCCTGGCCCTGCTCGCCCAGGGCGATATCGCGGCGCTGATCATCGAGCCGCTGCAGGCCATGGGTGGCGGCCGCACCCTGCCCGCCAGCCAGGCCGACCGTTTACTGGCCGGCTGTCGCACGCACGCCACGGTCAGCATTGTCGATGAAGTATTCAGCGGCCTCGGGCGTTGCGGGCACTACTCGGCCATGCAGGCCCTGGGCTGGCGAGAACAGCCCGATGTGCTGCTGCTGGCCAAGTCGCTGACCGGCGCCTGGATCCCCAGCGCCCAGTTGCTCATGCGCGACGCGCTCTATGACGGGCTGTTCGCCCGACCTGGCTGCCAGAAGATCCTCGGCTCCACCTTCGCCAGCAACAACCTGGCGCTGCGCCTGGCCGAGGCGGTGCTGGACTTGCTGGACAGCCATCTGCAAGCCCCCGCCACCTGGCAACCACTGGCCGCCTTTGGCGAGCAGCTACAAGGCATCGCCTCACGCTGCCCGCGGGTGCTCAGGCAGGTCGACACCCTGGGCGCGTGCGTCTTCATCCAGGCCCAGGATGCCCAGCTCTGCTTCAACCTGTGGCATTCATTGTTTCTCAACCATATCTGCGCCACGGTCTGTGCGCATGCGCCGGACACCCTCAAGCTGATCGTCCCGCTGACGGTCAGCCAGGCCGCGCTGGACGATTTTCTCGAAGTGTTCACCGAATTGGCCACCGACTTTCAAGGATGACCCATGAGCTTGTTATTACTGGGCCCCACCGACGACTACCTGCGCAAGGTGCTGGCCGTGACCCCCGCGGTCGTGGTGCTGAGCGAGCCGGAACGCCTCACGCCCTGGCAACGCAGCGCACCGTGCCCGGTACACCTGGGCAATTTCGCGCAACTGCCGGAGTTGCTGCTCCAGGCCACGGCCATCGCCGCCGCCACACCCGTGCGGGCCGTGCTCTCCTACACCGAGCTAGGCGTGGTACCAGCGGCCATCATCGGCCAGATGCTTGGTGTACCGGCCCCTTTGCTCGAGCCTTCAGTCGTGACACGCAACAAACTGCTGACGCGCCAGGCCTTGCTCGACAACGACCTGACCCGGGTGCGCTTCCTCCCCCTGGACACTGCGCAGGAAGGGGCGTTGTTGCACAATCGCTGGGCCGAGCGGCAGGTGGTCAAGCCGGAGGATGGCACCGGCAGCCGCGACGTGCATGTGCTGGCCCCAGGTGAGTCGGTGACCCTGCACCCGGCACGACGCTACATCATCGAGTCATGGTTGGACGGCAAGGAGTTCAGTTGCGAGACGTTCAGCGTCAAGGGCTGCCATCACCTGCTGGCGATCACCGAAAAATGGCTGGGGGGAGACAACGGCCTGGTGGAGACGGGCCACCTGATCGCCCCCGGCGCCTTTGACCTGATACCCGAGCATTGGGCCTACCTGCAACGTTGCCTGGATGCCATCGGCCTGGTGGATGGCCCCGCCCACCTCGAATTCAAGCGCGACGGCGACAGCATCGACATCATCGAATGCCATAATCGCCCGGGAGGTGATCGGATCTGGCAACTGGTGGAACTGGCCACCGGCTTCGACATGGTCAGCGCCCACGCTCGGCTGTTGCTGGACGAACCGGTCGTGGTGGAGCCGGCACGGCGCGACTGCGCGGCCATCAAGTTCTTCGAATACGCCCCCGGTACCGTGCAGTCCGTCCGCCTGCCGGCCAGCCTCCCCACCCACGTGCACTGGTTCGAGCTGAACCTCAAGCCCGACGACCGGATCAAGCCACTGGCCGATTCATTTCAGCGTCACGGCAGCCTCATCGCCTCAGCGCCCGATACCCAGCAGTTGCATGAGCGCCTGCGCCAGGTCATCGATCATATCGAGGTGATCGTCGTATGAGCCTGCGCACCTTGCTGAGCAGCATGCCGGGCGATGCCAGGCGCGTGGTACTGGTACAGTTCCTGACAGCCCTGGGGTATTTCTCGGTCATTCCGTTCTTCGTCGTCTACCTGGTCAAGGTGCTTGACCATCCGCCTTCGTTCGCCGCCGGGCAACTGACGCTGTTTCTGCTCGGTCAATACTGCGCCGCGTTTCTCGGCGGCTACCTGAGCCATCGCAAAGGCCCGCTGCTGACCATGCGCATCGGCCTGGTGATGCAGATCAGCACTTACGCCCTGTTCGCCACGGGCATCACCAGCCCCTGGGGCCTCAGCGTGCTCAGCCTGGCATTGGGCGTGAGCAAGGCGTTCTTCACCCCGGCGGCCAAGGCTGCGCTGGTGGCATTGACGCCGGGCGACAACCACTACCTGTTGTTTTCCTTTCGCAGCACGGTGAACAACCTTGGCGTGGCCCTGGGCAGCTGCCTGGGCGCCGCCCTGATCGAACAGACACCCACCGCGTTTTTTGCCGCCGCCGCGGCGATCCAGTGCCTGGCCCTGGTGATTCTCGCCGCCGTGCGCCCGCCCGCGCCTGGCCCTGGCAGCCAGGCCACGCGCGGCCTGGCGTTCAGCCGCGCGCTGTGGGTCATCCTGCGCAGTCCGTTGGCAGTCGTGCTGATGCTGGTTTCGCTGGCCTACCAGTTCCACTACATCCAGCTGGAGTACTCGTTCCCCTTGATCGCCGTCGAACAGTGGGGCACCGACGCGGTGGCCCATGTGTTCTGGGTCAATGCCGCTGTCGTGATGTTGCTGCAACTGCCGTTCAACACCTGGCTGTCGCGACGAATGCCAGTCTATGCCACCCTGGCCCTGGGCTTTGGCTGCATGCTGCTGACCTTCTGGCTCATGGCCGAGCTGTCGGGCAAGGCCCTGTTCCTGTGCGCCATCCTGTTGTTCACCCTGGGCGAAATCACCATCGACCCGGCCATCGACTCGCTGTTGAGCAAAAGCGTGGGCGTCGACCTGCTGCCGGTGGGTTTCAGCTTGCTGGGGTTGATGGGGCTGCTAGGCTCGGTGCTCGGCAACACCAGCGCGAGCCTGTACGCCGCCGCGCTCGATTTCAGCCACTTCTGGTATATCAACTGCGCACTGTCGGCCATGGCGATCCTGCTCGTCGTGGCCTACCGTAAGCAGGATCAGCAGCCCGTCAAGGAAGGCCACTATGAACACCCCTAGCGTCCCCACCCAGGATTTCAGCCTGTCAGCGGACAAGACACGGCTGGACCTGGACGTCATCCACGCTTTTCTCACCGGCTCGACCTGGGCAGCGGGGATCAGCCGTGATCGGGTCGAGACGAGCATCGCCAACAGCCTGTGCATGGGCGCCTATGCGGGCCAGCAACAAGTGGGCTTTGCCCGGCTGGTCACCGACTACGCCACCTTCGGCTACCTCTGCGATGTGTTCGTCGATGAGCGCTATCGCGGCCTGGGCTTGGGCCGACGGTTATCCGAGGCGCTACTGGACGTGCCAGAGGTGCAGGCCCTGCGCCGCATCCTGCTGGCCACCACCACGGCGCCCTGGCTGTACGAGAAGCTCGGTTTCACCCCGGTCAACCAGCCCAATTACCTGTGGCAACTGCACCGGCCCGATATCTACAAGCGCTGACACGTTGGCCGCCGTCGCCTGCGATGGCGGCCAACGGGGTTCGATCAGGCCGATATTGCCGACAACGGCAGTACATTGTTCGCACAGATCTCACGCAGGCTCACTGCCGTCTTGATCTGCCGCACACTGCCCAGCGAGCGCAGGGTCACTTCGACGAACCGTGAATAGGCCTCCATGTTTGGGCAGACGATGTGGATCATGAAGTCGAAATCACCGGTGACGTTGTACAACGCCACCACCTCTGGGCAAGGTGTCAGGCGCTGTTCCAGGGCCCGGGTCGATTCGGCGGTATGGGAGTCCATCGAGAGCTGGATGAACGCGGTGATGTCGAAGCCCAGCACCTGCTTGTTCAGCACGGCCTGGTAACGCTTGATATAACCCTCCTCCTCCAGCCTTTTCAGCCGGCGCCAGCAGGGTGTTTCGCTCAGGGCTATCTTCTCGCTCAGCCTGGACAATGTCGTGCGACAGTCCGCTTGCATGATGGAAAGGATTTGCAGGTCTACCGAATCCAACGCACACGATTTCCTTTTCATGCTGATCCTTTGAGACGTGATCTCACTCAGGCGATTTGATTGACGGCAGTTGAAACACACCATCTTTTCTTATTGTTGGCTGCCCGACAGGCGCGCACAGGGTCAACTGGCACCCTGTCATCCCTGCATCCTGATCCGGCGCGTCACGAGGACGTCATCAAACTTAGCATAGCGTGGCGGGCACGTGCAGCGATCCGACCGAGCGAGTGCCTGCTCCAGCAACAACAACGCCGCCGCTTCCCGGGAAGCGGCGGCGTGTCAGGTCAAAGCGTCAGGTTTCAGGCCGGCGCGGAGGTCCTGATCAAGTGATCGAACGCGGCCAGCGAAGCCTTGGCGCCCTCGCCCACGGCGATCACGATCTGCTTGTACGGCACCGTGGTCACGTCACCAGCGGCGAAAACCCCAGGGATGCTGGTGGCCCCCTTGGCATCGACGATGATCTCGCCACGCGGCGACAGCTCGACGCTGCCCTTGAGCCAGTCGGTGTTCGGCAGCAGGCCGATCTGCACAAAGATGCCTTCGAGCGCCAGGTCATGAACCTGCTCGGTGCCGCGGTCCTTGTAACGCAGGCCGGTCACCTTCTCGCCATTGCCCACCACCTCGGTGGTCAACGCGCTGGTGATCACCTTCACGTTCGCCAGGCTGTGCAACTTGCGCTGCAGCACGGCATCGGCACGCAGCTGGCTGTCGAACTCGATCAGGGTGACCTGGGCGACAATCCCGGCCAGGTCGATGGCCGCTTCCACGCCGGAGTTGCCACCGCCGATCACCGCCACGCGCTTGCCCTTGAACAGCGGGCCGTCGCAGTGCGGGCAGTAGGCCACGCCACGGGCGCGGTATTCCTGCTCGCCCGGTACGTTCATTTCACGCCAGCGAGCGCCGGTGGCGAGGATCACGGTCTTGGCCTTGAGCGAAGCGCCGCCGGCCAGGCGTACTTCGTGCAGGCCACCATCGGTGGCCGGGATCAGCGCTTCGCCGCGCTGCAGGTTCATGATGTCGACATCGTATTGCTTGACGTGCTCTTCCAGCGCGGTGGCCAGCTTCGGCCCTTCGGTCTCCTGCACCGAGATGAAGTTCTCGATGGCCAGGGTATCGAGCACCTGGCCGCCGAAACGCTCGGCGGCAACACCGGTACGGATGCCTTTGCGCGCGGCATAGATGGCGGCCGCAGCGCCGGCAGGGCCACCGCCAACCACCAGCACGTCGAAGGCGTCCTTGGCGTTGATCTTCTCGGCCTGGCGGGCGCCGGCATTGGTGTCGAGCTTGCCGAGGATTTCCTCCAGGCCCATGCGGCCCTGGCCGAACACTTCGCCGTTCAGGTAGATGCTTGGCACCGCCATGATCTTGCGGGCGTCGACTTCGTCCTGGAACAGCGCGCCGTCGATGGCCACATGGCGCACGTTGGGGTTGAGCACCGCCATCAGGTTCAACGCCTGGACCACGTCCGGGCAGTTCTGGCACGACAGCGAGAAGTAGGTCTCGAAGGTGAACTCACCCTTCAGGGACTGGATCTGTTCGATCACTTCGGCGCTGGCTTTGGAGGGGTGCCCGCCAACCTGCAGCAGCGCCAGCACCAGCGAGGTGAATTCGTGGCCCATGGGGATGCCGGCGAAGCGCAAGCTTATATCGGCACCCGGGCGGTTCAGCGAGAACGAAGGTCGACGGGCGTCGCTGCCGTCCGCGCTGAAGGTAATGAGGTTCGACAGGCCGGCGATTTCTGCCAGCAGGTCGTGCAATTCGCGGGACTTCGCGCCGTCGTCGAGGGAGGCAACGATCTCGATCGGCTGGGTGACCCGCTCCAGGTAGGTTTTCAGTTGCGATTTAAGCGTGGCGTCCAACATACGGGCGATTCCTTTTTCAAAACTCGGATACAAAAACGCCCAGGCGAAGTCGCCCGGGCGTTTTTACGGGGCGGTAACTGCTTCAGCTTTGGCGGCTGTCCACCGCCCGCGACATGCGCATCGGCTTAGATCTTGCCGACCAGGTCCAGCGATGGAGCGAGAGTGGCTTCGCCTTCTTTCCACTTGGCCGGGCAGACTTCGCCTGGGTGGGCGGCAACGTACTGGGCAGCCTTGACCTTGCGCAGCAGCTCGGTGGCGTCACGGCCTACACCGCCGTCGTTCAGCTCGACAATCTTGATCTGACCTTCCGGGTTGATCACGAAGGTACCGCGATCGGCCAGGCCGGCTTCCTCGATCAGCACGTCGAAGTTGCGCGAGATGATGTGGGTCGGGTCACCGATCAGCGGGTACTGGATCTTGCCGATAGTGTCCGAGGTGTCGTGCCAGGCTTTGTGGGTGAAGTGGGTGTCGGTGGACACGCCGTAGATCTCGACGCCCAGCTTCTGGAACTCGGCGTAGTTGTCGGCGAGGTCACCCAGTTCGGTCGGGCAGACGAAGGTGAAGTCGGCTGGGTAGAAGAACACGACGGACCACTTGCCTTTCAGGTCGGCTTCGCTGACCTGGACGAATTCGCCCTTGTGGTAGGCAGTGGCGTTGAACGGTTTGACCTGGCTGTTGATGATTGGCATGAGAGACACTCCTTCATGGGGTTGGAATCAGTTGATGGAGTGAATCCTACCGACTGCTCCGGCCAAAGGCTCATTGGCAAAGCTCATGCTGGTGATTGGTTTTGGCTATAAGGCGGGATTATTAATAGAAGGGATTGGGCTGAGCAAACGTGTGGGAGCGGGTTTATCGGAGCACCGAACCGCCGCGAAGCAAGCGGCGCGGTGCCTGGCACCGGCTGTGCCGGTGTTCGCGGCTGAAGCCGCTCCCACAGCGACCGCGCTAGCTTTTTTAGCAGTTGAGCAAGACAGTTGCCCCCCACAGAGACCGCGATAAATCCGAACTAGCGGGTGACAGTACGCAGGGTGACGAACTCTTCGGCTGCAGTCGGGTGCACGCCGATGGTCTCGTCGAACTGCTGCTTGGTCGCGCCCGCCTTCAACGCGATACCCAGCCCCTGGATGATCTCACCGGCGTCCGGCCCGACCATGTGACAGCCCAGCACCTTGTCGGTGTCGGCATCGACCACCAGCTTCATCAGGGTCTTTTCCTGGATATCGGTGAGGGTCAGCTTCATCGCCCGGAAGCGGCTCTCGAAGATCTGCACCTTGTGCCCTGCCTCCAGCGCCTGTTCCTCGGTCAGGCCGACAGTACCGATCGGCGGCTGGCTGAATACCGCGGTGGGGATGTTCTGGTAGTCCACCTTGCGGTATTGCTCCGGCTTGAACAGGCGTCGGGCCACGGCCATGCCTTCGGCCAGGGCCACCGGGGTCAGTTGCACGCGGCCGATCACATCGCCGATGGCCAGGATCGACGGCTCGGTGGTCTGGTACTGCTCGTCAACGCGGATGAAACCACGCGGGTCCAGCTCCACACCGGTGTTCTCCAGCCCCAGGTTATCCAGCATCGGCCGGCGCCCGGTGGCATAGAACACACAGTCGGCGAGCAGCTCGCGACCGTCCTTGAGAGTGGCCTTGAGGCTGCCGTCGTCGAGCTTGTCGATACGCTGGATGTCGGCGTTGAACTGCAGGTCCAGGCCGCGTTTTTCCAGCTCTTCCTTCAGGTGCGTGCGCACCGAGCCGTCGAAGCCGCGCAGGAACAGGTCGCCACGGTACAGCAGCGTGGTATCGGCACCCAGGCCCTGGAAGATGCCAGCGAACTCGACGGCGATGTAGCCACCGCCCACCACCAGCACGCGGCGCGGCAGATCCTTGAGATAGAACGCCTCGTTGGAGGTGATGGCCAGGTCCTTGCCCGGGATGTCCGGCACCTGCGGCCAGCCGCCGGTGGCGATGAGGATATGCTCGGCGCTGTAGCGCTGGCCCTCGACTTCCACCTCATGGGCGCCGGTGATACGGGCGTGGCCGGTGAGCAGGGTCACACCGCTGTTGACCAGCAGGTTGCGATAGATGCCATTTAGGCGCTCGATCTCGCGGTTCTTGTTGGCGATCAGGGTGCCCCAGTCGAAGTGCCCTTCCTCCAGGGTCCAGCCGAAACCGGCGGCCTGCTCCAGTTCGTCGGCGATGTGAGCGCCGTACACCAGCAGCTTTTTCGGTACGCAACCGACGTTGACGCAGGTGCCGCCGAGGTAGCGGCTCTCGGCCACCGCCACCTTTGCGCCAAAGCCCGCAGCAAAACGCGCTGCGCGCACACCGCCGGAACCGGCGCCAATCACGAACAGATCAAAATCGTAAGCCATGTATTCAGTCTCCTGGGCAGGCGACCAGCATAGCGCCGTTGCCTGCCACAAACAAAAAAGCCACCCCGAGGGGTGGCTTCAAACCAGCCAGTGCTTATCAGTAAGCCTTGCCGGTCTTGTAGAAGTTCTCGAAGCAGAAGTTGGTCGCCTCGATGTAGCCTTCGGCGCCACCGCAGTCGAAACGCTTGCCCTTGAACTTGTAGGCGATCACGTTGCCTTCGGCGGCCTGCTTCATCAGCGCATCGGTAATCTGGATCTCGCCACCCTTGCCTGGCTCGGTCTGTTCGATCTTCTCGAAGATGTCCGGGGTCAGGATGTAGCGACCGATGATCGCCAAGTTGGACGGTGCGTCTTCGGGCTTCGGCTTCTCGACCATGGAATCCACACGGAAGATGCCGTCCTTGATCTCTTCACCGGCGATGACGCCGTACTTGTTGGTTTCCTGAGGATCGACTTCCTGGATGGCGACGATCGAGCAGCGGTACTTCTTGTAAAGCGCGACCATCTGCGCAAGCACGCCGTCACCTTCGAGGTTGACACACAGGTCGTCCGCCAGCACCACGGCGAACGGCTCATCGCCGATCAGCGGGCGGCCGGTCAGAATGGCATGGCCCAGGCCTTTCATCTCGGTCTGGCGGGTGTAGGCGAACGAGCACTCGTCCAGAAGGCGACGGATGCCGACCAGGTATTTTTCCTTGTCGGTGCCTTTGATCTGGTTTTCCAGCTCGTAGCTGATGTCGAAGTGGTCTTCCAGGGCACGCTTGCCACGGCCAGTGACGATGGAGATCTCGTTCAGGCCGGCGTCCAGTGCCTCTTCAACGCCATACTGGATCAGTGGCTTGTTGACCACCGGCAGCATTTCCTTGGGCATGGCTTTGGTAGCGGGCAGGAAGCGAGTGCCGTAACCGGCTGCCGGGAACAAGCATTTCTTGATCATATACGTCCTTAACAAGGGCTTTGCGTACGAAATTCGGCGCAGTCTAATCAGGCGGCGGTCACCTTACAATGCCCCCCGCGCTGGCCGATGCCATCATAGAGATATTCCAGTGTAGATAGTTCCGCCAGGGCGTGAATATTAAGCGCCTGACGGTGTCGACGCAGGGCATACCCGCTCCTTCGAGAATGCCCCGCGATGACGCCGAGTCAGCCGCCGATCCCCTGCCCGATCAGCACGCCATCGACCTTCTGCCCGTACAGGTTGACCCCGTCATTGGCATGGAACTTCAGTCGGGTCTTCTCGATCGAGCCCTCCACCAGGCGCGGGTCCTGCGGACGCTCATGGCGGTTGATCCAGGCGGCCACGTCCCAGGCCTGCTGGTCGCTCAGGCTGCCGGGCTTGCCGAGCGGCATGTTGTACTTGATGAACGAGGCGGCCGTGTTGATCCGGTGCATGCCCGCCCCCCAGTTGTAGGAGTCCTTGCCCCACAATGGTGGCATCACATACTCCCCGGCAACCTTCTGCCCTTCGCCATTGTCGCCGTGACAGATCGCACACTGCTGCTGGTAGACCTGCTGGCCGCGCTTGAAGTCATAGCCAGCGGCGGGCTTGGGTACTTCCGGGTACCCCCGCCCGGCAATCTCCACGCCGGTCGGTGCCTGGGTCGACAGCCAGTACGCATAGACGCTCAGGGCAGTCATCTGCGGGCTGTCGGCTGCCGGTGGCTTGCCGTTCATGCTGAAGGTAAAGCAACCCTGGATACGCTCGGCGAAGGTATTGACCTTGTCGTTTTTCTTGCGATAGGCCGGATACATCGGGTACGCGCCCCACAGCGGCGCCGAATGGGCCATGCGCCCCTGGTCAAGGTGGCAATTGCTGCAGTTCAAACCGTTTTTCACCGCCTCGGGCATCAGTCGCCGGGTGTCGACGAACAGCGCGTGGCCTTCGCGGACCATCTTGCCGAAGGCGTTGTCGGGAATCGCGCTTTCCGCCGGCGGCGCGAACTGTGGCGCGGCCTGCACGCCGGGGACCTTGAGCTGCGACTGGTCTTCCATGGCGATGGGCGCGGCCTGGGCACTGCCCATGGCCAGCAACAGCAGGGTTGGGATCATCGGCTTCATGGCTTGACCTCCGGACGGGACAGCTGGGCAAAGTAGTCGGCGACCTGCTTGATCTCGGCGTCGGTCATGGCCTTGGCCACGTTGACCATCAACTGGTTGGGGTCGTTGCTGCGGCTGCCGTCGCGCCAGGCGTTGAGCTGGGCCACCAGGTAGCCGGCCGGCTGCCCGGCCAGGGGCGGGAAGTGCTCGCCGATCCCGCTGCCACCCGGGCCATGGCATTGCACGCAACCGGGGATCTGGCGGTTCCAGTCGCCATATAGCGCCAGGCGGGTCACCGGGTCCGTGGCGATCTGCTGGCGGCGTGTGTCAGGCGCAGTATCGGCGGGCAGCTGGCTCAGGTAGGCGCTGACGGCCTGGATTTCCGCAGGCTCCATGGCCTTGGCCAAGGGTTCCATTACCGGCTGCTTGCGGCTGCCGTTGCGAAAATCTTCCAGTTGCTTGGCAAGATAGCCGGCGGGCAAGCCCGCCAGGCGAGGAAAACCGGCGGCGGCGACGCCTTTGCCATCCGGTCCATGGCAGCCCAGGCAAGCCATGGCGGCGGGGTTCTGCCCGCCCTGGTTGAAGATTTTCTGGCCGTCGGCGGCGTGCGCCGAGGGCCAGGCCAGGATCAGCAAGCTGCCGATCACGACGGGGCTCAAGGGTTTCATCACGGAGGCTCCATTTCCTTGTTATAAGCTTAGGCTTAAACGATATAAGCCCAGAAATACTAGGCTTATTCCCCGGCATGCGACAACGTGCCGCCGGGAAGGAAAGTGGCAATTCGCCAGTTAATCGCTTTTTAACTGAGCCAGATCAAGAACCGGAGATGCACTGGGTCGCCGAGGTGCGTACGTCGCCCAGGCGCAGTGGGAAGTTGTTCAAACGCTCGTACACCTTGATGGAACTGCCACCCCCGCGCTTGTCGATATCCAGCAAGGCCGCCGGGCCAGCGCCGGACGACAGCTTCTGCGGCACGATCAGGCGCAGCCCGTCGCCGCGCGCCTCTTCCTGCAGCGGGTCGCGGCTATCGGCCAGCTTGCGCTTCACGCAGTCGGCATATTCGCGGGGCGACTTGCCGGAAATCACATCCAGTGTCGCGTGGGACTGCTCGAGCTCCGACACGCTGACACAACCGCCCAAGGTCAGCGATACCGCTGCTACCACCCATTTCATTGCTGCTTTCTCCACCGTCAAAGTCATCCTGTGACCACATCCATGCCGATTTGCTCCCTGGTCTGGCAGAAATCTCCCTGGCACGGCCAGCCGGGCGCAAGTGTAACCGCACATCGTGATATCGTGCGCGTTTGCAGAACCAATCCTTGCGGAGCACCCCATGAAATTCGTACACCAGCGCGAGCACCTGAACGAGGACGACATCGTCGTCATCGAATGCTCCCAGCGCTGCAACATCCGCCTGATGAACGACGCCAACTTCCGCAGCTTCAAGAACGGCGGGCGCCACACCTACCACGGCGGGCACTTCGACAAGTTCCCGGCGAAGATCACCGTGCCCAGCACCGGATTCTGGAACATCACCATCGACACCGTGACCACACGCCCGATTTCGGTGACGCGCAAGCCGACCCTGACCCACAAGATCAAGATCATTCGTCGCTCGTCGTCGAAACTCGGATAACCACAGCATGACCCAGACCACCAAATACGTGATCAAGTACAAGCTCGACGGCCAGCGCCGCTGGGATTTCGCCCTGATGCCCGATGCCACCCTCGAGCAGGCACAGCTTGCCCTGCGCAAGATCCACGGCGACGACGCCGAGAAGATCAGCGATATCCAGGTCAGCAAGGCCTTGTAACCCCGCCCGACGCAGCGCACTCAAGGAGTCGCCCATGAGCACCTGGCAAGACCGCCGCATCCTCGACCTGCTGGGTATCGAGGAGCCCATTCTCCAGGCGCCCATGGCCGGCGCCAGCGGTTCGGCGATGGCCATCGCCGTCGGCAACGCCGGCGGCCTGGGCGCCCTGCCCTGCGCCATGCTCAACGGCGAACAGATTCGCAGTGAGATCGCAGCGTTTCGCGAGGCCTGCCAGGGCCCGCTCAACCTCAACTTCTTCTGCCATCAGCCGCCCTCTCCCGACCCGGTACGCGATGCGCGCTGGAAGCAGGCACTCAAGCCTTATTACGACGAAGTCGGCGCCGACTTCGACGCACCCACACCGGTGTCCAGTCGTGCGCCGTTCGATGAACAGGGCTGCCTGCTGGTCGAGCAACTGCGCCCAGAGGTGGTCAGTTTCCACTTCGGCCTGCCGCCTGCCGAACTGCTGCAACGGGTGAAAGCCAGCGGCGCCAAGGTCATGTCCAGTGCCACCACCGTGGAAGAAGCCATTTGGCTCGAGCAGCACGGCTGCGATGCGATCATCGCCATGGGCTACGAGGCCGGTGGCCATCGGGGCATGTTCCTGAGCGACGACCTTACCAGCCAGATCGGCACCTTCGCCCTGGTACCGCAAGTGGTCGACGCGGTGCGCCTCCCGGTGATCGCCGCCGGCGGCATCGCCGACCACCGGGGCCTGCGCGCCGCCCTGGCCCTGGGCGCCTCGGCGGTGCAGGTCGGCACCGCCTATCTGTTCTGCCCCGAGGCCAAGGTTTCCCCGGCCCACCGCCATGCCCTGGACACCGCGCCGGCGAGCGCGACGGCACTGACCAACCTGTTTACCGGCCGCCCGGCACGGGGCATCTACAACCGCATCATGCGCGAACTGGGGCCGATGAGCGCGCTGGCGCCACGGTTTCCACTGGCCGGTGGCGCGCTGATGCCGCTGCGGGCGATCAGCGACCCACAAGGCAACAGCGACTTCAGCAACCTATGGTCGGGCCAGGCACTGCGCCTGGGGCAACCGATGCCCGCAGGCGAGCTGACGCGGCTGATCGCCGGCCTGACAGCAAAAAGCTGACCCGCAGATCAGGAATTTATCACGCTACCCCTTCCCGACGGATGGCTGATCGCTATATATTTCACACCATAACGAAAACCGCCATCCTCTGGAGCCGTCCGCATGCGTATTCGCCTGTCCCACCTGGCCGTCAGCACCCTCGCCAGCCTTGTCTGCCTCAACAGTGCCTGGGCCGATGAAGTCCAGGTTGCCGTGGCCGCCAACTTTACAGCGCCCATCCAGGCCATCGCCAAGGACTTCGAAAAAGACACCGGCCACAAGCTGGTCGCCGCCTATGGCGCCACTGGCCAGTTCTACGCACAGATCAAGAACGGCGCCCCGTTCGAAGTGTTCCTCGCCGCCGACGACAGCACCCCAGCCAAGCTCGAGCAGGAAAAGGAAATCGTCGCTGGTTCGCGTTTCACCTACGCCATCGGCACCCTGGCCCTGTGGTCGGCCAAACCCGGTTACGTCGACGCCAAGGGCGAGGTACTGAAGAAGAACGACTTCAAGCACCTGTCCATCGCCAACCCCAAGGCCGCGCCCTACGGCCTGGCCGCCACCCAGGTGCTGGACAAGCTGAAACTGACCGAGGCCACCAAGGCCAAGATCGTCGAAGGCCAGAACATCACCCAGGCGTTCCAGTTCGTCTCCACCGGCAACGCCGAACTGGGCTTCGTCGCCCTGTCGCAGGTCTACAAGGACGGCAAGATCAGCGAAGGCTCGGCCTGGATCGTGCCTGCCGAACTGCATGACCCGATCCGCCAGGACGCGGTCATCCTGAACAAGGGCAAGGACAACCCGGCGGCCAAGGCCCTGGTGGACTACCTCAAAGGCCCGAAGGCCGCCGCGGTGATCAAGTCCTACGGCTATGAAATCTGATGCCACTGGACGCCAGTGACCTGGGGGCGATCTGGCTGACCATCAAGCTGGCCAGCCTGACCACCGCCATCCTGCTGGTGCTGGGCACGCCCATCGCCTGGTGGCTGGCACGCACCCGCTCCTGGCTGCGCGGGCCGATCGGCGCGGTGGTGGCCCTGCCCCTGGTGCTGCCGCCGACGGTGATCGGCTTCTACCTGCTGCTGGCCCTCGGCCCCCATGGTTGGATCGGCCAGGCCACCCAGGCCCTGGGCCTGGGCAGCGTGGTGTTCAGCTTCACCGGGCTGGTGATCGGCTCGGTGGTGTACTCGATGCCGTTCGTGGTGCAACCGCTGCAGAACGCCTTCGGCGCCATCGGCCAGCGTCCCCTGGAAGTGGCCGCCACCTTGCGCGCCAGCCCCTGGGACACCTTCGTGCATGTGGTACTGCCCCTGGCCCGCCCCGGTTTCATCACCGCCAGCATCCTCGGTTTCGCCCACACCGTGGGCGAATTCGGCGTGGTGCTAATGATCGGCGGCAATATCCCCGACAAGACCCGCGTGGTCTCGGTGCAGATCTTCGATCACGTCGAGGCCATGGAATACGCCCAGGCCCACTGGCTGGCCGGGGCGATGCTGGTGTTCTCCTTCCTGGTGTTGCTGATGCTCTACGCTGGCCGCCGTGGCAAGGCTGGCTGGAGTTGAAATGACTGCATCGATACAAGCGCGCCTGAAACTGGCGCGTGACGACTTCACCCTGGATGTCGACCTGCAACTACCAGGGCGCGGCATCAGCGCGCTGTTCGGCCACTCAGGCTCCGGCAAGACGTCGTGCCTGCGCTGCCTGGCCGGGCTGGAACGCGCCGCCAGCGCCTATATCGAGGTCAACGGCGAGGTTTGGGAGGACAGCGCCCGCGGTTTTTTCCTCGCCCCGCACAAACGCCCGGTGGGCTACGTGTTCCAGGAAGCCAGCCTGTTCCCACACCTGTCGGTGCGCGGCAACCTGGAGTTCGGCTGGCGCCGTATCGCCCCTGAAGCCCGCAAGATCAGCCAGGAGCAAGCCTGCCAGTTGCTTGGCATCGGCCATCTGCTGGCACGCAAGCCGGCCACGCTGTCCGGCGGCGAGGCGCAGCGGGTGGGTATCGCCCGCGCCCTGCTGAGCAGCCCGCGCCTGCTGTTGATGGACGAACCCCTGGCCGCGCTGGACAGCGCGCGCAAGCGCGAGATCCTGCCTTACCTGGAGCGCCTGCACGATGAGCTGGATATCCCGCTGATCTACGTCAGCCACGCCCAGGACGAAGTGGCGCGGCTGGCCGACCATCTGGTGCTGCTGGAACAGGGCCAGGCACTGGCCAGCGGGCCGATCGCCCAGACCCTCGCTCGCCTCGACCTGTCGCTGGCCCAGGGCGAGGACGCCGGGGTGGTGCTCGAGGGCGTGGTGGTCGGCCATGACCCGCACTACGGGCTGTTCGACCTGCGCCTGCCCGGCGGCGACGGCCAGCTGCTGCGCATCGCCCACCGCGACCTGCATGTCGGCAGCACCCTGCGGCTCAAGGTCCAGGCCCGCGACGTCAGCCTGGCGCTGGCGGCGGACGCGCCCTCGAGCATCCTCAACCGCCTGCCGGTACGGGTGCGTGAATGCCGCCCCGCGGACAACCCGGCGCATGTGCTGGTCAGCCTGGAGGCCAATGGCAGCGCCTTGCTGGCACGCATCACTCGCTATTCGGCGGACCAGCTCGGCGTGCAACCGGGCCAGCAGTTGTGGGCGCAGATCAAGTCGGTGGCACTGCTCGGCTGAGCAATATCGGGGCAGGCGCTGTCCATTGCAGCAGGACCGTTCGCTGGACCGCGACAATGCCCGACTGCCCGTTGCCCGCCGCGCTGCACTATGTCGATGACAGCCTACCTGGGCTTAGCCGCCGCCGTTGGCGTGACCGCTTCCACTACTACGACGCCGAGGGCCAGCGCGTGCACGACGAGGCGACGCTGGCACGTATCGCCGCCCTGGTGATCCCTCCGGCCTACACCGAGGTCTGGATCTGCGCCGACCCGCACGGTCACCTGCAGGCCACTGGCCGCGATGCCCGTGGACGCAAGCAGTACCGCTATCACGCGCAGTGGCGCGCATTGCGCGACCAGCACAAGTACGGGCGCATGCTGGCGTTCGCCGAAGCCCTGCCAAAATTGCGCAAGCAGCTGGATGAGCACCTTGCGCGTCCCGGCTTGGACCGTGAAAAAGTCATGGCACTGGTGATCAGCCTGCTCGACAGCACCCTGATCCGCATCGGCAACCGCCAGTACCTGCGTGACAACCGCTCCTATGGCCTGACCACCCTCGACAGCCGCCATGTGCAGGTCAAGGGCGCCACCCTGCGCTTCCAGTTCCGGGGCAAGCGCGGCGTCGAGCACAACGTCACCCTGCGTGACCGCCGCCTGGCCGGGTTGCTCAAGCGCTGCATGGAACTGCCGGGCCAGGCGCTGTTCCAGTACCTCGACGCACAAGGACAGCGCCACGGCATCGGTTCCAGCGACGTCAACCAGTTCCTGCAACAGCTGACCGGCGCCGAGTTCACCGCCAAGGACTACCGCACCTGGGCCGGCAGCAGCCTGGCACTCGCGCTGCTCAAGCCTGCGGCATGGCAACCGGATAGCGAGGCCCGACGTCAGCTGGCCGAGGCCGTGCGGCAAGTGGCGGTGCGCCTGGGCAACACCCCGGCCGTGTGCCGTCGCAGCTATATCCACCCGGCCGTGCTGGACCACTTCCTGTCGGGACGCCTGGCCGAGCTGCCAAAGGCTCGCCAGCGCCAGCGGTTGGAACGCGAAGAAGTGGCCCTGCTGAATTTCCTGCAGACGCTGGCGCCAACAGACGATCATTGAGCCTGACTATTTACCCCATCACGCAGAGAAATTTCCCATATGACGCCAAGCCCCCTATCCTTGCCAGCGAGCACCTTCGCCGACGGCCATCGCCGCATGTCGTTCGGCTCCTGCGACTAAAGACCGGCAACAGAATTTGTTCGCCGGGGAATTACTATCCGCCGAAAGCGTCTTTAATGAGAAGGAAGAGGGACAAGCTCCCACCGCTGGGCAAAAAAGCCCCACGGGTTTCTACACCACCAAGGAGAACTACATGCTGATACTCACCCGCAAGGTTGGCGAAAGCATCGTCATCAATGACGACATCAAGGTCACCATTCTGGGCGTCAAGGGGATGCAAGTGAGGATCGGTATCGATGCACCGAAGGATGTCCAGGTGCACCGCGAAGAGATCTTCAAGCGCATTCAGGCCGGTAGCCCCGCGCCAGAGAAGAATGACGAGCACCACTGAAACCAAGCGCATCATGCCGCACGGATGCGTCTGATCCCTTGCCCGCCCACGCGGGGTGCCGTTTCGAGCCTCAGCGCTCCAGAAGTTCACGTACCGTGGCGATCATCCGATCCATGTCGAACGGTTTGTCGAACACCGCTGCGAACGCGTCTGGGCTCACTAGCCCCTGGCTGGCCTGGGCGCCGCTCATGAGAATGACCGGCAAGTCCGGCAGCAGCAGTTCGTCGCGGATCGCGCGCAACAGCTCTTCGCCATTTTTGACTGGCATCATAAAGTCGGTGATCACCAGGTCTACGCGTTTTTCCTTCAACGCCTCCAGGGCCTTGAGCCCGTTGCTGGCCTTTTCCACCAGATAGCCAGCATCCTCCAAGGCGAAACCGAGGATGTCAGCAATCAGGTACTCGTCATCGACGATCAGGATGGTATTCATCCCATCAGCGATCTCCCGACGTAGTCGCCGATCCGCTGAGCACCCCACTGGCACCGTCGAACGCTCGCTGCAAGCTGATGCCCCGTGGCCCCAGGCTCAGTGCCTGCAAGGCCGGATCGTGGTCGCTGTCGCGCACCTTGACGATCGACAGCGCGCGATGCAACTGCGCATCAAGTTCAGCGAAGCGCATCAGCACCAGGTTGTCGACGATGCTGGAAAGGTCCGGCGCCGGCGCAGTGATTTCCGCTCCAAAGATATCGCGCATCTCCCAGGTCAGCAGTACCGTCACACCGCGCGCGCGCAGCTCGCCGGTCAAAGCGCGGAAGAAAGCGTTCAGCCGAGTCGGCTCCAGCGCCAGGCGGCCGAAAGCGCCCAGGCTGTCGATCACCACGCGCCTGGCACCCAGGCTGCTCACCTGCTCCAGCAACCGTGCACCAACCTGGTCGAGCAGACCCTCGGTGGTCGGCTGCCAGCTCAGTTGCACCGCGCCGCTGCCTTCCAGCCCAGCCAGGTCATAGCCCAGGGCCAAGGCCTTCAAGCGCAAGCGCGTAGGTGTTTCGTAGAATCCAAAATGCAGCCCCGGCGCCGCCTGGCTGGAGGCCGCGAGAAAGGCGATACCCAGTGCCGTCTTGCCCACTCCGGAAGGCCCCATCAGCAGGGTCACCGAGGCCTCGGCCAAGCCACCGCCGAGCATGGCATCCAGGTCGGGCACCCCGGTGGCGACCCGACTCAAGGTCTGCGAGCCCGACTGGCTTGGGCGGCTGTAGAGCGTCTCCAGGCGTGGATAGACCTGCCACCCGTCCTCGTCGATCAGGCACTCGTGAAACCCCGAAAGCGCCCCGCTGCCCCGCGTCTTGCGCAACAGCACATGGCGCACCGCCGTGCTACCGACCCGACGCTCACTCAACTCGATCACCCCGTCGACCATGGTGTGCTCCGGGCTGTCCTCCTCCAGCCGCGCGCTGGTCAGTAGCAGTACCGTGCAACCGGCAAAGGCGGCATGACCTTGCAGCTCGGACACGAACTTCTTGGTGTCGAGGCTGGTTTGTGCCCGAGACCGCGCATTGAGTAGGCCGTCGACCACCAGCAACGTCGCCTGCTGCCGGCCAATTTCCTGGCGCAACAGACGCACCACGGCATCGAGCCCCTCCTGTTCGAGTGTGTCGAAGGCACTGACGAACTGAATGCTGTCGCCGACCAACTCCGGGTCGAAGAAGCTCAGCGTCGACAGATACTGGAACAGACGCTCGTGGGACTCGCTGAGCAGCGTCGCCACCAGCACCCGTCCTCCTTCGCGCACATGGTGGCAGGCCACTTGGTTGGCCAGGATGGTCTTGCCCGCGCCCGGGTGGCCCTGGACGATATACGAGGCGCCGGCGATCAGGCCGCCCTTGAGCAGCGCATCGAGCCCGTCGACCCCGGTGGGCAGGCGCTTGAGTGATTCCACCATGGCTGTCTATCCATCCGTCGTTGGGGTGGCGGGATACGCCGGCAAGTAGAGGCTCATGCAAGTGCCGACACCTGGCTGACTGCTGACGCAGATCGCACCCAGGCTCTGCCGCGCAAACCCATAGGCTTGGCTGAGACCGAGCCCGGTGCCTTTGCCGAACGGTTTGGTGGTGAAGAAGGGTTCGAAAATCCGCGGCAGCAACTGTGGGTCTATGCCCTGGCCATCATCATGTACATCGAAACGCACGAAACGTCCATGCAGGCCTTCCACGTCCCCGGCCAACTGCACGCACTCAACCGCCAGGACGATCCGCCCTGCGCCCACTATCGCATCGCGGGCGTTGAACATCAGGTTGAGCAGCACCATCTGCAGCTGCCCGGCATCCACCTCGATCATCGGCAAGTCCTTCGCGACCTGCTGCTGCAGCTCGATGTCCCGGGGCAAGGCATGTTCGAGCAGGCCGCAGGTGGCTTCGATCACCTTGCCCGGCGCCAGGCTGGCAACGTTCAACTGACGGTGACGGGCGAAACTGAGCAGTTGCTGGGTCAATTGCGTACCACGCTGGCCTGCGTCGAGCACGTGTTCGAGCAGACGCTGGATACGCGCCGGGTCCTGGCTGTTGAGCGCCAGCCGCGCGGAGCTGAGGATGATCGTCAGAAGGTTGTTGAAGTCATGGGCCAGACCGCCAGTCAGTTGCCCCAGGGCCTCGAGTTTCTGAGCCTGGAACAGCTGCGCGCGCATGGCATCGAGCTGCAGCGCGGACTCGCGGCGGTCGGTGATATCGCGGGTGACCTTGGCCAGGCCAATGACCTGGCCTTGGCTGTCGCGGATGACATCGAGGGCCGCCAGGGCCCAGAACTGCGTGCCGTCCTTGCGCACCCGCCAACCTTCATCCTGGGCGCAGCCCTGCTCGAGCGCCTGGTGCAACAAGCGTTGCGGACGGCCCTCGGCGCAATCCTGGGCGGTGAAGAACAGCGAAAAATGCCGCCCGATCACCTCATCGGCGCGATACCCCTTGATGCGTTCGGCGCCAGCATTCCACGACACCACATGACCATCTGGGTCAAGCATATAAATGGCATAGTCGACCACCGCTTGAACCAGCTGTTCATAGCGAGCCTCGGACATCGTCGACGTGGAAGTACGGCCAGATGAATCCATGCGAGCTCCGCAAGCACCGCGAAAGGACATATAGAGCGTAGTCAAAAGAGCCGGGCCTGATGCGACGGATCGTCAGTTGTCGCGCTCCACCAGCGACGGTACCAGGCGGCGCGGCATCGCCACCTTGAGCAACCACAAGCCCACCAGGACGATCGCCCCGCCACCGCCCAGGGCCATGAAGCGCTGCGGTTCTGGGTGAAGCTGATCGAAGCCGAGCATCAGCAGGTAACCGCCCAGGCTCATGAAGCCGGCATAAAGGAATGCCCCCACCAGGCAGACCAGAATGAACAGCAGCCGCCAGAACAACTTGGGTCGCACGATACGCCCGGTTGAGGTGGGGTCGGTAGAAGTCCCTGACATGGTGATAGGCTCAATTGGATCCAATGGCGCCCACAGTGGCGTAATGGCAGTAGCGTGTCAATTGGCCTATAGTGGCCCCCGCCTCTTGGACCCAAGGACGCGAGATGACTTTCAACCTTCGCATGCAAGGCTTGCAGGACGACCTGTTGCGCACCGCCAACGAGCTGGACGACCTGTGCCAGGCCCTGGACGGGCATGCCCAGTACCTTCGTCATTCGGTGCACCAGGCCGATGCCAAGACCATGCAGGAGCATGCCGAAGGCTTGCGGCATTCGGCCGGCGACATGCGCGAGATCGCCGACGCCATCGAGCCCTGAACTCGGCGCCCGGTTGACGCTTCTATAACAATGGGTTATAAAGCGGCCTTGATTTGCAGGCCCTTCTGCCCATGAAGCGCAGCGGTCAAACGTGCGAGTGTGGTGGAATTGGTATACACAGCAGACTTAAAATCTGTCGGCGTGAGCCTTGCGGGTTCGAGTCCCGCCACTCGCACCATCTTCTGTCGATGAAGGCGCCCTAGCGGCGCCTTCTTCGCGTCTGGCGGCAATCCGCCATGCAGCTGCTAGAGTGGACAGTGTCCCTGTCCACCGGAGCGCCACCATGCGCTATACCCTGCTCGAAGGCCAACGCGACCTTATCCTGCTGCTCGCCCGCATCCTGCTGATGATCCTGTTCGTGCTCTCTGGCTGGGGCAAGCTGACCGGCTTCGAAGGCACGGTCGGCTACATGACCTCCCTCGGCGCGCCGGCACCGACACTGGCGGCGGCCGTGGCGGTGATCATGGAATTCGCGGTCGGCATCCTGCTGATTCTCGGCTTCTATACGCGTCCATTGGCCCTGCTGTTCGCCCTGTTCGTCCTCGGCACCGCGTTGCTCGGCCACCCGTTCTGGAACATGGTCGAGCCCGAACGCAGCGCCAACATGACCCAGTTCCTGAAAAACCTGAGTATTGTCGGCGGGTTGCTGGCACTGGCGGTCTCAGGTGCCGGACGCATCTCCCTCGACCGTCGCTGACAGCCCTTGCGGCGCGACGGCCTGCGGCATCAGTCGTCGCAGTCGTCGTGCCAGGCTGGGTGGTCATCGTCATCGAAATCGTCCGCCAGCGACTCATCCTCCTCGACGTCATCCAGCGCGCCATGGGCATCCGCCTCAGGGTCGAAGTGGTCGTGGAATTCATGATCGAGCAGGTGGTCATGCTCAGGTTCGGGCAGATCGTCTTCGTCGCGCATTGCTGACTCCAGTAACAACAGCCCGCCTATATAGGCCGATCGGCAAGGCCGGTCAATCTTTCCCACGATTAACCCTGACTTAACCGACAAGGCGCAAGTTGGCGGCTCTCCCTTCAAAAACGTGCTTGCCCGCCTTTACGGCGGGCTTTTTTATGCGCCGTAAGTCAAGCATGGGGCTGGCGCCGCCATCTTTGAACCAAGTCATCCTGGCGCAACAGAGGCGCCACCCCCATGCAAAAGCGTGCAAAACAATAAGGCAATATGCCACTACTTGCGGTAGGATGCCGCCCCTCGCGCCGGAACGCGAGACAAGTCATTGAAAAACCAAGGAAACTGCAATGCCCACTGCCCGTCATCTGATTGCCGCTGCCCTCATCGCCCTGACCACCGGGTGCGCCAGCGGCCTGAATTCAGTGCAGGAACAAGAGTTGGGCTACTACCGCGCGCAGAATCTCGATGTGCGTGAAAAGAGCCCTGGCGGCGCTGCCGCGCTGGGCTTGCTGCCAGGCGGCGGTTCGTTCTATGGCCGAGCCTACGGCTATGGCATCGCCAACCTGCTGCTGTGGCCCCTGTCGATCCTCTGGGACCCGATCAGCGGCTACAACGCCGCCGAGTCGATCAACTACCAGGCCACCCGCGCCCACGTGTCACGCTTGAAGAAAAGCCAGATGGACGCGCTCGACAACCAGCTCATCTCGGAAGAGATCGACGCCAGGCAGTACGCCATGCAGAAACGCAAGATCGATGAAAAATTCAGTAACGGTTACTGAAGCACAACAGGCATGGCCTTCACGAAATTCTGACATTCGTCGAGGCAGACTGACCTGGCTTCGATACGTTCTGTTCAACCCGCCTCTTTGGCGGGTTTTCTTTTTTTGCCGCATGCTTTTCAAATCGACTGATCGTTGACAAGTTTTTCACTTGGACCGTGGCATGCTCAAGCCTCATCCGTGAAACACTTGGCCCGCCTCCCCCAGCGGGCCTTTTCTTGCCTGCAGTGCAAACCTGCGCAGCGTCAATCGAATGCGCCGTCGAAGATGCCGAGCACATTCCCCGATCGATCGAAAAGCCGCCCTGTCGCGCCCTTGTGACCGAGCCGCGCTTGCCGTCCTCCTGGCCTTTGCCATACCCCTTTTGTAGCCGTAGCCTGGCCGATGTACTGCTATGCTCAACCGCGCACACGGATAGGCAAGGAGAAGGTCATGAGCTTCGACTGGCACGCAGGTCCGATCACCCGCGCCACGCCACTGGACCGGCACTACCGCAACACACAGAAAGTCAGGCAGTTCCTCGTCGAGGAATGTGGCGAGGCGTTCAAGTTCGACCGCGCCTTCATGGCCTGGATCAAAAGCGGTACGTCAGCCACCATGGGGGATGTCGCCGATCAATGGCTGCGTACGCGCAAGTCCTGATCCCGTCGATCAAACCAGGCGTTTCTGGTAGTAGAAGCGCGTATGTCCCGGGGGGAAATCTTCAAGATTGGCAAAACGGCTGAAGCCGTTTCGCTCATAAAATGCGGGCGCCTGGAAATCGAAGGTATCCAGCCAGATGCCGATGCAGCCCTTTTCTCGAGCGACCTCTTCGGCCATGCCGATCAGGCGCGTGCCTATGCCTTGCCCCCTGCTCTGCTCGGGTATCGCAAGCAGCTCGATGTACAGCCAGCGGTAGAACACCTCCGCCCAGAGCCCGCCGAGAACCTCCTGGGTATGCTCATCACGCACCAGCAAGGCGATGGTCTCGATCTTTGGATCGCCCGCCTTGGCGCGGTTGTGGGCTCTCAAGGGTTTGACGATGGCCGAACGCTCCTCGTCTCCTGGGCTGGCCACCATTTCGATACGCATGCTCATCGCTAGTCCTTGTGGATGTTCACATTGATCGGGTTGGGCTCAACTGCAATTGGATGCTCGTCGAGGTGTATGGGCTTACTCCTTGAGAAATGGGAGCAAGCCTATGGCTTGAAGGATGTCGATTTACCGACGCTTGATCAGTCCGACAGATCCTGTCCCAGGAAGTGGTGTAACTGAACCAGCCGAATGCGCCCTGCGGGCGAAAGAGGATGGTCATCGTGGTTCTTGGCTAACGTTGAGTTTGCGGACTTAACCTTCACCAGAGAAACCACGATGACCAAGCCCACTATCGCATTGACCGAGTTGGTTGAGAAAGGGGCAGACGCTGATCTGCTCAAGCAAATGATCCAGTTCGTTGCCCAGCGCATGATGGAGTTCGATGTCGAAAGCCTGTGCGGTGCCGGCTTCGATGTCAAAAGCCCAGACCGGACAAACAGCCGCAATGGCTATCGGGATCGCCTCTGGCAGACCCGCGCCGGCGACGTTGACCTGAAGATCCCAAAGCTGCGCCAAGGCAGCTACTTTCCTGGTTTTCTTGAACCGCGACGCACCGCCGAAAAGGCCATGGCGGCGGTGATTCAGGAAGCCTACATCCAAGGCGTTTCAACGCGTTCGGTGGACGAGCTGGTAAAGGCCATGGGTATGTCCGGCATCTCGAAAAGCCAGGTTTCGCGGCTGGCCGGCGAGATTGATGAGCGTGTTCATGCGTTCCTTGATCGCCCCATTGAGGGTGACTGGCCCTACCTCTGGATCGACGCCACCTACGTCAAGGTCAGGGAAGCAGGTCGTATCGTGTCGGCCGCCGTCATAATCGCCGTGGCGGTGAACACCAACGGTGGGCGCGAGATTTTGGGTATGCGAGTTGGCCCTTCGGAAGCCGAACCGTTCTGGACGGACTTCCTGCGAAGCCTGACGCGGCGCGGGCTGCGAGGCGTAAAGCTGGTGATTTCCGACGCTCATGAAGGGCTAAAGGCAGCTGTATCCAAGGTCTTTCACGCGACGTGGCAACGCTGCCGCGTTCATTTCATGCGCAACGCCATGGCCCATGTTGGCAAGGGCCAACGCACGATCGTGGCGGCCTTTCTACGCACCGTATTTGCCCAGGACAGCCGAGAGGAATGCCACAAGCAATGGCGGCAGGTCGCTGATCAGTTACGAGAAAAGTACCCGAAGATCGCGGCGCTCATGGACAACTGCGAAAATGACGTGCTGGCGCACATGGCGTTTCCCAAGCCGCACCGGCAGCAGCTTCACAGCACCAATCCGCTGGAACGGTTGAACGCGGAGATCAAGCGACGCACCGAAGTCGTGGGTATATTCCCGAACGACCCGGCGATCACCCGGCTGGTTGGGGCGATGCTACTGGAGCAGAACGACGAATGGTGCCTGCAACGGCGCTACATGCAGTTGGAGGCCTTCGAGGCGGTCAGCGATAATCCGCAGGCCAAGTTGTCGGCCGTGATCAACTAAACGGCAAACTCAGTGGCCAAGCTCATGATGAGTTACACCACTTCCTGGGACACGATCGTCCGACACGCAGTGGTTACCGCGCCATGACCAACTCATGATGACATCGTTGGCGAGTTCGAATGTAGTGGTACAAGAAAGGGCTACGTTCATAGCGGGGGTACCTCCGTACGAATTGGTGTATGCCGTATTCCCCACCACAGTGGTTTGATATGTCGGAGAAGTCCCGGGCAAGTACATGTTTCCACCGCTCGAATAGACCAAGAAGCGATGACCACCAGCATCATATGCCTGCTGTGGTGGTCCCCACTTTTGAACTAGCTCCAACTCGGTTGAGCCAACCCAGCTTTGTAGCACTTTCTCGTACTTCCCTGTTGTAGCGCAGCCAGTCAAGACCAGCGGTAGGATTCCCAGCGCAATCCATTTCATGGCGATCCCTTCTTATATGGTGGCAGATTGTGCATTCAATCCAAACCGCGCTGCGGAAAGCAAGCCTCAGCGGCGGCAAAGCCACGAACACCTTGCTGGGCGGCCTTGATACCGTAATCGGCCTGGGCCGGCTCAACTGCTCGGCCTGGCCAAGGACTACTCGCCCCTGCTTGGCGAATCCAGAGGAGGCCCACAACACGCCGACGTTGGCGCCGATCAAGTGGGCGTGATCCGGATTGTGGATGCTGCCGGTATCGGCAAGGATCTCGCTCTGTATCCAACCCCACACACCGATGGCCGGGCGCAGCGAGAGCTACAGGGATTCGAGTAGATCGGCTGGCGGCATCGGTCTACTCATGGATCACCTGAATCTTGAAATGATGGCGTGTTGCCGGTATTTGTAGCGCCCTATTCAGAAAGGACGCTCCCCCATGCTCTTCGCTAAAGTCATTCCTCTCGCCATTTCCGCTATTGGCGTATCACTTCTCGCGGGCTGCGCCATGCAACCTCCGGCAACCTGGACCGATAAAGGTACCGGCGCCATAGCGACGCAAAAGGGGTTTATGAACTGCTACACAGACGCAAACCTGATTGATGGCAAGCGTACAGAGGGAACAATCTGCGCTACTCCAGCCACTGGTTTCTTAAGTGATGGCGAGCCTGGAGTCTTCGCTGGGGTTGGATACGGTCAACCGTTCAAGCTTGAAATCAGCAAAACCTTTCAAGGTTATAAACTGCCTTTCGGTGATCGAACTGGGCTGCTGAAATGCGCTCCATTGAAAACTGGGCCAGGCAAGATCATTCCTGAATCCGTCTGTACTCTGACCCTCAACGATCAGAAACTGGTGAGTGCCAAGATCATCTTTGACGGCATGAACTAAATAAGAAGGTCGCACTAACCTGCGGCACACCTACCCTGCTACGCGAAACGTCATGACCTTGCCGACGGTGTAGATGTCGCGCTTCATGGCGGCGCGCACCGCATCTTCTGCGCTTGCGCCCATATCCATTGCGGCCAGGGCGTATGCTGATCCGCTGCCGATAGCGTCAAGGGCTGGCTGGGTCCAGATCCTGCCTCCAGATGCCGGTGACGGAGTAGCAGGCGGTATATGAGGAAGCTCCACCAGAGCCGAAGGATGCAATGGACCTAGCGTACCTGACCGGCCAGCGGCCATCGGACGTGCTGTCCATGCGCAAGGACGATATGGAGGGGATCTACCTGCTGGTCAGCCAAGGCAAGACAGGCAAGCAACTGAGGATCGTGACTGAAACGGACGATGTGAAGAACAGCCTGGGCCTGCTGCTCGACCGGATCATGCGAAGCACAAGCCGGCACCTTTCGCCGTTCTTCATTCTGAACGAGCACGGGAAGCGCATGAGCTGGGGGATGCTTCGCAACAGATGGGCCGAAGCGAGAGAGACAGCCAGAGTGAAGGCTGAGCTGGAGAAAAAGCCTGACCTGGCCAACCGGATAGCGCAGTTCCAGTTCAGGGACATCCGGCCAAAAGCTGCCTCTGAAATCGAGGACATCAGCCAGGCCAGCAGGCTGCTTGGCCACTCCAAGGAGGACATCACGAAGCGGGTGTACCGCCGTGTTGGTGAGGTCGTCAGTCCGACCAAGTAGCAGGCTGATGCGGAAACGATGCCAGATTATGCGGAAACGATCTGCTTTTCTCTGCGCAAATAAAAACCCCGCAGAACTAGATCTGCGGGGCTTTCGAATGGTGGAGGCCGAGGTCGGAATCGAACCGGCGTAGACGGATTTGCAATCCGATCTAGGAATTCCCATCCACTGCGTCCCGCACATCAATATCAGTTCCAAAACAAAATCGAAATCGGCCAGCTGCAAGCCGCATTCTACAAGGGTCTCCATTCTAGTATTGGAACTGATTTTCACCCATCCTCCGGCGTCCTGCCGACCACGATCCGTCCTGGCTCGTCACCCCCCCTACCACCTCACCCTCCAGCAACGCCCACAACCTGGCCGCCTCGGTCAGCTCCAGCATGTCGGATAGCATGCCGGCATCGACATCATTGCGCCGCCGGGCGGCATAGGCCATTTCGTTGAGCACCACGGCGCGCCCGTCCGGGTCCGCGACCAGGGCCGTCTGGTCGGCCAACTCATCAAGCCAAGGCTGCGGTATACCTGCCAGGCTACTCAACACGGCACCACCACGATTGCGAATAAAGCACGCCGTCGATCTCTTCAAAGCCTGTGATATTCATGCCCAGTTGGGCCATGCCGTTGACGCAGGCGTCGTGCAAGCGCGGGATGATGTCGTTGCTCGGCGTCGGGTTGAACACCCAGGCCTCGATGCATGGGCGGCCCAGTACTTTGCTGTGCCCGTACTCAATGTGCACGTCCGCGCGCAGCGGCTTGATCTTGGCGAGCTTTTCGTTGGGGATGGCGACGCCGCGCTCGCGGCGGCGAACGAGAAGAAAGTACATGTGGCACCAATACTGTATATAGATACAGTATTTGATCATCCAAACGGATACTCAGGCCACTACCGTCTGGCGCCTCAGTGACGAACCAAGGGCTGATGTTCTAGGGCGTAGAGCTGGTAGTCCGCTGCTGACTGGAACAGGAACTCAGCATGCTGCCTTAGGTGCTCGAGCTCTTCTGCAGGCGCGCCGGCTTCCTGTGCATCCCGATACCGCTTGTACGCGGCCACGGCATCGGTATACATGGGGTGATCAGGCTGAAGTGGAGCGGGTCGTTTCATGCGCTTGGCCTGCTCATTGAATCGTCGATGGGGGATGGCCTGCAGCCAGAAGCTGGTAGTCAACCACAGCCTGATAGAGCGAGTCGGCAAGTAACCGTAGCCGCCTCAGCTCTTCGGAAGGGGCTCCACCTTTTTCAGCGTCTTGATACGCGCGCAGTGCCTCAAGGGCCTCGCGCATCAACGGCTCACCCGCCTCTATCATTCCCTCAATGGTTCGCTTCACGGCTCTGCCCTGGTGGCTTGACCAGGGCAGTATAGGCGCAAGCGCACCGCAACGAGCACCGCTTTAAGTCAGTATGCCGTGCCAGGCCGCTGTGGCCAGGATAATGCAGCAGACCCAAAGCGCCACCATGGCCCAAGCCTGTACCTCTCTCCTCAGCTCATTCCTTCGCATAACCTCTCCTTCGCCTTGTGGCGCCGAAAACATCACGAGCTTGTTGTGACACGGCGCTATAAAGCAGGGTTCATTCCGTTTGCGCCTAGCCGCACTACTCCACCAAGTGGTCGTAGGACGATTCGCATGCCAGGCCAGCTACTCGGGCTCGGTCAAACGCTGCCGCCAGCTCTCCCGCTCGAGCATCAGCCTGTGAGAGCAGTTCGGAGAGCACCATGGCGGCGCGGCGGGCTGCTTCGCCTCGAGCGGAAGCGGCGGTATCCGTGCCGGGACAACCGACGGTGGCATTGAGCTTGCTGACTTCGTCGCGCAGCCGCCGGCCAGCCCAGAAGCACCAGGGCGAGCAGGTATCGCAGCAGATTCGCGTACAGGGCCTAAACGGAAGATGGACCCCATGGCGCGAATGCGAACGCAGTGAATTCGATCACTGGACGGCAACCCCAGTGGAGCGCATTGAGGTGCGAGCGCTGTTCCTGGCCAAACAATAACGGAAGCCATCCTGACCACAGGAGTACGGATGTACTCCATTCAGCTGTAACCCCTCTCCCTCTACTTTGCGAGGCGCGACCCCTTCCTCGGTAAGGGCTGTCTAGCTGGAACGGGCTTCGTGGGAAAGGTGGTCGCAACCCACTCCTTCGCATGCTCCAGCGCCCATGCCATAGCCGCACTCATCGTCTGGCCATTGCAGTCGACATAGCTCTCTTCAAGCAGCAGCTCACCCCTCTCTTTGTAGATACCAAAGAAGAGCTGGGTAGCTCCGAGAGCTGAAGTGCGCACTTGTACATTGATCAGGGTGCCGCAGGACAGACGCTGATCGCAGTTGCGGAAATGCAACTGCGGATCGGCCCAATCCCAGTACACCTTCCCGCGATTACGCATGGTCGGGCCTTCGAGAAAAATGGAAGAAAGTTGACGTAATGGTCAGCGTATAGAGCTTCCTCAATTTCTCCAGAAATAAATTGAAACGGTTACGAACTTTCACAACTGCCGCGATATGGCGGCCAAGGAATCGTCATGCCTGAAGAAATCAAGCTGATCCAGCCAGCGCCGGTCGTGCGCGACGAATACGGGATGTTTGAACACCCCGACCTGCCCGACTTCGACGAGGGCGACGGCGAGAAGTGCAAGGCCTGGATCGCGCAGCAGGGCCTGCAGCTGGTCATGGTCCATCTGGAAACTGACGCACCGGAAGAGATCGCTGATCGATACTTCGCATCCGATGAGCCGCATTGCGGCTACTGGGAGCCCGGCAAACCTGAGGGTGATGGCTGGTTCTGCCTGGCCATCCACGATACCGACGACGGCCCGGTGTTCTGGTGGGCGCGCCGCGAGGTGAAGCCATGACCGACCTGATCGAAGTGAAGACGGCAGACCTGGCCGGCGAGGCGCTCAACTGGGCGGTTGCTGTAGTCGCGCATGGAAAGGTCTACGTCTACCCCGATGGCGGCCTATGCCCTCCAGAGGGCACCGTGTCGATGAATGACGATGACGGGACGCTCTGGGTCAATAGCGGCGGCTTTCATCCCAAGGATCAGTGGGCTCCATCAACAAACTGGGCTCAAGGAGGGCCGCTGTTTGACGAGCATTGGCCGACCTTCAGCTTTGCGGAGGGGCTTGTTCGGGCAGAAGTTATCGTTGCTTCAGGGCAGATGTTCTCGGCCATTGGCCCCGACTACCTGGTCGCTGCCTGTCGCGCCATCGTCGCCGCCAGACACGGAGAACCAATCAACGTTCCGAAGGAACTGACGCCATGACCTGCACCTGCCCATCCGGCGACGGCTCACTGCGCTGAACGTTGAGGTGGATCTGGTTCATGGCGCCGCGCACCCACACCCCAGGCGATCCGGCCCATACCTCGCCAACATCACAGTAGCGAAGCAGGCGACCTGAGAAGTCGGTGTCCGCCGGCTTTGCTGCGCTTTCCTGGATGGTGACCAGGTTGGAATTTTTGTTCTGCACCTCCAGGCCGGTGCCGGTGGCAATGCCGCTCAGGCTGTAGACGCTGACCCAGCCCGTGCTGGTGGCTTGAATGTCCATGCCGCCCCTCCTCTCTATCCAATCATTCTGAACATGATCGTTGTGGGATCGGCGGCCGCGCCATCGAACCGCGTGTACGTGAGGTCAAAGTACGTAAGCTGTTTGTCGATTGCCGGAGAAAAGAACGCCGGGGTTCCCGATATTCCAGCGTCAACCGTGTAGTTAACATCGGCTCGAGACTGGGCAATAAACGTGATGCGGTACTTCCCCGCCGACAATCGAACAATCGTCGCTACGTTCTCTGCCCAGATGCCAGCACCAGTCGACCCGGTAATTTCCCCTGCACATATGCTCAAGGTCTTGTGGTTTGCGTAGACCCGGTTTCCGTAGTTCAGCTCAATGCCCAGCGCGAGCTTTGGCCCTTCGATAACGACCAGGTTCCCGCCCCAGTCGTATGACGATCCGCCGGTCAATCCAGAAATTGTCGTTTCATCAGCGATCTCGATAAAGATGTCGCGAACACCTACCGCGAGCGTATCGCCGTTGCGCTGAAACCCACGGATTACGGTACCCGTCATGCGCAAACCGGGCACATTAGGGAAGTGGAGAAGATGATTGCTGTAGGTGCCGGCATCCCAATACGAAAGCCCTTCGAAAATTGTGCCGCGTCCGCAGTACATCAGCAGACCGCCACCTTTGCAGATCTCGAAGTTGATCCCTTTAAAGTGGTTGTTCACTAGGTAGGATGTCGAATGTACGTTGCCGACGTAGGCGAAGTACGTGTTGGTCGCCTGGTTCCAGCGCATTCCTCTGAATTGGTTCTCGTTGAAACAGGTACCGTTTGTCAGGAAATAAATCCCGTAGGTTGTATGGGAAGTGGTCACGTACAGATCACCACCATCCCAGATGCAGTCGAAGCAACCGCCTTCGCCTACCGCAAACGCGCTCCATACACCCCTCCAGCAGTTCTTGACCGGATTCAGCGCGGTAACCGTCACGTTAATGAACTGGCACTGCTGGGCGCCATACACGATGTTCACGCCATGACCAGCAGTTGCGCCGGCCTGAATCTCGATGTCCCGGACCCCCCCCATTCGCATGAACTGGGTAGTGGAGAATTGGATGACGTCCTTGTCAGCTCCGGTGCACCTGATGCGCGAATTCTGGCCACAACCATCAAGCACAAGTGTCTGCATGAAGACGCCGGTATTCATGACGATGGTATTGCTGGTCCTGAACTTGCCTACCGCAGTCACCCGAGTAGTCTTAGACTGCACGGCCCAGTTGATAGCAGCCTGAATGGCGGCATAACTGTCGGTTCCCGCTCCTGTCTCGTCATCAGGCCTAGCACCGAACTGTTTGACATCTATAGACCCTTCGACTTTCAGTTTCCATCGTGTGCCATCGGCGCCAACGATGATAGTCCCACCATTATCTGCACTGCTTGTATCGCTCAGGTCCGCGTAATAGGTTCCGCCGCCACCATCGAGCGCCGAATAATACCCAAGCACAAAAGCACGCTGATTTCGAATCCGCTGAAGTGCTCGCAAGGAAGCGATAGAGTTAACTGTCCTGGAAACTCCGAGCATCAAATAGTTGTATAGGGAGTCTCCGTTATATGTGATACCAACAGTGGTATTTACGTTCCCGCTCACCTGGTCAAGGTAGTCCCCGACCCACTTCCTTGTGACAGCATCCTGCTGATCAACTGGATCGGCCAAATTTACTATTCGATTCCCACGGGCAAGAAAGCGACCTGTGCCATCAATATCGAAAGGGGCAAGCGTGAGCGCTCGACCGAAATATCTGAGAAGTTGCTTAAGAGCCTGCCAGATCCTGTCGTAGTCACGGTTGACGGTCTCAGCCTGGAAATCGCCGTTCTCTTGGTAGTCATTCAGACGCTCGAAGGGAACATCGAGCTGAAAGATAATTTGTGCAAGGGGTGCCGGAGCCGAGGAAAATGTCACGGTACTGGAAGGGTTGCCAACACCAGACAGGGTATAGCCGGAGGTCAACCTTGTTCCATCCACATAAACCGCAAGATCAGTCGCCTGAATGACAAGGAAAGGAACGGTGAAAACGGTCGCGACCCCGTTCCCTTCATAACTCTTCTCGGTTGGTCCTGCTGGAACTGCCATGGTCACCCCCTGGTACTGGCGGGCTAGTAGTCGACTTGCACCTCGTGCACGCCCGCATTGGTACGCCAATGGTCCTGCCTGACCTCCGTCGGTTTCCCGACTATTCGGCCAATGCGCACGGGGGTTTGGGCGATAGCGCCAGCACCCGAGTCGAGGTAGTCGTCAGCCTGGTCCGTCACTGCCGGGTTGAAGTCTCGCATCTGGTCCCAGAGCGGTCCGCGCAGCACATCAATGTGGGCCCACAGGAAACCTGCCGACAAAGGCGACTCCAGAGCATCCAAGATTCTCTTCTGCTTGTTGGTGCTGCTGTGCTCCTCGCCCACCCCGCAGCCCGTACCCTTCAAGGCTTGCCGTAGGATAGTTGGCACGAAACCGCCAGGTCCGTTCGTCTCCACCACCACTCTGGGGATCTGGTACTTGATGACCAGTTCGCGAACCTGGTGCACTTGGCCTCCGATAATCCTGCCGGTGCGCTCATCGAACTCGGCGATCTCACCTTCAAGCCCCTTGCAAACGTGCCAGTAGAGACGGCCCCGCTCGTCCGTCAGGACAAGCGAGAAGGCTGAGGCATCTGACTTGATTTTCCCTAGAGAGCAGTCCCAGTAAGCAGCCGCGCCGACGATCTGGACCGGGCCCAGGTACATGGCGCAGGCACCGTTGGCGTAGCGGATTTCGGGCACCATGTCGTACGGGATCATGCGGGCCGGATCGAGCCGTACTTGGGTGACCGGCTTGCTGTGCAGCTGGTACTGGCTGTCCCATTCGTTGATCGTCCGGGTTTCCCGGCGTCGGCGCTCCAGCTCTTCCAGGTTAAAGCGCTTGGGCCAGGCGCTGCCGGCATAGCAGTCGATCAGCGTTCCAGGCGGCTCCGAGAACTCGATACCGGCATCCACCAGGCGGTAGTCCTTGCCCTCCACCAGCACCCGCGACAGTTTGCCGATGCCAGAGAACACCACGTCGGGCACGAACGGGACGCGGTAGGCAAGATCCTTGGCCAGCTCGATCCGGTGCTCGTGCTTGAACATGCGGATGGTCAGGCAGTCCGCGCCCATGGTCTCCAGTTCGTCGTACAAGCTGTCATGGGTGTGGGGTGTTCCGATGAACAGCTTGCTGCCGCCAGGCACCAGAATGTGCGTCTGCTCGCCCAGGCGATACCGAAGCTTCTCTCGGGCCTCGGGAGTCTGGATGTTCCGCGGCACCTCAACGTCATCGTTCTGGCACTCGTCAGCGCGCGCCGATGTGACGTTCGACAGGATGCCCTTGGCGAACATCGAGGCGTTACGGAAGTCAGCGGCGCCCTCGACCCACCACTGCTCTACCGTTCCCTGGTTGGGCGGTAGCAGATGGCGTGTCAGCGGGTGGTTGCGTATGACGTTCTGGGTGTCGCGGCTGGTCTTGTACGCCGTACCGTCGGCTTCGGACTGGTGCAGGATGCGGAACGTGGGATCGCGGTAATACCGCCAGGCGTTGTAGATCGCCAGGATGGTGGACTTGCCGAAGCCCCGGAAGCAACGCAAAACGGCCAGAGGCCCCTTGGCCTCCAGCCATATCAGCGCCTGGACGTGAATGTCCGGCACCTCCCACCGCATCCGCTTTGCCCAAATCAGGAAGAAGACCAGCAGGCTGACTTTCTTCTCGGGGTCAGTGGACATTACCGTTTCGCTGCATCCGCTCGATGATGGCCTGGGCCTCGCGCTCGGCGGCAGCCAGCTCGCCGTCCAGTTCGTCGATGGCGGCGCCAGCATCCGGCGCCGGCTTCTGGCGGTTCAGCAGGCCGGCAATGTTCACCGCCTTGAGCAGCAGGGTCATGGTGGCGGCGGCGTTCTTCTTGCACCAGTACCTGTCCCCCCGCTCCTGCTGGGTCAGTTCGGCCAGGGCCTTGTCGGCGCCCGGCCACTGATGCGGATCAAGCTCGGTGATCACAACCTCGCCCAGGCGCTCGGTCAATGCCTGCAAGCGCACGATCTGGTCATCACGCATATCAGTTCTCCCCTACTGCGGCGCCCAGCGATGGGGCGCGGTCTGGCATCGTTTCGCCTGGCTCCCACCAGAATTCTTGGCCGAACTCCTTGCGCGCCCGCCGGCGCATGTTGCGCAGATAGCCAGGCGAGAAATATTCCTGCAGCTGATGGAAGATCATGTGGTCGGTCGCGGCCTTCGTGTACCAGAGGTTCGCGCCGGGTGTATGGCTCTTGAGCAGGCGCACCAGGTTGCCACCAGTGCTATCGACGTTGCCGTCGGCAGCCGTTCCCTTGAGCTTGAAGATGGACTCGATATCGCCAGCGATGGGGCCGCCCAGGGAGGCCAGAGCAGATTGTCCGCCCTGGGTCTGGTCGCTGAACAGGAAGTCGCCATACAGGCCCAGCGAACCGCCCTTGAGGAATGCAGCGGCGGCGAAGCGCAGGCCGGGAATACCCAGCAGGCCATCGTCCAGCATGTTCTTGGGGTCACGCCCCATGGCCAGTTCGCCCAGCTGAATCGCCATGCCGCCAAGTACGGTGGTGCTGGCCATCAGCGCCGCCATGTAGCCGGCCTTCCCCCAGCCTGTTTCCTGGGCCATGGCCCGCTTGAAGTGCCGCATCATCATGGAAATAGAGAAGGACTTGAACTGCCAGAAGCTACGCGCCAGCTCGCCCTTGACGGTGCCGCGCTCGAATCCACCGTGCATGAAGGCTTTCTCCCGTGCCCCCGGCTCGATGATCGCCATGTTGGTTTCATCCAGCACCGAACCCAGCAGCTTGGTGGCGGCCTGGTCCTTGAGGCGCTTGGGCGTGCTCTTGTGCTGCTGGGCCAACGCGGTCAACTGGGAATCTGGGACACGGTAGATGCTGCCGGCGGTCAGCACCTGGTCGCCAACCCCACGCCAGTCCTCGGGCTGGGCCAGGCGCCACACCGACCAGTCGGCATCGGTGATCCCCATAGCCTGCAGGCGCTTGGCATCGGCGGCATCCATGCTGGCGAAGTCCTGGAAGCGGCGCGTCATGCTGCCGATGGTGTCCATCATGGTGGCGCCGAAGGCCCGTTGCGCCCCGGCGGTGATGGCGTTCATGCCCGATACCTGCATCACCTTGCTGGCGGCGGTCTGCGAGAACTTGGCCAGCCTGCCCGAGATTGCCTCAGTGGTGCCCAAGCCATCGGCGCCCCAGCGGTTCAGGCTGCCGATCATCTGGTTCAGGCCAAGGCCCGCGCGCTGCGCCAGGCGGCGATCAGCACTGCTGGCTGGGTTCAGCATGCGCAACTCGTTGGCGAACACCTGCATCACCGGCATGCCCTGCATGGACGCGGTAAGGCCCAGGGTGCCCTGGTCGGTGAGCGAGGTCAGCACGGCAGAACCCAGGCGGCTGGCTACGTTGAGGGCGCGGTAGGTGTCGAAACCGTTGGCGATGGCGGCGGAGGCCGGCGGTTCGCGGGTGCCGGCCACTTCCTCATACAGGCTCTCGATCCACTTGCGCTGCTTCTCCACCTTCTCCCGGGCTTTTTCACCCTTCTTCCCTTTGACAGCCAGGGCCTTGTCCATCTGCTGTTTCTGGCCTTCCTCCAGCCAGTAGCGCATTTGGTGGTTGGGGTTCGGGCCCAGGGCCTCCACCAGCGAAATGTCGCGGGCCGCGCGGTCGATGTGGCCTATCAAAAGCTCGAGCAGGTTCCGCTCGCCGTAGGCCTGCTGGGCAGCGATGAAGCTCTCGGCATCCTTGTAGTGGATCTGCCGCGACTCGCTGCCGCGGTTGGCGCGCATCCCATTACCGGCTACGGCGCCAGGCTGCAGCTTGTTCAAGCCGCCGGTGGCCAGGGTTTCCCAGGCGTGCCCAAGGAACTCGGTCAGCTGCTGGTCATTCATGGGCGAGCCGTCTTCATTCATGTACTTGCCACGGTTCGCCCACTTCACGTGATCGCTGACCCACTGATCGCGGTCGCGGGCCACCTTCACTTGGGAGTGGTCGCGCGGCATGGCCCAGTCATCAAGCTTGCCGACGTCGCCGCCGGCACGGTTGAAGCGCAGGCGCAGCGACTCGGTGACGTCCTGGAACGACTTGGCCGCAGCCTTGGCTACCGGGTTGCCGGAGTCCTCTCCGTGCAGTTCGCGCACCAGAGCAAGGTTTCCATCCTGGTCCTGGAACAACCCCATGAACTTGCCTTTGGTGACGTCGATGACGTCGAGCATGCGGCTCAGGGCCTCATCACGGACAGCTCGGGTGGTCGACTCGATGGACTGGATGCCGCTTTTGCCGTCGCTGGAGAACGCCAGCATGCGGTCCAGGCCTTCCAGCGGCTGGTCGGGGAAGCGGGCCATATAGCTCTGGATGCGGTCGTGGGCCAGGATGGTCAGTGCGACGCGCTTTTTCTTGAGGTCGGCTTCGGCCACCAGGTCGCGGGCCGACTTCTGTGCCGCCTCGGTCAGGCGATCAGCGGCCGATTTGGATTGCCACTGCGGATCGGTCTGCGCCAGCTGCTTCATGTTCTGGCGAACCCGGTTCTCGATGCCTTTGATTTCCTGCTGGGAGAGGGATCGGCCGATCGCCTGCGTGACGGCCTGGATGCATTCGGGGCGCATGGGCTTGCTCCTTGGGGAATGGGAGCAAGCCTATGGCTTGAAGGAAGTCGGTTTCCCGACGTTTAGAGCCCGCGCTGTAGGAAGCAGGCGGCGGCAGCAGCGAACCCACGTGCATCCTGCTGGGCGGCCTTAATGTCGTCGTCAGCCTGGGCCAGAAGCTCGCGGGCGGAGACGGTGACCGGGCGGCCCTCGTCGTCCATGGCGCCGGTGGGAAGGCGCATGTCCTCGGTTCGCGCCATGATCTCGTCGGCCAGTTGGATCGTTGGGTCTGCATCGGCCTGGCTGGGGCTTGCCATGTCGGCCGGATCGCGAGCTGGCTGATCGGCGCGCTCGGCTGTGGGAGCGGGACCACCTTCCTGGGACGCGCTATCGGCCTGCGCGCCTTGTTCTACCTGGGCTTTCCCTGTGGGAGCGGACTGAGTCTTCGGCGCGCCGATATCCAGGCCAACCGGCTCTGCCCGGGGCGCCAAGGCATCCTGCTCGTCAACCAGGCGGGCGATCTCGGCACGGGCAGCAGCGGCCAGGCTCAGGCGCTCATTGCCTTGGGTAACGCCAGCAGCCAGTGGCTTGCGCTCGAAGCCCTGCATGATCTCGTCGGCGCGGGCCTCTATGCGAGGCTGCAGGCGCTCCGGGGTTTCGCCGCGAGCCAGGGCGGCCAGTTCGCCGCGTGAAATCTCGGCGGATCGATTGCCCTGTATCTGCCCCTCCAGCTCGGTGACACGGTCAGTCAGCTGTTGCCGCTCCTGCTCGATAGCCTGGCGGGCCGCTGTCTCGGCCTGCTTGCGGCTCATTCCCTCTGCCTGGGCCTGCTTGGCACGCTCACGATAGGTGTCGTCCAGTCCATCCAGCGTGCGTTGCACGCCAGTCAGTTCCGCACGGACGTCGGCCACGTTCGGCAGCAGGCCCACAGCCTCCCCTTCAAGTTCGGTGCGGATGGTGGGCTCCAGTTCCTGGCGAGCCGCTGCCAGCGCCTCTTCGCGGGTTGGTGCCTTGGGCCTGGGAGCTTCGGTGCCGCGCAGGAATTCGGCACTGTGGATGCTGTCGGGCACTGCCACTGGTTCGCCGCGACTCAGCTGGCCGATGGCAGTGCGCAAGGCTTCCTGGTGCGACATGGCAGAGCGTGGGTCAACCGGGGCGCCTGGCGCGACGTCGACGTCGTAGTGCTGGGCAGCGCGCTCGGAGAGTGCAGCATCCACCTGCTCGGTGGTTGGGCGGCGCATACCCATGCGGCCAATACCGAAGAAGGCAGCGCCGAGGATGGCATCGGTTGCCAGGGCGGTGCCGTCCATGACGCGGTACTGCGCGGCCTGGGTGGTGTAGCCGCCATTCTCCAGGATGGCAGCAGTGGCACCGCGCCCAGCCATTCCTAGGCCTACGTTAGCGCCCACGGCTATTGCCGCATCGCCGGCCACCGGACCAACGAAACGAGCTGCCGGAATCATGGCGCCGATCCCCACCGTGCCTGCATCGATCAGGCCCTTGAGGGTGGCGGTGGTTTCGTCGATACCTTCGGCCATCGCGATCTGCTTGCCGGCATAGCCAGCAGGTGCGCCAGCAGCGGCGGCAGCACCAAGCGGGCCAGCAGCGAAAGCGCCCACCACTGTGCGCGGCAGGACGGCAGCGGCCTCTCCCAGGATCTGACCAACCATGCCAACTTCGGCGGGATCTGGTCGCAGGCTCATCACTGACTCGGCCGTCTCGCGCCCAATTCGCGCGGCCTCGCCTTCGCCGAACTCCTGCTGCGCCTGGATCTGGCCGTCTTCGAACTCGGGGAAGTACGAAGCACCAATCGACAGGTCAGACTCAATCGCAGCGCTGCCCAGCTGCAGGGCCGTGGTCTGTGCCGTGCGAGCTGCCTCGATGCCGCCACGGAGAAGGCCGGGGCCCACGGTGCTAAGCGCCCCCGTGAAGAACCCCGGCGCCAGCCGATCAGTGGTGCGATCCAGGCGCTGATCCTGGCTGGCTACCTCACCTTCATCAACCATCCCGTTGAGCCAGCTCATTTCACCCTCACAATCATCGGTTCGTTGGTCTTCGGGTCAACCTGGACACGCCCGGCGTTGAGCAGGTAGTAGATGCCCTCCTTGCCTGGTACCGGCGACAGAGGCATGTCTTCCAGCTGCCCAAGAGGAAACTCGGTGCGTTTGGCCAGGCCTTCCAGCTCAGTGTCGACAGCCTTGTCGAATGCCTTGTCTTCCATGCCGTAGGGCTTCACCACCTTCTGGCCAGCGCGCTCGGAAATTCCACCGGTGACCAGTTCGATAGCCTTCTCGGTGGTCTTGCGGTCCAGGTTGTCGCCTTCCTCATAGGCTTTGCCGGCTGCCAACGCCGTGCTGGCATACAGCGCCTTAAAGCCCTGGTAGGCCTGCTCACGCTGCGGGGTTCCCGGAACAAGCGCGGCGCCCACCTTGTCATCGAACGCGGCCCGCATCAGGTTCTCTTTCGGCATAGGCACGGACTTGTCGGCCAGGATCTTCTGGCCTTGCAGCAGCATTTTGGGAACGTCGGTACCGTCAGCCCCTTTGAGGTCGCGGAACTTTGCCAGCCCGGCCAGGACGGTTACCGGCTGGTCGGCAACCAGCGGCTTGATGGCCGCCGCATAATCGGCGCCGGTGGGCGCGGACTGAGCCAGCGTGCCGAACAGCTGCAGCTTGGTGGCATCGTCCGCCTGGTTGATCACCGCAGCCAGCATGGCCTGTTCGCCGGGCTTCCATGGACTGCGGGCGACCTCGGGGCCGTAGGCCTTGCGCACCGAGTTCACCACGTCATAGCGCTGCCCCAGCTGCTCGGCAAGCCTGGCCTGCCCCTCTGGAGTGGCGATGCCAGTGATATCCAGAGGCTCAACGTCCTGGCCGGTGCGCATTGCGTTGAATGTCAGCGGGTCATCGCGCATCAGCTTGAGGTTGTTGTCGACGGCGGTTTGCAGGCGGTTCAGGTTGTTGATCTGCGCGACAGAGCCGCCGGTCTCGGCGAGCTGGCGGCGTTTCGTATCCAGGTACTGCTGCTGGTCCAACATCGGTTTTCGCAGCAGGCCCTGGACTTCGTTCATTTCCTGCACGCGGGTGTTGTACTCGCCGGCCATCGACGTCCCGGAAAGTGCCGATCGCCACCGCTGCTGATCAGCCACTGTCGGCGGGATGCCGGTGGCCGCCTGCCTGTCCATCTGAGCCAAGACCCGCTCGGCCTTCATTTCGCGCATTTCGGCCTGGCGCTGATTGTGCTCCTTCACCTGGTAGATGCGGCCGGTGACAGTGCTCAGCAACTGGTTGCGCTTCTCGGGGTCCAGCTTGCCGGCGTAGAAGCCGTCAGCCGCGGTTAGGTCGTGCTCGATCTGCTGCAGGCTGCCCAGCCCGTCGCGGGCCTGAACCACCCGCTGGGTTGCCTGTGTTGTCCAGTTCGCGTCCTTGGCTTCCTGCTTGCGCGCCGGCCACATCTCGCCGTAGGCCAGGCGCCCGGCCATGTCCACGTCCTCGCCATCCAGGCGGGCATTGAGCTTGCCGATATCGGCGCCGGGCATGGCCGCTTCCTTGCCGATCATGTCCAGGCGGGTGGCCAGGTCACCCTTGGCGGCATCAGCGCGAGCACCGATGGCAAGCTTGCGGACGCTATCCTGGCCGGCCAGTTGTAGGCGCTGCTGCGCCAGGCCCATACCCTCGACTTCGGCCTCGGACAGCCCGGCCACCTGCAGCGGCTCCAGCTTCGCCACGGCGCCCTGGTAGGCTTCCTCCAGCTTGTCGTGGCTCAGTGTGCCAAGGCGCACCTGCTCGGCCAGGTCGCTGTTGATGGTGCTGATCTGCGTCTCGCGCTCGAACAGGGCGTTGCTTGCCTTAACCCGGGCAAGCGCCTGGTCTTCCTTCTGGCGTTGATCGAGGAAGCCCAGGGCGGCACGCTGCACTGTGTCGGCCACCTGCTGCGCCCCGCGGGACTGCAAGCTTGGATCCATGGTTATGACGCGGTTCTGCTGCGCCTCGGGCAGTACGCGGGCCGCACCTGGCCCGATTGGGATAGTAGCCATCAGTCTGCCCCCCCGGCCTTCGATGCCGTTCCGTTTCGGCCTGCCGCGCTGGCTTTCCACATGCCATACGACGCACCAGCCTGAAGCACGTTTCCGATGGCCTGGGCATTGGCCGCGCCGCGCTGCTGCTGCCCATAGAGCGCCATGTTGCTGGCGTCCACGTAGCCGCGCTTGCGCTGATTCTCACCGTTCAGGATCGTCATCACCGCGTCTTCCTCGGCGTTGCCATAGATCTCCTGGTTGATGTTCAGCGCGGTGCCCTCGCCCACCTCAACACCGGATGCCGCGAGTGCGGCATTGGCCTCCCCCGCCTGGCTCCGGGCGGTCTTGCGGATTCGGTCTGCCTGTACACGGGCGGCGCTGGCAGCATTGTCAGCATCGAGTTGCGCTTGATCGGCCTGGGCGCTGGCATTCATTGCTGCCTGGCGGCCCTGCTGCACCGTGTTGTAGGTCGAGTAAGCAGTCGCGGCGGCCATCGCCGCGAGCGCCATGGTTTCAACGCCCATGTTCAACCTCCATCTTGAAGAGCGGGCCGACGTATTCGAAGCCAAGCCGCTTGTATAGCCGCGACGTGCCTTCTACGTTCATGCCCGTGGTGATGCCCATGTGGATCTCCTTGACGCCCTTGGCCGTGGCCCAGTTCTGGAAGGCCAGGATAAGCTTGAGGGCAATGATTCCGTGGCGCTTACCCGGCTCGATGAAGATCGAATAGTCGTAAGCCAGCAGGTCATCGCTGAACCACTGTTCAGTGATTGCCCCGGCAAATCCACCGACCACTTGGCCGTCAACCTCGGCAGCGAAGACCACGCCAAGGCCATCGATCAGTTGGCCGAGAAAGCTACCGACCTTGTCCGGGTTGAACGAGGTGCCGGCATAGCTACTGGTGTGATGCAGTAAGGTGCCCAGTTCGACCAGGCGGGGGATATCGTCGTGTGTGGCTGCCCGGATCATGGCGATTACCTCAATCGTTGATGGTCATTTTCTTGATTACGCTGAGTAGGTGAAGCGGCAAGGGCTGGTCCTGAATGACCTCGATCGATGCTTCGCCTCGCTCCCATCCCAGGTTTTCCAGGCGCTTTACGCCAGTGAAGCTTGGCGCCGGCTGGTCCAGAACGCTGTCGCCGAAGTTCCTGAAACTGATGACTTGGTCGACCCCTTGGCCTTTGACACGGCACCCGGTGGTATTCAGGAAGCGCAATGTCAGCTCACCGATCCGCATGCTGTTGCCCTGGGCGCTACCGGCGCCGCCCTGCACCTCGGGTGTCAAGGTCTTGATCCTGGTGATGAAGGGCAGTCCGGCCTGAATGGTCATCGCCGTGCGCGGCAGAGTGATCTGGCCGTCGGTGACAACCTGCTGTTCCATCGGCACTCCGTCGGCGACGATATCCAGCTTCTTGCCTTCCAAGTGGGCTAGGCCGCCCCAAACCGACTGGCCGGCCGGGTTGCTGGCGAAGATGCCGCCATCGACCTGGCATCCTTCGACGAAGCGCTCGATGTAGCGGACGGTCTGCCCATTGATGGTCCTGCGGACAATGGCCCATACCTGGTCGCCGCCATCGACGGGGATCGCGGCCACAGACTCGAACGCCCCATCCGTGACTTGGCGAGCCCAGCCGACAACATCCTGGTCCCTGTCAACGGTCATGGTGGCCAGCACCCCGTCGGCGCGCGCTGCAAACAAGATGCTCTCCGGCTCCTGCTGATAAGCCATCGAGACGACGCCAGGCTGCGTGAGGTGCTCTGACAGGACCGACATATCAGGGGAGCCGTAAGCATCGGAGTCGTACTTGTAGGCCATGGCCCGCAGCTTGCGCCCGGCGCGCTGAACGAAGTACAGCTCGTTGCCAATCCGTATCGGCCTTACGCGGCTGCAGCCATAAACCGACTGATTCTTCACCTGAATGTTGGTCGGCGTGATCGGCTTCTCGATACCGCCCATCACCGTGAACTCGCCGCCGTAGGTGAGAACCGCGAGGGTCTTTACCTGGGACATGTGCAAGATGGGGTTGATCTGGTCCGAGGACACTGTGAACGACGTTGCGTCGTCGTCCTTTGTGCCGAGCTGGAAGTTCAGCGACTCGCCGGTCTTGGATGCCCAGATGGTCTGCGGGAAGTTTGGTGACCCCGCGACATGCAGACGTTGTTCGAAGAGCGTGCCGGTGCCGGGATAGCCGTCGATTGCATTCCAGACGCTCGACTCCAGCGACCAGGCATTCGCCGGAGAAGCAGTAGCCGAGGTCGGCGCAGAGCGAATGATGCCCGACACAACGGTCGGGCTTGAGTAGGCGGTGATCTCCAGCAGGCCGCCGTTGATCTTGACGAACTTGCCGACGTCAGTTGGTCGCCAGCCATTGGTCGCCAGCGTCATTGTGACGATAGCTCCGACGGGAGTTGCGGCACCCAGCGTGTTGGCTGCCTGCGGGCTTCCCTGGAGCGACCAGGTGGCAACGGTGGCTGACGGGAATGCATTGAGCACTTCGACCGTTGCAACCGTCGCGCTGGTTACAGCCGTGACCTTGGCAACGCCAGACCCGGACCAAACTTCACGCCCGACGTCAGACGCCAGGAACGCTGCGACGGACGAGGTAAGCGTTCGCCCGGCACCGACCGACGGATCGCTCAAGGTCATGCTGGTGGCAAAGTTGATGCCGCGCTCAGCGAATGGCCGGACAACGAAAGGAGCCGGGGCGAGACTCCACTCGGTATTGCTGATCCGGCGCAAGCGGTGGATCTCAACGCCGTTGTGGAACAGGAACATGGTGTCAGCGCCCTGCACATACTCGATCTGATCCAGCATCGCTTGGCTGTATGGGCTCACCAGCTCTACCCCGGAGTAGGTGCCATCGGGGAAGTGGATGCGTACATACAGGTCGCCGAACTCGACAATGTAGGCCTGCTGCGTGTTGAACACGTAGGGGATCAATATCGCCTTGCCCCCTGGGTACTTGCAGGGACTGCAGTGGAGCGTGCCGTAGCGGCGAACTCCGCCGCCATGAACCACTGGCCAGCAGTTCTCCATCTTCTCGGCGCCGTTCTGGTACCGGGCAATATCGACTCGGCCGTACATCCGCGGCGACAGTTCGCCAGCGGTGAAGTTGGTTTGAATCAGGGTCAGCCTGGCCATCAGACAACCCCCCAGCCATTGCCAAACCGGGACCGCAACAGGCGTTCATCGCCAAGGGTCTGCGGTGGATCTTCCTGCCCGTCCACGGCCTTGGCCTGTCGCATGGCCTGGGCCAGCTTTGCTTCACGGCTGTCCCGCTCGGAGGTCGATTGTGTCACCGGATATGCCAGGACGGCGGCCATGGCCAAAGTCATCAGGTCAACCAGGTGCGAATCCCAGGTGCTTTCGTTTTCGTTGCGGAAGACGTAGCGCAGTTCAAGCGATCCGGTGTCAGCTTGGATCGATCGACCCTCCACCAGGTAGTCGATCTGGCAGCCGCCCGAACCAACCTCAAGCACGCGCAGGCAGTCCGCCGGCAACTCGAAGGCATTGGGGTAGCCAAAGGCTGGCTTGTCGGCGTTGGGGGCCAGCAGGAGGCGCTTGATGCAGCAGTTCCACGGATGCGCCCGCAGGATGCTGTCGCGCTGGAACGGGTAGAGGTTGGCGCAGAGCTTCGCCCGATCAAGGTTGTTCTGGTCCGCGAAGTCGTTGATGGTCTGGGCGCCGAGCATCAACAGCGCGTTGGAGCAAATCGAAACACCGGTCGCCAGTGCCATGTTTTGTCTCTCCACAAAAAGGACCGGGGCCAACAGGCCCCGGCAAGTGAAACGCCATCCATGGCAGCCCGATCAGTTCTGCTGGGCGTACTGGGCGACCAGGGTGATGACCTGGCCGGCCTGCAGGGCTGCGCCGGCCACAACGGAGCGCAGTTCGCTGGTATCGGTTGCGTCGCCTGGTTTGGTGATCAGGACGTCGAACAGCGCGCCGCCAGCAAACTGGGCCTCCGCTACGGCACTCCCTGCCGTGGTGACAGCGGTCGCTGCGAGATAGCGCGCCTGGGACACGGGGTCGCCGAGGTTGAGGGTGGACGATGCCGCGCCAGCGCTGAAATACAGCTTGGTGGTCGGCATCAGGCGAGCGTTGAAGGGCAAGAAGCCCCACGAAATGTACTCGCCGATACCGGGGCCGCCGGACGCTGGAACGGTGTAGGTGCTGATGAAGACCTGGACGTCGCCGCCCTGGAGGTTGGGTTTGGTCAGTGTCTGCGGGTATGCCACGCGGGCCGCTGCCAGAGAGCCGTTGCCGTTTGCCATGGTGTTACTCCTGAATAGGGTTGAGGGCGAGAGCAGCGAAGACCCTTACGGGTCGTTCGCGGCGATCTCGACGACCTTCTCTTCTTCCACGCGGACCGAGCCGATGGACTGCTTGGCGTACACGCGGACGTTGAACCCCTTGCCCGGGTCTTCACCGACGCGGGTGGTAATGTCCTTGCCCTTGCCCAGGATCATCCCGGACTTGGCATACGCGTAGCAGAAACGGGTGTTGCCGGACTTCGGCAGACGCTCAGACGGAACCCAACGGAAGCCCATCCAGCTGGCCTTGAGGCTGCCTTCCTGCAGCATCTTGATGGCCATGAAGTCGGCGCTGGTCAGCTGGGTATCGGCCAGAATGTCGGTCAAGGCGTTGGCGTGATAGACCATGTACAGCTCTTCGCCAGCCTCTTCGTCAGCCTCGTTCAGGCGGAAGATTTTCTTGGCCTGGATGATCTTGGCCTTGGTCAGGCCGGTACCACCGACCGCGATCTTTTGCGACGCCGGCAAGATCACGCTGCCGCCCGCCTGGGTGGTACGAGCCGAGCCGCCCAGCGCCGAGATGATGACGTCATCCTTGGCACGGTTCATGGCGGCGACCATCGCCTGGACATAGTCCGAGGTCGGGTCAACCAGCATGCGGATCTTGTCCTGGTCGTCGATCATGTCGCCGTCTTCCCAGTCGTAGAGGTCCACGAACCGGGTGCTGTGCGGCTGGTCATTGATCGGGGTGTCGCCGTGCCGCTGGGTACGGCGCTGCGCGGTACGCTGGCCGAGGCGGTTCACGGACTTCGACATGCCCACGATGTTGGGCTCGATGGTCACCGTCGACTCGAGACGGGACATTTTCTGTTGCGCGACGTGCTTGAAGTTGTCAGCGAACTGCTGCACGAACGCTTCGGTAATGAACTGGGACATACGATGCACTCCAATGCGGATTCGGGTGTGCCTGCCGGGTATCCGCTGTGCGGGCCGGGATTCCTGGCGTGCATCGGCATTGCGGCGCCTGGGGCTGGCCGGGTATCTGCGTGCCACCGCAGGCCGGCCCGGTATTGCTACCGGGATGCCTGTGATGGTCGGAGTTGCGGGGTGTCGGTTTCCCGACTATTTGGCGGGAGCGCTTACGCGCCGGGGGCGGTGGTGTTGATGCGGGAGCTGGGGCGCTGGTACTTGGCGTTGTACAGGTCGGCCAGCTGCTGCTGGATCTGCACGCGCTTAGGGTCGTGGGCCGGCAGTTCTTCCAGCTGCTTGCGCAACTCACTGGTCTTGACCGCGAAGTCCTGCTCGTTCACAACCCCCTGGGTGATCAGCGTGTCCTCGGCCAGCTCCTTGCCGATGTTGGCGGTGAAGGCGATGAAGTCCGGGTCGTTTCCGTACTTGGCCATCAGCGCTTGGAAGTTGCCGGGCTGGCCCTCGGGGCTGGCGAACGACTCGGCGGCGCGGTACGAGGCCTTCACGTTGCTGTTGAAGGTCTGGTCATCAGCCCAAGTCGCCTTGAGTGCTGCTTTGCAATCCTGCTCACTGAGCTGGGCGCCGCCCTCGATCAGGCCTGGTGCCAGCTTCATGTACTCGCCGATGGCGAACTCGACCTGGGCATTGGTCATGCCCTTGGCATGGGCGCCCTTGAGGAAAGACTGGGTGCCCTCGTCGTTCTTGAACTCGTCCCAGTTGAAGCCCTCGACGCCCTCCAGCTTGACGCTGTACTCGCTGGCATCCTTGGGTGGCGCATCGCCGGAGCCCATGCGGGTTTCCAGGTGCTTGTAGGCCTCGGCAACCTTCCGCGACGATGCTTCAAGATCAAGGCTGCCGTCCTCCCTGTTCGTCCGGTACTTCTCGGGGAGCCAGTCGTTGTTGGCGCCGCTGTTGAGCACCGTACCAGCTGGCTGGTTGTCTGCTGGTGGAGTGGCGCCTCCGCTCGGATCGCCGCCCTCGCCCGCTTCGTTGCACAGGAAGTGGCCGAGACGGCCATGGATGAACCAGTTCATTGCTGTTCCTCGTCGGAGTTGTCCTGCACGCCATTGGCGCGGTTGATGCGGAGCATGATGTGGTCAAGCACCTCGCGGTGCCCGGACTGCTGGTAGGTCTTGAGGATGGCGTCGATGCCGCCAACGGTGACGGCGTTGCGCGCGAAGCGGTTGATCAGCACCTCAAGCACGATGGCGCCCTCGGCGTTCTGCTCGAAGACGCGCTTGAACATCTGGTCCATTTGCTCGGTGGTGTATGCGGTCACGCTGCTGCTCCTGGTGTTTGCTTGAGTGCGGCCTGGCCGACCATCTGCTGCATTGCGGCCTGTTGCTGCTGCTCCTGCGCGGCCTGCATGGCCTGCTGCCTGTCATCGCGAACGCGCTGAACGTCGGCTTTGCTGCGCATGACGTCGGACGGAACGCCCAGGGCCTCGCCACGGAAGCGCGCCGCGGCGTCCAAGTCGACGTTGTCCATGGCATCAGGGGCGCTACCGGCGTCGGCCTGGGCCTTCGCAGCCATGGCGCAGCCCGCGACGTACTGATCGATCGCACTGACCTCTTCCAGCTTCTGCGCCCGGGCGAGCGGCGACAGGTAGCGGACGGTGTACGGGCGTCCGGCCAGGGTTTCCGGTGGCTGGCCGAGGATGCCGGCGCGCATGGCGATGCCAAAACAACGCTCGATCAGGGGTTGCAGGTACTCGGTCTGGAGGCGTCCGTAGACTGGCCCCAGCAGCTGGCGGATCAGGTTCACCCGGGCATGCACCTCGGTCGCGGTCATCGCCGGGCCGTCCTGGTTGCGCAGCTGGTCGGTCATCAGGGTCTTGCGGATGGCCATCTGCAGGCGGGTGATGCGGGTGTCGGAGTAGTTGAAGTCCGCACCGGTCTGGAGCGGCTTCATGCTGTCGACGGAGTTGGCCACGATGATCTTGCGCGGGCCGACTTTCACGGTGCGGGGGTTGAGAACCCCGTCGTCCTCGGCAATCCACATCCCTGCCAGGGCCAGGTCGCCGGCCGCCATGTCCATGCGCACCATCTCGTTGAGCATGCGCACATCAGGCAGCGCATCGGCCACGGGTCCGGTGGCATACACGCTATCGGGGATCATCATCCAGCGCGGCACCACCACGGGCATTTCGTGATAGCCCGACTCGCTGACCAGCTTCTTGGCCGACACCTCGACCTTGCAGCTAGCGATGGGCATGTTCTTGGCCAGGCGGGCGCCGACGGCGTAGGACTTGCGCGGGTAGATGGCATGGACGAACTCGACCAGCTCCTGCGGCTTGTCCACGGCCAGCTTGCGCGTGGACTCGCTGACGTTGCCCTCGCCAAACTCGTTCACCGCCTGCTCGGCGGTCAGCTTGTACGAGCGGTAGACGGTGTCGATCTTGCCGCCCGGCTTCGACGCCGAGCAGTAAACGCCGGAGATCGGCCACAGGTCGAACAGGTAGCCGCCCTTCTCCCGGTCCTGGTCGATGTACAGCGCGCACCAGCCGGCGCACACGACGTCGAGCATGCCCTCGAATCCTGCCGAGTCAAAGTTCGATGCGTGGATGTTCTCCCAGATGATCTCGGCGGACTCGCCCAGCCAGCGGCGCTCATCCTCGGTGGACTGAGCCACGTCCATGCCGAACCACAGCGAATTGGCCGGGGTCATGCCGGCCTGGACCTGGGACGACAGCGCCCGCGACGAGTCGGTCGCGGTGCCGTCGAAGATCCGCGCCTTGCGGTTCAGCGCTTCCTGGGCGGTCATCATCTCGCAGTAGAAGCCGTTCCCGCGCATCGGGTAGGTGTGGTCGTAGCAGTCGCGCCAGACCTGCTCATGCGGGGTGCGCAGCGACTTGAGCGTGCTCATGGTCTTGCAGATCTGGTCAGCGTTCATGCCCCTAGGGTCCTTTTGCCTTGCTCGATGACGGTGCCCGCGGCGCCGGCTTGCGACAGCAGGCTGCTGCGCTGCTTCTTGGCCTTGGCCGCTGCGGTTTCCTCGTTCGCCTTCTTGGCCGCCTCGTCAGCGGCTTTCTGGGCGGTGACTGCCGGGTCTTCGGTCTGCACGACCTTCGGCTTACTGGGTTTCTTCGATCCCATGGCGATCACTCCTTGCGGGCGTTGATGGGCAGTTCGGGCACGAGCCAGCCTTCGGGGGTGAGGACCGGCACGGCGCGCTGGTCCTGGGCGACCTGGGCGGCGGGCTGGGTGATCGGCTGGCCAGGCGTGGCCGGCGCTGGGGCTGGATCGGGCGCCTTGGTTACCGGCGTACCGCCAGCGTTCAGGCGCTCGGCCTCGGCCTGGGCGGCGTCCTTGGCGCCTTCACCAGTGGCCACGAAGTCGCTGAACCAGTCGTCCTGGCTCGTCGAGTAGATGCGCCAGCGGCCGCCGCCGTTGTGCTTGGCGGTGAACTCGGGCTCGTTCTGCTGCTCTGGTTCGGGCTGGGTGATCGGCTGGCCAGGCGTCTGCACCTGGAGATTGTCGGGAGCTGGCATGGATGGGGCCTCGGGGATGGGTATCAGTGAGGCCCCAGCATCATGGGGGGAAGGCGTCGGAATCCCGACTATTTGGGTGCCGGGCAGGCGGTGCGGACGTAGTCCTGCAGTGCGTTCAAGGCGCGGATGGCGTCGTCGCCATCGTTGGCGACTCGGACAATTCGTTCAGCAACCGCTGGGTCAAGTTCGGCTCGCGCTTCTGCATGGTCCAGGCTGGCGGTGGTGCTGGTGGCTCGCACGACAGGGCACTTGGCCGGGACTGACAACCGGCGCTGGCCAGCAGCGACAGCAGCACGAAGGTCGGCATTGGTCTGATTCGCACGCTCTCTCTCCTGGGTGTGCTGGGTGTCGAGTTCAGCCAGCAGTTTGATGGTGTTTTTCCTGCTTCGCTCAGAAGCCTCCAATTCTTCGATTTGGCGCGTTTTGTCACGAAGCGCAGCCTTGGTATCAACTAGAGACGAAAACGCCGCTATCGAAGCGACAAGAAGCACAGCGGCGATGCATAGCAGGTATTTGTTCACAGACCTACCTCGCACAGCTCCCTTTCGGCCTGACGACGCTTGACCAGGCCGCCGAGCTGCTTGCCGCCGGCATACACCCAGCGGTCGAGCTGGGCGCAGGCGCCACGGGCATCACCCGCGTTCAGCTTGCGCAGCATGGTGCTGGTGGCGAAGGCATTGGCCCCGGCGTTGTACACGAACGAGCACAGGGCAGCCCGGCGGGCCGGTGGCAGTTGCACCCGAACCAGCCTGTCGACCGAGGCGCAGGCCTGGCCCAGCTCACCCGCCAGCAGGGCCTGGCACTCTTCGGGGGTCTTGGTCTGGCCCAGCTTCACGCCGGCAGTGCTGCCGTAGCAGATGGTGGGGATGCCCACGGGGTCGATGTAGGCCACCAGCGAGCGGCCCTCGAAGTGGGATACGAGCACCGTGGCCATGGCCAGGGAGCCAGCCGCGACCCGCAATACCCGCTGGGTGATCGGCGTCATGGCCTGCACTGCTCTTTCAGCGCCGCGATCCGCGCCTCGCTCTCCCGCGACTCGCGCCGGTCCTTGCGGATCTGGAACCAGGTGTTGACCAGGAAGCCCAGCAGCGCGAGCACGACGCCGATGATGCCGATCCAGTTGGCCTGGGCCAGGAAGCCGAGGAAGCCCGCCCCCGCGCCGGTCCACATGCCCTTGGTGGCGACTGACACGCCCACCGCCTCTACGATCCCTTCGGGACTGTTCGCCATACTTCCGCTCCTCACTGGGGCTTTCATGGCCGCCTCCAGGCTGGTGACAAAGAAAACCCCGCTCGGTGGCGGGGCATCGATGGCACACAGGGTCGGTGCTGACGGGTGTCGGGTTCCTGACTATTTCGTCGGTGGTGGCGTCCACCCCAGCTTGATTAGCGCCTCTCGGACTTGGGCGTCACGGGTGTTGATGACCTGAGTGGCAAGGTTGAGTCGCATATCCCTCTCTCGATCATCGATCACCTGCGTAAAAATGATGCCGTCAGGAGTGAAACTGGTCTTCACGTGGATCTGCATTGCGATGCCCTCAAGGCTTGAAATGATAATCCCAAGCCGCACACATGGGCAGCTTGTCCCGGCCTTCGCCGGTGATCTTGCACCACAGCAGCACCAGGCGTTCGCCTTCACTGTAGCGCGGTTCGGCGCCCTGCCGCCAGCCAATGAGCGTGGTGCGGGCGATGCCGATTTCGTCTGCCGCGCTCTGGAGCGAATACCCCGAACGCAGCACGGCGGTGATGACGCGGAACCAGTCGATGCGCTTGGGCCCCTTGCGGACCGGCGGCGGCATGACAGGCACGAACGCGCGAACCGCCACCGGTACACGGGGCGGCTCGGCGAACAGGGTCAGCTGGTCAGGCACGGGCGGCTTCATCGTGCTGGCCAAACGCGCACGCGCGCGAGGGTCGAGCGCCTGGCCATCACTGCCGACGCGTGCCGTAGGTCTTGTAGCGCTCAGCCATGCTGGTGACCTTGGGCGTGGTATCCGGCTTTGGCCCGTAACCGCCTGCGTCGTCGAACAGGTCAATGGGCGCATCTTCGGCGCTGGCCTCCAGTTCGGAGAACCGGCTGTACATGCCCTGGTACTTCACGCGCACGGTGCAGGGCTGGATGCCTCGGGCGGCACCGATGATGATCTCGGCGATGCCGCGGGATGCGGTATGGGGGTCGTAGACCTCGTCGCGGTACACGAACACGATCATGTCGGCGTCCTGTTCGATCGATCCGGAGTCACGCAGGTCGGATGGAACCGGGCGTTTATTCGGGCGTTGCTCCAACTGGCGATTCAGCTGCGACAGGGCGATGACCGGAACGTCAAGTTCCTTGGCCAGAAGTTTGAGCTGGCGCGTGATCTCGCTGACGCGCTGCACGGCGTTGGCGCGAGAGTCGTCGACGTCAACCAGGCCGATGTGGTCCACGATGATCAGGTCCACCCCAAGGTTCATCTTCTGCCGGCGGGCAACCGATCGGATCCGGTTGATCGTCACGCCGCTGCGGTCGTACAGCTCGATGGCGGCACTCTGGATCAGCAGCGAAGCGTCGGCGATACGCTGGCAGTGGGTATTCACCGCGGTGCCATCCTGGAGCGCACCAAGCGGGATGTTGCCCAGCGAGGCCAGCGACTTGTCCATCAGCTCGGCATGGGACATTTCCTGGCTGAACACCAGCACCCGCTTGCCGTCGCTCACAGCATTGTGGTCGCAGATGTTCATGGCCAACGTGGTCTTGCCCATCTTCGGCCGGCCAGCGATTACGATGAGTTGGCCGCCCTTGAGGCCACGGACCTTGGCGTCGAGTGCCGGTATCCCCGTGGCCAGGCCGTCCATGGCGCCGCCCAGTGCTTCGCGCCGCTCCAGCTCCTCAACGTGCCGGCGGATTGCCTCGCCTGCCGTGATCGTGTCGTTCGCTGACGAGCTGCTGGTTATCGCGTTGATCTCGGCCTGGGCCTGGGAAATCTTGTCCTCGGTACCGGAGTCGCCCTCGGCGATCTCGTGGATGGCCCGGGCGACGGTCATCAGGGCGCGCACAGTGCTGCGCTCGAGCACGGTGTTGGCGTAGGACCTCGCGTTCGCGGCGCTCGGGGTGTTGCGGTGCAGGTCAGCGCAGTACGCCAGGGCCGATGCATCCGCAGACAACGTGCCGATCTGTTCGGCCACGGTCAGGAAGTCGATCGGCGAGCCTTTGGCGCGCAGGGCCTGGATCGCGTCGAACACCGCGCGGTTGTCGGCGAAGAAGAAATCGCTGGTTTTCAGGTCGGCGGAGAGGACGTCGATTAACTCGGGTTTGATCAGCATGGCGCCCAGCACAGCGTGCTCGGCTTCGAGGCTGTAGGGATCACGCATCGTAGTTCCCCTCGATGACTTTCACGAAGTTGGACGGTTTAACCAGCCAGTCAAATGAGGCACGGAACGGCTTTTCGCCGTTGCGCCCGGCGGTCTGGCCGAGCAGGAAGCGGGATCGCTTGACCTGGGCGAAGAACTCAGCCCAGAACTGCAGGTCCTGGTGCACTGGGTTTTCGCGCCAGCGGGCCTGGAGGTGTTTTCGCCGAGTGTCGGTGAGCAGGACCACCGCCGGCAGCTCAGGCAGGGCCACGTGGTACAGCTCGATGATCTTTTCCAAAGGGCAATTTGGGAGGCGCTCCCGGCTGGCGGTACGGTTCAACCCTAGGTCAAGCGGTTCCTGAGGCGCGGAATCACCTGGTTGGCGCGGAGCGTCAACGAGTCCTGCGTCAGCAGGGCTTAGCTCTTGATCTTTAATCCCTGTCCCTGTCCCTGTCCCTGTCCCTGTCCCTGTCCCTGTCCCTGTCCCTGTCCCTGTCCCTGTCTTAGCCGTGACCTGTGACGGGCCTGTCACGGTGACAGGTTCCGTGACAGGAATATCTTCGTGTCGTGATCGAAGCTCTGCGGTAGGTACGTTCCACGGAAGCATCACACCTACGGCGCGAAGGTCGGCGAACATGCGCTTTCGATCGTCCCTCTCCTTCTGTTTTCGGGCCTTCTCGTTGTCCTTGATCTCGCGATATTCGGTGCGCTCGCTCCATGCTTCCTTCGCCTTTTCGCACACAACCGGGTGATAGAGTCGGCCATCTGAGCAGACAACAAACCCACGCATGGCACCCGACCTCACCTTTTTCCAACCCTTTACGTCGCGCCCAAACCCTGCATACGAAGCCAACACGACGTCATTATCTGGCAGCGATCCAGCCGGAACTTGGTTCCAAGACGTGCACCACAGCAGAACTGCGGCGCGAAATTCATCACCGCTGGCCTCGATCGCTAGGTTGCTGTCACGCAAGCGTCCAACGTCCAGGGGCATAAATGGCAAGCCGCGCAGGTCGACATCCTGCGCAATGAGTGGCTCAGGAAGGGTCATTGGCGCCTCCCAAGGGGGCTTCTCGAACTCCAAGCGAAGCGATCAAATACGCCACACACTGAGATCTGGCGCGGGCTTTCGACTCACGCCCACCGAGCCTGGACACATCCCAAGCCGACCGCATGGCCATCTCTTTATGGAATTGCTGGTCGCCAGCCAAGATGCATGGCGATGGATCGAGTTCGCCGAGCGCTTTGGCCATATACGAACTGACGTGCTCCAGGGTCATGAGCTCAACCCTCCTCGAGCTGGTCCAGGCCCTGGACGTGCTCCATCCAGCGCTTCGAACCGTGGATGAACATCTCGATATCGCGCTCGTTGAAACAACGCATTTCGCTGGGCACGACCTTCAGGCCAAGGACCGCCAAGATCTGGGCGAACTGCTCGAACTTCTCGGGGCGCATCCGGCTGATCGTCGCTTCGTCGCAACCCACTGCAAGCGCGATGGGCGCGTTACCGACAGACGTCACCCGCTGCAAGATGAAGTGCAGATTCTTGCGGGCCCTTGCGGCCTGCTCCGGGTTTAATGCGGTCGTCGACATGATCAAGCCGCCTCGAAATCGCGCTTGCCTTGCGACTGCGATGGGAATGGCTTGACCTCTTCTGCCGTGAAGGTCCCGTCATCGTGTTCGATGACCTCAACCTTGCGCCCGATTCGAAGGGCTTTGCTCAGCGCGCCTTGCGTGATGTTCAGCTTCTTGGCCGCTGCGGTTTGGCCGTGGGCCTCGCAAAAATCAGCCAGCGGGATACGTTCCATGGTGGCAACCTCGTGTTGATGTCCACCAAAGTATTTCCTGCGGAATTATTAATGTCAATGCCTGCGGAATTTGTTCCGCATGGCCTGCGGGAATAGTCTCTGTCTATGAGCCAGAAAAAACGTGAACTCGAACAATGGGAGCGGGACGAATGCGCGGCTTTGAAGGAAGCTATCGCGGACTGGAACCGTGCTCGCCCAAAAAATGAGCGGATAACCCAAGAGCAAGCTGGGGAGTTCCTCGGAATGAACCAAGGGTCATTCAGTAACTATTTAAATGGGAGAACTGCATTAAATTTTGAGTTTGCGCTAAAAGTAAAGAACTTATTCGGAATACCAGTAGAAGCATATAGCTCTAGACTTGCATCTGAAATAAAGGAAAAGTACGAAATACTTGAGGGAAATTTAAGAAAAAAATCAGAAAGTTCATTTTCTGCGATTGCAAGAGCAGTTCCTTCAAGCGCTCCAACCACTCAAGTTACTTTTCTAGACCTAAACCGTTTTTTTGAAAGCTGCGAAGAAGACGGGTACTCGAAGCGGCGCGCCGTCGTGAGGAACGCCAGGAATCATGCAGTCCACGGAATTCATGATGAAGATCGTCTTGCGCGATTGTATAGGCTGTTCTACTCAATCGCTTCAGCGGAAATAGATGGAAATCTTACTGACCATGATCTGGTAATGATGGACTACGTACTGACAAGCATAGATGCACGGTACGAGCAAAATGAAGAGTTACGAAATCAAGAGCCACAGAACATTTAATTGGTGACCTGATGGACTACAAGGAAGTGTTTTTCTACAGCTACAGCATTTTGTTGGCTGTAATGGCAACTTATCTATTCGGCCGGCTAGCTCTAATGTCGCGACGTTTATTACAAATCGGTTCTGGCGTCGAAAAAGTGGCGGTATTTGTGACCGGGCAACTCCCAGGGACGCTCGTTGTCTGGCTGTGGTCCAGCTTTCTCTTTGGGTCAACCCTCGGCGCTGTGTGGTCTGCCCTGCTCTGGCTGTCCAGCTGAGTGACACCGACTGTCACCGAGAGCCCGCATCCGGCGGGCTTTTTTATGCCCGCAAGAAAAAATATTTCCGCAGGCATTGACCAAAGGTAATTCCTGCGGCAATACTTTTCTCATCCGGTCCAGCCAACCACTGACTGGGTGGCAGCGAGCCGAAGCCGATTCGGTACAGGGGAAGCCTCACCCCGGGTGCGCAGCGTCGAGCACCGCATAAACGAGAGCCGACAGCATGCAGAGCGTGGTCGGCTGTTGGGCTTCAAAGCCCCCGAGAGCTAATGCCCTTCGACACGGGCCGGCAGTACCGAATTATCAGTTTCATGATCAAACAGATCTCACCGAACCGAAGCCAACACGACGTACACCTGGAGGTGCCAAATGGGCGCAGCACGCAAACTCAATGTCGTCTCGATCCAAGATAAACCCGCCAAGGTCAGGGTTAATCTGCGGGCAAAGCCGCACCGGAAAATTGATATGCACCAACTACCCTTCGTCGGGCGAGACCATGCCCAGGAGGAGAGTGGCGGTTACTGTTTCTGGGATGTTCCATTCGCTGGTGGTTTCAGGGGTGGATTAGAGACTGGTCAGGCAATCGCAGGCATGTACCTCGCCCATCTTCGCCGGGTGCGACACGAAAAGTCCTATAAGCTGGAACTCGGAGCGTTGATCATGGGGATGATGAATCGCTCACCCAGAAATGAAGAAGAGCACAACTCTCGTAAAGGCCAGCTCATGGGATTCGCCGGTGCGCTGGATAGCTGGTTGAGAGCCGCAGTTGATGAGTTTGGTGAGAAACTCGATACCATCGATCATGAAGATCTCCTGGCCCAGGCAAACGGCGGGCTTGACACGAAGGCCGCAGATGAAAGATTCAGTCGCCTGCTGGCCAAAGCAGGCTTCTAGCAAACAGAGGGCTATCAGGAAATGGCAGACGAAAAAATTGACGCAGGTACTGCGTATGAAATTGCATCGTGGGCGCTTGGTGAAGCCAAGGCAGCAAACGACCTGCTGGCCCTGGTGGTTGGCGCGCTTGTAAAGACCCAGCCGGCCGCTGCAGCCGATCTGCGAAAGTCCCTAAAAGCGCTTCTGTCGTCAAGAGAGCACGGGCTTGGCGAGGAGTTTGAAGGGTCGGCCAAACGTCTTTGCCATATCCTCGACGGAAGCGATGACCAGGACACGTTTGAAAGCATCGCTCCCTACATCAGCACCAGGGATGTGGAACGCTTGAAACAACGCATGTTTTCGCCGCGCGGCGGCAACGATCCGAAGAGCAGTTGAACACTTCTCACGGAACCACCCCGCTTAATCTTCGCCCTCATCCTAAGCCTCGTCAAAGGTGATCGTGATCGATCGCCCGGCATTCTCCGTCACCCAGGCCGACAAGCCGCGCGAGCAGCCACCGGCTGACCATGCACATGGCCGGAAACGCAGTGCCGCCACTTGCTGGTCAGAGGGTGATAGAGGCGCTGCTCACTGATGCTTGATTAGGTCGCTGGGCGAAAGCTTTGCGTTACATGCAGGGCAAGATATCTGCATTCGCTCAAACACTTCAGGCCAGTCGGCCATGCGAGTGTAGTTCGCATCAGTTCCGCGCAGCCCCACCAATGAGTATCGCTCATCGCATGCGGAGTATGGCTGGTCATTTTCTGAGAGCCGTATCGCTCCCTCGTGGCCACATGCACAGCGCACGGGATGCGTGGTACGCAAAGTCATTCACCATCTCCTGAATTCCAGCGTTCGAATTTATAGCAGAGGTATCACCATGCCCACAGAGAACCGATCCAGCAAGCTGGCTCAGCCACCCTCAGTGCATCGGATCCTCGGAATTACCGGCACGCATGAACGCCCTGATCCACAAGAGAGCAACCCCAGGAGGTAGAGTCGACCAAATCAATAACCCTTCGTGCCGAAGGCGGAAAATGTCATTGAGCACGCTGAGGTCCTTACTAGCGACTCCGACTGCCAGCATCAACAGCGCCAAGCCCCCACCGACGGCAACACATAGCCATCCGACCACACCCATGGTCTTGTCCAACAGCTTTTTCTGGGCAGCGTTCATTCAATCACCTCAAGCAAACCGCTAATTGTACGCCAAGCAGTCGGCCGGACAGGTAGGTAGTAACAATTTGAACCAGTAAGAATCGACAGGAGTACATACGTACTCTTTTCGCTGCCCCCCCCCAACTACTCAAGCCCGCCGACAGCGGGCATGGAGAGCTATTGCCATGACGAAAGAAGAACTGGCCAACCTACCCGAGAAAGTGCGCGTCGCCACCGAGGCCGGCAAAGCGGCGGCTGAGGAATGCAAGGACGACGGGGGCAGCGCCAACCTTGACCGCGTTGTCATCCCTTTGCGCGGGCTGCGCGCCAGCCAGATCAAAGGCCTGCCTGGCGACGTTTATCCGGCGAGCACCTATCACCCGCGCGGGCTTCACCTGTCGGCACCGTTCGCCGGTATCGGCAATCGGCGGTACGCCGGCGTGCAGGCCATGTATCGATCGCTCAAAGACCAGGGCGTCGACTGCTACGTCTACTACCAACTGGACTGACCACAAACCTGCCGCCACCGGCGGCGTGGAGACCATCCCATGGAAACCGAAATCCTTTCGGACGAAGAGCTGGTGACGATCACCGGCTACAAACCCAGGGCGTGGCAGCGCCGTTGGCTCACAGAGAAAGGCTGGCACTTCGTAGAGAGCCGCGGAGGTCGACCGCTGGTGGGGCGCCAGTACGCCCGCCAGAAGCTCAGCGGCGTGGTTATCGACACTGTGCCTGTCGCTGCAGCTCCACCCCCGGCGCCAGCCTGGACCCCTGATTTCTCCCGAGTAAAGTGAAATGCGACCCAGAAGTACCGAGAACCGCGACCTTCCACCGGGCATGTACCGGCGCAAGCGCACCAGGAAGAACGGAAAAGTGTGGGTTGGGTACTACTACCGCGACCAGACCGGCAAGGAAATCCCCCTCGGTACCGATCTGGTGCAGGCCAAGCTGAAGTGGGCTGACTTCGAAGCCAAGGCCGCCCCGGCCGAGCTGAAGACGATGAAGGGAATCTTCGACGAGTACCTGCTGAAGATCATTCCAGGCAAGGCCGCCAGAACCCAGAAGGACAACATTTACGAACTTAAGCAGCTACGCACGGTGTTCGACTCGGCGCCGATCGACGCCATCACGCCGGCCATGATCGCGCAGTACCGCGACTCGCGCTCGGCGAAGACCAGGGCGAACAGGGAAATCGCCCTGCTCTCCCACGTTTTCAACACGGCCAGGGAATGGGGGCTCACCACCCGGGACAACCCGTGCCTGGGCGTGAGGAAGAACAAGGAGAAACCGCGCGACTTCTACGCCAACGAAACGGTGTGGCAGGCGGTGTATGAGGAGGCTCCACCAGAGCTGAAGGATGCGATGGACCTGGCGTACCTGACCGGCCAGCGGCCGTCGGACGTGCTGTCCATGCGGAAGGACGACATGGAGGGGATCTACCTGCTGGTCAGCCAAGGCAAGACCGGCAAGCGACTGAGGATCGTCTTGGAAGTGGACGGGATGAAGAACAGCCTGGGCCTGTTGCTGGAACGGATCATGCGCAGGACCGGTGAGCACCTGTCGCCGTTCTTCATCGTCAATGAGTACGGCAAGCGCATGAGCTGGCCGATGTTGCGCAACCGGTGGGCCGATGCCCGGGAGAATGCCAGGTTGAAGGCCGAGGTCGAGAAGAAGCCAGACCTGGCCAATCGAATCGCCCAGTTCCAGTTCCGCGATATCCGACCGAAGGCGGCTTCGGAGATCAACGACCTGAGCGATGCAAGCGTGCTGTTGGGCCACTCGAAAGAGGGAATCACTGAGCGTGTCTACCGTCGAGTCGGCGCGATCGCCAAGCCCTCGAAGGGCTGAAGTTTCGGAACTCTATGCCTTTTGTTTCGGAACTCTTGGCATTTTCTGCGCGCAAAGAAAAACCCCGCAGACCTAGATCTGCGGGGTTTCGAATGGTGGAGGCCGAGGTCGGAATCGAACCGGCGTAGACGGATTTGCAATCCGGAGCATAACCACTTTGCTACTCGGCCTCAAAGTCGGAGTCAGCTTTCGCTATCTCCTTGAAACCGCTGGGCTTTTTCAAGTCAGCTGCGTTTCGATGGAGGCCATTATGTCGGCATTCGAATCACCTTGCAACCCCCTTCAAGAAAAAAATCTTCAAGGGGTTCAAGGTGTTAGCGCAAGCGGCCGAGTTTGCTCCACAAACCCACAAGGGTGTTCTCCACCGCGCCACTGGCCGCCATGCCAATCCGCTCCTGCAGGCTCTTGCGTTCGGCAAAGCGCAGGTGGAAGACGTTGGCCTCGCGGGCGCTGCGGCCCAGGTATTCGTCGCTGGTACCGAGCTCATCCACCAATTGGCGGTTGAGGGCAGCGATGCCAAGCCAGACCTCACCGGTCGCCACTTCGTCGATATGCAACTGCGGGCGGTAGCGGGCGACGAAGTCCTTGAACAGCTTGTGGGTGATGTCCAGGTCTTCCTGGAACTTCTCCCGGCCCTTGTCGGTGTTCTCGCCGAACACGGTCAGGGTGCGCTTGTACTCGCCAGCGGTGAGCACCTCGAAATCGATGTCGTGCTTTTTCAGCAGGCGGTTGACGTTGGGCATCTGCGCCACCACGCCAATGGAGCCAAGCACGGCGAATGGCGCACTGACGATCTTCTCGCCGATGCAGGCCATCATGTAGCCACCGCTGGCGGCGACCTTGTCGATGCAGATGGTCAGCGGGATGCCGGCCTCACGGATGCGCGCCAGTTGCGAGGCAGCCAGGCCGTAGCTATGCACCAGGCCACCGCCGCTCTCCAGGCGCAGCACGACTTCGTCACGCGGGGTCGCCAGGGTCAGCAGCGCGGTGATTTCATTGCGCAGGCTCTCGGTGGCCGAGGCCTTGATATCGCCATCGAAATCCAGCACGAACACCCGGCGCTTGTCCTCGGGCTTTTTCTTTTGCTGTTTTTCCGCCTTGGCCTGCTGCTTGCGCAGGGCCTTGAGCTGGGCCTTGTCGAGCAGGCCCGACTCCAGGCGCTCGCGCAACTCCTTGTAGAATTCGTTGAGGCGAGTGACCTGCAACTGCCCACCCGGCTTGCGCCGCCCCTTGCCGCGCAGGCCGGCGATGGCCGACAGCACGATGAGGATGGCGATCACCAGCGTGGCGGTTTTGGCGAGAAAGCTTGCGTATTCGGCAAGAAACTCCACATTGACTCCTTGATAGACCAGCGCCCGGACGGCGCGCAATGCCTGCAAGCATACCGGTGCGCCAGGGCCTCTGCCAGCGGGTGAAAACGCTGGCAACACAGTTCAAACAACCTTTTCAAACGCTTGTATGTTTTTTCGTTGACAGCCTATGCCGGGCATCCTAACCTCGCAGCAACCTTCAACCGGGCCGGACCTCCACGTGGGCAACCTCTACCTGATCCGACATGGCCAAGCCTCCTTCGGTGCCGCCGACTACGACGTCCTCTCGCCGGTGGGCGAGCGTCAGAGCCAGGCTTTGGGCGAGCATCTGGCCCAGCTGGGCTTGCGCCTGGATCGTTGCATGGCCGGCACCCTGCGTCGTCAGCAGGACACCGCCCGCCTGGCCTTGGGCGCCTTGCAGGCCCATGGGCAAAGCGTCCCGGCCATAGAGACCGACGCGGCCTTCAACGAGTTCGACGCCGACGGCGTGATCCGCGCCCTGCTCCCCGCCCTGCTGCCTGAGGAACCCGAGGCCCTGCACGTACTGCGCAATGGCGCTCAGCACCGCAGCGAGTTCCAGCGCCTGTTCGCGCTGATGGTGCAGCGCTGGCACGACGGCGAGCACGCCCACGACGAGCACCTGGAAACCTGGCAGGCCTTCACGGGCCGCGTCGGCGATGGCCTGCGTCGCTTGCTCGACAGCGCCGCCAGCGGCGAAAACATTGCCCTGTTCACCTCCGGCGGCACCATCGCCGCCCTGCTCCACCTGGTTACCGGAATCACGCCGGCTCAGGCGTTCAGCCTGAACTGGCAGATCATCAATACGTCGTTCAGCCACCTGAAGTTCCGTGGCCGAGACGTGACATTGGCTTCCTTCAACAGCCAGGCCCATGTGCAGCTGTTGCGGTTGCCGGAGCTCATCACCTACCGATGAGCCCGGTCTGTTGTGTCCTTGCGGACGCGAAAATCACTTAACAAGGAATACACCATGAGCGATGTAGCTAAAGCCGTCGAGGCGATGAAGGCAAAATTCAATCCATCCGCTGCCGCCGGCCTGGACCTGGTGTTCGGCTTCAACATCACCGACGAAGACAAGCACTACGCCCTGCTGGTCAAGGACGGCACCTGCGAGATCCAGGAAGGCGAGAACGCCGACGCCAACTGCACCCTGGTGATGGACAGTGAAACCCTCAAGGGCATCGTCAGCGGCGAGACCGACGGCATGCAGGCCTTCATGGGCGGCAAGCTGCGCGTCGAAGGCGACATGATGCTGTCGATGAAGCTCAGCGAGCTGTTCCCGTCCTGATCGGCGCGGCGAATCGCCAATGAAAAAACCGAAGCCTGACGGGCTTCGGTTTTTTTTTCGCCTGCGCCAAACCCGCCCATCAGGGCCATTGATCGCCCGGCAACACCCAGGCCAATAAGCAGTTGGCACGCTTGTACCCGCTTCGACAGGAAATTAGATTAGCCAATAGTCCTTGCTACCGTTCATAAGGAAATCGCATGACGCTCACCGACCAGTCCACCCAGGTACGCCCCGGCGAAGAACTCGACGCGGCCGTCATCGATCCATACCTCAAGGATCATGTTCCCGGCCTCGCCGGCACGCCGAGCATCAGCCAATTCCCCGGCGGCGCCTCCAACCTGACCTACCTGGTCAGCTACCCGGACCAGGAGTTCGTGCTGCGTCGCCCGCCATTCGGTCACAAGGCTAAGTCGGCCCACGACATGGGCCGGGAATTTCGCATCCTCAACCAGCTCAACGCTGGCTTCCCCTATTGCCCCAAGGCTTACGTGCACTGCACCGACGAGTCGCTGATCGGCGGCGAGTTCTACGTAATGGAGCGGGTCAACGGCATCATCCTACGTTCGGACATCCCCGCCGAACTGAGCCTCGACGCCAGCCGCACCGAAGCGCTGTGCAAGAGTTTCATCGAGCGCCTGGTCGAACTGCACCAGGTGGACTACCAGGCGTGCGGCCTGGCCGACCTGGGCAAGCCGGAAGGCTACGTGCAACGGCAGATCGAAGGCTGGGCCAGCCGCTACGAAAAAGCCCTGACTCCCGACGCGCCGCGCTGGGAACAGGTGATCGCCTGGCTGCGCGAGAAGATGCCCGCCGACCATCCGCGCCCGGGCATCGTGCACAACGACTACCGCTTCGACAACGTCATCCTCGACAGCGCCAACCCGATGCGCATCATCGGCGTGCTGGACTGGGAGATGGCCACCATCGGCGACCCGCTGATGGACCTGGGCAACAGCCTGGCCTACTGGATCGAGGCCGGTGACCCGGCACCGGTACAACTGATGCGCCGCCAGCCGAGCAACGCCCCAGGCATGCTTACCCGCCGGCAGTTCGTCGAGCATTACGCCGAGCGTGCGGGGATCCGCATCGACAACTTCGACTTCTATTATTGCTACGGTCTGTTCCGCCTGGCCGGTATCGTCCAGCAGATCTACTACCGCTTCTTCCACGGCCAGACCCAGGACAAGCGCTTCGCCCAGTTCATCCACATGAACAAGCTGCTGGAGCACATGAGCCTGCAACTGATCGGCAAATCCAGCCTGTAACTTCGGCAGACAACAAGGAATACGCGCATGTCCAAGACCCACCTGTTCGACCTCGACGGCAAGATCGCCTTCGTTTCCGGTGCCAGCCGCGGCATCGGCGAAGCCATTGCCCATCTGCTGGCCCAGCAGGGCGCCCATGTGATCGTCTCCAGCCGCAAGCTCGACGGCTGCCAGCAGGTGGCCGAGGCCATCATCGCGGCAGGGGGCAAGGCCACCGCGGTAGCCTGCCACATCGGCGAGATGGAGCAGATCCAGCAGGTGTTCGCCGGCATCCGCGAACAGTTCGGGCGCCTGGATATCCTGGTCAACAACGCCGCGACCAACCCGCAGTTCTGTAACGTGCTGGACACCGACCTGGGTGCGTTCCAGAAGACCGTGGATGTGAATATCCGCGGTTACTTCTTCATGTCGGTGGAGGCCGGCAAGCTGATGCGCGAGCACGGCGGCGGCAGCATCATCAACGTGGCCTCGATCAACGGCGTGTCGCCAGGACTGTTCCAGGGCATCTACTCGGTGACCAAAGCGGCGGTGATCAACATGACCAAGGTCTTCGCCAAGGAATGCGCGCAGTTCGGCATCCGCTGCAACGCCCTGCTGCCGGGGCTGACCGACACCAAGTTCGCCTCGGCGCTGGTGAAGAACGACAGTATCCGCAACGCCGCCCTGCAGCAGATCCCGCTCAAGCGCGTGGCCGACCCGAGCGAGATGGCCGGTGCGGTGCTGTACCTGGCCAGCGAGGCGTCCAGCTATACCACCGGCACCGCGCTCAATGTCGATGGTGGGTTCCTGTCCTGATCCGGATTCATGCGCACCCTGTGTAGATACCGTCTTGACCCTCACCCCGCAAGAGGGATTTTGGGGTCAAACGGTATCCCCGACTTCACCACCCCGTAAACCAGGTGCAGCAGCTTGCGCATCGCCGCGCAGACGATCTGTTTGTAAGCTTTGTGCCGGCTGCTCAACCGCTCTGCCAGTTCCTTCACAACAGGGTTATGTCTGATTGAGACAGTGCCTGACATCCACAAGCCTGCACGCAGCCTTGAGGCGCCTGTACGCGAAATAGTGCTCTTACCTATGAACTCTCCCGATTGCTGCACCACTGGGTTTAAGCCTGAAAACGCGACAATCGCAGAAGGGCTTTGGTATTTCAGTGGATCGCCCAGTTCGGCGAGCAGCAACGTAGCAGTGGTGTCACCCAAACCATCAATCGAGGTAATCAGCTCACGTCGCTTGCGCAGGTCTGGATCATCATCGATCGTCTGCTCGATGGCCTTCCTGGTCTTTTCCAGCTCTTCGTTGATGTGCCCGATTACGTCTTGAATCGACTGCTGTACCGCATCTAGTGCGACATCCAAACGATTCTGCTCCATCTGGCGCATTTCCTTGAGGTCGTCCAGTCGCCGCACCAGAGCACGCAAGCGGCGCTGCGCAGGGGGCTCAGGCTCCCACTGGCGAAGCGAGACAGCCTTTTGTTGGCCATAGGCAGCAATGACTTTGGCGTCAGCCTTATCTGTTTTGACGCGCCGAAGCTCCACGTCAGCGAATTTCGCAATCACCGCCGGGTTCAGAATGCACACCCGATAACCTTGGTTGTGACAGTGCTCGGCCAGCGCTTCGTGATAGATGCCTGTAGCCTCCATAACAATCCAGGCGCCTGGTTCAGCATGGCGCTCAAGCCAGTCGCTAAACTGCCTGAACCCTCCAGGATCATTGGACAGCTTGGCTTTGGTGCGCATCTTGCCATTGGGGAGCGGGATGGCAATGTCGAAAGATTTTTTGGCGACATCAACGCCAACAAAGACGGACATGATCTCCTCCTTCAAACTACGAAAGTCGATCACCCTACACTCAGTTCAACCTTGTTAATGCGTGCTCACGCCGGGGGCGGGCACTAGATACCGTTCGAACTCGTCGAGTGGGGTTGGAAGACCAGAGCGTTATCTACAGTGCGGGCTTGATGCCCTTGGAGCGGCTCTGCTTCAAGGCCTTCCCTCGATGATCAGTCGAGAACTTTCGCCTCTAGGGAGGCGAAAGTCGAGATACAAGGAGCGGCCTTGTGTCGCGAAAGGGCTGTGCAGCAGCCCCAGGGTTTCAGCGCTGATGCAAAGATCGCGGGGCTGCTTTGCAGCCCTTTCGCGACACAAGGCCGCTCCTACACGGATGGCGCAACCCGCACATCTATTCCTTGATCGCCTGCAACGTATAGCTCAGCGGCAACCGCCAGGGCGCCTCTTTCAGGCGCCACTCACCGTCATCGCCCAGCGTCATCTGCTCCGGCAATGCCTCCCACGGGATGGACTGGTGCTCCTCCAGGCCAGTGATGCGCATACCCTGCTTGAGCAACGCGGTAATCACCTCGCCCAGGCCGTGGTTCCACTCATGGGTCTCGGTATGGGCCAGGGCCTGGTCGGTGTCGACGTAGGTCTGGTCGCTAACCCACACGGTGGGCGCTTCGCGTTCGAAGTATGGGTATTCCAGCTGCAGACGGTCCTCGTGGTCCTCATTGACCGCCATCAGCATCGGGTGGCCATCGCGCAGGAACAAGCGCCCGCCCGGCTTGAGCAAGGCCGCCACGGTACGCGCCCAACGCTCGATGCTGGGCAGCCAGCACAAGGCGCCGATACCGGTGTAGACCAGGTCGAAAGAACCGGCCGGCAGTACCTGCGCCGCCAGGTAGACATCCGCTTCGACATACCCGATGTCGGCATCGCAACGTTGAGCTAGGGTTCGCGCCTGGGCCAACGACGCCGAGGAGAAGTCCAGGCCGCAGACCTGAGCGCCCAGGCGTGCCAACGACAAGGTGTCGGTGCCGATATGGCATTGCAGGTGCACCGCGCGCTGGCCGCGGATATCGCCCAGGCGCGGCAGGTCGAAGCGCACTACTTCGGAAAGGTGCCCAGGGTTGGCCACGAAGCGTTCGACTTCATAGTCCTTGGATGCCGCGTGCAGCGGCGCGCGCTCATCCCAACTGGCGCGGTTAAGCTCCAGTGATCGGCTCATGCGATGCTTTCCTTGTCGTGATCAGGTCAGGCGCAACGGTAACTGCCCTTGACGTATACGGCAACCAGCTACGTGCCTATTACAAGCAGGTGGCCGCCGCTGCCCGACGCTGCAGCGCCACACCGTCGTTGTGCTGCGCGTAGTAGTCCACTCGCGTCCCGCCGGCCTGGGCATAGACATCGACGAAAGACTCCGCTTCCCGGGTATACACGGTGAAGCCACCTTGCTTGCGCGCTTCAAGGTAGCCGCTGGCATCGACGCCGAAGGTCTTCTCTTCCTGCCAGCTGAACTGGATGCATTGGGCGACCACATCCGGGGTCTTGTGCGAATCCAGGCGCGCGCTCGGCGCCCCGTTGCGTGCCGCCTCCATGGTCGATGACGCACAGCCCGCCAACAGCAGCGCCACAGTGACCGGCAAAAGTGCTCGCATGTTGCAACCTCGCAAGAAAAAGAAGGCGACTCTAGCATTGCCAACGCGTGCCGCGCGCGGCATTTCTCAGCGGCGACCACCGATCAACGGCGCGGCAATTTTTTGCGCACCGCAGAACCAAATGGAGCGAATCCGGTCCTATCCGTTACCCCGTAAACCTTTGCGGATCAAGGATCTATAACGTGATGAAGCGCCTTGCAAGCCTTGCGTTGATCGCTGCCGTGCTGCTGCTCGGCGGCTGCTACAGCCACCACTACCACGACGATGACGATGGCTGGCGCGACCGTGATCGCGGCCACCGGCATCACCACCGCCACGACCGCGGCGACGATGATGACGACAATCGTCAATACCGTGACCGCTACTGGCGCTAAAGCGTCTTTGCAACCCTGACTGGCCGCGTCCCTGCGGCACCCTACCCTGATGATTCCCCTGAGGTTCCTGAACATGCGTCTGACTTTGCCTTCCCTCGCCCTTGGCCTGCTGCTGTGCCAGGGCGCCTTCGCCGGTGACGGTACCGCAGCCATCGGTGGCGGCCTGGGCGGCGCCCTGGGCAACGTCGTCGGCAAGCAGATCGGTGGCAGCACCGGCGCGGCCATCGGCGCCGGCCTGGGTGGCGCCGCCGGCAGCGCTGTCGGCGCGCGCAAGGGCAATCGCACCGAAGCCGCCATTGGTGGCGGCCTTGGTTCGGCGGGCGGCTCGCTGATCGGCGGCAAGCTCGGCGGCGCCAACGGCTCGACCATCGGCGCCGGCCTGGGCGGCGCGGCCGGTGGCGCCATCGGCAACCACATGGGCGACAACAACGGCAAGCACAAGCGTCATCGTCACTGATCAATAGCGTAACGCCGCCGTAGGAGCCAGCTTGCTGGCTTCTATGGCTGATCGCCCACACCCGGCAAAACACTGCAGCACGTCAACGACGCATTCGCATCAAGCTGCCACACTTGGGCCATAACCTTACGTGCCCCCGTGTGAAGGAACATCCCCTCCCATGAACCATGAGCTGCTCTTGGTCCTTGGCCTGCTGGCCGTTGTCGTCTGCCTGTTCATCATCAACCGCCCACGCATGGATGTGGTTGCCCTGCTGGTGATCCTCGCCCTGCCACTGTCCGGCATCCTCACCGTGGAACAAGCCCTGGCCGGTTTCAGCGACCCCAACGTGGTGCTGATCGCCGCGCTGTTCGTGATCGGCGAAGGGCTGGTGCGCACCGGCATCGCCTACCGCATTGGTGAATGGATGAGCGAGCGCGCCGGCAACAGCGAGGCCCGCCTGCTGGTGCTGCTGATGGTGGCGGTGGCCGGGCTGGGCTCGGTGATGAGTTCCACCGGCGTGGTGGCGATCTTCATCCCGGTGGTGCTGAGCATCGCCGCGCGCCTGCAACTGTCACCCAGCCGCCTGATGATGCCATTGAGCTTCGCTGGCCTGATCAGCGGCATGCTCAGCCTGGTGGCCACGCCGCCCAACGTGGTGGTGCACAGCGAACTGGTACGCCACGGCGAGGCCGGTTTCGGCTTTTTCAGCTTCACCCCGTTCGGCCTGGTGGTGCTGGTGCTCGGCATCGGCTACATGCTGCTGACCCGCCACTGGCTCAATGGCGAAGTGCGCAAGGATGGCCGGGTGGAAAGCCGGCGCACCCTGCTCGACCTGGTGCTGGACTACAAGCTCAGTGGCCGTGAGCGCCGTTTGCGGATCCGTCCGCATTCGCCACTGATCGGCCACACCCTCGGTGAGCTGGAGCTGCGCACCCGGCACGGCGCCAACGTGATCGGCATCGAGCGCCAGCACAAGTTCACCACCCGGGTGATCGCCGCCGATTCCGGCACCGTGCTGCAACAGGGCGATGTGCTGCTGCTCGACCTGTTCGCCAACCGCGACGACCTGCGCAGCCTGTGCCAGACCATGCTGCTCGAGCCGCTGCATTTCAAGGCCGCCTACTTCATCGACCAGTCCCAGGAACTGGGCATGGCCGAAATTTCACTGCCGCCAGGCTCGCAACTGATCGGCAAGAGCATTCTCGAGCTGACCTTCCGCACCCGCTACGACCTCAACGTGGTCGGCCTGCGTCGCGACCAGGTCGCCATCGAGGAGCAGTTGCTGGAAGAAAAGCTGCGCCTGGGCGACACCCTGCTGGTGGTTGGCCCATGGAAAGCCGTGCGCCAGTTGCAAGGCAAGCCACGGGACTTCCTGGTGCTGAGCCTGCCCGCGGAAATCGACCAGGTGGCGCCGGCCCGCACCCGCGCGCCCCAGGCGCTGCTCAGCCTGGCGGTGATGGTCGGCTTGATGGTCAGCGGCCTGGTGCCCAACGTCATCGCCGCGCTGATCGGCTGCCTGCTGATGGGCGCCGGGCGTTGCATCGACATGAACAGCGCCTACCGCGCCATCCACTGGCAAAGCCTGGTGCTGATCGTCGGCATGCTGCCGTTCGCCCTGGCGCTGCAGAAGACCGGCGGCATCGACCTGGCGGTCGGCGCTCTGGTTGGCCTGCTCGGCGACGCCGGCCCCAGGGTGATCCTCGCTTGCCTGTTCGCCGTCACGGCGGTGATCGGACTGTTCATTTCCAATACCGCCACCGCCGTGCTGATGGCGCCGGTGGCCGTGAGCACGGCCCAGCAACTGGGCATGTCGCCCTACCCGTTCGCCATGACCGTGGCCCTGGCCGCCTCGGCGGCATTCATGACCCCAGTGTCCTCGCCAGTGAACACCCTGGTGCTGGGCCCTGGGCAATACCGTTTCGCCGATTTCGTGAAGGTCGGGGTGCCGTTCACCGTGCTGGTGATGCTGGTCACGGTGATGATGGTGCCTTGGCTGTTCAGGCTGTAATCCGGCGCCAAATCTTCGCCGTTCGCAGCGAATTGACATCAATTGCCGACTTGAAAGACACTGACGCGAAACGCCCCAGGTGCCTACAAACGTTTTCCTGGATTCCGTCTTCGCTTGCCGGTCGAGCCTATGGTGTCTCCAGTCCCATCGCGCCTGTTGCCTCCGCTGATCCTGTTCGGCCTGACATTGGGCCTGACCCTGGCCGGCATCCTCGCCCGACCGATCGAATCACTCTCGCTGTTCTGGCCGGTCAACGCGGTGCTCGCCGGCGTGCTGCTGCGCAATCCGCGGCAAGCCAACCCGCTGGGCTTCGCCCTGATCTACCTGGCCATGGTCGTGGCCGACCTGGCCTGCGGCAGCACCTGGCAACCGGCCTTGTGGTTCAACCTATGCAACCTCGGCGCCATTGCCACCATCTGGTACCTGATGGCACGCCTGCCGCGCCTGCATCGTCGCCTGCGCACGCCCCACGGCACCCTGTGCCTGTTCGGCGCCTGCGCCGCCGGTGCCATGGCCGCCGCCAGCCTGGCCTGCGTCATGGCCACGCCGTGGTTCGAACAATCCCTGCGTGCCACCTGGCTGGCCTGGTTTAGCGAACAGTTCTCCACCAGCGTACTGGTGCTGCCGGTCATGCTCAGCGCGCCCTCGCCCCGCGCCCTGACTCGCAGCGGCAGCGACAGCCAGCCGATTCGCCTGGCACCCTTGCTGGTGCTGCTGGCCTCGCTGTCGCTGAGCATCCTCTTCGGCGGGCCAGGCGCCATCGCCTTCCCGATCGCCGCGCTACTGTGGTGCGCCTTGAGCTATTCGGCATTTCTCGTCGCGCTGCTGGCACTCACCGCCGGCAGCACGCTGATCGTCGCCGTGGCGCTTAACCTCATGCACTTCAGCGTGCCACAGAGCGAAGCCGGGGTGACCACGCTGATGTCGGCGCGCCTGGGCATCGCCATGCTGGTGCTCGGGCCGCTGGTACTGGCCTGCGTGAGCAACGCCAACCGCAGCCTGATGGCACGCCTGGCCCACCAGGCGACCATCGACCACCTGACCGGCGCCCTCACCCGCAGCGCCTTCACCCGCCGCGCCAACGCGTTGCTCGATGACCGCCAGCAACATTCGCCAAGCATGCCGCTGACCCTGATGATGTTGGACATCGACCACTTCAAGTCGATCAACGACCGCCACGGCCATGCCGTGGGCGACCAGGTGCTGCGCCAGTTCGCCCATACCCTGCACGACCAGTTGCACGAAGGGGAACTGTTTGCCCGCCTCGGCGGCGAAGAGTTCGCCATCGTCGTGCCGGGCCTGGCGCCGGAGCAGGCCAAGTTCACCGCCGAGCGCCTGCGCCGGGCGATTCAGGACCTGCACACCAGCCATGCCGAGCAGCGCCTGCCCATCACCGTCAGCATCGGCCTGGCCGGCTGTGGCGCCAATACCCCAGCCCCGAGCCTCGACGAGCTGCTGGCTCACGCCGACCAGGCCCTTTACCTGGCCAAGGCCCAAGGCCGCAACCGTATCGAACAGGCCGTGCCCAAGCGCCAGATGGGTTGATTCAACCGGCCAGCAAGTCCCAGCTGAGCTTGGCGATCAGCACGCACAGCAAGATCAGGAACAATCCCCGCACGAATCCCGCGCCCTTGCGTACCGCCAACCAGGTGCCGGTCAACGCGCCCAGGATGTTGAACAGCGCCATCGGCAAGGCAATGGCCCAGAGCACATTGCCAGAAGGAATGAAGAACACAAGCGCGGCGAGGTTGGTGGCGATGTTGACCAACTTCGCCGAAGCCGAGGCATGCAGGAAGTCCAGGGCGAAGAAACGGATGAACAGGAAGATCAGGAAACTACCGGTACCAGGCCCGAACAGGCCATCGTAGAAACCGATGGCGCCACCGATCAACACCGCCAGGCACTGCTCCTTGCGACCGATCGCGGTGGGTTTGTGCAAAGTGCCGAAGTCCTTCTTGCAGAAGGTGTAGATGGCCATCAGCACAATCAGCACCAGCACCATCGGCCGCATCACGCTGGCCGGGACCAGCGACACGGTGGCCGCGCCGAGGAACGACATCACGAAAGCGCTGAGCGCCGCCGGCACGATCAGCCCCCAGTCCAGCTTGACCTTGCGGATGAACGAGCGCGCGGCAAAGGCCGTGCCGCACACCGAGGCCAGCTTGTTGCTGCCCAGCAGGGAGGCCGGCTGCGCCGTAGGCAGCACGTTGAACAGCGCCGGGATCTGGATCAGCCCGCCGCCGCCCACGGCAGCGTCGATCAGGCCAGCAGCGAAGGCGAACAGTGAAAGCAGGGCGATATCCATCATCTTGAACGTCCGGACGGCAAAAACAGGCCGCCAGACTAATCAAAGCGACGCGTCTGTGCTGAAATACCACGTTGCGAATACTGCAACGAGGAAGACCCACCATGGCTCTGGACATGCTGCGTGAAATACAGGCTTTCGTCAGCGTCGCGCACAAGCGCAGTTTCGTCAGCGCGGCCCGTGCCCTGGGCCGCTCGCCCAGCGCGGTAACCCGTGCGGTGCAGGCCCTGGAGGACAACAGCGGCGCCAAGCTGTTCAACCGCAACGCCAGTGCCGTGACCCTGACCGAAGCGGGCGAGCGCTTGCTGCCCCACGCCGAGCGCTTGCTGGATGTGCAACGCGACGCCGCCGAGGAATTGGCCGCGCTGACCGGCAGCGCGCAAGGCTGGATTCGCCTGGCGGCCCCTGAAATCCTCGCCCAGCGGGTACTGCCTGAGGTATTGGCGGCATTCTCCCGACGTCACCCCCAGGTGACCCTCGACGCACAGTTCAGCGACCAGTCCCTGGACCCGTTGCAGGGCAAGTTCGATTTCGTCATCCGCGGGGCGTTTCCACAGTCCAGCGAACTGATTGGCTATCCGCTGTGGCGCTACCGCCGGCACCTGTACGCCAGCCCACGGTACCTTGCGGACACTGGCGCGCCGCAGGCGCTGGACGATCTGGAGCAGCATGCGCTGATCCTGCATACCGCGCCGCGCATCCTCAAGGCCTGGCATTTCTGCCGCGAAGGCCACCTCGTCAGCCTGCGACCACAGCCGCGCCTGCGTCTTGGCTCGGGCGTTGCCGTGCTGCAAGCCACCCTGGCCGGGGCCGGTATCGCCCGCCTGGCGGACTGGCTGGGGGAGCCTGAGGTACGCGCCGGACGCCTGGTGCGGGTATGCCCCGAGTACCACCTGACCTCCAGCACCGGCGAGGACCCGCAGATGCATGCCGTGTACCCGGCAGGGGATGTGCCGGCGAAGGTTCGCGAACTGCTGCAGGCCCTGCGCGAGGCCCATCCACGGCAACACTGATGCCGCAAACGGGCCTGCTCAATTTCTGCTCAATCTGACAGAGGGCTTGATACTGCTGGCCTACAGCGTTTTATCCACAGACCTACCCACGATTTTTGTGGACAGTTTCCGCAAGCCTTGAAGGATTTTTTACAAGCGCAACAACGCTGCGTTGGCCAGCTTCACCAACTCGATCCATTCACTTGCGCTGATCACCCCGGAACGCTCCAACTCTTCGGCACGGCGCAATGCCTGGTCATAGTCCTCTTCGTGGAGAATACCCTCGCCGAGAAAACGACCGCGCCACTCCAGCATCGCTGCAGTGCCTTTCTTGCATTCCATAGTGTGTATCAACTCCAAGGCAGGTGATCGGCCCGTTGCTGCGGGCCCTAGAAGGGGGCGGCAGATTACACGAGCGCCTTGCACTTGAGAATGACTTGCAGCTACCGCTTGTCTAGACGAGCGCGGCAGGTGACCGGCGATGGCCTGGGAAAAGGACGAGCCCGCCTTGAACGCAGACGGGCTGAAGCGGGAAAAAGAGGCGGCTCAGCTTGGCGGGATGGTCCCCAGCAAGCCAATCAGGATTGTCAGTAGCAGAAAACTACCCAGAAACAGCGCGAGCTTGCCCATCTGAACCTCTACAGTGTGATGACGGAACGGCAAGACTGGCCACTGGAAGGCAAGCGGCGCAGCCTACCCAGCGCACACCGGTGTGGAAGGCTGGGCCTGGGTGTATTGTCCGCCCCTGGCTGATACGGTTACAGACGCAGGTTATCGCAAAAAAAGCGGATCAGATGAACCGAAAGCATGCTGGGCCGTCATTCGCCAGCCCGTGCGCAATCTGTTTTCTTGAGGCCTGTGCCCCTGTGCTACGGTTCGCCGCAGGACTTCGGGAGAGCCACAGGAAATGACCGCCATCGCCAGCAACGCCGCCCTGCTGATCATCGACATGCAAAACGGCATCAACCATCCGCGCCTGGGGCCCCGCAACAACCCCGAGGCCGAGCTGCGCATGGCTGAACTGCTCGCCGCCTGGCGGCAAAGCAGGCGGCCGGTGGTCCATGTGCGGCACATTTCCCGCGATCCTCAGTCGGTATTCTGGCCGGGCCAGCCCGGCTGCGAATTCCAGCAGGCCTTTACCCCGCAGGGCAGCGAGGCGCTGTTCGAAAAACATGTGCCAGATGCCTTCTGCAACAGCGGCCTGGAGCACTGGCTGCATCAACGGGCGATTGCCCAGTTGCTGATCGTCGGGGTGATCACCAACAACTCGGTGGAGTCGACCGCGCGCTCGGCGGGCAACCTGGGCTTCGACACAGTGGTGGTGGCGGACGCCTGCTACACCTTCGACCAACGCGACCGCCAGGGGCGGCTGTGGCCGGCGCAGGATGTCCATGCGCTGGCCTTGAGCAACCTGGCCATGGACTATGCGAGGGTCCTCGACAGCGCCGAGGTGCTGGCGATGCGCTGACCTCAGGCCAAGGGACGTAGCTTGGCCAACGGCACCCAGCCCTGCTCGTCGCCCTCCACACGGCGACACCAGAGCCAGCCATTCAGCCAACGCAGGCCATCGAGTTGCTGGCCGGGGTCGACATCCAGCTCGTAGGCCGAGTAGTCCGCCAGCGCCCTGCCCCGGCCCACGCCGAGCCGCTCGATCAGTTGCCCCGGCACCCAACCGGATATTTGCCCCGGGCAGCTGCACAGGTACCAGTCCTGCCATTGTTCCTGGCCTTCGTATCGCTGGCCAACGTCCAGCAGGGTACCTTGGACAAAGGTGATGGGCGCGGGGTATTCGCTGCGGTGTGCTTCGACGACGAGGTACTTCACGGGGCCTCTCCCTGGCCATGTGGGCCAGTGATGCTAAAGCACCATGACCATCTCATGCCAGGCCATGCCACCGTGGTCGGAGGCCGACGGGCGCACATAGGTGTATCCCATCTTTTCGTACAGGCCGACGTGGCGGTCCTTGCACATCAGGTGGATGGTTGCCTTGCCAGCCGCGCGCATCTGCTCGACGAAGCACGCCATCAAGCGGCTGGCGTGACCCCGGCCCTGATGGGCCGGATCCAGCACCACCGACATGATCACCACGTTCGGCGCCCGTGGATCATGCCCGACCAATTCCTTGAAGGCTTCGTCCGACATCACCACCTCATGGGCGCAGCCGCTGTTGATGAAACCGATCAGCTGGTCGTCGGCCTGCAGGATCAGGAAGCCTTGCGGGTATTGGTCGATGCGCGTGGCGATCTTTTCCCGGGTGGCGGCCTCGTCGCCTTCGTAGGCGCTGGTTTCGATTGCAAAGCAACGGTCCACATCGTCAGGCGTGGCGTGACGGAACATCAGGGCGCTCATGAGGGGTTATCCGCATCAGATTAGACAAGGGCGACATGCTAACGGAAGTCGCGCCTCGCTGTATGGTGCGTGTCACGCCAGACATTCAAGCGCTGCAGGAGCCAGCAAGCTGGTTCCTGCGGCGCCGGCCAAGCCCCCGTAACTCAGACCGAACGGGTGATCCCGCCATCGACCCGCAGGTTCTGCCCCGTGATGTAACCCGCGCCCTCGGAGGCCAGGAAGCTGACCGTGGCCGCAACTTCTTCCGCCTTGCCGTACCGCTCCATGGGAATCCGGCTACGAAACTCTTCCTTCTCCGGCAGACTGTCGATAAAGCCCGGCAGCACGTTGTTCATGCGGATGTTCTCAGCGGCGTAGCGATCGGCGAACAGCTTGGTGAATGCCGCCAGCCCTGCGCGGAACACACCCGAGGTCGGAAAGGCCGGATCTGGCTCAAAGGCGGCGAAGGTCGAGATATTGATGATCACGCCGCTTTTCTGTTGCTGCATGATCGGCGTCACCAGCCGCGTTGGCCGCACCACATTGAGGAAGTACACCTCCATGCCGCGGTGCCAGTCATCGTCGCTCAGCTCGAGGATCGGCGCGCGCGGGCCATGGCCTGCGCTGTTGACCAGCACATCCACCCGCCCCCAGCGCTGCATCACGGTATCGACCAGACGCTGCAGGTCTTCTACCGACTGGTTGGAGCCGGTGACGCCGATGCCGCCCAGCTCGGCGGCCAGCGCCTCGCCCTTGCCCGACGACGACAGAATCGCCACCTTGAAGCCATCCGCCGCCAGCCGCCGGGCGGCCTCGGCGCCCATGCCGCTGCCACCGGCGGTGATGATTGCCACTTTCTGCAAAGTCATGTGCTGCTCCTTCGAGGAGTTGATCAAGTGCGTCCATGAAGCCAGAATCCGCCAGGCTGCACCAATCACAAATACTGCCATGAGCCTGCAGGAAATCTACTGGATGAGCGCGCCCAAGCGACGTACCGCCCCCGCCATCGTCAACCACCTGGTGGCCTTCGAGGCTGCCGCCCGCCTGGGCAGCTTCCGCGCGGCCGCCGAGGAGCTGCACGTCACCCCCGGCGCCGTGGCGCAACAGGTACGCACCCTCGAAGACAAACTCGGGCGCGCGCTGTTCGAACGCCTGCCACGAGGCCTGCGGCCCAACCCCGACGGTGCCGACTACCTGGCCCGTGTGCGCCTGGCCCTGGATATCGTCGAAGATGCGACCCGCGAACTGCTCGAGCGCGACACCCAACACGACCCGCAACAGATTCTGCTCAGCACCACGCCGGCCTTCGCCAGCCGTTGGTTGATCCCGCGCCTGGAGCAACTGGCCCAGGCCCACCCACAGCTTGCCCTGATGATCGACGCCTCCGACGGCACCCGACCGCTGAGCGGCAAGAATGCCGTCGACCTTGCCGTGCGCTGGGGCAGTCCGCCATTCGATGCCAGCTACGCCCTGCCCCTGCTGCCTGGCGTGGTGGTGCCGGTATGCACGGCCTCGCTACGCGCCGGCGCCCCTTGGCAACAACCCGCGGAGCTGGCCGGCCAGCCGTTGATTTCCGACAGCCATAACAACTGGCAACGCTGGTTCGACCACCACGGCTTGCCCGGCACCCGCGTCAGCGGCCCGGTGTTCAGCCAGACCATCCTGGCCATCGAAGCCGCCGAACGCGGCATGGGCATCGCCTTGGTACCCCGCCCACTGGTAGAACATGCACTGCAAGCTGGCACCTTGGTATTGGCGCTGGAAGGGCATGCGTTGCCTGGCAAGGCAGGCTTTCATCTGCTGGCAGCACAAGCACCGGCACCGGGCTCGCCGGTCGAACAGGTAGTGCTCTGGTTGCGGCAGCAGGCGATGGATTGAGCTGCGCCAGGCGGAAAAACGAGGCACTTCACCGGGCTCAATTGCTACATGAAATTTCGAGCGTCTGTACGAAACGAAGCGCAGGCATTGGCGCTGCCGTTCTCTGTTGAATAGCCTTCAAGCCTTGTTTACCAAGGGCTTGCGCCTACCTCGTGGAAGCAACCCGAAACATTCAGCCGAGGATGATTGTAGGAATCTTCTCGTATAGCCGTAGGACGTTTAACGAGTCTCACGGACAGATGTATGAATAATCAGTATTTGGTAACGGATTGACCTGATACCGTCGAAACATTCCTACAACGGCACGGACGCCAAGACACGCGAGAACGACATGGAAAATTACGATAGCGCCGCACTCGGATTGCAAAAAAACCTGCTGAACCTGCGCCGGGCGCTCGCGCAGACAGAAGCAAGCGGCGACGAGCAGAAAGCCCTGGTACTGGCCAAACTCATCGCCATGATGGAGCAAGGCTTGAAAAAGGCATCAACGGACTTCAAGCCGCACACATTGCAGTAACAGCCTTGCCGTAACCCTCGCCCTGAATGCCTGCAAGCACCCCCAAGAAACTACCTGGCGCTATCCCAAGGGCACTCCGGTAGATTCGAGCACCTGAAGCGCCACATAAGTACGCAACTTCACCAGGCACAGCGTATGGGATGTCCCTTCAGGGCCAAAAAACGCATCCGCCCGCTCACCTGTCAGGTTCTTCTCGAACTTGAATGGCGAGGTGATGACCCGTTTGACATCCCGCTTGAAACGCTCGGCATTGTTGTTGATCCAGGCGACCGCCTTGCGTCGCTCTTCGGCGCACGCCCTGGGCTTGCCCGTTTTGCGCAGCAAGACCGCAGGATAGATATCCATATCCTCGGTGTTGTAGCGCATGAAGACATCGCAGAGTTCCTGGTTCAGGCGATTGAGCACCGTCACCCGCAGGTTGTGGTCACCTTTCCTGGCGGCGCAGGCCTTGTCACTCGCGTCGACGGACATCTGCCAGGTAGCCCGCCCCTTGATTTCCCCTTGTTCGATGTCGACTTGACTCTCGATGAACGAATACCGGGTCTGGTTGACCCTGACCCAGCCAAGCTTGCCGGCCAGGGAGACGCACAGGTAGCGATGCTGGGGATCCAAGCCGTGGTCTTCGCCGTCGATCGTCCACTTCAGCAGTTCCTTGCCCTTAAGCAGATATTGCGCCCGTTCGTCCTTCTTGATCTTACATTCCCTGGGATTGGACTGCGGTCGGCTGGCCAGTTTCGAACGCACTTCGGCATCGATGCCGCTCACACTGCGTAACGCCGCCCGCCGCTCTCTATCGGCGGCGATGACCGCACGCTGCGCGCGCTCTGCTTTCTTGTCCAGGGCGGCATATTCAGCCGCCAGCGCCTGGGCAGCCTCGTTCACCCTTTGCAGATACTCAGGCGTCAGCAGCGTCGCCTTGCGCTCCATTTTCGCCACCAGCGCCTGGATCCCCTTGCTGACCCCCCGTACACGGATATTGGCCTCAAGGTTGTCCGTCTCGCCGCGCTGGGTCAGGTTCTGGCTGCCCAGTGTCACGAAGCGATCCTGGGCGATGATCAATTTGGCGTGCAGATCCGGCAGGACGTAGACCGCAATCTGGTTATCCAGGAGCGTCTTGAGCGTGGCATAAGATGAGGCACCGGAGGCCAGCACCGGCACATTGACCAGCGTGTAGACCTTGGCGCTTTTACCCAGCCGCGCGATCTCCAGCGCAACTTCGCCGGTCAGGTAGGGCGAAAAGATCTTCAGATCGACTGGATCGTTTTGCAGTTGCGCTTTCAACAGCGGCACGATATTGCGCGTGAACTTCAATGCTTGGCTTCCCTGCTTGAGTGTGCGCCGATGATACTACGTTGCCATCAGCCTGTGATTCACTCACACTGCCCTGCTCGCTGCTCAGGGATGACCGCGACACATGCACGCCGCACCGATACAGGCCGCGGCCGCTGGAGCACGCCCTCAGCCGCTTCACCTGTCGACTACCGCATGTAAGGTTCAAGAATGGAAGCTGCTCTGCCACCCAAGAAAATCTCTGGCCTGATCACCCGCATCATGGGCGGCATCAGCGCCTTGCTGGCCACCATGTGGGGCCTGATCACCTATGTATTCCCCGACCCGACCGTGTTCGGCCTGAGCTTTTTGAACTGGAAGAACCTCATTCTGTTCATGAGCGCCTTCGTGTTCCTGTGCGTGGTCTACCTGGGTTGGTACGCCAACCGCCTTCCACAGATGCTCAAGGGCGCCATGCTGGTGATCCTCGCCGGCGGCTTGTCGGTGATCTTCTTTGCCTTGGGTGGCGAATACGCCAAACCCAGCTTCGACTTCGCCCGCGACCAACAGAAATTCATCGAGAACGGCGGCGCCAACTTGCTGGGCAAACGCCTGGAAGTGGTCGACGGCGTACGCATCGAGCTGCTGGGCTGTGAAAAGATCGGCCGCCAGCCCAACTGCGCGTTCGAACTGACCAACACCCGGCTGGACAGCGAATTCCGCTTCGAATCGCAAACCACCCTGTTCGAGGAAAGCGGCGGCGCCCTGAGCGTCGACAGGATGCAGGTCGGTTCGTCCAAATTCACCTACCGCGATGCATTCCCGCTGGTGCGCGGTATTCCTACCCGGGTGACCTTGGCCTTTGAGCAAGGGCGCGGCGATCTGAAGCAGGCGCCGGCGCTGAAGCTCCGGGTGCGGGTCGGCCGCGAAGAAGATGCGGTGGTGAAGTTCAATGAGGTGGATATCAAGTAACGGAGCAGTTGGCGGCGTGCGCGGAAGTTCCGGAGTTCCGGGATTTCCGTGCTGCTTTTTCACTGCCCCAGAAACGCAAAAAGCCCTGAATATTCAGGGCTTTGAATGTGGCGGAAGCGTAGAGATTCGAACTCTAGGATAGTTGCCCATCGACGGTTTTCAAGACCGTTGCCTTAAACCACTCGGCCACGCTTCCAGCTAGTTTTGCGGCGGCAATCATACCGTAATGAAACACGCTGTCAAACTCTCTGTGTCGCGGGTTGCGACAGCTCTGGTATGCTCTGCGTCATATGTTCCAATACCGCCGGTCCCGAACCGCGGTCTCACCCCAAAGGAGTGCGCCATGCGCGAACAGGATTACGCCGTCCAACACGGCCAGCAGGTCGAGCAGCAGGAGGTCAGCAAGGTCCTGCGCAACACATACAGCCTGCTGGCGCTCACCCTCGCCTTCAGCGGCATCATGGCCTTCGTCGCCCAGCAGATGCGTGTCGGCTACCCGAACATCTTCGTGGTGCTGATCGGCTTCTACGGCCTGTTCTTCCTCACCAACAAGCTGCGTGACTCGGCCTGGGGCCTGGTGTCCACCTTCGCCCTCACCGGCTTCATGGGCTTCATCCTCGGCCCGATCCTCAACCGCTACCTGGGCATGGCCGGTGGCGCCGAAGTGGTCAGCTCGGCCTTCGCCATGACCGCCCTGGTATTCGGTGGCCTGTCGGCCTACGTGCTGATCACCCGCAAGGACATGAGCTTCCTCAGCGGCTTCATCACCGCCGGTTTCTTCGTCCTGCTGGGTGCCGTGGTGGCCAGCTTCTTCTTCCAGATCAGCGGCCTGCAACTGGCGATCAGCGCGGGCTTCGTGCTGTTCTCGTCGGTCTGCATCCTGTTCCAGACCAGCGCCATCATCCATGGTGGCGAGCGCAACTACATCATGGCCACCATCAGCCTGTACGTGTCGATCTACAACCTGTTCGTCAGCCTGCTGCAGCTGTTCGGCATCATGGGTCGCGACGACTGATCGAATCGGTGACGATGACCAGCAAAAAGCCCGCTTCGGCGGGCTTTTTCGTGGCTGTTCGAAACCCTGGATGAAACATTCGATAGCCGAGCAAGTATTGACCTAAAAGTCAGCTTATCCGGTGTTTCATCCGCGATTGTGCCGGCATCGTGCTTGCCTCTACCCCTGCGCCGATTCAGCCCGTAGAATGCGCTCCTTTTTTCTTCCGGGGCAGCATTTCCCATGAGTTCACACGAACACGGCCCAGGCGCGGCGGCGCCTGCCAATGAACTGATCCTTGGCCTCGAGGACAAGCCGCGCCTGCTGATCGGCCTGCTGGCAGCCCTGCAGCACCTGTTGGCGATCATCGTGCCGATCGTCACCCCGGGCTTGCTGATCTGCCAGGCCTTGGGCGTGTCGGCGCGGGATACCAACCTGATCGTGTCGATGTCGCTGGTGATCTCGGGGATCGCCACGTTCGTCCAGTGCAAGCGCTTCGGCCCGTTCGGCGCCGGGCTGCTGATCGTCCAGGGCACCAGCTTCAACTTCGTCGGCCCGCTGATTGCCGGTGGCGCATTGATGGTCAAGCAAGGCACGCCGGTGGAAAGCGTGATGGCGGCGATCTTCGGTGTGGTCATCGCCGGTTCGTTCGTGGAAATGGGCGTTTCGCGCATCCTGCCCTTCGTCAAACGCCTGATCACGCCGCTGGTGACCGGTATCGTCGTACTGATGATCGGCCTGACCCTGATCAAGGTCGGCCTGATCAGCATGGGCGGTGGTTTCGGCGCCATGGCCAACGGCACCTTCGCCGACGGCGAGAACCTGTTGCTGTCGGGCGTGGTGCTGGCGATCATCGTCATCCTCAACCGCATCCCGGTGGTATGGATGCGCAGTTGCGCCATCGTCATCGCCCTGGCCGTGGGTTATGCCCTGGCCGGTTACCTGGGGCGCCTGGACTTCAGCGGCATGCACCAGGCCGCGCTGTTCCAGGTACCGACCCCGCTGCATTTTGGCCTGGGCTTCTCCTGGGCACTGTTCATCCCGATGCTGGTGATCTACCTGGTCACGTCCCTGGAAGCCATCGGTGACGTCACCGCCACCAGCAAGGTCTCGCGCCAGCCGGTGGAAGGCCCGGTATGGATGCAGCGGATCAAAGGCGGCGTGCTGGTCAACGGTGCCAACTCGCTGCTGGCCGGTGTGTTCAACACCTTCCCCAGCTCGGTGTTCGCCCAGAACAACGGGGTGATCCAGCTGACCGGCATCGCCAGCCGCCATATCGGTGTCTGGATTGCCGCGATGTTGATCCTGCTGGGGCTGTTCCCCAGCGTCGCCGGGGTGATCCAGGCAGTGCCGGAGCCGGTACTGGGCGGTGCGGCCATGGTGATGTTCGGCGCGGTCGCCGCCTCGGGCATCAATATTCTGGCCAGCACCCGCCTCGACCGCCGCGCCCTGCTGATCATCGCCGTGTCGCTGTCCTTGGGACTGGGTGTGGCGCAGGTGCCGGAATTCCTCGCGCACATGCCATCGGCGCTGCGCAATGTGCTGGAGTCGGGGGTCGCCACCGGCGGCATCTGTGCCCTGCTGCTCAACTGGTTCCTGCCCGAGGGCAAGGAACAGGCCTGAGCCACGCCAGCCCACCCAAGAGCCCGTGCCCACCCGCACGGGCTTTTTGCTTTATCATGGCCGCATTCATTTGCACGAGCCTTCCATGAAATTCGCCATCGCGGTCTTTTCTCCGGCCCATGCGCCCTCCTCGCGCCGCGCCTTGCGCTTTGCCGAGGCGGCGCTGGCCGGTGGGCATGAAATTGCCCGACTGTTCTTCTACCAGGACGGGGTGCACAGCGCCTCGGCCAATATCGTTGCGCCCCAGGACGAGCAGGATATCGCCGCCCAGTGGCGCGCCTTCGTCAGCGAGCATCGCCTGGACGCAGTGGTGTGCATCGCGGCGGCCCTGCGCCGCGGCGTGCTGGACGATACCGAGGCCAACCGCTACCAGCGCCCAGCGGTGAACCTGCCGATGCCGTGGGAACTGTCTGGCCTGGGCCAGTTGCACGAGGCGGCGCAACTGGCTGACCGCCTGGTCTGCTTTGGAGGTGATTGAGATGGCCAGGTCCTTGCTGATCATCAGCCGCCAGGCGCCCTGGAGCGGCCCGTCCGCCCGCGAGGCGCTGGACATCGCCCTGGCCGGCGGCGCCTTCGACCTGCCGCTGGGCATGCTGTTCCTCGACGACGGCGTGTTTCAGCTGGCCGCCGGGCAACATCCCGACGCCCTGCAACAGAAGAACTTGACCGCCAACCTCCAGGCCCTGCCGATGTTCGGCGTCGAGGAGCTGTTCGCCTGCGGCCACAGCCTGACCCGCCGCGGCTTGGACAGCAGCGCGCTGGAACTGCCGGTCGAGGTGCTCGACGACACTGCGCTGGCCGCGCTGATTGCCCGTTTCGACCAGGTGGTGACACTCTGATGACGACCCTGCATGTAATCGCCCATTCGCCCTTCGGTGACGAGCGCCTGGCCAGCTGCCTGCGCTTGCTGGGCCCGCAAGACGCACTGCTGCTGTGCGGCGACGCCACCTACGCACTCAAGGCCGGAAGCGAACCCTTTGCCGCCCTGCAGGCTGCTGACCTTGGCGAACGCCTGTTCGCCCTTGAGGAGGACCTGCAAGCCCGCGCCCTCGACGGCCAACCGGCCAAGGCCTTGGACTACCCCGCCTTCGTCGAACTCACCCTGTACTTCGACAAGGTCAACAGCTGGCTATGAGCACCCTGAATGTCGGCGATCGCACGATTGCCCTGGACAAAGACGGCTTCCTGGTCGAGCTGCAAGACTGGTCCCGCGAGGTCGCCGAAGCCCTCGCCGCTCGCGAAGGCATCGCCCTGACGGCGGAGCACTGGGAGATCCTCGAACTGCTGCGCCAGTTCTACGAGGAATACCAACTCTCCCCGGCCACCCGCCCGCTGATCAAGTACACCGCGCTCAAGCTAGGTGCGGAAAAAGGCAACAGCCCGCACCTGAACCGCCTGTTCAATGGCACCCCCGCCAAACTTGCCGCCAAGCTGGCGGGCCTGCCGAAGCCGACCAACTGCATATGAACGAACCACGTCCACTGACCCTGGAAACCCCGGCCGAACACCCCTTCGCCGAATTTGTGCGCATCCTTGGCAAAGGCAAGCGCGGCGCCCGCGGCCTGACCCGCGAGGAGGCCCGCGCAGCCATGACCCTGTTGCTCGAAGGCAAGGTCGAGGATACCCAGCTCGGCGCCTTCCTGATGCTGCTGCGCCACAAGGAAGAAAGCGCCGAAGAGCTGGCCGGTTTCACCGAGGCCCTGCGCGCGCATCTGCAGGCGCCGCGCATTGCCGTCGACCTCGACTGGCCAAGCTATGCGGGCAAGAAGCGCCACCTGCCCTGGTACCTGCTGGCCGCCAAGTGCCTGGCCAACAATGACGTGCGCATCCTGATGCATGGCGGCGGCGCCCATACGGCCGGCCGGCTGTACAGCGAGCAGTTGCTTGCTCTGCTGGACATCCCGCTGTGCCGCGATTGGACTACGGTGAGCCAGGCCCTGGATGACCACGGGCTGGCGTTTTTCCCGCTGCAGGACTGGGCTCCGCAGCTGCAACGCATGATCGACCTGCGCAACACCCTCGGCCTGCGCTCGCCCATCCACTCGCTGGCGCGGGTGCTCAACCCGCTGGCGGCCCACTGCGGCCTGCAAAGTATCTTCCACCCCGGCTACCAGGCTGTGCACCGCGAGGCCAGCCGCCTGCTCGGCGACAACGCCCTGGTGATCAAGGGCGACGGTGGCGAGATCGAGGTCAACCCCGATGTTATCAGCCACCTCTATGGCGCCGCAGGTGGCGCAGCCTGGGACGAAGAATGGCCCGCCCTCAGCGCCCAGCGCCATGTGAAGCCATCCAGCCTGCAACCGCAGCACCTGCTGGCGGTATGGCGCGGCGAGGCCGAGGACAGCTATGGCGAACTGGCCGTGGTCGCGACCATGGCCCTGGCGCTGCGCGGCCTTGGCCTGGGTCGCGAGCAAGCCTTCACTCAGGCAAGGGCCTACTGGCACGCACGCAATTAATCTACTTTATCGATTGGATAGCGGCATTCTTTGCACTATTTATTCGAACGTCTTGCTCTAGACTGGGCTCCAACGACAAACATTGTGTTCCGAGGAGCTCGAGATGGGCCTTTTGATCGATGGTCGCTGGCATGACCAGTGGTACCAGACCAGCAAGGACGGTGCCTTCCAGCGCGAGAGCGCGCAGCGCCGCAACTCATTGCCCGCCGCCGAGGCCGGCCGCTACCACCTGTACGTGTCGCTGGCCTGCCCCTGGGCCCACCGCACGCTGATCCTGCGCGCCATCAAGGGCCTGGAACCGCTGATCGACGTATCGGTGGTCAGCTGGCTGATGGGCGAGCACGGCTGGACTTTCGACCAGCAGGAAGGCTCCAGCGGCGATCACCTCGACGCACTGCAGTACCTGCACCAGCGCTACACCCAGGACGATCCGCACTACACCGGGCGCGTGACCGTGCCGGTGCTGTGGGACAAACAGCAAAAGCGCATCGTCAACAATGAGTCGGCGGAGATCATCCGCATCTTCAACACCGCGTTCAACGAACTGACCGGCAATACCCTGGACCTGTACCCCGAGTCGCTGCGCGCCACCATCGACGCGCTCAACGAACGCATCTACCCGGCGGTGAACAACGGTGTGTACCGCGCCGGTTTTGCCACTTCGCAAGACGCCTACGAAAAGGCCTTCGACGAGGTGTTCAACGAACTGGATCAGTTGGAGGCGCTACTGGATGGCCAGCGTTATCTGGCCGGGGAATACCTGACCGAAGCCGATGTGCGGCTGTTCACTACCCTGGTGCGCTTCGATGCGGTGTACCACGGGCACTTCAAGTGCAACCTGCGGCGTCTGAGCGACTACCCGAACCTGTCCAACTGGCTGCGCGAGATCTACCAATGGCCGGGCGTGGCCGGCACGGTGAACATGGAGCATATCCAGAAGCACTATTACATGAGCCACAAGACCATCAACCCGAACGGGATAGTGCCCAAGGGGCCGCTGCAGGACTTTGGCCTGGCGCATGACCGGGAACGGTTATCGGGCAGAGGGATCTGGCAGGGTTGAGATTGCCGGGGGCTGCTTCGCAGCCCTTTCGCGGCACGAGGCCGCTCCTACAAGGGGTACGCGATCCCTGTAGAGGCGGCCTCGTGCCGCGAAAGGGCCGCAAAGCGGCCCCGGCGATTTCAGCTGTTTTGCGCCCCTTCAAACCACGCCAGCTTGTCGCGCAACTGCACCACCTCCCCGACGATCACCAAGGTCGGCGCATGTACTTCATGGCGCGCCACCAACTCAGGCAGATCAGCCAGGGTCCCGGTGAACACCCGCTGGTTACGCGTGGTGCCTTGCTGCACCAACGCCGCAGGCGTGCTGGCCGCGCGACCATGGCGGATCAACTCGGCGCAGATGGTCGGCAGCCCCACCAGCCCCATGTAGAACACCAGGGTCTGGGCCGGCGCCACCAGGTCATGCCAAGGCAGGTTGCTGGTGCCGTCCTTCAAGTGCCCGGTGACGAAGCGCACCGACTGGGCATAGTCGCGGTGAGTCAGCGGAATGCCGCCATAGGCCGAGCAACCACTGGCCGCGGTGATACCCGGCACGACCTGGAACGGTATACCTTCGTCGGCCAGCTCTTCGATTTCCTCGCCACCGCGCCCAAAGATGAACGGATCGCCACCCTTGAGCCGCAGCACGCGCTTGCCCTGACGAGCCAGGTCGACCAGCAGGCGGTTGATCTTGTCCTGCGGCACGGCATGGTCGGCGCGACGCTTGCCCACATAGATGCGCTCGGCGTCACGCCGGCACATCTCGATGATGGCCGGGGCCACCAGGCGGTCGTACAGCACCACGTCGGCCTGTTGCATCAGGCGCAAGGCGCGGAAGGTCAGCAGGTCCGGATCACCGGGGCCGGCACCGACCAGATACACCTCGCCACCCTGCTGCACCGGGGCGCCATCGACCATCGCCTGCAGCAGGCGCTCGGCCTCGCCACCCTGCCCGGCCAGCTGGCGCTCGGCGATCGGGCCCTGGAACACGGTCTCCCAGAAGCCGCGGCGCTGGTTGACATCCGGGTACAAGGCCTTGACCTTGTCGCGAAAGCGCGCGGCCAAGCCGGCCAGTTCGCCGTAGGCCGAAGGAATCCAGGCCTCCAGCCTGGCGCGGATCAAGCGCGCCAGCACCGGGGCGTCGCCGCCACTGGACACCGCCACCACCAAGGGTGAACGGTCGACGATGGCCGGGAAGATCACCGTGCACAGGGCCGGCGCGTCCACCACATTGACCGGCAGGCTGCGCGCCTGCGCGTCCACCGAAACCTGGGCATTGAGCCCGGGGTCGTCGGTGGCCGCGATCACCAGACGGCAGCCCTCCAGGTCGGCCGGCTGGTAACCACGCACCAGGACTTCGCCGCCGCCTTCACGGGCCAGCGCGGCCAACTGGCCGTCGACGTCCGGCGCCACCACCCGCAGTGCGGCGCCGGCATCGGCCAGCAGGCGCGCCTTGCGCAAGGCGATCTCGCCGCCGCCGACGACCAGCACCCGGCCGCCCTGCAGCTTGTGGAACAGCGGCAGGTAATCCATTTAACGGATGACCTCGACGCCGCCCATGTATGGCTTCAGCACCTGCGGCACACGGATCGAACCGTCAGCCTGCTGGTAGTTCTCCAGCACCGCCACCAAGGTGCGGCCCACGGCCAGGCCGGAACCGTTGAGGGTGTGCACCAGTTCCGGCTTGCCGGTTTCCGGGTTGCGCCAGCGGGCCTGCATGCGGCGCGCCTGGAAGTCGCCGCAGTTGGAGCAGGAGCTGATTTCACGGTACTTGTCCTGGCTCGGTACCCACACTTCCAGGTCGTAGGTCTTCACCGCGCCGAAGCCCATGTCACCGGTGCACAGGGCCAGCACCCGATACGGCAGTTCCAGCAGTTGCAGGACGCGCTCGGCGTTGGCGGTGAGGCCTTCCAGCGCTTCCATCGACTTGGACGGCTCGACCACCTGGACCATCTCGACCTTGTCGAACTGGTGCTGGCGGATCATGCCACGGGTGTCACGCCCCGATGCGCCGGCTTCGCTGCGGAAGCACGGGGTGTGGGCGACCAGCTTGAGCGGCAGCTGCTTGGCATCGAGGATCTCGCCCGCCACCAGGTTGGTCAGCGACACTTCGGCGGTCGGGATCAGGTAGAAGTCGGCCTCGCCTTCGCGGCTGATCTTGAACAGGTCTTCCTCGAACTTCGGCAGCTGGCCAGTGCCCTGCAGGGCCGGGGCCTGCACCAGGTACGGGGTGTAGTGCTCTTCGTAGCCGTGTTCGCCGGTGTGCAGGTTGATCATGAACTGCGCCAGGGCGCGGTGCAGGCGGGCGATCGGGCCGCGCAGCACGGCGAAGCGGGCGCCGGACAGCTTGGCCGCGGCCTCGAAGTCCAGGCCACCGCTGATCTCGCCCAGGGCGACGTGGTCCTTGATCTCGAAGTCGAAGGCCTGCGGCGTGCCCCAGCGGCGCACTTCGACGTTGTCGTCTTCACTGGCGCCGACCGGCACGCTGGCGTCCGGCAGGTTGGGAAGGGTCAGCAGGATGGCGTCCAGCTCGGCCTGGATGGCGTCCAGCTCGGTCTTGCCCGCGGCCAGCTCGCCGGCCATGCGCTCGACATCGGCCATCAACGGGGCGATGTCCTCACCCTTGGCCTTGGCCTGGCCAATGGACTTGGAGCGGGCATTACGCTCGGCCTGCAGCTGTTCGGTGCGGGTCTGCACCGCCTTGCGGCGCTCTTCCAGTGATTCGATGCGCGCGACATCCAGGCTGAAGCCACGGGAGGCCAGGCGATCCGCCACTTCCTGAAGTTGGCCGCGTAACAGTTTGGAATCGAGCATATCGTTCTCTCGTTATGTGTAGGTGTTGGTTCAGAATCGGGTCAGGGCAAGGCCGGCCCAGGTCGCGAGCAGCCCGCCCACCACGCTGATCCCGGCGTAGCCGATAGCCAGCGGGGCCTGCCCGCTTTCCATCAGGCGCACGGTGTCGAGCGAGAAGGAAGAAAAAGTCGTCAGCCCGCCGAGGAAGCCCACTATCAGCCCGGCGCGCAGCTCGACCGGCGCCAGGGGCTTGTGCAGGAACAATCCATACAGCACGCCGATCAACAGGCAGCCGACCAGGTTGACCGCCAGCGTACCGAGATAGAAGTGCCGTGGCCAGTGGGCAACGACCCAGTTGGCGGCGGCGAAGCGCAACAGCGTGCCGGCGATACCGCCGGCGCTGACCGCGGCGATGAGTGCGATCACGGTTTTCTCCGCTGGCGGGGGCTGCTGCGGTCAAGCTCGGCCAGGTGCTTGAGCTTTTCGCCAATCTTCAGCTCCAGGCCCCGTGGCACGGGCTGATAGTAGTGGCGCGGTTCGAGTTGTTCGGGGAAGTAGTCTTCGCCGGCGGCGTAGGCGTCCGGCTCGTCGTGGGCATAGCGATACTCCTCGCCGTAGCCCAGTTGCTTCATCAGCTTGGTCGGCGCGTTGCGCAGGTGCAGCGGCACCTCCAGCGAACCGTGCTCGGCCGCCTCGCGCATCGCCGCCTTGAAGCCCATGTACACCGCGTTGCTCTTTGGCGCGCTGGCGATGTAGGTGATGGCCTGGGCCACCGCCAGCTCGCCTTCGGGGCTACCCAGGCGCTCCTGCACGTCCCAGGCCGCCAGGCACAGGCTCAGGGCCCGCGGGTCGGCATTGCCGATGTCTTCGCTGGCCATGCGCACCACGCGCCGGGCGATGTACAGCGGGTCGCAGCCGCCATCGAGCATGCGCGCGTACCAGTACAACGCAGCATCGGGATTGGAGCCGCGCACCGATTTGTGCAGTGCCGAGATCTGGTCGTAGAAGGCCTCGCCACCCTTGTCGAAGCGCCGGCGGCTATCGCCGAGCAGGCTCTGCAGCAGCTCGACGCCGATTTCGCCGCCATCTTCGGCCAGGTCCGAGGCGTTCTCGAGGAAGTTGAGCATGCGCCGGCCATCGCCATCGGCGGCGGCCATGAGCATCTTGAAAGCGTCGTCGCCTACCCGCAGGTGGCGCGCGCCCAGGCCGCGTTCCTCGCTGAGGGCGCGGTCCACCAGCTTGCGCAGGGCGGTTTCGTCCAGGCTCTTGAGCACATAGACCCGCGCCCGCGAGAGCAAGGCGTTGTTCAGCTCGAACGAAGGGTTCTCGGTGGTGGCGCCGATGAAGATCAGCGTGCCGTCCTCGACAAAGGGCAGGAAGGCGTCCTGTTGCGACTTGTTGAAGCGGTGCACTTCATCGACGAAGAGGATGGTGCGCCGGCCATACTGGCCGGCCTGCTGCTTGGCCACCTCGACCGCCTGGCGGATCTCCTTGACCCCGGCCAGCACCGCCGACACCGTCTCGAAGTGGGCGTCGCAGAACTGTGCCAGCAGCCGCGCCAGGGTGGTCTTGCCGACCCCGGGCGGGCCCCAGAAGATCATCGAGTGCAGCGCGCCCTGCTCCAGCGCCTCGCGCAGCGGCTTGCCGCGCGCCAGCAGGTGCTCCTGGCCGACGTACTCGTCCAGGTTGGACGGGCGCAGGCGAGCGGCCAGGGGCTGGGCGACAGGTTCGCTACGAAACAGGTCCATCACAGGCTCCGCTTACTCCTTGATGACGTCCGCGCCCTTGGGGATGTCGAACTTGAACTGGCTGTCCGGCACCGCCTGGTTGGCCTTGACGCCATTGAACAGGATATTGGTGCGCTGGCCGACGCTGTCGACCAGTTGCATGTCATTGATCAGGCCCTTGCGGAACGACACGCGCAGCGAGTCGAACAGGGTGTCCTTGGTCTTGGGCTTCAAGGTGAAGTCCATCACCTCGCCCTGCTCCTTGGAGGTGATGTCGAAGCTCTGGCTGATCTTCGATACATCACCGGACAACAGCAGCGCTGGGGTCTGGTTCAGACGCACATCGAGCTTCTTGATGGTCGCCTGCTCCAGGTCCGGGTCCCACAGGGTGACGTTCTTGCCATCGGACACCACCACCTGCTCCTGGGGCGCATCGGTGTGCCAGTAGAACAGGCCCGGGCGCTTGACGGTCATCTTGCCGTTGGCTTCCTGCAGGCTGGTGCCGCTGGCGTCCAGGGTCAGCTGGGAGAAATTGGCTTCGATGGTCTGCGACTTTTCCAGCAACTGGGTCAGGCGCTGGACGTCCTGTTCGCCGGCCTGGGCCGACAGGCTGGCCGCGGCCAGGGCAGAAACCAACAGCATGCGAATCGCGCGCATGGGAATCCTCATTGAGCATTGAATAGGCCGGGCGCCACCGTTGGCGCCCGGCGAGGTGATCATCAATCGCGTGGGCCGCCCGGGGCAATCACTTCCCGCGAACCGTTGCTGTTCATCGGCGTGACCACGCCGGCCATCTCCATCGCCTCGATCATCCGCGCGGCGCGGTTGTAGCCGATCTTCAGCTTGCGCTGCACCGCCGAGATCGACGCGCGACGGCTTTCGAGCACGAACTGGACGGCTTCATCGTACAAGGCGTCGCTCTCGGAATCCTCGCCATCGCCACCGCCGCCGCCACCGTCGAAGCCGCTGCCGGCCTCTTCGACGCCGTTGAGGATGTCGTCGTTGTAGTCCGGCGCACCGCGCAGCTTCCACGCCTCGACCGTACGGTGCACCTCGTCGTCGGAGACGAACGCGCCGTGCACACGGATCGGCAGGCTGGTGCCTGGCGGCATGTACAGCATGTCACCGTGGCCCAGCAACTGTTCGGCGCCACCCTGGTCGATGATGGTCCGCGAGTCGATCTTGCTCGACACCTGGAACGCCATGCGCGTCGGGATGTTGGCCTTGATCAGGCCGGTGATCACGTCGACCGACGGCCGCTGGGTGGCGAGGATCAGGTGGATACCCGCGGCACGGGCCTTCTGGGCGATACGGGCGATCAGTTCTTCGACCTTCTTGCCGACGATCATCATCATGTCGGCGAATTCGTCGACCACCACCACGATGGTCGGCAGGGTTTTCAGCGCCGGTGGCTCGTCATCCATGCTCTCGCGACGGTACAGCGGGTCGTGGATGATCTCGCCGGCCTCTTGCGCGTCCTTGATCTTGCGGTTGAAGCCCGCCAGGTTGCGCACGCCCATGGCCGCCATCAGCTTGTAACGGCGCTCCATCTCGGCGACGCTCCAGCGCAGGGCGTTAGCGGCGTCCTTCATGTCGGTGACCACCGGGCACAGCAAGTGCGGGATGCCCTCGTAGATCGACAGTTCGAGCATCTTCGGGTCGATCATGATCAACCGGGCGTCTTCCGGACCCGACTTGAACAGGATCGACAGGATCATCGCGTTCACGCCCACCGACTTACCGGAACCGGTGGTACCGGCCACCAGCAAGTGCGGCATCTTGGCCAGGTCGGTGATCACCGGCTTGCCGCCGATGTCATGGCCCAGGGCCAGGGTCACCGGCGACTTGTTCTCGTCGAACTGCGGCGACGACAGCACCTCGGAGAAGCGCACCATCTGGCGGTTCTCGTTGGGAATCTCGATACCCACGGTGGTCTTGCCGGGGATGACCTCGACAACACGCACACTGGTCACCGCCAGCGAACGCGCCAGGTCCTTGGCCAGGTTGGCGATACGGCTGACCTTGACGCCCGCGGCCGGCTGGATCTCGTAACGGGTGATCACCGGGCCAGGGTGGATCGAGTCGACCGAGACCTCGACGCCGAATTCCTTGAGCTTGATTTCCAGCAGGTGACCGACGGCGGCCAGGGACTCAGGCGAGTACTCGACCTTCTTCTGCTCGGCCGGGTCGAGGATGGAGATCGACGGCAGCGTGCCCTCGACGGCGCTGTCGACGAACAACGGCGCCTGCTTCTCTTTCATCACCCGCTTGCTCGGCTCCGGCGCCTTGACCGCCGGGGCCGGCATGTTGATCACCGGGGCCGGCTGCTGTTCGCGCTGGGCGATGTGCTTGGTCAGCGCCTCGTCGCGCTCGATGATGCGTTCGCGGGCCTTGACCTGCTCGCGCTTGTCGGCCACCACCGGGGCGACCACTTCGTCGACCTGCTCGTCCACTTCACGCAGTTGCGCCACCAGGCGCTTGCGCTCGTTGCGTGCTTCCCACCAGCGGTTGGCCGCGCCCTGCACCAGTTCGAACAAATCGAGGGTGATCTTGCCGGTGACGTCCATCACCTTGAACCAGGACAGGTCGGTGAACACGGTCAGGCCGAACAGGAACAAGGCGATGAACATCAGCGTGCTGCCCTGCACGTTCAGCAGGTTGCGCGCCAGGTCGCCAAGGCTCTCGCCCAAGGCGCCGCCAGCAGAGAAAGGCAGGCTCGCCGAGGGGTGGAAGTGGATATGCGCCAGCGCCGCGCCCGACAGCACCAGGAACACCAGGCCGATCAACCGCCAGGAGAACAGCCAACCGCTCCACTGCCAGGGCTGGTGGCGCTCACGGAAGATCTGCCAGGTCTTGATCGCCAGCAGCAGCGGGAAGATATAGGCGAAGTAGCCGAGCACCATGAACAGGATGTCGGCGAAATAGGCGCCGGCGCGACCGGCGGCGTTCTGCACCTGGTCGGCGTTGCTGGTGTGACTGAAACCTGGATCGGAGGTGTCGTAGGTCAGCAGGGCCATCCACAGGTACAGGCACAGGGCACCGACGGCGATCAGCGCACCTTCCTTGAGTCGGTAGTGCAGCTGCTGCCGCCACAGGGGCACAGGCAAGGGAGCTGGAGTTGCGGTGGATTTCTTCAAAACGCGTCTATTCCTGCGCGTGCTGCGCGTCCAATAGTGATCGGCCGGTCAACGGCCAATGAACCACTACTTTTAACATTACTGCCCGCCAGCCGCCATGACGGTACGCCGTATGGGGCTCAAGTGGGGGCTGATTTCACATGGCTGCAATTTGAGCACGCATTTTCTTTTGTGACAAAGGCTTATGCTGTGTTTTTGCACAGGTGTGACAGCAATTGTGCCAGATGGTGCCGGTGGGAGGATGAAAGCGGTGGAAAATTGACAGGCTGTGCGCACGCCCTGACGCGCTCGGCGCAGGCGCCAGCCTTGCTGGCGCCTGCGGGTTTTACTCAGAACGCGTAACGGGTGGTCAGCATGAAATTGCGTGGATCCCCATAATAGCCACCGTTATAGAAGCCCAGGTTGTTGAAATACCGCTTGTCGGCCAGGTTGTTGCCATTGAAGGACACCGAGAGCTGCTCGGTAACCTGGTAGCGAGCCATGGCATCCAGGGTCAGGTAGCTCGACTGGGTATAGCGATCGGTCTGACCCGGCAACGGGCTGCTGATGTCCTTCCAGATCTTGCTTTGCCAGTTGGCCGCCCCACCTAGGGTCAGCTTGTTCCAGACGCCCGGCAGGCGATAGGTACTGGACAGGCGCAACAGGTTCTCCGGCTCGATGGTAGCGATCTTGTCGCCCTCGCCATCCCGGGTGATGCGGTGGGTAAAGCCACCCTGCACCTGCCAGTCGGCAGTCAGTTCGCCCGCCAGCTCCAGCTCGAAGCCACGGCTCTTGGCGCCCTTGATCGACCGGTAGACGCCACGATTGCTGAGCGGATCGGTACGCACGAACTCCGCAAGGTTGTCCTGGCGCACTTCGAACACGGCCAGGCTGGCATTCAGGCGCCCGTCGAAGAACCCGGCCTTGAGCCCCAGCTCGTAGGCATCGCCCTCCTCCGGCTCGATCATCTTGCCACTGGCATCCTGCTGGCTTTCGTGGGGTTTGAAGATGCTGGTGTAGCTGCCGTACACCGACCAGGTGTCATCCAGGTCGTAGACCACGCCGGCATAGGGCACCACCACGCCGTTCTCTTCCAGGCCCTGGGTCTTGGTGCGCCGGCCACTGGCGGTGTCGAGCCGGGAGCTGTCGAGCTGCCAGTTGGACACGCGACCTCCAAGGATCAGCGACAAGGCGTCACTGGGCTTGAAACGGCCGGTCAGGTACGCGGCATCCTCCTGCACCCGCGTGTCGACCTTGGCGCTGAGCGGCCCCCAGTCGGGCTCGGGATAGTCGCCGCGCCATTGATAGATGTTGGCGCTGCCGAAACGCATCGGCCAGTGGTCCTCGTGGGTGCGCAGATCCCGGTGCGACAGGCCCACCACCAGTTCATGCTCGCGCCCGAGCATTTGCAACGGCCCGGTGGCATAGAGATCGTAGGCGCTCTGGTCGGTCTGGTAGCGGTAGCGCCCAAGCCACACAGTGATGCCATCACCACTCAGCGGGTGCGGATAACCATTGGTCGCCGAGCCCAGGCGCATGGGTGCGTCGTTTTCACTGCGCGTGGCCGACGCCTTGAATGTCCAGTCGTTGGCCAGACGCTGCTCAAGGGTGACGAACAGGTTGTCCGCGGTATTGTCCCACTGGCTCCACTTGGCGCCCGGATTGTACGAGCGCGACATGCGAAAGCGATTGCCGTTGCTGTCCAGCAGCGGCGTCGACGGCCCCCACGAGGTGGCTTCGGGGCGGTTGCCCTGGCGGCTCAGGCCCACGCTGAGCAGGGTGTCGTCGCTCAGGTCGAACTCAACGATGCCATACATCACCTGCTTCTTGTCGGCCAGGTTGTCCATGAACGAATGGCCATCCTCATGAGCCACGACCATACGCCCGCGCACGCCGCCGTCGGCGGTCAACGGGCCGCCGATGTCGAACTCGCCGCGGTAGGTGTCCCAACTGCCAGCGCCCAGCGACACATAGCCGGCAAGCGCATGGGTTGGCCGCTTGCGCACCAGGTTGACCGTCGCGGCCGGGCTGCCGAAGCCGCTGAGCAGGCCGGTGGCGCCCCTGAGCACTTCGACCCGGTCGAAAATGACCATGTCGGTGCGGTCGACGCCATTGGAAAAGCGGAAGGCGCTGGGGATGCCGTCGACCTGAAAGTTGTCGATCTCGAAACCGCGTACCCGGAAGCTGGTGCGGTTGCTGTCGAGCTTGCTGACCGTGACGCCTGGCGTCTTGCCCAGCACCTTGCCGATGTCGGTCAGGTGCTGGTCGTCCATCTGCTGGCGGGTGATCACGCTCACCGACTGCGGTGTCTCCCGCGGCGACAGGGCCATGCGCGTGGCCGTGCGGGTGGCACCGCCGGTGTAGGCGCCGCTGCCCTCGGTGATCTCGCCCAGCGCCGTGTCGGTGACAGCGGTGGCGCCCAGCTCGAGCGGTTGGGTATCGCCTGCCCAGGCCAGGCTGGCGCTGACTGCCAGGCTGCTGGCCAACACGGCCAAGGCCAAGGGGTGACGCTGAGGTACGGTGATGGCATTCCCTGCCCCAAGGGTCGTGCGCGGAAGTTGCGGTTGATGCACGGTGGACGTTCCCTGCTCGTTTGTAAGTGGCGCTGATCACCGGTTTTCGTGGTTGCTGTGCTAGCGCGCCAATTGGCACGCCCGTTCTGTCGACGGTTGCAGCGCATCCTAGGGTTGTCGCAACTCACTTTCAACCGCAAATGATTCTTAATATTGTTTTTTGCGCAAAAAACTGTAACACCTCGCCATTCGGCAACCCGGGCATTCACGACTAGGCTCAAGCCCATGTGATACCGGGCCCCTCTGACGGCGTGCGCCGCCATGTCGGATCACTGTTGCCATGCAACGTCGACATTCAAGGAGGGGCTCATGACAGCTCTGCAGACATTCCTCTTCACACCTTTCCTCGGCACCAGCACCTGGTTGTGGCTGGTATTCATCGTCATCGTCGTTGGCTTGCTGGTCCTGGACCTGGGCGTGCTGCACCGCCAGGACCGCGAGATCGAAATGCGCGAGAGCCTGCTGCTGTATGCCGGCTACTTCAGTGTCGGCGTACTGTTCGGGGTCTGGGTATGGCTCGAGCTGGGTGCGCAGTCGGCGCTGGAGTTCTACACCGGGTTCCTGGTCGAACAGTCGTTGTCGATGGACAACGTGTTCGTCATGGCGATGATCTTCAGCTTCTTCGCCATCCCCCGCCGCTACCAGCACCGCGTGCTGTTCTGGGGCATCCTCGGGGTGGTGGTGCTGCGGGCCATCATGATCGGCGTGGGCGCCGCGCTGGTGCAGCACTTTGCCTGGGTGCTGTATCTGTTCGGCGCCTTCCTGCTGTTCACCGGGGTGAAGATGGCGCTGAGCAAGGACGACAGCCATCCGGACCTGGCCAACAACCCGGTACTGCGTTTCGTGCGTCGGCACATGCGCGTCACCGACCAACTGCACGGCCGTCACTTCTTCGTGCAGCTCACCCCGCCCGGCGCAGACCGAGCCATCCGCTATGCCACGCCGCTGTTCCTGGCCCTGGTGTTGATCGAGCTGGCCGACCTGGTGTTCGCCGTCGACAGCGTGCCGGCGATCTTTGCCATTACCCAGGACCCGTTCATCGTCTATACCTCGAACATCTTCGCCATCCTCGGCCTGCGCTCGCTGTATTTCGCCCTGGCCGCGCTGATGCACCGGTTCGTCTACCTCAAGTACGCGCTGGCCATGGTGCTGATATTCATCGGCTGCAAGATCTTCTGGCACGGGCTGGTGGGCAAGGTGCCGGCGGGGGTGTCGCTGGGGGTGACGTTCGGTCTGTTGCTGGGTGGGGTATTGCTGTCGTTGCTGCGCACCCGTGACAAGAAGGCGGATCACGCCGATGTCGATGAAGCTGGGCGTTAGACAGGTATTTGATGAATGGCACCAGCAAGCCGGCTCCTGCACTGGGAAGCCGGTAACGCTATGGGCGAGCCCGCTGCATCCAGGCAGCCCCCAGTCCACTCAGGCAGATGATCGCGATTCCGACCAGGCTCACCCTGTCCGGGACCTGGCCAAATACCAGCAGGCCCAGCAACCCGGCAAACACGATCTGGCAGTAGCTGAATGGCGCCAGCAACGCCGGCGCCGCATGCCGGAACGCCTGGGTCAACAGCAGGTGCGCGGTCATCCCGCAGCCGCCCAGCGCCAGCATGAACGGCACATGGGACCACTGCGGCGTCTGCCAGAAGAACGGCACCAGCGCCGTCATGATCAAGGTGTTGCACAAGCCTGCGTAGAAGTTGCTGGTGGTCGGGCTGTCATGGGCCGCCAGCTTGCGCGTGAGCAACTGGTAAAAGCAGAAGCCCAACGCCGAGCCGAAGGGGAACAGAATGGCTGGCGTGAACATCGCGCCGCCCGGATGCACCACCACCAGCACACCACTGAAGCCCATCACCACGGCCAACCACTGCCCCGCCGTCACCCGTTCCCCTAGCAGCGGCACCGACAGCGCGGTGACCAGCACCGGGGCCAGGAAGTTGACCGCGGTGGCCTCGGCCAGCGGCAGGTACTGCAAGCCCGCGGTGAACAACAGGCTGGTACTGAGCAGGCTCAGGGCGCGCAGGGTCTGCAGCAGTGGCCGCCGGGTGCGCAGCACAGCCATGCCGGCCTTGGGCAGGAAGATCCCGGCCATCAACAAGGTATGCACCAGGTAACGCGCCCAGACCACCATGATGATCGGGTAGATCCCGCCGAGGAACTTGGACAACCCGTCGTGGCTGGCAAACAGAAAGGTCGCCATTACCACCAGGGCGATGCCACGCAACGGCTGGTTGGCGCCGGACAGCGGCTGGTTGGAACTCATGGGGCTCTCGGGACAAGGCCCGGGCATGGCGCCTGGGCATGCGCGGATTCTAGAAGAGATGAACGGCGATGAACATTGGTGGAACCGGTGTTGTGTTCCAGACGGTACATTTTTGTTCGCTGATCGGCCAGCCCGGGCCACTATGATGCTCGGGCGACCTGTTTTACACGCTCATGCGCCGGGGCCGGACGACCATATAGATAGCCCTGGAAGTGCGAGCAGCCCTCCGCCATCAACCGCTCCATCTGCTCCGCCGACTCCACCCCTTCGGCCGTGGTCTTGATCATCAGGCTGTTGGACAGCTCGGTGATGGCGCGGATGATCGACATTGCCTCGCGGCTCTCGCACATGTCGTGGACGAATGACTTGTCGATCTTGATCCGGTCGAACGGGAACGAGCGCAGGTAACCGAGCGACGAGTAACCGGTACCAAAATCGTCGAGCGAGATCGACACGCCCAGGTCTTTCAGCGCGCGCAAGGTGCGCACGTTTTCCTCGCTGTTGCCCAGCAGCACCGACTCGGTGATCTCCAGCTCCAGGCGGCTGGCCGGCAGCCCCGAGTCGGCCAGGGCCAGGGCTACGGTGTGGACCAGGTTGGCGTTCTTGAACTGCACCGGCGACAGGTTGACCGATACCATCTGCGTCGTGCCCCAGCTGGCCGCCTCCTGGCAGGCCAGGTTCAGGGCCCGGGCGCCGATGTCGTGGATCAGCCCGGTTTCCTCGGCAATAGGGATGAAGTCCAACGGCATGATCATGCCCCGCGCCGGATGCTCCCAGCGCAGCAGTGCCTCGTAGCCGGTGACACTGCTGCTCTGCTGGTCCACCACCGGCTGGTAGTGCAGCTGCAACTGCCCCAGGTGCAAGGCGGTGCGCAGGTCAGTCTCGACCAGGCGGCGCTGGCGCGCGGCAACGTCGAGCTCGACCTGGAAGCACTCATAACGGTTGCGACCATTGCGCTTGGCCTCGTACAGGGCCATGTCGGCATAGCCGAGCAACTGCTCGGCCTGATCATGGTCATCCGGGGCGATGGCGACACCGACACTCACCCCGACCGTGAACTGGTGGCCCTCGATATGGAACGGCGGACACACCGCCTCGATCAGGCGCTGCGCGGTGTTGCGCGCCGCGTCGCGAGTGTCCAGCCCGGACAGGACCACGGCGAATTCGTCGCCCCCCAGTCGCGCCAGGGTATCGTGCTCGCGCAGTTCGCGGCGCAGGCGCTTGCCCAGGGCGCGCAGCAGTTTGTCGCCGAAGGCGTGGCCCAGGGTGTCGTTGATGTTCTTGAAGTTGTCCAGGTCCAGGCACAGAGTGGCGGTGAGCTTGCCGCTGTCCTCGCCGCGCAGCAGCGCCTGCTTGAGGCGTTCGTTGAACAGGGTGCGGTTGGGCAGGCCGGTCAGGGCGTCATGATGCGCCATGTGGTGGATCTGCGCATGGGCAGCCAGTTCCTCGGTGGCATCCTCGGCGACGAACAGCACATAGTCGCCCTGCCCTTCGCGATTCTGGCAGAGCATGGCGCGGCTGCGCAGGGTGCGCGCGCCGCTGGCGGTGTCGACCCGGGTCTCGGCCAGGTAACCCTTGCTGCTGCGCGCGCCACGCGCCAGTTGCTGCTCCAGGTAATCGGCCGCCGCCGGGGCCAGGCCCTGCCCCGGCAGTTGGCCGACCATGCTCGCGCCCTGGCCACCGAACAGGCGCTCGGCCTGCTGGTTGGCCAGCAGGATCTGCTGGCTCTGCAGGTCCTGGACAATGACACTGGCGGGGATGTTGGCGATGACCGAGTCGAGGAACTGCGACAGGGTGGTCATTTCGTGGCTGTACTGTTCGGCAAGCTCCTTGGCCTTGAGCAGTTCCAGTTCGTGTTGTCGGCGCTCGGAAATATCGCGGGTGATCTTGGCGAAGCCGATCACCTGGCCGGTGCCCTGCTCCTTGATCGGCTCGATCACCACGCTGGTCCAGAAGTGCGAACCATCCTTGCGCTGGCGCAGGCCTTCGGCCTGGAATCGCCCCTCGAGCCGCGCGGTGGCCAGGCTCTGCGCGGGCAGCCCGGCGTCACGATCCTGGTCGGTATAGAACACCGAAAAGTGCTGGCCGACGATTTCCTCGGCGCTGTAGCCTTTGGCCCGCTGCGCGCCGGGGTTCCAATTGGCGACGATACCGTCCGGGGTGAGCAGGTAGATGGCGTAGTCCGCCACACTCTGGATCAACAGCCGATACATCATGTCGGAACTGGGGGCGAGCGGCATGGGCTTTACCTGAACCTGCGGAAGCACAAAGTGCTGGCATTATGCCTTGCAGCAGATTGGTTTTGTGAAGTCCGTCACAAAAATCCCGCTCCGGCTTCAGTGCAGCCGCTGTGTCACCAGGTAGTTGCGCAATGCCGGCTCGTCGTCCAGGGGGATTTCCCGCACTGGACGCGGCAGGTCCGCCACCAGCGCCTGGCAGAACGCCAAGGCCGGCGCATCCTCGACATGGCAGCGCAGCAGCCAGTCATGCGCGCCTTCGCCGAGAACCTGCCGCGCCACCGCCCGCCCGACCCCAAGGCGCCGATACTTCTTGAGCACGAACAGATCGGCCAGTTCCAGGGCGTCGATGCCCGGCAGCTCACTGCGCTCGACCAGCACGAAACCGGCGATGAAACCATCGACCAGGATCAGGCTGGCGCTCCAGTCGGGTGACGCCCAGTAGCGCTGGAAATGGGGCTCGTGGATATAGAAGCGGCCATCCACCTCGATATCCTCCTGTTCCCAGTCGGACGACTCGTAGGCGTAGAACTGATAGAGATTGCGCACCAGGTCGACGTGTTCAGGGCCGGTCTGCAGCAGTTCGATGGGCACGGCCATGGGCGACGCTCGCTGAATTGAAAGAGGCGCGAATTCTATCGGGTTACAGGCGCGCCCCGGGCAACTTACCACACGGCTCCAGCCATGCCGACGCCTACGGGGCCAACGCGGCCACGGCGTCTATCTCCACCAACATGCCATCCAGCGCCAGGCGCGGCACCGGAATCAAGGTGCAGGTCGGCGTCATCCGCCCGCCCCAGGCACGCTCGGCCTCGGCCACCCACTGGCGCAAACGCGCCTCGGAATGGTCCACCACCAGCAAGGTCAATTTGCATACGTGCTCCAGCGTCGCGCCTCGCGACGCCAGGGCGATCTTCAGGTTGACCAGGGCCTGGCGCGCCTGCTCGTCGAAGCGACTCGACAGTTGACCTTGCAGGTCTTCGCCGCCCTGCCCGGCGATATAGACCAGACGACTGCCGGCACGGACCTCGGCGACATGGGAATAGGCATTGGCGCTAGGGTCGTAGAGGCCTTCGGGGTTGGACAGGACAAAGGCGCTTGGCAGGGTCATGGCATCACTCCATCGAGGAAAAGAGCGGCCGAGTATCAGACCTCAGGTTAAGTCGAGGTCAAGCCCCCAGGCAGGCGCCGCTGCAGCTTGTGCCGCCCCGCCCCCACTGGCAGAGTGGGCGACCTCTGTCCTGGCTGCCGGAGGCCATCCATGCACTTCGACCCGAACGTGCTCGCCAAAGCCCGTCATGTGCTGGTGTTCACCGGCGCAGGTGTGTCCGCCGAGAGCGGCATTGCCACCTTTCGCGACAAGCTCGTCGGCTTGTGGGAACGGTTCGATCCCACGCAACTGGCCAGCGCCGACGGCTTTCGCGCCGACCCGGCGCTGGTCTGGGGCTGGTACGAAATGCGCCGCGCCGGCATCCTGCAGGCCCGGCCCAACCCCGCGCACCTGGCCATTGCCGCACTGGCGAAACGGGTGCCACGGCTGACCCTGGTGACGCAGAACGTCGATGACCTGCACGAACGCGCCGGCAGCCCCGATGTGCTGCACCTGCACGGGCGCCTGGATGCCTTTCGCTGTTTCAGCTGCGACAGGCCGGTTGGCAGCCTGCCGGCGCTAGCTGAGGGCGCAGGCGCAGGCCGGCGCATCGAGCCCCCACGCTGCGTCTACTGCGCCGGGCCATTGCGCCCCGGCGTGGTGTGGTTCGGCGAATCGTTGCCAGCGCACACGCTGGAGCGAGCCTTCGCCGCAGCCGAGGATTGCGACCTGGTGCTGTCGGTCGGCACCTCCGGCCTGGTGCAGCCGGCCGCGTCGATTCCACGGCTGGCGCTGGCGGCCGGCGCGAGCGTGGTGCATGTCAATCCACAGCCGGCCCTGACCGGACACCCGAGGGAATTTGCCCTCGCCGGAAAAGCGGGCGAGGTGCTGCCAGCGTTGCTGCAGGCAGCTCCTATCGGGTCCGCGCCAATGCCTCGCCCAGCGCCTGCGCGTCGCTGAACGACTGCTGCGCCACCAGCTTGCCGCGGTCCAGGGTCAACCACAGCACCTTGCCCGCTTCCCCGGCATAACGGCTGGCAACCCGCCCCTCGCGATCGAGCATCACCCGGTAGTGATAGTCACGCATCGCCGGCACCGCGAACAGCTTGCTGATCAACGCCGGCATGCGCTGGATATCGGCGACGAACACCGCCTGGCGGGCCTCCAGATAGCCCTTGGGGCGCTCGGCCAGGGCAGCTTTGACCAGGCGGGCGCCGTCCATGTCGCTGGCCACCAGCAATACGCGAGTATCCGGGCCGAGGCTGTAGGGTTGGTCGTACTGGTCGAGCAAGGTCCACGGTGCCAGGGTCTCGCCCGGCTCGACGGCATGGACCAGTAGTGGCAGCAGGCTCAACAGCAGGGAAATGGCGTATTTCATGAAGGGTTGGGTTCCGCAGGCGTGGCAAGGCCGCCAGCATAGCCCAAAGCGCCGGCCAGTGGCCCTGTTGTCTTTCCCGCCGCCCCAACGCACACTCAACCGCGCCAGCCCGCCAGCGGAGTCCGCAGTGCCCACGCCACGCCAGTTCAGCAAGAAGACCAGCACCAGCAACATGCTCCGGCTCAAGCCCAGCGACGCCAGCGCGCAACGCCCCTACCGGGTCGATTTCGTCCTGCTCGAACACTTTTCCATGGCCAGCTTCACCGTGGCCATGGACGTACTGGTCACCGCCAATCTGCTGCGCGCCGACAGCTTCGCCTACACCCCGCTGTCCCTGGCCGGAGACCGGGTGCTCAGCGACCTGGGCCTGGAGCTGATCGCCTCCCCTCTGCAACCAAACACCCTGGCGGAACTGGACATGCTGGTGATCTGCGGCGGCCTGCGCACCCCATTGAAGTATCCCGGCCTCGACCGCCTGCTGGGCGACTGCGCCGCCCAGGGCATGACCCTTGGCGGCTTGTGGAACGGCGCCTGGTTCCTCGGCCGCGCCGGGGCGCTGGATGACTACGGCTGCAGCGTGCACCCGGAGCAACGCGCCAGCCTGGCCGAGGTCAGCCCGCAAGCGCGCATCACCCCGGCCAGCTTCACCCTCGACCGCGACCGCCTGACCGCCGCCAGCCCCAACGGCGCCATGGAACTGATGCTGGGCCTGGTCCGCCGCCTGCACGGCGATGCCCTGGCCGAAGGCGTGGAGGAAATCCTCTCGTTCTCCGGCGCACGCTACCGCCAGGTCGGCCCGGGGGCGAAGAAATCCATGAGCCTGCACCTGCGCACCATCGTCGAACTGATGGAGAACAACCTCGAGGAAACCCTCAGCCTCGACCAGCTGGCCGCCTACTCGGGCCGTTCCCGGCGCCAGATCGACCGCCTGTTCCAGGCCCAGCTCGGCACCTCGCCACGGCGCTACTATATGGAACTGCGCATCACCAAGAGCCGGCGCCTGCTGCAGTATTCGGACCTGTCGGTGATGGAGGTGGCGGTGGCCTGCGGTTTCGTCTCGGTGTCGCACTTCAGCAAGTGCTACGCAGCGTATTTCGGCTATCCACCATCGCGCGAGCAACGCCTGGGCGAGTGAGCCGAACAGTGCGCGCGCCTGCGTCACTGCGCCACATTGCGCCTACGTCTTTGGTCTTATAAATGCGCTGATACCACTTCGCCTTGCTGATTAGCCCAAAGGGTTTGATATACTGCGCCGCGACCGTAGGGTCATCGGGGCGAACCCTTGGAAAATGCGGCTCGCCCTTGGCCAAGCATGGCCACGAAGCCTGGGTCGTTACCGCGGCCCAGCACTTGACGCTCGACTGATGCATCCACCATCACCGCTCGCAGCCTCTCGACTTTCCGCTCATGGCGTCGCCAGGGCGAAGCGCCTACCCTGCGCACCTCGAGACTCGAGTACGCTCAGCACATAGAGAGTTAACCCGCATGCCCACCCGTTCCAAGATCATCTACACCTTCACCGACGAAGCCCCCGCCCTCGCCACCTACTCGCTGCTGCCGATCGTCGAAGCCTTCACCGCTTCCGCCGACATCGCCGTCGAAACCCGCGATATCTCGCTGGCCGGTCGTATCCTCGCGGCCTTCCCCGAGCAACTGGGCAGCGAGAAGCAGGTAGCCGATCACCTGGCGGAACTGGGCCAGCTGGCCACCACGCCTGAAGCCAACATCATCAAGCTGCCGAACATCTCCGCGTCGGTACCGCAGCTGAAGGCGGCGATCAAGGAACTGCAGGCCAAGGGCTTCAACATCCCCGACTACGCCGACGAGCCGGCCAGCGCCGAAGAGAAAGAATCCCGCGCCCGCTACGACCGCATCAAGGGCTCGGCGGTAAACCCGGTCCTGCGCGAAGGCAACTCCGACCGCCGCGCGCCGCTGTCGGTCAAGAACTACGCCCGCAAGCACCCGCACAAGATGGGCGCCTGGGCCGCCGACTCCAAGTCGCATGTGGCTCACATGACCCAGGGCGACTTCTACGGCAGCGAAAAAGCCGCGCTGATCGAGGCTGACGACAGCCTGCGCATCGAGCTGGTCGGCAAGGACGGCGCCACCACCGTCCTGAAAGAAAAAACCGCGGTCAAGGCCGCCGAAGTCATCGACTGCGCCACCCTGAGCCGCAAGGCCCTGAAAGCCTTCATCGCCGAGCAGATCGCCGATGCCAAGGCCTCCGGCGTGCTGCTGTCGGTACACCTGAAAGCCACCATGATGAAGGTCTCCGACCCGATCATGTTCGGCGTGATCGTCGAAGAGTTCTACAACGATGTGCTGGCCAAGCACGCCGCAGCCCTGGCCGAAGTGGGCTTCAACGCCAACAACGGCATCGGCGATCTGTACGCCCGCATCAAGGACCTGCCTGCCGACAAGCAAGCCGAGATCGAAGCCGACATCCAGGCCCTGTACGCCGTTCGTCCGGCCCTGGCCATGGTCAACTCGGACAAAGGCATCACCAACCTGCACGTACCGAGCGACGTCATCGTCGACGCCTCGATGCCGGCGATGATCCGTGACTCGGGCAAGATGTGGAACACCGCCGGTGAACTGCAAGACGCCAAGGCGATCATTCCGGACCGCTGCTACGCCGGCATCTACCAGGCCACCATCGAAGACTGCAAGGCCAACGGCGCCTTCGACCCGACCACCATGGGCAGCGTGCCGAACGTCGGCCTGATGGCGCAGAAAGCCGAAGAGTACGGCTCCCACGACAAGACCTTCCAGATCAAGGCCGACGGCGTCGTGCGCGTAGTCGACGGCAAGGGCAAGGTCCTGCTGGAGCAGAACGTCGAAGCCGGTGACATCTTCCGCATGTGCCAGACCAAGGACGCGCCGATCCAGGACTGGGTCAAGCTGGCCGTCAACCGCGCCCGCCTGAGCAACACTCCAGCGGTGTTCTGGCTGGACCCGGCGCGCGCCCACGACGGCGTGATGATCGAGAAGGTACAGACCTATCTGAAGGATCACGACACCTCTGGCCTGGACATCCGCATCCTGGCCCCGGTCGACGCCATCAAGTTCTCCCTGGCGCGCATCCGCGAAGGCAAGGACACCATCTCGGTGACCGGCAACGTACTGCGCGACTACCTGACCGACCTGTTCCCGATCATGGAACTGGGCACCAGCGCCAAGATGCTGTCGATCGTGCCGCTGATGAACGGTGGCGGCCTGTTCGAGACCGGCGCCGGCGGTTCGGCACCCAAGCACGTGCAGCAGCTGGTGGAAGAGAACTTCCTGCGTTGGGACTCGCTGGGTGAGTTCCTGGCCCTGGCCGCTTCCCTGGAGCACCTGGGCAACACCTACGACAACCCGCGCGCCAAGGTCCTGGCCAACACCCTGGACCAGGCCACCGGCAAGTTCCTCGACACCAACAAATCGCCTTCGCGCAAGGTCGGCGGTATCGACAACCGTGGCAGCCACTTCTACCTGACCCTGTACTGGGCAGAGGCACTGGCCGCACAGACCGACGACGCCGCCCTGCAGGCGCGCTTCGCCCCACTGGCCAAGACCCTGAGCGACAACGAGGCGACCATCGTCGCCGAGCTGGCCGCCGTCCAGGGCAAGCCGGCCGACATCGGTGGCTACTACGCTCCGGATGCCGAGCTGACCGCCAAGGTGATGCGCCCAAGCCAGACCCTGAACAGCGCGATTGCCGCGCTGTAAGGTTCGCTTGAAGTAACAGCACAGACCCCGGCCACGCACCGGGGTTTGTGCTTTTTTAGCCACAAGTTGCAAGCTGCAAGCCACAAGTCAAAGCAGTCGCTTACCGCTTCTACTTGTGGCTTGCAGCTTGAAACTTGCCACTCAGGGAGAGAATCGACCGTGTCCTGGCAACCCCACATCACCGTCGCCACCATTGTCGAACACGACGGCAAGTTCCTCTTCGTCGAGGAATTCAAAGCCGGCCAGCACGTCTTCAACCAGCCCGCCGGGCACCTGGAACCCAACGAGACCCTGCCCCAGGCCGCCCTGCGCGAAACCCTCGAGGAAACCGCCTGGGAAGTCGAGCTCACCGGCGTGGTCGGCATCTACCTGTACACCGCCCCCAGCAACGGCGTGACCTACCAGCGCATCTGCTTCGCTGCCCGCCCGCTACGCCACCACGCCGATCTGGCGCTGGACAGCGACATTGTCCGCGCCGTGTGGCTGAGCCGCGACGAACTGCTCGCCGAGCCATCGCGCTGGCGCAGCGAACTGGTGCCACGCTGCCTGGATGACTACCTCAAAGGCCCGCTGCACAGCCTCGAACTGCTACGCGACTGACGTCAGCCCACGGGTTTGATAGAATCGGCGTTTTTCCCCTCTGATACACACCGGTAGCCATGACCAGCCCAGCACTCAAAGACCCCGCCAAGACCCGCGTCATCGTCGGCATGTCCGGCGGCGTGGACTCTTCCGTCTCCGCCCTCCTGCTCATGGAGCAGGGTTACCAGGTGGAAGGTCTGTTCATGAAGAACTGGGAAGAGGACGACGGCACCGAATACTGCACCGCCCGCGAAGACCTGGCCGACGCCCAGGCCGTGTGCGACCGCATCGGCATCAAGCTGCACACCGCCAACTTCGCCGCCGAATACTGGGACAACGTGTTCGAGCACTTCCTCGAGGAATACAAGGCCGGGCGCACGCCGAACCCAGACATCCTCTGCAACCGCGAGATCAAGTTCAAGGCGTTCCTCGATTACGCCCTGTCCCTGGGCGCCGACCTGATCGCCACCGGCCACTACGTGCGCCGCCGCGATACCGGCGCGCTGACCGAACTGCTCAAGGGCCTGGATCCGAACAAGGACCAGAGCTACTTCCTGCACGCCGTGGGCGGCGCGGAAATCGCCCGCACCCTGTTCCCGGTCGGCGAACTGGAAAAGCCCGAGGTACGCGCCATCGCCGAGAAACACGGCCTGGCCACGGCGAAGAAAAAGGACTCCACCGGCATCTGCTTCATCGGTGAGCGGCGCTTCAGCGACTTCCTCAAGCAATACCTGCCAGCCCAACCGGGCGATATCGAAACCACCGATGGCGAGGTGATCGGCCGCCACCACGGCCTGATGTACCACACCATCGGCCAACGCCAGGGCCTGGGCATCGGCGGCCTGAAGGACGCCAGCGACGAGCCGTGGTACGTGTTGCACAAGGACCTGGTGCGCAACGTGCTGGTGGTCGGCCAGGGCAACGAGCACCCGTGGCTGTTCTCCCGCGCCCTGCTGGCCTCGGAGATTTTCTGGGTCAACCCGATCGACCTGTCCAGCCCGCGTCGCCTGACCGCCAAGGTGCGCTACCGCCAGGGCGACCAGCAGTGCACCCTGGAGCGTACCGAGCATGGCTACCGCGCGGTCTTCGACGAGCCGCAACGCGCCGTCACCCCGGGCCAGTCGGTGGTGTTCTACGACGGCGAAGTGTGCCTGGGCGGTGGCGTGATCGAAGTCGCCGAGCCCTGGAGCCCGCGCGCATGAGCAACCTGCAAGAGCAGTTGATCGCCCTTGGCGGCGTGTTCCAGGCAGCAGTACTGGTCGATCGTATTGCCCGCACCGGTCAGGCCAGCGAGGCCAACATCGGCTGCATGCTCGGCAGCCTGCTGGTGGTCGACCCGAAGAACACCCTCGAGGTGTTCGGCGGCGACGACCTCAACCTGCGCGACGGCTACCGCGCGCTGGTCGGCGCCCTGGAGCGCGACCCCAGCAGCCTGCAGCGCGAGCCACTGCGCTACGCCCTGTCGATGCTCGGCCTGGAGCGCCAGCTGAACAAGCGCGGCGACATGCTCGACACCATTGGCAACCGCCTGCCACAGATCCAGTCCCAGGCCGAGCATTTCGGCCTGGTTCATGAAAACGTCATCGCTTCCAGCGGAGCCTTGTACCAGGACACCCTGAGCACCTTGCGCCAGCGTATCCAGGTGCATGGCGACATGCGCTTCCTGCAGCAACCGAGCAATGCCTCGAAGATCCGCGCCCTGCTGCTGGCCGGCATCCGCGCCGCGCGCCTGTGGCGCCAGCTTGGCGGGCACCGTTGGCAGCTGGTGTTCAGCCGACGCAAGTTGCTCAACGAACTGTACGGGATGATGCGTACCAACGATTGACGCAGTACCTGTAGGAGCGGCCTTGTGTCGCGAAAGGGCCGCAGCGCGGCCCCAGGATCTCGAGCCTGACTCAAGATTGCCGGGGCTGCTGCGCAGCCCTTTCGCGACACAAGGCCGCTCCTACAGGGGATCGCAACATTTTTGATAGGCCCGACCTTTGGTCAGCCACCCGACTCGGGCGCATTTTTCATGTATGATATGCGCCCTTCCAAAAGCCTGACTGTCCGAGAACACCCCATGCAGCTCTCCTCGCTCACTGCGGTTTCCCCTGTAGACGGCCGTTACGCCGGCAAAACCCAGGCCCTGCGCCCCATCTTCAGCGAATTCGGCCTGATCCGTTTCCGCGCCCTGGTCGAAGTACGCTGGCTGCAGCGCCTGGCCGCCCACCCGCAGATCGGCGAAGTGCCGGCGTTTTCCGCCGAAGCCAACGCCCTGTTGGACAGCCTGGCCACCGATTTCAAGCTTGAGCACGCCGAACGCGTCAAAGAGATCGAACGCACCACCAACCACGACGTCAAGGCCATCGAGTACCTGCTCAAGGAGCAGGCCGCCAAGCTGCCGGAACTGGCCAAGGTCAGCGAGTTCATTCACTTCGCCTGCACCAGCGAGGACATCAACAACCTGTCCCACGCCCTGATGCTGCGTGCCGGCCGTGACGAAGTGCTGCTGCCGCTGATGCGCCAGATCGCCGAATCGATCCGCACCCTGGCCCACACCCACGCCGCCGTGCCGATGCTGTCGCGTACCCACGGCCAGCCGGCCTCGCCGACCACCCTGGGCAAAGAGCTGGCCAACGTCGTCTACCGCCTTGAGCGCCAGATCGCCCAGGTGGCCGCCGTGCCACTGCTGGGCAAGATCAACGGCGCCGTGGGCAACTACAACGCCCACCTGTCGGCCTACTCGCAGATCGACTGGGAAGCCAACGCCCGCGCCTTCATCGAGGACGAGCTGGGCCTGCAGTTCAACCCGTACACCACGCAGATCGAGCCGCACGACTACATCGCCGAGCTGTTCGACGCCATCGCCCGCTTCAACACCATCCTCATCGACTTCGACCGCGACGTCTGGGGCTACATCTCGCTGGGCTACTTCAAGCAGAAGACCGTGGCCGGCGAAATCGGCTCCTCGACCATGCCGCACAAGGTCAACCCGATCGACTTCGAGAACTCCGAAGGCAACCTGGGTATCGCCAACGCGCTGTTCCAGCACCTGGCCAGCAAGCTGCCGATCTCGCGCTGGCAGCGCGACCTGACCGACTCCACCGTGCTGCGCAACCTGGGCGTGGGCTTCGCCCACAGCGTCATCGCCTATGAAGCCAGCCTCAAGGGCATCGGCAAGCTGGAAGTCAACAAAGCACGCATCGCCGCCGACCTCGACGCCTGCTGGGAAGTCCTGGCCGAGCCGATCCAGACCGTGATGCGCCGCTTCAACATCGAGAACCCCTACGAGAAGCTCAAGGAGCTGACCCGTGGCAAGGGCATCACCCCTGAAGCGCTGCTGACCTTCATCGACGGCCTGGACATGCCGGCCGAAGCCAAGGCCGAGCTCAAGCAACTGACCCCGGCGACCTACATCGGCAACGCCGTGGCCCAGGCCAAACGCATCTAAGCTGAGCGTCGCGGACAACGCCCGGCCTGGCCGGGCGTTTTTATTCCCGTACGAAAACTACGTTTTTTCAATAGGTTGAACATGAATTCTGATACTCCACTGCAACTGCTGGGCGGCCTCACGGCCCGTGAATTCCTGCGCGACTACTGGCAGAAAAAGCCGCTGCTGGTGCGTCAGGCCTTCCCCGACTTCGTCAGCCCCATCGATGCTGATGAACTGGCCGGCCTGGCCCTGGAAGACGAAGTCGAATCGCGCCTGGTGCTCGAGCACGGCGAGCGCCCCTGGGAGCTGCGCCGCGGCCCATTCGCCGAAGATGCCTTCGCCGACCTGCCCGAGCGTGACTGGACCCTACTGGTGCAGGCCGTCGACCAGTTCGTCCCGGAAGTGGCCGAGCTGCTGGAAGAGTTCCGCTTCCTGCCCAGCTGGCGCATCGATGACGTGATGATCAGCTACGCCGCGCCCGGCGGCAGCGTCGGCCCGCACTTCGACAACTACGATGTGTTCCTGCTGCAAGGCGATGGCAAGCGCACCTGGAAAGTCGGCCAGATGTGCAACAGCGACAGCCCGTTGATCGACCACGCCGACCTGCGCATCCTCGCCGGTTTCGAGCAGAGCGACGAGTGGACCCTGGAGCCGGGCGACATGCTCTACCTGCCCCCGCGCCTGGCCCATTACGGTATCGCCGAAGACGCCTGCATGACCTACTCGGTCGGCTTCCGCGCCCCGAGCGCCGCCGAAGTGCTGACCCACTTCACCGACTTCCTCGGCCAGTTCCTGCCGGACGAAGAACGCTACAGCGACGCCGACGCCGTGCCTGCGCTCGACCCGCACCAGATCCAGCACGACGCCCTGGACCGCCTCAAGGCGCTGATCGACAAGCACATGAACGACAAGGACCTGCTGCTGACCTGGTTCGGCCAGTTCATGACCGAGCCACGCTACCCAGAGCAGGTGGTGGGCGAGGAAGTGTCCGAACAGGAGCTGCTCGACTACCTCGGCCAGGGTGCCATCCTGATCCGCAACCCGAGCGCGCGCCTGGCCTGGTCGGAGTTCGGCGACGACCTGCTGCTGTTCGCCAGCGGTCGCAGCTGCCCGCTGCCGGGCAAACTGCGCGAGCTGCTGAAGCTGATCTGCTCCGCCGACGCGCTGCACAGCGAAAACCTGGCGCAATGGCTGCAGGACGAAGACGGCCTGATGCTGGTCCAGCAGTTGGTCATGCAAGGCAGCCTGGGGTTCGCCGATGAATAAGATCAGTGTGCGCCTGGCCGACTGGCACAAGGACAACGCCGACATCCACCGGATCCGCAGCGCCGTCTTCGTTGCCGAGCAGCACGTGCCGCCGGAGCTCGAATTCGACGCCGAAGACCCCAGCGCCGTGCACTTCCTGGCGCTGGAGGGTGACTATCCGATCGGCACCGCTCGCCTGCTGCCCGACGGCACCATCGGCCGGGTCTCGGTGCTCAAGGACTGGCGCGGTCTGAACGTGGGCGACGCACTGATGCGCGCGGTGATTCTCGAAGCGCAGAACCGCGACCTCAGCCAGCAGATGCTCAGCGCCCAGGTCCACGCCACGCCGTTCTACGAGCGCCTGGGCTTTCGCGTGGTCAGCGAGGAGTTCCTCGAGGCCGGCATCCCGCACGTAGACATGGTCCGCGACTCGCGCGAGAGCGCCTGAGCCATCAGGTTGGCCTGCTCTTTGTAGGAGCGGCCTTGCCGAGGCGTCGGACCGGTCGGAAAGGGCTGCGTAGCAGCCCCAGGATTTCCGCGTTGGCGTAAAGATCGTCGGGGCCGCTATGCGGCCCTATCGCGACACGAGGCCGCTCCTACAGGGTTACGCCCTGCCCCTCAGGCAATCACGATCTGCCCATCCGCCACCCCCTGTCCCGCAATCCCCACCAGCGTCACGCTGTCCCCGCCGAACTTCAGCACCAGGTCATCGCCCACCTGGCTGGCATGCGCCCGCCAATCCGGCGCCGCCGTGCCGCCGTCGACGCCGATGAACACCAGGCGGTCCTGCCCGGTAAAGTCCAGCAGCCGATCCTGGCCAAAGTGCCCCTCGAACAGGAAAGTGTCTCGGCCGCCGCCGCCAACGAGCACATCATTACCCGCACCACCCACCAGCACATCATTGCCCACCCCGCCCACCAGGCGATCATCCCCGCCCAGGCCGAACAGCCACTGCCCCTGACTGCCCGCCAGCAACTGATCGCTGCCCTGGCCACCACTTTGCGACAAGGCGTAGGGGTTGATCTTGCCGCTGTCGAGCAAGCCATCCGGCGTCACCGCATGGCTGACCTCCTTGCTGAAGATCAACAGGCTCGACTCCTTGCTGACCAGGGTCTCAACATTACGCACCAGGCTGATGCCGCCCTCGGCGTCACGCACATACAGCGTGCCCTCGCCATCCCGGGCGATGCTCAGGTTGGCCAGGGCGTCCTGCAGCTTCAGGGTGTCATGCCCGGCACCACCATCGATCAGATTGAAACCGCCGTCGTCGCGGAAGGTATCGTTGCCCGCGCCTCCGTCCAGGTAATCATTGCCGCGCCCACCATGGATCAGATCATCGCCACTCGAGCCGATGATGAAGGTGCTGCCCTTGTGCGGCTCGGCGTTGCGGTTGAGGTCCTCGACCCAGGTCGAGCCACGGGTCACATCGGACAGGTTGCTCACCACGATGGTCGAGTCGCGGCTGGTCCACTGATAGAACGACGAGCCCAGCACCCGCCCGAGGCCATCGGCGTAGGCCGTCGGCAAGTGCGACAACCAGGTGGCGATATTGCCGATGGAAAACGGCATCAGGTTCCAGGCGTCGGAAGCGTAGTGGTCGTTGAAGTTGACGATGTTGTTGGTCGCCGAGGCCTTGGCGCCGTCATGCACGCCCAGGGTGCCCCAGGTGGCCGAGGTACCGTCGAGCACGCGGAACACCGGGTCGTTCTCATAGCCGATGTTGAGCACCTTGCTGGCGTCGGCGGCCTGGGTCGGTGAGGCGAAGGCGACATAGCGCGCATCCTGGAAGAAACCGCCCCAGCGCGAAGTGCTGAGGTCCGCCAGGCTGTTGACCGCCAGGCCGCCGAGGCTGTGGCCACTGACGGTGATATCGGCGCCGGTCAGGCCATTGGCCTTGGCAAAGGCCGCCACATCGTCGAGCAGTTGGCCGAAAGCGTTGCCGGCGTAGTCGCGGGCATAGCCAGCCGGGCCGATGGCCGCCAGCAGGTCGTTGATGGCATCACCCAGGGTGTCGCCGAGCAGGTTCTCCCGCGGGCCGCTGGTGCCACGGAAACCGATGCCGATGCCGGTGAGGTGGCCGGCGCTGTCGTAGCGGCCGAGGATCTCGACCTGGGCGCTGGTGTAGCCTGGCGCCTCGCCATGGAAGGTGCCTCGGCCGTCGGTCTTGCCCTGGTAGCCCAGTTGCTCGGCGCTGATCGGCGTCCAGCCAGCGGCCTTGACCTGGGCCAGGGCCCTGGCTTCGGAATCGGGGTTCCACGGGATGCCGGGGATCACCCCCTGGCTGTCGGTACCGCCGATCAGGGCCTTGACCAGCGTGGCCGGCAGCCCAAGGCCGAAACCATGTTGCTGGTAGCCAGCGCTGAAACCATCATCGATGCCATGGTAGGCGTAAGTCGCCAAGGCCATGGCGTCCTTGTAGAGCGCAGAGGAGGCAGTACTGTCGAGCTGTCGATAATCGAAAACGGGCATGGATCACGTCCCTGTTCAGAGTAGGAAAAACGCCCGCAGCGACATCGTCCTTGCTGACACAACTGACGGGCGAAGGGCAAAGCTGGCACGATCGTGCCGTTTAGTCCACCACCAATGCAGGGCTGGCCAGCCAAAGGTGCGGGCAAAAAAACTGTACATGCATACAGATAAAACTTGCCTGCACGCCGTAGCTTGCGCATCCTAGTGCGCAACTTTCACCATGAAGCGTGTCCGGCCATGCGCCTGTTTCTCTGCGAAAAACCCTCCCAGGCAAAAGACATCGCCAAGGTGCTCGGCGCCCAGCGCCGGGGCGATGGCTGCTGGCTGGGCAACGATGTCTGCGTGACCTGGTGCATCGGCCACTTGCTGGAGACAGCGCCGCCGGACAGCTACGACGAACGCTACAAGCGCTGGAGCCTCGACGACCTGCCGATCATCCCCGAACGCTGGAAGATGACCGTCAAACCCAAGACCGCCAGCCAGTTCAAAGCGGTCAAGCGCCTGCTTGGCGAAGCCCGCGAACTGGTGATCGCCACCGACGCCGACCGCGAGGGCGAGATGATCGCCCGTGAGCTGGTCGAGCACTGCCGCTACCGCGGGCCGATCCAGCGCCTGTGGCTGTCGGCGCTGGACGACGCCTCGATCCGCAAGGCCCTCGCGCGCCTGCTGCCGGGCCAGGAAACCTTCAGTCTGTACCACTCGGCCCTGGGCCGCTCGCGCGCCGACTGGCTGATCGGCATGAACATGAGCCGACTGTTCACCTTGCTCGGGCGCCAGTCCGGCTACCAGGGCGTGCTGCCGGTAGGCCGGGTGCAGACCCCGACACTGCGCCTGGTGGTGGACCGCGACCGCAGCATCGCCGACTTCGTCCCTGTGCCGTTCTGGGCCATCGATGTGCAACTGGAAAGCGCGGGCACGGTATTCAACGCCCAGTGGCGCGCCCCGCAAAGCGCCTGCGATGACCAGGGCCGCTGCCTGCAACAGGACCTGGCACGGCACGCCGCCGCTACGATGCAGGCGGCCGGCAGTGCCCGGGTGCTGAAGATTGCCACCGAGCGTGTACGCGAAGCCGCGCCCCTGCCCTTCGACCTCGGCACCCTGCAGGAGATATGTTCGAAGAAACTCGGCCTCGGCGCCCAGGAAACCCTGGACATCGCCCAGGCGCTCTACGAAACCCACAAGCTGATCACCTACCCGCGCAGCGACAGCGGCTACCTGCCGCTGAGCCAGCATGGCGAGGCCGCCGGCATCCTCGCCGCGCTGCAGCGCGCCGATGCCAGCCTTGCGCCGCTGCAGCCGCACCTCGACGCCCAGCGCCGTTCACGGGCCTGGAACGACCAGAAGGTCAGCGCCCACCACGGCATCATCCCCACCGCCGCCGCCAGCGACCCGGCGCGCCTGCCGCCCAAGTACAAGGCGGTCTACACCCTGATACGCGCCCGCTACCTGGCGCAATTCCTGCCCAACCACGAATACGACCGCACCCAGGCCGAGTTCGACTGCGCCGGCCAGGCGCTGCGGGCAGTGGGCAAGCAGATCGTCGAACCCGGCTGGCGCCGCGCGCTGCCCGAGGCGCTGACCCCGGCCAAGGGCCGCGAGGCAGCACCGCCCCAGGTGCTGCCGGCGCTGCGCGAAGGCCAGGATTGCGCGCTGCATGACCTGGCCCTCAAGGACCTGTGGACGCAACCGCCCAAACCCTTTACCGAGGGCGACCTGATCAAGGCGATGAAAAACGTCGCCAAGCTGGTGGATGACCCGCGGCTGAAACAGAAACTCAAGGAAACCACCGGCATCGGCACCGAGGCGACCCGTGCCAGCATCATCCAGGGCCTGCTCGACCGCGGCTACCTGGTCAAGAACGGCAAGGCGCTGTCCGCCACCCCGGCCGCCTTCAGCCTGATCGATGCGGTGCCTCGGGCCATCGCCGACCCCGGCACCACGGCCATCTGGGAGCAAGCACTGGACATGGTGCAGAACGGCGAGATGAGCCTGGAAGAGTTCGTCGCCCGCCAGTCGGCCTGGATGGGCAAGCTGGTGCAACGTTGCAGCGGCCTGCGCCTGACCATCAGCGGGCCGGCGGCAGGCAAGGCGGCAGCGCCGTGGAAGAAGAAACGCAAGGGTACGGCCAAGGGCAAGGCCGCGGCAGCCAAGCCCCGACAACCGCGGCGCAAGGTATCTACCTAAGGCAGACGAGCTCCAGCTTAAGCGGTGGGAGCAACTGTCTTGCCAACTGCTAAAGCTAGCGCGGTCGCTGTGGGAACGGCTTCAGCCGCGAACACCGGCGTAGCCGGTGCCAGGCACCGTGTCGCCTTCTTCGCGGGCAAGCCCGCTCCCACAAATGTGGTGCATGCTCTGAGGTCGGCGCGGTCGCTGTGGGAGCGGCTTCAGCCGCGAACACCGGCACAGCCGGTGCCAGACACCGCGTCGCCTTCTTCGCGGGCAAGCCCGCTCCCACAAATGTGGCGCATGCCCTGAGGTCGGCGCGGTAACTGAGGGCCTTCCTGCCAGGCATTGACGCCCATAAAGACTGGCGCAGTGAAAATCCTCTGCTATTTTTTCATGAAAATAATCAGAAAAAATTTCACGAGGCCCCGGCATGTTCAAGCAATCCGCCCAGCACGTCGCCAGCTACTACGCCCTCACCTACCCCGCGCCCATTGCCCTGCATCCGACCCTGCAGGCTGACCACGACACCGAGGTACTGATTGTCGGCGCCGGTTTCAGCGGCCTGCACACCGCGCTGCGCCTGGCCCTGGCCGGCAAGCGCGTGACCCTGCTGGAGGCCAGCCGGGTAGCCTGGGCCGCTTCCGGACGCAACGGTGGCCAGGCCCTGCCGGGCTGGTCGTGCGATCTGCCACCGCTGGAAAAAGCCCTGGGCCTGGAGCGTAGCCGCCGGCTATGGGACAGCATGTGCTGGGCCGCCCAGGAGATGCGCGAGTTGCCCCAGCGTCACGGTTTCGATATCGACTACCGCCTCGGCAGCCTGTGGACCGCCGTGCTGCCCCGGCGGGTGAAACTGCTGGAAGAGGCCCGCCAGGAAGCAGCCAGCAAGTTCGGCTACGATTGCCTGCGCCTGGTCGGCCGCGACGAGTTGCCCGAGTGGATCGACAGCCCACGCTATCAGGCCGCCCTGTACGACCCCAATGGCGCTCACCTCAACCCGCTGAAACTGGCCCTGGGCCTGGCCAAGGCCATTGAAGCGGCAGGTGGACGGATCTTCGAGCAAAGCCAGGTGCTCGACTACCAAGCGCACGGCAACGGCTTCATCGCCCGCACCGCCCACGGCCAAGTCCGCAGTGACGTGCTGGTGCTGGCCTGCAACGCCTACATCGACCGCCTGGACCCCGGCCTTTCGCGCCGCTTGCTGCCGGTGGGCTCCTACCAGGTGGCCACCGCGCCGCTGGCGGCGGATTTCGCCGCTTCGCTGCTGCCGCGCAACAGCTGCGTGATCGACAACCAGTTCGTCCCCGATTACTTCCGTCTTACCCCCGACCATCGCCTGCTGTTCGGGGGTGGCTGTACTTACCTGGGCGGTATCCCCAAGGATGTCGCCGGTGCCACCCGGCCCTATCTGGAACGGGTCTTCCCGCAACTGCGCGGGGTGGCCATCGAGCATGCCTGGGGCGGGCATATCGACTGCAGTATCCGGCGCACGCCTGATATCGGCCGCCAAGGCCAGCGCTATTGGTTGCAAGGTTTCTCCGGCCATGGCGTGCTGCCGACCCTGGCCGGGGCCCGGGCGGTCAGCGACGCGATCCTTGGCGACGCCACCCTGCTGGCCCTGTACCAGGGCATCGACAATGGTCGCTTCCCCGGCGGCGATTTGCTGGCCGCGCCGCTGGAAGCCGCCGCCAAGGCCTGGTATCGGATGCGCGACCATGTCTGACGATATCCAGGCCCTCGCCCGCCAGGTGCGCGATCTGCGCAAGCACCGTGGCCTGACCCTCGACGAACTGGCCAGCCGGGTCAAACGTTCGCTGGGCTTTCTCTCCCAGGTCGAGCGCGGCCTGTCGCGCCCGACCGTGGCCGACCTCACCGCCATCAGCGAAGCGCTGCAGGTGCCCACCACCTACTTCTATCAGGCCGTGCCGCCCCGGGAGATCGACTGGGTCACCCGCCCCGGCGAGCGGCGCACCCTGTATTACGCCGCCGGGGTCACCGATGTGCTGGTCTCGCCCACCCTCAATGGCCGCTTCGCCATGCTCGAAAGCCACCTGGCGCCCGGCGCCAGTAGTGGTGACGGGCACCTGGACGACAGCTCCGAGCAAGGCGGCTTCGTCCTGGAGGGCGAGCTGACCTTGTGGTTGGAGGGCCGCGAGGGCGCCGTCACCCTGGGGCCGAACGACAGTTTCCAACTGCCCCCCCACAGCCAGTTCCGCTACGCCAACCTGACCGACCAGCCGACCCGGGTCCTCTGGGTCTTCCGTTGAGAGCACGACAATGACCAGCACCACCGGCTTTGCCGACTTGCCCAGTGAAATCCGTGCGTTCCGCCAGCAATATCCCGACGTGCGCTATGTCGACCTGATCAGCCTGGACATCCCCGGGCACTTCTATGGCAAGCGCTACCCTATCGAGATGCTGGAAAAAGTAGCCGCCGGCAGCCCCCTGAAGCTGCCGCAGAACTGCGTGCTGCTCGGCGCCCAGGGCGGCCTGTTCCCGATCGGCGACTACTGCTTCAAAGACGGCGACCCCGACGCCCTGCGGCGCCTGGTGCCCGGCACCCTCAAGCCGGTGAACTGGGAGCGCGAACCACTGGGGCAGATGCTGATCACCTCCGACGGCACCGCCGCGCCCATCGAGTTCGAGCCCCGGGAGGTGCTCGCCCGCGTATTGCAACGCCTGGCAAGCCGCGGCATCCGCCCGGTGGTGGCGTTCGAGCTGGAGTTCTATCTGTTCGAGCGCGCGCTCAAGGACGGCCTGCCGCAGTTCCCCCGCGACCCGTTCAGCGGCGATACGGACGATCAGCCGAACATGCATATCGAACGGCTGTCACGCTTCTCTGACGTGCTGCGGGACATGGTCGAGAGCGCCAACCTGCAGGGTATCGACGCCAATGTCATCACCGCCGAGCTGGGCCCCGGTCAGTTCGAGATCAACTTCGGCCATTGCGACGACGGCCTGCGCGCCGCCGACTGGGCGGCGATGTTCTGCCGCAGCACCCGCGGCGTGGCGCTCAAGCACGGGCTGCGCGCCTCGTTCATGAGCAAGCCGTATCTGCAGGCGCCAGGCAGTGGCATGCACGTGCATGTCAGCCTGTACGACGCGGCCGGCAACAACCTGCTGGCCGCCGACGGCCAGCGGCCGCTGCGCCATGCCGTGGCCGGCTGCCTGGCGCTGCTGCCGCACTGCATGCCGGTGTTCGCCGCCAACCACAATGCGTTTCGCCGTTACGGCGCCATGGTCAATGCCGCCAGCCGGGCCAGTTGGGGCTTCGAGGACCGCGACGCGTGCATCCGCATCCCCGAATCGGACCCGCGCAACCTGCGGATCGAGCATCGCCTGGCCGGCGCGGACGCCAACCCTTACCTGGTGCTGGCGGCGATCCTGTGTGGCATGGAGCACGGGCTCGCGGCCGGCCAGGAGCCGATCGCGCCGCTGAACGACGATCGTGGCAGCGGGATCGACTTTGCCAAGGACATGCTCGGCGCGGTGGCGGCGATGCGCGAGCACCCGGCCGTGAATGAAGGCTTGGGGCAGGAGTTCGTGATGGTCTATTGCGAGAACAAGCGCCAGGACCACCTGGCATTCCTGCAGGAAGTCAGCGCGCGGGAGTATCGCTGGTTCCTGTAAGCGCTGTGGTTGCCGCTTCGCGGGTAAACCCGCTGCCACAGATGGGCGACGGTGGGAGCGGGTTTACCCGCGAAGCGGCCGGCACTGGCATCACATACCGCCCGGGATTACTATGCATCGCCTCTAGCGCGGCCTTTTGCCGCACCCTGCCGTCCAGCCAGCGCACGCCACCCATGCCCTTCGAACTCAGCGTAGAACCGCTCACCCTGTTGATCCTCGCCCTGGTGGCCTTTGTCGCCGGTTTCATCGATGCCATCGCCGGCGGTGGTGGTCTGCTGACCACGCCGGCGCTGCTCACTGCCGGCATGCCGCCGCACCTGGTGCTGGGCACCAACAAGCTGAGCTCCACCTTTGGCTCGGCCACCGCCAGCTTCACCTACTACAGGCGCAAGCTGTTCCACCCGGCGCAGTGGCGTCTGGCGATCGTCGGCACCCTGGCCGGTGCGTTGCTTGGCGCGCTGATCGCCCATTACATGCCGGCCGAGTGGCTGAACAAGATGCTGCCGGTGATCGTCTTCGCCTGCGGCGTGTACCTGCTGTTCGGCGGTACGCCCAAGGCGCCGTTGGATGCCGATGCGCCGATCAAACGCAAATGGCAGTTTCCGCAAGGTTTCACCCTGGGTTTCTACGACGGTGTCGCCGGGCCTGGCACCGGTGCGTTCTGGACCGTGAGCACGCTGCTGCTCTACCCCATCGACCTGGTTCGCGCCAGTGGCGTGGCGCGCAGCATGAACTTTGTCAGCAATATCGCGGCGCTGACGGTGTTTGTCATTTCCGGGCAAGTAGATTACATCGTTGGGCTGTGCATGGGGCTTTCGGTGATGGTCGGGGCGTTTTTCGGGGCACGGACGGCGATCAGTGGCGGTAGCAGGTTTATTCGGCCGGTGTTCATTACCGTGGTGTTGGCGTTGACTGTGCGGTTGGTTTGGCAGCATTGGTTTGGGTAAGGGTTCGGGTTCGGGTTCGGGTTCGGGTTCGGGAGTTATTGTTTTGATTTTTATATACTCATTCATAGACGATAGCGACTTTTAGTCACCTTTCCGCCCTTACGTGAACTGACCCCCGAAAGTTGGACGCCTGAGCCCAAGCGGAGGGTGTTCCATGACGAAATACGACCTAGCGCTCAAGCAAGCACTCATCGAGGAGTGTCTTTCTGCCCGGAGTGTTCATGAGGTGGCACTGAGGCATAGCCTGAGTGCATCGCTGCTGCGCCGTTGGATAAAGGGCTATGAGCAGATCGTGTCCCAGGAAGTGGTGTAACTCATCATGAGCTTGGCCACTGAGTTTGCCGTTTAGTTGATCACGGCCGACAACTTGGCCTGCGGATTATCGCTGACCGCCTCGAAGGCCTCCAACTGCATGTAGCGCCGTTGCAGGCACCATTCGTCGTTCTGCTCCAGTAGCATCGCCCCAACCAGCCGGGTGATCGCCGGGTCGTTCGGGAATATACCCACGACTTCGGTGCGTCGCTTGATCTCCGCGTTCAACCGTTCCAGCGGATTGGTGCTGTGAAGCTGCTGCCGGTGCGGCTTGGGAAACGCCATGTGCGCCAGCACGTCATTTTCGCAGTTGTCCATGAGCGCCGCGATCTTCGGGTACTTTTCTCGTAACTGATCAGCGACCTGCCGCCATTGCTTGTGGCATTCCTCTCGGCTGTCCTGGGCAAATACGGTGCGTAGAAAGGCCGCCACGATCGTGCGTTGGCCCTTGCCAACATGGGCCATGGCGTTGCGCATGAAATGAACGCGGCAGCGTTGCCACGTCGCGTGAAAGACCTTGGATACAGCTGCCTTTAGCCCTTCATGAGCGTCGGAAATCACCAGCTTTACGCCTCGCAGCCCGCGCCGCGTCAGGCTTCGCAGGAAGTCCGTCCAGAACGGTTCGGCTTCCGAAGGGCCAACTCGCATACCCAAAATCTCGCGCCCACCGTTGGTGTTCACCGCCACGGCGATTATGACGGCGGCCGACACGATACGACCTGCTTCCCTGACCTTGACGTAGGTGGCGTCGATCCAGAGGTAGGGCCAGTCACCCTCAATGGGGCGATCAAGGAACGCATGAACACGCTCATCAATCTCGCCGGCCAGCCGCGAAACCTGGCTTTTCGAGATGCCGGACATACCCATGGCCTTTACCAGCTCGTCCACCGAACGCGTTGAAACGCCTTGGATGTAGGCTTCCTGAATCACCGCCGCCATGGCCTTTTCGGCGGTGCGTCGCGGTTCAAGAAAACCAGGAAAGTAGCTGCCTTGGCGCAGCTTTGGGATCTTCAGGTCAACGTCGCCGGCGCGGGTCTGCCAGAGGCGATCCCGATAGCCATTGCGGCTGTTTGTCCGGTCTGGGCTTTTGACATCGAAGCCGGCACCGCACAGGCTTTCGACATCGAACTCCATCATGCGCTGGGCAACGAACTGGATCATTTGCTTGAGCAGATCAGCGTCTGCCCCTTTCTCAACCAACTCGGTCAATGCGATAGTGGGCTTGGTCATCGTGGTTTCTCTGGTGAAGGTTAAGTCCGCAAACTCAACGTTAGCCAAGAACCACGATGACCATCCTCTTTCGCCCGCAGGGCGCATTCGGCTGGTTCAGTTACACCACTTCCTGGGACAGGATCCTATGAGCAACACGGTGCTGCAGGTCTGGCTACCAAGTACAGCCACTACGACGCCCAGTTCAAGTTGAAGGTTTTGCAGTGCATCGAGCAAGACGGACTGTCAGCCCAGCAAGCCTGCATACAGTTTGATATTCGTGGCCCGAGTAGCATCAGGCAATGGAAAAGGTTGTACGATGAAGGCGGACTAGAAGCACTTCACCCGCATCGTGCCCGAGAATCCAGTATGCCCCGCAAAGCATCAGAACAACCCAACGTAAGCCCTGCTAAGCCTGCAGATGCTGAGTTGACACCTAAGCAAATGCTCGAAGAGCTGGAGTATTTACGTGCGGAGAATGCCTATCTAAAAAAGCTCGATGCCTTGATCCAAGCGGATCCACGCACTGCGCAACCAAGAAAGCGCAGGCTGTCCAAGGATTGAGGCATGAACATCGACTGGCTCTGCTGTTACGTGCTGCAGGGCTGGCACGCAGTACCTTCTATTACCAAAGCAAAGCCTTGGTGGCCGACAAGCATGCGGCCCTCAAAGAACGCATCAAGAGTGTCTATCACAGGCATAAGGGGCGGTACGGCTATCGCCGCATCACCGCCGTGCTTGGGTGCCATGGCGAGGTGATCAATCACAAGAAGGTGCAGCGGTTGATGCAGTTAATGGATCTGAAATCGCTGGTAAAAGTGAAGAAATATCGCTCCTACCGAGGTTCCGAAGGGCTTGTTGCATCTGATCTGCTCAAGCGTGAGTTCAAGGCGGAAGCCCCTAATCAGAAATGGGTAACCGATGTGACAGAGTTCAAGGTGAAAGGGCAGAAGCTGTTTCTTTCGCCTGTGATGGACCTGTACAACGGCGAAATTCTTGCCTATCAGATCAATCCGCGCCCTGAGTTCAAGATGGTGTCGGCGATGTTGGAGCAAGCTTTCGAGCGGCTGAACCCAGATGACAAACCGATATTGCACTCCGATCAGGGCTGGCAATACCGACAGCCCGCTTATCGACATATGCTGGGCAGAAAGAAAATACAACAGAGTATGTCGCGTAAGGGTAACTGCCTGGACAATGCCGCGATGGAAAGCTTCTTTGGCACACTCAAGAGCGAGTTTTTCTATTTGCAATCGTTTGAGAGTGTTGAACAACTGGCGTCAGGCCTTGAGGACTACATCGCCTACTACAACCAAGAGCGTATAAGTCTAAGACTGAATGGCTTGAGTCCGGTACAATTTCGGACCCAAGCGCTGAACCCATAGCGTACCCCGTCCAACTTTCGGGGGTCAGTTCAACGGCGGCCTACTTTTGTCTTGGCAAAAGTAGGCAAAACCGTTCCGCTCCATTCATCCGGCCCCTGCGCTGCGCTCCGGGGTCCCCTCGCTCCGTTCTTGCTCCCGGGAGGACCGCGCTGAACGCCCCATCCTGGGGCGCAGCGCTTGACGGGCATCCATGCCCGTCACCTCCCTTCGCAAGAACTCCGCTCGGCCTCCTGAAGTCGCAATTGGCGGCGCCTGAACTATCGCGCGCTTAGAAGCAAGAGCACGAGCAAGAGCAAGAGCAAGAGCAAGAGCAAGAGCAAGAGCAAGAGCAAAGGTTTAAATTAATTTCTGGCAGTTATTTAAATATTGACTGCTCCGGCCCTTTCGCGGGTAAACCCGCTCCCACAGGGTTATGCATATTTTCAACTTCCACCACTCTCCCGTGGGAGCGGGCTTGCCCGCGAAAGGGCCCTGGAGATCACAGATATGCAACTAGCGACAGCTGCGCCAGTGCAGGCGCCGCTCCTAACTTCGCGACTTCAGGAGGCCGAACGCAGGCCTTGCGGAGGGAGGTGACGGGCATGGATGCCCGTCAAGCGCTGGGGCCCAGGATGGGCCCTACAGCGCGGTCCTCCCGGGAGCAAGGCCGGAGTGAGGGAACCCGGAGCGAAGCGCAGGGCCGGATGAATGGAGCGCACGGTTTTTGGTTCCTTTTTGCCACGACAAAAAGGAACTCGCCGTAAAGGCGAAAAGGTGACTAAGCGTCGACATCGCAAATGAATGCGCATACAACGTCAAAACCAACAACAACAACAACAACAACAACAACAACAACAACAACAACAACAACAACAACAACAACAACAACAACCAAACATCAAGCAGGCAAAACAGGCTCCACCAACCCCAACCGCCGCGCCACATACAAATCGATCAGATACCGCGCAATCGACCGCCCCGCCGGCAACGGCGGCAAATCGTGCACACTGAACCACCGCGCATCCTCGATCTCATCCGGCTGCATCACGATCTCCCCTCCCGCGTACTCGGCATGAAACCCCAGCATCATCGAATGCGGAAACGGCCAGCACTGGCTGCCAACGTACTGGATGTTCTGCACTTCCACCGCCACCTCTTCACGCACCTCACGCACCAGGCAGTCCTCGGCCGACTCACCCGGTTCGGCAAAGCCGGCCAGGGTGCTGTAGACCCCGGCGACAAAACGCGGCGAACGCGCCAGCAGCACCTCGTCGCCACGGGTGATCAGCACGATCATGCTCGGCGAAATCCGCGGGTAACTGCGCAAATCACAGGGCTGGCAGTACATCGCCCGCTCCCAGCGAATCTGCGTCATCGGCTGACCGCAGCTGCCACAGAAGCGATGCTCGCGGGCCCAGGTGCCGATCTGCGCGGCATAGCCCAGCACGGTATAGGTATCGAAGTCGCCTTCGAGCATGAAACGGCGCAACCCCTGCCAGTGACAGCCTGGCACTTCACCGGCGCTGCGCAATTCCAGCAGGAATACCGGCTGACCATCGAAGTGGCCGATACCGTGCTCGCACAGCACATCGAGGTCCTGGCGCTTGAGCCAGTCACGGGGGAACAGCGCGCCATTGGCGTCCACCAGGAACCCTTCCGGGCTGCGGGCGACAGCCAGCCCCCCGGTGATCTGCGGGTCGAGTACTGCGGTAGTCCAGCGTGCTGACATGGTTCGGGTTCCTAGAGGGCGCCCGCCAACCCGGTCAGTCGGCGAACGTCGGTTGCTGTTTGCTCATGTGGGCGGCCACGGCCACCCGCAAGTCTTCGGACTGCAGCATGGCGGCGTTCCAGGTGGCGATGTACTCAAGGCCATCATCGATGCGATGGTCACGCATGTAGCTGAGCATCTCCTTGGTGCCGGCCACGGCGATCGGCGATTTTGCGGCAATCTCGCGGGCGATGGCAAAGACCCCGTCCAACAGCGCCGCCTGGTCATCATAGACGCGGTTGACCAGACCGATGCGCAGCGCCTCCTGGGCATCGACCGTGCGCCCGGTGTAGGCCAGTTCGCGCAGGATGCCGTCGCCGATGATACGCGGCAAACGTTGCAAGGTGCCGACATCGGCGGCCATGCCCATGTCGATTTCCTTGATCGAGAACTGCGCGTCGCTGGCGCAGTAGCGCATGTCGCAGGCCGAGACCAGGTCGATGGCGCCGCCAATGCAATAGCCCTGGATCGCCGCCAGCACCGGCTTGCGGCAATTGTCCACGGCGTTGAACGAGCTTTGCAGGCGCAGAATGGTACGACGCAGCACACGGGCGTTGCGGCCGGTGTCCTTGCCCAGTTGCTGGGCCAGGGAGGCCAGCATCATCAGGTCGATGCCCGAGGAGAAATGCTTGCCGGCGCCGCTGATCACCACTGCCCGCACTGCGTCGGTGTCGTCGATCCACTGGAAGATCTCGACGATTTCCTCCCAGAACGCCGCATTCATGGCGTTGATTTTTTCCGGACGGTTGATCTGTACGTGGGCGATGTTGTCGGTCAGTTCAACCTTGAACGCAGTGTATTCGGTCACGGACGGCACTCCATTGGGGAAAGGATTCACAACCCAGGATCTTAGCGCACCCGCAAGGCCGCACATGTGCCAAAAGCGGGACTGGATCCCTTGCACCCTGCGCCCTGATGGGGCACCGTGCGGCACTGCTGAATCAAAAGGATACAAATTCATGTCCCGTTCCCTGACCGGCGCCCTCGTCCACAGCTTCCTGGGCCAGTCGCCGCGTTGGTACAAGGCCGTCATCTGCCTGTTCCTGGTCCTCAACCCGTTGCTGCTGGCAACCCTCGGCCCGGTGGTCACCGGCTGGGTGCTGGTGATCCAGTTCATCTTCACCCTGGGGATGGCGCTCAAATGCTACCCCCTGATGCCGGGCGGCCTGCTGCTGGTCGAGGCGCTGTTACTGCGCATGACCACGCCCGAGGCCCTGTATGAAGAGCTGCAGCACAACTTTCCGGTGATCCTGCTGCTGATGTTCATGGTCGCCGGCATTCACTTCATGAAGGAGCTGCTGCTGTTCCTGTTCTCGCGGATTCTGCTCGGTGTGCGCTCCAAGGCCGTCCTGAGCCTGTTGTTCTGCGTGCTCTCGGCGTTCCTCTCGGCGTTCCTCGACGCCTTGACCGTAACCGCGGTGATCATCAGTGCCGCAGTGGGCTTCTACGCCGTGTACCACCGTGTCGCCTCCGGCGCCAACCCACGCGAGGACAGCGCGCTGGACAGCGACCAGCACATTCCCCAACTGCACCGCGAGGACCTCGAGCAGTTCCGCGCCTTCCTGCGCAGCCTGCTGATGCACGGCGCGGTGGGCACGGCCCTGGGTGGCGTGTGCACCCTGGTGGGCGAGCCGCAGAACCTGCTGATCGGCCACGAGATGGGCTGGCACTTCGCCGAGTTCTTCCACCAGGTCGCCCCGGTATCGATGCCGGTACTGGCCGCCGGCCTGGTCACCTGCGTGCTGCTGGAGAAGCTGCGCCTGTTCGGCTATGGCACGCTGATGCCCGAACCGGTACGCCAGGTGCTGGCGGCCTACGCCGCCGAGGACGATGCCGCGCGCTCCCAGGCTCAACGTGTGGCCCTGGTGGTGCAAGGCCTGGCCGCGCTGATCCTGATCGTCTGCCTGGGCCTGCACATCGCCGAGGTCGGGCTGATCGGCCTGCTGGTGATCGTGCTGATCACCGCCTTCACCGGCATCACCGACGAACATCGCCTGGGCCGCGCGTTCCAGGACGCCATGCCGTTCACCGCGCTGCTGGTGGTGTTCTTCGCGGTGGTTGCGGTGATCCACCAGCAGCAGCTGTTCAGCCCGCTGATCGCCTGGGTGTTGGCACTGCCCAGCGAACAGCAGCCGGGCATGTTGTACCTGGCCAACGGCCTGTTGTCGGCCATCAGCGACAACGTGTTCGTCGCCACCATCTACATCACCGAGGTCAAGCAGGCCTTCCTCAACGGTGCCATGAGCCGTGAGCACTTCGAGACCCTGGCGGTGGCGATCAACACCGGCACCAACCTGCCCAGCGTGGCCACGCCCAATGGCCAGGCGGCGTTCCTGTTCCTGCTGACCTCGGCGATCGCGCCACTGATTCGCCTGTCGTATGGGCGCATGGTGTGGATGGCATTGCCCTATACCGTGGTCATGGGCGGCCTGGGCTGGTGGGCGGTGACCTACTGGCTGTAGTCGAACCCCCTGCAGGAGCGGCTTTAGTCGTTCCTGCAGGTGACCGCGTTTCCCCGTGTTCTCTCCTCCCGTGCCCCCATCCGTCGAACCCTGACTATCGTTCAGCACTGCTGTCGATTTTCGCCGCCCCCGTTCGACCATCCAGCACACCCCTCCGAGGAGATTCATCCCATGCGCAAGCTCATCGTCGCCGCCTTCATCACCCTCGACGGCGTCATGCAGGCCCCCGGCGGCCCGCAGGAAGACACCAGCGGCGGCTTCAGCCACGGCGGCTGGATCCCACCGCTGGCCGACGAGGCCTTCGGCCAGGCCATGCAGGCCTTGTTCAGCCAACCGTTCGAACTGCTGTTGGGGCGACGCACCTACGACATCTTCGCCGGGTTCTGGCCTGAGGTTGGGCCCGAAGCCCCGGATCGCCCGTTGGCCGACCTGTTCAATGGCGTGGCCAAGCACGTTGCCACCCACCGCCCCGAATCCATTGACTGGAAAAACAGCCACCCCTTGGGCACCGATGTGACGGAGGCGGTGCGCACGCTCAAGCGACAGGACGGCCCGGCGCTACTGACCCAGGGCAGCGGTGAACTGGTGCGCCAGCTGCTGGCGGCAGGGCTGGTGGACGAGCTGCGCCTGTTGATCCATCCCCTGCTGCTGGGACGCGGCAAGCGCCTGTTCGGTGACGACGCACAGGCCGCAGCCTTCAAGCTGGTGGAATCGAGCAGTACGCCCAACGGGGTACTGCTGGCCCATTATGTGCGCAGCGGCGAGGTGCAGACGGGATCGTTCTGAACGAAGTCAGTCCAGCAGGCGGGCGATGGCTTTGGCGAAGCCTTGCGGGTCTTCGAGCATCATCAGATGCCCCACTCGTGGCAGCACAGTAAAACTGGCCGCCTGCTCCTCGGCCCAGTGCGGTGCATCCCAGCCAGCCCGCGAATGTTCGCCGACGACCAGGTGCACCGGTGTCGTGGCGAACAACGTACGCAGTTCCGCCAGGTAGCCTGGTACGCCGGTCACCGCGACCACCGAGCGCGCCATGGCCTGCAGCGTGCCCGCGCCCTGGTGGGCCAGCCACTGGTCCGCCAGGGCCAGGCGCCCAGGATCGGCCATGATGCCGGAGCGGGCCAGCCAGGCAGAGGCATCGTCACGATAACCTTGCAACAACGCCTCGGCCTCGACTGGGGCCATACGCGCCACCGACGCCGACCAAAACGCGTCCTTCAAGGTGAAATTGCCCTCAACACTAATCACGCTCGCCACGCTGGCCGGATAGCGCCGAGCGAACAGCATCGCCACCACCCCGCCTACGGAATGACCTAGCAGGTGCACATAGGGCAGGTTGCGCGCCATCAGGATCCGCCGCAGGTGCTCGACCTGGGCGTCGATGTCGACCAGCGTCGATAGCGTGTCGTACAGGCTACCGTAGCCGAGCAGGTCCGGGGCGAACACCTTCCTTGGTCGCAGGGTGCGCTGAAACGCCGGGTGATCCAAGCAGCCGATCAGGCCATTGATCATTACCACGGGCGTATCCATTGCCTGCCTCGACACTGTGCTTGCGGGAAGCCGGCAGCATGCGACCTGCCACGCTGATTGAACAGCACAATCCCATTGCACCGCGCCAATCAGCGTTTTCCCGGACGCCCTTGTTATCATCCGGGCTCAACCGGGAGGGAACCCATGCTCGAGATACGCCGCGCCAGCCGCCACGACGCGCTGGAAACCTACACCATCCGCCGCCAGGCAATCCTGCATCAATGCGCCGAGGCCTACGGCGACGCGCTGGCCCAGGCCTGGGCCGACGTACCGTTCACTGAAGGCTATGCAGCGCTGGTCGCCGACCATTTCCACCTTGCCTGCGTGGACGGCACGATTGCCGCCACCGGCATGCTCGACCTGCACAGCGGCGAGCTGGGCGCGCTGTTCGTGCTGCCGTCGTTCATGGGCCGGGGCATCGCCCGCAGGATGGTCGAACACCTCGAAGGCATGGCCCGGGCCAAGGGCCTGGAAACGGTCCATCTGGACGCCACCCTCAACGCCGCCGCGTTCTATCGCAACTGCGGCTACGTCGGCGACGCGTTATCGACCTACCAGTCGCCCTTTGGCCTCGAACTGTCCTGCATCCCCATGCGCAAGGCCATGGCCTGAAAATGTAAAAAGGCGCTTACCACATACGCAGACATGAAACTTGCACGAAACTCGAAAAGCACCGCACATACACCCACCCAGCACGGATTAAACGGCTAGTAAACTAGAAGCCTTAACAGTTGCACCAAAAAACAGCAAACACAATACTTGCCATCGCAACACTACCCAATCCAATAGAGGGATACAAAATGAATACCAAAGACAAGGGGATTTCTCTTCAGGCAGAGGAACTTCAACTATCCAACTCAAACATGGGTAATCCCCAGTTATTCTTTAACCTTAAATCCACCAAGGGCGTTTGGTATAGTGGTCAATTGGACCAGGATTCGACCATGGCTAAGTGCTTACTGAGTTACAACCCCAGCATTCATAGAAACTATCTGCAAGGCACTATAGTCGACCAGTCCGGAGTTTTTACAAAGATTGACCTCGACTTGGTAATCATCTCAACCAAAGACTATAAGAATCCGCCTGACCAACAAGCAGAGCATGACGAAAAGCCGTTCAAACGTTGACACCTCCAACACGCCCCTGACTGAAGACATCAATCAGACGATCTGCTGATGTCTTCGGCCTTCTGGTAATTTTTACTCCATGCGACCTACCCTCCAAAGTTGAAATTACGCATAGTTTGTTTTCACTCCAGACTCAACGACTCACAGACGCTGCCTGACTTGCCGGCTGCACAAGCGAGTATCATTTCTTCCCGCAAGCGTTTATCTTGGCCAACGTTGTGTAGCTGACTCTGGCTTAGCAACCTAATCTTTTCAGTTTCAGAAAAAAGGGTAATGACAGTCACTGTGGCGCTAATAGCGCATCGCATGCTTACAAAGTGCCTGGCTGCAGGCGCTGGTAAAACTGGTCATATCGCAGGCCTGATAGCTGGGATATTGCCGTAATGTTCGTCATCCCGTTCACAGGCGAGTGAAGTCTGACAGATGCTCGGTCTACCGCTCACCCTTTGAGCCTCGAACTGCGCTGCATGCTTATGCGCCAGGCCTGACTACGGGTATAACATCAGTTTGCCTGCCCCGGAGCCCCGCCTCATGCTACCCACCGCTTCCTCCCAGCACAGTGCCCGTCGCATTCGCTTGCAGGCCTTGCGCGGACGGGTCGGCCTGGGGCTGGTGGCCGGGCTGTCGGTGCTGGCCGGCATGACCGATGCCATTGGCCTGCTGGCGCTGGGCGACTTCGTCTCGTTCATGAGCGGCAACACCACGCGCCTGGCGGTGGCCATCAGCCAGGCGGACCTGGCGCTGATGCTGCGCCTGGTCCTGGCGATCCTTGGCTTTGTACTGGGCAACACCCTGGGCGTCCTGCTGGCCCGGCGCCTGAACCGGCGCGCCGCGCCCTTGCTGCTGATCGTCGCCACCCTGCTGGCCTTCGCCGCGGCCTGGCCTGCGTCGATCACCTTCCCCGCGCTGATCGCGGCCACCCTGGCCATGGGCATGCTCAATGCCGTAGTCGAGCAGGTGAACGGCCTGCCCATCGGGCTGACCTATGTCACCGGCGCGCTGTCACGCTTTGGCCGGGGCCTGGGGCGCTGGCTGCTGGGCGAGCGACGGCCTGGCTGGCGCGTGCAGCTGGTGCCCTGGAGCGGCATGCTGCTGGGCGCCGCGCTGGGGGCGTGGCTGGAGCAATGGCTGGGCGTGAGGGCGCTGGCGGCCGGCAGCGGGTTGGCCTGCGTGCTGGCATTGGTGACACGATTCATCCCGCGGGCCTGGCAGTTGGGCTACATGCCGCGCTAATCGCGCTGGCCTCAAGCCATGCCCGCTCGCGCAAGCGCCTCAATAGTCACTATCGAGAAGCTCAATTTCTCATGATCCGACACGGGCAATACCCTGGGTTCATCGATTCACCACCCTGAATCCCGACCGCTGGAAGCGCCCGATGAACACCACTACCCGTCTGCTGCTCGCCGCCCTGACCATCCTCGGCCTTGCCGTGCTCAGCGGTTGCGCCAACCACCCCGAACTGCGCCCGTACAGTGCCGAGGAAACCCGTCAATTGCAGCTCGAGGCCCTGCAGCGCCAAGGCCTGGGCCAGGTGGAATATGAACGGCGCAAGCTCGCGGTACTGCGCGCCGACCATGAGCAGGCAGTGACCGACGCCGCCAAGGCCGGCGCCGTGATCAGCGGTTGACATCAACCTCCTGAAGGAAGGCCAACAGGTGCTCATTGAATGGCACCGGCGCCTCTTCCATGACGAAATGCCCACAGTCCGGCACGATCACGCCCCGCACCGAGCGCGCATGTCCCTGTAGCGTGCGCAAGGGTGCATCGCCCGTGGCCTGGGCGGCGCCGATCGCCAGCACCGGCATCGTCAATGGGCGCCTGGCTCGTTCACGGTTCTGCCGGATGGTTTCGGGAATCGCCCGGTAATAGGCAAGCCCGCCACGCATCCCTCCCGGTGACGAATAGGCGCGGATATACACATCCGAGGCCACCGCATGACGCCTGACCGCCCAACGATCGAAGATGAAGTTGAGATAGCCCTCTTCACGGCCTGCGACCAGGAATTCCGGCAAATCCCGCACCTGGTTGAACAGGAAGTGCCACAAGAAGATGTTCTCCTGCGGCGCCACGAAAATCGTCGGTGCCTCGGCCAACCCGGGTATCACCGCTTCGGCCACGGCCAGCGAGCGGACGGCCTGCGGAATATCGCTGGCCAAGGCGTACGCCACCCACATGCCCACATCGTGGCCAACCAAGTGATAGCGCTCATGCCCCAGTCGGGTCATGGCGGCATGCAGCAAACGAGCGACATTGCCGGTATCGTAGCCTTGCTCGGGGCGGTCCGAGTCCCCCAGGCCCGGCGGGTCGATGGCGATCGCACGGAAGCCTCGCGCCGCCAGGATCGGCATCACATGCCGCCAGGCGTACCAGGTCTGCGGCCATCCCGGCACCAACAGCACCGGCTCGCCCTCCCCCATGACCGCACAATGCAGGCGCAGCCCGTCCACCTGCACATAGACATGGGCGCACGCCTCGCCCAGCGCCTCGCTGCGCCGGCTCATGCCCGCACCTGCGTGCCCAGGCCCAGCAAGCGCTGGATCTGCCCAGCGTCCAGTGGCGCACCGGCGAAATCATCGAAGACCTGCCCGGTGACCTGGATAATATGGCGGTTGATGAATTCGACCCCCTCGCGGGCACCGACCGCCTGGTCCTTGAGGCAACACTCCCACTCCAGGGTCGCCCAGCCCGCGTAATCGTACTGGGCCAGCTTGGAGAAGATCGCCTTGAAGTCCACCTGCCCATCACCCAGCGAGCGGAAGCGACCGGCGCGCTCGGCCCAGTCGCTGTAGCCGCCATAGAGCCCCTGCCGGCCAGTGGGGTTGAACTCGGCATCCTTGACGTGAAACATACGGATCAGCGGGTGATAGAGATCGAGGAAGGCCAGGTAATCGAGCTGCTGCAGCACGAAATGACTGGGGTCGAACAGCATGCGGCAACGCGCATGTTCGTCCACCAGGGCATGGAAACGCTCGAAGCTGGTGCCATCGTGCAGGTCCTCGGCGGGGTGGATCTCGAAACACAGGTTCACGCCCTGTTCGTCACAACTGTCGAGGATCGGCCGCCAGCGCCGCGCCAGTTCCTCGAACGCGGCCTCCACCAAGCCCTTGGGGCGCTGTGGAAACGGAAACAGATATGGCCAGGCCAACGCGCCAGAGAAGGTGCCCATGTCATCCAGGCCCAGGTTGCGGCTGGCCCGCGCCGCCAGTTTCATCTGGGCGATGGCCCAGTCGGTGCGAGCGGCCGGTTGCCCGGCCAGCGCGGTGGGCGCGAAGGCGTCGCACAGCGGGTCATAGGCCGGGTGCACGGCGACCAGTTGGCCAAGCAAGTGGGTGCTCAGCTCGCTGATCTGCAAGCCACGCGCGGCCAGCCGGCCACTGATCTCCTGACAGTAGCCCATGCTCTGCGCCGCCAGCTCCAGGTCGAACAACCGCGCGTCCCAGGCCGGCACCTGCAACCCCTTGAAACCTAGCTCCGCCGCCCAGTCGGCGATGCTCTCCAAGGTGTTGAACGGTGGCTCGTCACGGCTGAACTGGGCCAAGTGCAAGCTGGGGCCTTTGAGCGTTTTCATGCATTTCTTCCAATTATTTGTCGATCAACAAACAATAGATTCGAACACGGCTGGCCGTCAATCGTGATTTGGCTAAAATGGCTGTTTCGCGCAATCAGGCAGATGGGCAATGGCAGGACGACCTCGGGAATTCGACAAGCAACAGGCACTGCGCCAAGCCATGCAGGCGTTCTGGGAGCACGGCTATGAAGGCACCTCGATGGCGACGCTGGTGGCTGCGCTGGGCATCGCCTCCGCACGTATCTATGCAGCCTTCGGCAGCAAGCAGCAGCTGTTCGAACAAGCCGTGGCGCTGTACGAAGCGGACGAAGGCGGCTTCGCCGACCGCGCCCTGGCCCTGCCGGACATCCGCCAGGCGCTCACGCGGATGTTCGAGGACGCCATCACCACCTATACCCGCGCCGATGCGCCCAAAGGCTGCCTGGTGGTCAGTGCCGCCCTTGGCACGGGCCCGGAAAACTGTGGCGTCCAGCACTGGCTGGGCGAACATCGGCGCCTGCGCAGCGAATCGATCATCGAACGCCTGCGCGAAGCCAAGGAGCAGGGCCAGCTAGCCGCCGGCACCGACGTCGAGGCCCTGGGTCAGCTCTATGCCACCCTGCTCCACGGCATCTCCATCCAGGCTCGCGACGGCACGCCCGCGGCGGACTTGCGCCGGGCCAGCCAGTGCGCCCTGGCCCTGCTCGCAACCAGGCAGCCCTGATGGATCTGCTCACCAGCGTGCTGATCGACCTGCTGTTGCGCGGGCTCTGCTATCCGTTGGGTTGGCCCGTGGTCAAGCTGTTCAGCCTCGGGCGTCATCCACGCCCGGGTGGCTGGCTCAGCGACAGACGCGACGCCGACTGGACGGCTGCCATCGGCCTGCTGATCCTGGTCCTGGCCCTGTTGGCTTGGCTCGTCTGACCTCGGCAAAGGCTTTACCCTGCCCCTGGCAAAGCTGTTAGCCTTGGCCTGTTCAGCTCAACACGGACCGCCCATGGCCAACCACAAGATCGAGATCCGCCGACGCAATGTCGAAAAGATCCTGCTCGCCGCCGAGCGGGTATTCGCCGACAAGGGCTACGGCGCCACCTCCATGGGCGATATCGCCGAGCAGGCGCAACTGCCGCGCTCCAACCTGCATTACTACTTCAGCACCAAGGACGATCTGTACCGCGCGGTGCTCCAGGACCTGCTGGAGGTATGGAAACAGGATGCCCTGTGCTTCGAGCGCTTCGACGACCCTCGGGTGGTGCTGACCAGCTATATCCGCGCCAAGATGGGCCATTCGCGTTCGCGCCCGCTGGGCTCGAAGATCTGGGCCGAGGAGATGCTGCACGGCGCGCCACTGCTGGGGGCGAGCCTGGACGACGCGCTGGTGCCCTGGGCACAGCTCAAGCAGGCGAAGATTCGCAGCTGGGTCGAGGACCGGCGCATCCTGCCGGTGGAGCCGTCGGCGCTGCTCTACATGATCTGGGCGGCGACCCAGCACTATGCCGACTTCGGCTACCAGGTGACGCTGCTCAATGGTGGCGAGCCGCTGTCGGACCTCGCCTTCGAAAGCGCGGTGCAGACGGTTACCAGTGTGATACTGCGGGGTATAGGGTTGGAGCCTTAGCGCCCATCACTTTCAAGGTTTTCGGGCGCGAGGCTATTGACCGAGGTGTCCGCCGCAAGCACTGCAGCGCCTATCAGATCGAGCGCCGCCCGCGCGGCGCATCGCGACGCAAGGCCGCTCCTACATTTGTTGCAACGTGCCGAACCTGTCAGGCCATGGTTGCCAGCCTTGGTACATGTCTTGAGACAGGTGAGGCGGCAGTAGCGCTGACGCTGAAACTGCGTCAAGCCACCAAGGCGGACCAGGCAATGGCACAGGATTGACTGGCCTGAAACAGATGTGGGAGCAACTGTCTTGCTCAACTGCTAAAGCTAGCGCGGTCCCTGTGGGAGCGGCTTCAGCCGCGAACACCGGCACAGCCGGTGCCAGGCTGTTCAGCCCTGCAAATGCTCACTCAAGAAGTCAATGAATAACCGCGTCCTGTACGGTACATGGCTGCTGTTCGGATACACCACGCTGACCGGCTGCGCCGGCAGGCGGTAGTCCGGCAACACTCGCTGCAAGCGGCCGCAGGCCAGGTCGTGCTCGACCAGCCAGGCCGGCAACACCGCCACCCCCAGCGCCGCGCAGGCCAGCGCGCGAATGGCATGGGACACGTTGGACTGGTGCGCCGCCCGCCCACTGACACTCACGGTCTGCGCCGTCGACTGCAAGGTCCAGGTGGTGGGGCTTTGCAGGTTGCTGTTGGCGATCCATGGCACATGCGCCAGGTCCGCGGGCTGGGTGATGACATGCCGGGCCAGGAAGTCTGGCGCGGCCACCAGCAGGATGTCGTACTCGGCCAGCTGGCGGCTGCGCAGGTTCGAATCGACCAGGGTCCCCAGCCGCACCACCAGATCAAGGCGCTCGGCCACCAGGTCGTTCAACGCCGAGTCGATGTCGTAGCTGATCGAAAGCCCGGGGTAACGCGCGGCGAACACCGGGATCAATGGCAGGATGAAACGCTCGCCATACTCGCCGGTGGTGCTGATGCGCAGCCTGCCCGACACACCGTTGTGGCGCTGCATCACCGTGTCGAAGGCACCTTCGACGTCGGCGACGATCACCTTGAAGTCGTCATAGAAACCTTGCCCGGTTTCACTCAGGGCAACGGCCCGCGTGGTACGCAGCAGCAGGGTCACGCCCAGCGCCTGCTCCAGCGCCTTGACGTGCTGGCTGGCCATGGCCTTGCTGATGCCAAGAAAATCCGCCGCCTTGGTGAACGAGCCAAAGTCGACCACCGCCAGAAAGGTCTGCACCCGATTGAACTGGGTGTGGAGGGCCGTACGCAGCATTGTTCAGTTCCATCAAACAGAGTTTCAAGGGTAGCGACATCGACAGGGGCAGTCCACGCACCTAGGCTGCGCGCTTGAAAACGGCCCTGGAACCCAGACTGCCAATGACCTATCGCTACCGCGTCGCAACCGTGTTCCTGTTCGGCTTCTTCATCGATTGCATCAACATTTTCATGCCCGCCGTGGCCCTGCCCAGGATCAGCAGTGATTTCGCCGTCGGCAGCGCCGCCAGCGCCTGGGTGGCGAACGCCTACATGCTTGGGCTGACCCTGGTCATCCCGCTGAGCACCTGGCTGGCCGGGCGCTGCGGTGCGCGCCAGGTGCTGGCGACCTCGATGCTGGCGTTCGCCATCAGCGCCTGGGGCTGCGGCCAGGCCTCGAGCTTTGCCGCCCTGGTCGCCTGGCGCCTGGCCCAGGGCATGGCCGGCGGCTTGCTGATCCCACTGGGCCAGGCCCTGACGTTCAACCTGTTCCAGGGTGCCGAACGGGCCCGTGTCTCCACCCTGGTGATGGCCGTGGCGCTGCTGGCACCGGCGCTGTCGCCGAGCGTCGGTGGGCTGATCGTCGATCGCTACAGCTGGCCGTGGGTGTTTCACGCCAACCTGCCCCTGGCCCTGCTGACTGCCGCGCTGGCCTGGGCCTGGATTGGCGAGGCGCCCGGTACCCGGCAACCACGTCCGGATTTCAAAGGCCTGTTGCTGGTCAGTGGCGCCCTCGCCTGCCTGCTGCTGGGGATGTCGCTGTACGGTGCCGGCCATGGCGGTGCCGTGCTCCTGGCAAGCCTGGCGGCGGGGTTGGGATGCGCCGTGCTGTACCGCGGCCACTACCGACGCCATGGCCACGGCATCGTCGAGCTGCGCCTGCTCGCCAGTGCTCGCCTGCGCGTATCGATGCTGGTCTATCACGCGATTCCCGGCGTGTTCACCGGGGTCAACCTGCTGAATATCTTCTACCTGCAGACGGTGCTCGGCCTGAGTGCCCAGGCCACCGGCCTGTACATGATCATCTACGCGGCCGGCGCCCTCATCGCGATGCTGGTGGTCGGCCGCCTCTACAACCGCGTCGAGGCCCGCCGCCTGTTGCTGCTTGGCCTGCTCCTGCACAGCCTGGGGATCGCCCTGCTGGTGCTGGTCGAGCATGCGGCGGACGCACCCTGGCTGATCGTCGCCTATGGCCTGATGGGGTTCGGCGGCGGCATGGGCGCCAATACCGCGCAGACCACCGCCTTGCTGGATTTCAGCGGCGAACGCACCCAGCAGGCCAGCGTGCTATGGAACCTCAACCGACAGATGGCCTTCAGCGTTGGCGCCACCTGGCTGCTGATGCTGTTCAACCTGTGGCCCGACACCCGCCACGCCTATCACCTGACCTTTGCCTTGGCGGCAGTGCTGGGACTCCTTCCTGCCCTGTGCCTGCGCGCCCTTCCCCTGGAGCCCACTCGACATGCCCGATAACGCCATTGCCCGCGCCGAGCGCAGCATCCATCACGTCCATGAACTGATCCACCTGGTCTTCACGCGCCCGGCAGCAGAAACCCAGGCTGTGCTGGGTGGGCTGATGGCAATGTTTGCCGAGGACTTCAGCATGGTCGGCATGGCTGGCAAGGTACTGGAGCGCCAGCAGGTCGAGCAGTTGTTCAAAGCTGCCGCCGGGGCACGGCCCGGGCTTGAGATTCTGGTCGATGAGGTGCAGGTGGCATGGCAGGCCGGGGCGCATGTGGCGCTGCGCTACCGGGAAACCCACCGAGTGGAAGGGTTGCAGACGCGGCGCTGGTCGCTGGCGATCGTTGAATGCACGGCCACCGGGGTGCTCTGGCGCTGCCTGCATGAAACGCCGATTGCTATGTAGACACTGCGCTGCCCGGCACCGGCTGCGCCGGTGTTCGCGGCTGAAGCCGCTCCCACAGTGACCGCGCCGACCTCAGGGCATGCACCACACCTGTGGGATCGAGCTAGATCGAGCAGTCCGGGCAAGGCAGTCACTCAAGCGCCTCAACCGGCCTCGCGGTAGGGATTGCGTGGGTCCTGGGTCCAGTTCATGTACGGCTTGCCAGTGTCCTGCGCAAGCATGTCGATGCAGCCCTCCACCGGGCAGGTGATCTGGCACAGGTTGCAGCCCACGCACTCGGCCTCGATCACACTGTAGGCGTGGCTGCCGTCGGCCTTCAGGGTGCTGGCGATGGCCTGGTGCGAGGTGTCCTCGCAGGCAATGTGGCAACGCCCGCAGCCAATACAGGCATCCTGGTCGATATGCGCCACCGACTTGTAGTTGATGTCCAGGTACTTCCAGTCGGTGGTATGCCCCACCGCCTGCCCACGGAATGCCGCCAGGTCGCGATAGCCGTGCTGATCCATCCAGCGCGCCAGGCCGTCCTGCATGTCTTCGACGATGCGAAAACCATGCAGCATTGCCGCCGTGCACACCTGCACCGCGCCGCTGCCCAGAGCGATGAACTCGGCGGCATCGCGCCAGTTGCCGATGCCGCCAATGCCACAGATCGGCAAACCATGGGTCTCGGGATCGCGGGCGATTTCCGCGACCATGTTCAAGGCGATTGGCTTGACCGCCGAGCCGCAGTAACCGCCGTGAGTGCTCTGGTCGCCGACGATGGGGTGGGCAACCATGCGCTCGAGGTCGACGCTGGTGATCGAGTTGATGGTGTTGATCAGCGACACCGCGTCCGCGCCACCCCGATGAGCCGCCCGGGCCGACTGGCGGATGTCGGTGATATTGGGGGTGAGCTTGACGATCACCGGCAGCGAGCAGTGGGTCTTGCACCAGCGGGTGACCATCTCCACGTACTCCGGCACCTGGCCGACCGCCGCGCCCATGCCGCGCTCGGGCATGCCATGCGGGCAGCCGAAATTGAGTTCGATGCCGTCGGCGCCAGTGGCCTCCACCAGCGGCAGGATGAACTTCCAGGACTCTTCGACGCACGGCACCATCAGCGACACGACCAACGCACGGTCGGGCCAGGCCTGCTTCACCTGGGTGATTTCGCGCAGGTTGATCTCCAGCGAACGGTCGGTGATCAGCTCGATGTTGTTGATGCCCTGCACCTGGCGGTTGGCGCCGTAATGCGCCGAGTAGCGCGACGACACGTTGACCGCCGCCGGGTCCTCGCCCAGAGTCTTCCACACCACCCCGCCCCACCCGGCCTCGAAGGCGCGGACCACGTTGTAGGCCTTGTCGGTAGGCGGCGCCGAGGCCAGCCAGAACGGATTGGGTGCCTTGATGCCGGCGAACACGATGGACAAATCGGCCATTTACGCAGCCTCCACGTTGAGCATGAGTTGGGCATGGATGGCTTCGGCGGCCAGCTTGCCATGTTGCACGGCCTGGACGGTGAGGTCCTGGCCCAGGGCGGTGCAGTCGCCGCCGGCGTAGATGCCCGGCACGCTGGTCTGCATCTGCGCGTCGACGCGAATGCGCTCGCCATCACGGGCCAGTTGCGCGGCCAGCGGGTCGCCGAGGCTTGCGTCGTCGAAGCGTTGGCCAATGGCCTTGAAGATCGCGTCGGCGGCCAGCTCGAAGGTTTCGCCGGTATCGCTGAAGCGTCCGTCGACCAGTTGCGTGCGGGCGAAGCGCATGCCACGCACGCGCCCGGCATCATCCAGCAGCACGGCCTCGGGCCGGGCCCAGGTGTGCAGGCGCACCTGATTGTGCTTGGCAATCTCCTGTTCGTGACCGGTGGCGCCCATGTCGGACACGCCGCGGCGGTACACCAGGTTGACGTCGCGGGCACCCAGGCGGCTCATCTGCACGGCCATGTCGATGGCGGTGTTGCCGGCGCCGATCACCAGGCAACGGTCGGCCAGCGGCAGTTGGGTGAGGTCGTCGGCCTGGCGCAGCTCACGAATGTAGTCGGTGGCGGCCAGCAGGCCCGGCGCGTCCTCGTCCGGCAGGCCCAACTGGCGCACGGCGGCCAGGCCCAGGCCAAGGAACACCGCGTCGTACTGCCCCTGTAGTTCGCCCAGCGACAGGTTGTCGCCCAGGCGCTGGCCATGGCGAATTTCGATACCGCCGATGCCCAGCAGGAATTCCACTTCGCGCTGGGCATAGTCGTCCACCAGCTTGTAGCGAGCGATGCCGTACTCGTTGAGGCCACCGGCTTTCTCCCGCGCCTCGAAGATCACCACGTCATGGCCGTGCATGGCCAGACGGTGCGCGCAGGACAGCCCGGCGGGGCCGGCGCCGACCACGGCGATACGCTTGCCGCTGGCCGGTGAGCGCTGGAACGGATGCTCGGTGAAGCCGGCATGGTCCAGGGCATAGCGTTGCAGCTGGCCGATCAGCACCGGCGCGCACTCCTGGGCGTTGTTGCGCACACAGGCTTGCTGGCAGAGGATTTCGGTGGGACAGACCCGGGCGCAGCTGCCGCCGAGGATGTTGGCCGACAGGATGCGTTCGGCGGCGCCTTGCAGGTTCTCGTCGCTGATACGGTGGATGAATGAAGGGATGTCGATCTCGCTGGGACATGCAGTGACGCAGGGTGCGTCGTAGCAGTACAGGCAGCGCGCGCTTTCGACGGCGGCCTGGCGGGCGGTGAGCGGGGGCGCGAGGTCGCTGAAGGCCTCGGCCAGCTGGTCGGCGCCGGCCCGGGGGCGCGGCAAGTGGTTCAGGGCGTCGATCACGGTTGTAGCCTCTCTGTTTTTATTGAGCGCGATGCTGGTCAGGCATCGGTCCGTTCTGGGGATGGCAGTCAACAGGAGCATGTGTGTTGTTATCAGGGGGCGCTGTGCGCCCCTTTCGCGGCACAAGGCCGCTCCTACAGCTGAACGCGAGCCCTTGTAGGAGCGGCCTTGCGCCGCGAAAGCTCTCAGCGCTGAACCGGCGTCGGCCGCTGCTGTTCGGCCCGACGCTCCAGCACCTCGTACACCGACGGATACGCCGGCCGCTCCACATAGCGCCCCGCGCCCGGCTCGGCGCGCAAGTCGCCATCGGCCCAGAGCACCTTGCCCTGGCTGATGGTGTGGCTGGGGACGCCACGCACGGTGCGGCCTTCGAAGATGTTGAAATCGACCCGCTGGTGGTGGGTCTGGGCGCTGATGGTACGGGTACCCTGCGGGTCCCACAGCACCAGGTCGGCGTCGGCACCGACGCGGATCGCGCCCTTGCGGGGGAACAGGTTGAAGATCTTCGCGGTATTGGTGGAGGTCAGCGCGACGAACTCGTGCATCGACAGGCGCCCGCTGTTGACCCCGGCATCCCACAACACCGCCATGCGGTCTTCGATGCCGGCGGTGCCGTTGGGGATGCGGCTGAAGTCGTTGCGCCCCATGGCTTTCTGTTCGGCGCAGAAGCAGCAGTGGTCGGTGGCGGTGGTGTGCAGGTTGCCCGACTGCAAGCCGCGCCACAGTGCTTCCTGGTGTTCACGGGGGCGGAACGGCGGGCTCATCACATAGCCGGCGGCAGTGGCCCAGTCCGGGTCGCGGTAGACGCTGTCATCCAGCAGCAGATGGCCCGGCAGCACCTCGCCATAGACCGGCTGGCCCTTGGCGCGGGCGTAGGTGATCTCGTCCAGCGCCTCGCGGCTGGACACGTGCACCAGGTACAGCGGCGTGCCCAAGGTCTCGGCGATGCGGATGGCACGGCTGGCGGCCTCGCCCTCGACCTGCGACGGGCGCGACAGCGGGTGCGCCTCGGGCCCGGTCAGGCCCTGGGCCAGCAGTTTTTTCTGCAGGTGAAAGACCAGTTCGCCGTTTTCGGCATGCACCGTCGGCACCGCGCCGAGCTGCAGGCAACGCTCGAAGCTGGCCACCAGGGTGTCGTCAGCGGCCATGATCGCGTTCTTGTAGGCCATGAAATGCTTGAAGCTGTTGACCCCATGCTGGCTCACCAGCTCGCCCATCTCTTCGGCGACCTGCTCGCTCCACCAGGTGATGGCGACGTGAAAACCGTAGTCGGCTGCGCTCTTCTGCGCCCAGCCGCGCCAGGTGTGGAAGGCCTCGAGCAGCGACTGCTGCGGATTGGGGATGACGAAATCGATGATCGAAGTGGTGCCGCCCGCCAGCCCCGCGGCGGTGCCGCTGAAGAAGTCCTCGCTGGCCACGGTGCCCATGAACGGCAGTTGCATGTGGGTGTGCGGGTCGATGCCGCCAGGCATCAGGTACTGGCCGCTGCCGTCGAGGATCTCGCAGTCGCTGGGGGCTTCGAGGTTTGGCCCGATGGCACGGATCAGGCCATCGGCACACAGGACATCGGCGGGGTAATGCTCTTCGTGGGTGACCACGGTGGCGCCACGGATCAACAGGGACATGCCGTTTTCCTCGCAGGCTGACCGGTCTTCTGGCCGGTTCTTGGAATTTTCGAGCCAGTGCCTGGGGCTGCAACGAATCCTGTCAGGCCTGACAAGAATCGAGGCTAGTTGCTGATCGGATATTGATCAAGAAAAAATATAAGCAAATATCATAAATTTTAACTTATTGATTTATATGTATTTTTTGATCAATTCACTAAAACCGAGCACCCGCTCACCATTTTGACGCACTTGACAGAAAGCCAAACTGGTCAAGATTTTCTACGCACATTCAGCTGTTTGGCCATGGACGGGATCGGGCAGGCCACCCGGGTGGTTCTCCATGACGCACCGCTTTGAACCACGGTGCGCTTGCCCGCCACTGCAGCCCTGGCCGCAGGGCACTTTGTGCAACAGAAGAATGTACTTGCAAGTCAGTGAGTTACCTCCGGTCGGCGGCGGCCCGCCGGGAAGCCGCAGGCTTTCCCGGCACGTTTGTTGAAAACGCAGGCCACAACCGCCTGGCCGGGCCGGAGGTGCAGTAACCGTGGTGTGTGTACTCCGGCCATCGCGTCAGCCCGATGAGCGACAACTACAAGAAAAAAAGACCTGGAGAACCCCATGCAACAGAGCAGATCGCAAGTGATCGAGCAGCATGGCCTGTTCGAGCTCGACGCTGGCAGCGACGTCCTCGACAGCCCCCGTTACAACCACGACATCGCCCCGACCAAGGTGCACCAGCGCACCTGGAACAAATGGCACATCACCGCGCTGTGGGTGGGCATGTCGATCTGCGTGCCCACCTACACCCTCGGCGGCGTGCTCACCGCCTACTTCGGCCTGAGCGTCGGCGAAGCGCTGCTGGCGATCCTGCTGGCCAACCTGATCGTGCTCATTCCGCTCACCCTCAATGCCTTCCCCGGCACCAAATACGGCATCCCCTTCCCAGTGCTGCTGCGCGCCTCGTTCGGCATCTTCGGCTCCAACGTGCCGTGCCTGATCCGCGCGGTGGTGGCCTGTGGCTGGTTCGGTATCCAGACGATGTTCGGCGGCCTGGCCATCCACCTGTTTCTCGGCTCGCTGTTCCCCGAGTGGAAGGCGCTGGGCGGAACCGGCGAAGTAATCGGCTTCATGCTGTTCTGGTCGCTGAACCTGTGGGTGGTGCTGCGTGGCGCCGAGTCGATCAAATGGCTCGAGACCTTGTCGGCGCCGCTGCTGGTGGCGGTCGGGGTCGGCCTGCTGTTCTGGGCGCTGCCGCACATGTCGATGAGCGAGTTGCTGGCCCAGCCACCCAAGCGTCCCGAAGGGGCCAGCGTGGTGAGTTACTTCTGCGCCGGCCTCACCGCCATGGTCGGCTTCTGGGCCACGCTGTCGCTGAACATTCCCGATTTCAGCCGCTACGCGAAAAGCCAGAAGGACCAGATCCTCGGGCAGATCTTCGGCCTGCCGCTGACCATGTTCCTGTTCGCCTCGCTGGGCGTGATCATGACCGCCGCCTCGGCCTCGCTGGTGGGCCAGACGGTGTCCGACCCGGTCAGCCTGATTGGGCATATCCAGAGCCCGGGCTGGGTGGCCCTGGCCATGGCGCTGATCATCATCGCCACGCTGTCGACCAACACCGCGGCCAACATCGTCTCGCCCACCAACGATTTCCAGAACATCGCCCCGCGCTTGATCGGGCGCAGCCGCGCGGTATGGCTGACCGGCTTCATCGGCCTGGCGCTGATGGGCCACGAACTGCTCAAGAAACTCGGCTGGATCGTCTCCGACCTGAGCCTGGAAAGCGTCTATTCCAACTGGCTGCTGGGCTACTCCAGCCTGCTCGGGCCGATCGCCGGGATCATGGTGGTGGACTACTTCCTGGTCCGCCGCCAGCAACTGGATTTGGCCGGGCTGTACCGTGACGACGTGTACCCGGCGTGGAACTGGGCCGGCTTCGCCGCCTTCGCGGTGCCGGTGGCGCTGACCGTGATGGCCATCGGCAACAGCCGTTTCAGCTGGTTCTACGACTACGGCTGGTTCACCGGCTCGCTGCTTGGCGGCGGGCTCTACTACGCCCTGGGCGGTCTGGCGCTGCGTGGCCCGGCACGCCTGGCCAAGCCGTTGCCATGATGTTCCCTGTGCCGCGAAGCAAGAGACGCGGTGCCTGGCACCGGCTACGCCGGTGTTCGCGGGGCAAGCCCGCTCCCACAGGGATCGCGCTAGCTTTAGCAGTTGAGCAAGACAGTTGCTCCCACAGGTCCCTGCTAATTCGATCAGTGATGTGCAGTGCCAAGAGCGCCGACTTGCCGGCGAACAAGGCCGAAGAATAAAACAGCCTGAGGAGATACCCATGACCATCCATGCCAAGGAAGTCCTGCAATCCACCGAGCGGTACATCGACAGCGCGCGCCTGTGGCAATCGCTGATGGACCTCGCCCGCCTCGGCGCCACACCCAAAGGCGGCGTCTGCCGCCTAGCCCTGACCGACCTCGACCGCCAGGCGCGCGACTTGTTCGTGCAATGGACCAAGGCCGCCGGCTGCAGTGTCAGCATCGACGCGGTCGGCAACATCTTCGCCCGCCGCCCCGGGCGCAACCCCAAGCTGCCAGCGGTGATGACCGGTAGCCATATCGATACCCAGCCCACCGGTGGCAAGTTCGATGGCTGCTTCGGCGTGATGGCCGGGCTGGAGGTGATCCGCACCCTCAACGACCTCGGCGTGGAAACCGAGGCGCCGCTGGAGGTGGTGGTGTGGACCAACGAGGAAGGCTCGCGCTTCGCCCCGTGCATGATGGGTTCGGGGGTGTTCGCCGGCAAGTTCACCCTGGCAGAGACCCTGGCCAAGCGAGACGCCCAGGGCGTGACGGTCGGCGAAGCCCTGAACGCCATCGGCTATGCCGGCGAGCGCGCCGTGCTCGGTCATCCGGTGGGCGCGTATTTCGAGGCGCATATCGAACAAGGCCCGATTCTCGAGGACCAGGGCAAGACCATCGGCGTGGTGCTCGGCGCCCTCGGCCAGAAGTGGTTCGACCTGACCCTGCGCGGCGTCGAGGCCCATGCCGGCCCCACCCCCATGCATCTGCGCAAGGACGCCCTGGTCGGCGCCGCCGCGGTGGTCGAGGCGGTCAACCGCACCGCCCTCGCCCACCAGCCCCACGCTTGCGGCACGGTCGGTTGCCTACAGGCCTACCCCGGCTCGCGCAACGTGATCCCCGGCGAAGTGCGCATGACCCTGGATTTGCGTCATCTCGAAGGCCAGCAACTGGACGCGATGATCGCCGAGGTGCGTCAAGTGATCGAAGCCACCACCGCGAAACACGGGCTGAGCTACGAGCTGGTACCCACCGCCGACTTCCCGGCCCTGTACTTCGACAAGGGCTGTGTCGAGGCGGTGCGTGACTCAGCGCGCAATCTGGGCCTGGCGCACATGGACATCGTCAGCGGTGCCGGCCACGACGCGATCTTCCTTGCCGAGTTAGGCCCGGCGGGGATGATCTTCGTGCCGTGCGAGGGAGGGATCAGCCATAACGAGATCGAGAACGCCACGCCCCAAGACCTTGCCGCCGGGTGCGCGGTGCTGCTACGGGCGATGCTCGCCGCCTCGCAGGCACTTGCCAGCGGGCAGTTGGCGGCGTGATTTCTGTGGGAATACCGGCGTAGCCGGTGCCAGCCACCGCGTCGCTTGCTTCGCCAGCAAGGCTGGCTCCTACAGGCGGCGCGCCTGGTTTGAAATCTGTGGGAGCGTTGCCACTACCCGTGCCAACAACGCCGCGATCTGCCGCGCGCCGCGCACCTGCATCACCGGCACCTGCGGCGCCACCGACAGGCGCACGGCCTCGATCCCGGGCCGGTAATCGCGGTCGAAGGTCCAGACAAAGCGCAAGAACGTCAGGAATGCGCGATCCAGCCGTTCCCGGCATCCGGCCGGCAGGTCCGGGCGCGGTCGATTGCGCAACGAACGCAGGATTACCCGCTGCAGACACAGCCAGCGCGGGGTGTCCAACCAGATCACCAGATCTGCCTGCGGCAGGCGCAGATCGAACGTGCGCCGGGCATAGTTGCCCTCGCACACCCAGGCCTGCCCCGCCACCGCCTCGCGCACCTGGGCACGGAACACCTCGGCCTGCGGCTCGACCCAACCGGGCGACCAGAACAAGGTATCCAGGTGCACCACCGGCACCCCCAGGCGCTCGCCAAGGGCCCGTGCCAGGGTCGACTTACCACTGCCGGCGTTGCCCAGAATCACGATACGTCGCATGCACATTCCCTCGCCGCAAAAAGTCGGCGAGTGTAGCGCCGCCGCTGCCTCGCCGCACCTGCCATCCCAGGGTTATACTCGCCCCCCCTTTCCACCTGGCCCCGGAGCCCGTCATGCGCCAAGCCCTGCTCATCGTCGATGTGCAGTCCACGTTCAGCCCCTCCGAAAAGCTGGTCGATGGCATCCGTGTACTCGCGGCACACCTGCCGGCCATCGCCTCGATCGAACTGCACGACGAGCAAGTCACGCCCTTCCAGCGTCAGCTCGGCTGGCACCCGGCCCAGGACGACGCGGCCCTGGTCGAGGCCGACAAGGTGTTCGTCAAGCATGGCTATGGCCAGACCGCCGAGGCGCTGGCCTACCTCAAGGGCCTGGAAGTCGAACGTGTCCTGGTGTGCGGGCTGCAGACCGAAACCTGCGTGCTGGCCGCCGGCTTCGCCCTGTTCGACGCCGGCCTGTGCCCGACCCTGGTCACCGACCTGACCATGGGCTCATCGCTGGACCGCTCCGGCCAGCTGGGCATCGCGCTGTGGAAACACCACTTCGGCCAGGTCACCACCGCCGCCGAGGTGCTGGCCGGGCTCAAGGGCTGACGGACACTGGGGCGGCCCCGCTACTGATCGGCAGCGGCCTGCCATGGGGGCTGATGGACGGCCCGGCGACGCGCGAACCACGGCCGCGGCGCGCCGATCCCATGCTAAGCTGCGCCGCCATCCGCCCCGCCGGGCCCCGTAGCGAGATTGTCGAGGAACCCCATGACCCCCAAGCGCGTGTTGATCGTCGAGGATGACGCCGATGGCGCCAGCATTCTCGAGGCCTACCTGAAGAAGGACGGCTTCGAGGTGGATATCGCCGAGGACGGCGCCCGTGGCCTGGCGCTGTTTCGCCAGCGCCCGCCGGCGCTCGTGCTGCTGGACATGATGCTGCCGAAGCTCTCCGGCCCCGAACTGCTCAGCGAGATCCGCCGCAGCGCCGATACACCGGTGATCATGGTCACCGCCGTCGGCGACGAACCAGACAAGATTGGCGCCCTGCGCTACGGCGCCGACGACTATGTGGTCAAGCCGTGCAATCCCAAGGAAGTGGTGGCGCGGGTGCACGCGGTGCTGCGTCGCTACGAGGGCCCGACCAGCAGCCGCCAGCGCCTGGAGTGCCTGGGCGTGTGGGTCGATGCCGAGCGCTTCGTCGCCGGCGTGCGTGGCGCCGACGGCGGCGACCAGGTGCTCGACCTGACCCGCTCGGAGTTGTTGCTGCTCGCCACCCTGCTGCGCACCCCGTCCAAGGCCTTCAGCCGCGAGGAACTGCTCGAGGCGTGCATGCCCGAAAGCGATGCGCTGGTGCGCATCATCGACACCCACGTGCACAACCTGCGGCGCAAGCTGGAGGCCGCAGGGGTGGCCGGGGTGCTGGTCACCGTGCGTTCGATCGGCTACCGGTTCCGCTGAAGGCCATGCGCAAAAGCCCCCTGTGGCTGTGGGTCGGCCTGCGAATGACCCTGCTGGCGGTTGGCGCGGTGATCACCATCACCCTGTGCATGTACCTGTACTTCTGGGTCCGCGACTACTACGTGCTGCAGTCCATGACGCCCCAGGACCAAGCCGCGCTGGCCGCCGGCATGGCCGATGTGCCAGGCCACGAAGCCCGCCTGTGGCAGCTGCTGCAGACTTACTACGACATCCACCAGTTTCTCCCCGGCCCCGGCGACTCCACCGACTGGCTGGTGCTGTATGGCTTCGTCACCGTCGTCATCCCGTTCACCCTGATCATCGGCCTGTTCCTGTCGCGGCCTTTGTCCCGACAGTTCCGCCAGATCGCCGAAGCCGCCCGGCGCGTGGCCGAGGGCGACCTCACGCCACGGGTCAGCGAACACCCACGCCAACCCAAGGAAATGCAACGCCTGTGCACCGACTTCAACAAGCTGGTCGAACGCCTGGCGCTGTATGAAAACGAAGTGGCCGAATCCAGCTCGAACCTGGCCCACGAGTTGCGCACCCCGCTCAACGCCGCGCTGGGCCGGGTGCAGGGCATGCTCGACGAGGTGTTCCCGTTGTGCCCCGAGCAATTGCGCCTGGTGCAGAGCCAGCTGTACAACCTCAACACCCTGGTCGGCGACCTGCATCTGCTGTCGCTGGCCCATGCCGGGCAACTGCCGCTGCACCCAAGCCGATTCGCCCCGGCCGCCCTGGTGGACGAGCGCCTGGCCTGGTTCGCCCCGCAGTTCGAGGCGGCCGGCATGCAAGTCCACGCCCAGCTGGACGAGCCACTGGTGATCGAGGCGGACCGGGCACGGCTCGGCCAACTGATCAACATCCTTATCGAGAACGCCATCAAGTACGCCTCCGATGGCCGCGAGCTGGAGGTGAGCGTACGCCGCGCGGGCGCCGCGCTGCACCTGGACTTCCTCGACCGTGGCCAGGCGGTGGAACAGAAAGACCTGGGCAACATGTTCGTGCGCTTCTGGCGGGCGGAGCAGTCCCGGGCCCGGGTCAGCGGCGGTGGCGGCCTGGGGCTGTCGATCGCCCAGGCCATCTGTGAAGCCCATGGCGGGCGCATCAGCGCCCAGCGCCGCGCCCAAGGCGGGTTGGCGGTGCGGGTGAGCCTGCCGTTGGGCATCAGCCACTGAAACGCCGCGGTGGCCCTGGCCACGCCTTCATCAAATCTTGACCAACCCTGCACAGGCCCTTGAACCGCCGCGCCTAGCATGCCGGCTTCCGATTCAACGCAGCGTGCAACCAACGTCATGAAAAAAACCATCATCGCCACCTTCGCCGGCCTGGGCTGGTTATCCGCCTGCAGCGTGCTGCCCCCGGCGCAGCCGCCGTTGGCCACCCTCAAGCTGTACCCGGTGCCGTCCGCCCATGTGCTGACGCTGGCCGAGGTGGATGGCGCAGGCACAAGCGATGGCGACCAGGCCCAGGTCATCCCGGGCGCCCATCGGATTGCCGTGAGCCTGCGGCCACCCACCGCCGACCGCCCTGCCTGCACCCTGGCCTTGCAGTACGCCAACTTCGAGGCCGGCCAGGTGTATGGGATCTTCGAAGGCGACTGGAACGGCGCGCCGACGCTGTTTCTCAAGGGGGCGCGGGGCGAGATTCTCGACAGCCGGAAAGTTGCGCAGTGCGCCCTCCCAGGCTAATTGCTGCCGCGCCTGCTCAGGCCTCGTGACGCACGATCTGCAGGCCCTCGTCGGCGCTCGGCGCCTGGAAATGGCGGCTGATCAAGTCGAACTCGGCATCCGTGGCGGCAAACGCATGCGTGCCCTGGGCGTTACGGGCATGCAGCCGGGCCCGACAGAGCGCCGCGTCGACCGCCAGGTAATGAAGGCTGCACGGTACCCCCGCCGCCTGGGCCAGATCGCGAAACCAGGCCCGCGCCTCGCGGGTGTTGGCCGGCCAGTCCAGCACCACCGGCATGCCCTTGGCCAACACCTGGCGCAACAACGGGCCAAGCACTTCGCGCAGGCGCGCGGCACAGCGGACGTAGTCCGCCACCGAGCGGATCTCGTCCGGGTAAAGCCGGGCGAGCCAGTCGTCCTCGCTCAGCAGCAAGGCGTCGTGTTCACAGGCCAGGGCCGCGGCCCGTGTGGACTTGCCGGCGGCGATCAGGCCGCAGACCAGGTGCAGGTGCGCAATGGACATTGACGCTATCCTTGTGTCAAAAAACCTGATGGTGCCTTTTGCCGAGCACTGCGACAATCACCCAGCCCCAGCCTGGCGCGTGGGCACGCCAACTTTTTTTGGGATTAATGCCCTGCGCCTCTTCCGTTGAGCGGCAAAACGCAGGACAGTAACCCAGTGTTCCCACCCAGAAACGGAGATTCGCCTTGACTACCGATCGCCTGAGCCTGCTCCAGTTCGAGCAACTCAGCCTGAAACCCGCCGCCGCCAGCCAGTTCGCCCTCTCGTTGAAGGCACTTGAACAGTTGGCCCTCCCTGAGCGCTACGCCTATCGCGCCGCCCACTACCTGGGTGACATGGCGGAAGCGGAGAACAGCCAGCAGTTGGCGGTTGCAAAGGAACAAGGCATCGGCTTCGCCCAGGGCCTGCTGACCGCCGCGGCCATCGAAGACGCCCTGGCGCAAAGCCTGAACACGATCTTCGAGGACGCCTTCGCCCGCGCCCTCGCGCAACTGCCGCAATAACGACACCCACAAAAAGGGCCGCAAAGCGGCCCTGATGCTGTGGCGCCAAGCGTGTTATTACAGCCCGGCCGCCTTGGCCCGGGCGGCATGCAGCTTCTTGTAGCTGTCCACCAGGCGCAGGTGGCGATCCAGCCCTTCGAGCTTCATGCTGGTCGGGGTCAGGCCATGGAAGCGCACACTGCCATCCACCGAACCCAGCACCGCGTCCATCCGTTCGTTGCCGAACATGCGGCGGAAATTGGCTTCGTAGTCGGCCATTTCCAGTTCATCGTCCAGCAGCACTTCCAGCACCACGTTCAGCGCCTGGTAGAACAAGCCACGTTCGACGGTGTTGTCGTTGAACTGCAGGAACATCTCCACCAGTTCCTTGGCCTCGTCGAAGCGTTGCAGCGCCAGCTGCACCAGCAGCTTCAGCTCGAGGATGGTCAGCTGGCCCCATACGGTGTTGTCGTCGAACTCGACGCCGATCAGCGTGGTGATGGTGGTGTAGTCGTCCACCTCGGCGTTGTCCAGGCGCTTGAGCAGCAGCTTCAGCGAGCGGTTGTCCAGCTTGTGCAGGTTGAGGATGTCGGCACGGAAACCCAGGGCGCGGTTGGTGTTGTCCCAAATCAGGTCCTCGACCGGATAGATTTCCGAGTAGCCCGGCACCAGGATGCGACAGGCGGTGGCGCCGAGGTCGTCGTAGACCGCCATGTACACTTCCTTGCCCAGATCCTCGAGGATGCCGAACAGGGTCTGCGCCTCCTGCACGTTGGAGTCGGCGCCCTGGCCGGAGAAATCCCACTCGACGAACTCGAAATCGGCCTTGGCACTGAAGAAGCGCCACGACACCACGCCGCTGGAGTCGATGAAGTGCTCGACGAAGTTGTTCGGCTCGGTCAGCGCCAGGCTGTCGAAGGTCGGCTGCGGCAAGTCGTTCAGGCCCTCGAAGCTGCGGCCCTGGAGCAGTTCGGTAAGGCTGCGCTCCAGCGCCACCTCGAAGCTTGGATGGGCGCCGAACGAAGCGAATACGCCGCCGGTGCGCGGGTTCATCAAGGTCACGCACATCACCGGGAACTCACCGCCCAGCGAGGCATCCTTGACCAGCACCGGGAAGCCCTGCTCCTCCAGGCCCTGGATGCCAGCGACAATGCCTGGGTACTTGGCCAGTACCGCCTGCGGCACATCGGGCAGGCACAGTTCGCCTTCGAGGATCTCGCGCTTGACCGCCCGCTCGAAGATCTCCGACAGGCACTGCACCTGGGCTTCGGCCAGGGTGTTGCCGGCACTCATGCCGTTGCTCAGGTACAGGTTCTCGATCAGGTTGGACGGGAAGTACACCGTCTCGCCGTCGGACTGGCGCACGAACGGCAGCGAGCAAATGCCGCGCGCCTTGTTGCCCGAGTTGGTGTCGTACAGGTGCGAGCCGCGCAGCTCGCCATCCGGGTTGAAGATCTCCAGGCAGTGTTGGTCGAGGATCTCGGCCGGCAACGCATCCTTGGGCCCTGGCTGGAACCACTGTTCGTTGGGATAATGCACGAACGCCGCGTTGGCGATGTCCTCGCCCCAGAACTGGTCGTTGTAGAAGAAATTGCAGTTGAGCCGCTCGATGAACTCGCCCAGCGCCGAGGCCAGCGCCGCTTCCTTGGTGGCGCCCTTGCCGTTGGTGAAGCACATCGGCGACTGCGCATCGCGTACATGCAGCGACCAGACATTGGGCACGATATTGCGCCACGAGGCGATCTCGATCTTCATCCCCAGGTTGGCCAACAGCGCCGACATGTTGGCGATGGTCTGCTCCAGCGGCAGGTCCTTGCCGGGGATGTAGGTGCTGCTGTCGGACACCGGCATCAGCAGCGCCTGGGCATCGGCATCGAGGTTGTCGACCTGCTCGATGATGAATTCCGGGCCGGTCTGCACCACTTTCTTCACGGTGCAGCGGTCGATGGAGCGCAGGATGCCCTGGCGGTCCTTCTCGGAGATGTCCTCGGGCAGCTCGACCTGGATCTTGAAGATCTGGTTGTAGCGGTTCTCCGGGTCGACGATGTTGTTCTGCGACAGGCGGATGTTCTCGGTGGGAATGTCGCGGGTCTGGCAGTACAGCTTGACGAAGTACGCCGCGCACAACGCCGAGGAGGCCAGGAAGTAGTCGAACGGCCCCGGGGCCGAGCCGTCGCCCTTGTAGCGGATCGGCTGGTCGGCGATCACCGTGAAGTCGTCGAACTTGGCCTCCAGACGGAGGTTGTCGAGAAAATTGACCTTGATTTCCATGCGCGGGGTACCAGAAAGCGGGCGGGACGGATAAATGGCCGGCATTATCCGGGATTTTTGGCAGAAAGTGTTGCCGTCAGGCTGATAGGCGTTCAGCGAGAGGGTTCATGACGGCGGTGCCGGGCACCCAGCAGCAACAGGGCAAATGCCACACTGCCGATCAGCGGCCACCCCAGCAGAATCAATTCATGCTGTTCGAGCCTGGGCAGCCAGCTCAGGAATACCAGGTTTGCCACAGTGCCACACGCCAGGCCAAGCCAGGCAGAACGCGACCACGCCGGTGCTCGGGTACTGCGCAGAAAGTGCCGGTAAAGCCTGCCCCCGGCCCGCAGGCCGAGCAAGCCCATGGCCACCACGACAACCGCGGCCAAACGGGTAAGGTGATACTCCCAAGGATCATCAAGCTGCTCGAAGGACATGGCCGGGATGACGATCATCGCCGCCAGGCAGGCATACCCCGCCAGCAGCATGACGGGCAGCACTACCACCAGCCCCAGGGCCCAAAGCAGCATTTTTCTCACTAGCGAAGGGGTGTCGTTCACTGCAACCGTCCTTGTCATCTGCACATGGCCTGCACCGCCTCATGGCGGGCGGGCGACGCAAGCTAGCATTGTCCAACGTCTGCAAGCTACCGAGGCAGGCATCGGCGGCGCCTGGTTCGCAGCAAGGCTGGCTCCTGCAGGGCGATTGATCGCATATGTGCATCAATCCATGCAAAAACAACGATTATCCTGCGCCGCGCTTTCACCCAGAATCTCCAGTTACAAGCACTTACAAATAAGCTAAGAAAACGCTGGAGAACCACATGCATCAGCCTGCGCCCCGGGGCCAGTCGAAGGCCGCCCAGGTCTTTCGGGTCACGTCCGGAAACTTCCTCGAACAGTTCGACTTCTTCCTGTTCGGCTTCTACGCCACCCATATCGCCGCGGCCTTCTTCCCGGCCAGCAACGAATTCGCCGCCCTGATGATGACCTTCGCCGTGTTCGGCGCCGGTTTCCTGATGCGGCCGCTGGGCGCCGTGCTGCTCGGTGCCTACATCGACGATGTCGGCCGCCGCAAGGGCCTGATCGTCACCCTGGCGATCATGGCCAGCGGCACCTTGCTCATCGTGCTGGTGCCCGGCTATGCCAGCATCGGCCTGTGGGCCCCGGCGCTGGTGCTGCTCGGCCGCTTGCTGCAAGGCTTCTCCGCCGGTGCCGAGCTGGGCGGCGTGTCGGTGTACCTGGCCGAAATGGCCACGCCCGGGCACAAGGGCTTCTACGCCAGCTGGCAGTCCGCCAGTCAACAGGTGGCCATCGTCGTCGCCGCCGCCCTGGGCTTTGCCCTGAACCAGTGGCTGGCGCCGGCACAGCTGGCGGACTGGGGCTGGCGCGTGCCGTTCGGCGTCGGCTGCATGATCATCCCGGTGATCTTCCTGCTGCGGCGCAACCTGGCCGAAACCGAGGAGTTCGCCGCCCGCCAGCATCGCCCGGACATGCAGGCCGTGCTGCGCACCCTGCTGGACAACGCCGGGGTGGTGCTGCTGGGCATGCTGATGGTGGCCATGACCACCACCGCCTTCTACATGATCACCGTGTACGCGCCCACCTTCGGCAAGACCGTGCTGCAACTGAGCACCCGTGATGCGCTGCTGGTGACCCTGCTGGTGGCGGTGTCGAACTTCATCTGGCTGCCCATCGGCGGCACCCTGAGCGACCGTTGCGGACGCAAGCCGTTGCTGGTGGCGATGTCGCTGCTGACCGTGCTCACGGCCTACCCGGCCCTGGAATACCTGGCCCTGGCACCGAGCTTCGGGCACATGCTCGAAGTGCTGCTGTGGTTCTCCTGCCTCTACGGCCTGTACAACGGCGCAATGATCCCGGCGCTCACCGAAATCATGCCGGTGCAGGTGCGGGTGGCGGGCTTCTCCCTGGCCTACAGCCTGGCCACGGCGCTGTTCGGTGGTTTCACCCCGGCGATCTCGACCTGGTTGATCCACGTCACCGGCGACAAGGCCGCGCCGGCCTACTGGATGATGGTCGCCGCTGCCTGCGCGTTCACCGCCACGCTGGTGCTGTACCGCCGTCTGGCCAGCCGCCCGGCCGGCGTCGCCGCCTGAGGAGGCCCTGATGAGTCTTTTGCGCCAAGCATTGCTGGCCCTGGCCGCCTGCGTGCCGTGCGGCTTCACCTGGGCCGCCGACCTCACCGTGATGACCTCGGGCGGCTTCACCGCCGCCTACAACCGCCTCGGTCCACAGTTCGCCACCAGCAGTGGCAACACCCTGACCACCGTGCTCGGCCCCTCCATGGGCAAGGCGCCGGAGGCGATCCCCAATCGCCTGCAACGCGGTGAGTCCGCCGATGTGGTGATCATGGTCGGCTACGCCCTCGACGAACTGATCCACCAGGGCAAGGTGGCGGCCGACTCGCGGGTGGAACTGGCCGATTCGCGCATCGGCCTGGTGGTGCGGGCCGGGCAGCCCAAGCCAGATATCAGCACCACCGCCGGCTTGAAGAAAACCTTGCTGGCCGCCCGCTCGGTGGCCTATTCGGACAGCGCCAGCGGCGTGTACGTCGAGAAACAGCTGTTCGCCAAGCTGGGGATACAGCCGCAACTGGCACCGCGCAGCCGCATGATCGAGCGTATTCCGGTGGCCTCGGTGGTCGCCAAGGGCGATTACCAGATGGGCTTGCAACAGGTCGCCGAGCTGCTGCCGGTGCCCGGTGTGACCTTTGCCGGCAAGCTCCCCGAGGACGTGCAGTCGGTGACCCGTTTCGCCGCCGGCATCCCGAGCAACGCGCAGCACCCCGCCGAGGCGCGGCAACTGCTCGACTACCTGGCCTCCCCCCAGGTGCAAGCAACCGTGCAGGCCACCGGCCTGGACTCAGTGCCCCGGTAAGGTTCCGGGCAACAGCCGGATCAAGCGCTCGAACTCCAGGGCCGCGGGAGTCAAGGTACGCCCGCGGCGCTTGAGCACGCCCATCTGCCGGGTTACCTGCGGCTCGACCAAAGCCACCTGGGCCAGGATCGGATGCGTCCCCAGCGGCATGGCGATCGACGGCACCGCGGCGATCCCCAGCCCCGCCTCGATCAACCCCAGCAAGGTGGTTACATGCTGGGCCTCGCAGATGCTCTGCTTCTGCACCACCATGCCCGCCAGCGCGCGGTCCAGCACCAGGCGGTTGCCCGACGCCTTGCCGAGGCTGATGTAGTCGTGACGGTAGGCCTCGGCCCAGGTCACCTCGGCCTGGCGCGCCAGCGGGTGATCCTGTCGGCAGGCGATGACATAGCGCTCTTCGAGCAGGGGGCTGAACTCGATCTCCGGCGCCAGGTTGCCGGTGAAGCTCACGCCGAAATCCGCCTCGCCCGAGGCCACCGCCGCGCTGACCTCGTTGGCCGAGGCATCGAGCAGGCTGATCCTGACGTTGGGGTACTGGCCATGGAAGGCGCGGATCGCATGGGGCATGAAGTAGTAGGCCGCCGACGGCACGCAGGCGATGGTCAGGGTGCCGGTGCGCAGCGCCCCGCCATCACCAACACTGAGCAGGGCCAGGTCGAGGTCATCGAGCAAGCGCTCCACCTGCGGCAGGAACGCCCGCCCGACGTTGCTCAGCGCGACCTTGCGCGTGGTGCGTTCGAGCAGTTTCACGCCCAGCGCCGACTCGAGCTTCTCGATGCGTCGACTCAAGGCCGACTGGGTGATGCGGATCGCTTCGGCGGCGCGGCGGAAGCTGCCTTGCTCGACGACGGCGCGAAAGGCCTTGAGGTCGTTCAGGTCGAAGTTGATGCTCACCCTCGGGCTCCACGGGTTTGATCGAAAGTGTGCATCAATGGTATGGGCAATCGCTTGAGGGCGCCATGAGGCATTCGGCGAACACCGCCAGCCGCTACCCTCCCCGCCTGGCATTCTTTTTCAACACCGCCTTCAACCGCGCCGCAGCCCGCTGCACCGTGGCCATCTTCTCCGGGCGTTTCATCCCCCGCCACTTGCGGATCTCTTCGCGGGTACGGCCGCAACTCACGCACAGCTCGCTGTTGAGCTGGCAGAGGGAAACGCAGGGGGTATCGATGTCTTTGGCCATGGGCTGCTCCGGTCACGGCCGCGCATGATACTGCAAACGTCGCCCCCGCTCCCCCGTTCACTCAAGCTGCGCACGCGTGCGTCGCGCTGTCTGATAGTGATAGTCGAAACACTTGGCGAACTGAAACCCGCTTTCGTCGCGGCAGGCCTTGAGGTAGTCGCGGCCTTCGGTGCGTTCATAGATCGCCTTGCCCACCGCCGTGGCCAGGAACGCGATCACCTGATCGCCAAAGATATCGTTGTGGCTGCTGATGAAGGACTTGGAGGTATAGATGAAATTCACCGGCTCGTTGCTGTAGCACGGCATGCGTTGCACCTGTGGCCCGCCATTGTTGCCATCGGGCGTGCAGTAGCTGGTCAGCTCCCAGTCGCCGAACTTCACTCCCTCCAGCGCCTTGGTCGAGACCCCGGCGGAGTTCGGTTCAATATCCGTTATCCGCGCGGTGTGAAACAGGCTGTAGTTGCCGAGCGCCGTGGTATCCAGTGTTTCTTCGCGCAGCACGAACGGCATGCCGCGATAGCGGCGCTGAAGGTCGACCTGGCTCCAGCTCAGGTTGACCCCCAGCCACTGCCCCGGCGGGAAGAAGTAATGGGTGGCACTGTCGTTTTCCGAACTGATCACATACAGCAATGGCTGAGCCTGCGCCCCCGAAACACCGACCTTCAGGCTGTTCTCCTTGAGCAGCAACCCCTGGTCGGCCTCGATGGCGGGGTTGAGCATGATCACCGCATCGCCGAAAGCCCGCACCTTGTTGCCCAATTGCTGGTTATGCAGGCGTTCGAGCAACTGGTCATGCAGGGCGCTGAGGGTGATGGCACCGCCGAAGCTGTGGCCGACGATCACCAGGTAGTTCCTGTCCTTGCGGTCGATCTGTTCGAGCTGGGTGAGCAGGTCGGTGACACCACCGCGGCCAACTTCCTCGGCCACCGCCTTGCGGTCCCAATAGGTCAGGTTCTCGCTGCCCAGGCCATGCATCGACAGGCCGCGCCAACCGACATAGAGGCCAACCAGCTTGCGCTTGCCCAATACGCCGGACTGCGCCAGGTTGGCCAGTGCCTTGGTGAAGCTGACGACGTTGGCGTCCTGCTGGTCGGCGTTGTGCTTCCAGCCGTGGATAAAGACCACCATGGCCAGGTCGCCTTCGGCGGAGTAACCCTTCAGGCGCTCGATCAGCTTTTGTGTCCGATCCGGGAAGAAATCGTTGCCACGCTCGCTGTACTCGACGAAACCTATCTCGTAGTTCGGCTGCGTATGCAGCTCATAGTAACTGTGGCTACACGACACGATGGTGGCGCAAGTCACCACCTGGTCATCACGCAAAGGTTTGTTCATGGCGCAGGCTGCCAACAGGCAGACGCAGAGCATCAGCAGGATCTTCATGATCGTATTCACCAGGTCAGGGTCGAGCCGGCACGTGCCGCTGACGCGGTCACGCGGTCCAGGGCAACGGCATGCCCGTCACGGCGGATGGGCTACGAAGCGCAACGCAGGGGCAAGGGTGGCGGGTACGCGAGCAGCCATCGGCATGATGATCCCCACGGGGGTGACAGGCCCTTAATTCCGTTTAGACGCCCCCCGGACGTATGTCAAAGAGCCATGTCCACCGTTTGCGACTGTCCGCCCGACGGGCATACTGAACGCCCCCTCAGGAGCCTCGTCATGCAGCTCAAATTCAGCCATGTGGATGTACTGGTCGACCACCTCGAAACCGCCTGCGCCTATTACCAGCAGGTCCTCGGCGCCGAGATTTCCACCACCCAGGTCTGGGACCGCGGCGGCCTGCGGGTGCGCTACGCGGTGGCGCGCCTGGGCCAGGAGCGCTTCATGCTGGTCCAGCCGTCGGCGGGCAACCTGAGGACCCTGCTCGACCAGCACGGCGAAGGCATGATCTACCGCCACTGCTACTCCACCCCGGACATCGAGCAGGCCTACGACGAACTGCTGGCCAGGGGCGTGCAGCCCGAGGACGAGAACGGCCAGCCGCTGGCCCGCGCCGACCTGCAGTCGCCGGCCGGCGCGCGGATCCTCTGGTTGCCCAAGCGCTTCGGGCATTTTTCCATCGAAATTCTCGAAGAGCAGTCCATCGAGCGCTTCATCGAGGCGGCCTTCAACCCTGGGTCTTAGCGCCGAAGCATGGCGTGCGCCGGGCACGGAACGCCGCCACCCCCTCGGCGAAATCCGCCTGGGTGGACAACTGGGTGAACAGTGCCTGCTCGGCCTGCAACCCTGCGCCCAGGTCACGCTCCAGGCCCTCACGCAACAAGCGCTTGCTCGCCGCCTGGGCCGCGCCGGATCCGCAGGCCAGGCGCAGGGCCATGGCCTGCCCCGCTGCCGCCAGTTCCCCAGGCGCCACGACTTGCACCACCAGCCCCAGGCGCTGCGCCTCGGCGGCCGTCAACGGCGTGTCGAGCAGCGCCATCGCCAATGCCCGGTGCAAGCCCAACTGGCGCGGCAAGTGCCAACTGCCGCCACCGTCCGGGCTGATGCCGATACCGCCATAGGCCAACACCAGGCGAGCACTCTCGCTGGCGATCAGCAGGTCGCAGGCCAGCGCCAGCGACAGGCCGAAGCCAGCCACGGCACCTTCAAGCAAGCCCAGCACCGGACAAGGCAACCGGGTCAGGCCGAGCACGGCCTCATTGACCGCGCCCAGCAACTGGGTCACGCCGGCGACCTGGTCTTGCTGCGAGCCATCCAGCAACGCCTGGAAATGGTGAATATCGCCGCCGACCGAGAAGTGCCCGCCACGGCTGCGCAGCACCACCACCCGTGGCGGCTCGGCCGCCAGCTGCGCCACGCCATCGGCCAACGCCTGGGCCATGGCCAGGTCGAAGCTGTTGCGCTGGCCGGGGCGGTCCAAGGTCAGCCAGGCGATGCCCGCGCGGTATTCGAGCTGAACCGGGCGCATCAGGCCCCTCCCAGCGGGCGCAAGCTGGCATCGAAGTCGTCCAGCGACGGGAACTCCAGCGGCGGGCGCTCATCGAGGCTCAGCAGGTGCTGGCGATAGCGCTCCAGGCACTCGTGGCGGGCCGCCTCGCTGATGTACGGCACATGGTAGGCCACGAAGGGTGGCAGCACCGACAAGCCGACATAGCCCAGCACCCCACGCTGGATCGGCTGCAGCAATGTCTGCAGTTCGCCATGCACCGCGCCGGGGCCGAACATATGCGCCTGGCCGCCCAGGGAAAACGCCAGCATCGCCCGCTTGCCCTTGAGCCCACCACGGTCGTAGATGCGCGTGCCGCCATAGCAGAAGCCGGAGACGAACACCCGGTCGATCCAGCCCTTGAGGATGGCCGGCATGCCGAACCAGTAGATGGGGAAGTTGAGGATGAGCAGGTCGGCCCAGCGCAGCTTGTCCAGCTCGGCGGCGATGTCGGCGGCCAGGGTGCCGCCTTTGACCCCATGGCGCTGTTCCAGGGCATACACCAGGTAGTCCGGGTTGGCGCGCTGCTGGAAGTCGGCGGCACTGGCCACCGGGTTGAAGCCCATGGCGTACAGGTCCGATACCTGCACGGCATGGCCCTGGCCCTGCAGCACCGTTTGCGCCAGTCGGGCCATGGCGGCGTTGAAGGATTGCGGTTCGTGGTGGGCGTGGACGATCAGGACGTTCATGGCAACTCCAGCAGGGTGACACCGTTGTACTTGCGGAAAAATGCGTCGGCGCGACCAGTCACGTCGCGATAACGCCCGTTCAGGGCCAGGCCCATCATCTCCAGCTGCAACTGCTCCTGGTCGAGCATGTAGCCGAGAAAACGTCGGGCGTCGGCCGGCCCGCTGCACCCCAGGCCCTGGAGCCAGGCCATGTACTTCACGGTTTCGCGGTGCACCAGGCGCAGCAACAGGCCCTGCAGGGGGCGTGGCACCGAGGACACCAGCCAGGCTTTCAGGCGGGTCGTCAGGCGCGGGGTGGCGTCCAGCCCCCAGCGCTCGGCCGCGGCCTGGTAACGCGGTTGGTTGAACGCTTCGAGCTCGGCATAGGCTTGCCAGAAAGGATGCGCTGGCTGGCCTTCCAGGCGCCGGGCCATGCGCGTGACCGCCGCGTGGGCGAAGGCGCGGTTGGCCAGTTCGTGGCGCAGGCCCTTGAGGAATGTAGGTGATGGCATGGGGTTCACTTGCCTTGTATGTGTGGGGCGGTCGCCTAAGGCTGCTTGGCGGACGGTAGTGCGGCGATGTGGTCGAGCAACGCCTCGCGCTGTCCGTCGTCGCGCAGTTGCAAGGCAATGCCGCGCATCCAGATCGCCAGCTCGCTGGCGTGCTGTTCGCTGCCGCGCCTACCGTCGGTGAAGGCCTGCAGCTGCCGCGCGAGGTAGGCACGCTCGAGCAGCCGCAGGTTGGGCGTTTTCAGGTGCGCGAAACCTTGCGCCTGGGGGCCGTGGCAGGCGGCGCAGGTGCTCTGGTAGAGCGCGTGCCCTGCCCCGTCGCTGGCCATTGGCGTGGCTGGCGCACCGAGCCCGGCGAAGTACTGCGCCAGCAGCTGCTGGTCGCCCTCGCCCAGGCTGGCGGCGATCGCGCGCATCTGCCCACCGTAGCTGTCCTGTGGGTCGTAGCCACGGCGCCCGGCCTGGAAGTCGCGCAATTGCGCGAGCAGGTACTCGGCCTGCTGCCCGGCCAGGCGTGGCGCGCCAAGGGCCGGATTACCCTGGCCCTCGGCGCCGTGGCAGGCCACGCAGGTGGCTGCCTGGGGCGGTGACGGCGCGGCGTGGGTGGACAGGCTGGCGGCGAGTGCCAGCACCCCTGCACACAGGCGTGATCTCATCGGTCGATTTTTCCTTGTTCTTGTTTGGCAAGGCCTTGCAACAGGCGCTCGCGAATGGCGTTCACATCGCTGGGCACGGCCTGGCGCCAGCGCCGCACTTCGGCCCCGGTGTAAGCCTGGAAATCTGCGGGCAGGTGGCCGGGGTCGAAGCGCGCCAGCATCCAGTTGAGTACGTTGGCCAGGGCCTCGTCCGACAGCCCCGACAACGCCGAGCCGGGCACCTGCACCAGGTACTCGCGCCCGCCCGGCAGCGACAGGAACCGGCCCAGTTGGCCAGGAAAGGCCGGCACGCCGCGGGCGGGGTTGCCGCTGCCGTCGGGCAGGTGGCAGCCCTGGCAGTTGAGCATGTAGTCGAACTGGCGCGGCTCGGTGGCCCAGGCCGGCAGCGCCAGCACCCAGCACAACGCCCAGGGCAGTCGCCTGGCCACGCCCTACTCCTTGACCCCGATCACCACCGACAGCGAGCAGTGGTAGGGCATGTCGGCCTGGCTGCCGGAGCACCAGTTGAGGTCGTTGGAGCTTTGCGGGCGGTACAACGGCGTATCGCCCTGGTCGCGCTGGCACACGCAGCGGCCACAGTTGCTCTTGCCACAGCAGTCGTTGTACGAGATCACGTAGTCCTTGCCGTCGGTGGGGTTGCGGCAGGTGCCGATCCAGGTGATGTCCGAACGCACGGTGCCCGGCGGACAACTGCTGGAGGTCCCGCCGCAGCAACCACAAAGGAAGCCGTCGATGGCGCAGTGGCGCCAGTACTCGCAGCTGTTCGGGTCACCCGATTCCTGTAGCGCGGCACTGGACTGGGCGAAGGCGTCGCCGCGAAACACCGGCAGCAGGGTGGTCGCCCCGGCGCCGACCAGCAAGGTGCCCAGGCCGCCGAGGAAACCCCGGCGCGAGGTGCCGCGGGCGACGCGGCGGGTCAGCAGTTGGGTGGCTTCGTCGAACCAGCGGATCGTCATGACTGCAGCCCCTGTTGCGCGGCGTTGTAGGCCTGGACGGTGGCATGCCCCAGGCGCCGAGCTTCCAGCAGGCTCTCCAGGTGCTCGCGGGTGTTGACCAAGCCGTGGCTGGCGACCGTGCCGTGCTCGTCGATCAGCACGCCGTAGGGCAGCTTGCTGATCTGGTAGGCCAGGCCCACTTCTCGGGACAGCAGGTAGGGGAATGCCTGCAAGCCGTGGGCGGCGATGAAGGCCAGGTGCTCATCCGCTTCGCCATCGCTGGCCAGCACCACCCTCAGACGCTCCTGGCGGCGCAGCGCATCGAGCACCGGCAGCAGCGTCTTGCATACCGGGCATGTCTCGGAAAGGAAGAACAGCAAGGTGCCCTGCCCTTGCTGGTCGGTGCCACCCAGGCTGACCGAGCCTCCGGTCAGGCTGGCCAAGGTGAACACGGGCGCGGTGTCTCCGGCCTTGATCGCCTTGCCCAGGGACAACGCCCCCACCGGCTGGATGCGTTCGTGCAGCAGCCCGACCTGGCGCGCCAGGGCCCACACGGCAAGGGTCAGCATCAGGATGATCGCCCAGGACAGCAGGCTGGAAATGATCAGTGCGTAGGTCATGGCCGTTGCCTCGGGGTTGCACGGTTGGCGATCAGCTGGTTGGCCAGCAGGTACAGGGCGGCGACGCTGATGAAGGCGAACACCAGGGTGAAACCGTCGAGCCAGGTCAGCGGGCGTTCGCCCACCGTGGCCAGCAGGTTGCCGGCGGCCAGCGCCAGCAACAGGTTGCGCCAGACCAGCGCTTGGGACGGCGGCTGGCGGCGAGCGCCGAAATGGCAACCGCAGTCCTCGACGGCTGCCCCGTCGCTCACCGCCGCGGCCAGAACGCCGGCATACAGCACCAGCAACGCCAGCGCAGGCAGCGCCGCCAGCGGCCAGCACAGGCTCAGCAGCACGCCGACGGCGGCGAGCACCTCCAGCACCGGCAGCAGCTGCAGCCACAGCGCTGCCGCGCACCAGCGTCCCAGCACCTGCGCATAACGCCGCAACACCTCGGCGAACGCCCGCTGATCGTGCAGCTTGTGCAGCGCCGCAGCCCCCAGCAGCAAGGCCAGCCCCCCGGCACTGGCGACATGCACCAGGGGGTCGCGCAGCAGATCGAGGATCACCATGGCATCACCACATTGAGAAAGCCCAGGGGGATGTCGCCGACGCTGCGCAGGTGCTCGCCGCTGTCGGCGTCGTACAGGTTCACGCCCTGGCGCAGCAATGGCGTCAGCCCGGCCTCGCCCTGGGTGAGGTAGATCCACAGGGTGAACAGGCTCGGCATCGGCACGACCCAATCCAGGCTGTACAGCCGTGGTTGTGCTCCCTGGCTGACGCCGATGGCCGTGCTCTGTTCCTTGAGCGCCAAGCGTGCCAAGCGTTTGTGCGTGGCCACATCGAACACCCAGACCTCGGTGCCGGGCTTCTGGTAGTTCTCCGGCGCATCCTTGTGCATCAACACGAACAGGCGCCCACTGCGTTGGTGCAAGGCCACGCCGTGGTTACCCGCGATACCCCAGCCATCGGCACGCTCGGCATCGCTCAGCAACGACCAGCGCTGCTGCGCGCGCACGCCGTCGGCGGTCATGCCCAGGGCATACGCCTGGTTGTGCTGGGAGACGAAGTACCAGGTCTGGCCATCGCGCACGCCGGTGGTCAGCAGCAGGTCCTGCAGCGGATCGAACGCCGGCGCGGTGCGCTCCTGCAACGCCACCTGCCCCTGCTCATCCAGGCGCAGGTGGAAGAACCCGCCATTGCCACAGATGGCATAGAAGTCGCGCGGACCGGCCGGATAGATCGACGCACAGCCGGGGATCGGCACCTCGGTGACGAAGCGCTCGTGCGCCAGGTCCACCACCGAGATCGACTGCGCCGGGGTGAAGTTGAGCACCAACAGGAAGCGCTCGTCGTCGGACAGCACGCTCAAGCCCGTGGAGATCAGCGCGGTCATGCGCTTGGCCGGAATCGGGATCTCGCGCTTGGGGCTCAGGGTCCTGGCGTCGTAGACGGTGACCACATCGCTGCGCTGGCCGCGCACGCCACGGCTGAAATAGATCTCGGTGGCATACAGCTCGTCGCGACTGCGTGCCAGCTGCAGGCCGTTGGACCAGATACCGGTGCTCAGTTGGCCAAGGTTGCGGCCCTGGTCGTCGAACAGGTAGGCACGGCCATCGACCATATTCGGGGCGTTGCTGCCCCAGATCCAGAACCAGTGCTGGTCGCGATGGTCAGCCAGGACCTCGACCCGCGCCTGCTCCGGCACGAAGCCGGCAAGGGCCGGCGCGGCGGCGGCCAGCAGCGCCAGGACAGACAACAGATGACGCAAGGAATGCTTGTACATGGGGGCTCCGCAACAGGCGATGGGCCTGGGCTCGAGTCTATCGACGGGCATTTTCGGCGGCTTGGCGGGAGGTGACAGTGGCCTTGGCATCCGGCGCCAGGCTGTCGATCACCCCGGCGCCGCCGAACAACTGCAAACGCCCGGATTGCGTGGCCAGCGCGGCGATGTTCAAGCGGTCCTCGCGCTGGCTGACGGTGAAGTGCGTCAGCGCCGGGTCGGCAAGCGCCAGCAGCCCGGCGTTGCCCACCAGCACCACGCGGCCATCGTCCAGCTCGGCCACGGCACTGATCGCCTCGCGGCTGCCGCTGTCGAGCAGGCGCCAATGCTCGCCGCGCGCGTCGCCCAGCACCACCCGGCCGCTCATCCCGGCCAGCAGCACGCGGCCATCGCGCAAGCCGATGCCGGTCCACAGCGAGCCGCTGACGCCGGTGTCCAGGGGCTGCCAGGAGGCGCCCTGATCGCTGGAGCGATAGGCGTGCCCGGCTTCACCAGCGATATACAGGCTGCCATCGGCGGCCCTGAACACCTGATTCAGGTGGAAGTCATCGCCCTCCCCGCCCACCCGCAACGCCTGCCAGGTGGCGCCACCGTCGTTGGTGCGCGCGGCATAGCCATAGGCACCGACGACCAGGCCATGGCAGGCATCGGTGAACAGCACGGACAGCAGCACTGGCTTGCCGTCCAGGGACGCCTGCTGGGTCCACTGCTGGCCGCCGTCGACGCTGTGCAACAGCACCCCGCCATGGCCTACCGCCCAGCCCTGGCGCGCATCGATGAAGCTGACCGCGGTCAGCAGCCCGTCCACCGGCACGCTGCGCGCCTGGCGCCAGTGCTGGCCATCGCTGGACAGCGCCACCACGCCGTGATCGCCCACCGCGACCAGCCCGTCCCCGGCCCGGGCCACCGCCACCAGCGCTGCCTGGCGCACATCGCCCAGGGCGATCGCCGGCGCGCTCCAGGCCTGCCCCGCCGCCATCAACCCCATGACCAGGGGCAAGATTCCAAGCCTCTTCATCAGTAAGCCCTTCTCAATGAGCGGCCAGGGGCGCGCGAACCGGCCCCCGCCGCGGAACCAGCATTTCCAGAACCACCGCCAGGGCCGGCAGCAGGGTCACGGCCATCAGCATGTTGGCCATGAACATGAAGGTCAGCAGCAGGCCCATGTCGGCCTGGAACTTCAACGCCGAGAACGACCAGGTGGCCACCCCCACCGACAGCGTCAACGCGGTGAACACCGTGGCCACGCCCACTTCGCGCAGGGCCTGCTGGAAGGCGCTGACGATGTCGCGCCCAGCGGCCAGGTGCACTTGCAGGCGGTTGTAGATGTAGAAGGCGTAATCCACCCCGACGCCCACGGCCAGCACCATCACCGGCAGGGTCGCCACGGTCAGGCCGATGTCCAGCGCCTTCATGAACCAGTAGCCGAGGAAGGTCGCCAGGGTCAGCGGCAGGCAGCAGGCGAGCATGGCCCGCCAGTCGCGGTACACCAGCCCCACCAGCAGCACGATGGTCAGGTACACGTAGAGCATCATCGGCAGCTCGGAACCCTCCACCACCGCGTTGGTGGCGGCCTGTACCCCGGCGTTGCCGCTGGCCAGGCGCACCTTCACTCCAGCCAGCACGTGGCGTTCGCGGTAGTGCTCGACAGCCGCGGTTATCTGCTTGAGGGTGCTGGCCTTGTGGTCGGCCAGGTACAGGTTGACCGGCAGCACGGTGCACTCGGCATCGAACAGGCGCAGGGCCTCGGGCACCTGGCGCACGGTCTCGCCCAGGGACAGTTCATCGACCGGCAGCGCCGCCCATTTCGGGTTGCCTTCGTTCACCCCCGAGGCCGCCAGCTTGGCCATGGCCGGCAGCGCTTGCGCCGACAGCACCCCGGGCAAGGTACCCAGGTACCAGGTCAGACGGTCGACATAGGCCATCACGTCGTGCCGGTAGCAGCCACCCGCCGGGGTCTGCACGGCCACGGTGAACAGGTCCAGGCCGAGGGCGAAATGGCTGACCACCTGTTCCACGTCCTGGTTGTAGCGCGAATCGGCATGCAGCTCGGGCGCGCCCGGCAGCACATGGCCGACATGCCGGCCCTGGCTCTGCCATACCGCCAGCAGCATCAACCCCGCGCCCAGCAGCGTCACCCACACCGCGTTGCGCGGTTCGACGATACGCCCAAGGCCGGTCATCAGCCCTTCGCGGCGTGCCCGCAGGCGCTCGACCTTGGCCACGTAGCGGCCGTCGAAACGGCAATAGCTGGCCAGCACCGGCAGCATCACCAGGTTGGTGACGATCTTGTAGGCCACCCCCACCGAGGCGGTAATGGCCAGCTCGCGGATCATCGGGATCGGCACCAGCACCAGGGTCGCGAACCCGACGAAGGCCGTGATCAAGGCCAGGGTGCCGGGAATCATCAGGCCGACGAAACTGCGCCGGGCGGCGCTCATGCCATCGGCGCCGGCGCAGACTTCCTTGGCAATGAAGTTGACTTGCTGCACGCCGTGGGACACGCCGATGGCGAACACCAGGAACGGCACCAGGATCGCCAGCGGGTCGAGGCCGAAGCCCAGCAACGTCAGGGTGCCGAACTGCCACACCACCGACACCAGCGAGCACGCCAGCGGCAGTACCGTCAAACGCCAGGAACGGGTGTACCAGTAAACCGCCAACGCCGTGAGCACGAAGGCCAGGGCAAAGAACTCGACCACGCTGCGCGCGCCGGCGCCGATATCGCCCATCTGCTTGGCGAAGCCGATGATCTGCACGTCGAAGTCGGCGTCGGCGTACTGCGCCCGCACCTGTTCCTCCAGCTGGCGGCTGAAGGCCAGGTAATCGAGGCGCTTGCCCGTCACCGGGTCGGGGTCGGCCAGCTCCGCCACCACCATCGCTCCGCGCTGGTCGTTGGCCACCAGGCTGCCGACGAAGCCACCGGCCAGGGTGCGCTCGCGGATGCCGGCGATGGCCCGGGCATCGAGGTTGCCGACGGTAACGTCGCCGCCGACCACATCCTCGGCCTTCATGCCCTCTTCGGTGATCTGCACCGCGCGGGTGTTCGGTGTCCACAGCGAAGTCACGCTGCGCCGGTCGATGCCCGGCAGGAAGAACAGCGTCTGGGTCAGGTCGTGCAGACGGGACAGCGCCGTCGTGTTCCAGATATCGCCATGGCGCGCGCGCAGCACCACGATGACCCGGTTGGCGCCGAACAGCACCTCGCGGTACTGGTTGAAGGTCTTGATATAGGGGTGCTGCTGCGGCAGTTGTTTGTCGAAGCCCGCCGACATTTCCAGACGCGCGGCGAACAGGCCCATCACCAGGGTGACCACGGCCAGCAGGCCGAGGGTCGCCAGGCGATGGCGAAAGACCAGGCGCTCGAGCGCCGAGACCAGATAAGCCAGCATGGATAGCCTCCCCGCCACGCGCCTTGCCAGCGCGTGGCGGCCGGATCAGAAGGAGTAGGAAAGGTTGGCACTGACGAAGTCGCGGTCGGCCATCAGGTTGTTGTCGCCCCCGCCCCAATAGCGCACCCACTGCAGGCCGCCTTTCCAGCGATCGCGGTGGTTGAACAGCAAGGACGCGGTGAGCGACTTGCGTCCCTCGACGAAGGGCATGGCGTTGGGCGTGGTGCCCTTGACGTCATGGCTGAAGTCCAGCTGCGGGGTGACGGTGACGCCGCTGCCGAACAGGTTCGGGTAATTGACCCCGAACTCGGTGACGTAGCCCCACGAGGTGCGGTCGGGCAGCGAGTAGTCCGGCAGCACGTAGGGCACCTCGCCGGACAGGTCCAGGCCCGGATAGCGCACCAGCGCCACCTCGGCCAGCAGGAACCCATCGGAGGCGCCCAGGGCGCGGGGAATGAAACCCAGCGGGTCGTTGCCCGAGAAGGTGTAGGTGGCATTGATGTCGGCCTGCCACTTGCGCGTCTCGACGAAGCCCTTGTGCTCACCGGTGTCGAACACGCTGTAGCGGTTGTAACCGCCACTGAAGGCCTGGCCGAAGGGCACGGTGGGGTCGATGGCCACGCTGTCCCTGGGCCGCAACGACAGCTCGCCGGCGACCGCCACCGGCCCGACCAGGGTGCTCACGGACAGGCCGAACAGGTCCTTGTCCTCGCCGTAGTTGATGAAATAGTCGTCCACCACCAGGGCATCCGGGTTGCTCCGCGCCGTGTAGCCGACGAAGGGCAGCTTGTCGTGATAGCGCTGGTAGAACAGGCCGAACTCGGTGCCGATCGACTCGGCCATCCAGCGCAGCGCGACGCCATACTGGCCGCCGTTGCTGGCCTTGCGCTCGCCGCCGTAGGGCACCGCCAAGCCGCTGGCGACAATCTGCTCATGGCTCAGGCCGCTGCTGGCCGGATCGCCGCAGCGTCCAGTCGGGGTGCCGGCGCAAATGCCCGGTTGCAAGCCCTCGATGTAGTGCGTCGGGTAGTAGATCGCCCGGCGCCCTTCCCCGGCGATATCGACGCTGGAGAAATAGCTGCCCACCGGGTCCAGGTCGTAGGCATTCCATTTGAACTGGTAGTAGCCCTCCAGGCTCAGGGTGTCGCTCAGGCCCAGGCTGAACGAAGCCATGGGCGCCGGGATGAACACCTCTTTGAGCTGGGTGCCCGGAGTGTGGTACTTGGGCAGGCTCAGGGCGTTGATCTGGTTGATGCCGCCGCTGATGAACAGCTCCGCGCCCCAGCTGATCACCTGGTTGCCGACCTTGACCTTGGCCGGCATCTCGCCGAGATCGAAGCTTTTCGCCAGCCACAGATCGAGCAGGTCGAAACGCTGGGTGGCATCACGCCGGGCCGGGCCCCGCAGGTCGGTACGACGGGTATCGTCCATCTTCGTGTCGCGAGCCCAGGCGACCCGGCCCAATGCGCTCCAGCCCTCGCCAAAGCGCAGGCTCAACTCATGGGTGCCCTTGATGACCTGGGAGAACACATCGTGCTTGTGGTAGTTCAGGTTGCCGTCGTCGGCATTGGCGTAGTTGATGTCGGCGTTGGCGTAGCCGTTGCCACGCTCGAGGTTGTAGTAGCGGCCCAGCTCATTGCCAGTACCGGTATTGCAACCGCCACTGTTGCTCCCCAACAAGTGGCAGTCGGATGATTCCAGGCGACTGGCGAAACCGTAGGACAAGGTCGAGTCGAAACTGCCCGAGAGCCCGTCCTCGCTACCGAAGGTGAACGCCAGGCAAGGCTGTGCGCCAAGCAGGCCGACGGCCACCAGGGCCAGCGCCGGGCACGGGGCAGCCTTCGCCCATGCCCGCGAAGGGAGGTTGTTCATGCTGTGGTCTCCCGAAGATCAGCGCTCGCCGCGACGGCGCAGTTCGCCCGCGTTGAACAGTTTGTCGCTGACCCGGCCCTGCAGGCCGGCGGTGAGGTCCAGGGCCGCGCCCTGCTGGGTGAAGCCGTCGGCAATGTAGCGCCGGGCGATCAGGTCGTAGCTGAGGTATTCGAAGCTGGTGCAGGCCTGGATCTCGGGGTCGGCCCACAGGCTGCCCTCCTGCACCCGCCACAGGTTGCCCTTGGCATCGAACATGTCCACGTGCAGCAGGCTCCAGCTGTCCTCGTCGAAATAGAACACGCGCTTGGCGAACGAATGGCGCTTGTCGGCCTTGACCGTGGCCTCGACCACCCACACCCGGTGCTTCTCGTAGCGCTGCGCATCACGGTCGAGGTACTGCTCGCCGATCAGCTTGTCGTAGCTATTGGCCTTGTCCACCAGGCGGTAGGAGTTGTACGGCACCACCATCTCGCGCTTGCCGACCAACTTGAAGTCGTAGCGGTCCAGGGCACCGGTGAACATGTTGATCTGATCGACGAAATACAGGTTGTCGGAGCCGGCGATCGGGTTGTCGTAGGCGAAGGTCGGCGCCTGGCGCACGCGGCGCTGGCCGGGGAAGTAGATCCAGGCGTTCTGCGGCTGGTCCAGGCGCGCGTGCACCAGGTACATCTCGCCGGCGCGCGAGGACGGCGACTGGATGTCGTAGAGCAGCTTGGCTTCGATGTCGCCGGTGTCCTCGGGCGCCTTCACCGCCGGATCGTTGTAGGGGTAGTACTCGCTGGCCCACTGACGGATCTCGGTGAGCCCACCACCGGGCTCGCGACGCAGGAACGAGATCTGCGCCTTGCGGCCCTTGGCCATGTAGCGCAGCTTGTAGTTCCACAGCACCTCGATGCCGTTTTTCGGTTGCGGGAACGGCACCGCGGCCCCGGCGGCCTGCTCCAGGCGCCAGCCATCGGCGCCGATGCGTGCCTGGCCGGCGAAGTCCTGGGTGCGCTTGGCCACCTCGGCCGGGATCGCGCAGCTGCGGTGGGTCGGGTAGACGTCCAGGCGATAGCCCGGGTAGGCCTTGATCAGCGCCACCTGGCCTTGCGGCAGTTGCTCCTGGTACTGGGCGACGTTGCTGGCATCGATGCTGTACAGGCGCTTGTCGCCGGCATAGGGGTCGCCGTGGCCCGGCGACCAGCCGGCCGGGGCCTGGGTCAGGCCGCCGGTCCAGGCGGGGATGCTGCCATCGGCGTTGCCGTTTTTTTCGGCGCCGGTCGGGGTGAGTTCAGCGAGGGCGGTGAATGAGGTGGTGGTACCGAGCAGCGCCAGCAGCGCGCCGCCCAACAGGGACAGGGGGCGATGTTTCATGAACTTTTCCTTGCGTGGTTCTTGTGGTTATCGAAAGGCAGTTCGTTGCAGACAGGAGCAGAAAAAGGGGCCGCCGAGGGACAGCCCAAATGCGTTTCCGGCTCTGCGAGACAGACAGTATTCCAAGCCCCTGGCCGAAGGCTTGGCCGGGTGCGCCAGGGGGTTTGTCATTCGGTGCCAGAGAATGCCGGCGTACCCACAGGAAGAATGAATCGCGCAGTTCAACGCGATCCCTGTGGGAGCAACTGTCTTGCTCAACTGCTAAAGCTAGCGCGGTCGCTGTGGGAGCGGCTTCAGCCGCGAACACCGGCACAGCCGGTGCCAGTCACCGCGCCGCTTGCTTCGCGGGTAATCCCGCTCCCACAGGAGGAGCGCATGGCTTGAGGGCGAGGTGGTGCCCATCAAGCCTTCAAGCCCCGCTCCTCCCACCAATCCCACGCCTTCAGCGCCTGGCGTGCGGTGCGCCCGGCCCAGCACGACAACGTGGTGCCCGGCATCGCGATGGCCTTGCGATTGACGATCCAGAAATCACTCAGCTCGCTCTGGCGCCCCTGCAGCAGGTCGGCAATGGTGCGCCCATTGAGATGGCTCAGCGCCACGCCATGGCCAAAGCAACCGCCGGCATAGATCATCCGCTCGTCGTCGATGAAACTGATCTCCGGCACCATGTCGGCGTTCACCGACACCGGCCCGCCCCAGCGGTAGGCGATGCGCACGTCGCGCAGTTGCGGGTAGATCCACTTCAGGTGCGCCTCGCAATGCGCCCAGCTGGCCGGCGACGGTTGCTCGGCCATGGCGCTGGCGGTGTAGGCCAGCACATCGCCGCCGCCCATGACGATGCGGCCATCCACAGTCGGGCGGAAGTAATGCAGCATCTGCCGGTTGTCGCCAAACGCCTCGCGCCCATCCCAGCCGATGCTGCGCCACAGCGCCTCGCCCAACGGTTCGGTGATCACCTGGTAGGTCCACAGCGGAAACTGGCGTTGTTGCAAGGTGCGTGTGCCGGGGAGCTGCCGCGCATAGGCATTGGTGGCGATCACCAGCTTGTCGGCGTTCACCCGGGCGTTGGGGGTGCGCAGCACGATGGACGCGCCGCTGCGGTCGATATCCAGCACCGGCGTTGCTTCATGGATGCGCACCCCCACCGACGCGGCCAGGCCCTTGAGCCCGCGCACCTGTTTGCACGGATCGAGGTAGCCCGTCTCGCTTTCATGAATCCCGCCCAGCAGGCGCGGCGAATCATGGCGTTCACGCAATTGCGCCGCGCTTTGCCAGCGCATGTCACCGGCCAGGCCCAGCGACTCGTACAGTTCCAGGTTCTTGCCCAGGCGCGCCAGTTGCCGGGGCGAATAACTCACCCGTACCAGCCCGGCATGGCGGTAGTCGGAGTCGATAGCGTGGGCCTCGATGACCTCGCGGGTGTAGGCCACCGCCCGTTCCAGGTAACGGTGGGCCTCGATCATCCGTTGCTTGCCCCAGCGCAGCACCACCAGCTCCGGCTCCAGGCCGAACAGCTTGGTGCTGAAACCGGCATTGCGCCCACTGGCGCCGAAGCCGATCAGCGCCGCCTCCAGCACCAGCACCCGGGCGCCAGGGTTGTCGCGCTTGAACTGCCAGGCCGTGTTCAAGCCGGTGAAGCCACCACCAATCACCGCCAGGTCGACCTTGAGGTCCTCGGCCAGGCGGCTATTGGCCAGGTAGGTGCCGTAATCGTGTTGCCAGAAGGAACGGGGTTCATTGTTGTTGTCGTGCATACCGGGCTCCAGGGGTCAGCGACCGAGCATCAGGCAGATCAAGCGCTCGAAGGTCTTGCCGTAGGGTGGGTACCACAGGGGAGGATGCGCAGTGCTCATCGTTGCTCTCCTGAGATGAGGGAAGCCAGCGGCCACGCGCGCGCGGGCACTGGCGCCTCGTTCAGGGTATCGAGGGGGGCTAAGGCTGGATTGACCGCCGGTGCCAGATTTTCAGCACCCGGTGCCAGGCCCGCGCCCGGCCTGGCGAAACTGCTGCGGCGACTGCCCGGTCCAGCGCCGGAACGCACGGGTGAACGAGCCGGACTCGGCATAGCCGAGCAACAGCGAGATTTGCGTCATCGAGAAGTCGGAGTGGTTCAGGTAGCCCACCGCCAGGTCGCGGCGCACCTCCTCCACCAGCACCGAGAACTCGATTTCCTGCTCCTTGAGCCGACGCTGCAAGGTACGTCGGCTCAGGCCCATGCGTGCACTGACCTCGTCCAGCGATGGCACGCCACTGGCCATGCCCAGGGCGATCATGCGCGTGACCTGGGGCAGCAGCTCGTCACTGACGCTGCGCTGTTCGCGCTCGCGCTCCAGGTAAGGCGCCAGGGCCTTGAACAGCCGCTCGTTGCCTTGGCGCACCGGCAGCTCGAGCACCTCGGCAGGCAAGCTCAGGCTGTTGCCGGGCTGGTTGAAGTGAACCGGGCACTGGAACAGCTGCTTGTGCACCGCCACGTCCGCCGGGCGGGCATGCTCGAAATCCACCCGCAGCGGCCGCACCGGGCTGGCGGTGATCAGTTGCAGCTGGCGCAGGATCGCGGCGATGGCGAACTCGGCATCCTGGCGGCGGCTGAGCACGGTGTTGTCGGTGACCTGGTAGGTGATGCGCAGCAAGCGCCCGGCGTGGCTGTAGTCGACCCTCGACTCCTGGGCGAAGACCACGATGTAGGTATGCAAGGTCAGCAGCATCTGCTCCACGCTCGGCGCGCAGTGCATGGCATGGCCCAGGGCGCCGAAGTCGCCGGCCTCGGTCTGGCTGCCCAGCTCCAGGCCGACCGACGGGTTGGCGCTGCCCGCCGCCTCCCACAAAGCGATGTACTGCTCGCCGGGGATTTCGATATCGGCGCGCTCCAGCAGCGGCAGGTCGATGCCGAGGGTGGCCAGGTGCGGGGCGAAGATGGTCTTGAAGCGGCGAAAGAAATCTTCGGAGACGACTGTGCGAACCGGTCTCATCTATTGGCAACCCACATCCTGGACGACGAAAAGCCTGCGCTCGATTGTCGATGAGCGCGGGCAAACACTCAAGCCACGCGTTGGCCATGCCCGCTCGCCCGCTGCCTGAGCGCTCGACGCTGCCGAGCGGGCTAGGTAACCTGCTGTTTTTCAAGGACCCCACCCGCTTTCAAGCAAGGACGAAGATGAAATTGCACCCGCTGTGCTGGCCCCTCCTGGTGCTCGGTACGCTTGCCCATGCCGAGGTGCCCGGCGAAGGCGTCGAGTTCTCGCACAAGGATTGGGACCTGGTGTGCCTCAGGACCGGTACCTGCGTGGCCATGGGCTATTCACCGGGCGACAGCCTCGACGGCATCAGCGTGGCCCTTAGTCGCGACGCAGGCCCAGGTACGCCCTTCACGGGCAACCTGCTGTTTGCCGATCAGATCGAAGAGCCGCCGACCGAGCCGGTCAGCCTGGTGCTGGACGGCGAACTGATCGACACCGCCAAGCAGCATGGACCCAAGGACTACTGGCTCGACGAGTACGCCAGCCGGCGCCTGGTCAACGCCCTGGCCGGCAGCACCGAGATCCGCTTCGTCGATGCCCGCGGACGGGCCTGGCCATTGTCCGGTGCCGGGGCGACCGCGGCGTTGCTGAAGATGGACGAGTTGCAGGAGCGCATCGGTACGCCGACAGCCGCCGTCAGGCGTGGCGATGACGAGGAACTGGTCCCGGGGCCTCGGCCTGTCTCGCCCCCCGTGACCTACCCGCCATTGGTCGATACTCGCCCCGAAGATGCGCAACTGGCCGACGACCCGGCCCTGCGCCGAGCCCTGGGCGCCGCCCTGTCGGCCCACCAGCCGTGCCCCGACCTGCATGCCAGGCCCTTGCAGATCGAACGGCTGGATGAACACCGGCTACTGGTCAGCACGCAATGCTCGGCCAACAGCTACAACACCGCCACCGGATTCTGGGTGGCCGAGGACCGCCCGCCCTACCTGGCCAGCCTGGTGACCGAGGCCGGGACCCGCTTCGATCGTTTGCGGGCCAACATCGGTTCCTGGCAGATGCAGAGCCCACGCGGAGACTGCATGAAGCGCTCGTTCTGGACCTGGGACGGCACGCGCTTCGTGCTGACCTACCGCGCCGGGTATGTGCGTTGCAGGGGGTTCAAGGATGGTGCCTGGGCAGTGCCCAGCTATGTGAATTGAGCGGCTAGGCGATTCTGCCCAGCCGAGCCAGAGGACGTGACTGATGGAACACGACTACCAAGGCAGCTGCCTGTGCGGCACGGTGCGCTATGCCCTGGCCTGCGCGCCCAAGGCCGTCACCCATTGCCATTGCCGCCAATGCCGCAAGGGCCATGGCGCGGCGTTCGCCAGCTATGCCAGCGTACCGCGCGAAGCCTTGCAGATACTCGGTGGCATAGCGGCCATCCGCGATTTCCAGTCCAGCGCACAGGTCGTGCGCCAGTTCTGCGGCCACTGCGGCTCGACCTTGTTCTGGTCCAGGACCACGGGCGACTTCGCCGGCTGGGTATCCGTGGCCCTGGGCACCCTGGATACCCACTTCGTGGCGCGCAAGCACAAGCATGTACACGGCGAATCGGCGGCCGCATGGGCTCAGTTCAATGACCCGGCCTTTGCCCCCGCGCCCCTGTTCGACGCAGAAAAAACTATCTAAGGAGATATAAGTTCCGGGCAGTAATACCAAGGTTTTCTTGCGGCATCTTTGCGCCAACTATGCTGGTTCCTTGCTCGTTTGCTGAGCGGTTATATCTGCCCATAACACATAAGGAAATCATCATGGAAAACATCGACTTGCCGCAAGGACTTGTGCACTTTTCCACCCAACACCTGCAACTTATTCGTTTTAAAGCAGGTTTGGATGAAAAAGTACTGCCGGGCGTCGAAGCTATCGGACTTGGCTATAACCCATTCATCAGTTATGCCAGTGTCAACAGCGGCGCGGTGCAGTTGTTCGATTGGACCACGGCGAAAAAACGCGAAGTATCATTCAAGCCAGGCTACTTCGTTCCGGAGATCGTCGACGTCCAGCAGAACGACAGCGCCACCTATACCAACGTCACCGGCAGCACCATTACCGAGTACCAGCGCAGCCTGGCCACCAGCGTGGCCATCGAGGGGCGCTACAACTTCTTCAGCGGCTCGCTCTCCACCGACTTCGACAGCAACTCGCTGCGCAACGCGGAAAACGAATTCAGCCGCATCCAGCAGTCGATCAACCTCTGGTCGCTGCGCCTGCCTTCGGTCACGTCGCTGCGCGAATTGATGCTGCCATACATGCGCCAGCAACTCGACGAGCTCAACGTCAATGACCCCAAGGCTATCAGCCGCTATTTCGACAGGGTCGGCAGCCATTTCCTGACCGGTATCGTGATGGGCGGACGGGCCATCCTCGCCTCCTCGACCAACAAGCTGCGGGTCAAGCGCGACTACTCGGTGGCGGTAGTGGCCAAGGCCAGCTACGAAGGGCTCACCGGCCAGCTGAGCGCCGAAGCCAAGGCCAAGTACGGCGAGTCGATCAGCAGCTTCACCCAGTACTCCAATACCCACCAGGAAGTCCGCGGCGGCGACGGCACCAAGGCACAGGCCGTGTTCAGCGGCAAGGAAGGTTTCCAGGCCTGGGTCGACAGCGTGGGGACCTCGCCGGACTTCGTTGATTTCGTCCCGACCATTCCCATGCAGGAAATCTGGAGCCTGTGCAAGACCGAGGCGCAAGCCGAAGCCATGCGCAAGCACTACGATGACGTTTGGGCGCCGGCACAGTCGGAAAAATACCGGATCAAGGCGAACTACATCGACCAGTTGGTGGTGATCACCGGCGGCAGCTCGACCATCGAACCTCCGGTGGGCTACAGCAAGGTGGAGTACGACCTCAACGCTGGTGCCGGTGGCGACTTCATCTACCTGTGCTATCACGAGCAAGCCTGGCAGGCCGACCAGCCGAAGAACGCCGTGACCGACATCAGGATCATCTACAACAAGGAGCCGACCCCGGCGGGCTACATCAAGCTGCCCCAGGACCTGAACAAGGGCGCCGGCGGCGATGATGTGTTCCTCTGCTACAAGACCGAGGCCTACAACACCGACACCGCAATCAACAAGGTGACGGTCATCGGTGGTGGCAATGCCGATATCAATGCACCCTACGGCTACAAGAAGATACCCGGCGACCTCAACCGCGGGGCCGGCGGCAACTTCATCTACGCCTGCACCTTCGTCGGCAAGTGACGCCGGCCACGCCCCCACTTCGGTGGGGGCGCGCGATGCTTTCCAGCGGGGGTAGACGGTGTTCCACCAAGCCAACCCCACCCAGGCTCCCGGCCTTCGAACTTTTTCCACGGGCGCGGTCTATTGATGCGTCGCCCACGCAGAGGGCGCCACCCACCCCAGTGTCCCGCAGAGGCTGCCTTCCTTCATGAAAATCCTTTCCCCGCGCACGCTGTTCTTCAGCCTGTTCGCCCTTGTGGCTGCGGGCTCGGCATCGGCAGCAGCGCCTACGGCCAACCCTTGGTCGGATCGCGCCGGCATCCGCGCCCAGGCGCCCGCCCTCCAGCTCGCCCACGATGATCGCTACCGCCACGACGAGCGCTGGCATGACCGCCGCGACGACTGGCGCCGGGAACAGTGGCGTCGCGAGCAATGGCGCCGCGAGCAACACCGCCGCGAACTCGAGCGCCAGCGTTACTGGGAGCGCCACCACGACCGCGCCATGCATTATCGCTACCAGCAAGACCACCGCTACTATCGCCGCTGAGTCCCTGTACAATCCCCGCCCCCACACAACCGTGGGCCGAGGACGCACATGAACCGCCGCAAGAAGATCAACCAGCTGTTGAAAGCCCACGCCAAGAAGGCCAGCGCCAAGCTCGCCCCGAAAAAGCCCAGGTACATCTGCAAGGCCGAGCGCGCTCGCCTGGCCGCCGAGGCCGACGAACAGGCCGTGGTGCTCAGCGAGCAGTGAATTTCGCAGCACCCGGCTAGGCTCTGTACGAAATGTATCTGCACTCGCCCCTACTGCGTTGAAACAGGGCTCGGAATGCTCATGTACTCCAGTACACTCCGCTTCCTCCCCCTGTTTCGCCTTGTCTGGCCTTCGCGCAGACACATTTCGTACAGACCCTAGTGCCACAGGCCCGCCCCTGTGTATGCTGGCCACGCGCCGCACCTCACGACCTGTGGCCACCCCCAGCCGGCAAGGACGCCCGCCGCCGTTCGCGATCACGCCCACTGCGCCGGACTTTCCGCCCTATGCCCGTAGACCTGCAAGCGCTTTACCCCAAGTTGATCCAGTTGATGCTGGACACCGTGTTCGTGGTCGACCGGGACAACACCATCGTGTTCGTCAGCAACGCCTGCGAAGCCTTGCTCGGCTACCGGGCCGACGAGCTGACCGGCACGCCGATCACCCAGTACATGCACCCGGACGATCTCGAGGCGACCCGCGCTTCGATCATCCGGGTCATGAACGGCCATGCCCATTTCGATTTTCGCAACCGCTATATCCGCAAGGATGGCGGTATCGTGCACATTCTCTGGGCGGCGTTCTGGTCCGACGAGGTGGGGGGACGCATTGGCGTGGCGCGCAACATCACCGCGCTCACCCAGGCCGAGGAGGAACTGCGCTTCCTGGCCCACCACGACCCGCTGACCAAGCTGTGCAATCGCTCACTGTTCAATGCCCGGCTGGCCGCGGCGCTGGACGATGCCCAGCGCCATCAGCGTCGACCGGCGCTGTTGTTTCTCGATGTCAATGGCTTCAAGGGCATCAACGATGTCCACGGGCACGCGGCCGGTGACCGGGTGCTGTGCGCCATCGCCGCGCGCCTGAAAGCCTGCGTGGACACCCGCGACACCGTGGCACGCATGGGTGGCGACGAGTTCACCGTGCTGCTGGCCGACACCGCCGCGCCTGGCGCGGTGGCCGAAAAGCTGGCGCAGATCCTCGCGGCCATGGCCGAGCCTCTGGGCGCCGGCTGCGACGGCATTGCCATGCCGACCTGCAGCATTGGCGTGGCTTGCTATCCCGACGATGGCCGCGATGCCGACGCGTTGCTCAGCCATGCCGATGACCAGATGTACCGGCAGAAGAAACGGCGGCATGGCACTGCCTGAAGGGGCTCAAGGCGCGCTGAGGATCACCACGTAGTTGCCCTGGGTCAGCGCGTTGCCGTTGCTGTCGCGCAATGGGTACAGCCCATCGTCCGCGCCTTGCCCATCGGCCCGAACGGCCAGGGCCGACAGCCCCTGGCGATCCACCGAGCGCACCTCGACATGGCTACGCTGGGCCCTCGATGGACAATCCTCCACCCGCACCGTCGTGGCGGCCACCACCCCACGACAGGATGGCTCGACAATACTGCCGGTGAATTGCAGCACGCCCGAGCTGATCGCGGTCGCGGCCTGGGCCTGCGCAGCCAACCCCAGGCACAGCAACGCACAGCCTGCAAACGTCTTGATTCCCATCGTCTCGCTCCCCTTCGCACTGACTTGCCCCCAGACTATCCGATAAGCGGTAAGCGCCACGGCACAGGGTGTGACACCGGTCACAAAGCGGAGAAAATCGCTTTAAGGATCGTCTGATATCGCCTTGCCAGCGTCCTGCCTACAGTCGCGCCATGCGACTTAAATCCTACCTGCAACAGATCACTCCCCTGCTCTCCAACCCCGAAGCGGCGCGTCGCCTGCTGCGGCTGCTGGCGTTCGTGCTATCGGCCGGCATCCTCAGTGGCGCCTACAACTTCCTGCTGTTCACCTTCAATACCGACATTTCCCAACGCCGCGGCTACATGAGCGCCGCCATCGCCGAGGCGCACACCTTCTTCACCAACCGCGAGGCGTTGCTGGAAAGCCTGAGCCTTTCCGCTATTCGCCAGAGCGCCCAGGCACTCATCCTGCAGCCACTGGCGCCCAACGAAGAGGTCCGCCTGCAACTGGGCGACAGGCCGGGCAAACACTGGAGCCTTTGGCTGACCCAACGCATGTGCGCACACCTGAAGTCGCGGCACGTCAACCTGCTGTACGTGGGCAGTGGCCCGCAGGCGCGCGTCCGTTGGCTGTACAGCGGCAGCGCGCAGGTCTCGTCTCCCTCCCCTGCGTTGCTGGCCCGCCTGCACGGCGCCCTGCAACAACCCACGCCACCCGCCGAACTGTGGCTGGCCGAGCAGGACGCCCAGCGCTCACGCCTGTACATCTTCCTGCGCCTGGACGAGCGCGACCCCGATTCCGGCTGGCTGGGCCTGGAAATAGACAGCCGCGCGGTCTCCCCGACCCTGGCCGACGCCAGCTCCGGCGAATTCATGATGTTCAACGGCGATGGCCTGCTGGTGTTCACCAACAGCACCGACCCGGCCCTGAACCAATCACTGCGCGATCACCGCGATGGCGACTTCTTCGGCTTCGTCGGCAAGGGCCTGCTGCCCAGCCACCTGGTGATCAGCAAACCCTTGATGTCCTCGGACTGGCAGCTGGTGTACGCCATCGAGCTGCGCGCCATCCTCGCCGGGCTCTGGCAACAGCTGCTCGGGACCTTGCTGTTCTGCCTGCTCAGCATCGGTTTGATCCTCGGGCTGCTGCGCCGCTTCGAACAGCGCTTCATCACGCCGACGGTGCAACGGATCAGGGCGGTGGTCGAGAGCGAGATGTTCAGCCGCGATGTGATCGAGACCGCCCCGGTCGCCTTGTGCGTGCTGCGCCGCAACGACGGCCAGGTGGTGCTGGAGAACCACCTGGCCCAGCAATGGCTGGGCCAGGAAGACCCGCATGACGCGCGCCGCACACACTGGATCCAGCAAGCCTTCGCGCACCAGGACGGACCATTCAGCGACTACTTTGAAAGCGCCGACGGCCGCCACCTGTACCTGAGCTGCGTGGCCACCCGCTACAAGGGTGAAGATGTGCTGCTGTGCGCGTTCAGCGACATCAGCGCGCGCAAACAGATCGAAGCCGCGCTGGAGGATGCCCGGCGCGCCGCCGACACCGCCAATGAGGCGAAGACTCAGTTCCTGGCGACCATGAGCCACGAAATCCGCACCCCACTGCACGGCGTGCTGGGCACCCTGGAACTGCTCTCGCGGACTACCCTCGATCCCCAGCAGCGCGACTATCTGCGGGCCATCGAAGGGTCGTCCTCGGCCCTGCTGCAATTGATTTGCGACGTGCTCGATGTGTCGAAAATCGAGGCCGGCCAGCTGGCCCTGGTACTCAGCGAGTTTTCCGCCCCGGCGCTGGTCCACGAAGTGATCCAGGGCTACAGCGCGGCGGCCCGCAGCAAAGGCCTGCAGCTCTACAGCTGCCTCGACCCGCACCTGCCCGAGCACCTGATCGGCGACGTCAACCGGCTGCGGCAGATTCTCAACAACCTGTTGAGTAACGCGGTGAAGTTCACCGACTGCGGTCGCGTGGTGCTGCGCGCCCGCCTGCTCAACCGCGACGGCGAGCGTTGCCATGTGCTGTGGCAGGTCGCCGACACCGGCAAGGGCATCGACGAGCAGGACCAGCCGTTCGTCTTCGACCCCTTCTACCAGAGCGAAGGCCATACCCAGGTCATCCCCGGTACCGGCTTGGGCTTGCCCATCTGCCAGCGCCTGACGCAACTGATGAATGGCCAGTTGCGCCTGGTCAGCGAGCGCGGCCTGGGCAGCAGCTTCAGCCTGACCCTGCCCCTGGAGGTCGCCTCGGGGCGGCCCTTGGCGCCCTTCAACCTGTTGGCCGAACGCATCCATGTGCTGTCGCCGATCCGCGAGCTGGCCGAGGCCCTGGCCGGCTGGTTGTGCCGCTGGGGCGCGCGGGCCCAGGTTGGCGCGCCGGTGCCCGGCAGCGCCCATGACGGCGAGTTGCTGGTCGAAGTGCACCCCGGCGCGGTCGAACCAGGGCTGCTGCCCGACTGGGGCGGCCCACGCATCCAGGCCAGTGCCTTTGCTTGCTGGGAAGCCCAGCCCGAGGCAGGGCATTGGCAGGTCAATCTCAACGACCTCGGCGCCCTGCACCAGGCCGTCAGCCAGGCCCAGGGCCTGCGCCGTGCCGGCGCCGAGGCTCAGGCCGTATCCAGCGCGCCAGAGCCGCTCGGGCTGCAGGTGCTGGTCGCCGAGGACAACGTCATCAACCAGTTGATTCTGCGCGACCAACTGCAGGAACTGGGCTGCGGCGTGACCCTGGCCAGTGATGGCGAGCAAGCCCTGCTCGCCTGGCAACGCGAGCGCTTCGACCTGGTCCTGACCGACGTCAACATGCCGGGCATGAACGGCTACGCCCTGGCCCGCGCCCTGCGCCAGCAAGGCTGCGCGCTGCCGATCATCGGCGCCACCGCCAATGCCCTGCGCGGCGAGGAAGAACTGTGCCTGGCCGCCGGCATGGACCGCTGCCTGATCAAACCCTTCAACCTGCAAGCCCTGTCCAACTGCCTGGCCCCGTATCGAGGTAGCCGTCTTGAAGCGCTTTAACATCCTGATCGTCGAAGACCACCCCTTCCAGCACATGTACCTGCAACACCTGTTCAACGAGCTGGGCAGCTTCCACCTGGAGGCCGCGCGGGATGGCCAGGAAGCCCTGGAGCGCCTGCGCCTGCGCGACTTCGACCTGGTCCTGACCGACCTGCTGATGCCGGGCATGGACGGCGTGCAGTTCATCCAGCACCTGACCGGCCTGCGCCACAAGCCAGGCCTGGCGATCATGAGCGCCGCCTCGCGGCGCATGCTCATGGCCGCCAGCCTGGTGGCCAAGAACCTTGGCGTCGACGTGCTCGGGCTGATCTCCAAGCCGGTCGAACCGAGCGCGCTGCGCAACCTGATCGAGCAGTTGCAACTGCGTCGGCAAAGCGACGCGCAAACCACGCCAGCCACCCTCGAGTTCGATCGCCAGACCTTGGTCGAAGCCTTGAACAGCCACGCCTTCCAGGCCTGGTTCCAACCCAAGAAGTCCTTGCACAATGGCCGTATCGTCGCCGCCGAGGCCCTGGTGCGCTGGATGCATCCGCAGCAAGGGGTGCTGCTGCCGGGCGCCTTCCTGCCGACCCTCAATGCCTTCGGCCTGGAGGAACGCCTGTTGTGGGTCATGCTCAAGCAGGCCATGGACGCCCAGGCCCGCTGGCGCGAACAGGGGTATGACATTCCGGTGTCGATCAACCTGCCGACCCATCTGCTCAACAGCCACGACCTGGCCGACCGGCTGCTGGCGTTCGTCCTGCATCACCAGGGAGTGCCCGGCAAGCTGTGCTTCGAACTGATGGAGTGCTCGATCCCCGAGGACCTGAGCAACTTCTACGCTGGCGCTTGTCGCTTGCGCATGAAGGGGTTCGGGCTGTCGCAGGATGACTTTGGCAAGGGCTACAGCTCGTACATGAGCCTGGTGTCGACGCCATTCACGGAACTGAAGATCGACCGAGCGTTGGTGCAACGCTGCGATGAGAGCGAAAGCCTGGCCTCGGCCCTGGCCAGCATCGTCGCCCTGGGCCACAAGCTTGGCCTGACCGTGGTCGCCGAGGGCGTCGAGACGCCGCAGGAGCTGGAGATGCTACGCAAGGTCGACTGCAACCAGGCGCAGGGTTTCCTGATTTCCCACGCGGTCTCGGCCGAACAGTTCCAGCACTTGCTGCACGGCGACGGTCCGCCCGCCGCCTATTAATTTGTCATACCCCCTGTGGAGGCTGAGCATCGGCGGTAATATCCATTTGATATCGACGCCTTCCAGGCCTGCCGGATTGCCCTGCCCCCATGAAACAGTACAACGCCCTGCTGGAAAACCTTGCCCGCAGCTCACTGCGCCTGAACAAAGGCATGACCGCGCTGCTGGGCCTGGCCCTGCTGCTGCTGGCATTCAGCATCTGGTCGGTCCAGCGCCTGGTCGACGAGCACAACGATACGGTGAGCATTCACTTCGCCCGGCTGATGGAAAACATCCGCGAGCAGGAAAGCTTCCTCCGCGCCCTGGTGCGCCAGAGTGTCGACGGCGAACTGCTTGATCGCCAGCGCCCGCTCGAGCCGGTGCTCATCCCCTTGCCCGAGGATGGCCCGGAGATTTTCGAAGGCCAGGCCTTTTCCTTCTCCCTGCCGTTCAGCGTCAAGCTAGAACGCGGACGGGTCGACACCGGCGAGATTCCCCGCATCTTCAGCCAGGGGGCGAACCTGGCCAGCTTCTACAGCCATTTCTGGTCGGCGGCGCACTATCGCTCGCCCCAGGTTTTCCTGTTCGCCCCCGCCCGTCATTACGACATCGCCGTGCCCGCCGCCGGGCGCGGACGCGGTCAGGCCGTGGCTGGCAACGAAACGTTCACCGAGGTGATCCGCCAAGTCAGCGCGCGCCTGCCCGAGGCGGCGGCCTGGCCCGCCGGCCAGGATATCCTCTGGCGCAGCTACGTCGAACAGCCGGACCGGGCTTCCCCAGCGCGAGTGCTGGCCTACGCCAACCTCCCGGGGCGCATCCCGGGCGAGCGCTTCCAGGCGGCATCACTGGTGGACCTGGCCCAGATCAACGACTTCGAACGCATCATGGCCTGGACCGTGTACGACCGCTTCACCCTGATCGCCCCATCCGGAGTGACCTTGATCGGTGAGCCGACACCCCTGGACACCCTCGACGAAGGCCTCAACTTCAAGGCCGAAGGCCTGGTCTTCCGCCTGCACGAACAGGCCAACGGCGGTTGGAGCGCGGTGTACACCGTGACCTACCGGCACTTCTTCCGCTATGCGTTCTGGTCGCTGGCCAGCCTCGCGGCAACCTTGCTGGTGCTCATCGGCCTGGGCCGGTTCGCCGTGCGCTGGTACCAGCGTCGGGTCATCCTGCCGGCGCGCGCGGCCCATGAAACCATCGCCGAGAGCGAAGCCTTCAGCCGTGTGCTGATCGATACCGCGCCGACCGGGCTGTGCGTGGTACGCAACGCCGACCATGCCGTGCTCCTGGAGAACCAGCGCGCCCAGCACTGGCACGGCACCGGCGAGCTGATCAAAAGGCTTGCCCCGCAGCTGGACAACACCCGCAGCGGCGAGCATCACCTGCAGATCGACGGCCGTCATTTCGAAGTCGGCTTCGTCTCGACCCGCTACCAGGGTGAAGACGTCAAGCTGTTCGCCTTCAACGATGTCACCCGCCACATCGAGGACGCCCAGGCGCTCGAGGACGCCCGCCGCGCCGCCGATGCCGCCAACCAGGCCAAGACCCTGTTCCTAGCGACCATGAGCCATGAAATCCGCACCCCGTTGTATGGCGTGCTGGGCACCCTCGAGCTGCTTGGCCTGACAACGCTGGACAGCCGCCAGCAAGGCTACCTGCACACCATCCAGCGCTCCTCGGCGACGCTGTTCCAGCTGATCAGCGACGTGCTCGACGTGTCGAAGATCGAGTCCGGGCAAATGGCCCTGGAGCCCGTGGCCTTCTGCCCGCTGGACCTACTCGAGGACACCTTGCGCACCTATCGCGCGTTCGCCGAGCGCAAAGGCCTGCTGCTGTATGCCTGCACCGATGCCAGCCTGCCGGCCCAGGTGGTCGGCGACCCGATACGCATCCGGCAGATTCTCAACAACCTGCTGAGCAATGCCATCAAGTTCACCGACAGCGGCCGGGTGGTGCTACGCACCCGGGTGCTGGCGATCGATGCCAGCCAGGTCAGCCTGGAGTGCCAGGTGACCGACACCGGCATCGGTATCTCCGAAGCACAACAGGCCAGGCTCTTCGAGCTGTTCTACCAGGTCATGGATGCCACCAGCGAGGGCGGCGCGGGCCTGGGCCTGCCGATCTGCGGCTGGCTCGCCGAGATGATGGGCGGGCAGATCAAGGTGGTCAGCGAGCCTGGGCTGGGCAGCAGCTTCTCGCTCAAGGTCAGCCTGCCGCTGGCCGCAGGCGCACTGGGCGACTGCCCGCAGGTCACGGCCGATCCGACCCCGGTGTATGTCCGCGCGCCGATCCCGGAGCTGGCCCAGCATTGCGTCGACTGGCTGCAGCGCCTGGGCCTCGCCGCGACCCTGACGATCCCAGCGCAGGAACAGAGCAACCCCCAGGCCCTGTTGGTGGACCTGCTCTACGCTGCGGGCGCCGAGCCCTGGCATGGCCTGCGGATCTGCGCCAGCAGCGACGGCCCCGTGCCCGGAGCCTGGGTCGATGGTCGCTGGTGGGTGGACATGCATGATGTACGCGCCATCGCCCGAGTCATCGGCCAGATCCGTCTGGGCAACACGGCACATGACCTGCACACAGCGCAACAGCAGCGCGCGGCCCTGCGCCTGCACATTCTCGTGGCCGAGGACAACCCGATCAACCAGGCGATCCTGCAGGAGCAACTCGAGGCGCTCGGCTGCACCACGGTGGTCGCGGCCAATGGCGAGCAAGCCATGCTGCGTTGGCAGCCTGGCGCGTTCGATGGCGTGCTGACCGACGTCAACATGCCCTTGATGAACGGCTACGAACTGGCCAGGGCCCTGCGCCAGCACGATGCCCACTTGCCGATCATCGGCGTTACCGCCAATGCCCTGCGCGAAGAAGGCCAACGCTGCCTCGAGGTCGGCATGAATGCCTGGATGGTCAAGCCGCTGAGCCTGCAGGCCCTGCGCAGCCACCTGGTCCGACTGTGCCGGCCAAGCCTGGGCGAGCCCCCTCGCGACGACGCGCCCGCGCCTCCCGTCGCGCTCGACACGGTGCACTTGTCGCCCGCCATGCGCGCGCTGTTCGTCAGCACCCTGCAAGCAGACATCGACTACCTGCAACTGGCCCTGGAACAGGGCGACAGCCAACGCCTCGGCGAACGCCTGCACAGCCTCGCCGGCGCCCTCGGCGCGGTCCAGGCCAGCGCCCTGGCCGAGCAGTGCTGCGCGCTGGAAAACGAACTGCTTGGCGCGACGCTCGACGCGCCCCTGGCCGGGCGCGTGCGCGCGGTGCTGGACAGGCTCTCGGCAATTCTCGCCAGCCTCGAATAGAATCCACTTCAGCGCTGGGCAGCAATGGAACAAACCCTCTCATCCGCATCGGCTAACGGGTCGTCTTTTATGGAAAAACTCAAGGTCATCATCGCCGACGATCACCCCATCGTGCTGCTCGGCGTCCGCGAACTGGTCGAGCGCGACACGCGCTTCGCCGTGGTCGGTGAAGCCGTCTGCTCGCAAGGGTTGGTCGAACTGCTCGAACGCCAGGCGGTGGACGTGGTCATCTCCGACTACAACATGCCGGCCGACTCGCCCTATGGCGATGGCCTGAAACTCATCGACTACCTCAAGCGCCATTACCCGGCGGTGCGCATCCTGGTCCTGACCATGATTTCCAACCCGCTGATCCTGACGCGCCTGCACGAACTGGGCGTGGACGGCGTGATCCAGAAGAACCAGTTGCACGGCGAAATCGAAAAAGCCCTCAATGCCATTGCCCGCAACAGTGTCTACCGTGCCCCGGAACCGCCACGGCAGTCGGTGATCCCCTGTACCACGGCCCTCGACCAGCGGGTGGAAAACCTGTCGCCCAAGGAGTTTGAAATATTGCGCCTGTTCGTCGCCGGGCAAAGCGTGAGCGAAATCGCCCGTAGCCAGCACCGCAGCACCAAGACCATCAGCGCGCAAAAAGTCTCGGCCATGCGCAAACTTGACGTTAATAGCGATCAGGAACTTCTCGCTTATTGCCTGGCCGGCAATATATTCAATTGAAACAGCGGCACACCTGAACCATTAAGATTCGTCTGATGTGCCGAAAAGTCCATGCGACTTATCGTGAGCCTGCATTTTACATGCAGCACTTACTCATAATCGCATGGACATCAACATGAAAAAGTTCTCCCTGGCCGCTTTGACCCTGTCGCTGATCACCGCCTCCGCCGGCGCCTTTGCTGCCGAGCCCAGCGGGCCGGTCAACGGTGGCAGCGGCAAGATCTCCTTCACCGGCGTGATCAACAATGACGCCTGTTCGGTCGATGGCGCCAACGCCGACCGCGTGATCGCCGTGGACATGGGCACTGTGTCGATCAAGGACATGGGCACCGCCGAGAACCCAGCGTCGGGCCGTGTCACCGGCAAGGACTTCAACCTCAACGTCAACTGCAACGTAGGCACCAAGGTATCCATGCTGTTCGACGCCAACAGCGGCGGTTCGGGCCTGGTGACCGGCAAGAAGGTCCTGGCCCTGACCAAGGGCACCGGCACTGCCGCCAACGTCGGCATCGCCCTGCTCGACCCTAACGGCAACCTGATCGACCTGAGCTCGGCGGCCACCGCCAAGATCCAGAGCGAAGTCCATGGCACTGGCGCCGCGGGCGGTGACGCCACCCTGAGCTTCTCCGCGGCCTACGTGACCACCGGCGCCGCCGGCAGCGCCACCGCCGGTCGTGGTGATGCCACCCTGCCGTTCATCCTGCAGTACGAGTAACCACCCCGCAGGTGCCCCATGCGCGAGGCTGCAAAGCCTCGCCACTTCTTCACTCCGCAAGGTGCCCCACCATGTTGCGTCGTACTCTGTATCCCGTGCTTGGGTTGCTGGGCCTGTTCGTCGCCGCCCAGGCAAACGCCAGCATCTCCCTGAGCGCCACCCGCGTCGTGTTCGACGGCGCGCACAAGGAAGCCAACGTCACCGTGCGCAACGGCAACCAGGAAGTTCTGGTGCAATCCTGGGTGGATGCCGGCGACAGTGGCCTGGCACAGGTGCCATTCGCCATTACCCCGCCATTGGCCCGAGTGCTGCCCAAGCAGGAACAACTGCTGCGCATTCTCTATGAAGGCCAGGGCCTGCCAAGCGACCGCGAATCGGTGGTCTGGCTGAACGTCCAGGAAATCCCGCAAGCCAGCAGCCAAGCCAATACCCTGCAGTTGGCCGTGCGCCAACGCATCAAGATTTTCTTCCGCCCGGCCAACTTGCCCGGCAATGCCCTGCTGGCCCCGGAGCAGCTGGTCTGGCGCCTGACCCAGCAAGCGGGCAAGGCCCAGCTGACAGTCAACAACCCCAGCCTGTATCACGTCTCTATGGCCGATATCGAAGTGAAATACGGCAAGCAGAGCGTGCTCAGCGCCGACTCGACCATGATCGCGCCCGGCGCGCAGAAAACCTTTACTGGCCCAGGCGCACTGGCGAACAGCCCGATGACCCTGACCTTCAAAAGCATCAACGACTATGGCGCGCAGCATCAGTATTCGGCGCAACTGAACAGTGCCCAGCCGGCCAGCGCCAAGTCAGCCGAACCTGCCATCGCCTTCTGAAACCGTTGCGCTCTGATCTCGCGTGCTCCGTCGCGCGCGGCTTCCCCGTGCCCAGCCCGTGCCGGGACATGAAATAGGTTCCTCGTATGTCTTTGTCCACCGCCCCCCGCCGCGCACGCGGCGCCGACGAAGGCGCGCGCGCGCCTCGCCCAGCCTGGCAGCGCAATGCCCTGTCGCTGGTCATCTGCGCGACCCTGCCGGGCCTGGCCGCCGCCGAGGCCGACACGCAACTGCAAGGCTTCAACACCACGTTCCTGCAGGGCGCGCCATCGGCGGTCGACCTGCAACTGCTGCTGTCGGCCAACAGTGTGTTGCCGGGCAACTACCGGGTCGACCTGTACAGCAACGAAGTGCTGGTGGGCCGGCGCGACATCGACTTCAACCGCAACCCCGCCAGCGGGCGCGTGGAACCCTGCCTGACCCTGGAACTGCTCGAGCAACTGGGCATCGACATGGACAAGCTCAGGACCCAGGGGCGCCTGGACGCCGCGCAGGCCTGCCTGAACCTGCCGACACTGATCGACCAGGCCAGCCTGAGCTACGACTCGAGCCGCCTGCGCCTGGCCGCCAGCATTCCGCAGCTCGCCATGAAGCGTGGCCTGCGCGGCTATGTCGACCCGCAACTGTGGGATGCCGGGGTGTCCGCGGCGTTCATCAACTACCAGTTCAACACCAGTCGCAGCGCCGGCGACGACCAGACCCGCATCGCCAACAACCTGAGCCTGCGCAATGGCGTCAACCTGGCGGGCTGGCGCTTGCGCAACGAGTCGAACTTCAGCAGCGGCACCGGGCGGCCGGACAGCTTCAAGAGCAACCGCAGCTACCTGCAGCACGACGTGACCGCGCTCAAGGGCCAGTTCAGCGCCGGCGACATCTTCTCCGACACCGACCTGTTCGACAGCGTGCGCTACCGTGGCCTGAAGCTGGCCTCGGACGAAGGCATGCGCGCCGACAGCGAACGCGGCTATGCACCAGTGGTGCGTGGCGTGGCCCAGACCAGCGCCACGGTGGAGATCCGCCAGAACAACTACGTGCTGTACACCACCAGCGTCCCACCAGGGCCGTTCGAGATCAGTGACATCTACCCCAGCGGTTCCAACGGCGACCTGGAAATCACCATCATCGAGGCCGATGGCCGCCGACGGGTCAGCGTGCAAGCGTTCTCCAGCCTGCCGCTGATGGTCCGCGACGGCCAGGTGAAGTACAGCCTGTCCGCCGGCCGCTTCAACAGCAACAGCGATGGCCTGGCCACGCCGCAGATGCTCAGCACCACGCTGGCCTACGGCCTGTCCAACACCCTGACTGGCATCGTCGGCCTGCAAGCCACCGACAACTACAAGGCACTGGCCGTGGGCAGCGGCCTGAACACCCTGCTGGGCGCGTTTTCCGTCGACCTCACCCACTCCTCGAGCAAGGCCCAGGGCCAGACCACCCAGGGCAACAGCCTGCGGGCGCTGTATGCCAAGACCTTCACCGGTACCGACACCAACTTCACCCTGGCGGCCTATCGCTATTCCACCGAGGGCTTTCGCAGCCTCACCAGCCACATCGAGGACCTGAGCCATGACCTGCGCACGCGCAGCGGCAACTCCAAGACTCGCACCGACCTGACCGTCAACCAGAGCCTGGGCCGCAGCCGCGAGTTCGGCAGCCTGTACCTGACCGCCACCGACCAGCGCTACTGGAACCGTGGCGGCTCGCAGAGCCTGTCGGCCGGCTACAGCAACAACTGGGGCGACATCACCTACAACGTCGATGTCAGTCGCACCAAGGACCTGGGCAGCTACGGCCCGGCGAACGACGACACCCAGTTCAACCTCTCGGTGTCGTTCCCGCTGGGCAGCCGTGCGCGCGCCCCGCGCGCGTTCATCACCAGCACCACGCAAAAAGGCAACGCCACCACCCAGGCGGGCATCAACGGCTACCTGTCGGAAACCAGCGACACCTTCTACTCGGTCCAGGGTGGCCACAGCCGTACCAGCGGCGGGTCGGCCTCGGCCAACCTGAACACCCGCACCTCGGTGGCCGACATCAGCCTGGGCTACAGCCAGGGGCGCGGCTACGATTCGCAGAACCTGAACCTCGCCGGCGCGGTGGTCGCCCACGGTGGCGGCATCAACCTGGGCCAGACCGTCAGCGAGACCTTCGCCCTGGCCGAAGTGCCTGGGGTGAAGGGGGCGAAGATCAGCAGCTACAGCGGCGTGGAAACCGGGCGCAATGGCTATGCGGTCATCCCCAACGCCCAACCGTACCGGGTCAACTGGATCAGCCTGGACACCCGCGACCTGGGCGGCGACATCGAGATCGACAACGCCACCCAGCAGCTGGTGCCGCGTCGCGGCGCCGTGGTGCTGGCGCGCTACACCGGCAAGAGCGGACGCCGCGTGCAGTTCGAGCTGTTCGACGCCGGTGGCCAGCCGATGCCGTTTGGCGCCTCGGTCGAGGATGGCGAAGGCAAGCAGCTGGCGATCGCCGACCCGAGTGGCAAGGCGCTGGTGCTGCTGGAACACGACAAAGGCGACCTGACCCTGAAATGGGCCGAGCAGCAGTGCACGGCGCCTTACCAGTTGCCGGAACGGGACAAGGCAGTGAACTACGAACGCCTGCGCCTGGTGTGCCAGCCGTGAAGCCCAGCCTTCAGCTCGCCCACGCCGCCACCACGAGGCGCGTCGCCGCGGCGATCGGCGCGTGGCTCCACGGCGAGCCCTGCTCCGGGCCGCGGCTGAACACCACGACGATCCAAGGTGCCCGCCCCGGGGGCCAGACAATGCCGACATCGTTGGCCACGCCATAGTCGCCCGAACCGGTCTTGTCTCCCACCACCCACCCCTGCGGCACGCCGGCACGGATCCGCGCATCGCCGGTGGTGTTGCCCTTGAGCCAGTCCTGCAACTGCTGGCGACCGACGGCGCCCAGGCCATCGCCGAGCAGCAGGCGCTGCAAGGTGACGCCCATGGCCAAGGGCGTGGTGGTGTCACGCGGATCGCCCGGCAGCGCCGTGTTCAAGGTGGGTTCGTTGCGGTCCAGACGGAAGGTTGGGTCGCCGAGCTGGCGGGCGAAGGCGGTGAGCCCCGCCGGGCCACCGACCTGCTCCAGCAGCAGATTGCCGGCGGTGTTGTCGCTGTATTGCAGCGTGGCGGCGCACAGCTCGGCGACGGTCATGCCCGTGCCCACGTGCTGTTCGGTGATCGGCGAATAGACCACCAGCTGCCTGGCATCGTAGGCGATGCGGCGCTCCAGCAGCCCCTTGTCGGTCTGGCTGCGGTGCAGGATGGCACCGGCCAGCACGGCCTTGAAGGTGCTGCAGAAGGCGAAGCGTTGCTCGGCGCGGTAGGCCAGTTGCTTGCCGGTGGCGGTGTCGAGGGCCCACAGGCCGAGGGTGATGCCGGCGGATTGCTCGAGCTGTTGCAGCTGGCCTTGCAACGGCGCCGAGCCCCAGACCGGCAGCGCCAGGGCGGCGGAACAGCCCAGGGCACCCTGCAACAGGTGGCGGCGGCGGATGGATGGCATGTCAGGACCCCGTGGCAATGAAAGAGGGACGCAGGCTAGAGGGTTTTGCTGAGCACGCCAAGGCGTTTGCGCGGTGCCACGGCATAACCTGAGCCCCTCTTGCTGGCCGACCGGCAGCGGTACTAAGCTGCAGCCCTTTCAGGGTGTTGAGAATTGGCGTCCGACTTAGACTCGCCGGGGTCGCTTTGCGACCCTTTCCGACCGGTCCGACGCCTCGGCAAGGCCGCTCCAGGTGACCGTGCCGTCCTGTAGGAGCGGCCTTGTGTCGCGAAAGGGCTGCAACGCAGCCCCGGCAATCTTGAATTGAAGCGGCCACATCCGAAAAAACGCAAAGACCTTGAAAGGGCTGGTACTAAGCTGGGCAGCGCTGCACAAATACCCCTATTGGATTTTGCGGCATGCGATGGAACCGACAACCTGCTTCGGGTTGTTACGCGCGTGCGCGCTCAAGGACGACAACGCCATTGAAAACAGCTTTCAGCACCCTGCTGCTCACCTGCCTGGCTGCCAACGCATTCGCCGCCGACAGCACTGTCGGCTTCCAGTCCGCCACCCTGGCGGATACGCGCCAGGAGCGCGCGCTGGAAATGTTCGTCTGGTACCCCAGTGCAACAGCCTCGCCCGCGCGACTGATCGCCGACAATGCGGTGTTCGTCGGCGCCGCTGCCGTTGCCGATGCGCCCCCGGCAGCCGGCGAACACCCGCTGGTGGTGCTCTCCCACGGCTTCGGCGGAAACTGGAACAACCAGGCCTGGCTTGCCAGTACCCTGGCCCGGCAAGGCTACATCGTCGCGGCGGTCAACCACCCCGGCACCACCAGCCGCGACCGCAGCCCTCAAGCCGCGGCGCAGCTATGGCAACGGCCGGTGGACCTGAGCCGGGCCATTGACGCGGTCACGGCCGAACCGGAAAAATTTGGCCGGGTCGCGCCGCAACGCATTGCCGTGGTCGGCCATTCGCTGGGCGGCTGGACAGCCCTGGAAATCGCCGGTGCCCGCTTCGACCCGGACCGCTTCGCGCAGGACTGCCAAGACAAACCACGGCTGGCCAGTTGCAGCGTTTTCAAACAGATGAATCCCGCCAGCACCCCTGCCCTCAAGGACAGCCTGGCCGCCAGCCGGCGCGACCCGCGCGTCACTGCCGTCGTTTCGCTGGACCTGGGCCTGTCACGCGGGCTGACCGACGCAAGCCTCGCCGCGCTGTCGGTACCGACGCTGGTGATCGCCGCCGGCGCGCCCTCCGAGGCGCTTCCCGCCAGCCTTGAGTCCGCCGACCTGGCCAAGCGCCTGCCCTCAGCGTCGAGCCGTTACGTCGAAATTAGCGACGCCAGCCACTTCAGTTTCATGGCCGAGTGCAAGCCAGGCGCGGTGGCGGTGCTCGAAGAAGCCGTGCCTGGCGATGGCATCATCTGCCAGGATGGCGAAAACAGCCGCCCACGCGCAGTCATCCAACAGCAGGTCGCAGCGTTGATCAGCGCGTTTCTGGCACAACCTGCGGACGGTTGATGCTCGGGCAGCGGCAGGAACCTTGAGCTCGGCTAGGCTTGCAGCAGGCTCGTAGCGCAAGCGAGGCTGGCGATGACGGCGGCGCGTAGAAAGGACCTTGCCTGTTCCATCCTGTTGACCGCACCCATGCTTGCCTATGCCAGCCTGGGTGCCGACCCGCTGCATATCGGCAGCGGGTACCTCGTCGCCGTGCCCATGGCGACGCTGATCATGGGGCTGCTGCTGCGAGCGCCTGCCCTGTTTCTGAGCGGAACGACCGCGGGCGCGCTCGCCACCCTGGTGATCTACCTGCACCTCCTGTCCAGGCTCGCTCCATCCGACGGCCTGGCAGGGCTCGGCCACCTGTTTTCGCTACCCGGCTTGCTGGCTGGCGCGGGTGTGTCGGCCTGGCTGTTGCGCTATCGGGTGAAAGCACAGTTGCCATGGCTCGTCGCCGGTATCGGGTTTCTGGGCGTGGCCGCAGGCTTCATGGCCAGCCAGGTACTGCTGTGCAACACCCTGATGTACTGCGGGGCGCTGTCACTCTGGAGGTAAAAGGGTGACGCAGTACCTGGCACTGGCAACGCCGGTGTTCGCGGCGGTGCGGCGGTTCGACAAGCCCGCTCCCACAGGGGCCGCGCCAGATCGGGAATTTTCAACAAGACAATTGCACCCGCCCGCGCCAATCACCCTGGCGCACGCGATGTCGTCATTTTCTTCACCACTCTTGTCCTGTAACCGCCTGTTTTCCTCCGCCCCTCCTGCCTCCTAATGAGCGCACAGAACCTCCGACGGAGCACGGCATGCCGCAGGCAACACACCGCGAAACCCGCGAACAGGACACTCCCTACTGCACATTGCGTTGGCTCGATCGCATCGACCCACACGCTGGCCGGGCCATTGTCGAGCTGATCGATGCCACCACCGGCGACGGCGGCACCCTGGGCTATCGCCAGGCCATGAGCGCCGAGCAGGCCGATGCGTTCTGCCACGGCCTGCAACAAGCCATCGAGCAGGGACGCGGCCATGCACTGCTGGGTGAAAACGCCCAGGGCGCGGTGTGCTTCGCCATGATGACCCGCAGCGGCATGCCCAACTGCCGCCACCTGGCCGAACTGACCAAGGGTGTGGTGCATCCGCGTGACCGCGGACGTGGCCTGGTCCAGCAGGCCCTGGGTGAAATCGTTCAGCGCGCCCGGCAGATCGGCGTCGAGCAATTGACCCTGGATGTGCGCGAGGGAACCCGCGCCCATCGCCTGTGGAGCCGCCTGGGCTTTGTCTCCTTCGGCGTGCTGGAGGACTACGCACGTGTCGATGGCGTCCGCCATCGCGGCCACTACATGGCCCAGCGGGTCGAGCACCTGGCGACCCACCTCGGACTGAACTGACCCCGCCCCCAGACAAGGAGAGCCCCATGCTGCAAAGCCAACGCGAATTCAAGAAGACCCTGGAAGACACCCTGCACCGCCACCTGACCATGGCCCACCCGATCTTCCGCGAACTGCTCGACCCCAGCGCCAGGAACATCCACCTGCTGCGCAAGGTGGCCATGCAGGGGTATCAGCTGACCCGCTATTTCCTCACCTACGTCGAGCACCTGTTCTTCCACTGCCCCTCGCCTGCCTTCAAGCGCGCCCTGCTGATCAACTGCTACGAGGAAGAGACCGGCCGTCTGTCGCGAACCGACAACCACGTGACCTTGATGCAGAACTTCATTCGCGCCCTGGGCGTGAGCGACGCCGAACGCGACGCCGAGACGCCGCTGCCGGCCACCCAGCGCCTGATCGACTATCGCCTGGCCGCCGTGCGCGATCCGCAGCGCTATCATATCGGCGCGGCCGCGGTGATGATCGCCAGCGAAGGGCAGAACCTGGAAACCGTCGCCGACGAGGCCCGCCACGAGTTGCTGGGCAAGGTCTACGGCCTGACCGAGAAAGACCTGCTGTTCTTCTCCGTCCACCAAAAAGAAGACGTCGGCCACGTTGCCCAGGGCCTGGCCCTGGTCAGCACGCTCTGCGTCACCGAACAGATGCAGCGTGAAGCCTTGGAGGCGGTCGACCTCACCTGCCAGATGTTCTACGACATGTACGAAGACATGTACCGGCACTACTGCAAACCCGCCATCGCCGTTCCGGCCTGAGCCAGCCCGTGGGGACCGCCATGAACAAACAACACAGCGCCGCCCTGGTGGCCGGCGTACTCAGCGTCGGCTTCCTGGTCATGTTCTTTTCCAGTGCCATCAAGGGCCTGTTCCAGGTGTACTTCGTCGACCTGGCCGCGCACTTTGGCGGCAGCCGCTCCGCCCTGGCCACCGGCGGCACCCTGTTCGTCCTGACCATCGGCCTGGCCTCGCCACTGGTCGGTGCCCTGAGCGACCGCGTCGGGCCGCTGTGGACCGTGGTGCTCGGCAGTGTCTGCGGTGGCGTGGTGCTGCTCGGGGTCAGCCTGTTCGACACCCACCTGATGGTCTTCATCGTCTTGTATGGCCTGCTTGGCGCCTTCGCCCTGGCCGCCATGACCTACGTGCCGATGGGCATCCTGGTCGACCGCCTGGTGACGGAGAAGTCCAAGGCGTTCGCCTTTGCCGTGGTCACCAACGGTACCGCGATCGGCTTCGTGGTGCTGTCGCCGCTGTGGATCTGGCTGGCGCCGACGGTGCCATGGCAAACCCTGTTCGGCGGGGTCGGCCTGGTGTTCCTGCTGCCGCTGAGCGCGGCGCTGTTCTGGGTCGCCAGGACCGTGCCGCTGGCAGCGCAGCCGACCAGCGACAACCAGCCGACCTCCCTGGGCTTTCTGCTCGGTGACGCGCGCTTCCTGCTGCTGGCGTTGAGCTTCGCCACTTGCGGCGCGACCATGGCCTTCATCGATGTGCACCTGGTGCCCTACTGGCAGGGCGAAGGGGTGGCGCTGTCGGTCCAGGCCAGCAGCCTGAGCCTGCTCGGCGTGCTGGAACTGATCAGCGGCCTGCTCGCCGGCTGGCTGGCGACGCGCTACAACAAGGGCGCGCTGCTGGCGTTCTTCTACCTGCTGCGCTGCGCGGCGGTGGCCCTGCTGCTGGTCCAGCCCAGCACCACCTCGGTGTACCTGTTCGCGATCATCTTCGGCGCCAGCTACCTGGGGACCGTGGTACTGACCTCGGCCTTCTGCTTCGACCTCTACGGCAGCCAGATCAAGGGCAAGGTGTTCGGCGCGCTGTTCCTGGTGCACCAGCTGGGCGCCATGGCGGCCACCCAGCTGGGCGCCCTGGACTATGACCGCAACCACAGCTACCAGCTCACCGCGCTGGTGCTGACCGTGGCCACCGCCGCTGCCGCGGGCCTGTCCGCGCTGCTGCTGCCGTGGGGCCGCAAGGCGCCTGGCAAGACCCTGGCCGAGGCCTGATTACCTGTCATCACTGTGAGCAAGGAAGGCCTTCGATGAACCATGACAGCAATGAATACAACGCCAGCGCGGCCCTGCATGGCGGTCGCGACGAATCGTTCGCCGATGCATTCTGCGAACCCCTGGCGCTGACCTCGGCCTACACCTTCAGCTCGGCCCAGGATGCCTTCGAGAAATTCAGCGGCCAGCGCCAGGGCAACGTCTACAGCCGCTTCACCAACCCCACCGTGCGCACCTTCGAACGGCGCATGGCCGCGTTGGAGGGCGCGCAGGACGCCGCAGCGTTCGCCACCGGCATGGGCGCGATCACCGCCTTGTGCCATGCCTTGCTGCGCCAGGGCGACAACGTGGTGTGCAGCCGTGATGTGTTCGGCACCACAATCATCGCCCTGCGCAACTACATGGGGCGCTTCGGCATCGAGGTGCGCCTGGTGGAGCTGACCGACCTGGACGCCTGGGCGCGGCACATCGATGACAACACCCGCCTGGTGTTGCTGGAGTCGCCCTCCAACCCCCTGCTCAATGTCGCCGACCTGCGCGGCATCTGCCGCATCGCCCATGCCCATGGCGCCCGGGTAGCGGTGGACAACACCTTGCTCACCCCGGTGTTCCAGCGCCCCCACGCGTTCGGCGCGGACCTGGTGGTGCACTCGGCCGGCAAATACATCGACGGCCAGGGGCGTGCCCTGGCCGGCGTCATCACCGGCAGCAGCGAGCTGGTCGGCGAACTGCGCGGGGTGCTGCGCTCGCTGGGCATCTCGTGCAGCCCGTTCAATGCCTGGCTGCTGCTCAAGAGCCTGGAAACCCTGGAGGTGCGCATGGAGCGGGTGGCCGACAGCGCCCTGGCCCTGGCGTCCTGGCTGCGCCAACAAGCACAGGTGGAAGCGGTGCACTACACCGGGCTTGCCGAGCACCCGCAACATGCCTTGGCCAGCGAGCAACAGCATGGCCACGGCGGCCTGCTCAGCTTCCGCCTGCACGGGGGACGCCCGGCCGCCTGGGCCTGGATCGACGCCCTGCAACTGGTGGCGCGCTGCACCAACATTGGCGACACCCGCAGCATGGTCACCCACCCGGCCACCACCACGCACTGCCGCCTCAGCGCCGGGGAGCAACAGGCGGCCGGTATCTGCGAAGGCCTGGTGCGGCTTTCGGTCGGGCTGGAGCGCCTGGACGACCTCAAGACCGACCTGGACACGGCGTTCAGTGCCGCCAAGCGCAGCCTGCAAACACGCCCGGGCAATGCCCGGGTGTATGAGGTGGCGTCATGAGCCTGGCCTTGGCCGCCGGGCTGGCCATCGGCCTGACGGCGCTGCTGGTACAGGTACTGGCCCTGTGCAGCGTGGAAGCGGCCGAGGACCAGCCGCTGCCCTCGGGGCTGTGGCTGGTCCTCGGCGGTATCGTCGCGGTGCAGCTGTACGTGGCCAGTGAAGTGCCGCTGACCACGGTACTGCTGCATGTGCAGGGCGTGCTGCCGATGCTGACCTGCCATTGAAGCAGGTGCCTCACTCGGTCAGCGCAAGCTTGTGGTACTGCAACGGCGACAGGCTCATCTCCTTGTTCCAGGCCAGGCGCAAGGCATGGCTGCTGCTGAAACCGCAGCGCTCGGCAAGCAGTTCGGCAGGGATGCGCTGGGTTGCCAGCAGGTGCCGGGCATGGTCGATGCGCAGCTTGCCGAGAAAGCCCTTGAGGGTCATTCCGGCATGGCTGCGGAACAGCCGCGCCAGGTGCCGGTAGCTGAGGTTGAAATGGCGGGCCAGGTCCTCGACCACGATCGGCTGGGTAAAGTGCTGTTCAAGAAAGTCCTGCACATCATGGATCAACGGGTGGATATGGTTGCGGGCCAGGTCACGCGCGCTCAGCTGCGGGTCATTACCCGCCCGGCGCCGGTAGATGACCAGCTCCTGGGCGACCTGGTTGGCTTGCTGACGGCCCAGGTGCTGGCGAATCAGTTGCAAGGTCAGGTCGATGCCGGTCGAGACGCCGGCCGAGGTATACAGGTTGCCGTCCTGCACGAACAGCTGGTTGTCCACCACCCGGGCCCGGGGAAAGCGCTGCTGGAGCTGCGCGGCATAGCGATGGTGGGTGGTGCAGTCGCGCTCGTCGAGCAGGCCGGCCTCCCCAAGCAGGAAAGCCGCGGTACAGATCGAGCAGACCACCAGTCCCGCCGTGCTGCCCGCGACATCGCGCAACCAGCGCACCGCCTGCGCCTGCAACGGGTCGCTGCGCCCCGCCGGCAGCAGCTTGTGACCGATGACGAACAGCAGGTCGCCCTCGCCCAGCTGCGCCGGCATCGGCTCCAACCCGGCCAGCTGGATGGCCTGGAAACAACTGATCTGCGGCGAGGGGCCGATGCAGCGCACCTGCAACGGGGCGATACCCAGTTCGGGGCAGGTTGAAATCACCTGCAGCGGCCCGGCAAGGTCGAGGATATGCGTGTTGGGCAACAGCAGGAACCAGGCAGTACGCATCGGAACATCCTTGTGATCAGGCAATCATCTGACGCCTTTGCAGCATGAATCGGACCAGGCATTTGCTCTCGGTATTCTTACACCGATCCTTGCGCAAATGCCCTGAAATTGTGCCGACTGCCACTGTCATGCGCCAATCTGGCGCAGAGGATGTAACCGATCCAGCCCGCCCTAGAAATACAACAGTGCCTGCACCGTCGCCGTGGTCTGCGCGCGGTCCCGGCCGTTGCCGAAGGGATGGTCTTCAGCCCGACCACTGAAGCGGTCATACCTGAGCTCCGGGCGCAGCGGCAAATTGCGGGTCGCCTCGTACCTGAGGCCAATCGTCAGGGCATTGAACGCACCCTGGGCGACCGAGACCGGAAACAGCGCAAAACCCTGCGGGTCGTCGAAGTGCTCGGCCCTGAGCGAAAAGGCAAGGTCGTCACGGACGCGGTAGCTGATGGATGTGTTGACGCCCCACCAGTGCGCCCCCGCAAAACCAGGGCCGTTGATGATATCCACGGTGTCCGGATGGCCATCGCCCGCCTGGCGCCCATACACCACCTCGGCACCGGCCGACCAACGTGTGTCGAATGCGTGCCAGCCGTTGAGCGAATGCTGTTGCTTGAATTGCCCGGCAGTGGCGATCAAGCGCGAGGTCGGCGCCTGCACATCGGCGAAGCTCTGGTTTTGTTCGTCACCGACAATGAACTCGTAATCGACCCAGGTCCGCAGGTCATTGGATCGCCAACGCAGCGCGCCGAGCACGGACTTCTGCTGGTTGTTGTCGAGGTGTCGTTGCGCGAGTAACCTGCATCGATGACGCCGTGGATGCGAATGCCGGTGTCCCGTTGCAGACCCGGCAACAGCCTGTCCGCCAGATCACCTTCACCGCCAGGGGAAGTGGCCGCCGCCGCATACAGCGGGCCGCAGAATGCCGCGCACAACAGCACGATTCGAGTACGCATGGTTTTACCTTTTTATTGTTATAGGCAGGCACCTGTTAGTTGGCGTGACAACAACATGAACTTCGGCAGACGGGCAGGCCACAAGAAAGCCGGCACGCTCGGCTAGATAGCGCTGGGTCGCTGTTTCCAGCACGGGTTATGTACCCGGCTATTCAATCAATTGCCGAGCTTGAACGTTCAGAACACAATTTCACGACAAAGCAAAACTTAAGTTCAATTGCACTTTGACGGTGCAGAAAAACTCTAATTTTTCGACCCGGTTAAATAAAGATGCCGATCTGGAGTTCTGTTCTCCAGTGTCCGCAAGAATTACCCATGGCAGCGCGCCGCCTCAGGAAAGGCTCGAGCGCTGCGTCGCCCAGAACCGAGGATCTTCCAACGTCAGACGGTGCCGCTCGAACGCCCCGGGCAGATGCGTCTTGAGATGCTCGACCCAGGTGCGGATCTTGGCATCGAGAAAACGCCGCGACGAATACAGGGCGTACACCTCGCGTGGATGCAGTTGACGGTCCGGCATCAGGCGCAACAAGCGCCCCTCGCTCAGTGCCTTGGCCGCGATGAAGCTCGGCAACAGGCAAATGCCCATGCCGCTGGCCGCGGCCTGGCACGCCGCCTCCAGCTGATTGACCCGCAACACGTTGTGAAACCTGAAGATCGCCTCTTTGTCGAAGTACCAGCCCTGCGGGTACAGCGGATCGGCGAGCATGATGCAGCGATGCCCCTGCAGCGCCGCCGGCCGGTCGGGCACACCATGCCGCTGCAGGTAGGCCGGGGCGGCGCACAGCACGCTATGTACCTGGCCCAGCCGCTGGGCGACGAATTCCGAGTCCGGCAGGCCCAGTGACAACGTCACCTGTACATCCAGCCCTTCCTCGAGCAACGCTGGCGTCTCCTCGGTGAGCGACAGGTCGATGGCCACCTGCGGGTACTGTTCGAGGTAACTCGCCACCAACGGCATCAGGTACTCCAGGCCGAACTCGGTAATCGTGTGCAGGCGCAGGCAGCCGACCGCACGCGACTGGGCACTGGCGGCTTCGGCGGCGGCGGTATCGATCTCGGCGAAGATGGTCTTGCACCGTTTCAGGTAACGCTGCCCCGCCTCGGTCAGCGCGAGCGAACGGGTGGTGCGTTGTAGCAGCCGCGCGCGAAGCTGCTCTTCCAGCGCGGCGACTTGCCGCGAAACGGTCGGGGACGAAATTTCGAGTATCTGCGCCGCCTGGCAAAAGCTGCCGCTTTCCGCCACGCGCACGAAGGCCTGCATGCAGTGCAACAGATCCATGGCCATGCCCCTAGCCTCCCGCGCTGTCGAGCCCGCGCAAGGCCAGGGGGCTCCCAGGCCCCGCGCGCTGCGGCCAATCGTTGTTGCGCCTTGGACATGACGCCGAACCGGGCGCCGGACAGGAGGCCTGCAGGCAGTGCAAATGCATTGAACGCTTCTCTATGTATCGTATAGAGATATGATGTATCGCATAATGATACATCCAATGCTACAAAAGACAACCGCCACTGCTCGGCGGTAGAAGGCCAATCAGCATCGCCAGCAGCGGCAGACGCCGACGCGCCCACGAAAACCAATGACGATTTATCCTGTTGCTGCTGCTCCCAAGCGCTGCATGGCATATCCTTGCACCACGCAATCAACCTCGACGCAGTGAATTGAACGATGGGTTTTGAACAACTAGCTGAACTACGTGACCGCCTGCGGGCGGAAAAGCAACAGGCCAAGCCCGACAACGCGGCACGCCCCAAGCGCCAGTCCCCGCCACAGGCAAAGGCTCGTGAGCAGGATCCGGCGGTGCAAGCGATCTGGCCCTTGCAGAAGCATTTCCCCTTGGCCTTCCCGGTCAATCCGGCGCCCAAGGTCCCGCTCAAGGAGGGCATCTTCAAGGATGCCGAAGCGCATCTGGAGCTGCTTGGCATCACCAGCGAACAGCTCAAGCTGGGCATTTCCACCTGGTGCCGGGGCACGCGATACTGGGCCAGCATGGTGGAAAACGCGCCGCGCCTGGACTTGAACGGGCAAGCCGTCGGCACGGTGACCGCCGCTCAAGCGCTGCATGCCAAACGCCAGGCTTCACGGCAACGCAGCCAGGGCCGACGGGAGCGCGCCAAGGCCAAGCCCAGCGCCCCGGCAGCCACTCCGGTGGCCGACGCGGAACAGACCGCGGAGTAAGTTCGCGGCTCGAAGTGCACGCGAGTGCTCGAAACGCATATCGAGTACTCGCGCCTTGCGCCGAATGGCGGCGTCAGAATGTGTACTGCACCCCGACGGTCGAGGTGACCGGCGTATCCTGGCGGATGATCGGGCTATGGCGAACCTGGTCGGTGTAGTGCATCACATTCACACTGGCGATCGTCGACCAGTTGGCGTCGAACCGGTGCATCCATGACAGCTCGCCCGAGTAGGCATAGATGCCCTGGTCGGCCTTGAATCGATCGAAATCGGTGTTGTCACTTTGCTGGGCGGTGACGCCGAAGTAGGTCTGGTTGTACCTGGCCTGCCCCGCGTGCGCATTGACGCCCAGGGTGACGACGTCGGCGTCGCTCTGGTGCAGCGTGTTCAACAGGCCGAACTGATAGCTATTGCCGCGCTTGTAGCCACCGGTACGCAGTTCGGCACCGGCGGTGATCGCCAGCCAGGGCAGGACCTGCTGGGCCAGGTCGATGTCGACCACTGTCGAACCACCTACCTCCCCCATGCCTTTCAAATCGTCCGAGCCATCGCGGTACTTGCTTTTGCCGTCGGCACGGCCGAAGTCGTAGCCAAGCGAGAGGCTGGCACTGAAGCCGTTGTCGAACTGATGCTGGACGCCCACGCCCTTGAGGCTGTCGGCGAAGAAGATGCCGCGCTGGATGGTCACCGATGGCAACAGGTGACCCTGGCTGCCCTTCGCGCCCATGTAGCGCGGCGCGGCGTGCAGGGCGAAACCGGCAGTGACCTGGGTCTCTTCGCCCCAGATGCTGTCCAGTGCGGATTTGTCCTGGGCACTGGCCTGGCTGCAGGCCAGTGCCGCGTTAAGGGCAAGTGAAGTGCCCAGTATCTTCCTGATGGATGTTGATTCGAACATGCTCATGACTCGCTGGATAAGGTTTTCGACACCACGAAAAATGCACCGGCATTGCCCGGTGCATTTCAACTGGGGCGCACTCTAGCGAGGGTCTGTCAACGTTCCTTTCAGCGATTATCAAGGTCCTGTGAAGATGGCGTTTTTTCGCACTGACGCCTCAGCCTTTGAACGCTAGGGCGCCAAGCTGTCGCGCCAGGCAGCCGGGCTGCGTCCGGTCCAGCGCTTGAACGCCCGGCGAAAGCCACGCACATCGCTGTAGCCCAACGCCTCGGCGACGCGCTCGATGGCCATCTGCGGATTGCCCAGCAGGCTCATCGCCCGCGAGCGGCGCACCTGCTCCTGCAAGCCGTCGAAGGTCACACCGTGCTTGGTCAGGTGTCGGCGCAGGGTGCGGCTGCTCATGTTCAGGTCGGCGGCAATGCAATCGATGCGGCAGCCCTCGGGCAGGTCGCGGGCAATGGCGCGCTCCACCGCCTGCAGCAAGCTGGCCTTGTGCTGCAGCGGCGCGTACTCCAGCTCCAGCAGCTTGAGGGCCTGGCGCAGGGCGACCGGCTGGTGGCCGGGCAGTGGCTGGTCGAGCCAGCGGCTGGCGATCACCATGCGGTTATGCAGGCAGCCGAACATCACAGCCGGCCCCAGCAGGCGCAGGTAGGTGTCCAGGTAGGCCGGCGCGGCATGGGTAAACTCGAAGCGCAGCGGTTGGAATTCGCTGCCGATCAGCGCCCGGCTGTAGACCATCAGGCTGGCGAAGAACTCCTCCACGGCGAATACCTGGATGTCGGCGTAAGGCAGCCGGCAGTCCACCTCGATATGCGTCTCCCGCTCGCCTTCGTCCAGGCTGTAGGCGGCGATGCCGCCACTGACGTGCTGGTAGCGCGCGCCCACCTCGAAGGCATCGCGCAAGGTCCTGCACAGCGACAGCACGTGACCGAGCAAGCCCAAGGTACCCAACACATTGCGATGCCCGACCCACAGCCCCAGGCCTTGCCCGGGCAAGCCCTGCAGCGCGCGCTGGATCAAGGTCACCGCCTGGCGGCAGGCGATGCGCTGGGCCGGGTCCTGCAGCTCGGTCGGGGTGAAGCCCAGGCCACGGCACAGGCGCTCGCCGTCCAGGCCAAGGTCGCTGGCATGCTGGAGCAGGGTCTGCAACATGAACGGCGACGCCAGCGCCAGGTCGAGTTGCGGGTCGAGGGGGGTCTTGGGCATGAAAGGCGGCTCCCGAGCCGAGGCGCCTGAAGTTCTTGTTGGTTGGGGGCGCAGCGCTCGGCGCCGTCATCATATCGCGCGGCGGCAGGCCTCGACGGCGAGAGTAACAAAATATTGCAAAGTGTCCGGCAAAGCCCCCCTGCCTGTCCGGCAAGGCCCTGCGCGCCCTGGCGGCCAGCGCTTATTTGTATAGGGCGACAAAAAACCGCTCGCCCACAACAATAAGAACGAGTCCGACCATGAACCCGATCCGCCTCCCCTGGCTGCGCCGCGCAGCCGCCTGCATGCTCTGCGCCAGTCTCGCACTCCCGGCCCAGGCCACCGAGAATGGCGTGGACAACATCGGCCCCGGCACCGACGGTTTCTTCGTCCTGCCCTTGAACGTCGACCAACTGCCGGCGCACATGTTCGCCTTCAACCTCTACTACAACCACTACCAGACGCGAAAACTGGATATCAGCTCGCTCGGCGGCAAGGTCCCACAGGTGAAGATCACCTCCGACGCGATCATCCCACGGCTGGACTACCTCAGCCCGCTGCGCCTGTTCGGCGGACGGCTGGGCGGCTACGTGGCGCAGCCCTACATGCGCCAACAGGTGGCGATGTTCGGCCAGCACAGCCAACGCGAGAGCCAGGGCGACGTCACCCTCGCGCCGATCATCCTCTGGGACATGGGCCCGGACCTGACCCTGGGCGCGGCACTGGAAATCACCCTGCCCACCGGCGACTACGAAGCCACGCGCATGGCCAACACCAGCAACAACTTCTACACCTACAAGCCGCTGGTCTCGATGACCTGGTTGCCCAGCGAACGCAGCGAGCTGTCGGTCAAGGCCACCTACAGCTTCAACGAAGAGAACCACGACACCGACTACCGCTCGGGCCAACTGTTCCACTTCGATTATTCGGCCAGCTACCGGGTAACCGACAACCTGCGCCTGGGGGGCAATGGTTATTACCTGAAACAGACCACCGATGATAAGCAGTTCGGCCGGACCGTTGCCTTCATGGGCGAGGATGTCGACGATGGGGTGCGCGGGCAGGTGTTCGCCATCGGCCCGGCGCTGCATTACACCTTCCTCGAGTACGCCAGCATCGAGGCACGCTGGGCCAAGGAGTTCGCGGTGCGCAACAGGCCGGAGGGCGAGATGCTGTGGATCAAGCTGAACTTGCCGTTCAGTCTGTGATGCTCGATTCGTAGCTATCTCAAGCGCATGTGCATGCCTTGATCGCCAGGGCTGCTCCTACAGAGAGTGCGGTCACCTGTAGATACCGTCTTGACCCTCACCCCGCAAGAGGGATTTTGGGGTCAAACGGTATCCCCGACTTCACCACCCCGTAAACCAGGTGCAGCAGCTTGCGCATCGCCGCGCAGACGATCTGTTTGTAAGCTTTGTGCCGGCTGCTCAACCGCTCTGCCAGTTCCTTCACAACAGGGTTATGTCTGATTGAGACAGTGCCTGACATCCACAAGCCTGCACGCAGCCTTGAGGCGCCTGTACGCGAAATAGTGCTCTTACCTATGAACTCTCCCGATTGCTGCACCACTGGGTTTAAGCCTGAAAACGCGACAATCGCAGAAGGGCTTTGGTATTTCAGTGGATCGCCCAGTTCGGCGAGCAGCAACGTAGCAGTGGTGTCACCCAAACCATCAATCGAGGTAATCAGCTCACGTCGCTTGCGCAGGTCTGGATCATCATCGATCGTCTGCTCGATGGCCTTCCTGGTCTTTTCCAGCTCTTCGTTGATGTGCCCGATTACGTCTTGAATCGACTGCTGTACCGCATCTAGTGCGACATCCAAACGATTCTGCTCCATCTGGCGCATTTCCTTGAGGTCGTCCAGTCGCCGCACCAGAGCACGCAAGCGGCGCTGCGCAGGGGGCTCAGGCTCCCACTGGCGAAGCGAGACAGCCTTTTGTTGGCCATAGGCAGCAATGACTTTGGCGTCAGCCTTATCTGTTTTGACGCGCCGAAGCTCCACGTCAGCGAATTTCGCAATCACCGCCGGGTTCAGAATGCACACCCGATAACCTTGGTTGTGACAGTGCTCGGCCAGCGCTTCGTGATAGATGCCTGTAGCCTCCATAACAATCCAGGCGCCTGGTTCAGCATGGCGCTCAAGCCAGTCGCTAAACTGCCTGAACCCTCCAGGATCATTGGACAGCTTGGCTTTGGTGCGCATCTTGCCATTGGGGAGCGGGATGGCAATGTCGAAAGATTTTTTGGCGACATCAACGCCAACAAAGACGGACATGATCTCCTCCTTCAAACTACGAAAGTCGATCACCCTACACTCAGTTCAACCTTGTTAATGCGTGCTCACGCCGGGGGCGGGCACTAGATACCGTTCGAACTCGTCGAGTGGGGTTGGAAGACCAGAGCGTTATCTACAGTGCGGGCTTGATGCCCTTGGAGCGGCTCTGCTTCAAGGCCTTCCCTCGATGATCAGTCGAGAACTTTCGCCTCTAGGGAGGCGAAAGTCGAGATACAAGGAGCGGCCTTGTGCCGCGAAAGGGTCGCAAAGCGACCCCGGCAGTCTTGAACTTGAAAGAGATGGCGCATTCAAGGGAATGCATGAATTCATGAACCGCGCGGCAACCCGCTACGCATACACCGGCCAGCGCTCGACGATCCGCCCATCGCGCACCGCCAGCAAGTCGCCGAACTGCAGCAGGATCGCCTCGGACTGGGTGGGCCGCAGGAACACCTGGTCGTCAACCTGCAAGCCCACCGCCGCCGAGCCGTTGAGCATCTCCTGGTTGGAGCTGCGCCCGTACAGGCCGTTGAGCCGCAGCCCCCTGGGCGACTCCGGCTCGGCCAGCCAGTTGCCGCCATAGATGAAGAAGGTTTCGCGCAGGTTCGGGTCCCACCAGGCGAACACCGCCGACTTGTCGTCCAGCGCCGGAATCTGCACCGCCCCCGTGCGCTTGATCACCGGCGTGGCGATATAGGCTGCCGGCTGATGGTCCTGCAACGACGGCAGGTCATAGTGGCTGGGCTTGAGCAAGGCCGAGCCCACCGACACCTCGCTGCTGGTACGCTCGTGCTCGTGCATGCGGTAGCTCGGGCTGCCGGCGGTATTGAGGGTCAGGTCCGAGCGCCACAACCCTGGATAGCGGCTGCGAGCGTGGTCGACGAAGCCATCGTACAAAGCCATGACCTTGGCGAACAGCGCCTCTGGCGAACCGAGGATGCCCGGCACCCCCATGCCGACGAAGGGGTCGTAGCCCATGAAGCCCGCGAAGGCCAGGTGCCGAGGATTGGCGGCGATGATGGCCAGCATCCGCTCAAGGTCCGCAGCCTCCTTCACCCCGCCCCGGTGCAGGCCGACATCCAGCTCGATATTGATCCGCAGCCGGGTACCCAGCCCCTGGGCCAACGCCAGGTACTGCCCCAGCCGCTCGGGGGTGTCCAGCAACCACTGCAATTGCCTGGCCGGGTCGAAAGGGCCGCGGTGCGCTTCGTAGAACAGCTGCGCCGAGCGCGCCGGCAACGGCTTGCCGAGCAGAATGTCGGCCTCGGGGAAACGCACCGCGTCGTGATTGAGGAACGGCTGGTGAAACGACATGAGGCGGTGGGTGTCGGCGCGCCGGGCAATGTAGTCGAGCAGCTGCGGCGCCGGCAGCGACTTCTCCACCAGCCGCAGCTGCTTGCCGGCGCGGCGTACCGACTGGGTCACCACGTCGATGTTGTGGTCCAGGCGGTCGAGGTCGATCAGCAGCACCGGGCGCATCGGCCCGTGCTCGCGCAGCTCGCGCTGCAGCCTGGCGAAGTAGTGGTCATGCGGCGCGCCCTCGGCGCCGGGGCGCAGCCAGGCCCCGGCAGCCGCCAGCAGCAAGCCGGCGCCGGCCGTGCCGATCAGGAAATTACGTCTGTTCATCTGCCCTCCTTGTGCTCAGGCCACGCCGAAGATCGAGGCCAGGTGGGCATTGAGGAACTTGCCCGTCGGGTCCAGTGCCTGGCGCACCTCGGTGAAATCCTTCCAGCGCGGATACAACGGCTGCAGGGTGCGCGCATTGAGGCTGTGCAACTTGCCCCAGTGCGGGCGCCCGGCGTATTTCCAGAAGATCGGCTCGATGGCGGCGAAGAAGTTGTGGTAGTCCATGCTGTAGTGCTGGTGCACCGAGATCGAGCAGCTGTCACGCCCCTCGAACATGCTCAGCGGGATATCGTCGGCCTTGACGTAGCGGTACTCGATGGGGAACCAGGTCGGCAAGTCACGCTCGCGGATCAGCGCGAGGATCTCGCGCAAGCAGGCAGGCCCCTGTTCGGCAGGTACCGAGTACTCCATCTCGTGGAAGCGCACGTTGCGCACATTGGAGAAGATCGCGTACGAATCGTTGACCCGCTCGTCGAAGCTGGCGATATGCCGCAGGTTGTTGAGCAAGGTCCGCCGCGCGGCGGGAAAGTCACTGCCGTATTTGTCGAGTTTCTCGATCAGGCCGACGAATTGGTTGCCACTGCCGCCAGCCGTTTCCTCGGCCGGGGTGACAGCGTCCTTGGTTTCGTTGAGGGCGATGGACAAGGCGTAGTCGGAATGGGTGATCACCAGCATTTCCCAGTGCTGGTTTTCCCGGGTGTTCTTTTGCACATCCTCCAGCAACTCATCGGTACGGGCGATCCATAGCCGCTCGCGCAGGCGGAAGGCCTCGCGGTTCTGCAGGCGAATGCGGGTGGCCACGCCCAGCGCGCCGAGGGAGACCCGCGCCGCGGCGAACACCTCGGGGTGCCGGCGGCTGTCGCAGTCGAGCACTTCGCCGCTGGCCGTGACCAACTGCAGGCCGCTGACCTGCGAGGAATACGAGCCAAAACCGACACCGGTGCCATGGGTCGAGGTGGCGATCGCGCCGGCCAGGGTCTGGTAGGCGATATCGGCCATGTTCGGCAGCGCCTGGCCAACCGCCTTGAGCGCCGCGCCCATCGCCGACATCGGCGTGCCGGCGGCGAATTCGGCCTGCAGGGTGGCGGAGTCGTGGTCGAGCAGACCGTTGAAGTTGCCCAGCGACACCAGGGTGCCGTCGGTGGGCACCAAGGCACTGAAGGAGTGCCCTGAACCAACCGGGCGCACTTTGCCGGGGGCCAGACGGATGGCCTGGGCCAGCTCGTCGAGGCTCTGCGGTGCCAGCCGCGCCTCGGGCAGGCAGCTCTGCGCGCCGGACCAGTTGCGCCAGGGAATCAGCCGTGGCGCGCGCAGCAGTTGCGCCAGTGCCGGATGGGAGGACAGCGCGAGCAACGTGCAGGCCGCGCCGGTGTGTTGCAGCCAGCGACGACGGGAAAGATGAATCGCCATGTGGGTACCTTGCGCTCAGTGGAGGGGCTGGCCGGACATGTAGCCAATCAGTGCGAGGAACTGCGCCTCGCTGCACTGCATGCACAGGCCCATGGGCGGCATGCCTTGATAGCCGTTGATACTGTGCTCCAACAGACGTTCTGCACCCTGGGCCAGGCGCGGTGCCCAGGCCGCCGTGTCGCCTGCCAGCGGCGCGCCGGAAGCGGGGTTGGCGTGGCAGGTCTGGCAGGTGCTGGCATACAACGCGGCCAGCGCCGGGTCGGTGGGGGCGGCCAGGGTGGCGGCGGGCTCGCTGTCGTCGCGGCAACCGCCGAGCAACAGAACAAGGGTGGTCAGCGCGGCTGCGGGCAGCAGTGTTGGAAGGCGCGGCATGGTGTTCCCCTCTTCTCACCGTGATTGGGCACGGCGTTTTCTTGTGGTGGGCAAGGGGCAACAATAAAGCGGGACAGACAGGCGGCTCAGGGCAATGGCGGACAGCGAGGGGGGTAGGATCGGACAAACCGGCAAGGGGCCGCGCGTGACACGCGCTTAGCCGGACACGGCGACATGCTTTTGTGCCCCCTTCATGGCACTGTGACCATTCGGGCTCAAGGGAACGGCATTAAAGGCAATGGCAAGACACCAGCCCGCGATGGCGATGTTGCCTCATGCGGGGCACATTTGCAGGCATCAGAGAAGGAGGCGACCTGGCAGGGCTGAAGCCCTTGGCACGTGCCGCCTGGGTTGTTTCCCCAACGGGGTACCCTGCGTGCGCAAGAAATCTCAGGCATAAAAAAAGAGGCCTTTCGGCCTCTTTTTTTGATCCCGGCGACGCACCGGAGATCTAATTTGGAGCGGGAAACGAGACTCGAACTCGCGACCCCGACCTTGGCAAGGTCGTGCTCTACCAACTGAGCTATTCCCGCGTCGTGATGGGTGCCATTCTAGCGATTTGCAGAATGGCGTCAACCCCTTGATTCAAAAAAACTTTTACTTCTGCTCCGAACCTTCGCGCAGGTGCGGCCAGGCGGCCAGCAGGTAGTGCGCCATCGACACCAGGGTCAGCCCCGCCGCCACCAGCAGCAGGCCATAGCCCAGCACCACCCAGAAGGTCAGCACTGGTGGGTTGGCCAGCAGGATCACCAGCGCCAGCATCTGCGCGGCGGTTTTCCACTTGCCCAGGTTCGACACCGCCACATGGGCGCGCGCCCCCAGCTCGGCCATCCACTCGCGCAGCGCCGAGACCACGATCTCGCGGCCGATGATCACCGCCGCCGGCAGGGTCAGCCAGAAGTTGGCGTGCACCTGCACCAGCAACACCAGGGCCACGGCCACCATCAGCTTGTCGGCCACCGGGTCGAGGAAGGCGCCGAACGGCGTGCTCTGCTGCAGGCGACGGGCCAGGTAGCCGTCCAGCCAGTCGGTGGCGGCGGCGATGGCGAACACCGTGCTGGCAGCCATGTAGCTCCAGTGATAGGGCACATAGAACAGCAGGATGAAGATCGGAATGAGCAGGACGCGTAGAACGGTGAGCAGGTTTGGAATATTCATCGGTACGACTGGCTGCGAGTTGAACCCGGCATTCTACTCGCTATGCAGGCTGGCATAAATCGACTCGGCAAGCTTTTTACTGATGCCGGGGGCCTTGGCGATCTCATCGATGCTGGCGCGGTTGAGCTCCTGCAGGCCGCCGAAATGTTTCAGCAGGTCGCGACGACGCTTGGGCCCTACCCCGGCCACATCCTCCAGGCTCGAGGTGCGCCGGGCCTTGCCGCGCCGGGCGCGGTGGCCGGTGATGGCAAAACGGTGGGCCTCGTCGCGGATCTGCTGGATCAGGTGCAGCGCCGGGGAGTCGCCCTTGAGGGTGAATTCATGGGCCACGTCGTTGAGGTACAGGGTTTCGAATCCGGCCTTGCGGGTCACGCCCTTGGCCACGCCGAGCAAGGTGAGGTCGCTCAGGCCGAGTTCCTGCATCACGTCCCGGGCCATGTTCAGCTGGCCCTTGCCACCGTCCACCAGCAGCACGTCGGGCAGCTTGCCCTCGCCGTCCTTGATGCGCCCGTAGCGGCGCATCAGCGCCTGGTGCATGGCCGCGTAGTCGTCGCCGGCGGTAACGCCTTCGATATTGAAACGGCGGTAGTCGGATTTAAGCGGGCCCTCGGGGCCGAACACCACGCAACTGGCCACCGTGGCCTCGCCGCTGGAGTGACTGATGTCGTAGCACTCCAGGCGCTGTGGCACTTCGTCAAGGCCCAGCACCTGGGCCAGCGCCTCGAAACGCGCGGCCATGTGCTGGCGGTTGGCCAGGCGGGCGTTGAGGGCCTGCTCGGCGTTGGTCACCGCCAACTGCTGCCAGCGCGCCCGGGTGCCGCGCACCCGGTGGCTGATGGCCAGCTCGCGGCCGCGCAAGGTCTGCACGGCCTCGGTGATGGCGGCGAAGTCTTCATGCTGCACGTTGACGATCAGCTCGCCCGGCAGCTCGCGCTCGGCGTTGCCCAGGTAGTACTGGGAGAGGAATGCCGCCATGACTTCGGCCACCTCTTCCTCGATGCCCACCTGGGGGAAGAAATGCTTGCTACCCAGCACCCGCCCGCCGCGCACGCTGATCAGGTGCACGCATGCACCACCCGGGTTGACGAAGGCGGCCACCACATCGACATCGCCCGAGCCGCCCTCCATGTACTGCTGGTCCTGGACCCGGCGCAGCAAGGCAACCTGGTCGCGCAGCTCGGCGGCTCTCTCGAAATTCAGGGTCATGGCCGCCGCTTCCATCTCGGCGTTGAGCTCGTTGCCCAGTTGCTGGCTGCGGCCTTCGAGGAACATCACCGAATGGCGCACATCCTCGGCGTACTCCGCAGGTTCCACCAGGCCGACGCACGGGCCCTTGCAGCGCTTGATCTGGTACTGCAGGCATGGACGGGTGCGGTTGGCGTAGTAGCTATCCTCGCACTGGCGCACCGAAAAGGCCTTCTGCAACAGGCTCAGGCTCTCGCGGATAGCCCCGGCGCTGGGGTACGGGCCAAAATAGCGGCCCTTGGCCTTCTTGGCGCCACGGTGGATGCCCAGGCGCGGGAATTCGCCGTCAGAGAGGAATACGTACGGGTAGGACTTATCGTCACGCAGCAGGATGTTGTAGGGCGGCCGCCATTCCTTGATCAGCGTCTGCTCGAGCAGCAGCGCCTCGGTTTCATTGGCGGTGATGGTGGTCTCGACCTGGGCAATGCGCGCTACCAGGGCAGCCGTCTTCGGCGCCAGGCCAGTCTTGCGAAAGTAACTGGCCAGGCGTTTCTTGAGGTTCTTGGCCTTGCCCACGTACAGCAGGCGGGCTTCGCCGTCGAACATCCGGTACACGCCCGGGCGACCGCTGCAGGTCGCCAGGAACGCGCTTGCGTCAAAGGTTTGAGACATGAGGTGTGCTTACAGACTGGCGTCGACCATACCGTGACGGACAGCCAGCAAGGTCAGTTCGACGTCGCTGGTGACCGAGAGTTTCTCGAAGATTCGATACCGGTAAGTATTGACGGTCTTGGGCGACAGACACAACTTGTCAGAGATGATCTGCACCTTCTGGCAGCCGACGATCATCAACGCGATCTGGATTTCCCGCTCGGACAGCGCATCGAACGGCGACCCCTGCGGCTGGAACGACTTGAGCGCCAGCTGCTGGGCGATCTGCGGGCTGATGTAGCGCTGGCCGGCGAACGCCAGGCGAATGGCCTGGACCATTTCGTCAAGCCCCGCGCCCTTGGTCAGGTAACCCGCCGCACCGGCCTGCAGCAGCCGGGTCGGGAACGGGTCTTCCTCGCAGACGGTCACCGCGACCACTTTGGTGTCCGGGTGGCTGCGCAGCAATTTGCGCGTCGCCTCCAGGCCACCGATCCCCGGCATCTTCACGTCCATCAGGACCACATCCGGCTTGAGCTCGCGGGCAAGCTTGAGGGCGGCCTCACCCGAGTCCGCCTCGCCCACCACTTGCAGGCCATCGATATCGGCGAGCATGCGGGTGATGCCTGTACGTACCAGATCGTGGTCATCGACCACCAGGACCCTAATCAAGCAGACACCTCGTCAGTGGGGCGATTGGATCCCGCCACCTTAACAAAATTTTTCACGGCCAACCTAGCGCAAAGCGTCATGGAAATATGCCTGACGGTCGGGACGGCGGATCCGCAGTACATCCTGGCCACCGGTTTCACCGGCCAGGCGGTTGAGCAGGTGCCAGACCGCGGCCTGGTCGGCCTCGGGCAAACGGCGGAAGGCGCCGAGCAGACGGTCTTCGTCGGCGGTCAGGCTGTCCAGGGGGGCCGGGGTATGCACGCCGCTCAATACATACAGGGCATCGACGCCGCGGCTGGCCACGGCCGCCAGGTAATCCATGCGCGGCGTGCGCTCGCCGCTTTCGTACTTGCCCTGGGCGTTGGGTTCGACGCCCCCGATGTCGCCGAAGATACGCTGGGTCAGCCCCAACCGCTCGCGCTCTTCTCTGAGCCGCGGACCGAATCCGTTCATCTGCATTGCCTCCTTTGCATGAGTGGAAAACGGGCGCATCCGGCACCCGTGTGAATATCTTCTGGATCGCTCGGCACTATGCCTTTTGGATCCAATCCTTGCAAGCCATCATTGCGCCATGGACCTGCCCAGGTGCGGCACGCCCAACGACAGTAGTCACCCACTGCACACCTGACAGCAGTCTGTTTTCGCCCCGACAAGCACCGAACACGACCAGCACCGCTCAACTTTATTGCCGGCGGCACAAACATCAAAGCTCGCACTAAATCACAAGAAAAAGAACATCAAAAGGCCAGTAGCACGCCGCGACAGCGCAGGAAAAACAACGATTTTGACGCCATTTTATCGTCAAAAAGTGGAAATCAATTTTTTGACGATCAACTTACGACAAACTTTAACTACATGTTTTTGTTAGACTTTTAAACTAAAACCAAAGAATTTAGTGTTTTTCAAAAATAACCAACCAACAACACTTGCCCAACTAACGAAAACCTCCTTAGGATGTAAAAAGACCACCAAGAACCAGCCAGCTTCGCCCTATTCGAGCGCGGCTTGATCCTGCGCGTCTGCCTTATCAACTTTCAACAACGGTGTATCTCGGCCGGCGGTTTGCCGCGCCTGGGGAGAGGGATCTATGAACATCAGTATCTTCGGACTCGGTTATGTAGGCGCGGTTTGCGCCGGGTGCTTGTCGGCACGTGGGCACCAGGTGCTGGGCGTGGACGTCGACCAGGCGAAGATCGACATGATCAACCAGGGCCGCTCCCCCATCGTCGAGCCGGGCCTGGAGCAACTGCTGCTCGACGGCGTGCGCCAGGGCCGCCTGCGCGGCACCACCGATGTGCAGGCGGCGATCCTGGCCAGCGAGCTGTCGCTGCTGTGCGTGGGCACGCCCAGCAAGCACAACGGCGACCTCGACCTTGTGTACATGGAAGCCGTATGCCGCGAAATCGGCGCCGCCCTGCGCGACAAGGCCAGCCGCCATACCGTGGTGGTGCGCAGCACGGTACTGCCGGGCACGGTGAACAACGTGGTGATCCCGACCCTGGAACAGGCTTCGGGCAAGAAGGCCGGCATCGACTTCGGCGTCGCGGTCAACCCGGAATTCCTGCGCGAAAGCACGGCGATCCAGGACTACGACTTCCCCGCCATGACCGTGATCGGCGAACTGGACAAAGCCTCCGGCGACCTCCTCGAGACGCTGTACCAGGGCCTGGATGCCCCGGTGATCCGCAAGTCGGTCGAGGTCGCCGAACTGATCAAATACACCTGCAACGTCTGGCACGCCACCAAGGTCAGCTTCGCCAACGAGATCGGCAACATCGCCAAGGCCTCGGGCGTGGATGGGCGCGAAGTGATGGACGTGGTCTGCCAGGACTACAAGCTCAACCTCTCACGCTACTACCTGCGCCCGGGCTTCGCCTTCGGCGGCTCGTGCCTGCCCAAGGACGTGCGCGCCCTCACCTATCGCGCCAGCCAGCTGGACGTCGCCCACCCGCTGCTGGCCTCGATCATGGACAGCAACCGCCACCAGGTGCGCCAGGCCTTCGAGCTGGTGACCCGCCCCGGCAAGCGACGCATCGCCCTGCTCGGCCTGGCCTTCAAGGCCGGCAGCGACGACCTGCGCGAGAGCCCGCTGCTGACCCTGGCCGAGCAACTGATCGGCAAGGGCTATGAGCTGAGCATCTACGACGCCAACGTCGAGCACGCCCGTCGCCATGGCGCCAACCGCCAGTACATCGAGCAGCAGATCCCCCATGTCAGCGCCCTGCTGCGCAGCGACCTGCAACAAGTGATCGACGAAGCCGAGGTGATCGTGCTGGGCAACAACGACGAGCGCTTCGCCCGTGCCCTGGATGCCGGCGCCGGCAAGCAGGTGGTCGACCTGGTCGGGTTCATGAACGGCACCAGCGACAGCCAGCACCAGGGCATCTGCTGGTAAACCACGCCGAACCCCGCCAATACCCTGGCGGGCACTCGACAACAGGAGCTACAGCGCCATGGAACGACAGCAACAGCGGCCCTTCGCGGCCCCGGCCCACTTGCGCGCGGCCGCCCGCTTCTGCGCCTGGGCGCTGCTCGCCGGGCTGATCGCGCTGGCCTCGCAGATGGTCGCGCCGCAGTACCTGGACCCCAACCACCACTTGTTCATCTTCATCATCGGCACCCTGGGCCTGTGGCGCTACGGCAACGCCATCGTCCACTACCTGCGCGGCATGTATTTCCTGCACTGGCGCTTCCCGCGCCTGCGTCGCCAGGTCGAGCGCCTGGGCGACGCGGCGCTGCCCTCGCACCTGTTCATGGTGGTGACCAGCTTTCGCATCCCCACCCATACCACCTTCAAGGTGTACCAGTCGGTGTTCCAGGAAGTGCAACGGCTGGCGGTGCCCTGCACGGTGATCGCCTCGATCGTCGAAAAGGGCGACGAGCAGTTCATCAAGGACATCATGCGCAACGAAGTACGCGGGCGCGACGATATCAACCTGGTGATCGTCCGCGCCCGCGGCACCGGCAAGCGTGACGGCCTGGCCCACGCCTTCCGCGCGCTGTCGCGGCAGATGCCGCTGGATGACGCGGTGGTCGGCGTGGTCGACGGCGACACCATGATGCTGCCTGGCTGCGTCGAGCGCGCGGTCTCGCTGTTTGCCCTGCTGCCCACGGTCGGCGGCCTGACCACCAACGAGTTCTGCGAGGTCGAGGGCAGCCGCTGGATGCGCCAGTGGCACGCGATGCGCTTCGTCCAGCGGCACATCAACATGTGCTCGATGGCCCTGTCGCGCCGGGTGCTAACCCTTACCGGGCGGCTGTCGTTCTTCCGTGCCGGGGTGATGACCGACCCGGCGTTCATCCGCGATGTCGAGGCGGACTTCCTCGAGCACTGGCGCCTGGGTCGCTTCCAGTTCCTCACCGGCGATGACAAGTCTAGCTGGCTGAGTCTGATGCGCGCCGGCTGGGACACTTTCTACGTGCCCGACAGCCACACCCTGACCGTGGAGCATCCGCCCAGCGACAGCTTCTGGGTCGCCACCCGCCAGCTGATGTTCCGTTGGTACGGCAACTCGCTGCGGCAGAACTTCCGCGCCACCGCCCTGCTCGGCCGCGCCCGCCTGGGCCTGTTCACCCTGTACGTGCTGCTCGACCAGCGGGTGTCGATGTGGACCTGCCTGATGGGCCTGACCGCCTCACTGGTGGCCGGCCTGGTGTTCGGCATCCAGTACCTGCTGGTGTACCTGTTCTGGGTGCTGGTCTCGCGCAGCCTGGTGACGGTGCTGTTCGTCTTCGCCGGGCACCCGGTCAGCCCGATGTACCCGTTCGTTCTCTATTACAACCAGATCGTCGGCTCGCTGATGAAGGTCTACGCGATGTTCCACATGGACCAGCAGCGCTGGACCCGGCAGCAGACCACCCTGGCCAATGGCAGCGTCGACTTCGACGCGCGCCTGAACCGCTGGTCCTCGAAGGCAATGCTGTGCGCGTCCATCGCGATCTTCTTCGGGGTCATCACCGTTTTGCTCGAACTCACGCAACGTTAAGGAAAGGCGCCTGCCATGAGTACTTCGAATACCCCATCGGCCCCGGGCAAGACGGCGGCCAACATCGTCCACGAAGCCATCGACGAGCGTCAGTACGTGCGCACCCGGATGAACGCCCGGGTGCGCCTGTCCGGCAGCGGCCGCGAGCCCTTCGAGGCCGACCTGCAGGACATCTCGCTGGGTGGCATCGGCCTCTTGCACACGGCGCCGCTGACCATCGGCGCGCTGTACGACGCCTCGATCCAGCTGCGCCTGAACCAGGTCGACCTGTCGATCGACGGCAAGGTGCGCATCGTCTCCCAGCGTGGCCAGGAGGTCGGCGCCCAGTTCGTCGACCTCGACGCGCAGAAACGCGACATCCTGCGCTACCTGATCAGCGCCTACCTGTCTGGCGAAATCGCCGACATCAACGGCCTGTTCAACGTGATGCAGCGCGAGAACTACATCAAGGAGCGCAAGCACAAGCAGGCCCATGCGCGCACCCCGGGCGAGCGCCTCAAGGCCCTGGCCGGCACCGCGCTGTATACGGCCGCGGGCCTGGCCGCGCTGGGCTTCGTCGGCTACAAGGGCTACCTGCTGTTCTTCCGTATCCCGGCGCTGCAGGCCACCGTGGCGACCAACGCCCAGGTGATCAGCATGCCGGACAACGGCTATGTGAAATACCTGCTGCCTGCCGGCGCCACCGAGGTCCAGGCCGGCCAGCCGCTGGCGAGCATCTCCACGCAACTGGCCACCCAACTCAACACACCGGCGGACATCAAGGCCCTGGCCGATCTCGCCCCTGCCGACATGCAGGCGCTGCTGGGGCGCGCCACGTTCGAGACGGTGATCAACAGCCCGTGCGACTGCCAGGTCTACTACCCCTCGCCGCCCCTCGACGGCTTCGGCTACAAGGCCGCGCCGATGATGCACCTGCTGCCCAAGGACCAGGGCCTGTTCGTGCGCGCCAACGTGCCGTTCGACAAGCTTGCCGATGTCAGCCGCGTGCGCTCGGTGGACCTGCAGGTGTTCGGCCTGGACCAGCACTACTCCGGCAAGGTGGTGGACGCCCGCTCCGACGAGGTCAACCGCAACCTGGCCCTGACCATCCAACCGGACCAGCCCTTGCCCGCGGCGGCCTACCAGAAAGCCGTGGCCGTCGACCTGTACCTGGGCCTGCCGTTCGGCAGCGGCAACTGAGGGCCGGCCATGAACGCCAAGAACGCCCCGCGCCTGCTGCTGGCCGGCCTGGGCCTGGCCTGGGCCGGCAGCGCCTGCGCCGGCCAGAGCCTGGAGCAGGTGCGCTACGCGCTGTACAAGGACCCGAATGCCGATGTCAGCGCCGACCTGCGCACGCTCGCCGAGCGTGGCGACCTGGCCGCCAAGCAGCTGCTCGGCGACGTGCTGGCCGGCAGTGACGGCGCCAGCCGGGAGGACATCATCCGCCTGTACCAGGAGGCTTTCGCCGACGGCCAAGGGCAGGTCCCGGCGCTGGCGTCGCTGGCACGCCTGCTCGATCGCACGCCGAACCTGCAACGCCGCCATGAAGCCTGGATGCGCCAAGCGTTGAGTCGTTACCCCAACGACCTCGACCCAAGCAGCACCAGCACCAGCCTGGAAGTGTTCCTGGTCTACCCGCAGCTGTTCCCCGGTGAGCGTGCCGCCGAACTGCTAGCACTGTACGAACGTAGCTGCCTGCTCAACTGCCGCCCTGAGCTGTACCACGCCGTGGTCGCCGAACGCCAGGGCGAGCGCGCCGAGGCCGAACGCTGGTATCAGCAGGCCGCGCGCATCGACCCACGCGCCGTCGACCGCTACTACCGCTTCCTCGGCGCGCAGCAGGACAGCGCGTTCCTCGCCTTTGCCCGCCAGTTGGAGCCGCAAATGGCCAGCCTGGCGGTGGAAATCGTGCAACGCATCGGTGCGCTGGTGGACAACATCCACAGCGTCACCCGCGCTGAACTGGATGCCGAGCGCGAGCAGCGCCTGGGCCAGGCCATGGGCCCGAAGATCGCGCCAACCCCCGCGCAACTGGCCCGCGACCAGGCCAACGACAAGCTGCGCGCCGACGGCATCGCCGAGGCCCAGCGCTGGCTGGACAACGCCGTCGCCCGCGGTTACCTGCCGGCGCTGGTGTCCAAGGCCAACTTCATGATTTCCAACCCCACCGAGCACAACGCCGAGGAAACCCAGGCGCTGATCGCCCAGGTACGGGCCAAGGCGCCGACCCGGGCCAAGGCCCTGGAGGCGTCGTTCTACATGGTCAACAACTGGCTGACCCTGGACCCGGAAAAATCCCAGCGGCTGATCGACGAACTGATCGCCGCCCGCTACCCCGAGGCCCAGCTGCTGCTGGGCGACCTGTACAGCAAGGGCGGCCTGGACCAACCCGACCAGGAACACGCCCTGCGCATCTGGCGCCAGCAGGCCGAACAAGGCTCGACCGCGGCCTGGTACCGCATGGCCACCGTGCAACTGCGTGGCCGGGCGATCTGCCACGACCCGGTCAAGGCCTATACCTATGCCCGCATCGCCCTGGACCTGGGCGAGACCCGCGCCCGCGGCCTGCTCAGGCGGCTGGACAAGACCTTGCCCAAGGATGACATCGCCCGCGCCCTGGCCGCGCGCGGCGATCTGTTGAAGGAGGCCTCCCTGTGAAAGCGCATCCCCCCCTGCTCGGCGCCCTGCTCGCCCTGGCGCCACTGCCGGCGGCACTGGCGGCGGAGGAAATCACCGGCCCCGAGGCCGACAGCCAAGCGTCGGTGCGCCTGGCCGCCGACGGCGGCGAGCCGGTGATCACCTCGGAGTTCTTCAACAAGCTCACCGTGCAGACCGGCTATGGCCCCGAAGACTCCCAGGTCGGCCGTAACCGCGAAAGCTTCTACAGCCTGCGCTATGAGCCATCGTTCGCCTGGTACTCGCCGGAAAAACGCTGGGCCAAGTGGATGGTCTATGGACGCCTGTGGCTCAACTACGACTCCAGCCAGTCGAGCAACCTGGCGAACGAGTCGACCAACAACAACGCCCGCGAGCAAGCCGAGGGCTGGTACGCCGAGCTGCGCGAACTGTACGTCAAGCGCAACCTGATCGGCGACGACCCGCGTTTCTCGCTGTCGTTCGGCCGCCAGCGCTTCAACGACGACTACGGCATCTGGTGGGACGACAGCCTGGAATCGCTGCGCTTCAACTACCAGGACAGCTTCTCCGACGGCTTCATCGCCGTCGGCCAGAAATTCCACAACTACAACACCGACGTCAATTCGCTGCCCGCCAGCGAAGAGCGCACCCTCTACGTGATGGGCCAGTACGCCTACCGCTGGAGCAGCAACCACCAGGTCGGCCTGCGCCTGATGCACGAGAACGACCGCAGCGACCACGACATCGACGACCGCTACGATTTCAAGGGCTGGCGCTACGGCCTGTTCTTCAAGGGCGAGCACCTGCCGCTGGACAGCGACTATCACCTGGAACTGGCGGCCCTCGACGGTACGATGGACAACACCGCCGGCAACGGCGTCACCAGCACCGGTCATGCCAGCCGTGGCTGGGCTGCCCTGGGCGAAATCGGCAAGCGCTTCGACCACCTGCCCTGGACGCCACGCCTTGCCCTGCGTGGCGGCCTAACCGACAAGCCGAGCGACGACAACGATGGCTTTCGCCTCAACCCGATCCAGTCCGACCGCATCACTCGCCAGGGCTCGTACAGCACGCGCCTGACCAGTTCGTTCGTGGCCCTCGACCTGCGCAACCTGAGCTACTACGGCCTGGCCCTGCAGACCCGCCCGACGCCACGCAGCGCGCTGGACCTGCGGCTCACCCAGCTCAACCTGCGCGACGACCAGGGCACCCTGCCGATCCGCATGGGCGCCGACTACCGCGCCCGCCGCCAGGACGCGCTGGCAACCGGCCAGGGCAAGGGCGACAACGTCGGCCAGATGATCGACCTCAACTACTACTGGAAAATGTTCCCGGTGGCCCTCGACGGCAAGCGCCTGGACGTCAACACCCTGGTCAGCGCCAGCTACCTCAACGCCGGCAGCGCACTGAACACCGGTGACGACTACCAGCTGAGCGTCGGCATCGTGATCAGTTATTGAGGGCAGCCCAGCATGATCTTCGCCTCCAACGTGTTCCTGTTCCTCTACCTGCCACTGTTCCTGGCCATCTACTACCTGGCCCGGCCGCAGTGGCGCTCGCTGGTGATCGTCGCCGCCAGCTACATCTTCTATGCCTGGTGGCGCCCAGACTTCCTGCTGCTGTTCGTCGCCATCACCGCCTGGAACTACGGCTTCGGCCTGGCCATCAAGGCGCGCCTGGACGCTGGCGCCAAGCGCGTCGCCCTGCGCCTGCTGTGGCTCGGCGTGGCCGGCAACCTGGCCACCCTCGGCTACTTCAAGTACGCCAACTTCGGCGCCGAGGTGCTGGCCCTGCTGCTGGTGCCGCTGGGCATCAACACCTGGACCCTGGAGCACATTTTCCTGCCGCTGGGCATCTCGTTCTACGTGTTCCACGCGCTGAGCTACATCGTCGACATCTATCGCAAGGACGCCACGCCCACCCGCAGCTTCATCGACTTCGCCGCCTTCGTCGCGCTGTTCCCGCACCTGGTGGCGGGGCCGATCCTGCGCTACAGCCAACTGGCGCCGCAGCTGCGCCAGCGCAGCCACTCGCTGGAGCTGTTCTCCCTGGGCGTATGCCGCTTCATGCTCGGCTTCATCATGAAGGTGCTGATCGCCGACCGCCTGGCGCCGATCAACCTGCTGTTCGTCGGCGAAGGCACGCTGCAATTCAGCGACGCCTGGTTCGGCCTGGTGGTCTCGACCCTGCAGCTGTACTTCGACTTCGCCGGCTACAGCCACATGGCGCTGGGCCTGGCCTTGATGATGGGCTTTCGGTTCCCGGAAAACTTCAACCAGCCCTATGTGTCGCAGAGCATCACCGAGTTCTGGTCGCGCTGGCACATGACCCTGGCGCATTTCCTGCGCGACTACGTGTACATGCCGCTGGTGCGCAAGCGCGTGGCCGGCGCGCTGCCGGCGCTGGTCTGGACCATGCTGCTATCAGGCCTGTGGCACGGGGCGAGCTTCGCCTTCATCTGCTGGGGGCTGTTCTTCGGCCTGGGCATGGTGCTCGAACGCACGTTCGGCCTGGCCACCAAGGTCAACACCCCCTACCACCTGGGCCGCAACCTGCGCACCGCGCTGCTGATCATCCTCAGCATGCCGCTGTTCTTCACCATGGACCTGCGCCACAGCCTGGCGATCTACCAGGCGCTGCTGGGCTTCAACGGCCTCGGCTCGCTGGAGCTCTATGTGCTCGGCGCCTCGAAGATGGCCATGGCCTTCGCCCTGGTGGCGCTGGCCTGGCTGATCCTCGCCGGGATCAACAACGTGCGCTTCTACGCCGGCAACAAGACCGGCTACTTCATGCGCCACGTCGGCGTGCTGCACAGCCTGCTGCTGTGGGGAGGCTTCCTGCTGGCGCTGAGCAGCCTGGCGGCCAATTCGTTCTCGCCGTTCCTGTATTTCCAGTTCTAGGAGAACACCGTGTATCCGGTGATGAATTCGGCCAGCAAGGCCAATGGTGTGATCTTCGCCCTGGTGCTGGCGGCGATGTTCGTCTACTCGCTGCCCCCGGTGCTGAGCTTCGCCCGCACCCAGAGCGACGCCTGGCCCCTGTTCGTCGATGGCAAGCTGCTGCGCAAGTTCGAGCAGGCCTACGACAAACGTTTCTTCCTGCGCGAGCCCTCGGTCACGCTGTGGGCCGATGCCCAGTTCCAGCTGTTCGGCGAGGGCACCAAGGGCGTGGTGCTGGGCAACGACGGCTGGCTCTACACCAACCAGGAATACCGCGTGCCCAACGACCTGGACGCCAACCTGGACAGCCAGCTGGCGCGGATCGCCGACATCGAGCGGCAACTGGCCGCGCGAGGCAAGCACCTGGTGCTGCTGCCGCTGCCGATGAAGCTGGATATCTACGCCAGCCATGCCGCGCGCACCTTCGACCCACGAGTGGCGAGCCTCTACGAGCGCTTCGTCGCCGACCTGCAGGCACGCCAACTGGATGTGGTGCCACTGCGCGAAGCCTACCTGCGCAACCTCGGCGGCCCGCGGCTGTTCCTCAAGACCGATACCCACTGGAGCCCGGACGGCGCGCGCCTGTCGGCCTACGAGCTGGCACGCCAGCGCCCGCAGTTGCTGGGCGATCAGGTGTATGAGTCGCGCCGGGCCGGCGACAAGCAGGTCAAGGGCGACCTGATGAACTACCTGCAGTTCGACCATGCCCGCCTCGCCCCGCAATTCGGCGCCAGCACCATCGAGCTGTACGAAACCCTCAAGGCCGAGCAGAGCAGCGACGACCTGTTCGCCGAGCAGCGCCAGAGCCTGCTGCTGGTGGGCACCAGCTACAGCAAGATCGACGACTGGAACTTCGTCGGCTTCCTCAAGGAGGCCCTCAACCGCGACTTGTTGAGCATCGCCGTGGAGGCCCGTGGCCCGTTCGAGGCGATGAACCAGTTCCTCGCCAGCGATCAACTGCACAACCCGCAGATCGACACCGTGGTCTGGGAATTCCCCCTGCGCACCTTGCTTGCCCATCGTCCCGGCACCCTCGTGGGCAATACCCAGCCCGCGCATTTCTGACGTTTCAAGGAGAAACCCGATGAAAGTCCCGTCCCTGTTCACCGCCCTGGCCCTGGCCAGCGCCAGCCACCTGGCCCTGGCCGCCGAAGGCAATGCCGACCTGTACGATGCCGTGGCCCCCGCCGACTCGGCTTTCGTGCGCGTGCTCAACCTGTCCGAGGCCAGCGTCGATGTCACCCTCAGCGGCAAGGTCAACCCACAGAAGGTCGCCCCCGGCCAGCTCAGCGGCTATCGCTTCGTGCCCGCCGGCGCGCACCGTATCGGCATCGGCGCCAAGGCCATCGAACCGACCCTGGCGGCCAACGCCGCCAGCACGGTGGTCTACGACGGCCAGCAACTGAAGCTGATCGCCGACCAGTACGTCAACGAACCGAAAAAGGCCCAGGTAGCCTTCTACAACCTCACCCCGGCGCAAGCCATGCTGCGCACTGCCGATGGCAAGCACGAGGTGGTCAAGGCCTTGGCCAACGGCCAGACCGGCGCGCGCATGGTCAACGAGATCAAGATCGACTTCGCCGCCTATGTCGGCAACCAGGAAGTGGCCAGCTTTGACGAGCTGTTCCTCAAGAAAGGGCGTTCCTACAGCTACGTGCTGCTGCCGGGCAACCGCAGCCTGAGCCTGGCCAACAGCATCGATCCGACCGAGTGAAGCGCGCCATGAGCCACCTCCTCCCCTTCGGCCTGGCGACCACCCTGGCGCTGCTGAGCCTGCCGGCGCAGGCCGCGCAGCCGCCCGCCGACAGCGCCTGCGACAACCTGCAATGCATGGTCTGCCCGGCGCTCGCCGAGCCGCAGCGCTATGCCGAGGGACGCATGAAGCTGATGCGCCAGATCGTCCCCGGCAAGGAGCGCTGGCTGTTCCGTTCGATGGTCGACCTGACCAACGACTTCGGCATTCCCGCGCCCATGCGCCCGGAGTTCGCCCGCCTGATGGACGCCTTCCACCGCCAGGGCATCCAGGTGGCCATGGCCATCCAGCCGACCCGCGGGCTGATGCATCGCGACAAGCTCTACCCCGACCAGCTGCATGGTTTCGACTACGCCAGCGCCAGCCGCAACCTCGACGCCTACCTGGGCCAGTTGCGCCAGGGCGGCGCGGTGGTCGCGCCGATGATGCAACTGGTGCGCACGCCGCCCAAGGGCGAGTATTTCTTCCGCCGCGACCACCACTGGACCCCCACCGGCGCCGAGGCCACGGCGCAGCTGCTGGCCGAGGAAATCCGCCGCCAGCCGTTCTACGCCGGGCTGACCAAGAAGCAGTACCGCACCGAGCCCGGGGTCATGGTGCCCAAGGACGGCACCCTCAACCTGGCGCTGAGCTACATCTGCGGCAACAACTACGGTTTCCAGTACGTGCGCGGTTACCAGACCATCCCCGTGGCCGACAGCAGCGACGCGCTGTTCGACGAGGCACCGGACCCCGAGGTGATCCTGGTCGGCGACAGTAACGCCGCCGCCCGCGAAGACGAAAGCAAGCAGTTCAACTTCGACGGCTACCTCAAGCAATACCTGGGCGTGGACATCCTCAACTATGCCTTGCCCGGGGTCGGCGAGGATGGCTCGCTGCTGGAATACCTGCTGTCGGCCGACTACAAGCCCGAGGCGCCGCCCAAGCTGGTGATCTGGGAGTTGCCGGCCAACTATCGGCTCGATTCGCCGCTGATGTACCGGCAGCTGGTGCCGGCAATCCGGGGTGGCTGCAAGGCCACCGACGAGGTGCTGAAGTCCAGGTTGCAACGCCCGGCGCTACAGGTGGGCGAGCGCATCGAACTGCTGAGCAATGCCGGCAGCGCCCGGCAGTCGCTGAACAAGGGCTTTCTCGATATCCGCCTGAGCGACAAGAACCTGCGCGACTTCTACATCATCGTCTATTACGACAATGGCGCCCGCGACAAGGTGTGGTTCCGCCGCGAGGCGGCGGTGAGCGGTGGCCAGTATTACCTGGAGCTGAGCAAGGCGCCCGAGTTCGCCGGAGCCAACCTGCTGTCGGTATTCCTCGAACCGACCAAGGCCGGCAGCGCGGCCACCGAAGTGGAGACGCGGCTATGCCTGTGAGCGCCATAGTGGGGCACGCCCGCTGCCACGGCGGCTGCGCCGGCCTGTTGGTGATGGCCTTGCTGTTGCCTCAGGCCCACGCCGCCCAATCGATCTGGCCGCCCCGTGCCACCGCGCAAGCGGCCATGATCGACGACTACCACAGCCTCACCTGCAACCAGCAACCGCCCGCGCCCTACACGGGCAGCCTGCGCCTGCAAAGCAAGTACGACCAGCGCGACGCCAGCAAGTCGACTCTGCGCGCCAGCCCCGACGCCGACAGTGAGCGCATCGGCAAGCAGGTCAAGCAGTTCATTGGTGGCCTGATCTACGCCGGCAAGCGTTTCCAGCGGGCGAAGAAACCGCAGGAGGCCAACCTGGCCCTGGCCTGCCAGGACCAGTGGCTGGAGCGCTGGGCGCAAGCCGATGCCCTGCTCGACCCGGACGCCTCGGCCAGCGGCATGGCCGCGCGCAAATGGGCGCTGGCGGCCATGGCCGGCGCGGTGCTGCTGACCCAGGCCGCGGCGGACGGCAAGCGCCCGCTCAGCCCGGCGCAGCAGCGCTGGTTCACCCGCCTCGGTGAACAGGTGATCGACGAATACGACCCGCGCCGGCACGCCACCACGGTCTACTTCAACAACCACGACTACTGGGCCGCCTGGGCCGTGGCCGCCGCCGGCATGCTGGTGGGCCGCGACGATTTCATCCAATGGGCCGACGGCAACCTGCGCCGCGGCCTGGCCCAAGCCGTGCGCCACGACGATTACGCCTACCTGCCGCTGGAAGTGGCGCGCGGCAAGCTGGCCGCCAACTACAGCCAGTACGCCCTGGTGCCGCTGGTGCTGCTCAGCGAATCGGCCCGGGCCAACGGCCTGGCCTGGACCGAGGCCGACCAGCACACCCTCGACCAGCTGGTCAGCTTCGCCGCCCGCAGCGTGCTCGCCCCCGACACCCTGGCCGAGCTGCAGGGCCGTGACCAGGCCGACGTCGCCCCCTACAAACTGGCCTGGCTGATTCCGTTCCTCGCCCGCCAGCCCCAGCACCGCCTGGCCCGCCAGCTGTACGACAGCGAACAGGGCGAGGTCGACAACTACAGCCAGGTCGGCGGCCCGCTGAAACCGGCCTACCCCAACCTGCCTTGAACAAGGACGCTCCCATGGCACCGCTCAGTCGCTTCGCCCTCTCCTGCCTGGCCGCCCTGCTACTGACCGGCACGGCGCAAGCCACGCCCAGCGTCGACAGCCTCGACCCTGCGCAGCACCAGCAAAGCCTGGCCCAACTGCGCCAGCAAGTCCGCGCGGCCGTGGCCCTGGCGCCCGCCCAGCGCACGCCACCGACCGGGCGCGCCAGCGTCAGCCTGCAACCGATGTTCTCGGCCCAGGCCGGCAGCTGGCCCTTCGAGCCCTTCGTCAACAACGGCCTGTTCCGTGCCATCGCCGGCTACCAAGCGCACCATCCGCAAGCCGTGGTGCTGCGCGGCGGCAGCATCACCCTGGCGCAGTTGCATGACACCCTGCACGACCCGCGTATCCTCAAGCGCCACAAGGATGGCTACCTGCTCAGCTACCCGTTGATGATCGGCGCCGACGCCGGGCTGTTGCTGGAGGATAGCCACCTGTACCTCTACAGTTTTTCCGGCACCGCGCTGATCAACCAGGGCTGGCTGGGGCTGCGCCGCTCGACCCTGGAAAGCGTGAGCGGCGACCAGCCCAGTGCCACCGACCGTGCCTGGCGACCCTTCGTGGTGGCCTGGGCCGGCAGCCACACCGAGGTGATCGACTCGCGCCTGCGGCGCCTGGGCTACAACGCCAACCTGTCCCGCGGCCTGAGCACCGCGCTCAGCGCCCAGCAACCCGCCACCACGCGCCCGGCCACGCTGCTGGTCGACGCCAGTCAGTTCAGCGAACTGTCCAGCGGTGTCGAGTTGCAGCACAGCCAGGCCGTTATCACCCGCAGCCGTTTCGAGCAGTCCCAGCAGTACGCCATCGACGTCCGTGACAGCCAGCTGAGCCTGCGCGACAACCAGTTGCGGGGCATCGACAACAACAGCGGCGTGCGCTTGCGCGGCCAAACCCGCGCGTTGCTCGAGGGCAACCTGATCCTCGCCGCGGCCAAGGCCGCCATCGAGATCAGCGACCAGCGCGGCGCGGTGTTGCTGGCCGGCAACCGTATCGGCGACAGCCGTGGCAACGGCATCCAGCTGCGCAACCTGGCCCCCGGCACGGCGGCCCCCCTGCTGATCGACGGCAACCTGCTTGCCAGCAGCCAAGGCAGCGCGGTGGATGCCGCCGAGGTGACCGGGCTGGCCCTGGTGGATAACCGGATCGGCAATACCCCGGAGTACGCCCTGAGCCTGCGCAACAGTGCGCGCCAGCCGGGGCCGCTGCTGGTCAGCGGCAATCGCCTGGGCCAGGTCGGCAAGGCGCTGGTGCGGGTCGAGGGGGTGGACGAGGTGTGGCTCGGCGGCAATACCTTCGATGGCAAGGCGCTGCTGCAGAACTTGCTGATCGGCGATCTGCTGTCGGTGCAGGGACAAGTGCTGGAGGCGACGGTGGCGCAGGGACGGATGGCGCGGGTGCGCCAACCCTGAGACACCGGCCTGGCGCGATCCGCTAATCGCCGGGGCCGGCCACGCAGCGCTGCATGCGGATGAAGCACTCGTCCGTGCCCACCTCCGTGAACCCCCGGCGCAGGTACAGCTGTCGCGCCGGGTTGCTGCTGAACACCATCAGCCGCAGCAGCGGCAAGCGACGCTGCGCCGCCCAATCGGCGAGCACTTCCAGCACCCAACTGCCCACGCCCCGCCCGCGATGCTCGGGCAGCAGGTGCAGCTCGCGGATGTACAGCGCCTGACGGTCCTGGCTGAGGCTGCAAAAGCCCAGCAGCGCATCGCCATCGACCACCAACCACTGCTCGCGCCAGCCCCAGGCCTCATCGAAGGCTTGCTCGATCCACAGCAGGTCGAATTGCTGGTAGTACGGCAGCATCGCGCGACGGGTCAGGTCACGGGCGAAGGTGCGCTGCTGGTCGGTGGCGGGCACTAGCTGCAAAGGCATGGACGTCACTCGCCTACAAGCCATCGGCGTAGCACACCGGGGAGCTGCCCGGCCCGCGCCGGTCCAGTTCCGTCTCCAGCCAGTCGGCCAGTACCTGGGCATTGTTGTGGGTGGTGTCCTTGCCGGCATAGAGCAAGGTCAGGTCGCCTTTGCCGGCCAGGTCCAACAAGGGGTACCAGTGCTCGGGATGGGCGGCCAGTTCCTGCTGGTAACGCCGGGTGAAGCCGGCAAAGTCCAGCTCACCGGCATGAAACGCCTTGCGCAGCGTGTCGGACGGCGCCACTTCGCGCAGCCACCGGCCATGCAGGGCGTCCTTGCGCGTGTTGCGCGGCCACAGACGGTCCACCAGAACCCGCTGGCCGTCGCCTTGCTCGATCGGTTCGTACACCCGTTTGCAGCGAATCATGGTTGCCACCTGCGACATCGTTTACCCACCAGCCTAAGGCGATCATTGATCGAGGTCACGCCCCGGTAACGAATTGTTTTTATCCTTCATGACTTAGGCATCAACGCCCGACGCCCACCGGAGCCCCCATGGCTACCCCCTCCCTGGCCAGCTCGGCTGGCCTGGCCCAGCGCAACCCGCGCCCGCAACTTACCCATAAACCTGGCCGCGCCACCCTGGTACTGTTCTTCGGCCTGCTGCTGGCCGGCCTGGCCTACACCTTCTGGAGCCTCAAGCAGGACGTCAGCGCCAGCGGCACCACCGTCACCACTCTTACGCCCTTCCTGCTGCTCGGCCTGGCCCTGCTGATCGCCCTGGGCTTCGAGTTCGTCAACGGTTTCCACGACACCGCCAACGCCGTGGCCACGGTGATCTACACCCACTCACTGCCGGCGCCGGTGGCGGTGGTCTGGTCGGGCCTGTGCAACTTCCTCGGCGTGTTGCTCTCCAGCGGCGCGGTGGCGTTCGGCATCATCGCCCTGCTACCGGTGGAGCTGATCCTGCAAGTAGGCTCGTCGGCCGGCTTCGCCATGGTCTTCGCCTTACTGCTCGCGGCGATCATCTGGAACCTCGGCACCTGGTGGCTGGGGCTGCCGGCCTCCTCCTCGCACACCCTGATCGGCTCGATCATCGGCGTGGGCGTGGCCAACGCGCTGATGCACGGGCGTGATGGCACCAGCGGCGTGGACTGGACCCAGGCCAGCAAGGTCGGCTATGCCCTGCTGTTCTCGCCGCTGATCGGCTTCGCCTGCGCCGCCCTGCTGTTGCTGGCCCTGCGTGCGCTGGTCAAGCGTCGCGAGCTGTACCAGGCGCCCGCAGGCCAGACGCCGCCGCCGTGGTGGATCCGCGGCGTGCTGATCCTCACCTGCACCGGGGTGTCGTTCGCCCATGGCTCCAACGACGGACAGAAAGGCATGGGCCTGATCATGCTGATCCTGGTCGGCACCCTGCCCATGGCCTATGCCCTGAACAAGACCATGCCCAGCGAACAGGCCCTGCAGTTCTCGGCGGTCGCCGAAGTGACCCGCCAGGCCCTGGTGCGTTCGGCACCGGGGCCGGCCCCGGCGGATCCGCGCCAGGTGCTGACCGCGTTCATCGGCGAGCCCCGGGCCAGCGCCGAGCTGGTCCCGGCGCTGGCCGCGCTGACCGGCATGATCGGCGAAGAGGTCAAGGGCTATGGCTCGTTGAATCGCGTCCCGGCCGAGGCCATGGCCAACGTGCGCAACGACATGTACCTGACCAGCGAAGCGATCCGCCTGCTCGACAAGCGCCAGTTGGTGGTCTTCGATGCCGACACCAACCGCCACGTGCAACTGTTCAAGCGCCAGCTCGACGACGCCACCCGCTACATTCCGCTGTGGGTCAAGGTGGCGGTGGCCATCGCCCTGGGCCTGGGCACCATGGTTGGCTGGCGGCGCATCGTGGTGACGGTGGGCGAAAAGATCGGCAAGACCCACCTGAGCTATGCCCAGGGCGCCTCGGCGGAGGTGGTGGCGATGTGCACCATCGGCGCCGCGGACATGTTCGGGCTGCCGGTGTCTACCACTCATGTGCTGAGCTCGGGGGTAGCCGGGAGCATGGTGGCCAATGGTTCGGGGATCCAGAAGCGCACCCTGGTCAACCTGCTGATGGCCTGGGTGCTGACGCTGCCGGCGGCGATGGTGCTGGCGGGAAGTCTGTACTGGCTTCTGAATCAGATTCTCTAGAGTAAAGAGCCTGTGGGAGCGGGTTTACCCGCGAATGCGATGGCGAACCCGCCACAGCCTTCGCGGGTAAACCCGCTCCCACAGGCTCAGAGATGCGCAATCAACCGGGTATTTTCAGCCCACGCTGAACGGCAGGCCGCTCGAGGAATCTGGCCAGCACCCGCTGCACCTGCGCGAACTCATCGAAGCCCACCAGGTCACGGGCGTTGTAGCGATCCACCAGGTTGCGCACCCAAGGGAAGATGGCGATGTCAGCGATGCTGTATTCGTCGACCATCCATTCGCGGCCTTGCAGGTGCCGGTCCAGCACACCCAGCAAACGCTTCGACTCGTTGACGTAGCGATCGCGCGGGCGCTTGTCCTCGTAGGCCTTGCCGGCGAAAAAGTGGAAGAACCCGACCTGGCCGAACATCGGCCCGATGCCGCCCATCTGGAACATCAGCCACTGCAAGGTCAGGTAGCGCTGGGCCGGGTCGTGGCTCAGCAACTGGCCGCTTTTCTCCGCCAGGTACTGCAAGATCGCGCCCGACTCGAACAATGGCAACGGCTGGCCGCCAGGCCCGTCGGGGTCGAGGATCGCCGGGATCTTGTTGTTGGCGCTCAGGGAGATGAACGCCGGGCTCAGCTGCTCCTCGGTGTCGAAGCTGATCTTGTGCACCTCGTAGGGCAGGCCGATCTCTTCGAGCATGATCGACACCTTGACGCCGTTGGGCGTGGCCAGCGAATACAGTTGCAGGCGTTCAGGGTGCCGCGCTGGCCACTTGCGGGTGATGGGGAAAGCACTGAGGTCGGTCATGGTTGCGCCTTGCAGGTAGGAAGTGATCAATCTAGAGCGCCACGGCCGTCCTGACCATCACCCAGTCACGGTGCCGTTCATCGCCGCAGGGGAAGATTGCCTCCCCCACCTTGCGAAAACCGTTGCGCTGGTAGAAGCGGATCGCCCGGGCGTTGCGTTCATTGACGGTCAGGCGTATCGCGCCGGGCGCCTGGGCCAGGGTCGCCTCGAGCAGCCGTTGCGCCGCGCCCAGCCCGTGGGCGCAGGGCAGTACATAACAGCGGGAGATCTCGACCAGAGGATCAGCGTCGGGGATACCCAGCGCACCGGGCGCCAGGTCGAGCATGCTGTAGCCCAGCACCTGGCCCATCTGTTCGACCACCAGCAGGCGCTTGTGGCGGTCGCGCAGGTGTGCCCGGAAATGCTCGGGTTGCAGATTGTGCGCAATGTAGTGCCGCTGCGCCGCAGGCGCACTGTCGGGCGGGCTGGCCAGGGCGAAGGTAGCCTGGCCGACCTGGCTCAGGGCAACGCAGTCATCGCTGCGGGCCGGGCGGATCTGGTAGGGCATGGCAACATCCTGTCGGGCAGCCGGATCGTCTGCGACAATGCCAGCCCCGCCCGGGCGCTGCAAATGAAAAGACGACTCTGCGATCAGCGCTGTCCCTGTTGCTGGGCCTGGCGCTTGAGCTGTTCGGTATCGACCCGCACGAATACCGAATCGGCCCGCACGGTCAGCACCTCGCCGGCCCAAACCTCGCAGATCACCCGGCTCTTGCGCCCGACCTCGCCCTCGACCCAGGCCTTGAGCAACAGCTCGACGCCCATGGGCGTGGGCTTGAGATAGGTCAGCCCGAGTTGGCCGGTGACGCAATCGATGCGTGGCAGGCTACCCGGTTCGCGGCCTTCGGCGCGGTAGTGGTAGGCCATGGCGGTCCAGTTGGAATGGCAGTCCACCAGCATCGCCAGCAGGCCGCCGTAGACCAGCCCGGGCCAACCGGTGAAGCCAGGGTCCGGGGTATGTCGGCTGAGCAGGTGGATACCGTCGGCGTCCCAGTGGCTCTGCACATGCAGGCCATTGGGGTGGGCACAGCCGCAGCCGTAGCAGATGCCTTCGGGAGCAGCGAGGTGTTGCAGTGAATCGGTCATGGGCGTCCTTGGCTTGTAGGAATTGGACAGGCAGCGCAGGCCGATGGTAGCGCCCCGCCTCGCCTGCGCCAATTACCCGAAGGCGACAGCCTTGCTGGCGTGCGGCGCACGCCTGGCCTTCAGGTGTTGAGCAACGCGCCAACCCGGTTGCGCCGCTGGGTCAGCGACACCAGCAGGATGAATAGCGTCACCCCGGCGGTCATCAGCGTTTCATAACGGTAGGCATCGCTGAACAGCATGTAGCCCAGCACCACCAGGATGGTGCCGATCACCAACCAGGTCAGCCAGGGGAACAGCCACATCTTCAGCTCCAGCGCGCGGCCTTCTCGCTCGGCGCGGGCTCGCATGCGCAACTGCGACACGGCAATCACCAGGTACACCAGCAGAGCGATGGCGCCCGTGGTGGACAGCAGGAAGCCGAACACCTTGCCGGGAAACACATAGTTGACCAGGCACCCGGCAAAACCGGCAAAGGTCGAGAGGATCACCGCCACGGTCGGCACCCCGGCCCCGGAGATGCGCTTGGTCATGCCCAGCGCCTGCCCACGCGCGCCCAGCGAGTAAAGCATGCGCGACGCGGTATACAGGCCGGAGTTCATGCAACTGGTGACCGCCACCAGCACCACCAGGTCGACCAGCAGCTTGGCCCCGGGCACGTTGAGCACCTCCAGCACGCGCTGGAACGAACCCACCGCCTTGAGCCCCGGATCGTTCCAAGCCACCAGCGAGACCACCAGGAAGATCGAAGCCAGGTAGAAGATGGCGATGCGGTAAACCACCAGGTTGGTGGCGCGACGGATCTTGTCCTTGGGGTTGGCGGTCTCGTCGGCGGCGATGGTGACGATCTCGGCGCCAAAGAACGAGAAGATGGTGATCAGCACGCCGCCGAGCACGGTGCCAAAGCCGTTGGGCATGAAGCCACCGTTATCCCACAGGCGACTGACGCCAGACACCTCGGCCAGCGGCCAGACGCCGAACACCGCCAGGCTGCAAACCACGATGAAAGCAATGATCGCCACCACCTTGACCAGGGCGAACCAGTATTCGAAGGCGCCGAAGTTCTTCACGCTGACCAGATTGGTCCCCGACAGCAGCAGCATGATCAGGAAGGCGAACAGCCAGGACGGCACGCCTGGGAAGTAGGCGTGCAGGATGTCCGCGCCGGCAATCGCCTCGACCGGAATGATCAGCACCCAGAACCACCAGTACAGCCAGCCGATGGTGAAGCCCGCCCAAGGCCCGATGGCCTCGCTGGCGTAGGTGGAGAACGAGCCGCTGTTGGGATTGGCAATGGCCATCTCGCCCAGCATGCGCATCACCAGCAGCACCAGCAGGCCGGTCATGGCGTAGGAAATGAGAATAGCCGGGCCAGCGGTGGCGATGGCGTTGGAGGAACCGATGAACAGGCCCGCGCCGATGATGCCGGCGATGGAAATCATCGAGACCTGGCGCGAAGTCAGGCCGTGCTGCAGGGAACGCTGTTTCTTGTTGTCTGGCGATGCCATGGGGAACCCTCGAATGACTCTGCCGCAGCAAGGGCGACTGAGGTTGGAGCAGAATTCGCAAAGTCGAAGTTGCCTGTTGTTGTTCTTGTAAAGCGCCGGTAGTGGGCAAAACCTCCTGTGCAAATAACCGGTTGTCAGCCGTGATCGCGGTCAGTATTAATCTATAGGCACGTCTCAACAAACGACCTTTTTGAACCACATCATTCCTTTTATGAATGAATTTCTTCCATTTGCGCTGGGTAGCCCCTCATCATGTCCAAACGCCTGATGCCTTCGACCACCGCCCTGCAATGCTTCGAAGCGGCCGCCCGTCACCTGAGCTTCACCCGCGCGGCGCAGGAACTGCACCTGACCCAGAGCGCGGTCAGCAAGCAGGTGGCGCAGCTCGAGGACATGCTCGCCCACCCGCTGTTCCAGCGCATCCGGCGACGCCTGCAACTGACCCCGGCCGGCGCGCTGTACCTCGCCGAAGTCCGCAAGATCCTCACCCAGATCGACATTTCCAGCCGCTACATCCTCAGTTACGGCGACGAGACCGAAGTGCTGCGCATCGCCACCCAGCCGACCTTCGGCGCGCGCTGGCTGGTGCCCCGGCTCAAGGGCTTCGGCGAGCGGCACCCACGCATCCACCTGGACATCCGCAACGAACTGGAGCCCTTCGACCTGGTGCAGGCCAAGGCCGATATCGCCTTTTTCTTCGGCCAGGGCACCTGGCCCGGGGCGACTTGCCTGGAGCTGTTCAGCGAAGAAGTGCTGCCGGTGTGCGCGCCGTCGCTGCTGGCCAGCAAGCCCCTGGGCAGTGCCCAGGCCCTGAGCGAGCAGCGCCTGCTGCAATGCGCCTCGCGCCCGGAAGCCTGGCACGAGTGGTTCCAGGGGCTGGGCCTGCACAGCCAGAACAGCTACCACGGGCCACGTTTCGACACCTTCTACCTGTGCATTCGCGCCGCCATCGCCGGCTGCGGCATTGCCCTGATCCCGCGCTACCTGGTGGCCGAAGAGCTGAGCGAGGGCAAGCTGGTGGTGGCCTGGGATCACCCGGTGGCCAGCAATGGCCGGCACTTCATGGCCCATGCCGAGCATGCGGCCGAGGTGCCCAAGGTGCGGGCCTTCGTGCAGTGGATTCACGAGCGGGTGGCCGAGGAGGATCGAGGCCGCCTGTAATGGCCCCTGCACGGGCAAAGCTGCTCCCAGACTGAACTTGAGTCGCTGTGGGAGCGGGTTTATCCGCGAAAAGGCCGGCAACAGCAGCACAAATCTTTCAGCAAGATCACGAATTCGCGGAATGATCGCAATCCGATAATTCGTTTGCGAAATATATCCCCGGCACGCTTCGATAGTCAGTAATTCGAACAACAGGCCGCGTGCACATGAATCAGGAAAGTATCAGCCAGTCCATCGCCATCGTTCACCCGATTACACTTTCCCATGGCCGTAATGCCGAAGTCTGGGACACCGCCGGCAAACGCTATATCGACTTTGTCGGCGGCATTGGCGTACTCAACCTGGGCCACTGCAACCCGGCGGTGGTCGAGGCGATCCAGTTGCAGGCCACGCGCCTGACCCACTATGCGTTCAACGCCGCGCCCCATGGCCCGTACCTGGAACTGATGGCACGCCTGAGCGAGTTCGTCCCGCTCAGCTACCCCTTGGCCGGCATGCTCACCAACAGTGGCGCGGAAGCGGCGGAGAACGCGCTGAAGGTCGCCCGTGGCGCCACTGGCAAGCGCGCCATCGTCGCCTTCGACGGCGGCTTCCATGGCCGCACCCTGGCCACCCTCAACCTCAACGGCAAGGTCGCGCCCTACAAGCAGCGGGTCGGCGAGTTGCCCGGCCCGGTGTACCACCTGCCCTACCCCAGCGCCGACACCGGAGTGACCTGCGAGCAGGCGCTCAAGGCCATGGAGCGGTTGTTCAGCGTCGAACTGGCGGTGGAGGACGTGGCCGCGTTCATCTTCGAGCCGGTGCAGGGCGAAGGCGGCTTCCTCGCCCTCGACCCGGCCTTTGCCCAGGCCCTGCGCCGCTTCTGTGACGCGCACGCGATCCTGATCATCGTTGACGAGATCCAGTCCGGTTTCGGCCGTACCGGCCAGCGCTTCGCCTTCACCCGCCTCGGGATCGAGCCGGACCTGCTGTTACTGGCCAAGAGCATTGCCGGCGGCATGCCGCTGGGCGCGTTGGTCGGCCGCCGGGAAATCATGGACTCGCTGCCCAAGGGTGGCCTGGGCGGCACCTACTCCGGCAACCCGATCGCCTGTGCGGCGGCACTGGCCAGCCTTGCGCAGATGACCGATGAAAACATCGCCACCTGGGGCGAACGCCAGGAGCAGGCCATCGTCGCGCGCCACGCGCGCTGGCAGGCCAGCGGCCTGTGCGCCGCGCTCGGCCGCCTGACCGGCGTCGGCGCCATGCGCGGGCTGGAACTGGTCAATGCCGATGGCAGCCCGGCGCCGGCGCAACTGGCCAAGGTGCTGGAGGCGGCACGGGCCAGAGGGTTGCTGCTGATGCCCAGCGGCAAGGCGCGCCACATCATTCGCTTGCTGGCGCCGCTGACCATCGAGGCCGAGGTGCTCGAAGAAGGGCTGGATATCCTCGAGCAATGCCTGGCGGAGCTGGGCTGAAGCTTACAGGCCCAGCTCTTCGGGGGTGGGCATGTCGCATTCGAAGGCGATCCAGCCGCCTTCGAGCTCGGCATGGCCGTTGACGATCGGGCCGTAATAGCTGAGGCCGTTCTCCAAGGTGACGCAGATGTGCGTGGCACCTTTTTCCGGAGCCCCGAGCGTACCGACGAAATGCACCTTCTTCAGGGTTTCGGTTACCGCTTCGAGGCCGACACGCATGCTGGGGTTTTCCGAGGCCTCGGTATCACCCCCACGGTCTTCGGCGCTGACAGTCACGGTGGCGGTGTAGGGGTACTTGGTGCTCAAGCGGGGTTACCTCGGTTTTAAGGGGTTGAATTGCTGGCGCGTAGAGTACGGCAGGCGGCCCTTGTTGTCTCTAATGGCCTCTTCGCGGGTAAAGCCGCTCCCACAGGCAATGTGAAAATCCCTGTGGGAGCGGGTTTACCCGCGAAGAGGCCAGGCCTGCAAAAGATGATCTGAGGGGCCCGATCTGTTAGGGTGCCCGGCGATGCACGCCCCACCACGCGAGGATACCGAGTGAGCGCCGAACAACCCCTGATCGCCGACCTGTTCGAGGTCGACAAACGCCTGACCCTCAAGCCCGTCGTGGACTTCAACACCTACCTGCGCAACGTCTTCGGCGACGGCCCCTGCCGCTGCCACCGCTGCCTCGAGGGCAATGCCGACGAGAGCGGCTACAACCACCGCCACAGCTTCGCGCTCGACGGTCGCACGCTGCACCGGCGCTTCGCCAACTCCGCTGCCAGCGACGTGCTGCAGTACCTGAAGAAAGCCTGGCTGTCCTACGCCAAGAACGAACTGATCACCGTCGGTACCCTGGACCTCGACACGGTCAAGGCCTTTACCGACAGCGAGCTGCACCCACGCCTGCTGGCCCTGCTGGCGGCCAGCGGCCTGGCTCGGGAAAGCGAAGGCCAGTGGCAGTTGCAGGTGCTCGCCGACTGACGGTCGCCCGGCAGGATTCTCCCGCTCTGCTACCTTGGGAGAATCCTCACCCACAGGTGACCCGACCATGGCCCGCACGACCCCCATCGAGCTGTACCGCAACATCGGTATCGTTGCCCACGTGGATGCCGGCAAGACCACCACCACCGAACGGATCCTGTTCTACACCGGGGTCAACCACAAGATGGGCGAGGTGCACGACGGCGCCGCGACCATGGACTGGATGGCCCAGGAGCAGGAGCGCGGCATCACCATCACCTCGGCGGCCACCACGGCGTTCTGGCAGGGCTCGACCCAGCAGTTCGCGCACAAGTACCGCTTCAACATCATCGACACCCCCGGCCACGTCGACTTCACCATCGAGGTCGAGCGCTCGCTGCGCGTGCTCGATGGCGCGGTGGTGGTGTTCAGCGGCGCCGACGGCGTCGAGCCGCAATCCGAGACGGTGTGGCGCCAGGCCAACAAGTACCATGTGCCGCGCCTGGCCTACATCAACAAGATGGACCGCCAGGGCGCCGACTTCCTGCGCGTGGTCAAGCAGATCGACAAACGCCTGGGGCACCATCCGGTGCCGATCCAGTTGGCCATCGGCAGCGAGGAAAACTTCATCGGCCAGATCGACCTGGTGAAGATGAAGGCCATCTACTGGAACGACGCCGACCAGGGCACCAGCTACCGCGAAGAAGAGATTCCGACCGAGCTCAAGGCGCTGGCCGACGAATGGCGTGCGCACATGATCGAGGCCGCCGCCGAAGCCAACGACGAGCTGACCATGAAGTTCCTCGACGGCGAGGAGCTGACCGTCGATGAAATCAAGGCCGCCCTGCGCCAACGCACCATTGCCAACGAAATCGTGCCAACCATCCTCGGTTCGTCGTTCAAGAACAAGGGCGTGCCGCTGATGCTCGACGCGGTGATCGACTACCTGCCCGCCCCCAGCGAGATCCCGGCGATCAAGGGCACCGACCCGGACCACGAAGACAAGCACCTGGAGCGCCACGCCGACGACAAGGAACCGTTCTCGGCCCTGGCCTTCAAGATCGCCACCGACCCGTTCGTCGGCACCCTGACCTTCGCCCGGGTGTACTCCGGCGTGCTCAGCTCCGGCAACGCGGTGCTCAACTCGGTCAAGGGCAAGAAGGAACGCATCGGCCGCATGGTGCAGATGCACGCCAACCAGCGCGCCGAGATCAAGGACGTGTGCGCCGGCGACATCGCCGCGCTGATCGGCATGAAAGACGTCACCACCGGCGACACTCTGTGCGACATCGACAAACCGATCATCCTCGAACGCATGGACTTCCCCGACCCGGTGATCTCCGTGGCTGTTGAGCCAAAAACCAAGGGCGACCAGGAAAAGATGGGCATCGCCCTGGGCAAGCTGGCCCAGGAAGACCCATCGTTCCGGGTCAAGACCGACGAAGAGACCGGCCAGACCATCATCTCCGGCATGGGCGAACTGCACCTGGACATCATCGTCGATCGCATGCGCCGCGAGTTCAACGTCGAGGCCAATATCGGCAAGCCGCAGGTGGCCTACCGCGAGAAGATCCGCAACACCTGCGAGATCGAGGGCCGTTTCGTTCGCCAGTCCGGCGGGCGCGGCCAGTACGGCCACTGCTGGATCCGCTTCGCCCCGGGCGACGAGGGCAAGGAAGGCCTGGAGTTCGTCAACGAGATCGTCGGTGGCGTGGTGCCGCGCGAGTACATCCCGGCCATCCAGAAAGGCATCGAGGAGCAGATGAAGAACGGCGTGCTGGCCGGCTACCCACTGATCAACCTCAAGGCCGCGGTGTACGACGGCTCGTACCACGATGTCGACTCCAACGAGATGGCATACAAGATCGCCGCCTCCATGGCCACCAAGCAGCTGTCGCAAAAAGGCGGCGCGGTGCTGCTGGAGCCAGTGATGAAAGTCGAAGTGGTCACCCCTGAGGAGTACCAGGGCGACATCATGGGCGACCTGAGCCGGCGCCGCGGGATGATCCAGGATGGCGACGAGACCCCGGCCGGCAAGGTGATCCGCGCCGAGGTGCCGCTGGGCGAGATGTTCGGCTACGCCACCTCGATGCGTTCGATGACCCAGGGGCGGGCCAGTTACACCATGGAGTTCACCCGCTATGCCGAGGCACCGGCGAGCATTGCCGATGGCATCGTCAAGAAGAATCGCGGGGAGTAAGCCTAGCGCCTGTACCGGCCCCTTCGCGGGCAAGCCCGCTCCCACAGGGGGTATGCAATCCCTGTGGGAGCGGGCTTGCCCGCGAAGGGACCGGTACAGGCCACAATGATCTTCAGTGCTGCTCGCCCGCCCGCTTCAGCAGCTTCTTGCAGCGCTCCGACAGATGCACCACCCGCAACTGCTTGCCGGCCTTGGCATACCGCTCGCGCAAGGTCTGCAACGCGGCGATCGCCGAATAATCGACAAAGCTCAAGTGCTGGCAGTCCAGGGTGACCTTGGCCGGATCGCCCGCCGGGTCGAACTGGTTGAGAAACGGCGTGGTCGAGGCGAAGAACAGCGTGCCGTGCACCTGGTAATGCTTGCCGCCCTCGTCGTCCACATGGCTGTTGGCATACAACTCGCGGGCATGCTGCCAGGCAAAGTTGATCGCGGCGATGATGATGCCGAACATCACCGCCATGGCCAGGTCGGTGAACACCGTGACCACGGTCACCGCGACGATCGCCAGGACATCGCTCGCCGGCACCTTGTGCAGCACCCGCAGCGAGGCCCAGGCGAAGGTCTGCTGGGCAACCACGAACATCACCCCCACCAGCGCCGCCAGCGGAATGCGCTCGATCAGCGGCGACAGGAACAGCACGAACAACAGGATCATCACCCCGGCCACCACGCCCGACAGGCGCCCGCGACCATTGGAGCTGAGGTTGATCACGGTCTGGCCGATCATCGCGCAACCGCCCATGCCGCCGCACAAGCCCGAGACCATGTTGGCCGCGCCCAGTGCCACGCATTCGCGATCCGGATAACCACGGCTCTCGGTGATTTCGTCGGTAAGGTTTAGGGTCAGCAGGGTTTCCAGCAAACCGACCATGGCCATCAGAAATGCGTAGGGCGCAATGATCGTCAGGGTTTGCAGATTCCAGGGTACTTGCGGCAGCGCCAGCTGCGGCAGCCCTCCGGCAATATGCGCCATGTCACCCAGGGTGCGGGTCGGCAAGCCGAGCAGGTACACCAACAGGCCGACACCGAGGATCGCCACCAGCGCAGGTGGCACGGCGCGAGTCAACTTCGGCAAGACGTAGACCACCAGCATGGTCAAGGCCACCAGCCCGATCATCAGGTACAAGGGCGTGCCCGAGAGCCAGTGTTCACCTTCCTTGAAATGCTCCAGCTGGGCCAGGGCGATGACGATGGCCAGGCCATTGACGAAGCCGAGCATCACCGGGTACGGCACCAGGCGTACCAGCTTGCCCAGGCGCAGCGCGCCGAACAGGATCATCACCACCCCGCCGAGCAGCACCGTGGCCAGCAGGTACTGGGCGCCGTGCTGTACTACCAGGGCGACGATCACCACCGCCATGGAACCAGCGGCGCCGGAGATCATGCCGGGGCGGCCACCGAACAACGCGGTGAGCGTACAGATGATGAAGGCGCCGTACAGGCCCATCAGCGGGTTGAGGTGGGCCACCAGGGCGAAGGCGATGCACTCGGGCACCAGGGCGAAGGAGGTGGTGAGGCCGGCGAGCAGGTCGGCGCGAAGTCGGGCGGGTTTCATTGGAATCCTGTGCAGGAAGCGAAGACAACGCAACTCCTTGTGGGAGCGGGCTTGCCCGCGAAAGCGTCAGCAGGATCAACTCTGTTGCCTGACCGGACGTATTCGCGGGCAAGCCCGCTCCCACAAGGTATAGGCTGGCTGTGCAAGCGAGACTGAAAATCGAGGGATGCGATGTTACGGAATTTGTCTGGCAGCAACCACCGGCAATCCACACGGCAAACTGCACGCAAATTTGCCATCATGTCCCTTCCATCCGCGGAGATCATGGACATGCCGCTACGCCCCCTGCTCGCCTCCCTGCTGCTGGCCGCCAGCCTCAGCGCCCAGGCCGCCACCGAGGTCATCCCGCTGCAGCACCGCAGCAGCGCCGAACTGCTGCCCGCCGCCCAGTCGTTCATCGGCAAGGACGGCACGGTCAGCACTTTCGAGGACAAGCTGATCGTCAACGCCAGCCAGCAACGCATCGACGACCTGCGCGCCCTGCTGCAACAACTCGACACCGCGCCCAAGCGCCTGTTGATCAGCGTCGACAACAACGACAGCAACTTCCAGGACAACCACGGCAACGCCCGTGTGATCCGCTACGGCACCGCCAACCGCGAAGGCGGCCTGCAACAGGTGCAGGCCAGCGATGGCCAGCCGGCGCTGATCCAGGTGGGCCAGAGCATCCCCGTTACCAGCACATCTACCGATGGCTATGGGCGCATCCAGAGCAACACCGAATACCGCAATGTCACCCAGGGTTTCTATGTCACCCCGCGCCTGAGCGGCGACACGGTTCGCCTGCAAATCAGCAGCAATAATGATCGAATGAGCCAGGAACGTGCCGATGTAGTGAAAGTGCAGAGCACCGACACGACCGTCACCGGCAAGCTCGGCGAGTGGATCACCCTGGCCGGGTACAACCAGCAGAGCCAAGCCGAACGCAGTGCGTCAAGCCTCAGTTACAGCACCCAGCGCGGGGAAAACATGACATTGCGGGTCAAAGTCGACCTTCTCGACTGAACCCAGGCGAATCAAGGCCTCGACCGAAGGCCTTGAAACTGACCGACAAGTCGCATCAGACCAAAGATGTAGTAAGCCAAAAAAAGCACTACAAAACATTTGACAGGCTCTTTTCGGCAAGGGCATGATGGCCTCGCTCCCGCTAATCAGAGGCCCTGGCAAGGGTCTTCGAGGTGCGCTCCTCCCACCGTGGAGGCACCTCGTGTCCATACGGCCCACAAGGCGGTTCGACGGGATTGCGACTGCAACGAAGAAGTTGTCCCGAGGGACGGAAGCGCATCACCGCAGTTCTGGCAATCGCGTCGCACCGCAGCAAGGCAACCACGAGCCGACCTGCAGGGCACACCTTCGCCTGGCCTGCACACCCTTCCCCTTCGAGCCTTCGCGTTCGCCGCCGCACTCCCCCGGACAGGACAGCCGCCTGGCTTCTGATCCGCGTATCCGAGCATCAGCACAATTACACTCAAGATCGATGCGACGAGGTTTATTTCCATGGCACTGACACGCGAACAGCAAATTGCAGCCCTCGAGAAAGACTGGGCCGAAAACCCGCGCTGGAAAGGCGTGACCCGTACCTACACCGCCGCTGATGTCGTTCGCCTGCGTGGCTCGCTGCAGCCCGAGCACACCTATGCTCGCCAAGGCGCGGATAAACTGTGGAAGCTGGTCACCGAAGGTGCCCACCCGTCCTTCCGCCCAGAAAAAGATTTCGTCAACTGCATGGGCGCCCTGACCGGCGGCCAGGCAGTGCAGCAGGTAAAAGCCGGCATCCAGGCCATCTACCTGTCCGGCTGGCAAGTGGCCGCCGACAACAACTCGGCCGAGTCGATGTACCCCGACCAGTCGCTGTACCCGGTCGACTCGGTACCGACCGTGGTCAAGCGCATCAACAATGCCTTCCGTCGCGCCGACCAGATCCAGTGGAAAGCCGGCAAGAACCCGGGCGACGATGGCTACATCGACTACTTCGCACCTATCGTGGCTGACGCCGAAGCCGGTTTCGGCGGCGTGCTCAACGCCTACGAGCTGATGAAGAACATGATCGAAGCGGGCGCCGCCGGCGTGCACTTCGAAGACCAGCTGGCCTCGGTGAAAAAATGCGGCCACATGGGCGGCAAGGTCCTGGTCCCGACCCAGGAAGCCGTGCAGAAGCTGGTGGCCGCGCGCCTGGCCGCCGACGTGGCGGGCGTACCGACCATCATCCTGGCTCGTACCGACGCCAACGCCGCCGACCTGCTGACCAGCGACTGCGACCCATACGACCAGCCGTTCGTGATTGGCGAGCGCACCCGTGAAGGCTTCTACAAGGTACGCGCCGGCCTCGACCAGGCCATCGCCCGCGGCCTGGCCTACGCCCCGTACGCCGACCTGATCTGGTGTGAAACCGCCAAGCCGGACCTGGAAGAAGCCCGTCGCTTCGCCGAGGCGATCAAGAAGGAGTACCCGGACCAGATCCTGTCGTACAACTGCTCGCCTTCGTTCAACTGGAAGAAGAACCTGGACGACGCCACCATCGCCAAGTTCCAGCGCGAACTGTCGGCCATGGGCTACAAGCACCAGTTCATCACCCTGGCCGGCATCCACAACATGTGGCACGGCATGTTCAACCTGGCGCACGACTACGCCCGCAACGACATGACCGCCTACGTGAAGCTGCAGGAGCAGGAATTCGCCGACGCCAGCAAGGGCTACACCTTCGTCGCCCACCAGCAGGAAGTCGGTACCGGCTACTTCGACGACATGACCACCGTGATCCAGGGTGGCGCTTCGTCGGTGACCGCCCTGACCGGTTCGACCGAGGAAGAGCAGTTCCACTGAGTGCGGTGAACTGAACAGAAAGCCCAGGCTCCGCAAGGAGCCTGGGCTTCTTTTTGTCTGCACCGACCTCTTCGCGGGTAAACCCGCTCCCACAGGATCGCGCAGCAATGCAAAACCTGTGGGAGCGGGTTTACCCGCGAAAGGGCCGGCACAGGCCAGCGCAAAACCCAGGATCAGGTCTAAGCTTGTGGCTACCCCAAAGCAAGGACTGCCCATGCCCCGCCCTGGCCACCTGCTCACCATTGCCGTCGCAGCTGCCGCCCTCTATCTCTATGCGCTGGCCAGCGACAACGCCCTGCTTGGCCTGCTGGTCAAACCCGTTCCCGTACTGACCCTGATTACCTGGCTGGGCACTGCGCCCGCCACGCCCTATCGGCGCTGGATCATCCTCGGTCTGGCCTTCTCAGTGCTCGGCGACATCCTCCTGGCCATCCCCCGCGACCTCTTTGTGTTCGGCCTGGCGGCATTTCTCTGCGCGCACCTGGCTTACCTACGCGGTTACTGCACCCTCACGCGGCGCCCGGCCTACCCGGCCCTGGCCTTCGCAGTGCTGATAGGCGGTTCGCTGTTCGGCCTGCTCGCCGGCCATGGCCTGGGTCCACTGCTGATTCCAGTGGCACTGTACGCCCTGGCCATCGGCGCCATGCTCTGGCGCGCCCTGGCCTGTGGCGGGCTCGCGGCGCTGGGCGCCTGCGCCTTCGTGTTCTCCGACAGCCTGATTGGCATCGATCGCTTCGTCGCGCCGTTCACCGCCGCCAAGTACCTGATCATCCTCGCCTATTGGCTCGGCCAGTGGCTGATTGCCGCGTCGGTCACCTGCGGCTCAATCGATAAAGCATTGATCCAGAGCGGTGCGCGGGGCAGCGAAAATTGCTAGAACGAGGGTTTTTCCGCTTGGCAAGGGGGCGTATTTGGCCAATGAACTTTGCAAGGCTCAGAAAGACTCAATCCATGCAGCTCAGCTTAAATGATATTAATTATCATTACACAACTAAGCCGCCATTACGCCATGCAAGAAACATAATTAACAAAACCGCACGCAATGCCCGAAACTCAAGGCTTTCAGCCGGTTACGAAAGATTTTTGTTCTTAAACCTACGAATAAATTTGCAACGGAAATTTTACTTGCACAGGGTTTACCCATAAAATCAGCGCGATTGATTCAGCTGCGACATTTGGTCACTGCGTCTGCGACACCACGTCGCCGCTCTACTTTTTACAGACTGCAGAGCTGGGTCTCTGTATAAGGATTTCAAGCATGTCCGATTCGGTAGGTCTCATCGCCCACAACTGGGGCTTTGCCATCTTCCTCCTGGGTGTCGTCGGCCTGTGTGCCTTCATGCTCGGCCTGTCCAGCCTGCTCGGTAGCAAGGCCTGGGGTCGCGCCAAGAACGAACCCTTCGAATCCGGCATGCTGCCCGTGGGCAGCGCCCGCCTGCGCCTCTCCGCCAAATTCTATCTGGTCGCGATGCTGTTCGTGATCTTCGATATCGAAGCCCTCTTCCTGTATGCATGGTCTGTGTCCGTCCGCGAAAGCGGCTGGACCGGATTCGTCGAAGCACTCGTTTTCATTGCAATTCTGTTGGCTGGTCTTGTCTACCTATGGCGCGTCGGGGCGCTCGATTGGGCTCCCGAAGGTCGCCGCAAGCGGCAAGCGAAGCTGAAACAATGAGGCTTTGGCATGCAATACAATCTCACCAGAATCGATCCGGATGCACCCAACGAGCAGTACCCGGTCGGTGAACGGGAAACCGTCACCGATCAACTGCTAGAGGACCAGGTCCACAAGAACATCTTCATGGGCAAGCTCGAAGATGTGCTGCGTGGCGCGGTCAACTGGGGTCGCAAGAACTCCCTCTGGCCGTACAACTTCGGCCTGTCCTGCTGCTACGTGGAAATGACCACGGCCTTCACGGCGCCCCACGACATCGCCCGCTTCGGCGCCGAAGTCATCCGGGCATCACCGCGTCAGGCCGACTTCATGGTCGTCGCCGGTACCTGCTTCATCAAGATGGCGCCGATCATCCAGCGCCTGTACGAGCAGATGCTCGAGCCCAAGTGGGTCATCTCCATGGGTTCGTGCGCCAACTCCGGTGGCATGTACGACATCTACTCGGTCGTTCAGGGGGTCGACAAGTTCCTCCCCGTGGACGTGTACGTGCCTGGCTGCCCGCCACGCCCCGAAGCGTTCCTGCAAGGCCTGATGCTGTTGCAGGAGTCGATCGGCCAGGAGCGACGCCCGCTCTCCTGGGTTGTCGGTGATCAAGGCATTTACCGTGCCGAGATGCCCGCCCAGAAGGACCTGCGTCGCGAACAGCGTATCGCGGTAACCAACCTGCGCAGCCCCGACGAAGTCTGATCCAGCGACCTGCCGCCCGCTCCCGAGGGAGCCGGCGGCCTGGCTTCATTCTCTACGTTGACTCAAAGCGACCGAGACCATGACAGCGGACACCGCTATTTATATTCCGCCTTACAAGGCTGACGACCAGGATGTGGTCGTCGAACTGCACAACCGTTTTGGCGCCGACGCTTTCGTCGCCCAGGAAACCCGCACTGGCATGCCGGTCCTGTGGGTGAAACGTGCCCAGCTCAAGGAAGTGCTCTCTTTCCTGCGCAACGTCGCCAAGCCGTACAGCATGCTGTACGACCTGCATGGCGTCGACGAGCGCCTGCGCACCCAGCGCCGCGGCCTGCCGGCCGCCGACTTCAGCGTGTTCTACCACCTGCTGTCGGTGGAACGTAACAGCGATGTGATGATCAAGGTGTCGCTGAGCGAAGGCGACCTCAACCTGCCTTCGGTCACCGGCATCTGGCCCAACGCCAACTGGTACGAGCGCGAAGTCTGGGACATGTTCGGCATCGACTTCGCCGGCCACCCGCACCTGTCGCGCATCCTCATGCCGCCGACCTGGGAAGGCCACCCGCTGCGCAAGGACTTCCCGGCGCGCGCCACCGAGTTCGACCCCTACAGCCTGAACCTGGCCAAGCAGCAGCTTGAAGAGGAATCAGCGCGCTTCAACCCCGAAGCCTGGGGCATGAAACGCCAAGGCGCCAACGAGGACTACATGTTCCTCAACCTTGGCCCGAACCACCCGTCCGCCCACGGTGCCTTCCGTATCGTCCTGCAGCTGGACGGCGAAGAAATCGTCGACTGCGTCCCGGACATCGGCTACCACCACCGTGGCGCCGAGAAAATGGCCGAGCGCCAGTCCTGGCACAGCTTCATCCCCTACACCGACCGTATCGACTACCTCGGCGGGGTGATGAACAACCTGCCGTACGTACTGGCAGTGGAGAAGCTGGCCGGCATCCAGGTGCCGCAGAAAGTCGACGTGATTCGCATCATGCTCGCCGAGTTCTTCCGCATCACCAGCCACCTGCTGTTCCTGGGTACCTACATCCAGGACGTCGGCGCCATGACCCCGGTGTTCTTCACCTTCACCGACCGCCAGCGCGCCTACACCGTGATCGAAGCGATCACCGGTTTCCGCCTGCACCCGGCCTGGTACCGTATCGGTGGCGTCGCCCACGACCTGCCGCGCGGCTGGGACAAGCTGGTCAAGGACTTCGTCGAATGGCTGCCCAAGCGCCTCGACGAGTACACCAAGGCCGCCCTGCAGAACAGCATCCTCAAGGGTCGTACCATCGGCGTCGCCGCGTACAACACCAAAGAGGCGCTGGAATGGGGCACCACCGGTGCCGGCCTGCGTTCCACCGGTTGCGACTTCGACCTGCGTAAAGCACGCCCCTACTCCGGCTACGAGAACTTCGAGTTCGAAGTGCCGCTGGCCCACAACGGCGATGCCTACGATCGCTGCATGGTCCGTGTCGAGGAGATGCGTCAGAGTATCCGCATCATCGACCAGTGCCTGCGCAACATGCCGGAAGGCCCGTACAAGGCGGACCACCCGCTGACCACGCCGCCACCGAAAGAGCGCACCCTGCAGCACATCGAGACCCTGATCACCCACTTCCTGCAAGTCTCGTGGGGCCCGGTCATGCCGGCCAACGAGTCATTCCAGATGATCGAGGCGACCAAGGGCATCAACAGTTACTACCTGACGAGCGATGGCGGCACCATGAGCTACCGCACCCGGATCCGTACCCCGAGCTACCCGCACCTGCAGCAGATCCCTTCGGTGATCAAGGGCAGCATGGTCGCGGACCTGATCGCGTACCTGGGCAGTATCGACTTCGTTATGGCTGACGTGGACCGCTAAGCATGAACAGCACGCTTATCCAAACCGACCGTTTCGCCCTGAGCGAAACCGAGCGCTCGGCCATCGAGCACGAGATGCACCACTACGAGGACCCGCGCGCGGCCTCCATCGAAGCCCTGAAGATCGTCCAGAAGGAACGTGGCTGGGTGCCGGACGGCGCCATCTACGCCATCGGCGAAGTGCTGGGCATCCCCGCCAGCGACGTCGAGGGCGTGGCCACCTTCTACAGCCAGATCTTCCGCCAGCCGGTCGGCCGCCACATCATCCGCGTTTGCGACAGCATGGTCTGCTACATCGGCGGCCACGAATCGGTGGTCAGCCAGATCCAGAGCGAGCTGGGCATCGGCCTCGGCCAGACCACCGCGGACGGGCGTTTCACCCTGCTGCCGGTGTGCTGCCTGGGCAACTGCGACAAGGCCCCGGCGCTGATGATCGACGACGACACCTTTGGCGACGTGCAACCTGCCGGCGTCTCCAAGCTGCTGGAGGGTTACGTATGACCATCACTTCCTTCGGCCCGGCCAACCGCATCGCGCGGAGCGCCGAAACCCACCCGCTGACCTGGCGCCTGCGCGACGACGGCGAGCCGGTCTGGCTGACCGAGTACGAGTCGAAGAACGGCTATGCCGCTGCCCGCAAGGCACTGGCCGAGATGTCCGCCGACGACATCGTGCAGAGCGTCAAGGACTCTGGCCTCAAGGGCCGTGGCGGCGCGGGCTTCCCCACTGGCGTGAAGTGGGGCCTGATGCCCAAAGACGAATCCATGAACATCCGCTACCTGCTGTGCAACGCGGATGAAATGGAGCCCAACACCTGGAAGGACCGCATGCTGATGGAGCAACAGCCCCATCTGCTGGTCGAGGGCATGCTGATCAGCGCCCGCGCCCTCAAGGCCTACCGTGGCTACATCTTCCTGCGTGGCGAATACACCACCGCGGCGAAGAACCTCAACCGCGCCATCGACGAAGCCAAGGCCGCAGGCCTGCTGGGCAAGAACATCCTCGGTTCCGGTTTCGACTTCGAGCTGTTCGTGCACACCGGTGCCGGCCGCTATATCTGCGGTGAAGAAACCGCGCTGATCAACTCGCTGGAAGGCCGCCGCGCCAACCCGCGCTCCAAGCCGCCCTTCCCTGCCGCCGTTGGCGTATGGGGCAAGCCGACTTGCGTGAACAACGTCGAGACCCTGTGCAACGTGCCAGCCATCGTCGCCAACGGCAACGACTGGTACAAGTCGCTGGCCCGTGAAGGCAGCGAGGACCACGGCACCAAGCTGATGGGCTTCTCTGGCAAGGTGAAAAACCCTGGCCTGTGGGAACTGCCGTTCGGCGTCACTGCCCGCGAGCTGTTCGAAGACTACGCCGGTGGCATGCGCGACGGCTTCAAGCTCAAGTGCTGGCAGCCAGGCGGCGCCGGTACCGGCTTCCTGCTGCCCGAACACCTGGACGCACAGATGTACGCCGGCGGCATCGCCAAGGTCGGCACCCGTATGGGTACTGGCCTGGCCATGGCGGTCGACGACAGCATCAACATGGTCTCGCTGCTGCGCAACATGGAAGAGTTCTTCGCCCGCGAATCCTGCGGCTGGTGCACCCCGTGCCGCGACGGCCTGCCGTGGAGCGTGAAGATGCTGCGCGCCCTGGAGAAAGGCCAGGGCCGCGCCGAAGACATCGAGACTCTGCTGGGTCTGGTCAACTTCCTCGGCCCAGGCCGTACCTTCTGTGCTCACGCACCGGGTGCCGTCGAGCCATTGGGCAGTGCCATCAAATACTTCCGGTCCGAGTTCGAGGCCGGTGTCGCTCCCGCTAGCGCGGCCGACACCCTGCGCCCGAACCTGGCCAAGCCGATCGTGGTCGGCGCATAACAAGATGAAGCAGCGGATGGTCCGTGCCATCCGCCAGCCCGCAGGCCGGCCCGAACGATTCGAGGCCGGCCGCAGGCTCACCGATTTCCATTAGCCACGCCCGCCCACGCGGGCCAACGAAGAACTTTGAACAATGGCCACTATCCACGTAGACGGCAAAGCGCTCGAAGTCAACGGTGCGGACAACCTGTTACAGGCCTGTCTGTCGCTCGGCCTCGACATCCCCTATTTCTGCTGGCACCCGGCGCTCGGTAGCGTCGGCGCCTGCCGGCAGTGCGCGGTCAAGCAGTACACCGACGAGAACGACACCCGTGGTCGTATCGTCATGTCCTGCATGACCCCTGCCTCCGACGGCACCTGGATCTCCATCGACGATGACGAGTCCAAGGCGTTCCGCGCCAGCGTCGTCGAATGGCTGATGACCAACCACCCGCACGACTGCCCGGTGTGCGAGGAAGGCGGTCACTGCCACCTGCAGGACATGACGGTAATGACCGGCCACAACGAGCGCCGCTACCGTTTCACCAAGCGTACCCACCAGAACCAGGACCTCGGCCCGTTCATCGCCCACGAGATGAACCGCTGCATCGCCTGCTACCGCTGCGTGCGCTACTACAAGGACTACGCCGGCGGCACCGACCTGGGCGTGTACGGCGCCCACGACAACGTGTACTTCGGTCGCGTTGAAGACGGCGTGCTGGAAAGCGAGTTCTCCGGCAACCTCACCGAGGTCTGCCCGACCGGTGTGTTCACCGACAAGACCCACTCCGAGCGCTACAACCGCAAGTGGGACATGCAGTTCGCCCCGAGCATTTGCCATGGCTGCTCCAGCGGCTGCAACATCAGCCCGGGCGAGCGCTACGGCGAACTGCGCCGCATCGAGAACCGCTTCAACGGCTCGGTGAACCAGTATTTCCTGTGCGACCGTGGTCGCTTCGGCTATGGCTACGTCAACCGCAAGGATCGCCCACGCCAGCCGCTGCTGGCCGATGGCACCAAGCTGTCGCTGGACGCTGCCCTGGACAAGGCCGCCGACCTGCTGCGCGGTCGCACCATCGTCGGCATCGGTTCGCCGCGCGCCAGCCTCGAAAGCAACTACGGCCTGCGTGAGCTGGTCGGCGCCGAGTACTTCTACTCCGGCATGGAAGCAGGCGAGCTGGCCCGCGTGCGCCTGGCGCTGAACGTGCTGAACAACAGCCCCCTGCCGGTACCGACCCTGCGCGACATCGAAGACCACGACGCGGTGTTCGTGCTCGGCGAAGACCTCACCCAGACCGCCGCCCGCGTTGCCCTGGCCGTGCGCCAGGCCACCAAGGGCAAGGCCGAGGCCATGGCCGACGCGATGCGCGTGCAGCCGTGGCTCGACGCCGCGGTGAAGAACATCGGCCAGCACGCGCTGTACCCGCTGTTCATCGCCTCCTTGGCTGAAACCAAGCTCGACGACGTCGCCGAAGAGTGCGTGCACGCCGCTCCGGCGGACCTCGCCCGCATCGGTTTCGCCGTGGCCCACGCCATCGACCCGAGCGCCCCGGCCGTCGACGGCCTGGACAGCGAAGCCAAGGCCCTGGCCCAGCGCATCGCCGATGCCCTGGTCGCGGCCAACCGCCCACTGGTCGTCGCTGGTGCTTCGCTGGCCGAGCCTGCGCTGATCGAAGCCGCCGCCAACATCGCCAAGGCCCTCAAGCTGCGCGAGAAGAACGGTTCGCTGAGCCTGGTCGTGCCTGAAGCCAACAGCCTCGGCATGGCGATGATGGGCGGCGAGTCCGTCGACGCCGCGCTGGACGCGGTGATCAGCGGCAAGGCCGATGCCATCGTGGTCCTGGAAAACGACCTGTACGCCCGCGTACCGGCCGCCAAGGTCGACGCTGCCCTGGCCGCGGCCAAAGTGGTGATCGTCGCCGACCACTCGAAAACCCCGACCGTCGACCGTGCCCACCTGGTGCTGCCTGCGGCCTCCTTCGCCGAAGGCGACGGCACCCTGGTCAGCCAGGAAGGCCGTGCCCAGCGCTTCTTCCAGGTGTTCGACCCGCAGTACCTGGACAGCAGCATCCAGATCCACGAAGGCTGGCGCTGGATGCACGCCCTGCGTGCCACCCTGCTCAACAAGCCGGTGGACTGGACCCAACTCGACCACGTCACCAGCGCCTGCGCCGAAGCCGCCCCGCAACTGGCCGGCATCGTCAACGCAGCGCCAAGCGCCGCGTTCCGCATCAAGGGCATGAAGCTGGCCCGTGAGCCGCTGCGCTACTCCGGCCGTACCGCCATGCGCGCCAACATCAGCGTGCACGAGCCGCGTACCCCGCAGGACAAGGACACCGCGTTCGCCTTCTCCATGGAAGGCTACTCGGGCTCGGCCGAGCCGCGTCAGCAAGTGCCGTTCGCCTGGTCGCCGGGCTGGAACTCGCCGCAAGCCTGGAACAAGTTCCAGGACGAAGTCGGCGGCCACCTGCGCGCCGGTGACCCGGGCGTGCGCCTGATCGAATCCCAAGGTGACCGCCTGAGCTGGTTCACCGCGATTCCTGGCGCGTTCAACCCGGCCCGTGGCACCTGGACCGCGGTACCGTTCTTCCACCTGTTCGGCAGCGAAGAAAGTTCCTCGCGCGCCGCCCCGGTGCAAGAGCGCATTCCAGCCGCCTACGTCGGCCTGGCCAAGTCCGAGGCCGACCGCCTGGGCGTCAACGACGGCGCGCTGCTGAGCCTGAGCGTCGGCGGTGTTTCGCTGCGCCTGCCGCTGCGTATCAATGAAGAACTGGGCGCTGGCCTGGTTGCGTTGCCCAAAGGCCTGGCCGGCATTCCGCCCGCCATCTTCGGTGCATCCGTCGAAGGTCTGCAGGAGGCAGCACAATGAGCTGGTTCACCCCCGAAGTGATCGATGTGATCCTCACCGTGGTCCGCGCCATCGTGGTCCTGCTGGCGGTGGTGGTCTGCGGCGCGCTGCTCAGCTTCGTCGAACGTCGCCTGCTGGGCTGGTGGCAGGACCGCTACGGCCCGAACCGCGTCGGCCCGTACGGCATGTTCCAGATCGCCGCCGACATGCTGAAGATGTTCTTCAAGGAAGACTGGAACCCGCCCTTCGTCGATCGCATGATCTTCACCCTGGCGCCGGTGGTGGCCATGAGCGCCCTGCTGATCGCCTTCGTGGTCATCCCGATCACCCCGCTGTGGGGCGTCGCCGACCTGAACATCGGCCTGCTGTTCTTCTTCGCCATGGCCGGCCTGTCGGTCTACGCGGTGCTGTTCGCCGGCTGGTCGTCGAACAACAAGTACGCCCTGCTCGGCAGCCTGCGGGCCTCGGCGCAGACCGTGTCGTACGAAGTGTTCCTGGGTCTGGCGCTGATGGGCGTGGTGGTGCAGGTGGGCTCGTTCAACATGCGCGACATCGTTGAGTACCAGGCCCAGAACCTGTGGTTCATCATTCCGCAGTTCTTCGGCTTCTGCACCTTCTTCATCGCTGGCGTCGCCGTGACTCACCGTCACCCGTTCGACCAGCCGGAAGCGGAACAGGAACTGGCCGACGGCTACCACATCGAATATGCCGGCATGAAGTGGGGCATGTTCTTCGTCGGTGAGTACATCGGCATCATCCTCATCTCGGCGCTGCTGGTAACCCTGTTCTTCGGTGGCTGGCACGGCCCGTTCGGCATCCTGCCGCAACTGTCGTTCCTGTGGTTCGCCCTGAAGACCGGCTTCTTCATCATGCTGTTCATCCTGCTGCGCGCCTCGATCCCGCGCCCACGCTATGACCAGGTGATGGACTTCAGCTGGAAGTTCTGCCTGCCGCTGACCCTGATCAATTTGCTGGTGACCGCTGCGATCGTGCTCTACAACACGCCAGCCGTCGCGGCCCAGTGAGGATTTGACCCATGTTCAAGTATATCGGCGACATCGTTAAGGGCACCGGCACACAGCTGCGCAGCCTGGCCATGGTGTTCTCCCACGGGTTCCGCAAGCGCGACACCCTGCAGTACCCCGAAGAACCCGTGTACCTGCCGCCGCGCTACCGCGGCCGCATCGTCCTCACCCGCGACCCCGACGGCGAGGAGCGCTGCGTGGCGTGCAACCTCTGCGCGGTGGCCTGCCCGGTCGGCTGCATCTCGCTGCAGAAGGCCGAGACCGAGGACGGCCGTTGGTACCCCGAGTTCTTCCGCATCAACTTCTCGCGCTGCATTTTCTGCGGCCTGTGCGAAGAGGCGTGCCCGACCACCGCGATCCAGCTCACTCCGGATTTCGAAATGGCCGAGTTCAAGCGTCAGGACCTGGTGTACGAGAAAGAAGATCTGCTGATCTCCGGCCCCGGCAAGAACCCTGACTACAACTTCTACCGTGTTGCGGGCATGGCGATCGCTGGCAAGCCGAAAGGCTCCGCGCAGAACGAAGCCGAGCCGATCAACGTGAAGAGCTTGCTCCCATAAGGACAGAAAGATGGAATTCGCTTTCTACTTCGCATCCGGTGTCGCCGTCGTCTCCACGCTGCGCGTGGTGACCGGCACCAACCCGGTGCACGCCCTGCTCTACCTGATCATTTCGCTGATTTCCGTGGCGATGATCTTCTTCTCCCTCGGTGCGCCGTTCGCCGGCGCCCTGGAAGTGATCGCCTACGCCGGCGCCATCATGGTGCTGTTCGTCTTCGTGGTGATGATGCTCAACCTCGGGCCGGCCTCGGTCGCCCAGGAACGTGGCTGGCTCAAGCCAGGCATCTGGGCGGGACCGGTGATCCTCGCCGCCCTGCTGCTGCTGGAGCTGCTGTACGTGCTGTTCGTCACCCCGAGTGGCGCGGCCATCAGCGGTACCACCATCACCCCGAAGGAAGTCGGCATCAGCCTGTTCGGGCCGTACCTGCTGGTGGTCGAGCTGGCCTCGATGCTGCTGCTCGCGGCCGCCGTCACCGCCTTCCACCTGGGCCGCAACGAGGCGAAGGAGTAAATCATGGGTGCTATCCCTCTCGAACATGGTCTGGCGGTCGCCGGCATCCTGTTCTGCTTAGGTCTGGTCGGGCTGATGGTCCGCCGCAACATCCTCTTCGTGCTCATGAGCCTGGAAGTCATGATGAACGCCTCCGCCCTGGCGTTCATCGTCGCCGGTGCCCGTTGGGTCCAGCCCGACGGTCAGGTGATGTTCATTCTGGTGATCAGCCTGGCAGCCGCCGAGGCCAGCATTGGCCTGGCGATCCTGCTGCAGCTGTATCGCCGCTTCCACACTCTCGACATCGATGCTGCCAGTGAGATGCGCGGATGAACCTTCTCTTCCTGACTTTCGTCTTCCCCCTGATCGGCTTCCTGCTGCTGTCGTTCTCCCGCGGACGGTTCTCGGAGAACCTGTCGGCGCTGATCGGCGTCGGCTCGGTGGGCCTCTCGGCCGCCACCGCCGCCTACGTGATCTGGCAGTTCAATGTCGCCCCGCCTGAAGGCGGCGCGTACAGCCAGCTGCTGTGGCAGTGGATGTCGGTGGACGGCTTCGCGCCGAACTTCACCCTGTACCTGGACGGCCTGTCGGTGACCATGCTCGGCGTGGTCACCGGTGTCGGCTTCCTGATCCACCTGTTCGCCTCCTGGTACATGCGTGGCGAAGCCGGCTACTCGCGCTTCTTCTCGTACACCAACCTGTTCATCGCCAGCATGCTGTTCCTGATCCTCGGCGATAACCTGCTGTTCATCTACTTCGGTTGGGAAGGCGTGGGCCTGTGCTCGTACCTGTTGATCGGTTTCTACTACAGCAACCGCAACAACGGTAACGCGGCGCTCAAGGCCTTCATCGTCACCCGTATCGGCGACGTGTTCATGGCCATCGGCCTGTTCATCCTGTTTGCCCAGCTGGGCACGCTGAACGTGCAGGAACTGCTGGTGCTGGCTCCGCAGAAGTTCCAGGCGGGTGACACCTGGATGGTCCTGGCGACCCTGATGCTGCTGGGTGGCGCGGTCGGTAAATCGGCCCAGCTGCCGCTGCAGACCTGGCTGGCCGACGCGATGGCCGGCCCGACTCCGGTTTCGGCGCTGATCCACGCGGCGACCATGGTGACCGCCGGCGTCTACCTGATCGCCCGTACCAACGGCCTGTTCCTGCTGGCCCCGGACATCCTCCACCTGGTTGGCGTGGTCGGTGGCGTGACCCTGGTCCTGGCCGGCTTCGCCGCCCTGGTGCAGACCGACATCAAGCGTATCCTCGCCTACTCGACCATGAGCCAGATCGGCTACATGTTCCTGGCCCTGGGTGTTGGCGCCTGGGACGCGGCGATCTTCCACCTGATGACCCACGCCTTCTTCAAGGCCCTGCTGTTCCTTGCCTCCGGTGCGGTGATCGTTGCCTGCCACCACGAGCAGAACATCTTCAAGATGGGCGGCCTGTGGAAGAAACTGCCGCTGGCCTACGCCAGCTTCGTGGTCGGTGGCGCCGCCCTGGCTGCCCTGCCGATCCTGACCGTGGGCTTCTACTCCAAGGACGAAATTCTTTGGGAAGCCTTCGCCAGCGGCAACAGCGGCCTGCTGTACGCCGGCCTGGTCGGCGCGTTCATGACCTCGCTGTACACCTTCCGCCTGATCTTCATCGCCTTCCACGGCGAAGCCAAGACCGAAGCCCACGCCGGCCACGGCATCAGCCACTGGCTGCCGCTGGGCGTGCTGATCGTGCTGTCGACCTTCGTCGGCGCCTGGATCCACCCACCGCTGGCAGGCGTGCTGCCTGAAAGCGCCGGCCACGCCGGTGGCGAAGCCAAGCACTCGCTGGAAATCGCCTCGGGCGCCATCGCCATCGCCGGTATCCTGCTGTCGGCCCTGCTGTTCCTGGGCAAGCGTCGCTTCGTCACTGCGGTCGCGAACAGCGGTATCGGTCGCGTCCTGTCGGCCTGGTGGTTCGCCGCCTGGGGCTTCGACTGGATCTACGACAAGCTTTTCGTCAAACCGTACCTGCTGATCAGCCACCTCCTGCGCAAGGACCCGGTTGACCGCGGCATCGGCCTGATTCCTCGGATGGCGCGTGGCGGCCATGTCGCCATGAGCAAGACCGAGACGGGCCAACTGCGCTGGTACACCGCCTCTATCGCCGTCGGTGCCGTGCTGGTGCTCGGCGCTGTGGTAGTGGCTGCGGTATGACTATGAATCTTGCGACTTTGCCAAAGGAAACCAACCCGTCATGATTTTGCCTTGGCTGATCCTGATCCCCTTCATCGGCGGCTTCCTGTGCTGGCTGGGTGAGCGCTTCGGCGCCACCCTGCCGCGCTGGATCGCGCTGCTGACCATGTCCCTGCTGCTTGGCATCGGCCTGTGGCTGTGGGCGACCGGTAACTACACGCTGGCCCCGACCCCGGGCGCCGAACCTGCCTGGGCCCTCGAATACAAGGTCGAGTGGATCAAGCGCTTCGGCATCAGCATCCACCTGGCCCTCGATGGCCTGTCGCTGCTGATGATCCTGCTCACCGGCCTGCTCGGCGTGCTGTCGGTGCTGTGCTCGTGGAAAGAGATCCAGCGCCACGTCGGCTTCTTCCACCTCAACCTGATGTGGATCCTCGGCGGCGTGGTCGGTGTGTTCCTGGCCCTGGACCTGTTCCTGTTCTTCTTCTTCTGGGAAATGATGCTGGTGCCGATGTACTTCCTCATCGCGCTCTGGGGTCACAGCTCGGCCGATGGCAAGAAGACCCGGATCTACGCGGCAACCAAGTTCTTCATCTTCACCCAGGCCAGCGGCCTGATCATGCTGGTGGCGATCCTCGGCCTGGTGCTGGTCAACTACAACAGCACCGGGGTGATCACCTTCAACTACAGCGACCTGCTCAAGGCCGAGCTGCCGGCCGGCGTCGAGTACATCCTGATGCTGGGCTTCTTCATCGCCTTCGCGGTGAAGCTGCCGGTGGTGCCGTTCCACTCCTGGCTGCCTGACGCCCACGCCCAGGCACCGACCGCAGGTTCCGTGGACCTGGCCGGTATCCTGCTGAAGACCGCGGCCTACGGCCTGCTGCGCTTCGCCCTGCCGCTGTTCCCGAACGCCTCGGCCGAGTTCGCGCCGATCGCCATGACCCTGGGCCTGATCGGTATCTTCTACGGTGCCTTCCTGGCCTTCGCGCAGACCGACATCAAGCGCCTGATCGCCTTCTCCAGCGTTTCGCACATGGGCTTCGTGCTGATCGGTATCTACTCCGGCAGCCAGCAGGCCCTGCAGGGCGCGGTGATCCAGATGCTGGCCCACGGCCTGTCGGCCGCCGCGCTGTTCATCCTGTCCGGCCAGTTGTACGAGCGCCTGCACACCCGTGACATGCGTCAGATGGGTGGCCTGTGGCACCGCATCGCTTACCTACCCGCCATCAGCCTGTTCTTCGCTGCCGCCTCGCTGGGCCTGCCGGGCACCGGCAACTTCGTCGGCGAGTTCCTGATCCTGATCGGCAGCTTCGCCCATGTACCGTGGATCACCGTGATCGCCACCACCGGCCTGGTGTTCGGTTCGGTGTACTCGCTGATCATGATCCACCGCGCCTACTTCGGTCCGGCCAAGGCCGACACCGTGCTGGCCGGCATGGACAGCCGCGAGCTGATCATGGTGCTGGGCCTGGCTGGCCTGCTGATCCTGCTGGGCGTGTATCCGCAGCCGTTCCTCGACACCTCTGCCGCCACCATGAGCGGTGTGCAGCAGTGGCTCGGTTCCGCTTTCACTCAACTCGCTTCGGCCCGGTAAGAGCGCTATGGAATTCACCACTCAACACTTCATCGCATTGGCGCCGATGCTGATCACCACCATCACCACGGTGGTGGTGATGCTGGCGATCGCCTGGAAGCGCAACCACTCGCAGACCTTCCTGCTGTCCACCGTGGGCCTGAACCTGGCCCTGCTGTCGATCCTGCCGGCGCTCAAGGTCGCGCCGCTGGCAGTGACCTCGTTGGTGACCATCGACAAGTTCGCCTGCCTGTACATGGCGATCATCCTGGTGGCCACCCTGGCCTGCGTCACCCTCGCCCACGCCTATCTCGGCGAAGGCTCCAAGGGTTTCCCGGGCAACCGTGAAGAGCTGTACCTGCTGCTGCTGATGTCGGCACTGGGTGGCCTGGTGCTGGTCAGCGCCAACCACCTGGCGGGCCTGTTCATCGGCCTGGAGCTGCTGTCGGTGCCGGTCTACGGCCTGGTGGCGTACGCCTTCTTCAACAAGCGCTCGCTGGAAGCCGGCATCAAGTACATGGTGCTGTCGGCCGCCGGTTCCGCCTTCCTGCTGTTCGGCATGGCGCTGCTGTACGCCGACGCCGGTGCCCTGACCTTCGACCAACTGGGCAAGGCCCTGGCTGCCACCAGCATGCCGAGCCTGCTGGCACAGCTGGGCCTGGGCATGATGCTGGTGGGCCTGGCCTTCAAGCTGTCGCTGGTGCCGTTCCACCTGTGGACCCCAGACGTGTACGAAGGCGCCCCGGCGCCGGTCGCCGCGTTCCTGGCCACCGCCAGCAAGGTCGCGGTGTTCGCCGTGGTGGTACGCCTGTTCATGCTCTCCCCCGCCGCCAGCAGCGGCGTGCTGAGCACCGTGCTGGCGGTGATCGCGGTCGCCTCGATCATCATCGGCAACCTGCTGGCGCTGACCCAGAGCAACCTCAAGCGTCTGCTCGGTTACTCGTCCATCGCCCACTTCGGCTACCTGGTCATCGCCCTGGTCGCCAGCAAGGGCCTGGCCCTGGAAGCCATGGGCGTGTACCTGGTCACCTACGTGATCACCAGCCTCGGCGCCTTCGGCGTGATCACCCTGATGTCCTCGCCGTACGCCGGCCGTGACGCCGACGCCCTGTACGAGTACCGCGGCCTGTTCTGGCGCCGTCCGTACCTGACCGCGGTACTGACCGTGATGATGCTGTCGCTGGCCGGCATCCCGCTGACCGCCGGTTTCATCGGCAAGTTCTACATCATCGCCACCGGCGTCGAGTCGCACCTGTGGTGGCTGGTTGGCGCTCTGGTGATCGGCAGCGCCATCGGCGTGTACTACTACCTGCGGGTCATGGTCACCCTGTACCTGGTCGAGCCGAACCTGCGTCGCCACGACGCTCCGCTGAAGTGGGAACAGCGCACCGGCGGCGTGATGCTGCTGGCTATCGCCATTCTCGCCTTCGTGCTGGGTGTGTACCCGCAGCCACTGCTGGAAATGGTGCAACAGGCGGGTCTGCAACTGATCGGTTGATCGGCTGCACGAAGTGCAAGAAGCCCCGCCTCGGCGGGGTTTCTTTTTGCCTGAAAGAAATCACAGGCTTCTTCGCGGGTAAACCCGCTCCCACAGGATCACCGCTGTTTCCAAGGTCAGTGCCGTACCTGTGGGAGCGGGTTTACCCGCGAAGGAATCGGCTCGGTATTACAGATCGACCACTGTGCTTCGTCTGCCCTTTGCAGCGTCAGACTCCCGCACTCGATCTGGAACCTCGCCCCCATGCGCCCCACCCTGCCCTACTCCCTGCTGGCCCTGTTCGTCGCCGGCACCACCCAGGCCGCCAACCGCGTCGAACTCGACCAGGTGCTGATCCAGGACCAGCCTCCATCCGAACTGGAGGCTGCCGCCGAGCACCTGCGCGAAATCCCCGGCGCCAGCAACCTGGTGGACATGGACAAGGTCGGCCAGGGCCGGGTGGCCAGCAACCAGGACGTGCTGGCCTATCAGCCGGGGGTGTTCGCCCAGTCGGCGGGCAACGACGGCATCAAGCTGTCGATCCGTGGTTCAGGCATCAACCGCGCACCGGGCGCCCATGGCTCGGGGGTGTACACGATGTTCGACGGCCTGCCGCTGACCGGTCCGGGCGGTACTCCGTATGAGCTGTTCGAGCCACTGTGGCTGAGCCGCGCCGAAGTGCTGCGCGGCGCCAACGGTTTCGACCAGGGCTCGCTGGCCCTGGGCGGTGCGATCAACTATGTGACCCACACCGGCTACGATGCGGCGCCCCTGCAGCTGCGCTACGAGGTCGGTAGCCGCGGCTACCAGCGCCGGCACATCAGCTCCGGCCAGGTACTGGGCAACCTCGATTACTACGTGGCCCTGACCGACGCCGAATACGACGGCTACCAGCAGCACAGCAGCGGCAGCGCCAAGGGCATCGCCGCCAACGTCGGCTACCGCTTCAACCCCAATCTGGAAACGCGCTTCTACCTGCGCTACCGGGAGACCGAGAACGACCTGGCCGGGCGCCTGACCAAGGAGCAGATCAAGCATCACCCGCGCGCCGCCAACCCGGCCTACCTGGCCCGCAACGACCGACGCCCGCAACCGGGCAGCACCTGGGTCGGCAACAAGACCACGTTCTTCCTCGACGACGATTCACGGCTGGAGGCCGGCCTGGTCTATCACGACTACCCCATGGACCTGCGCGAAGGCCCGATGCGCCTGAAGGTCGCCTACAGCGATGTCAGCGGCACGCTCAACTACCTGCGCCGCGACACCCTCTTCGGGCACGAGAGCAAGACCACCCTCGGCTGGCGCACCACCAAGCACCTGCCCAACAGCGGCGCCTCGCAGTTTTCCCGGGTCAACGACGTGGTCGGCGCGCGCACCCGCGACTTCAGCTACCAGGGCTCAGACACCGTCCTGCACCTGGGCAACGACCTGGAGCTGATCCCTGACCTGTGGCTGAGCACGGGCCTGGCCATGATCTATACCCGCCGTGAGAGCGACGTCAGCTACCCGGCCAGTGGCGGCAAGGTCAGCCAGCATGACTGGGACTATGCGCCACGGCTGGGGCTGCGCTACGACATCCGCCCGGACCTGCAGGTCTATGGCAACCTCAGCCGCTCGGTAGAGCCGCCGCATCCGTGGTCGCTGGTCTGGAGCGCGCCGGTCAACAACCAGCCCATGAAGATGCAGAACCAGACCGCCACCACCCTGGAACTGGGCGCCCGCGGCGACTCCGCGCTGGGCCGCTGGGACCTGGCCTGGTACTACGCCCAGGTCCGCCACGAACTGCTCAACGTGGAAGTCGTGCAAGGCTTGCCATTCAAGGAGTTCAACGCCAGCCCCACCGTGCACCAGGGCATCGAGGCCGGCCTGGACAGCCTGCTCTGGGAGCAACCCGGCACCGGCAAGCTCAGCCTGCGCCAGGCCTACACCTTCAGCGACTTCCATTACCGCGACGATGACAGGTTCGGCGACAACCGCCTGCCCGGCATCCCCATGCACTACTACCAGGCCGAGCTGCGCTACGACTGGCCGAGCGGGTTCTACGCCGGGGTCAACACGCAGATGGCGTCCAAGGTGCAGGTGGACTACGCCAACAGCAATCACGCCGATGCCTACGCCCTGCTCGGCGCACGCCTGGGCTGGAACTCGCCCAAGCGCGACTGGCAGACCTGGCTGGACCTGCGCAACCTGACCAACCAGCGCTATGCCGCGACGGTGACGCCAGGGTATGACGATCGCGGGCGCGATGAAGCGCGCTCCACGCCTGGGGAAGGGTTTGGGGTGTATGCGGGGGTGTCCTACAGCTTCCGGTAAAAAGATAGAGCCTGCTCCGCCGCCCATTCGCGGGCAAAGCCACTCCCACAGGGCATTGCACAAAACCTGTGGGAGCGGGTTCACCCGCGAATGGCCCCTCAGGAGCAGCCCTTTCAAGGTCTTTGCGTTTTTTCGGATATGGCCGCTTCAATTCAAGATTGCCGGGGCTGCTTTGCAGCCCTTTCGCGGCACAAGGCCGCTCCTTGTATCTCGACTTTCGCCTCCCTAGAGGCGAAAGTTCTCGACTGATCATCGAGGGAAGGCCTTGAAGCAGAGCCGCTCCAAGGGCATCAAGCCCGCACTGTAGATAACGCTCTGGTCTTCCAACCCCACTCGACGAGTTCGAACGGTATCTAGTGCCCGCCCCCGGCGTGAGCACGCATTAACAAGGTTGAACTGAGTGTAGGGTGATCGACTTTCGTAGTTTGAAGGAGGAGATCATGTCCGTCTTTGTTGGCGTTGATGTCGCCAAAAAATCTTTCGACATTGCCATCCCGCTCCCCAATGGCAAGATGCGCACCAAAGCCAAGCTGTCCAATGATCCTGGAGGGTTCAGGCAGTTTAGCGACTGGCTTGAGCGCCATGCTGAACCAGGCGCCTGGATTGTTATGGAGGCTACAGGCATCTATCACGAAGCGCTGGCCGAGCACTGTCACAACCAAGGTTATCGGGTGTGCATTCTGAACCCGGCGGTGATTGCGAAATTCGCTGACGTGGAGCTTCGGCGCGTCAAAACAGATAAGGCTGACGCCAAAGTCATTGCTGCCTATGGCCAACAAAAGGCTGTCTCGCTTCGCCAGTGGGAGCCTGAGCCCCCTGCGCAGCGCCGCTTGCGTGCTCTGGTGCGGCGACTGGACGACCTCAAGGAAATGCGCCAGATGGAGCAGAATCGTTTGGATGTCGCACTAGATGCGGTACAGCAGTCGATTCAAGACGTAATCGGGCACATCAACGAAGAGCTGGAAAAGACCAGGAAGGCCATCGAGCAGACGATCGATGATGATCCAGACCTGCGCAAGCGACGTGAGCTGATTACCTCGATTGATGGTTTGGGTGACACCACTGCTACGTTGCTGCTCGCCGAACTGGGCGATCCACTGAAATACCAAAGCCCTTCTGCGATTGTCGCGTTTTCAGGCTTAAACCCAGTGGTGCAGCAATCGGGAGAGTTCATAGGTAAGAGCACTATTTCGCGTACAGGCGCCTCAAGGCTGCGTGCAGGCTTGTGGATGTCAGGCACTGTCTCAATCAGACATAACCCTGTTGTGAAGGAACTGGCAGAGCGGTTGAGCAGCCGGCACAAAGCTTACAAACAGATCGTCTGCGCGGCGATGCGCAAGCTGCTGCACCTGGTTTACGGGGTGGTGAAGTCGGGGATACCGTTTGACCCCAAAATCCCTCTTGCGGGGTGAGGGTCAAGACGGTATCTACAGGACGGCGCGGTCACTTGTAGGAGCGGCCTTGTGCCGCGAAAGGGTCGCAAAGCGGCCCCGGCAAATTCGAGCCGGACATCAATTCACAACACCTTGAAAGGGCTACCCCTCAGGAAGGCAGCTGCACCTGCGGCTTGGTCGAGGCAAAGATCGCCCAGCTGGAAATGAACAACGCCGCGATCAACGGCCCGATCACGAAGCCATTGAGCCCGAACACCGCCAAGCCACCCAAGGTCGACACCAGCACCAGGTAGTCCGGCATCCGTGTGTCCTTGCCCACCAGGATTGGCCGCAGCAGGTTGTCCACCAGGCCGATCACCAACACGCCGAACGCGGTCAGCACGACCCCCTGCCAGATCGCCCCGGTCAGCAGGAAATACACAGCCACCGGCGCCCAGACAATCCCTGCGCCCACCGCCGGCAGCAGCGACAGAAAGGCCATCAGCACCGCCCAGACCAACGCGCTGGGGATGCCCAGCACCCAGAAAATAAAACCACCGAGCGCACCCTGGGTGATCGCCACCAACAGGTTGCCCTTGACCGTCGCACGCACCACCCGCTTGAACTTCAGCTGCAACCTGCGCTTCTGCTGCTCGGGCAATGGCACCGCCTGGCGTACCTTGCGCGCCAGCTCGGCGCCCTCGCGCAGAAAGAAGAACAACAGGTAGAGCATGATGCCGAAGCTCACCAGGAAGTCGAAGGTCCCCTGGCCGAAGCTGAAGGCCTGCCCGGCGAGGAATTGGCTGCCCTGGGTCGCCCACTTGCTGATCTTGTCGCGCAAACCGTCGAGGTTGCCCATGCCCATGCGGTCGAGGCCCTGCTGGGCATAGGCCGGCAGCATGTCCTTGCCGTGCTCGATGTAGCCGGCGATATCCAGCTGGCCACTTTCGATGCGCTGGTAGAGCGCCGCGCCCTCCTGCACCAGCAGCGCGCTGATGACGATCACCGGCAGGATGGCGATCACCAGGCAGATGGCCAGGGTCGCCACCGTCACCAGGTTGCGCCGCCAGCCCAGGCGCAACAGCAGTTGACGCTGAAGCGGCGCGAACAGGATGGCGAGGATCACCGCCCAGAAAATCGCCCCGTAGTACGGCAGCAGGATCCAGATGAAGGCAATCGTCACCAGCGCCAGCAAGGCGGTCAGCGCCTTGTTCTGCAATACGGATTCGTTCATGGGCATTCCTCGGGGGTTCACAGCTTAGTGCTCGCCAGCGGCCTGAAAGTGCCGTTGATCCAGATCAATACCGGCCATGCAACCGCGCCTTAGCATCCGCGCCTTTTGCCCCCGGTGCGCACCATGACCTCACCCGCCTCGCCCGAACTGCTCGCCCCCGCCGGCACCCTCAAGACCCTGCGCTATGCCTTCGCCTACGGCGCCGACGCGGTCTATGCCGGCCAGCCGCGCTACAGCCTGCGGGTGCGCAACAACGAATTCGACCACGCCAACCTGGCCCTCGGCATCCAGGAAGCCCACGCCCTGGGCAAGCGCTTCTACGTGGTGGTCAACATCGCCCCGCACAACGCCAAGCTCAAGACCTTCCTCAAGGACCTGGCGCCCGTCATCGCGATGGGCCCCGACGCGCTGATCATGTCCGACCCGGGCTTGATCATGCTGGTGCGCGAACACTTCCCGCAGATGCCCATCCACCTCTCGGTGCAGGCCAACACGGTGAACTGGGCGGCCGTGCGCTTCTGGCAGGGCATGGGCCTGTCGCGGGTGATCCTGTCCCGGGAACTGTCGCTGGAAGAGATCGAGGAAATTCGCCAGCAGGTGCCGGACATGGAGCTGGAAGTGTTCGTCCATGGCGCGCTGTGCATGGCCTACTCCGGGCGCTGCCTGTTGTCCGGCTACCTGAACAAGCGCGACGCCAACCAGGGCACCTGCACCAACGCCTGCCGCTGGCAGTACGACGCCACCCCGGCCAGCGAGAATGCCACCGGCGATATCGTCCGCGAGGTCGAGCCGACCCTGGGGCTCGGCGCGCCCACCGACCAGGTGTTCCTGCTCCAGGAAAGCAACCGCCCAGGCGAACAGATGCCCGCCTTCGAGGACGAGCACGGCACCTACATCATGAATGCCAAGGACCTGCGAGCCATCCAGCATGTCGAGCGGCTGACCCACATGGGCGTGCATTCGCTGAAGATCGAGGGCCGCACCAAGTCGCACTTCTACTGCGCCCGTGCCGTGCAATCGTACCGCCAGGCCATCGACGACGCGGTGGCCGGGCGTCCCTTCGACCGCGGCCTGATGGACAACCTCGAATCCCTGGCCCAGCGTGGCTACACCGAGGGCTTCCTGCGCCGCCACGTGCACGACGAGTACCAGAACTACCAGCGTGGCAACTCGGTATCCGAACGCCAGCAGTTCGTTGGCGAGCTGACCGGCCTGCGGGTCGAGGGTCTGGCCGAAGTGAAAGTGAAGAACCGCTTTGCCGTCGGCGACCACCTGGAGTTGATGACCCCTCGCGGCAACTACCATTTCGACCTCGAACGCATGCGCAACAGCCAGCAACAGGCCGTGGACGTCGCGCCGGGCGATGGCCACACCGTCTACCTGCCGATCCCGGAGCAGGTGTCGCTGGCCTACGGACTGTTGATGCGCGACCTGCCCGACGCTTAGAGCGATAGCTCCTCCAGCGCGCGTTGCGACCAGCCGAGCAGATCCTTCTGGACCTGCTCGCGATAAGCGGCAAACTGCTCGCGGTCGAAGCGATAAGCCGTGCCAACGTGCCACACCACGATATCGCGACGCGTTTCAGTCCAGAAGTCGAAGTCGCGGATCTCGACCGACGCGTTGAGCTGAAACGCATAGACCGCAAATTCGATCCGGCCTCGCGCATCCCTCAGACAGGGCGTCACCAGAAACGTCGAGCTCTGGCCGTTTGCGGATCCGCGCTGGAAAAAGCGCCGGGCGAAAGCACTGCCACGCAACACGCCGAGGGCGTCACGCGCTTGCCGCGCTAACTGAGCGGGCACGCCGCCCGTACCAACCGGGCCTAGCTGGGCATCGAAATCGGCATAGTCATTGATGACCTGTGGCGGATGGCTCAGGCTGCCCCTGCTGATGCAACCGTGCTTCTCCAGGCGATTGCGATAGCGGTCCAACCAAGGCTTCCACAGCTCTTCGTGATCGAGGAACCGGCTGGCAAAACCTTCGGCATGGGTGAGCAGGTCGAACAGGTCATTGCGCTCCTCCACGGATAAATGTGAACCAAGGCCAATCAGGTTAGCCTGGGACTGGGACAGTGAAACCAGTGATGAATTGTGCATGGGCATCCAGCAAATAGAGAAAGGTCCTACACCCTATCGCTCCGTCCTCTGTAAAAGCACAAGGAACACCTACCGTTGGCACCTCGCCTGACAAATCTGTAATCCGCGCCTCAGGTGACTGTCAGGCGCTGGCGGCGAGGATCGCGCTCATGCCCATCACGGGGTAAAACCGCTCCCACTGGCCAAGGTGCCTTTGTAGGAGCGAACTCGCCCCGCGCCGAGGCGCTTCCAGTCAGTTGCGAGAGCACGCCATGCCACCGACACCAACCCGCCGCACCTTCGTCAAGGGCCTGGGCGCCGCCACCGCCCTCGCCGGCCTCGGCCTGTGGCGCCCGTTGGCCCAGGCCGCCGAAGGGCGGCTACCGCCGCACGACCTCAGCGGCCAGCAGTTCGACCTGTTCATCGGCCCGACCCCGGTCAACATCACCGGCCGCCCGCGCATCGCCCAGACCATCAACAACAGCCTGCCCGGCCCGGTACTGCGCTGGCGCGAGGGCGACAGCGTGACCCTGCGCGTGCGCAACCACCTGGACCAACCGACCTCGATCCACTGGCACGGCATCATCCTGCCCGCCAACATGGACGGCGTGCCGGGCCTGAGCTTCGCCGGCATCGAGCCGGGCGGCGACTATCGCTACCAGTTCACCCTGCGCCAGAGCGGCACCTACTGGTATCACAGCCACTCCGGGTTGCAGGAGCAGGCCGGGGTATATGGCGCCATCGTCATCGAGCCCCGCGAGCCCGAGCCGCACATCTACCAGCGTGACCATGTGCTGCTGTTCAGCGACTGGTCGGACCAGGCGCCGGAAGCCCTGATGGCCACGCTGAAGAAACAGTCCGACGCCTTCAACTACCACAAGCGCACGGTCGGCGACTTCATCGATGATGTCGCCGACCACGGCTGGCGCTCGACCGTCAGCGAGCGCTGGGCCTGGGCGAAGATGCGCATGAGCCCGACCGACCTGGCCGACATCAGCGCCGCCAGCTACACCTACCTGCTCAATGGCCAGCCGCCGGACGGCAACTTCACCTGCCTGTTCCAGCCCGGTGAAACCGTGCGCCTGCGCCTGATCAACGCCTCGGCCATGACCTACTTCGACTTCCGCATCCCCGGGTTGAAGCTGACGGTGATCGCCGCCGACGGATTGCCGGTGACGCCGGTCACCGTGGACGAACTGCGCATCGCCGTGGCCGAGACCTACGACGTGCTGGTCAGCGTTGGTGACCTGCCCGCCTACACGCTGTTCGCCCAGAGCATGGACCGCACCGGCTACGCCCGCGGCACCCTGGCCCGCGTGACCGGCTTGCAGGCTCCGGTGCCCACGCCCGACCCGCGTCCGCTGCTGAGCATGGACGACATGGGCCACGGCGGCATGGGCCAGATGGACCATGCGGGCATGGCCGGCATGGACCACTCGAACATGGCCAGCATGCCTGGCATGCAGGCACACCCCGCCAGCGAAACCGACAACCCGCTGGTAGACATGCAGACCATGGCCCCCCGCGCCAACCTCGCCGACCCCGGCATCGGCCTGCGTGGCAATGGCCGCCGGGTCCTGACCTACGCCGACCTGCGCAGCCCCTACCCCGATCCGGACGGGCGCGAACCGTCGCGGGATATCGAACTGCACCTGACCGGGCACATGGAGCGCTTCGCCTGGTCGTTCGACGGCATCAAGTTCAGCGACGCCGAGCCATTGCGCCTGAAATACGGCGAGCGGGTGCGCATCACCCTGGTCAACGACACCATGATGACCCACCCCATCCACCTGCATGGCATGTGGAGCGACCTGGAAGATGAACAGGGCCGCTTCCTGGTGCGCAAACACACCATCGACATGCCACCCGGCAGCCGGCGCAGCTACCGCGTCAGTGCCGACGCCCTGGGCCGCTGGGCCTACCACTGCCACCTGCTCTACCACATGGAGACCGGCATGTTCCGCGAGGTGCGCGTCGATGAATGAGATCAGCAACCGCCGTATCGCCCGCGCTGTCGCCGTCGTCGCCTTGCTGGCCAGCGAGCGCGTCCTGGCCGCGGGCATGGACCATAGCCAGATGAACCACGGCGCCATGCCGCTGATGGACCACAGCCAGATGAATCACGGCGCGCCCAGCACCACTCAACCGCGCACGCCCCTGCCGACCATCACCGACGCCGACCGGCGCGCCGCCTTCCCGCCGCTGCCCGGGCACCAGGTGCATGACCGGGCGATCAACTGGGCGGTGATCGTCGACCAGCTGGAGTACCAGAATTTCGAGAACAGCGGCGCGCTGAACTGGAACGCCAATGCCTGGATCGGTGGCGATATCGACCGCCTGTGGCTGCGCAGCGAGGGTGAGCGGGAACAGGGCAAGACCCACAAGGCCGAACTGCAGGCGCTCTGGGGCCATGCCATCAGCCCCTGGTGGGAGCTGGTTGGCGGTGTGCGCCAGGACTTCAAGCCCGCCAACGGCCAGAGCTGGGCCGCCTTCGGCATCCAGGGCACGCCGCTGTATGGCCTGGAGCTGGAAGCCACCGCCTACGCCGGCGAGCGCCAGCAGACCGCGCTGCGCCTGGAGGCCGGTTACGCTATGCTGCTGACCAACCGCTGGGTCCTGGAGCCGACCGTCGAAGCCAACTTCTTCGGGCGCGACGATGCCGGCCGCGAACAAGGCTCGGGCCTGGCCGAAAGCGAAGTGGGACTGCGCCTGCGCTACGAGATCAGCCGAGGTTTTGCGCCCTATGTCGGGGTCAGCTTCAACCGCCTGCACGGCAACCGCGCCGACCAGGCCCGAGAAGAGGACGAGGACATCGGCCAGACCCGGCTGGTGGCCGGGGTCCGCCTGCGCTTTTAAGGCCTGACACGGCCCCTGTGGGAGCGGGTTTACCCGCGAAAGCGCCAGTGAACCCACTATCCCTTTCGCGGGTAAACCCGTTTCCACAGGGGCCATCCGTACCAATCAACCCGATGTGTTTAGTTTCACAGGAGCTTCACCATGCTGCGCAAACACCTGCTTACCCTCGGCCTGCTAGCCATCACCGGCCTGGCCCAGGCCGCACAGACCATCGACGTCTACCGCGATCCCAACTGCGGTTGCTGCAAGGAATGGATCAAGCACCTGAGCGACAGCGGCTTCATCGTCAACGACCATGTCGAGCCAAACATGAGCGCAGTCAAGCAGCGCCTGGGCGTAGCACCGCGCCTGGCCTCGTGCCACACCGGGGTGATCGACGGCAAGTTCGTCGAAGGCCATGTGCCGGCCGAGCAAGTGCGCCTGCTGGCCCAGCGCGACGACCTCAAGGGCCTCGCCGTGCCGGGCATGCCCATGGGCTCGCCGGGCATGGAAATGGGTGACCACAAGGACGCCTACCAGGTCATCGGCGTGACCCAGGATGGCCAGGACACCGTGGTCGCCCGCTACTGATGCTCAGCTTCGGGGCGCTGTTCCTCAGCGCCTTTGGCGCCGCCACCCTGTTGCCCCTGCAGTCCGAGGCCGTGCTGGTCGGCCTGCTGCTGCGCGAGCCCCAGGCCTGGATGCTGCTGTTGCTGGTGGCCACCCTGGGCAACGTGCTGGGTTCACTGGTCAACTGGCTGCTGGGCCGGGCCATCGAGCACCTGCGTGACAGGCGCTGGTTCCCGTTCAGCGCCAGCCAACTGCAACGCGCCCAGCAGCGCTACCAGCGCTGGGGACAATGGTCGCTGCTGCTAAGCTGGATGCCGGTGATCGGCGACCCGCTGACACTGATCGCCGGGATCATGCGCGAACCTTTCTGGCGCTTCCTACTGCTGGTCACCCTGGCCAAGGGCGGGCGCTACATCGTGGTGGCGATGATCACCCTGGGCTGGGTTCACAGCGGGTAACACCTTTCACGCTGCTCAGGCGCGGTCGGCTGCTAAAGTCGCCCTTTCCGACATGGCCCGACACGGAGTGATCCCATGCTGCGCGCAACCACCTTCGCCCTTGCCTGCCTCGCCGCAGGGGGCGCCATCGCTGGCGAACCGCCCACCTATGGCAAGCAACTCGAAGGCTTCGCCTACCCGTACCCACTCCAGCACTTCGACTTCCAGTCCCAGGGCCAGGCCCTGCAAATGGGTTACATCGACCTGCCCGCCAAGGGCAAGGCCAACGGCCACAACCTGGTACTGATGCATGGCAAGAACTTCTGCGCCGGCACCTGGGAGTCCACCATCAATGCCCTGAGCCAGGCCGGCTACCGGGTGATCGCGCCTGACCAGGTCGGTTTCTGCACCTCGAGCAAGCCGGCGCACTACCAGTACAGCTTCCAGCAACTGGCCGACAACACCCACGCCCTGCTGGCGAAACTGGGCGTGGACAAGGCCATCGTCCTCGGCCACTCCACCGGCGGCATGCTGGCCACCCGCTACGCGCTGATGTACCCCGGACAGGTCGAACGCCTGGCGCTGGTCAACCCCATCGGGCTGGAAGACTGGAAAGCGTTGGGCGTGCCCTACCGCACGGTCGACCAGTGGTACGCCCGCGAGCTCAAGCTCGATGCCGAAGGGGTGCGCAACTACGAGCGCAACACCTACTACGCCGGGCGCTGGAAGCCCGAATACGAACGCTGGGTGCAGATGCTGGTGGGGCTGAACAAGGGGCCGGGACATGAGGCGGTGGCGTGGAACTCGGCGCTGATCTACGACATGATCTTCACCCAGCCCGTGGTGCATGAGTTCAAGGACCTGAAGATGCCGACCCTGTTGCTGATCGGGGACCAGGACACCACGGCCATCGGCAGCGATATCGCGCCGCCCGAGGTCAAGGCCAGGCTGGGCCGGTACAAGGTGCTCGGGCCGCAGGTGGCAGGGCTGATCCCGCAGGGCAAGCTGGTGACCTTCGAAGGGCTGGGACACGCGCCACAGATCGAAGCGCCGGGCAAGTTCCACCAGGCGCTGCTGAGCTGGTTGCGGCCATGATGCCGATGGGCCGGCAAATGGCCGAAACCGTCAATTCATCAGGCCGGCTTGATCAGCAACACCCCTAACGGCGGCAGGTTCAGCGCCAGCGACAGCGGCTGCCCATGGCTACTGATCGCCTCGCTGGCCACTGCCCCCAGATTCCCCACGTTCGAGCCTGCATACAGCTCGGCATCGCTGTTGAGCAATTCCCGCCACTGTGCGCCGAACGGCACGCCAATGCGGTAGCCCACGCGCGGTACCGGTGTAAAGTTGGCCACCACCAGCAACGGCTCGCCCTGGCTGCTCCAGCGTAGCCAGGCATACACACTGTTGTGCGCGTCATCACCGATCAGCCACTGGAACCCCTGGGGCTGGCAGTCCTGCTCGTGCAGCGCCGGCAGCTCGCGGTACAGGAGATTGAGGTCGGCCACCAGTTTCTGCACCCCTTGGTGCTCCGAATATTGCAGCAGGTACCAGTCCAGCTGCTGGTCGTGGTTCCACTCGCGCCACTGGCCGAATTCGCAACCCATGAACAGCAGCTTCTTACCCGGATGGGTCCACATGAAGGCCAGGTAGGCCCGCAGGTTGGCGAACTTCTGCCAACGGTCGCCGGGCATCTTGTCGATCAGCGAATGCTTGCCGTGCACCACCTCGTCATGGGAAATCGGCAGGATGAAATGCTCGGAGTACGCGTAGATCAGCCCGAAGCTCATCTCGTTGTGGTGGAAGGTGCGGTGGATCGGGTCGTTCTGGATGTAGTGCAGGGTGTCGTGCATCCAGCCCATGTTCCACTTGTAGGCAAAGCCCAACCCACCCTGCTGCACCGGCTGGCTGACCCCGGGCCAGGCGGTGGACTCCTCGGCGATGATCAACGCGCCTGGCGCCTCATGGGCGGCAACGCCGTTGAGGTGGCGGATGAAGTCGATGGCCTCGAGGTTCTCGCGCCCGCCATGGCGGTTGGGCACCCATTCGCCGGCCTTGCGCGAATAGTCGCGGTAGAGCATCGAGGCCACCGCGTCGACTCGCAGGCCGTCGATATGGAAGTGCTTGAGCCAGTGCAGCGCCGAGGCCAGCATGAAGCCGCGCACCTCGTTGCGGCCAAGGTTGTAGATCAGCGTGTTCCAGTCCTGGTGGAAGCCTTCCAGCGGGTTGTCGTACTCGTACAACGCGGTGCCGTCGAAGCGTGCCAGACCGTGCTCGTCGGTGGGGAAATGCGCCGGCACCCAGTCGAGGATCACGCCGATGCCGCCCTGGTGGCAGGCGTCGATGAAGTGCGCGAAGTCCTCGGCGCTGCCATAGCGTGAAGTAGGCGCGAACAGCGACAGCGGCTGATAACCCCAGGAGCCGCCGAACGGGTGCTCCATGATCGGCATCAGCTCGATATGGGTGAAGCCCAGTTCCTGCACGTAGGGCACCAGGCGCTCGGCCAACTCGCGCCAGTTGTAGTAGCGCGCCACTTCGCCGGCGTCATCCAGCTCGCAGCGCCAGGAGCCGGCGTGCAGCTCGTAGATCGACAGCGGCGCACTGTAGGCGTGACGCTGGGCGCGTTGCGCCATCCAGTCGTGATCGCGCCAGGCGTGGGCCAGCGGCCCGGCCACCTTCGAGGCGGTACTCGGTGGCAGCTCGGTGGCGCGGGCCAGCGGGTCGGCCTTGAGCGGCAGCACGCCGTCCGCGCCCAATACCTCGAACTTGTAGGTCTCGCCCACGGCGAGCCTGGGCACGAACAGCTCCCACACCCCGGCACTGTGGCGCAGGCGCATGGGGTGGCGGCGCCCGTCCCAGTTGTTGAAGCCACCGACCACCGAGACCCGCCGGGCGTTGGGCGCCCACACCGAGAAGCACACGCCCGCGACACCGTCGACAACGGTCGGCTGGGCGCCGAAACGCCCGGACAGGTCGCGGTGGTTGCCTTCGGCGAACAGGTAGAGGTCCATGTCGCCCAGTTGCGGGCCAAAGCAGTAAGGGTCCTCGGTAACCTGCTCGCCGCCGGCCCAGCCGATCTGCAGCAGGTAGGCCTGCGCCTCATCGAGGTGCGCGATGAACAGCCCTGGCACGCTGCCCTGCACCATTTCGGCAAGGACCCGCCCATCGTGGCGCGCCAGCAGTCGTGCGTTCAGGGCATTGGGCAGGAAAGCACGGACGAACAGGCCGCCCGCGCCGTCACCATGGGGGCCCAGCACGGCAAATGGATCGGCGTGCTCGGCGCGGGCCAGGGCGTCGAGATCCCGTTGCCGAAGGCCGCCGTTGTCACGCGTGGTTGCATTCATCTCACTGCCCCTTTCCATGTGTTCATTGATAACGCTGGCGCTGCGTTGCGGCCCCTGGGTCTTTCAGGCTCATGCTTCACCCCAGGTACTGATCAACCCATGCAATCCATGCAAAGGCACGGCCAGCCAGCTTGGCCGGTTCTCGGCCTCATAGGTGATCTCGTAGGCGGCCTTCTCCAGGCAGAACAGCTCCAGCGCCGCGCGCTCGCCCTCGGCCTGCTGCCAGGCATGGGGCATGGCGGCGGTGGCCAGGCCGTAGGCTTCGACGAAGGCGTGACGCGACTGATGCAGGTACTGCCGGGCGACCCGCTGGCGGGCCTGGCGAGCCGCGTCGGACAGGTCCACCGCCGAGGCGCTACGCAGGATCATCGCAGCAGCATAGTCGAACGAGCGCAGCACGCCGCTGACGTCCTTGTACGGGCTGTGCCTGGCCCGGCGCTCGTCTAGCGGCCGCGCCGGCTCGCCCTCGAAATCGATCAGGTAGGCGTCGCCCTGCACCACCAGCACCTGGCCCAGGTGCAGGTCGCCGTGCACCCGCATCAACAAGCCGCCCTGGGCCCGCCGCGCGAGTTCGTCGACGTGCTGTTGCAGGCCTTCACATTGTTGTTGCAAATCATCGACCAGGGCCTGGCTGTCGTTGTCCAGCGTGTCGCGGTGCAGGGCCAGCAGGTCAAGGGCATGGGCCAGCTCGGCGCCGACCTGGGAGCGCCAACGAGCGCTGTCGCTGGCGTCGCTCACGCGCGGCGCGAAGGCTTGGTTGGCCGTCGGCGCCGCGAGCAGCAGGTGCATCTCGCCCAGGCGCTGGCCGAGCAAGGCGGCGAAACCGCGCAGCTCGGCCAGGGCATCGGTGTGCCCCTCCTGTTCGCGACTGTTCGGCTCCATCTCGTCGCGGATCGCCCGCTCCAGGGTGTTCTGGGTCCAGTCCCAGGCATCGCCCTGGTTGCTCAGGTAACCCTGGGCAATCATCAATAGGTGCGGCTGTTCGCCCTCATCGATACGGCTGACCCAAGCCAGCAGCGGTGAAATATTGCTGAAGCCGGCGGCGGTCAGGTAGGCACTCATTTCCAGCTCCGGGTGCACCCCTGGGTTGACCCGGCGGATCAGCTTGAGCACCAGGCTGCCGCCGACCACCACCGAACTGTTGGACTGCTCGGCGCCGAGGTAGCGCACTTCGCTGTCATCATCCAGGGCCAGGGCAGCGAGCTGCTCGTTGCATTCGAAACGCAACTCGCCCAGGCCCTCGCCGCAGGGCAAACGTAGACCGTCCTGGCAGCCGCGCAGCACGGCGCGAACGAACGACTCCAGCACGAAGGCATCGGTGATCAGCCCCACCTGGCGCCCCCGGCGTACCCGCGACAGCGCCAGTTGCTGAGGCAGCGCGGCATTGATCTGCTCTTCCGGCAGCAGGCCGAACGGCAGTTGGTAGCAGATGGCAGCGTCATTACCTCGCACCTCGACTTCGCTGAGCAACACCGGCAAGGCCGAGGTGCCGAAGCGCACGCCATAGCGCAAGCGCACCTGTTCGAGCGGCCCTGCCTTGCCGGCGAACCAGCGCCGCTTGGGCAGGTACTGCGGCAGGATGGTGCCCTGCAAGGTGTCGCGCGCCGGTGCTTCGAGTAACTCCTCCATGCGCTTGCGCAGCACCAGGGTGGTCAGTTCGGGCAGGCCCTCGGCGGGCTGGACATGCCAGCTGGGCATACGGTCATGGGAAGCCAGCAAGAACCAGTAGAAGCCGTAAGGCGGCAAGGTCAGCAGGAATGGCAATTGGCCGATCGGCGGGAAGGCGCTGCCGCCAAGCATCTCTACCGGCACCCGCTGCGCGTACTGCGACAGCTCCAGTTCGGCGGCCTGGGCGGCGCGCGAAACGTTGGCCACGCACAGCACCACCTCGCTGTTGCCGTCCGGGTCGCTGTACTCGCGCAGATAGGCCAGGATGCGGCGGTTGCTCGGGGCAAGCATCTTCAAGGTGCCACGGCCAAAGGCCTTCTGCTGCTTGCGCACCGCGAGCAGGCGGCGGTTCCAATTGAGCAGCGAATGCGGGTCGTGGGCCTGGGCCTCGACGTTGATGGTCTGGTAGCCGTACAGCGGGTCCATGATCGGCGGCAGCACCAGGCGTTGCGGGTCGGCGCGGGAAAAACCGCCGTTGCGGTCCGGCGACCACTGCATCGGTGTGCGCACGCCGTCGCGGTCGCCCAGGTAGATGTTGTCGCCCATGCCCAGCTCGTCACCGTAGTACAGGGTCGGCGTGCCGGGCATCGACAACAGCAGGCTGGTGAGCAGCTCGATGCGCCGCCGGTCACGCTGCAGCAACGGCGCCAGGCGCCGGCGGATGCCGAGGTTGATGCGCGCGCGACGGTCCTCGGCGTAGTAGTTCCACAGGTAGTCGCGTTCACGGTCGGTAACCATTTCCAAGGTCAGCTCATCATGGTTGCGCAGGAAGATCGCCCACTGGCAGTTGGCCGGGATCTCCGGGGTCTGGCGCAGGATGTCGGTGATCGGGAAGCGGTCCTCCATGGCCAGGGCCATGTACATGCGCGGCATCAGCGGGAAGTGGAAAGCCATGTGGCACTCGTCGCCATCGCCCTCGCCGAAGTACGGGCGAGTGTCCTCCGGCCACTGGTTGGCTTCGGCCAGCAGCATGCGGTCGGGGTAGTTGGCGTCGATCTCGGCGCGGATGGCCTTGAGCACGGCGTGGGTTTCGGGGAGGTTTTCGTTGTTGGTGCCGTCGCGCTCGATCAGGTAGGGGATGGCATCCAGGCGCAGGCCGTCGACGCCAATATCGAGCCAGTAGCGCATCACCCCGATCACCGCCTTGAGCACCTGCGGGTTGTCGAAGTTCAGGTCCGGCTGGTGCGAGTAGAAGCGATGCCAGAAGTACTGGCCGGCCACCGGGTCCCAGGTCCAGTTGGATTTTTCGGTGTCGAGGAAGATGATCCGCGTGCCGTCGTACTTCTGCTCGTCGTCGGACCACACGTAGAAGTCCCGGGCCTTGCTGCCGCGCTTGGCGTGGCGGGCGCGCTGGAACCAGGGGTGCTGGTCGGAGGTATGGTTGATGACCAGTTCGGTGATCACCCGCAGGCCGCGCTTGTGCGCCTCGGCAATGAAGCGCCTGGCCTCGGCCATGCTGCCGTAGTCCGGATGCACGGCCTTGTACTCGGCGATGTCATAGCCGTCGTCGCGCCGCGGCGAGGGATAGAACGGCAACAGCCAGAGGGTGTTGACGCCCAGTTCGGCAATGTAGTCGAGCTTGCCGATCAGGCCTGCGAAATCGCCGATGCCGTCGTTGTTCGAATCGAAGAACGATTTCACGTGCAGCTGGTAGATCACCGCGTCCTTGTACCACAGCGGGTCGTCGATGAAGGCTGCCGGGCGGGAACGCTTGGCCATGTGCGACTCCTTTCATTTTCCGGTTCGGCACGCTCCCTGTAGGAGCGGCCTTGTGTCGCGAAAGGGCCGCAGAGCGGCCCCAGCAATTTGTCATGTCGCTAAGAACCTGGGGCCGCTTCGCGCCCCTTTCGCGACACAAGGCCGCTCCTACAGGGGATTAGCGCAGCTTCTCGATGCGCCAGATACCGAACGGCTGGTGCCAGGGCTCGATGCGCATCCACTGGGTCTTGCCGTGCCAGGTCCAGCGGTGGCCGTTCATCAGGTCCTCGCCCTGGGTGTCGGCGTTGTCGTCCAGCCCCAGCTCCCACAGCGGCAGCTCGAAACTGGCCTCCTGGGCGTTGTAGGGGTCGAGGCTGATGGCCACCAGGATCACGTTGTCGCGCTCCGGCGTGCGCTTGGCGAAATACAGGATCTGGTCGTTCCAGCAGTTGAGGAACACCACCCCCAGGTGAGTCTGCAGGGCACGGTTCTGCCGGCGGATGCGGTTGAGCTGGGCGATCTCGGCGACGATGTTGCCGGGCTGGGTGAAGTCGCGCGGGCGGATCTGGTACTTCTCCGAGTCCAGGTACTCCTCCTTGCCCGGCAGCGGCGTGCCTTCGCACAGCTCGAAGCCCGAGTACATGCCCCACAATCCCGAGCCCATGGTTGCCAGCGCGGAGCGGATGAGAAAGCCGGCGCGACCGGAGGTTTGCAGGAAGAACGGGTTGATATCCGGCGTGTTGACGAAGAAATTCGGTCGGTAGCACTGGCTCCAGGGCGGCTGGTTGAGCTGTTCGAAGTACTCGCGCAGTTCCTGCTTGCTGTTGCGCCAGGTGAAATAGGTGTAGCTCTGGGCATAGCCGACCTTGCCCAGGCGCGCCATCATCGCCGGGCGGGTAAAGGCTTCGGCGAGGAAGATCACCTCGGGATGGCGACCGCGCACATTGGCGATCAGCCATTGCCAGAACGGCAGCGGCTTGGTGTGCGGGTTGTCGACGCGGAAGGTCTTGACCCCCTCCTCGACCCAGCCGAGCACCACGTCGCGCAGCGCCAGCCACAGGCTCGGCACCGCCTCGGGGGCGTAGAAGTCGACGTTGACGATGTCCTGGTATTTCTTCGGCGGATTCTCGGCGTAGCGAATGCTGCCGTCGGGGCGCCAGCTGAACCAACCGGGGTGCTGCTTGAGCCAGGGGTGGTCCTGGGAGCACTGGATGGCGAAGTCCAGGGCAATCTCCAGCCCATGCTCGGCGGCGGCGGCGACCAGGCGGCGGAAGTCCTCGCGACTGCCCAGCTGTGGGTGGATGGCCTCGTGCCCGCCCTCGGCGCTACCGATGGCGTAAGGGCTGCCGGGGTCGCCGGGTTCGGCCTGCAAGGCGTTGTTGCGGCCCTTGCGGTGCTGCATGCCGATGGGGTGGATGGGCGGGAAGTACAGCACGTCGAAGCCCATGTCGCGGATCATCGGCAGGCGCTGGTGCACGTCGTTGAAGGTGCCGTGGCGCTCGGCATCGTCGGTGACCGAGCGCGGAAACAGCTCGTACCAGCTGGCGAACAGCGCCGCCTCGCGGTCGACGTCCAGGGGGAATTCACGGCTGCGGGTCAGGTAGCTGCGGTGCTCGGCCTCGAGCATCAACTGCGCGGCATCGGGGTGCAGCAGCAAGGCCACCTGGTCGTCCACCGGCAAATCCACCAGGCGCTGCTGCAAGGTTGCAAGCTGTTCGCGCAACGGCCCGTCGCTGCGTTCGATGCCCTGGCCCAGCAGCAACCTGCCCTCTTCCAGTTCGAGCTTCACCTCCACGCCGGCAGCGTACTTCTTCTCCAGGTCGTGGCAGTAGGTGGCGAAAGGGTCGATCCAGGCCTCGATGCTGAACTGATGCAAGCCCAGCTCGGTGGGGGTGAAGTGCGCCAGCCACAGGTCGTTGCCCGGCGAGTGCATCGGCACGCAGTGCCAGCGCCGACTGTGGGCCTGGCGCCAGTTCAGGCTCACGGCCAGGCGGTCATGGCCATCGCTGTAGACCTTGGCCGTGACCTCGACCTTGTGCCCGCGCACTGCCTTGGCGGCGAAGGTGCCGCCATCAAGCACCGGGCTTACGTCCTCGATCACGATTCGCGGCGCCAGCAGCGCCTGGGACAGGCTGATGGCCTGGTCCGGATGGTCGCCCGCCATGGGCACGCTTTCGAACGGCTCGTTACCAGACATCGACCTGCTCCCCTGGGCTGGTGACGGTAAGGGTTCAGAGCCGTGCTGGCGCGCGGGGTTCAAAAAAAATGAGCGTGGCGGCGCAGGCTTGGGTCAAAGCCTGCGACACCGCTTCATTCATCCCGCGAGGTCAGGCCCATGAACATTCCCATTCCACCAGAGACTCCCGATCCGAACATCGACGACCCGGCCTTGCCGCCGCCGCTGCCCGAGGATGAACCGCAAGAGCAGCCCACCGTGCCGCCCACGGTGGGCGACCCGCCGAGCGAAGAGCCGCCGGTGAGAGGTAGAGGATAGACAAGGTTATGCAATGTTGACCGCCTGAACCGGCACCTTCACGAAGGGGCCGGTCCTGACGGCACAAAGTTACGCCCGATACACCTGGCATTTCTACCAGTGGCGGCCGATCACGAAGTCACGTACAGAGAAACATCACCCTCTGACGACTACCTCGGCATGCCTTCGCGCCTGGATATCACCCTTAACCTGCTGCGGATCCTTGCCTGCTTCCTTGAGCAGAGCCAGCACCGGATCCGCCCGGATATCACTCTCGACGAACTGGGCGCCGACAGTTTCGACGTGGTCGAACTGCAAGCCGTCATCGAGGAAAACTTCGCCATCCACATCAGTCAGGCGATCCACACCTACACCACCTTCGCCGAGTTGGTGGACTTGGTGTTCAGTGCGATGTCTAGCCCCCCAGTTCCTCCACACTGATCTCGCGCATCCGGAACTTCTGCACCTTCCCCGTCACCGTCATTGGAAACTCATCGACAAAGCGGAAATGCCGCGGCGTCTTGAAATGCGCCAGGCGTACCTTGCACCACTGCTGCAGTTCCTCGGCCGTGGCGCTGTGCCCGGGGCGCAGGCGAATCCACGCCACCACCTCTTCGCCGTACTTGCTGCACGGAATCCCCACAACCTGCGCCTCGGCCACAGCCGGGTGGGTATGGAAAAATTCCTCCAGCTCGCGCGGATAGATGTTCTCGCCGCCCCTGATGATCATGTCCTTGTTGCGCCCGACGATACGCACATAGCCAGCATCGTCCATCACCGCCAGGTCGCCGGTATGCATCCAGCCGGCCGGATCGATGGCATCGTGGGTAGCCTGCAGGTTGTCCCAGTAACCGAGCATCACACTGTAACCCCGGGTGCACAATTCGCCGGTCTCGCCACGTGCGACGATGCGTCCGTCGCCGTCCACCAGCTTGGTTTCTAGCTGCGGCTGGGTACGGCCGACGGTGGTCACGCGCAGTTCCAGTTCGTCGTCCGGGCCGGTCTGCAGCGACACCGGGCTGGTCTCGGTCATGCCATAGGCGATCTGCACCTGGGCCATGTGCATCTGCTCGATGACCTTGCGCATCACCTCGATCGGGCAAGTGGCGCCGGCCATGATGCCGCTGCGCAGGCTGGACAGGTCCAACCGGCTGCGCAGCGGGTGGTCGAGCATGGCAATGAACATGGTCGGCACGCCATAGAGGATGCTGGCGTGCTCCTCGGCCACGGCGCGCAAGGTCAGCTCGGCATCGAAGGCATCGTTGGGATAGACCATGGCGCTGCCATGGGTGATGCAACCGAGGTTGGCCATGACCATGCCGAAGCAATGGTACAGCGGTACCGGGATCACCATGCGGTCGCGCTCGGTCAGGCCCAGGCTCTGGCCGACCAGGTAGCCGTTGTTGAGGATGTTGTAGTGGCTCAGGGTCGCGCCCTTGGGCGCGCCGGTGGTGCCTGAGGTGTACTGGATGTTCACCGGCTGGTCGAACTGCAGGCCCTGCTGGCGGGCCTCGCATGCGGCGACCTCTACCTGCCCCGCATGCCCGGCCAGCGCGGCCCAGGGCAGGAAGCCCGCGGGCGGCTCGGCGGCCAGGCTGATCACCCCGCGCAGGTCGGGCAGGCGCTCACTGGCCAATTCAGCGACGCCATGGCTTGCCAGCTCGGGCACCAGTTCCTGCACCATCGCGTGGTAATCGGAGGTCTTGAAGGCATCGGCGCACACCAGCCAGCGGCAGCCGGACTGGCGCAGCACATACTCCAGCTCACCGACCCGATACGCCGGGTTGATATTGACCAGGATCGCGCCGACCTTGGCCGCGGCCAGTTGCAGGATGCACCACTGGGCGCAGTTGGGCGCCCAGATACCGACCCGCTCGCCCACCTCCACGCCCAGCGCCATCAAGGCCCGGGCATGCACATCGACCTCGGCGGCCAACTCGCGCCAGCTGTAGCGCACCCCCTGGTGGCGCACCACCAGCGCCTCGCGCTCGCCATGGCGGGCAACGGTGGCATCGAAGGCCTGGCCGATGGTCAGGGTGAGCAGTGGTTTGTCTTGACGACCGCGCGTGTAGCTTGGTTGAGGCATGGTGATCCCTTCTTGTGGTTGTTCTGGGCATGACTGAAGCAGGCGGCAATTACTCTGGCGCATATTTACGTTTACGTAAAGGTTACTGCCGGATTGACAGTGGCATGACGTAGGCTTACGTTAACGTAAAGGTGAAAACGCCGCCGACCCTGTGGGAGCGGGTTTACCCGCGAATGCGATCATCCAGGCAATGACGGTGACCCTGCTGACGCATTCGCGGGTGACCCGCTCCCACAGGGTTTGCGGAGAATCCTTGGGCTACGGTGTTATCCCATTTCAAGAACAAGAAGGTGCCTGCACATGCATTACCCCAGCCTGAACTTCGCCCTGGGCGAGACCATCGACATGCTCCGCGACCAGGTGCGCACCTTCGTTGCCGCCGAGCTGGCGCCGCGCGCCGCGCAGATCGACCAGGACAACCTGTTCCCCGCCGACATGTGGCGCAAGTTCGGCGACATGGGCCTCTTGGGCATCACCGTGGCGGAAGAATACGGCGGCGCCGGCCTGGGCTACCTGGCCCACGTGGTGTCGATGGAAGAGATCAGCCGCGCCTCGGCCTCGGTGGCCCTGTCGTACGGCGCCCACTCCAACCTGTGCGTCAACCAGATCAACCGCAACGGCAGCCACGCGCAGAAGCTCAAGTACCTGCCCAAGCTGATCAGCGGCGAGCACATCGGCGCCCTGGCCATGAGCGAGCCCAACGCCGGCTCCGACGTGGTGTCGATGAAACTGCGCGCCGAAAAACGCGGCGACCGCTACGTGCTCAACGGCAGCAAGACCTGGATCACCAACGGCCCCGACGCCAACACCTACGTGATCTACGCCAAGACCGACCTGGACAAGGGCGCCCACGGCATCACCGCGTTCATCGTCGAGCGCGACTGGAAAGGCTTCAGCCGCAGCAACAAGTTCGACAAGCTCGGGATGCGCGGCTCCAACACCTGCGAGCTGTTCTTCGATGACGTCGAAGTGCCGGAAGAAAACATCCTCGGCCAGCTCAACGGCGGCGTTCGGGTGCTGATGAGCGGCCTGGACTACGAGCGCGTGGTGCTCGCCGGCGGCCCCACCGGCATCATGCAAAGCTGCATGGACCTGGTGGTGCCCTACATCCACGACCGCAAGCAGTTCGGCCAGAGCATCGGCGAGTTCCAGCTGATCCAGGGCAAGATCGCCGACATGTACACCCAGCTCAATGCCAGCCGCGCCTACCTGTACGCCGTGGCCCAGGCCTGCGATCGCAGCGAAACCACCCGCAAGGACGCCGCCGGGGTGATCCTCTATACCGCCGAGCGCGCCACGCAGATGGCCCTGGAGGCGATCCAGATCCTCGGCGGCAACGGCTACATCAACGAATTCCCGGCCGGCCGCCTGCTGCGCGACGCCAAGCTGTACGAAATCGGCGCCGGCACCAGCGAGATTCGCCGGATGCTGATCGGCCGCGAACTGTTCAACGAAACCCGCTGAAGAAGCTTCAAGCAGCAAGCTACAAGCGGCAAGTAACAGCGCTGCACGCTTGTAGCCACAACACTGAACAATCTTGCAGCTTGAAGCTTGAGGCTTGATTCTGCGCAAGGAGTCATGATGATCCTGAAGTCACAGTTGAACGTTAAATCACCAGAGTTCGCGCAGAGCTGGGCCGCCATGGCGGCCCAGGTCCAGGCCCTGCGCGAGCTGCTCGCCCAGGTCGCCCAAGGCGGTGGACCGAAGGCCCAGCAGCGCCACACCTCGCGCGGCAAGCTGCTGCCGCGCGAGCGTATCGACCGCCTGCTCGATCCAGGCTCGGCGTTCCTCGAGATCGGCCAGCTGGCCGCCCATGAGGTGTACGGCGAGGACGTGCCGGCCGCCGGCGTGATCGCCGGCATCGGCCGCGTCGAAGGCGTGGAATGCATGATCGTGGCCAACGACGCCACGGTAAAAGGCGGCTCCTATTACCCGCTAACGGTGAAAAAGCACCTGCGCGCCCAGACCATCGCCCTGCAGAACCGCCTGCCGTGCATCTACCTGGTGGACTCCGGCGGCGCCAACCTGCCGCGCCAGGACGAAGTATTCCCCGACCGCGAGCACTTCGGGCGGATCTTCTTCAACCAGGCCAACATGAGCGCTTTGGGGATACCGCAGATCGCCGTGGTGATGGGCTCGTGCACCGCCGGTGGCGCCTATGTGCCGGCCATGGCCGACGAAGCGATCATGGTGCGCCAGCAGGCGACCATCTTCCTTGCCGGCCCCCCGCTGGTCAAAGCCGCGACCGGCGAGGTGGTCAGCGCCGAAGACCTCGGTGGCGCCGACGTGCACTGCCGCACCAGCGGCGTGGCCGACCACTACGCCGACAACGACGAGCACGCCCTGGCCATCGCCCGGCGCAGCGTCGCCAACCTCAACTGGCACAAGCAGGGCAAGCTGCAATGCCAGGCACCGATCGCGCCGTTGTACGACGCCGAGGAGCTGTACGGCGTGATCCCGGCCGACGCCAAGCAACCGTTCGACGTGCGCGAGGTGATCGCACGGCTGGTCGACGGTTCGCAGTTCGACGAATTCAAGGCCCTGTTCGGCACCACCCTGGTGTGCGGCTTCGCCCATCTGCATGGCTACCCGGTGGCGATCCTGGCCAACAACGGCATCCTCTTCGCCGAGGCCGCGCAAAAAGGCGCGCACTTCATCGAACTGGCCTGCCAGCGCGGCATCCCGCTGCTGTTCCTGCAGAACATCACCGGTTTCATGGTCGGCAAGAAGTACGAGGAGGGCGGCATCGCCAAGCACGGCGCCAAGCTGGTGACCGCGGTGGCCTGCGCCCAGGTGCCGAAGTTCACGGTGATCATCGGCGGCAGCTTCGGCGCCGGCAACTACGGCATGTGCGGCCGCGCCTACGACCCGCGCCTGCTGTGGATGTGGCCCAACGCGCGCATCGGCGTGATGGGCGCCGAGCAGGCCGCCGGCGTGCTGGCCCAGGTCAAGCGCGAGCAGAGCGAGCGCAGTGGCGAGGCGTTCAGCAGCGATGACGAGAAAAAGCTCAAGCAACCGATCCTCGACCAGTACGAGCGCCAGGGCCACCCCTACTACTCCAGCGCCCGGCTGTGGGACGACGGTGTCATCGACCCGGCGCAAACCCGCGATGTGCTCGGCCTGGCGTTGTCCGCCGCGCTGAACGCCCCGATCGAACAGAGCCGCTTCGGCATTTTCCGGATGTGACCCATGAGCGAATTCGCCACCCTTGAACTGGTCAAGGACCCTCGCGGCTTCGCCACCCTGTGGCTGAGCCGCGAAGACAAGAACAACGCGTTCAACGCACAGATGATCCGCGAGCTGATCGTCGCCCTGGATCGACTGGCCGAGGATGCCGGCCTGCGCTTCGTGGTGCTGCGCGGCCGTGGCCGGCACTTCAGCGCCGGCGCCGACCTGGCCTGGATGCAGCAATCGGCGCAGCTGGACTTCAACACCAACCTGGACGACGCCCATGAGCTGGGCGAGCTGATGTACGCGCTGCACCGCCTCAAGGCACCGACCCTGGCGGTGGTGCAAGGCGCGGCCTTCGGTGGCGCCCTGGGGCTGATCAGTTGCTGCGACATGGCCATCGGTGCCGAGGATGCCCAGCTGTGCCTGTCGGAAGTGCGCATCGGCCTGGCCCCGGCGGTGATCAGCCCGTTCGTGGTCAAGGCCATCGGCGAACGCGCCGCGCGCCGCTATGCCCTCACCGCCGAGCGCTTCAGCGGCACCCGCGCCCGTGAGCTGGGCCTGCTGGCCGAGGTGTACCCGGCCAGCGAGCTGGACGCCCAGGTCGAGGCCTGGGTCGACAACCTGCTGCACAACAGCCCGCAGGCGCTGCGCGCCACCAAGGACTTGCTGCGCGAAGTGGACGACGGCGAACTGAGCCCCGCCCTGCGCCGCTACTGCGAGAACACCATCGCCCGCATCCGCGTCAGCGCCGAAGGCCAGGAGGGCCTGCGCGCCTTCCTGGAAAAACGCCGCCCGGCCTGGCAAGACCACAAGGAGCCGCGCCCATGACCCGCCCTACCCTGACCACCCTGCTGGTCGCCAACCGCGGCGAGATCGCCTGCCGGGTGATGCGCACCGCCAAGGCCATGGGCCTGACCACCGTGGCCGTGCACAGCGCCACCGACCGCGAAGCGCGCCATAGCCGCGAAGCCGATATCCGGGTGGACCTCGGCGGCACCAAGGCGGCTGACAGTTACCTGGTGATCGACAAACTGATCGCCGCAGCCAAGGCCAGCGGCGCCCAAGCCATCCATCCGGGCTATGGCTTTCTCTCGGAGAACGCCGGTTTCGCCCGTGCCATCGAGCAGGCCGGGCTGATCTTCCTCGGCCCGCCGGCCAGCGCCATTGATGCCATGGGCAGCAAGTCGGCGGCCAAGGCGTTGATGGAGCAAGCCGGGGTGCCGCTGGTGCCGGGCTATCACGGCGAGGCCCAGGACCTCGACACCTTCCGTGCCGCCGCCGAGCGCATCGGCTACCCGGTGCTGCTCAAGGCCAGCGCCGGGGGTGGCGGCAAGGGCATGAAGGTGGTCGAGGAAGAAAGCCAGCTGGCCGACGCCCTGGCCTCGGCGCAGCGTGAGGCGCAGTCGTCGTTTGGCGATGCGCGGATGCTGGTCGAAAAGTACGTGCTCAAGCCACGTCATGTGGAAATCCAGGTATTCGCCGACCAGCACGGCAACTGCCTGTACCTCAACGAGCGCGATTGCTCGATCCAGCGCCGCCACCAGAAAGTGGTGGAAGAAGCGCCGGCGCCAGGCCTGTCGCCCGAGCTGCGCCAGGCCATGGGCGAGGCGGCGGTGCGCGCGGCCCAGGCCATCGGCTACGTGGGCGCCGGCACCGTTGAATTCCTGCTCGATGCCCGGGGCGAGTTCTTCTTCATGGAGATGAACACCCGCCTGCAAGTGGAACACCCGGTCACCGAAGCCATCACCGGGCTCGACCTGGTGGCCTGGCAGATCCGCGTGGCCTGCGGCGAGCCGCTGCCGATCAGCCAGGAGCAGGTGCCGCTGGTCGGCCATGCCATCGAGGTGCGGCTGTACGCGGAAGACCCGGCCAACGAATTCCTGCCGGCCACCGGCACCCTGGCGCTGTACCGCGAATCGGCGCCGGGCGAAGGCCGACGAGTGGACAGCGGCGTCGCCGAGGGCGATGTGATCTCGCCGTTCTACGACCCGATGCTGGGCAAGCTGATCGCCTGGGGCCAGGACCGCGAACAGGCGCGGCTGCGCCTGCTGGCGATGCTCGACGAATTCGCCATCGGTGGTTTGAAGACCAACATCGCCTTCCTGCGGCGCATCCTCGCGCACCCTGCGTTCGCGCAGGCGGAGCTGGATACCGGCTTCATCCCACGCCATCAGGATGTCTTGCTGCCTGCGCCGCAAGCCTTGCCGGCACCGTTCTGGGAAGCCGCCGCCGAGGCCTGGCTGCAAAGCGAGCCCGCGCTGCAACGCCAGGATGACCGGGTGTCGCCCTGGGCCGCCCGCGATGGCCTGCGCCTGGGCCTGCCGGCGCGTAGCAGCCTGCACCTGCAATGCGACGGCCATGAACAGGCCGTGGCCTTGGAGCGCAGCGCGCCGTCGACGTATCGCCTGGAGGGCGAGCAACTGCGCCATGACCTCGATGGCCTGCGTCGGCGGTACCTGGCGGTACAGCGTGACGGTACGCTGTACCTGCGCTGGCAGGGCGAGCTGCATGCCGTCAGCGTGCATGATCCGATTGCCGCCGCCGAGGCCAGCCACGCCCATCAGGGCGGCCTGGGCGCGCCGATGAACGGCAGTATCGTGCGGGTGCTGGTCGAACCGGGACAGGTCGTTGAGGCCGGAACCGCGCTGGTGGTGCTGGAGGCGATGAAGATGGAGCACAGCATTCGGGCGCCCCACTCCGGGACGGTGAAGGCGCTGTTCTGCCAGGAGGGGGATATGGTCAGCGAAGGGACAGTGCTGGTGGAGCTGGAGGAGGCGTAACGGCGGCAATGTGTTCGTCTAAAGGGTTGTTTCGCCTGTGAGATCGAGCGCCGCCCGCGCGGCGCATCGCGACGCAAGGCCGCTCCTACATCTGTTTCGGGCCAGTCAATCCTGTGCCATCACCTGGCACGCCTTGTTGGTACGACGCGGTTTCAGTGTGGGCACCACTGGCGCCTCACCTGTCTCAAGACATGCACCAAGGCGGGCAACCATGGCCTGACAGGTTTGGCACGTTGCAACAAATGTAGGAGCGGCCTTGCGTCGCGATGCGCCGCGCGGGCGGCGCTCGATCTCAAGAGCGCTGCAAGGCTCCCGCCTGGCACCTCGCAGCCCCAACACGATCTGCACGCGAACCTAGAGCACCCCGTGCATCCGCACCACCACCCCGAGGAACTCGCACCCTTCCTCGCACAGTACCGTCGGATACAAGGTATTGAGCGGCCTGAGCATCTGCTGCCCGCCCTCCTCGATCAGCTCGCGCAGCACCGCCGGCTTGCCCGGTTGGCGGGCCACCACCAGGCGCCCCGGCGCGGCCTCGATCCCCGCATCCACCAGCACCAGCACGCCCTGCGGCACGCTGCGGCCACTGGCGGCATTCATCGCGTCATTCTCCACCGGCAACCAGAAGGCGTTGCCGGCCGGCATGTAGCCGGTCAGCTCCTGGGTGTCGCCGGTGTGCGGCAACGCCCCTTGCAGGTCGGCCCAGCGCAACACCGGAAAGCGAAAACTGGCGTGGCGCAGGGCATTGACCGACGGCGGCCGCTCCACCGCATAGACACCCCGGCTTTCGCGGGTCATGTCCCGCTCGACCACCATCACCCGCGCCTCGAGGTACGCCAGGCCCAGCTTTTCCAGCTTTTCGTTGACAGTGGCCAGGGTCGGCCTGCGCGTGCCGCGCAACCAATGGCCGACACCGCCTTGGGTCATGCCCAGGCGTTCGGCCAGTTGATGCTGCTTGAGGTTGTGCTCGCGCTGGTAGCGCGACAGAAATTCGATCCAGTTTTCCATGGCTGAGAACGATACGGGCTGGATGAACGGCTTCAATACACATCCAGAATTATCTTAGCACGCAAAAACAATACAACTTGACCTAACATCAACGTTCATTGTCCTGGAACGGATTTCATAGGTGCAGTCATGAGCGATACGAAAAAAGAAGACACAGATCTCGACGAAGAGGCCGCCCGCCGCGCCCTCGATTATTACCTCAACCCCACCCCGGTCAAACCTGACCTGGAGCGCTCGCCATGGACCCTGCGCGAGGGCGTCAGCAACGCCCAGGCCAGCGAGCACGCCATGGCCCTGCTGCGCTGCGCCGCGGCAACCGCCGAGGAAACCGGCAGCCACCTGCAGGGCACCACCCGAGAAGTGGTGTTTGCGTTGATGCACATGATGAACATGGCTCGCGCCCTGCTGGAGCAGTGCCACGCCGCGGAAAAAATGGGTAATCGATAGGGTTTGTACGAAAGTAGCCGAGCAGCGATCAGGCAAGGCGAAAACAGGCGAGGAACGGTCGGAGTCGCGCAGGCACTTTGCCTACAAAGCCTAGGGAGAACGTGATGGCCGACGAACGGCAATAGCCCCGATTGCCGGGGACGAGGAAGGCGTCAGGAGGATTTTTTTACCGGATGACGGAAAAATCATTTGACTGGCAAATGATAACGATTATTATTGCACTCAGCAGGTCGCGAGACCCGCTGGATAACCTGCAACGTCCTCAGGTCGGACGCTCAGATTATCTCCTCATCAGGCTAATCACGGTTTTTGACCCGGCTTTTTGCCGGGTCATTTTTTTTGGCTCTTCAGGCTAATGAAGATCGTTTAATGGCGCCGATGATAGCAAAAGTGTGTCAGCACGTGAACGCTCATTACAAATCTTTGCCGAATCAGCACTTGAGAATCAATCTCGTTAAGACTAAGCTGACTTCGCGTCAAGGAAGATGCCCCCACCCCTATCCTTAATGAGCAAGGAGCTGTCCATGACCCGCCTGCTGCTGCCCCTCGAGCATGACCCGCGCACGGCCGAACGGCACGACGAAGATGCCTTGCTGCATGCACTCAGGCGCCTGCCGCGCCGGGTCCAGCAAGTGTTCTTGCTCAATCGCCTCGACCAGCTGGGCTTCGCCGCCATCGCCGCGCGCCTGGACCTGCCCCTGATCAGCATCGAGCGCCATATGAACCAGGCCCTGCAGGCCGCCCGTGCGCCCGGCGACGCGCTGGCCAGCATCGCCGGCCAATGGTACGTGCGCCTGCAGAGCCCACAGGTGACGGCCAGCGAACGCATCGATTTTCGCCGCTGGCTGGATGCCAACCCCGATCACCTGCGCGCCTTCCACGACACCGAACTGCGCTGGCGCAGCCTGCTCGCCCCGGCGCGGCAGCTCGGTCATGACGGCTGGTACCGACAAGGGCGCGCGGCGCTGTCGCTGGGTGGCTGCTCGATTGCCATCGGGCTTGGTGTTGCGGCGCTTGTAGCGCTGGGGCTCCTAGCCTGACACTTCATACAATGCGCAATCCCTGTAGGAGCGGCCTCGTGTCGCGAAAGGGGTGCGAAGCGCCCCCAGGATTCGTGGATCAAGCTGATATCGCCGGGGCCGCTATGCGGCCCTTTCGCGACACAAGGCCGCTCCTACACACGTTAGTCCTGATCAACATACGCACCCTCGCCGCCAAGCGGTGTAGAGTACGGTCACAACAACGCCAACAGGAGGCTGGCAATGACCGTGACGCGCTCCCCGCTGCACATCGACTGCGATTTCGATTCCGGCAACATCCTGATCAAGGACGCCAGCGACCCTGCGCATGTCCACCTGAACATCCGCAAGGACAGCCACAGCGACCACTTCCAGTGGTTCCACTTCCGGGCCCGCGGCCTGACCCCGGGCCAGGTCCATCGCTTCAGCCTGGACAACGCCCATGAGTCGTCCTACCAGAACGCCTGGAGCGGCTACCACGCCGTGGCCTCCTACGACCAGCAGACCTGGTTCCGCGTACCCAGCCAGTTCGACGGCAAGGCCCTGAGCTTCGACTTCAAGGCCGAACAGGAGCACGCCTGGTTCGCCTACTTCGAGCCCTACCCTCGCGCCCGCCACAACCAACTGATCGAACGCGCCCGGCAGATCCCCGGCGTGGAGCTGCTGGCCAGCGGCCGCAGCGTGCAGGGCCGAGATATCCCCCTGCTGCGTGCGGGCAACGGCGCAGCTGGCAAGCGCAAGCTGTGGATCATCGCCCAGCAGCACCCTGGCGAGCACATGGCCGAATGGTTCATGGAGGGCGTGATCGACGCTCTCGCAGCCAACGGCCCGGTCATCCAGCAACTGCTGGCCAAGGCCGACCTGTACCTGGTCCCCAACATGAACCCGGACGGCGCCTTCCTCGGCCACCTGCGCACCAACTTCAAGGGCAAGGACCTCAACCGCGCCTGGCAGGACGCCAGCGTCGAACTGAGCCCCGAGGTGTTCTTCGCCCAGAGCCAGATGAAGCTGCATGGCGTGGACGCCTTCATCGATGCCCATGGCGACGAAGAGATCCCCCATGTGTTCACCGCGGCCTGCGAGGGCAACCCCGGCTACACGCCGCGCATCGCCAAGCTGGAAGAGCAGTTCCGCAGCACCCTGTGCAGCCTGACGCCGGACTTCCAGACGAAGTACGGCTACACCCGCGACGAGCCGGGCCAGGCCAACATGACCCTGGCCTGCAATGCCGTGGGCCAGGCCCATGACTGCCTGTCACTGACACTGGAAATGCCATTCAAGGACCACGACGACGCGCCGAACCCGCGCACTGGCTGGTCGGGTGAGCGCTCCAAGGCGCTGGCCGGGGCGGTGCTGGAGACCTTGCTGAAGATGGTCGACGACCTGCGCTGAGCCAAACGATCCCCTGTGTAGGAGCGGCCTTGCGCCGCGCAAGGCCGCCCCTACACACGAGGATTGCGTGCGGCAGGCGAAATTACTCAGAACTGCACATCCAGGATCACACTGTCGGTATAGCTCGCCGCCGGTGGTGTGGCCTGGTCGGTGTAGACCTTGGCGTTGTAGTTGAACACCTGGCTGCCCGTGCCGGTGCCGTTGCCCGGGTTCACATCGGCATCGCTGCTGGCCCGCCGCGCCGCGCCCAGCGAGCCCCAGCGCACCACACCGGCACTCTTGAAAATGTCGTAGGCCAGGTAATTATTGGCACTGGACTTCATCCGCCGCCGCCCGCCCGACACATTCTGCCCGTCATCCAGCCCCACGGTGTAGCTGCTGCCCTTGGTGCACGACAGGCTGACACTCTGGTTGACCGTGGCAAACCCGGCCACCACCGGCGCACTGGCGAAGCTGATGTTCGGGGTGGTGATCTGGCAATCATTGCTCACCGTCAGGCTGACCGTGAGCGACTGGCTGCCATTGCCAATGTCACGCCCCAGGCAGATGGCGCCGATGCCGATACCCGAACAGTAGTTCCAGCTCCAGGCGACGCTCAGGGTCTCCTGGTACAAGCCCGCGGCGACGTTGCTACCAATTTGCGTACGCAGGTAGATCGGCACGGCCTTGGGTGTCGGACCACTCAGCAGCCCCAGCAGATCGATGATGCCATTGCGGGCGAAATCGAAGGCCACGCCACGGGTGATCGGGTAGTTGACGCTGTTGTCGGCGTACAGGGTGTAGTTGATGACGTCGCCGGTCGGCCCGACCAGGCCACCGGAGGCCGGGGTGATGGTGGCGTAGAAATGGTCGTTGCTGGTCAGCAGGCTGAGCAACGAACCGGTGCACTGCAAGCCGGAATTGGTGGTCGAGGCGGTCTGCACGGTGGTGCGCACCAGGGTCGAGTTGACCGTGCCGAAGGCCGCTGGCGTGGTCGCCACCGACGAGCACAATGCCCAGGCCGACCCCGGCAGCAGGAGCGCGGCCATCATCAGACAGCGCCACGGCCCACTCATTGGCACACCAATGGGCCGATCAGCGGGATCGGCCCCTGCCCTTCGGGCAGATCGAAATCAACCTGGCAGCGCCCGCCGTCGGCCTTGTCCACCTGCAGGTGGTTGTGCGCCGCGAGGTTCTCCAGGTACACCAGGCCATCCCAGCCCACCACCGCCTCGCCGCCGCTTTCCTGGTGCAGCACACGGCTGCCCAGCTTGAGTTCCTGCTGCTGGCCGTCGACCAGTACCAGGCTCGCGGCCAGCACGCGCTTGAGCGGGAACTCCAGCAAGTAGCCGCTGCCCCGGCGCACGACCACGCGCTGCTCCACCTGCGGCGCCAGCACATCGGCGGGCAGCTCCATCGGATCGATCTCGTACTTGCCGCGGTAATATCCACTGCTGTAGGGCACCAACAGATGGCCATTGCGATCGGTACGGCCAATCTGCTGGTTCTCGTAGCGCACCGGCACATCGGCATAGCCGTTGGTGCTGACCACCACGAAGGCATCATCGATGCGGTTGGCGGCGAACAGCCCGGCGTCCATCAGCACCAGCGAACCGCTGGCATCGGCCCAGCGGGTCATCTCGTCGCTGCTGCCATAGGCCCCCACCTGCAACTGCACCGACTGCAGGCGCCAGGTCAGGTCGGCCTGACGGTAGTCGTCGCGATTGCCACCGGTGGCGTAGCCCAGGTTGTAGCCCACCCCACCGCCCACCGGCACCGCCTGGCTGTAATTGACCCGCTGCAGGTCCTGGCCGTCCTTGCTGCGCTCGGCGCTGAAGGCCAGGGTGCCGCGCAGGTCGAACGGGATCACCAGTTGCGCCTGCACCGCCCACTGGCTGTCGCCGACCTCACGGTTGGCCGACAGGTACAGGCTGCTGTTGCCCCACAGCGGCTTGCTCCAGCTGAGGTTGAGCAGCCGCGTGCGCGTGCCGTCGCCGGCGCGCACATCGAAATAGCCGGCACCGAGGCTGCCGTAGCGGTCGAGGTTGAGGCTCAGGGTGGCCTGCTCGCTGCGGCGGCTCAGGCGGGTGAAGGGGTTGTCCACCAGCGACAAGTCGGCATAGTCGCCGTGGCGCTCGATGCGCTGGTAGTTGAAGCCGATGCGCCGGCTGTTGTACTGGTAGCCCAGCGCCACCTGTTGGCCGCTGTCACCGTCGAAGCGGCTCTGCGCCAGCGCCGCGTTGAGCACGCCATAGGTGCCCAGGCGCAGGTTGCCGCCCAGGCCACCGAGCATCATCGACTCGGCGGTCTCGGCATGGGTCTCGAGGGTGAAGTAGTCGCTCAGGCCATGGCGCAGGCTGGCGGTAGCCACCCCTGGCCCATAGGCGAAGTCGCGCACGGCATAGTCGCGGCGCAGGCTGCCGGCGGCCAGCGAAAAATCCGACAACCCCTTGGCTAGCAGACTGCTGGTGACATAGAACGGCAAGGTGGTCGACACCTGCCGGCCGAGGGCGTCGGTGGTGACCACCACCGCCTCGCCCGCACCGTTGATGAACGGCACGTTGGTCAAGGTGTAAGGGCCCGGCTGCAGCTCGGTGGTGCTGCTCTTGTAGCCATTGATGAACAGGTCCAGCGAAGTGGGCACCGCCGCCTCGCCGGCGAACGCCGGCAGCGGGTAGGTGACCAGGTCCGGACGGGCGCCGAAGTCGCGCGATACCTGCAGGCCGCCCAGGCGCACCGAGGTGGTCCAGGGCAACGCGCCGGTGACCAGGTCGCCGGCTTCATAGGTCAGCAAGCGCTGGTCGTCGGTATGGCGGAACGTGGTGTCGTAACGCAGGAAGCCCTGGCGGGTCTGGCTCTGCGCGCCATTGAACGACTGGCGCCACTGGCCGGTGGTGGAGAAGGTGCCCCAGTCGTCGAACAGGCGCAGCTCATTCCAGGCGGCCAGGTAGGTGCCGCCGTCATCGGTGTCGTTGAGGTAGGCGTCGTAGTTGAGCAAGGCGCCGAAACTGCTGCGCGCCTGCGTGGCCGGGTACAGGTTGCGATCGCCCAGGCGCTGATCGGGCAGCCAGGCTGGCGGCACCTGCAGCAGCAGGCGCTGGTTCTGGCTGTCGTAGTCGCTGTGCAGGCCGGGGATCGCATCCAGCGCCACCTCGCCCTGAGGGTCGCCCGGCAACTTCACGCCGGCACTGCGCAGCACATCGCTGTCCAGGTACAGGCGCCCGGCACGCTGCTGCACCGGCACCAGCTCAGCCTTGGCCACCTGGTTCACCAGCACGTCGAGGTACAGCGTGGCGTCGGCAACCGCCGCGCTCTCCGAGGGTGGCGGCGGCAGCTCGTCGGCCACGCCGCTGCCGGGCCCCAGCAGCGCCAGGCCCAACCAGCACCGGTACGTTGCCACCCGCACCCAGCTCACACACGGTTTCCAACCATTGCCGGGTCCTCCCTGGCCCCTGCCACCTGTTCATGCCTGGATCACTGACCTTGGCTGATGGCTTGCGCCACCTCCTGGCCATTGACCCGCCCCTTGAGCACGCTGGCCGCGCCAGGCGCGGCCGGTGCCGGCCAACGCATGCTGGCACCGGGCAGCACATAGCCGAGCAACCCCTCCACCAGCGGTTTGTCCTGGCCGGCCTGCTGCAACACCACATCGGTCAGCCGCGCATGCACCGGCCCGGTGTTGCGCAGTTCCACGTAGGGCTTGCCCTGTACCGTCACCGCGCGCCAGCTCAATTGCGGCTTGCCGACGCCCTCGGCGCTGCGCTTGCCCTCGGGGTCGGGCTTGCCCCATAGCCCTTCGCCGTACACGAACAGCGGTACCGAGTAACGCATCTGCAAGCGGATCGCCGCCTTGGGGCCTTCGCTGGCGGCATCGGCCGGCAGCGGCGAGGGGATCTCGTCGATGATGATGCGGTAGGCCTGCTCCTGGCCCGCCGGTGAACTGCCCGTACGGGTCAGCCGGATCAGTTGCTTCTGCCCCGGTGGGATATTGGCCACCGGCGGGCTGCCGATGATCTCGCGCTGGGCCTGGAACTGCTCCTGGTATGCGCCCTGGCGCCAGGCGAACACCCGCACCTGCAGGCTGGTCGGCGCCGAGCCGCGGTTCTCCAGCCACAACGCGCCGGCCTTCTGGTCGGCCTCCAACACCGGGTCGATCGGCCAGATCAGCACCGATGTGGCGGCAAATGCCGGCGCGCTGGCCAGCCACAGCAATCCGATGATTCCCCGCGCCCACTTCGCGCCTGCCGCCATGCCCCTCTCCTTGCTGGTTCTTGTTGTGTGCGACGGCGGCCTCACCAGCTCACCGTCACTTGCACCACATCGGTATAGGTCCCGGCCGGCAGGGTGCCGGTCAGGGTGGTACGGCCATAGACCGGCAGCTTGATCGCCGTTGGGTCGCTGTAGCTCACCGCGACGCTGCTGCCAATCCCCAGGCTCTGGCTGAACGCCGCATCGCGAAACAACTGGTAGGCCAGTAACTGGGTACCGCCCGTGCGTTTCAGGTTGCGCGTGCCGGCGGCGCTGTTCTGGCCACCGTCCAGGCTCATGCTCAGGGCCACTCCGGGGGTACACTGGAAAGTCACCGTGGTGCCGCCGAGCGAAGTGCTCAAGGTCGCGGTGGACAGTGCCGAAGTGGTGCCGAAGTCAAGCACGCCATAAGCCGTCACGCCGCCCACCACCAGGCAACCGGCGACGATTTGCGCCGTCACCTGGAAGGTGCTGCTGGTGGCGGCCTGCGCACCCTGCGCCGGTGCCAGGCACAGGCCGAGCGCCATCAGCCGCGCGATGCCGTTCAGAAGCTCAGCTCGACCGCCACCGTGTCGGTATACACCCCGGCCGGCAAGCCGGCCTTGCCGCGCGCCTGGCCATACAGGTTGACGGTCTGCGCCACGCCGGTGCTGGTCGGCAAGGTGATGGTGCCGTCGATCGCCAGTAGTTGGGTATGCCCGGAGTCGGTGTAGAAATCGTAGGGCACGAAATTGCCCGCGCCATCGGCCAGGGCCCGGGTCCCCCCAGCGGACTGCGAGTCATGGGCGCCGGCACGCACCTTGATCGTCGGCACCGTGCCGGCCGAGCAGAGAATGCTCATGGCCCCACCGCCGCCGCCCAGCACCTGGCCGTTGGCGGTGGTGAACAGCGAGTCCTGGGTGCCGAAGTTGAGGCTACCGAAGTTCAACCCCGAGGTACCACCGGTGCCATTGACCTGGCAGGCCGAGGTCAGGGTCAGGGTCGAATTGATGGTGCCAGTGACAGTGGCGGCCTGGGCCTGGGCCGCCAAGGCGAAGCCAAGGCCGACGAGGATGCAGCGAGTGATGTGCAGGGGCATCGGGAATCTCCTTGCGTGTTACCAGTCCAGGGTCACCCTGAGGGTGTCGCGATACAGCCCGGCGGGCAGCGCGCGCGGCTGCGCCACCACCACGCCGTAAATGGGCACGGGTACTTGCTGGGTACTGCTGATGGTGAAGGTACGGGCCTGACCGATGCCGTAGCGACTGTTGCCACCGGGGTCGACGGCCAGTTGGTAGGCAATCAGCTCGCGGCCATTGCTCAGCCGGCGAATGCCGTCGCCGCCATTGAGGCCGCCGTTGATGCGCACGCTGAACGCGCGCACCTGCGGTGTGCAACTGATCTGCAGGCTGCCCTCGCCCCCCGCCTCGTCGACCCGTCCGGTCAAGGGCCGATCCCAGGTTGGCCCGCGGGCACCGAAGTCGAGCAGCCCTGGATTGCCGAGCGAGGCCGGCTGCTGCGGGTCGTTGCTGATCTGGCAGGCGGCACTGACCACCAGGCGTGCCTGGATGTAGCCGGTGCTGGTGCCGTGGGCCGCCCCCGCGGGCAACAGCAACGGGCCCAAGGTGAGCAGCAAAATCGAGGTGCGCTGCAGCGCGTCCATGTGCGGGGCCCTCCTACCAGGTGACCGTGACTTTCAGCAGGTCGGCGTACAGCCCGGCGCGAGGCACCCAGGCCAGCTTGTCGATCCTGGCATAAAGGGGCAACTCCACCGAGCCGCTGTCCGGGACCCGCGCCGCTTGCGCGACATCGACCGCCAGCGGCTGACGCCAGCTGGCATCGCCATACAGGCGGTAGGGAATCGGCCGTGATTGACCATCGCTGCTGGCCAGGTAGCGCAGTTCACCAACGCCGCCGTGCTGGCCGCCATCGACACGCACCTGGTAGGGCGTATCCGGATTGCATTCCAGCCGCGGTGGGCGCTGGCTCAACAGCGCCCCGCTGTGCGGCGCGCCGGGGCCATCGAGACGGGCAACGGCGCCCAGGTCGATGATGCCCAGGGCCTGGGCACCGGCGTCGCGCTGCTGGTTGACCAGCATGCAGCCACGCTGCACCAGAACCTGTACATCGACGACAAAGTCCGCCGCCAGGGTGCTGGACGAGCCCCACAAGGCGAGCAACAGCGCCACTACGCGTTCCGACACCAGTGAGTCCTTTGTCTGGAGGGGTTGCGCTAGAGCGTAGCAGCGGGATTGGATCCAGGGAGGCGTTGTCCTACCCTTCTTTGGCATTAATGAAAAGGACAAGGGAACCCCTGCGCCACGCGACGAAACCCTGGCGGCAGATACGCTTCCAATGATCAGCGCCCGGCAAAACACCGGGCCTTCTGATACCGTGCAGCACCAACGTCCTGTGCCGAAGGTCCGCCTCGCACAGGGCAGGCCATGACAGGAGCCGCCCTTGAGCAACGCACCGACATCACTCGAGCACGCCATCGAGCGCTGTGCGCAGGAACCGATCCACGTCCCAGGCAGTATCCAGCCGCAGGGTTTCCTGCTGGTGCTGGACGAGCGCGAGCTGAACGTTCTGCAGGCCAGCGAGAACGTCGAGCAATGGCTCGGGTTGTCCGCCGCGGCGCTGTTGGGCGTTCCATTCCAGGCACTGGTCGACGAGGGCTTCGACCTGCGCAGGCAACTGGCCTACCTGCCCGAAGCACAGGTGTTCCCCTTTCATATCGGCGATGCGCGCCTGCGCCAGAACGCCCCAGCCCGCCAAATGCTGCGGGTGTTGGCCCATCGTCACGACCAGGTGCTGATCCTCGAATTCGAGCCCAGCCAGCGAGACCGCACAACCCAGCCGCACGGCGACTATTACCCGCTGGTACGCGCCTTCGTCGGCACCCTGCACCAGGCCTCCAGCATCGACGAGCTGCTGCAGCACTCGGTCAACCAGATCAAGCGCATCACCGGCTTCGGTCGGGTCAAGGCCTACCGTTTCGATGCCGAGGGCAACGGCACGGTGCTGGCCGAAGTCGCCGCCCCCGACTATCCCAGCTACCTGGGCTTGTGCTTCCCGGCCTCGGATATCCCGCGCCAGGCGCGTGAGCTCTACCGGGTCAATCGTATCCGCCTGATCGAGGACGCCCACTATCAACCCTCGCCGTTGTTCCCGGCCCTCAACCCGCGCACCGGCAAACCGCTGGACATGAGTTTCGCGGCCCTGCGCAGCGTCTCGCCGGTGCACCTGCAGTACATGCGCAACATGGGCACGCTGGCCTCCATGTCGCTGTCGATCGTGGTCGATGACCGGCTCTGGGGCCTGGTGTCGTGTCACCACGCCCAACCGCGCGCCGTGGATTTCCAGACCCGCACCGCCTGCGAGCTGTTGGCCAGCGTCCTGTCGCTGCAAATCGAATCGCGCGAATCCCATGACCGTACCCGCACGCTGCTCGACCTGCGCAAACGCATCGTGCGCATGCTGGCGTCGATGGCCGACCATGACAGCGTCAGCGAGGGCCTGCTCAAGCTGCCCGAGGTCCTGCTGGCCTTCACCGCGGCCAGCGGTGCCGCGATCATCAGCGCCGAGCGCTGCGAGCTGATCGGCGACACGCCGCCCGAAGCCCAGGTCAACGCATTGGTGCATTGGCTGGCGTGTCAGGGCGACGAGGTGCTGTTCCATACCGACAATGTCGGGCGTGACATCGACGATTTACCCGAACTCGCCAGCCAGGTCGGCGGCGTGCTGGCGGTGGCCATTTCGCAGATCCATTCCCACTACCTGGTATGGTTCCGCCCCGAGCAGGCACGCCAGGTCACCTGGGCCGGGCAGCCCGCCAAGACCGTCAGCCCCCAGGGCCACCTCGGCCCGCGCCACAGTTTCGAACGCTGGCAGGAGGAAGTGCGTGGTTTCAGCGCGCCGTGGGACCCGATGATCCTCGACGCGGTACTGGAGCTGCGTAGCGCGGTGCTCGGCATCGTCCTGCGCAAAGCCGAGGAAATGGCGCAGCTGGCCGACGACTTGAAGCGCTCGAACAAAGAACTCGAGGCCTTCTCCTACAGCGTGTCCCACGACCTGCGCGCACCGCTGCGGCATATCGCCGGCTACAGCGAGTTGCTTGGCGAGATCGACGGCGCACATCTGAGCGAGCGGGGTCAGCGCTTCCTGTCGCATATCAGCGAGGCAGCGCATTTTGCCGGCTCACTGGTGGACAATCTTCTAAACTTCTCGCAAATGGGGCGCTCGGCCCTGCGCCTCTCGGATGTCGACCTCAACGCCCTGATCGACACCATCCGCGTGGAGCTCGAGCCCGACTACCAGGGGCGCGTCGTCGAATGGCACATCGCCCCGCTACCGAAAGTCATAGCCGACCCGGCATTCATCAACATGGCCCTGCACAACTTGCTGTCCAATGCCCTCAAGTACACCCGCGACCGCACCCCGGCGCGGATCGAGGTCGGCACGGTACAGCACAAGGACGAGACCGAGGTGTATGTGCGCGACAACGGCGTCGGCTTCGACATGGCCTACGCCAACAAACTGTTCGGCGTGTTCCAGCGCCTGCACCGCATGGAGGAGTTCGAAGGCACCGGTATTGGCCTGGCCAGCGTGCGGCGCATCATCGAACGCCATGACGGCCGGGTCTGGGCCGATGGCGCACCTGGGCGCGGCGCCAGCTTCCACTTCACCCTTCCTCGCCATCACGCGCATTCCTGAGGTCCTGCCCTGACATGCTCAAACCTATCCTGCTGGTCGAAGACAACCCCCGGGACCTGGAGTTGACCCTCCTGGCACTGGAGCGCAGCCAGCTGGCCAACGAAGTCATCGTGCTGCGCGACGGCGCCGAGGCAATGGACTACCTGCTGCGGCGCAACAGCCATGCCAATCGGGACGGTGGCAACCCGGCCGTGTTGCTGCTGGACCTGAAGTTGCCCAAGGTCAATGGCCTGGAGGTACTCAAGCAGCTACGCGACACCCCCGCGCTGCGCAGCATCCCGACGGTGATGCTGACCTCTTCGCGCGAAGAACCCGACTTGTTGCGCGCCTATGAGCTGGGGGTGAACGCCTATGTGGTCAAGCCCGTGGAGTTCAAGGAGTTCGTCACCGCGATTGCTGACCTGGGAGTGTTCTGGGCAGTCCTCAACGAACCGCCTCCCGGCTCGCTGCGCCTGAACCGGCGCGGCAGCAATTGAGCGCTGCCACAATGGCTAACACAGCGCTGAAGTTGCTGCTGGTCGAGGATAGTTCGATGGATGCCGAGCTGACCTTGCTGCGCCTGGAGCGCAGCGGGTTGCAGGTGCAAGCGCGGCTAGTGTTCGATCATGTCGGGGTCGAGCATGCCCTGCGTGAAGCCAGCTGCGACCTGATTCTCTGCGACTGCGTGCTGCCCGGCTCGTCCGGCACCGAGGTGCTGGCCATTGCCCAGCGCCTGGCCCCGGATGTGCCGTTCATCTTCCTCTCCGGCATCTATGGCGAGGAACATGCGGTGGAGATGATCCGCCTTGGCGCCACCGACTATGTGCTGAAGAAGAACCTGCCGTTACTGCCCAAGGCCGTGCGCAGGGCCATGACAGAAGTACAGGAACGCCAGCGCCGACGCCGGGCCGAGGAAGCCTTGGCCGAAGTCGAGGCCCGCGCCCGCATCGCCATCGACGCGGCAGGCATGGGCACCTGGGATTACCGGCCACAGGACAACCTGGTGGTATGGGATGACCGCTGCAAGACCTTGTTCGGCCTCCCGACCGATACCGTGATGAGCCTGGAGGTCTTCTATGCCGGGATCCATCCCGATGACCTGCCGCAGGTGCGAAATGCCGTCGAGCAAGCCATGCGGCCAGACAGCGATGGATTGTACCGGGCCGAATTCCGCATAGCCCCGTCGGGCGGCCTGGAGCCGCGCTGGCTGCTGTCCAGTGGCCAGACCCAGTTCGTCGATGGACAATGCGTGCGTTTTTCCGGCGTGCTCCAGGATATCCACCAGCAACGCCAGGCCACCCGCGCGCTGGAACAGCTCAACGAGATGCTCGGCGAACGGGTCGAGCGCCGCACCCGCGAGCGTGACCGGGCCTGGGAACTGTCCCAGGACTTGCTGGCAGTGCTGAACAAGGACCTCACCCCCGTCGCGTTGAACCCCGCCTGGGAAGCCAGCCTGGGTTTCACCCGCGAGCAGTTGGGCCAGATGTCACTGTTGCACCTGCTGCCCGAGGCCGATCAGGAGGCCTTGCTCGCGGAACTCGCGGCACTGTCGCTGGGCCGCACCAGCGCCCGCTTCATCGGCCGCATCCAGCACGCCGGCGGCCAGCAGCGCTGGCTGTCCTGGGTGGTGGTGCCGGACGACACCCTGCTGTATGTGGTCGCGCGCGATATTTCCAGCGAACGCGAGGCAACCCTGGACCTGGCCGAGGCCAACGCCCGACTGCGCGAGCAGATCGCCGAGCGCGAACGCATCGAGGCAGCCCTACAGCAGATGCAGCGCCTGGAAGCCGTCGGCCAGCTCACCGCTGGTGTGGCGCACGACTTCAACAACCTGCTGACAGTTATCCTCACCGGTGCCAGCTTCCTCCAGCGCGACCTGCAACGCGGCTCGCTGGACAAGGCCAGCAGCCGCCTGCAGCACATCCGTGAAGCCGGGGAACGGGGTGCCAAGCTCACCGCGCAACTGCTGGCGTTCTCGCGCAAGCAACGGCTCGAGCCAGTCGCCCTGAACCTCAACCACACCCTGTCCGGTCTCGAGGAACTGTTGCGGCGCACCCTGGGTGGCAATGTCTCGGTGCGCCTGAAGCTCGACAGCCAGCTCTGGCAGGCGCTGACCGACCCGACCCAGACCGAGATGATCATCCTCAACCTGGCGATCAATGCCCGCGATGCGATGCCCGAGGGCGGCCAACTGACACTGGCCACGCGCAACCAGCGGGTCAGCGCCCGCCCCCATCGCCCCGAGGATCCAGAGCCTGGCGAGTACGTGGTGCTGTCGATTCACGACACCGGATGCGGCATGAGCGAGGATGTCCTGGCAAAGGTGTTCGAACCGTTCTTCACCACCAAGGACATCGGCAAGGGCTCGGGCCTGGGGCTGGCCCAGGTGTTCGGGTTCGCCAAGCAATCCGGTGGCGGTGTGCGTATCGAGACTGCGCCAGGGCGTGGCACCCAGGTCAGTGTGTACCTGCCTGCGGTCCACCAGCAGGCAGTACAAGCACAACCTGAGCAGGATACCTCCACCAACCTGGTGCAACGCGTGGCAGATCGCCACGTGTTACTGGTGGACGACGACCATCTGGTGCGCGAGATGATTGGCGACCTGCTGCGTCGCCATGGCTGCAACGTGCGCCAGGCGCATAGCAGCGAACAGGCACTGGCCTTGCTGGATGAGCAGGTCGACCTGTTGCTCACCGACTTCGCCATGCCTGAATTCAATGGCGCGCAATTGGCCCTGGCGGCCCGCGAACGCTTCCCCGGCCTACCGGTGATATTCCTCACCGGTTACGCAGAGCTGCAGGGGCTGGAGCTGCCGCGCAGCACCGTGCTGCAAAAACCGGTGAGCGAACAGGCGCTGGTGCAGGCCTTGGCGGAATTGCTGGAGGATCGCAAGGTAGATTGAGCTTCTGGTGACGCTTGTTGCGTCACCCGGCTTCGCGTTGTGGCGGGGCAGAAACGAAAAAATCGCCTTTCGGCGATTTTTTCAAATATGGCAGGGGCGGCTGGATTCGAACCAACGCATGGCAGGATCAAAACCTGCTGCCTTACCGCTTGGCGACGCCCCTGTAGATACTGCTATCGCTGCGTGTGTCGCTGTGCAGCAATGGCGCGCACTTTAACAACGTTTTTCCTGGGTGGGAAGTTTTTTTTGAAAAAAATCACAGAAAAACAGCAGGTTAGTCATTTTGGTCGGTTTACCGCAGGTTTCCGTCCCCGCCCTTCCCGCCAAAACGCCTAGCCGAAGGGCACTGACAAGACCACTGCCAGGCAGCGCAACGCTCAGTGAGTCAGCCATTCGTCGCTTTTCCACCGCCTCGCTTCAACACATTCGGCTTCGCCCCTTCCAATCAGGTAGAGACCCATCTGCGCATTCACAAGGAGGGCGCCATGCCAGTTTCCCATGACCTCTACCAGGACCTGCACTACCCCCGCGAGATCGTCCAGCAGCGGCGTCAGCAGGACAAGGAGCTCGACCGCCTGCTCGATGAGTATGTCGATATCGACAACCAGGTGCTGGCCGCCGAATCAATCTCGGCGGGCAACTTCGTGGATGAGGATTTGCGCCATCTCAAGGAACGCCGCCTGGCGATCAAGTACATGATCGAGCGGCAATTGACGCACAAGGACTGATGCAGGTATCGCATTTCTCGATGATTGCCCGGTACTTTCTCGATTGGTCAAAATGCCCGCACGCGCGCAAGCTGCGCCCTGCACTGTCTTGACCCGAGGAACCGCTCTTGACCACCTGGCTACCCGCGGCGCTGCGCCGTCGCGTCGCACCCCGCACGCCCAGCCCACTGCTCGACGACTGCCTACAGCGCGCGGCGGCACGCGGCTACACCCTGAGCGACGGGCAGCACCAGGTGATCGCCGCCATGGCCAGGCAACTGGAACTGCTCGAGGCGGGCCGTGCCCGCAGCCTGTACCTGCATGGCGCGGTGGGCCGCGGCAAGAGCTGGCTGCTCGACAGCTTCTTCCAGAGCGTGCCGACGCCGGCCAAACGGCGCCTGCATTTCCATGATTTTTTCGCCCGCCTGCACCAGGGCATGCACCACCACCGGTTGCTGGACGACGCATTGGGCGCGACCCTCGATGAGCTGCTGGGCGACGTGCAGGTACTGTGCTTCGATGAGTTCCATGTGCACGACATCGGCGATGCCATGTTGCTCACCCGTCTGTTCAACGCCTTGTTCACGCGCGGCGTGTTCCTGCTATTGACCAGCAACTACGCCCCCGAAGGGCTACTACCCAACCCGCTGTACCACCAACGCTTCCTGCCGGTGATCGGCCTGATCAACAGCCGCATGCAGGTGCTGGAGGTCGGCGGCGACACCGACTTTCGCAGCCTGCCGGCCAACCGCGCGCAGCAGCGCTTCACCCAGGGGCATTACGTCTGGCCTGGCGATGCGGCGCAACGCCAGATCCTGGCTTTACCGACGCCGCAGCCTGCGCTGCTGGAGATCAACAAGCGCCCGTTGCGGGTGCTGGCAGAGGATGAGCGCCAGGTGATGTTCACCTTCAGCGACCTGTGCGAACAGGCCACCGCGGTAATCGACTACCTGGCCCTGGCCGAGCGCTATGAGCACTGGATCATCGACGGTCTGGACGACCTGGCCGAGTGCTCGTTGGCGGCGCAGCAGCGCTTCGTCAACCTGGTCGATGTGCTGTATGACCAGGACTGCCAGCTGACGCTGATTGGCACACGAGCGCTGGCCGACAGCCTGGGCGGCACGGTCGCCGACCTGATGCGCACCCGCAGCCGGCTGGGGCAGTTGCATCAGCTGGGCGCGGCGACCTGACCGTCAACCATCGCCGGACAGACCCGCGATCGCCTCAGCCTGCCCTGGGCAGGTCCGCCAGCACGCCCTCGATTTCCGCCAATACCGCCGGATCATCCAGGGTCGATGGCGGCACATACGCCTGTCCATCGGCAATCTTGCGCAGCACGGCTCGCAGGATCTTGCCCGAGCGGGTCTTGGGCAAACGCTTGACCAGCCGCACCCGGTTGAAGCAGGCCAGCGCGCCGATCTGCTCGCGCACCCTGGCCACCAGTTCGCCCTGCAGCTGCGACTCGCCGATGCCCTGCCCGTCCTTGAGCACCACCAGCGCCAGCGGCACCTGGCCCTTGATCTCGTCGTGCACGCCGATCACCGCGCACTCGGCCACCGCCGGGTGCAGCGCCACCAGATCCTCCATCTCGCCAGTGGACAGGCGATGTCCGGAGACATTGATGACGTCGTCGGTGCGCCCCATGATGTAGACGAACCCGTCGTCGTCCAGGTAGCCGCCGTCACCGGTGTGGTAATAGCCCGGGTAGCTGTGCAGGTAAGCCTGCAGGTAGCGCTCATGATCGCCCCACAAGGTTTGGCTGCAGCCTGGGGGCAACGGCAGGGCGATGACGATGGCACCCTGCTGGTTCGGCCCCAACGGCTTGCCGTCGTCATCCAGCACCTGCACGTGATAGCCCGGTACCGCGCGGTTGCTCGATCCAGGCCGCGCCGCGCTGCCTTCGAGGCCCACGCAGGGCGCGGTCACCGGCCAACCGGTCTCGGTCTGCCACCAGTGGTCGTGCACCGGCTTGCCAGTGACCTCTTCCAGCCAGGCATGGGTGCTGCTGTCGAGTTTCTCGCCGGCAAGGAACAGCTGGCGCAGCGAACTCAAGTCATGACGGCGGATCAGCACGCCTTCCGGGTCTTCCTTGCGGATCGCACGCATGGCGGTAGGTGCACAGAACAACCCATTGACCTGGTACTGCTCGACGATGCGCCAGTATGCCGAGGCGTCCGGCGTGCGGATCGGCTTGCCTTCGTAGAACACCGTGGTGCAGCCGCTCATCAACGGCCCGTAGACGATCAGCGAATGGCCGACCACCCAGCCGACATCGGAAATCCCCCACCATACGTCACCCGCCTGCATGCCATAGATATGACGCATGGCATAACACAAGGCGACGGCATTGCCGCCATTCTCGCGGACGATGCCTTTGGGTTTGCCGGTGGTGCCGGAGGTGTACATGATGTACAGCGGGTCACCCGCGTCCAGCGCCACGGGCGCCACCGCCTCGGCAGCGGCCAGCGCCTGCTGCCAGTCCAGGTCGCGCCCGGCCTGCAGTTCGGCGCGGACCTGTGGGCGTTGCAGCACCAGCACCTGCCGAGGCTGGTGCCGCGCCAGTTGCAGGGCCCGGTCGACCAGCGGCTTGTATTCGATCACCCGGTCAAACTCCAGCCCGCACGAGGCGGTCAGCAGCAGTGCCGGCCGGGCGTCATCGATGCGCAGCGCCAACTCGTTCGCGGCAAAACCACCGAACACCACCGAATGCACCGCACCGATACGCGCGCAGGCGAGCATCGCCATGGCCGCCTGGGGCACCATTGGCATGTAGATGATCACCCCGTCGCCCTTGCCCACGCCCAGGCTGCGCAGCAGGCCGGCCAGGCGCGCGACCTCGTCGCGCAGTTGCTGGTAGGTGAAGGTCTGCTGCAGGCCGGTCACGGGCGAGTCGTAGATCAACGCCAGTTGCTCGCCCCGGCCCTGCTCGATCTGATGGTCGAGGGCCAGGTGGCAGCTGTTCAGGCGGCCGTCGGCGAACCAGCGGTGGGTGCCGTCGGCGTTGCGCTGCAAGGTGATGGAAGGCTTGCGCTGCCAGGCCAACTGTTCGGCCTGGGCCTGCCAGAAGGCTGCGGGGTCGGCAATAGAATGGGCGTAGCTGTGCTGATAAGTCATTGGTTCGCAACCCGGTACTTGTTGTTATTGAAGGGCGAACGTGGAGTATGGACCCACGGTACGCCGCCGCCACCGGACTTAAGTCGCAACCCATATGCAGATTTGCAGTGACCAAGGCTCTAGAATGGCCGGCCCCCGACCCAAGAGCCGTACCATGCATACCCTCGACGACCTGCGCGCCGGCCGCCTGCGCGGTATCACCCGCCTTGACCTGTGCCAGGGCCTGACACACTTCCCCCACGAGATCTTCGAGCTGGCCGACAGCCTGGAAGTGCTCAATCTCACCGGCAATGCCCTGGCCGAGCTGCCCGACGACCTGTATCGCCTGACCCGGCTCAAGGTGCTGTTCTGTTCGGAGAATGCCTTTACCCACCTGCCCCACGGCATCGGGCGCTGCCCCGCCCTGGAAACCGTGGGTTTCAAGAGCAACCGCATCACCCGCGTCGAGGCCCAGGCCCTGCCGGCCACCCTGCGTTCGCTGGTGTTGACCGACAACGCCCTGGAGCAGTTGCCCGAAGCCCTTGGCGACTGCGCCCATTTGCAGAAGCTGATGCTCGCCGGCAACCGGCTCGCCAGGCTGCCCGACAGCCTCGCCCGCTGCGAGCGCCTGGAGTTGCTGCGCATCGCCAGCAACCGCCTGACAGCCCTGCCCGAATGGCTGTGGCAGTTGCCGCGCCTGGCCTGGCTGGCCTACGCCGACAACCCGCTGCCCGAAGGGTTTGTCGCGCCGGCCAGCGATGGCCACTGCCCCACGTTGAGCTGGCAAGACATTCGCCTGGAGGAAGAGCTCGGCCGCGGCGCCTCGGGGCTGATCCATCGGGCCCACTGGTCCGGCCAGGCAGCACCGGTGGCGGTCAAACTGTACAAGGGGTCGATAACCAGCGACGGCTCGCCGCTGGCGGAAATGAGCGCCTGCATCGCCGCCGGCGACCACCCGCAGCTGGTGCGCCTAGCCGGGCGCATCGACGATCATCCGCAAGGCCTGCCGGCACTGGTGATGCAATTGATCGAGGCGCACTGGTCGAACCTGGCCGGCCCGCCCAGCCTGGACAGTTGCACCCGCGACCGCTACCCCGAAGCCCGGCGCCTGGGGTTGCCTGCCGTACGCCGCCTGGTCGCCGGCATCGCCTCGGTGTGCGCCCACCTGCATGGGCGCGGCCTGAACCATGGCGACCTGTATGCCCACAATATCCTCTTCGACACCGTCGGCCAGTGCCTGCTCGGCGATTTCGGCGCGGCATCGTTCCACCCGCCCACTGCCAGGGCAGTGGAGCTCCTGGAAGTACGAGCCTTCGGCATTCTCGTCGAAGAGCTGCTGGGCTGCTGCGAACAGGACGACCAGGCTTTACGCGAACTGGCCAGGGCTTGCCAGCAAGCTGACGTACCGGCGCGGCCGACCTTCGCCGAAGTGCTCAGCTGGGTCATTACACAAGCCAGCCTTGCCGGCGAACCAGGCAACCCGCACCGCCGACGCTCGCCCCATTAAGGAGCAAAGCCTCTAAAATAGGCCACCCCTCCAGCCACAGAGCCCGCCCATGGACATCGATCAGGCCCGAACCTTCCTGGAAATCCTGCGTTGCGGCAGCCTGGTCGCCGCCGCCGAGCGCCTGTGCGTGTCGCAGACGGCGATCACGGCGCGGGTCCAGCGCCTGGAACAGCAACTGGGTTGCCAGTTGTTCGTGCGCAGCCGCAGCGGCGCCAGCGTGACCCGCGACGGCGAGGCCTTCGTCACCTACGCCAACCAGCTGGTGCAGACCTGGGAAGCCGCGCGCCGCGACCTGCCACTGCCCCAGGGCTGCCAGCAGGTGCTGCATGTCGGTGGCGAAGTGAGCCTGGGCAACCCGATGCTGCTCGACTGGGTCAGCGCCTTGCATCGCGAGCTGCCCAGCCACGCGATCCGCAGCGAGGTCAGCGATGGTGACTCGTTGTTGCGCAAGGTGGAGATGGGCCTGCTGGATGCCGCGCTGGTCTACCAGCCAACCTACGGCCCAGGCTTGCAGGTGGAGCAGTTGATGGAGGAGAAGCTGATCCGCGTGCGCCGCGTCGATGCCCCCGAGCCGTACATCTACATCGACTGGGGCGAAGCCTTCCGCCGCCAGCACGATGCCGCCCTGCCCGACCTGTCGCGCCCGGCGCTGAGCTTCAACCTCGGGCCGCTGGCCTTGCAGTTCATCCTCGACCAGGGTGGCAGCGGCTACTTCCGTACCCGGGTGGTACAGGCCTACTTGCAAAGCGGGGTGTTCGAACGGGTGCCGCAGGCGCCTGAGTTCACCTACCCAACCTTCCTGGTCTACCCACGCAAGCGCGACAGCGAGGCCCTGCAACAGGCCTTCACGGTGCTGCGCCGGTTGATCGCGGCCGGCGACAGCGACTGGTCACAACGCTGGGACCCGCTGATCTGACCCTTGCGCCGCGGCATTGAGCAAGTGTCGCTTGAGCCCGGCGATCAGGTCAGTCTGGGTGATCACCCCCACCAGCGTGTCGTCGTCGAGCACCGGCAAGCAGTGCAATCCCTGCTCGCTGAGCAGCGGCAGCAGGTGCTCCAGCGGCTGCTGGCTGCCGACACTGACCACCCGGCGGCTCATCACCTGCTCCAGGCGTACCACATTGCGCCGAAACAGCCCGCGCCAGCTGAAGCAGCCACGGGCCATCGCCGGGCCGACCAGGTCGCTGAGGCTGACAATGCCCACCAGCCGCCCCTGTTCCAGCACCGGCAGGGTCTTCAGGTGATGGCTGGCCAGCATCTTCCAGGCCTGCTCGAGGGTGGTGCCCGGCGACGCCGCCTGTACGTCACGGGACATCACGGAACCTGCGGTAATCCCCCCCAGGCTGCGTTGCAGCGCGTGCTGCTCGGTGGCCAGGATGATCCGCTGCAGTTCGTCACGGGTCACGTCAACGAACTCACCGATCTCTTCCAGGGCCTGGTCCAGGTCCTCGCCACTGATGCCCACCCGCGCGCCCGGCAGCGGATCATGGGTGTGGTGCAGGTCCTTGCGCGGCGGCACGCCCTTGGGGTAACGCACACCGGTCAGACGGTTGTAGGCCACCGCCACAACAACCAGGATCAACGCGTTGAGCAGTATGGGCTCGAGCAGGTGATCGCCCAGGGCCACCAGCCCCGGGTCGGCCAGTACCGCGCTGGCCGCCACGCCGCCACCCGGCGGGTGCAGGCAGCGCAGCAGGCACATCACCAGGATGGCGATGCCCAAGGCGGCGGCGGCCACCCACAGGCCATCGCCGAAACCCTGGCGCATGGCCAGGCCCACGACGCCAGCCAGGGCATAGCTGCCCAGCACCGGCCAGGGTTGCGCCAACGGGCCGGAGTGCACGGCAAACACCAGCACCGCCGAAGCCGCCAGCGGCCCGAGCAGGTGCAAGGCGACCGACGGCCCATACAGCAGGCTGCACAGGTAACCGGCGAGGAACAGGCCGAGCAGCGCGCCAAGGCCTGCGCGCAGCCATTCTCGGGGAGGGATGTTCAGGGGCGCCGGGAGCAGGCGCTGCAGACGGCTTTCAGGACGCAAGGCAGGCATCGGGGAGTGTGATCGTGTTCTTCTGATGGAAAAAGAAAGCCCAGCGTCAACTGCCTGGGCCCTGTATTGCCAAGGCAATAGCGCAAGGGGCTCCGTCCGTGGAGAGATGGAAACCAAGCGGTTTCGTGAGGCGCGATTGTGCCGGGGCGCCAGGCAATGGGCCAATTCAAAAAACTGCGGCTGCACTGCAATTTTTTTGCACGGTTGCTCCAACGAAGCAGGCGACGCTATGCACTACCCCCCTTGCGCGGCAGCTCGATGCTCACCCGCAAGCCGCCCAGGGGGCTGTCCAACAAGGCAATGCGCCCGCCCCAGGCCTCGACGATATCGCGCACGATCCCCAGGCCCAGGCCATGCCCATCGACCTGTTCGTCCAGCCGCGAGCCGCGCTCCAGCACTTGCTGGCGCTGGGCTTCGGCAATCCCCGGGCCATCGTCATCGACCCACAGCCGATACCCCTCGCTGGTCGCTGCAATGCCCAGGCGCACCTCGCTGTCGGCCCATTTACAGGCGTTGTCCAACAGGTTGCCGAGCAGCTCCAGCAGGTCTTCACGGTCCCAGGGCAGCAACAGCCCAGGCGGCACGTCGCGCTCGAGTACCAGGCCTTCGCCATGGATCATGCCCAAGGTCGCCAGCAACCCCGGCAATTCGGCATCGCAATCGAACTGCGCGCCGGGCAGCGCATCACCGGCCAGGCGTGCGCGGTTGAGCTCGCGGGCCAGGCGTTGCTGGATCTGCTCCAGTTGCTCGCGCATCTGCGCACGCACCTCGGGCAGCGCCTGCAAGCGCTCGCTGGCAGCCAGGCTAAGCAACACCGCCAGCGGTGTCTTCAGCGCATGCCCCAGGTTGCCCAGGGCGGTGCGCGAGCGGCGCAGGCTGTCTTCGGTATGGGCCAGCAGGTGGTTGATCTGGTCCACCAGCGGCTGCAGCTCGCTGGGCACCTCGGCATCCAGCTGCGAGCGCTGGCCCTGCTGCAGCTGGGCGATCTGCCGCCGCGCCCGCTCCAGGGGCCGCAGCGAACGGGTCACGGTGACGCGCTGCAGCACCAGCACCAGCAACAGGGCCAACGCGCCCATGCCCAGGCCGATCTGCTGCATGCGCCTAAAGCCTTCGCGCACCGGCGAATAGTCCTGGGCCACACTGATGGAAATATCCTGCCCCAGGCGCCGATAGTCGCCGCGATAGGCCAGCAGTTGCTGGCCATCGGGACCAAGCTCATGGCCATCGTCCAGCCCAGGCTTGGCCGGCTTGGGCATGTCCAGGTCCCACAGCGAACGGGAGCGCCAGGTGCCCTGCTCGAAGTCGATGCGAAAGTAATACCCGGAGAATGGCTGCTGATAAGCCGCCGACAGCCGCCGTTCGTCCAGTTGCAAGCCGGAAGGGCCGCGCACCAGCGCCACCAGCAGGTTCTCGCTCTCTTTGCGCAGGCCGTTTTCCAGGTAGCGCTGCAGACCAGCCTCGAACAGCCACAAGGCCACCTGCGCCAGGCCCACGCCCACCACCACCAGCACGGCCACCAGCCCCAGGCTCAGGCGTGCCTGGATCGACCTCACGCGACGTTTCCGGCGTAGACGTAACCCTGGCCGCGACGGGTCTCGATCACACTGCGGCCGAGCTTGCGCCGCAGGTGGTTGACATGGACCTCGAGCACGTTGGAGTCGCGCTCGGTCTCGCCGTCGTACAGGTGCTCGGCCAGGTGGCTCTTGGACAGCACCTGCCCGGGGTGCAGCATGAAATAGCGCAGCAGGCGGAACTCGGCGGCAGTGAGCTGAACGTCGGCACCGTCGCGGCTCACGCACTGACGCGACTCGTCCAGGTGCAGCCCGGCGGCCTCCAGGGTCGGCTGGTTGGCCAGGCCCTTGGCTCGGCGCAACAGGGCCTGGATGCGCAACTGCAGCTCCTCGGGGTGGAACGGCTTGGTCAGGTAATCGTCGGCACCGGCCTTGAGCCCTTCGATCCGCTCGGCCCAGGAGCCGCGCGCGGTAAGGATCAGCACCGGGGTGGCCAGGTTTGCCGCGCGCCACTGCGCCAGCACGTCCAGGCCCGGCAACCCCGGCAGGCCGAGGTCGAGCACGATCAGGTCGTAAGGCTCGCTCTGGCCCTGGTACACCGCGTCGCGGCCATCGGCCAGCCAGTCCACGGCGTAGCCCTGGCGTTGCAGGGCGGCGGTCAGTTCATCGGCCAGGGGCACATTGTCTTCGACAAGCAACAGGCGCATTCAGTCGTCTTCCTCGTCCTTGAGCAGGGTGCCGGTTCGGGCATCGTATTTGATCTCGCGGACCACGCCCGAGGGGGTCAGCAGCTCGACTTCGTATTCGTAGCGGCCGTGCTTTTCTTCCAGCTCCGCCTCCAGCAGGCGCGCCCCGGGGTAACGCCCCAGGGCGGCAGCGAGCAGTTGCTCCAGCGGCAGGATGATGCCCTGTTGCCGTAGCGCCAGGGCTTCATCCTGATCCAGGTCGCGGGCGGCGGCGAACGAGCAGACGGCCATCAGAACCAGGGCCAGCCAGCGCGCCGTTCGCGGTAGCTCAGGCATCAGTTGTCACGCTCGTCCTTCAGGACTTCACCGGTCTTGGCGTCCAGGTCCACATCCCATTCGACATTCTGCGCGTCACGCAGGTCGACCTTGTAGATGTAGCGGCCGTATTCGTTCTCCAGTTCCGAGTCGGTCACAGTGGCGCCCGGGTGCTTGGCCACGGCGGCGGCCTTGAGTTCGTCCAGTGACTTGATGGTCTTGGCGTTGACCAGCTTGACCACTTCGTCGGGCTGCACGTCCTTGGCGAAGGCAACGTTGGCGCCGAATGCGAGGGCGGCGGCGGTGAACAGGGCAGTCAGGGTTTTCATGAGGTGCTCTCCAGCGAGGTCTGTAATGTGTCTACGGGGTCAAAGATAACCACCGGTCCTTAACTCAACCTGAAAACAGCTGGCCGCATGATAGCGCAGCTCTTGGTGGCCATGCGCAGTCCCTTGCAGGAGCGGCCTTGCCGAGGCGTCGGACCGGTCGGAAAGGGCTGCGCAGCAGCCCCGGGGATTTCAGCGTTTTTGCAAAGATCGCCGGGGCCGCTCCTACAGGGGGATGTGTACGTCCAGCCCCGCGATACAGCCGACAAAATCTCTATACTGTCCGCCTGCCCGATCCGAGACCTGCCATGCCCGCCATCCACATCAAGTACCCCGCCCTGACCTTCAAGGCCGGCCAGCGGGCCCTGCGCCAGATCCGCGAGCGCGGTTTGCGGGCCGAAGATGTCGGTGTGCTGCCCGGCGCCGCCGGCGGCCCCAAGCCGCTTGGGATCCAGGGCCTGGACCTGGCGCTGTTCGGTGAGTGGCTGCCCAAGGCGCCACGTCAACGCGCGCTGATCGGCGCCTCGATCGGCGCCTGGCGCTTCGCCAGTGCCTGCCTGCAAGACCCGGTCGCCGGTATCCGCCGCCTGGGCGAGCTGTATAGCGAGCAGGACTTCGCCAAGGGCGTGACAGCAAAAGAGATCAGCCAGAGTTGTCAGCGCATGCTCGACGACCTGATGCAAGGCCGCGACGGGCAGATCCTGGCCAACCCACACTACCGCCTGAACATCCTGGTGGTGAAGAGCCATGGCCAGCTCGCCCACGACCACCGCGCCCGCCTGGGCATCGGCCTGTCCTCTGTGATCGCCAGCAACCTGCTGGGGCGCTCGCGCCTGGGCCGGCATTTCGAGCGGGTTATCCTCCACGACCAACGCGCCGCGCCGCCGCTGGAGCCGCTGACCGACTTCCCCTCGCGCTGTCTGCCGCTGGACCTGGCCAACCTGCGCCACGCCCTGCTGGCCTCGGGCTCGATCCCGATGGTCATGGAAGGCGTGCGCGACATTCCTGGCGCCGGCGCCGGCACCTACCGCGACGGCGGCCTGCTCGACTACCACCTCGACCTGCCCTACCACGGCGACGACCTGGTGCTGTACCCGCACTTCACCGACAAGGTGGTGCCCGGTTGGTTCGACAAGGCGCTGCCCTGGCGCAAGGGCGACGCCACGCGCCTGCGCAACGTGCTGCTGATGACCCCGTCGCCGCAGTACCTGGCCGCCCTGCCCTATGGCAAGCTGCCAGACCGCAACGACTTCAAGCGCTTCATGGGCGACGCACCGGCGCGTAAGCGCTACTGGTACCAGGCCATCGCCGAAAGCCGACGGCTGGGCGACGAGCTGCTGGAGCTGATCGCCACCGGGCGGCTGCACGAACGGTTGCAAGCCTTGTAGCGGCCATGCTGGTAGACTGCGCGCATTATCGATTCATACAGAGTTAAGACAGCGTGGAAATCTTTAAGGAATTTACCTTCGAATCCGCCCACCGCCTGCCCAACGTCCCGGCCGGCCACAAATGCGGTCGCCTGCATGGCCACTCGTTCAAGGTAGCCCTGCACCTGACCGGCCCGCTCGACCCGCACACCGGCTGGATCCGCGACTTCTCCGAGATCAAGGCGATCTTCAAGCCGATCTACGAGCAACTGGACCACAACTACCTGAACGACATCCCAGGCCTGGAAAACCCCACCAGCGAAGTGATCGCCAAGTGGATCTGGGACCAGGTCAAGCCGCTGCTACCAGAGCTGTCGAAGGTGCGCATTCATGAAACCTGCACCAGTGGTTGCGAATACACCGGCGACTGATCCGGCCAGGACGCGTCAGGCGTCCTAGGTCTTCGCAGGCTCGTAAGGGTGCCGGAGCACCTGCAGGCTGATCAGCCCTTTGCCATTGCGTGATCCGGTGTACAAGTAAGGCCGTCCGAACTGGGTACGCTGGGTCACCAGGTTGTCATCGTTGTCGGCAAAGACCAGGTTGACGCAGCGCTCACCCTCCATGAGGTCATGCGGATCCAACCCTTTCAGTTGCCACATGTCCTCACCGATATAGACCACCCACTCCGGCACACTGAACCAGCTGTGGTACATCCCCATGTAGCCGACCGTGTCGGTATCCAGGTACCAGGGCAGTACCTCGGGGCTGCCGTGGATATCGCCACGGATGGGCCTGATCTGGAAATAGTAGTAGCCATTGCGCTCATAGCAGCCGAACCAGAACTTGTCGTGCAATGAGCCGGGGCCCTTGGTCTTCAGGGGCGACCAGGGCTCAAGCGAACCCTCCTCGCTTTCGATACGCAGGTAGCCATCCTCGCCATCACCGCTCTCGAAACGGACCCAGATGGGTTTGAGCAGATGCTTGGAACCTGCCCAATCGAACGGATCGACACGGGAACCCTCGAGCTGCCACCAGCATTGAGCGATGAAGGACAGGTGAGGCTTGAACTTGAAATACAGCGCCATGGACTTCTCCAACAGATAATCGGAGAAGCCACGCTAAAGACTCCACAGGCCAGGGTGCAGCAGGAGGCCTTACCTCAGGGCGTCCTGCAGGAACGCTGGGGCGATATAGCGCTGGTAATGCGCTTCGGACAACAGGAAGAACTCACGGTCGATGGCATCACGCAACTGCGGCAGCTCCCAGTCGCGGAATTCCGGCAGCAGCGCCATACCGTAGGCTTCCAGCTCGCGGATCATCCGCGCCCCGCGGGCAATCAGCTGATACGCCCAGCAATACTCCGACTGCTGCGCGACGAAGCGGATCGAGCGCTGCTCCAGTTGCTGGCGCAGCAACTCTTTGTCGAACACTTCCAGCTTGGCCATCATCACCTGCACCAGCAGTTGCTCCAGGCGCAGCCACACCGCGCGCTTCTGCGCGTCGTCATAGCCGTTCCAGTGGATCACTTCGTGGTGGAAGCGTTTGCAGCCACGGCACACCAGGTCACCGTAGACAGTGGAGCAGAGGCCGACGCAAGGGGTCTTGATGGACTGATTGGACATGAAAAGACAACGGTTTGACGGTGGCAGACGCGGCCATGTTAGCCCTTTGTCTAACCAGGGTCACCCGTTAAAGTCATCTTCGCCGCCTTACTTTCGGCTTATTTTTGCCGTAGAATCACTCCGCCTTTTCAAGGCACCAATGTCCGTTGGAAGCTGTTTTCAAAGCGTCACGAGCACAGTTCATCCGGTAGAACGGCGTTGGCCCGGGCCATGCACCCCTCGCATGCCCGTGCCAGCCCTCATCAGCTCCCGTTCTGCAGGCGTAAAACTTTGAAAGCAGCTTCTGTAAGGATTCTCTGCGACCCTGGCTCGCCGGCCCAAAAAGCCGTTTGCAGCGCATGGGTGCATGGGAATGCTGGATGAGCGTCCCGGACTCCCTTTAGGGACCACTGATGAGGGTAATAACTGTGCTTGAAGCCTACCGCAAACATATCGAAGAGCGTGCCGCTCTGGGTATCGTGCCCCAGCCGCTGAACGCCGAACAAACCGCAGGCCTGGTCGAGCTGCTGAAAAACCCGCCGGCCGGCGAAGAAGCCTTCCTCGTAGACCTGATCACCAACCGCGTTCCACCAGGGGTGGACGAAGCCGCCTACGTCAAGGCCGCGTTCCTCTCCGCCGTCGCCAAGGGCGAAGCCAAGTCGCCGCTGATCGACCGCAAGCACGCCACCGAGTTGCTGGGCACCATGCAGGGCGGCTACAACATCGAGACGCTGGTCGCGCTGCTGGACGACGCCGAGCTGGGCGCCGTCGCGGCCGAACAGCTCAAGCACACCCTGCTGATGTTCGATGCCTTCCACGACGTGGCCGAGAAAGCCAAGGCGGGCAATGCCCACGCCAAGGCCGTGCTCGAGTCCTGGGCTGCCGGCGAGTGGTTCACCTCGCGCCCGGCGATCGCCGACAAGTACACCCTGACCGTGTTCAAGGTGCCAGGCGAAACCAACACCGACGACCTGTCCCCTGCCCCGGACGCCTGGTCGCGCCCTGACATCCCGCTGCACGCCCTGGCCATGCTGAAAATGGCCCGCGACGGCATCGAGCCGCAGCAGCCGGGCTCGGTCGGCCCGCTGGCCCAGATCGAAGCCGTGAAAGCCAAAGGCTTCCCGGTTGCCTACGTCGGTGACGTGGTCGGTACCGGTTCCTCGCGTAAATCCGCCACCAACTCGGTGCTGTGGTTCTTCGGCGACGACATCCCGTATGTGCCGAACAAGCGCGCCGGTGGTTTCTGCTTCGGCACCAAGATCGCCCCGATCTTCTACAACACCATGGAAGACGCCGGCGCCCTGCCGATCGAATTCGACTGCACCAACCTGGCCATGGGCGACGTCATCGACGTCTACCCGTTCAAAGGTGAAGTGCGCCGTCACGGCAGCGACGAACTGGTCACCAACTTCGAGCTGAAAACCGAAGTACTGCTCGATGAAGTCCGCGCCGGCGGCCGTATCCCGCTGATCGTCGGCCGTGGCCTGACCGAGAAAGCCCGCGCCGAACTGGGCCTGGCTCCTTCGGACCTGTTCAAGAAACCTGAGCAGCCTGCCGCTTCGACCAAGGGCTTCACCCTGGCGCAGAAGATGGTCGGTCGCGCCTGCGGTCTGCCAGAAGGCCAGGGCGTGCGCCCAGGTGCCTACTGCGAACCGAAGATGACCACCGTCGGTTCCCAGGACACCACCGGCCCGATGACCCGCGACGAGCTGAAAGACCTGGCGTGCCTGGGCTTCTCCGCCGACCTGGTGATGCAGTCGTTCTGCCACACCGCCGCTTATCCGAAGCCGATCGACGTCACCACCCACCACACCCTGCCAGACTTCATCCGCACCCGTGGCGGCGTGTCGCTGCGCCCGGGCGACGGCATCATCCACAGCTGGCTGAACCGCATGCTGATGCCTGACACCGTAGGCACCGGTGGCGACTCGCACACCCGCTTCCCGATCGGCATCTCGTTCCCGGCAGGTTCCGGCCTGGTGGCCTTCGCCGCCGCCACCGGCGTCATGCCGCTGGACATGCCGGAGTCGATCCTGGTGCGCTTCAAGGGCAAACTGCAACCTGGCATCACCCTGCGTGACCTGGTGCATGCCATCCCTTACTACGCCATCCAGAAAGGCCTGCTGACCGTCGAGAAGAAAGGCAAGAAGAACGCCTTCTCCGGCCGCATCCTGGAGATCGAAGGCCTCAACGACCTGACCGTCGAGCAAGCCTTCGAGCTGTCCGACGCCTCGGCCGAACGTTCTGCCGCTGGTTGCACCATCAAGCTGCCAGAGAAGGCCATCGCCGAGTACCTGCAGTCCAACATCACTCTGCTGCGCTGGATGATCGGCGAAGGCTACGGCGATGCCCGCACCCTGGAGCGCCGCGCCCAGGCCATGGAAGCCTGGCTGGCCAAGCCTGAGCTGCTGTCGGCCGATGCCGATGCCGAATACGCCGAAATCATCGAAATCGACCTGGCCGACGTCAAAGAGCCTGTGCTCTGCGCGCCGAACGACCCGGACGACGCCCGCCTGCTGTCCTCGGTACAGGGTGAGAAGATCGACGAAGTGTTCATCGGCTCGTGCATGACCAACATCGGTCACTTCCGCGCCGCCGGCAAGCTGCTGGACAAGGTCAAGGGTGGCATTCCGACCCGTCTGTGGCTGGCCCCGCCAACCAAGATGGACGCCCACCAGCTGACCGAGGAAGGCTACTACGGCATCTACGGCAAGGCTGGCGCGCGCATGGAAATGCCAGGCTGCTCGCTGTGCATGGGCAACCAGGCACGTGTGCAGACCGGTTCGACCGTGGTCTCCACCTCGACCCGTAACTTCCCGAACCGTCTGGGCGACGCCACCAACGTGTACCTGGCATCGGCCGAGCTGGCCGCTGTCGCTTCGATCATCGGCAAGCTGCCGACCGTCGAGGAGTACATGCAGTACGCCAAGGACATCGACAGCATGGCTGCCGACGTCTACCGCTACCTGAGCTTCGACCAGATCGCCGAGTTCCGCGAAGCAGCGGCCAACGCCAAGATCCCGGTGGTCCAGGCGTAAGCTGAGCGGCAAGTTGTAAGCTGCAAGAAGAAGCCCTGGCAGAAATGCCGGGGCTTTTTTTGTTGTTTACTTAAACCCGCTCCCACAGGCTTCGCGCGTCCCCTGTGGGAGCGGGTTTACCCGCGAAGAGGCCGGAACAGGCAGCCTCAGATCACCAACAGATCGACAAACCTGTGCACAGGCATGGCCTCCAGCGCCTGCTGGTCCTTGCACACATCCAGAATCGCCTCACACCGCTGCCGCGCAAACCGCGTCGCCAGGTTCTCCCTGAACTTGGCCTCGAGCAACGGCATCCCCTCCTCCCGCCGACGCCGATGCCCGATCGGGTACTCCACCACCACGTGCGGCGTGTGCGTGCCGTCCTTGAAGAACACCTGCACACCGTTTGCGATAGAGCGCTTGTCCGCCTCCAGGTACTCACGACTGAAACGTGGCTCCTCGACGACCACCATCTTTTCGCGTAGCCGGTCAATGCTTGGGTGGGCCGCGTGGAAGGCGTCCTCGTAGTGCTCGGCCACCAGGCCACCGAAGATCAGCGGCACGGCGGTCATGTACTGCAGGCAGTGATCACGGTCCGCGGCATTGGCCAGCGGCCCCTCCTTGGAAATGATGCGGATCGCCGACTCGTGCGTGGTGATGACAATACGGTCGATCTCGTGCAGGCGGTTGCGCACCTGTGGATGCAGGGTCACCGCCGCCTCGCAGGCGGTCTGGGCATGGAATTCGGCTGGGAAGCTGATCTTGAATAGCACGTTCTCCATCACGTAGCTGCCCAAGGGCTGCGGCAGGCGCAGCTCGCGCTGGTCTTCGGGCTTGAGGGCCAGGTCCTTGTTGGTGTGGCTGAACGACACATCGTAGAACCCCCACTGCCGGGCCGTGAGCGCGCCGGGCACGCCCATCTCGCCACGCAGGGCGATATCGGCCAGGCGCACACCGCGGCTGGAGGCGTCCCCCGCCGCCCACGACTTGCGCGAGCCGGCATTGGGTGCATGACGGTAGGTACGCAGGGCCTGGCCATCGACGAACGCGTGGGACAGCGCCGACAACAACTGCTCGCGACTGGCGCCCATGAGTCTGGCGCAGACTGCCGTGGAGGCGACCTTGACCAGCAGCACATGGTCCAGGCCGACCCGGTTGAACGAGTTTTCAAGCGCCAGCACGCCTTGGATCTCGTGGGCCATGACCATGGCATCGAGCACCTCGCGCATGACCAGGGGCGCCTCGCCATTGGCCACGCGCTTTTGCGACAGGTGATCGGTGACCGCCAGGATGCCGCCGAGGTTGTCCGAGGGATGGCCCCACTCTGCCGCCAGCCAGGTGTCGTTGTAGTCCAGCCAGCGGACGATACAGCCGATATCCCAAGCGGCCTTGACCGGATCCAGGCAGTAGCTGGTGCCGGGCACACGAGCGCCGTGGGGGACGATCGTGCCCTCGACCAGCGGGCCAAGGTGCTTGGTGCATTCAGGGAAACGCAGGGCCAGCAAGCCACAGCCCAGGGTATCCATCAGGCAGTGGCGGGCGGTGTTCAGCGCCTCGGGGGATTCGACACGGTAGCCGAACACATAGTCGGCGAGGGTCTGCAGGACCTGGTCGTAGTCGGGGCGGGTGTTGAGGTCTACGTTTGCGCTCATATTCAGCTCCCTTCTAGATTGCCGGGGCTGCTGCGCAGCCCTTTCCGACCGGTCCGGCGCTCCGGCAAGGCCGCTCCTACAAGGGGGACGCAATCCTCTGTAGGAGCGGCCTTGCCGGAGCGCCGGACCGGCCGGAAAGGGCCGCAAAGCGGCCCCAACCAACGAAAGCCGAACGCCACTGATGCCTTAGAAACTATCGCCAGGTACGCGCACCCAGCCCTCCATCAGCACCCGAGCGCTACGGCTCATGATTGCCTTGGTCACCGTCCACTGCCCGTCCACCTGGCGCGCCTCGGCCCCCACCCGCAAAGTGCCGGACGGGTGTCCGAAGCGCACGGCGCTGCGCTCACCGCCACCAGCGGCCAGGTTGACCAGCGTGCCTGGGATCGCCGCGGCGGTGCCAATGGCGACGGCCGCGGTGCCCATCATCGCGTGGTGCAGCTTGCCCATGGACAGTGCGCGCACCAACAGGTCGACGTTCTCGGCCTGGACCGTCTTGCCACTGGACGCAGTGTAGGTCATCGGTGCCGCGACAAACGCCACCTTGGGCGTGTGCTGGCGCCCGGCTGCCTGGTCGACGTGCTCGATCAGCCCCATGCGCACCGCACCGTGGGCGCGGATGGTCTCGAAACGCTGCAAGGCTGCGACATCGCCGTTGATGGCGTCCTGCAATTCGGCACCGGTATAGCCGATATCAGCGGCATTGACGAAGATGGTCGGGATACCGGCGTTGATCAGGGTGGCCTTGAAGGTCCCGACACCCGGCACCTCGAGGTCGTCGACCAGATTGCCCGTGGGGAACATCGCCCCGCCTTCACCGTCTTCGTCGGCGGCCGGGTCCAGGAACTCCAGTTGCACCTCGGCGGCCGGGAAGGTCACGCCGTCGAGTTCGAAGTCGCCGGTTTCCTGCACCTGGCCGTCGGTGATCGGCACATGGGCGATGATGGTCTTGCCGATATTGGCCTGCCAGATGCGCACGGTGGCAATACCGTTGCGCGGAACGCGCGCGGCATCGACCAAGCCGCTGGCAATGGCGAACGAACCCACGGCGGCAGACAGGTTGCCGCAGTTACCGCTCCAGTCGACGAACGCGGTGTCGATCGACACCTGGCCGAACAGGTAGTCAACGTCGTGGTCGGCCTTGATGCTTTTCGACAGGATCACCGTCTTGCTGGTGCTGGAGGTGGCGCCGCCCATGCCGTCGATCTGCTTGGCGTAGGGGTCGGGGCTGCCGATCACCCGCAGCAACAGGGCGTCGCGGGCCGGGCCGGGGACCTGGGCGCGCTCGGGCAGGTCTTGCAGGCGGAAGAACACGCCTTTGCTGGTGCCGCCACGGATGTAGGTGGCGGGGATTTTGATTTGCGGTACATGTGTCATGGTCAATTCCTGTCTTGCGCGACACCCTGTGGGAGCGGGTTCACCCGCGAAGGCGTTTGATCAAGCAATGATGTTGATCCTGCTAACGCATTCGCGGGTAAACCCGCTCCCACAGAGGCCATGCCGTTCCTGTTAAGCCACGCCTTCCAGGAAGTCCTGGGCAAAGCGTTGCAACACGCCACCCGCCTCGTAGATCGACACTTCCTCGGCGGTATCCAGGCGGCAAGTCACCGGCACCTCGACACGCTCGCCGTTACGCCGCGTCACCACCAGGGTCAGGGTCGCGCGCGGTTTGCGCTCACCCAGCACGTCGTAGGTCTCGCTACCGTCCAGTTCCAGCGTCTTGCGATCGGTACCCGGCTTGAACTCCAGCGGCAGCACGCCCATGCCCACCAGGTTGGTGCGGTGGATACGCTCGAAGCCTTCGGCGACGATGGCCTCGACACCGGCCAGGCGCACGCCCTTGGCTGCCCAGTCACGGGACGAGCCCTGGCCGTAGTCGGCGCCGGCGACGATGATCAGCGGCTGCTTGCGCTGCATGTAGGTCTCGATCGCCTCCCACATGCGGGTCACCTTGCCTTCCGGCTCGATGCGCGCCAGCGAACCCTGCTTCACGCTGCCGTCGTCCTTGCGCACCATCTCGTTGAACAGCTTGGGGTTGGCGAAGGTGGCGCGCTGGGCGGTCAGGTGGTCACCACGGTGGGTGGCGTAGGAGTTGAAGTCCTCTTCTGGCAGGCCCATCTTCGCCAAGTACTCGCCGGCGGCGCTGTCGAGCAGGATGGCATTGGACGGCGACAGGTGGTCGGTGGTGATGTTGTCCGGCAGCACCGCCAACGGGCGCATGCCGCGCAGGGTGCGCTCGCCGGCCAGGGCACCTTCCCAGTACGGCGGACGGCGAATATAGGTGCTCATCGGGCGCCAGTCGTACAGCGGCGCGACCTTCGGCCCACGATCTTCCTCGATGGCGAACATCGGGATGTACACCTGGCGGAATTGCTCCGGCTTCACCGCAGCACGCACCACGGCATCGATTTCCTCATCGCTCGGCCAGATGTCCTTGAGGCGAATCTCCTTGCCGTCGACCACGCCGAGCACATCCTTCTCGATATCGAAGCGGATGGTACCGGCGATGGCGTAGGCCACCACCAGCGGCGGCGAAGCGAGGAAAGCCTGCTTGGCGTAGGGGTGGATGCGCCCGTCGAAGTTGCGGTTACCCGAGAGCACGGCGGTGGCGTACAGGTCGCGGTCGATGATTTCCTGCTGGATCACCGGATCCAACGCACCGGACATGCCGTTGCAGGTGGTGCAGGCGAAGGCGACGATGCCAAAGCCCAACTGCTCCAGCTCCTGCTCCAGCCCGGCTTCCTTCAGGTACAGCTGCACGGCCTTGGAGCCCGGCGCCAGCGACGACTTGACCCAGGGCTTGCGCGCCAGGCCCAGTTTGTTGGCGTTGCGTGCGATAAGGCCGGCGGCAATCACGTTGCGCGGGTTGCTGGTGTTGGTGCAGCTGGTGATGGCGGCGATGATCACCGCGCCGTCCGGCATCTGCCCCGGGACTTCTTCCCAGGCGCCGGCGATGCCTTTGGCTGCCAGGTCGCTAGTGGCCACGCGGGCATGCGGGTTGGACGGGCCGGCCATGTTGCGCACCACGCTCGACAGATCGAAGCTCAGGGTGCGCTCGTACTCGGCCTTGGCCAGGCTATCGGCCCACAGGCCAGTGGCCTTGGCGTAGGTCTCGACCAGTTGCACTTGCTGGTCGTCGCGGCCGGTGAGCTTGAGGTAGTCGATGGTCTGCTGGTCGATGGCGAACATCGCGGCGGTGGCGCCGTATTCCGGGGCCATGTTGGAGATGGTGGCGCGGTCGCCCAGGGTCAGCGCGCTGGCGCCGGCACCGTGGAACTCCAGGTAGGCGCCGACCACCTTCTGCTTGCGCAGGAACTCGGTGAGCGCCAGCACCAGGTCGGTGGCGGTGATGCTCGGCGCCAGACGACCGGTCAACTCGACGCCGACGATCTCCGGCAGGCGCATCCACGAGGCGCGTCCAAGCATCACGTTCTCGGCCTCCAGGCCGCCGACGCCGATGGCGATCACGCCCAGGGCATCCACGTGCGGCGTGTGGCTGTCGGTGCCGACGCAGGTGTCCGGGTAGGCCAGGCCACGCTCGCTATGAATCACCGGCGACATCTTCTCCAGGTTGATCTGGTGCATGATGCCGTTGCCGGGCTGGATCACGTCGACGTTCTTGAACGCCTGCTTGGTCCAGTTGATGAAGTGGAAGCGATCTTCGTTGCGGCGGTCCTCGATGGCGCGGTTCTTTTCGAACGCCTGCGGGTCGAAGCCGCCGCACTCCACGGCCAGCGAGTGATCGACGATCAACTGCACCGGCACCACCGGGTTGACCTGAGCCGGGTCGCCGCCCTTGTCGGCGATGGCGTCGCGCAGGCCGGCCAGGTCGACCAGGGCGGTCTGGCCGAGGATGTCATGGCACACCACGCGGGCCGGGAACCAGGGGAAGTCGAGGTCGCGCTTGCGCTCGATCAGTTGCTCCAGCGAGGCATTGAGGGTGGCCGGATCACAGCGGCGCACCAGGTTCTCGGCGAGCACGCGGGAGGTGTATGGCAGGCCGTCGTAGGCGCCGGGCTTGATCGCCTCGACCGCGGCACGGGCGTCGAAGTAGTCCAGGGCGGTGCCTGGCAGGTTCTTGCGGAATGCGGTGTTCATAGAGAATCAGGCTCGGTCACAGTAATCGGAAGAATCCACCGCCCCTGTGGGAGCGGGCTTGCCCGCGAAAGCGTTGGTGAACGCGACATTGCATTCGCGGGCAAGCCCGCTCCCACAGGGGACGGGTTGCCTCTCTAATTTCTTGTCAGCGCTGCTCGATCGGCACGAACTGGCGCTGCTCGACGCCGGTGTATTCGGCGCTCGGGCGGATGATGCGGTTGTTGGCGCGCTGCTCGAACACGTGCGCGGCCCAGCCGGTCAGGCGCGAGCAGACGAAGATCGGGGTGAACAGCTTGGTCGGGATGCCCATGAAGTGGTACGCCGAGGCATGGTAGAAGTCGGCGTTGGGGAACAAGCGCTTCTGCTCCCACATGGTCTTGTCGATGGCTTCGGAGACCGGGTACAGCACCTTGTCGCCCACTTCGTCGGCGAGTTGCTTCGACCAGCCCTTGATCACCTCGTTGCGCGGGTCGGACTCTTTGTAGATCGCGTGGCCGAAGCCCATGATCTTGTCCTTGCGCTCGAGCATGCGCAGCAGCTCGGCGGTAGCGTCCTGTGGGGTCTGGAAGCGCTCGATCAGCTCCATCGCCGCTTCGTTGGCGCCGCCGTGCAGCGGGCCGCGCAGCGAGCCGATGGCCGCAGTGACGCAGGAATACAGGTCGGACAGGGTCGAGGCGCAGACCCGCGCGGTGAAGGTCGAGGCGTTGAACTCGTGCTCGGCGTAAAGGATCAGCGAAACGTTCATCACCTTGACATGCAGGGCGCTGGGCTTCTTGCCATGCAGCAGGTGCAGGAAGTGGCCGCCAATGGTTTCTTCGTCGCTGGTGCAATCGATGCGCACACCGTGGTGGGTGAAGCGATACCAGTAGCACATCACCGCCGGGAACAGCGCCAGCAGGCGATCGGTCTTGTCGCGCTGCTGCTCGAAGGTCAGCTCAGGCTCCAGGGTGCCGAGCACCGAGCAGCCGGTGCGCATCACATCCATCGGGTGGGCATCGCGCGGGATACGCTCGAGCACCTCCTTCAGCGCTTGCGGCAGGTCGCGCAGGCCCTTGAGCTTGCGTTTGTAGTCGGCAAGCTCGGCCTTGCTCGGCAGCTCGCCGTACAACAGCAGGTAGGCGACCTCCTCGAACTCGGCGGCGGCGGCCAGGTCGCGTACGTCATAGCCGCGGTAGGTCAGGCCGGCACCGGCCTGGCCGACGGTCGACAGCGCGGTCTGCCCGGCCACCTGGCCACGCAGGCCCGCGCCACTGAGTACTTTTGCTTCGGCCATGGTGTTTCTCCTTTCTTGAACTTGTTATCGAAGTCTTTTCTGGCTAATCGGTTTGCCTGCCGGCCTCTTCGCGGGTAAACCCGCTCCCACAGGTTTCAGAGATTGCACCAAACCTGTAGGAGCGGGTTTACCCGCGAAGAGGCCGGTACAGGCATTCACTTACCCTTTCTTCTGCGCGAACAGCGCATCCAGGCTTTGCTCGAAGGCGTGATAGCCGATGGCATCGTAGAGCTCCATGCGGGTCTGCATGGTGTCGATCACGTTCTTCTGCGTGCCATCGCGGCGCAGCGCGGTGTAGACATTCTCGGCGGCCTTGTTCATGGCGCGGAACGCCGACAGCGGGTAGAGCACCAGCGACACGTCGACCGAGGCCAGCTCTTCGGTGGTGTACAGCGGCGTGGCGCCGAACTCGGTGATGTTGGCCAGGATCGGCGCCTTCACCCGGTCGGCGAAGGTCTTGTACATCGAAAGCTCAGTGATGGCCTCTGGGAAGATCATGTCGGCGCCGGCTTCGATGCAGGCGGCGGCGCGATCCAACGCGGCGTTCAGGCCTTCCACCGCCAGGGCGTCGGTGCGCGCCATGATCACGAAGCTGTCGTCAGTACGGGCGTCCACCGCGGCCTTGATGCGGTCGACCATCTCCTGCTGCGAGACGATCTCCTTGTTTGGCCGGTGACCGCAGCGCTTGGCGCCGACCTGGTCCTCGATATGGATGGCCGCAGCGCCGAACTTGCTCATCGACTTGACGGTACGGGCAACGTTGAACGCCGAGGCGCCAAAACCGGTGTCGACATCCACCAGCAGCGGCAGGTCGCACACGTCGGTGATGCGGCGCACGTCGGTGAGTACGTCGTCCAGGCCGCTGATGCCCAGGTCCGGCAGGCCGAGGGAGCCCGCCGCGACACCGCCGCCGGACAGGTAGATGGCCTTGAAGCCGGCGCGCTTGGCCAGCAGCGCGTGGTTGGCGTTGATGGTCCCGACCACCTGCAACGGGTGTTCGGCGGCCACCGCGTCACGGAAACGCTGGCCGGGGGTGCTCTTGACTGTCATGACTCACCTCGTGGGCTATTGTTGTCGGCGCCCTGGTAGTGGCGCTCGATATTGCGCTTGGACGCACCGATATGGCGGCGCATCAGGAGTTCGGCCAGTTCGCCGTCACGGGCCTCGATGGCATCGAGGATACGGTGGTGCTCGGCAAAAGCCTGGCGCGGGCGGTTGGGCGTGGTGGAAAACTGGATGCGGTACATGCGCACCAGCTGGTAGAGCTCGCCGCAGAGCATCTTGTACAGGGTCTGGTTGCCGCTGCCCTGGATGATCCGGTAGTGGAAGTCGTAGTCGCCTTCCTGCTGGTAGTAGCCCTGCCCGGCCTGGAACGCCGCGTCGCGTTCGTGGGTGTCGAGCACATGGCGCAGCTCGTCGATGGCGGCCTGGCTCATGCGCTCGGCGGCCAGGCGGCAGGCCATGCCTTCCAGCGATTCGCGGATCTCGTACAGCTCGATCAGCTCGGCGTGGCTCAGCGAGACCACCCGCGCCCCAACATGGGGCACCCGCACCAGCAGGCGCTGGCCTTCCAGGCGATGGATCGCCTCGCGCAGCGGACCACGGCTGATGCCATAGGTGCGCGCCAGCTCCGGCTCGGAAATCTTGCTGCCGGGGGCGATCTCACCCTTGACGATGGCGGCCTGGATGCAGCGGAAGACGTGTTCCGAGAGGGTCTCGGTCTCGTCTTGGGGCAGCAATGTGGCGTGGGCTGTATCCAGCATGATTGTCGACACCTTCAAAAGCAATGACGGCAAAACTAGCTAAATAGAGGATTAGAGTCAAAGACAAAAAGAACATTGTCGACAATTGTCTAATAACGAACTTCACCCGCGTCCACGTGGTCTGATCGCGGGCGCGCTGGCGTCAAGGCACCGGCGTGATAGAATGCCGCGCTCCTTCGAGAGCATGGATAGTGTCTCTGTCATCATTTCATGCTGTTGACAGAATCAATGAGGATGCTTGGCCAGTCGCCTTGCCCTGAACCCCGCACAGCACCGCGCCAGGATTATGAGACTCATACCCGCTTCACTGCTGCTCTGCCTGACCCTGCTGCCGGCACTCGCGCCCGCGGCAGACAAGACCGTCTACGGTCTGAACGAATACGCCCGCCTGGGCGATCTGGACCTGGAGGTGGCGGCCAAGCTCGACACCGGCGCCAAGACCGCCTCGCTCAGCGCCCGCGACATCAAGCGCTTCAAGCGCAACGGCGAGAGCTGGGTGCGCTTCTACCTGGCCATCGACGCCGCGCACCAGCACCCCATCGAACGCCCCCTGGCCCGCGTCAGCAAGATCAAGCGCCGCGCCGGGGACTATGACGCCGAATCCGGCAAGGCCTACACTGCTCGTCCGGTGATCGAACTCGAGATCTGCATGGGCCAGACGCAACGCACCATCGAGGTCAACCTCACCGACCGCAGCGCGTTCCAGTTCCCGCTGCTGATCGGATCCGAGGCCCTCAAGCACTTCGGCGCGCTGGTCGACCCAAGCCTTAAATACGCGGCCGGCAAACCTGCCTGTGCCACCGAAGCTCCCAAAGCAGAGTAATTCCGATGCGCTCTCTTACCCTTCACCTGAAAGTCCTGATCACCGTCCTGGTGCTGCTGGGCATCGCGATCACGGCCTATCAGATCTTCTTCCTCGGCATCCCGGTGACCGAAGACGAGACCGACGACCTGTGGAACATCGACGCCAAGGTCGAGTTCGTCGCCAGCGCCAAGGACCCGGTCAAGGTGCAGATGTTCGTGCCACCGCTGAACCGTGACTACGTCAGCCTCAACGAGAGCTTCATTTCCAACAACTACGGGGTCAGCGTCAACCGCGCCGACGGCAACCGCAAGGTGACCTGGTCGGCACGCCGCGCCAGCGGCAACCAGACCCTCTACTACCGCCTGGTGCTGACCAAGCGCTACAGCAGCGAAAAAGCCAAGATCAAGGGCCCGACCTTCCGCGACAGCCTGGCTGTCGAAGGCCCGGAGAAGATCGCCGCCGAGGCGCTGATGGCGCCGATCCGCCAGCATTCGGCCGACGTCGAGACCTTCGTCAGCGAGACCATCAAGCGGGTCAACAACGCCAACGACGACAACGCCAAGCTGCTGCTGGCCGGCGACAACTCGCCGATGAAGAAGGCCCAGGTCATCGACCTGCTGCTGTCCATTGCCCACGTACCGATGGAGAAGGTCCACACCATTCGCCTGGTCGCCGACACCCCGCAAAACCCCGAACTGTGGCTGCGCAGTTTCAACGGCAACGACTGGCTGTACTTCAACCCGGAGACCGGCGAGCAAGGCCTGCCCAGCGACCGCCTGCTGTGGTGGACCGGTGACGAGAACCTGATCAGCGTCGATGGCGGCAAGAAGGCCACCGTCACCTTCAGCATGAACAACAGCGAGATGAATGCCATCCGCCTGGCCAAGCTGACCGACGAGAACACCGACGCCGACTTCCTCGAATACTCGCTGTACGGCCTGCCACTGCAGACCCAGCAGACCTTCATGATCATGGTGATGATCCCGATCGGCGTACTGGTGATCCTGGTGCTGCGCAACCTGATCGGCATCCAGACCCTGGGTACCTTCACCCCGGTGCTGATCGCCCTGGCCTTCCGCGAAACGCAACTGGGCTTCGGCATCATCCTGTTCACGGTGATCACCGCGCTGGGCCTGTCGTTACGCTCGTACCTCGAGCACCTCAAGCTGCAGATGCTGCCGCGCCTGTCGGTGGTGCTGACCTTCGTCGTGGTGCTGATCGCCGCCATCAGCCTGTTCAGCCACAAGCTGGGCCTGGAGCGCGGGCTGTCGGTGGCGCTGTTCCCGATGGTGATTCTGACCATGACCATCGAGCGCCTGTCGATCACCTGGGAAGAGCGTGGCGGTGGCCATGCCATGAAAGTGGCCATCGGCACCCTGTTCGCCGCGTCCATCGCGCACCTGCTGATGACCGTGCCAGAGGCCGTGTACTTCGTCTTCACCTTCCCTGCGGTACTGCTGATCCTGGTGGGCTTCATGCTGGCGATGGGTCGCTACCGCGGCTACCGCCTGACCGAGCTCGTTCGCTTCAAGGCTTTCGTGAAGGCTGACGCCTGATGTTCGGACTGATCAAGACCTGGAAGGCCCTGGAAGCCCGGGGCATCATGGGTATCAACCGGCGCAACGCGGACTATGTACTGAAGTACAACAAGCGCCATTTGTACCCGATCGTCGACGACAAGATCATCACCAAGGAGCGCGCCCTGGCGGCCGGCATCCATGTGCCGGAGATGTACGGCATCATCGAGACCGAGAAGCAGATCGAAAAGCTCGACGAGATCATCGGCGGGCGCAACGACTTCGTCATCAAGCCGGCGCAAGGCGCCGGCGGTGACGGCATCCTGGTGATCGCCGACCGCTTCGAGGACCGCTACCGCACGGTCTCGGGCAAGATCATCAGCCATGAGGAAATCGAGCACCAGATTTCCAGCATCCTCACCGGCCTGTACTCGCTGGGCGGACACCGCGACCGCGCGCTGATCGAATACCGGGTCACCCCGGACCAGATCTTCAAGAGCATCAGCTACGAAGGCGTGCCGGACATCCGCATCATCGTGCTGATGGGCTACCCGGTGATGGCCATGCTGCGCCTGCCGACCCGCCAGTCCGGCGGCAAGGCCAACCTGCACCAGGGCGCCATCGGCGTCGGTGTGGACCTGGCCACCGGCCTGACCCTGCGCGGCACCTGGCTGAACAAGATCATCAGCAAGCACCCCGACACCACCAATGCGGTGGACGGCGTGCAGCTGCCGAACTGGGACGGCTTCATGAAGCTCGCGGCCAGCTGCTACGAGCTGTGCGGCCTGGGCTACATTGGCGTGGACATGGTTTTGGACCAGGACAAGGGCCCGTTGATCCTCGAGCTCAACGCCCGCCCGGGCCTGAACATCCAGATCGCCAACGACTGCGGCCTGACCCAGCGCACCCACGCCATCGAGGCGCATCTGGAGGCGCTGACCAAGGAAGGTCGCAGCGAGGATGCCGAGCAGCGCGTGAAGTTCTCCCAGGGCTTGTTCGGGCACGTCAATCCGCTATAGCCCAGGCCCTGCGCAATCCCTGTAGGAGCGGCCTTGCCGAGGCGTCGGACCGGTCGGCAAGGCCGCTCCTACAGGGGGATTGCGCAGAACAGGATGGTGAATGTCGCTGCCAGCGCTAGGCGCATTTCCTACACAGGTCTACAATCGCCCTCCTCGCTTGTTCATCGCCGTCCATTCTGATGCCGACCTGTACGCTTTACCCCCTGCCCTACCAGCCCGATCCCGCCTTCTACTTCGAACGCCTGCGCCGCGCGCCCGGCGCGATCCTGCTCGACAGCGCCCGACCAGGCGCCGAACGCGGCCGCTACGACCTGCTCAGCGCCTGGCCGCTGCAGCAGTTGCAGGCACACCCCGAGGAAGACGGTCGCGACTACCTGCAGCGTCTGCGCCAGGCCCTGGCCGACCTGGGGACGGCACAACTGCCCGAGGGCATCGAGCTGCCGTTTGCCGGCGGCCTGATCGGCTACCTGAGCTACGACTTCGGCCGGCGCCTGGAGCAGTTGCCGACGCACGCGATCGACGACCTCGGCCTGCCCGATGCCCGGCTGGGGCTGTATGCCTGGGCACTGGTGTCCGATCATCGGCTGTGCAGCAGCCAGCTGGTGTTCCACCCAAGCCTGCCCGAGGCCGAGCAACAACGGCTCATCGCATTGTTCGAGGCCAGCTCCCTGGGCGATAGCGGCGACTTCCACCTGCTCGCGCCCATGACCGGCGATCTTCACCCCGAGCAATACCGGGCGGCGTTCGATCAGGTGCAGCGCTACATCCAGGCCGGCGACTGCTACCAGATCAACCTCACCCAGCGCTTTCGCGCACCCTGCCAGGGCGACCCGTGGCGCGCCTACCAGGTCCTGCGCGCCGCCTGCCCGACGCCGTTTTCCGGCTACCAGCAGCTGGATGAAGGCACGGCGCTGCTGAGCTTCTCCCCCGAACGCTTCATCCGCGTCAGCCAGGGCGAGGTGGAAACCCGTCCGATCAAGGGCACCCGCCCACGCGCAGCCGACCCCATAGAGGACGCGCGCAACGCTGCCGACCTGCTGGCCAGCCCCAAGGACCGCTCGGAAAACCTGATGATCGTCGACCTGCTGCGCAACGACATCGGCCGCACCTGCCAGACCGGCTCGGTCAAGGTGCCAGAGCTGTTCAGCCTGGAGAGCTACCCCAACGTTCATCATCTGGTCAGCAGCGTGGTCGGCCGCCTGGCCGCCGACAAGGACGCCCTGGACCTGATCGCCGGCAGCTTCCCCGGCGGCTCGATCACCGGCGCGCCGAAGATTCGCGCCATGCAGATCATCGACGAGCTAGAGCCGACCCGCAGGGCGCTGTACTGCGGCTCGCTGCTGTATGTCGATGTGCGCGGCGAGATGGACAGCTCCATCGCCATCCGCAGTTTGCTAATCAAGGATAACCAGGTCAGTTGCTGGGGCGGCGGCGCGGTGGTGGCCGATTCGCACTGGCAGGCCGAGTACGAGGAGTCGATCGCCAAGGTGCGGGTGCTGATGGAAACGCTGCAGGCCTTGTGATCGACGGCGCCCGCTGCCACAAGGCCTGCGATCACTCGACAGCTGTGGGAGCGGGTTTACCCGCGAAAGGGCCCGCGCAGGCGGCACAAACCCTTGAGATGAACGTCTGCCTCGGCATTTTTTGTTACCATCTGACCACTACGAGCGCTCAGCGCCACTCACCCGATGGAAACCGCCTGATGAGCCAACCCTTCGACGTCGCCGCCCTGGCCGCGACCTACGCCAGCAAGTCCCCGCAGGAGATCCTCAAGCTCGCCTTCGAACACTTTGGCGACGACCTGTGGATCTCCTTCAGCGGCGCCGAGGATGTGGTGCTGGTGGACATGGCCTGGAAGCTGAACAAGCAGGTCAAAGTGTTCAGCCTCGACACCGGGCGCCTGCACCCTGAGACCTACCGCTTCATCGATCAGGTGCGCGAGCAGTACAACCTGCCGATCGAAATCCTCAGCCCGGACCGCGATAAGCTCGACCCATTCGTCAAGGAAAAAGGCCTGTTCAGCTTCTACAAGGACGGCCACGGCGAGTGCTGCGGTATTCGCAAGATCGAGCCGCTGCGGCGCAAGCTGGCCACCGTCAGTGCCTGGGCCACCGGCCAGCGCCGCGACCAGAGCCCCGGCACCCGCAGCCAGGTGGCGGCGCTGGAGATCGACAGCGCCTTCTCCACGCCCGAGCGCACACTGTACAAGTTCAACCCGCTGGCGCAGATGACCAGCGAGGAAGTCTGGGGCTACATCCGCATGCTCGAGCTGCCCTACAACAGCCTGCATGAGCGCGGCTTCATCAGCATTGGCTGCGAACCGTGCACCCGCCCGGTGCTACCGAACCAGCACGAGCGCGAAGGGCGTTGGTGGTGGGAAGAGTCGACCCAGAAGGAATGCGGGTTGCACGCTGGCAACCTGATCAGCAAGGCTTGAATGCAGCGGCAAGCTTCTAGCTGCAAGCTACAAGAAAAGAGCAGACCGCGTACGGACTGCTCTTTCTTGTAGCTTGCCGCTTGCCGCTTGCAGCTGCTTTCAGTGCACCGGCAGCTCGACACCCTCGAACAGCTCTTCAAGCTCCTGCTTGTTATGGCACTGAATCGCCTTGGCCATCACCTCACGGGTCAGGTGCGGCGCGAACTTCTCGATGAAGTCGCACATGAAGCCACGCAGGAAGGTGCCGCGACGGAAGCCGATCTTGGTGATGCTGGCCTCGAACAGCTCGCTGGCATCCAGGCACACCAGGTCGCTGTCGAGCTTCGGATCCACGGCCATCTTGGCCACGATGCCCACGCCCAACCCCAGCCGCACATAGGTCTTGATCACGTCGGCATCTGCGGCGGTGAACACCACCTTCGGCGTCAGGCCACGGTGATTGAATGCTTCGTCGAGCTTGGAACGGCCAGTGAAACCGAACACGTAGGTGACGATCGGGTAGTCGGCCACGGCCTCGAGAGTCAGCTTCGGCAGCTTGGTCAGCGGATGCCCCTGAGGCACCACCACGCAGCGATTCCACTTGTAGCACGGCATCATGATCAGGTCGCCGAACAGCTCCAGCGCCTCGGTGGCAATAGCGAAATCGACGGTGCCGTCGGCAGCCATCTCGGCGATCTGCATCGGCGAGCCCTGGTGCATGTGCAGGGCCACTTCCGGGTATTGCTTGATGAAGCTGCTGATCACCGGCGGCAGCGCGTAACGGGCCTGGGTGTGGGTGGTGGCGATCGACAGGGTGCCTTTCTTCTCGTTGGAGAATTCCTGGGCGATCTGCTTGATGCTCTCGACCTTGCGCAGGATCTCGCCGGCGGTATTGATGATGCGCTCGCCGGCCGGGGTGACGCGGGTCAGGTGCTTGCCGCTGCGGGCGAAGACTTCGACGCCCAGCTCGTCCTCGAGCAGGCGGATCTGCTTGCTGATCCCGGGCTGGGAGGTGTACAGGCTCTGCGCCGTCGCGGAAACGTTGAGGTCATGGTGCGCCACTTCCCAGATGTAGCGCAGTTGCTGAAGCTTCATAGATATCCCTCAAAGACGGTAGGTCACCGGCGCGCCGGCAGCGACGAGTTATAACTATATTAGTGGCTTGAGAAATAAATCTAGAACTATTTTGTTACGATCGCCGGAAAAATACCTACTTCCAACTTCACGTTTTCCTACGCCCAAGGTGCTGTGACAACGGCACCATATACACCGGTACCGGCGACAGCTGCAGCAGCCGTACCGCGGTACGGCCGATGGGCACATCCACCCCGGCGCCGGCGCTATGGCTGCCGAAGATCAGCAAGTCGACCGCCAGGCGCTGGGCCTGCTCGAGGATCACCTGGGCCGGATCGCCCTGGCGCACGCGTACCGCGCGGATCAACGCCAGGTCGGCCTTTTCGCCCAGCTCGTCGCGAAAGTTTTCCAGCACGCGCTGCTCGATATTGGCCATTACCGTGGTGACACCCTCGCTGTGCAAGGCATCGAGGGTTTGTTCGTCGAGGTAGCTCTGCAAAAGCGATTCGGCGAATTGACCCATGGGTTCCACGGCGTGGATTACATAGAGCTCTGCGTTGAAGGTTCGCGCCAGGGCCAAGGCGTGCTGCATGACAAAGGGCGCATAGACACCGAGGTCGGTGGCAAACAGCATGGAACGGATCATTCGACCTCCTCGACTGCCGCGACGGCAGAGCAAGCTTGAGCTTAGCAGCGCCATCGCCGGCCGCCCCGCCGTCCGGCGCACGGCCGCCGCGGGCTTCAGGCCTGACGGCCGCGTCGGTCGATGAACGCCAGGGCCTGGTACAACGCCTCCATGCGCGGCAATGCGCAGCCAGCGGCACGCGCTCGAGCCAGGGGTTCGGCGTAGATTGCCTGCAACTCCAGCGGGCGTTGCTGGAGATGGTCGTGGTACATGCTTGGCCAGTAGTCCGGCATCTTTTCGGTCATGCGAAACAAGTGCTCGGCGTAGCCCGCGGGCAGCTCGCGACCACAGGCGCTTGCACCCGCCACCACTTCGGCCATCAGCGCCTGGATCAGCGCGCGGCTGTCGGCATCGCCCATCAAGGGCGTGGTGCTGGCCTGCAGCAATACCGAAAGACCGTTGTAGGGCACGTTCCACACCAGTTTCTGCCAGCGCGCCTGGTCAAGGTCGGCCATGGCCTGGGAGTCGATGCCCGCGGCGCGGAACAGACCGGCGCCCTCCTCTGCCACGCCTGCCCCGCCGTCCTGCGCCGGACCACTGTGATAACCCAGGTTCACCGCGCCCAGCGACTGGTGGCAGATCTCCCCGGGGCCCTTGCGGTTGACGCAGATGAAGCACAAGCCACCGAGCAGGTGCAAATCCCCACGCAAGGCCGGGCGCAGTTGTTCCTCCACGCCCAGGCCGTTCTGCAGCAGCAGCACACGGGCATCGGGAGCCGCAGCCTGCATGATCAAGGGTGCCAGCTCGGCGTTGCTGGTCGCCTTGGCGCCCACCAGCAGCCAGTCGCAGAGGGGCATGTCGGCGGCCCGGGCGTAGGCCTGCACCGGCAGGTGAATCTGGCCATGCACGGCGCTGTCGAGGCTTAGCCCACGCTCGCGCACCACCTCATATTCGCTGCGCAGCAAAAAATGCACATCGAAGCCGGCGCGGGCCAGCATCAACCCATAGAAGCCACCGATTGCGCCGCTGCCAATGATACCGATGCGAACGTTGCGTGCCTGCATGCCTTGCTCCCGCCTTGAGGCTGTTGTTATTCGGCCGTTTTTTAGCACGCCTGGCCACGGCGCCGCGACCCGGGCAGGCAAAAACCCCGTATCGACGGGCCCACCCCATTGTCGCGCCCCCGCTAACGCGCTAAGGTTCGGCCCTCCCCGCTGCGAACATTCTGCTGCTGGGCCGCACGGGGATTGCTGGCGGCCGGCACCCGTGACCTGACGAGTAACACGATGGCTGATTTACCGATCGATGACCTTAACGTTGCCTCCAACGAGACTTTGATCACCCCTGATCAGCTCAAGAAGGAAATCCCCCTCAGCGCCAAGGCCCTGCAGACCGTGACTGCCGGCCGCGAAGTGGTGCGCAACATCCTCGACGGCAAGGATCACCGCCTGTTCGTGGTGGTCGGCCCGTGCTCGATCCACGACATCAAGGCTGCCCACGAGTACGCCGAGCGCCTGAAAGTGCTGGCCGAGGAGGTTTCCGACACCTTGTACCTGGTCATGCGCGTGTACTTCGAGAAACCGCGTACCACCGTCGGCTGGAAAGGCCTGATCAACGACCCCTACCTGGATGACTCGTTCAAGATTCAGGACGGCCTGCACATCGGCCGCCAATTGCTGCTGGACCTGGCCGAGAAGGGCCTGCCGACCGCCACCGAAGCCCTCGACCCGATCTCTCCGCAATACCTGCAGGACCTGATCAGCTGGTCGGCCATCGGTGCGCGCACCACCGAGTCGCAGACCCACCGAGAAATGGCCTCCGGCCTGTCCTCGGCGGTCGGCTTCAAGAACGGCACCGACGGCGGCCTGACCGTGGCGATCAATGCCCTGCAGTCAGTGTCCAAGCCCCACCGCTTCCTCGGCATCAACCAGGAAGGCGGTGTGTCGATCGTCACCACCAAGGGCAACGCCTATGGCCACGTGGTGCTGCGTGGCGGCAACGGCAAGCCCAACTATGATTCGGTCAGTGTCGCCCTGTGCGAGCAGGACCTGGCCAAGGCCAAGATCAAGCCGAACATCATGGTCGACTGCAGCCACGCCAACTCCAACAAGGACGCGGCCCTGCAACCGCTGGTCATGGAAAACGTGGCCAACCAAATCCTCGAAGGCAACCAGTCGATCATCGGCCTGATGGTCGAAAGCCATCTGAACTGGGGCAGCCAGGCCATTCCGAAGAACCTCGACGAACTGCAGTACGGGGTCTCCGTGACCGACGCCTGCATCGACTGGGCAACCACCGAGAAAACCCTGCGCAGCATGCACGCCAAGCTCAAGGACGTGCTGCCCAAGCGCCAGCGCGGTTGATACCTGCGCACACGAAAACGCCGGGCAATGCCCGGCGTTTTCGTGTCTGCGGTGTGTTCAGGCCTTGCTCGAGTGGCGCTGCTGGCGCTCCATGTAACGCTCGACATAGGAGCACGACGGAATCACCGTGTAGCCCATTTGTTCGGCATAGGCCAGCGCCTGTTCGGTCAGGGCGGCGGCGATCCCGCGCCCGCGCAGGGCGTTGGGCACGAAGGTGCGATAGATATCCAGCGTCTGCTTGCCCAGGTCCATGTACGTCAGGTAAGCCCGGTGACCGTCCACGGTGGTCTCGAACTGATGACCGGCCTGGTCATGGTGGATGGTCAGCATATCGCTCATCACTACTCCTCGCGGGTCTTGTCGGCAGACCCTTGCCCCTGTGGTTATCCGGCGCAGGAACCTCTACACCACCCCTAGCCCCTTGGACAGCAGCCCGACCTGGATCGTTCTGCCGCCACGCGGCACCTCCAAATAGTAGGCGCCACCGGCGTGGTTGCTCAAGCAACCTGGGTGAAAAAGCCGCGCCAGCGATTTAACGCCGCCGCCCTGCTTTTGCAAGAGCCGTCGGATGTTCTTTGGTCTAAGACGCCGGCAGACCCTTAAAGTCACCCTTAGTTCAACAAAAAAGTTCCCGTACTACAAAAGCTTGCGGACGCTGCTGGTGATTTTCACACTTTCTTTACAAACCCCGTCGCCGCCCCCGGCTTGCAGCATTTTTTTTGCAGTTCTTGCGCTCAGTCAGTTTACTTACTACAAGTAATGGGTACTATGTACGCCGGCCAGTTTCTCTTTTCCGAGAGATGGCTCTTTAATAGAAAGTCCTTGAAGGGGAACACGATGAACAACGTTCTGAAATTCTCTGCTCTGGCTCTGGCCGCAGTTCTGGCTACCGGTTGCAGCAGCGTATCCAAAGAAACCGAAGCTCGCCTGACTGCTACCGAAGACGCAGCAGCTCGCGCCCAGGCTCGTGCAGACGAAGCCTACCGCAAAGCTGACGACGCCCTGGCAGCTGCTCAGAAGGCTCAGCAGACCGCTGACGAAGCCAACGAGCGCGCTCTGCGTATGCTGGACAAAGCCAGCCGCAAGTAATAGTCCTCACGGATTGTTATGGAGCCGACCCACTTGTGGGTCGGCTTTTTTATTGCCCGCGCAACAGCACCGAAGGCACAAACGAAAAGGCCCGCACTGGGCGGGCCTGGGGCAAGTAGCGAATCGCTTACTGCAGTTCGGGCGGAATGCTCGAGACCACCGGCGCGTTGCCACCGGCAACCGGTACGGCGATTTCCACCGGCATGCCATCTTCGGCGGCAACAACATCGCGCACCATGTCCCAGTTCATGCGCAAGTTGTTGGCCAGGTCTTCACGCTTGAGCAAGGCATTGATGACCGCGGTGTGCTTGTCGACCACCGATGGGTTGCCATGATCGTCCAGCGGAGTGTGCGCCTCAAGGTACACCTTGCCGCCACTGATACCGAACTTGTAGGGTTCGTTGATGATGCGCACGGGCGTGCCCACCGGCACCATCTTCGACAGTTCCAGCACATTGTTGTTGAGCATGCGGAAGCAGCCATGGCTGGTGCGCATGCCAATGCCGAACTTCTTGTTGGAACCATGGATCAGGTAGCCCGGCACGCCCAGGGTGAACTTGAACGGCCCCAGCGGGTTGTCCGGCCCGGCAGGCACCACGGCCGGCAGGATGTCGCCATCGGCCGCATGCTCGGCGCGGATCGACGCGGGGGGCGTCCAGGTCGGGTTCGGGGTCTTGGCGGTGATCTTGGTATTGGCGATCGGCGACCCCCAGCCTTCACGACCGATGCCCAACGGGAAGGTGTACACAATGCCCTGCCCTTTCGGGTAGTAGTACAGGCGGTATTCGGCCAGGTTGATGACCACGCCTTCGCGCGGGCCTGGCGGCAGGATATAGCGGGTCGGCAGGATGATCTCGGTGCCAGCACCCGGCAGCCAGGGGTCGACGCCCGGGTTGGCGGCGATCATCTCGAGGTAGCCCAGGTCGTTGGCGGTACCGATGTCGGCGAAGGTGTCTTCGTACTTGGCCTTGATCACCTGGACCTGGCCGACCACGTCTTCACCGGGCGGCGGCAACGGCAATTCCAGCGCAACAGCGGGGCCGGCGGCCAACAGGGCGGCCAGCGAGAGGCTACGGGTGACGGCAGGAAAGCGCGACAACATCCGGTAAATCCTTCGAAAGGTCAGTCAAGGGGATCGATTGTACACCCGCTCCGATACAAGCGGGAGGCATCGACCCACCGCAAGCGTTTCAGATGATGAAAGGCGCTCAGAGTTCCGGCCACACCGGGCGCATGCCGCGCCGCTGGGCGTCGAGGATCGCCCGGCACAACGGGCACAGGCGCTCGTCGCGGTAGATCGCGCGCTCCACCCCCGACCAGCGTGGCTGGGCCGGCAGCAGGCCGCCGCACAGGGTGCGGTCGACGGGCACGCCCAGTTCGAGTTGGCGGGCGGCAAGATGAATGCGGACTTCCTGGCAGGCAAACAGGTCGAGCTGCTCATCGGGCTCGATCAGTTGATAGGCATACAGGGACCAGGCAGGGCGCGGCATTGGGGGCACTCGAAACGGGGGGCGCAACATTAGCCGAAAGCGGCCCCCGATAAAAGCGTCACAGCAAGGGTTTTATCGCCGGCCAGGCATTTTCCAGCAGCCGCTGCTGGGCACTGGCCGCCGGGTGGATACCATCGGCCTGCATCAACTCCGGTACCCCGCCCACACCTTCGAGGAAGAATGGCACCAGCGGCACCTTTTTATCGGCGGCCAGCTGTTCATAGACCTGGGCGAACGCCGTGGTGTAGCGCACACCGTAGTTCGGCGGCAGGCGCATGCCCAGCAACAGCACCTTGGCCCCGGCCTTTCGGGACTGGTCGATCATCGCGGCAAGATTCTGTTGCAATTGTTGCGGCGGCTGCCCGCGCAGGCCATCGTTGCCGCCAAGTTCCAGCACCACCAGGGCCGGCTTGTGCGCCGCAAGCAGCGCCGCCAGCCGCGCCTGGCCACCTGCGCTGGTGTCGCCGCTGATCGAGGCGTTGACCACCTGGTCGTCGAAACCCTCCTTTTTCAGCTGCTGTTGCAGCAGGTTGACCCACCCCAGGCGGGTATCCAGGCCAAAACCGGCGCTGATACTATCGCCAACAACCAGCAACGTTCCCGCCGCCGCGCCCTGGGCCAGGCAACACAGGGCCAGGCCGGCACTCAACCACCACATTCGCATCGGATTCTCCATGGGCCCCAGCATTCTCGTTGCGCAGAACCTTAGCAAAGTGGTCCCCAGCGCGGAAGGCGACCTGACCATCCTCCACGCCCTCTCCCTCGACCTCGCCCAGGGCGACAGCCTGGCCATCGTCGGCGCCTCCGGTTCGGGCAAGTCGACCCTGCTTGGCCTGCTCGCCGGTCTCGACCACCCCAGTGCCGGGAAGGTGCTGCTGGCCGGCCACGACCTCGGCCCGCTGGATGAAGACCAGCGCGCGCGGGTGCGCGCCGAGCACGTCGGTTTCGTGTTCCAGTCGTTCCAGTTGCTCGACAGCCTCAACGCCCTGGAGAACGTCATGCTGCCGCTGGAGCTGGATGGCCGGCGCGATGCCCGCGAACATGCCCGCGACCTGCTCGAGCGGGTCGGCCTGGGCAAGCGCCTGAGCCACACACCGCGCCAGCTCTCCGGCGGCGAACAGCAACGGGTGGCGATCGCCCGGGCCTTCGCCGCGCAACCGGCGGTGCTGTTCGCCGACGAACCCACCGGCAACCTCGACAGCCATACCGGCGAGCGCATCAGCGACCTGCTGTTCGAACTCAACCAGGAGCGCGGCACCACCCTGGTGCTGGTCACCCACGACGAACGCCTGGCCAGGCGCTGCCGCCGCCAGATCCGCCTGGATGCCGGCCGCCTGGTGGCGGCCCTGGAGCCGTGATGACCCGCCTGTCCTTCTGGCGCCTGTGCGCCCTGTCGCTGCGCCAGCTGCTGCGCGATACCCGTGCCAGCGAAGTACGCGTGCTGTTCTTCGCCCTGCTGGTGGCGGTAGCCGCCAGCACCGCCATCGGCTACTTCGGCGCCCGCCTCAATGGCGCCATGCAACTGCGCGCCAGCGAGTTCCTCGGCGCCGACCTGGTCCTGCAAGGCAGTGCCCCGGCCAGCGAGCAGCAGGTCGCCAGCGGCAGCGCCGCGGGCTTGCGCCATGCACGCGTGGTGGAGTTCACCAGCGTGGTCGGTGGCGACAGCGGCATCCAGCTGTCGAGCATCAAGGCCGCCGACCCGGCCTACCCGCTGCGCGGCCAGCTGCGCAGCGCGGCGGCGCCCTACGGCGAGGAACGCCCCGGCGGCGGCCCGGCGCCCGGCGAGGCCTGGGTCGAGCCACGACTGCTGGCAGCCCTGGGCCTGAGCATCGGCGACAGCATCGACGTGGGCATGAAAACCCTGCGCATGAGCCGCGTGCTCACCTACGAACCAGACCGCGCCAACAACTTCTACAGCCTCACCCCACGGGTACTGATGAACCTCGCCGACCTGGAGGCCACCGGCGTCATCCAGCCCGGCAGCCGGGTCAGCTACCGCGATCTGTGGCGCGGCGATGGCGCCGCCCTGGCCGAGTACCGCCAGGGCGTGGAAAAGACCCTGGCTGCCCACCAGCGCCTGCTCGACACCCGCGACGGCAATCGCCAGATCGGCGGCGCCCTGGGCAAGGCCGAGCGCTACCTGAACATGGCCAGCCTGGTGGCCGTGCTGCTGGCAGGTGTCGCCGTGGCCCTGTCAGCATCGCGCTATGCCGCGCGGCGCCTGGATGCCAGCGCGCTGCTGCGCTGCCTTGGGTTGTCCCGACACCAGGCATTGAGCCTGTACTGCCTGCAACTGGCCATGCTCGGCGTGGTCGCGGCACTCGCCGGTGCCCTGCTCGGCGCACTGGCCCAGCTGGGGCTGTTCCATCTGCTTGCCGGGCTGCTGCCCAGCCAGGTGCCGCCCGGCGGCCTCACCCCGGCCCTGGCCGGCATCGCTACCGGCCTGGTGGCCCTGGCCGGCTTCGCCCTGCCGCCGCTGGCCGCGCTGGGCCGGGTACCGCCGTTGCGCGTGCTGCGCCGCGACCTGCTGCCGATCCCGCCCAGCAGCTGGCTGGTATACGGCGCCGCCCTGCTCGCCCTGGGCCTGATCATGTGGCGCCTGAGCCTGGACCTGCTGCTGACCTTCGCCCTGCTCGGTGGCGGGCTGATCGCCGCCCTGCTGCTTGGCGGCCTGCTGTTGCTCGGCTTGCGCAGCCTGCGCCAGCTGCTCGCCGGCGCACCGCTGGCCTGGCGCCTGGGCCTGGGCCAATTGCTGCGCCACCCCCTGGCCGCGGCCGGCCAGGCCCTGGCCTTCGGTCTGATCCTCCTGGCCATGGGCCTGGTCGCCCTGCTGCGCGCCGAACTGCTCGACACCTGGCAAGCACAGCTCCCCAAGGACGCGCCCAATCATTTCGCCCTGAACATCCTGCCCGACGAGCGTCAACCGTTCGCCGAGCGCCTGGCGCAGCTCAATGCGACCTCGGCACCGCTGTACCCGGTGATCCCTGGCCGTCTCACCCACATCAACAAGCAGCCGGTGCGCCAACTGGTCAGCAAGGAGTCGACTGGCGAACGCGCGGTGCAGCGCGACCTCAGCCTGACCTGGGCCGCCGATCTGCCCCAGGGCAATGCCCTGAGCGCCGGCGACTGGTGGCAGCAGGCGCCCAGCGACGACGCCACGCCAGGGGTATCGGTGGAGGCGGAGCTGGCACAAAGCCTGAAGCTGCAACTGGGCGACCTGCTGACCTTCGACATCGGCGGCCAGCAGCGCCAGGCACGGGTCAGCAGCCTGCGCAGCGTGCATTGGGACAGCTTCCAGCCGAACTTCTACATGATCTTCCAGCCCGGCACCCTGCAAGGCCTGCCCGCCACCTACCTGACCAGCTTCTACCTGGCACCGGGCCACGACCAGGAAGTGGTCGCACTGTCCCGGGCCTTCCCGGCGGTGACCATCCTGCAGGTGGATGCCTTGCTCGGGCAGTTGCGCAGCATCCTCGCCCAGGTGACGCTGGCAGTGGAGTATGTGCTGCTGTTCGTGTTGGCGGCCGGGATGGCGGTCTTGTTCGCCGGGCTGCAGGCTACGCTCGATGAGCGCATCCGCCAGGGCGCGCTGCTGCGCGCACTGGGGGCCGCGCGGCCACTGCTGGTCAAGGCGCGGCGCATCGAGTTCGGCTTGCTGGGCGCGGTGAGCGGATTGCTCGCGGCGCTGGGCTGCGAGCTGATCACCTGGGCGTTGTACCGCTATGCGTTCGACCTGCACTGGGCGCCGCATCCATGGCTGCTGGCGCTGCCCGTGGCCGGAGCGGTACTGGTCGGTGGGGCTGGAGTACTGGGGACAAGGCGGGCCCTGAATGCCAGCCCGTTGGCGGTGTTGCGCGAAGGTTGAGGCAAGCTTACAAAGTGCTGAAGGCCTGCCTCGACCTGTTTCAGCCCGCCTTGCACTCGTAGGAAATGCTGTTGACGTACCAGGTGGCCTCGCCTGTAGGCGTGTGCACCACCACCTCGTCACCCTCCACTTTCTTCAGCAGCGCCCGAGCCATGGGCGAGTCGATGGAGATGTAATCGTTGCGCCCGTGGATTTCGTCATAGCCAACGATACGAAAGCGCAACTGCTCGCCGTCGTCGTTCTCGATCTCCACCCAGGCGCCGAAAAACACCTTGCCTTCCTGCTGCGGCGAATACTCGACCACCTTGACGTCTTCCAGGCGCTTGCGCAGGTAGCGCACGCGCCGGTCGATCTCGCGCAGCAGCTTCTTGTTGTACTGATAGTCGGCATTCTCGCTACGGTCGCCCAGCGAGGCTGCCCAGGTGACTTTCTGGGTGATCTCCGGGCGATAGACCCGCCACAGATGGTCAAGCTCCTGCTTGAGGGCCTGGTGACCTTCCGTGGTGATGATGTTGGTGCTCAACGGCTGTCTCCTCAGTGCACGCGCGATGGACGGCAAGCGCCCTTCGGGTGACCGAGCTTAACCAAAAACAGCCCGTCGCGACACGGGGCTCAACGACGGGTGATCAGGCCCTGGCGAGCGATACGGGTCAACTGGCCGATGACGTCGGCGGCCTCCTCGGCCTCGGGGGCCTGGATCACGGCGAGGTCGAAACGGTCGTTGCCGTACTGATCGAGCTGATCGCAGTTGTCAGCGAACTGGATGAGGAAGGCACAGGCCTGGCCCTTGCGTCGGGAGAAACCGTCGAGGTTGCGCAAAAGCGTGGGTTGATGCTGGCCGCCGAGCAGGATGCGCGGGGTTCGGGAAGCCTGGTTCTTGGCCAGGGGGGTCAAACAGACACTGGTACGTGGGCAACTCATGGAGTCTCTCTCCGCCTCGCTGATCCCGCTGGGCAGCGGTGGGAGGCGTCACCGAACCAGCGCTTTAGCGGTATTTCGGAGACCCCGGCGAGGGGCATCTCCTGCGCCCCGCAAGTAGCTGTTTAAATCGGCGCAGTCGGTATGCTAGAGCAGACCAGCCGCAGGCTGCAAGCCCCAAGCCGAATCAGATCGGTTTGGCGCTTGCAGCCTGCGCCCTGTCAGCGGGCGATCAGGCGGTCAAGGGAGAGACGGCCCGCGCCTTCGATCAACACCGCCACACTGCCAGCCAGCAGGGCCAGGGCGAATTCATAGCCATTGTTGGACATGAACAGGCCGTTGTTGATGTGCACCGAGAAGATCGCCACCACCAGCGTTACCGCCAGCGCCAGTGCCGCCGGACGGGCCAGCAGGCCGACCACCAGGGCCAGGCCGCCGAAGAACTCGGCGCTACCGGACAGCAAGGCCATCAGGTAGCCCGGCGCCAGGCCGATGCTTTCCATCCACTGGCCAGTGCCTTCCAGCCCATAGCCGCCGAACAGGCCGAACAGTTTCTGCGCGCCGTGGGCCATGAAGATGACGCCAACCAGGATACGCACGACGCTCAGGCCGTAACCGGCACGGGTGGCGAACAGGGCTTTGAGGGAGTTGTTCATAATCGTTGCTTCCTTAGAGTGTGAGCAGGTGTGTGTTGGATGAGCGCCATCTTAATCAATTTAACGAATAAGAAAATCGCAAAAATCCCGACAAACAAATCGATATATTCGATTTGTTTAACGTTTGGCCACCCGCTCCAGGGAAGCCCGCTCGCGGTTGAACGCGAGGTAGTACTTGTTGACGCTGTTGACGAAGTTCACCGGCCCCATGCCCACCTGCTCCATGGCGATGCGCTCGGTCTGGAAGAACCACTGGTTGCCGTTGAGCCCACGCCGCCGGGCCTCGGCGCGCATGGCCTGGACCCGCTCCGGCCCAAGGTTGTAGGCCGCCAGGATGAACGCCATGCGTTCGCGTTCGTTGAGCTGCGGGCTGGCGAAGAACTTGCGACGCAGCATCGCCAGGTAGCGGGCGCTGGCCTGGACATTGCCATCGACCGTGGCGGTATTGCTCACCCCAACCCGCTGCGCCGCCGACGGGGTGATCTGCATCAGGCCATGGGCACCGCCAGTGCCGCGCGCCTTCGGGTCCAGGGTGGACTCCTTGAACGCCAGCGCCGCCAGGTTCAACCAGTCGAACTGTTGGTCGCCGCCATGCTTCTGCAACACCGGGCGTAGCGATTCGAGGCGCTGGCGGTCCTTGCGCGCCAGAGGGTTGTGCACCCGGTACTGGCGGCGGTAGATGCGCTCGAAGGCGGCGTCCTGGTTGTCGGGCGCGCGGTAGCCGGCGAGGAAGCGGTCCACCGCAGCCTGGAACATCGGCGCATCCTGGCGCACATACCAGCGCATGGCGTCGGGCCGGGCCAGTTGCAGCTTGCTGTCCACCCGCAAACGCGGCATCACCCGCGCCCAGCGCTGGGCGATCGGTCGCTCGACCACGGTCAACGGATAGATGCCGGCCTGGACCATCTCCAATACATCTTCCACCGCCAGCGTTGGATCGACCCACTCGACCTTGATCGGCGGGCGCTTGCGCAATGCCAACTGCTGGTTGATCACCTGAATCGCCGGCCCGGCGGCGCTGGCACTGGTCAGGGCGATGGTGCGCCCGGACAGTTGCTCGACCCGGCTGTAGCCACGCTCGCCCTTGCGCCCGACCAACTGCAGCGGCACCTGGTCGACCACCGGCGCGCTGGCGTCGACGCCGCGCACCACGCTGGGGTCCAGCAGCTCGCCGGGCGCGGCGAGGTCGCCCTCGCCGCGCTGCAAAGCGCCGAGCAATTGCTCCTTGGCCCGCGGAATGATCCTCAAGCTGATTTCCTGGCCATCGGCGACCCGGGCATTGAGGTAATGCTCCAGGGCACGCAAGCGGTAGTACTCGACGCCCACCGGCTCGCCCTTGACCTCGCCGGAGCTGTTGCGGCTCTGGTTGACCAGCACCCGCAGTACCTTGCTCGTGCGGATCTGCGCCAGGTCGCGGGCCTTGCCGGCCGGCACATGCTGTTGTGGCCCGGCCTCGCGGGCATGGGCCGGCGCGGCCAACGCCAGGCCAGACAACATCAGAATCGTCAGCAGGGTTCGCAGCATCGAAGAAGGCGTCCAAGGGCGGTTGGCAGGCACCATGTGCAATGATCGATCCGTGACAAATGACGGCAAAAGACCACGGCAAACGTTTGAAGTTCTTGGGTTTCTCGCGATTTCCCGGTTTTTGCTATGCTGGCCGCCCCCGCGGCCCGAGGTAGCACCATGCAACTGATCGATATCGGCGTCAACCTGACCAACAGCAGTTTCCACGACCAGCAGGCGGCCGTCGTCGAACGCGCCGTGCAGGCCGGCGTGGCGCAGATGGTCCTTACCGGCACCAGCCTGGACGTCAGCGCCGAGGCCCTGGAACTGTGCCAGCGCCTGGACCAACCTGGCCTGCGCCTGTTCAGCACCGCCGGCGTACACCCCCACGACGCCAGCCACTGGAGCGCCGACAGCGAACGCCAGCTGCGTGATCTGCTCGCCCAGCCCCGGGTCAAGGCCGTGGGCGAATGCGGGCTGGACTTCAACCGCGACTTCTCGCCCCGCCCCCAGCAGGAAAAGGCCTTGGAGGCACAACTGGCATTGGCCGCCGAACTGCGCCTGCCTGTGTTTCTCCACGAGCGCGAGGCCAGCGAGCGCCTGCTGGCGATCCTCAAGGCCTACCGCGACCAGCTACCTGCCGCCGTGGTGCATTGCTTCACCGGCGAACGCCAGGCGCTGTTCGCCTACCTCGACCTGGACCTGCACATCGGCATCACCGGCTGGATCTGCGACGAGCGCCGTGGCACCCACTTGCACCCACTGGTAGGCAACATCCCCGAAGGTCGCCTGATGCTCGAAAGCGATGCCCCCTACCTGCTGCCTCGCAGCCTGCGCCCCAAGCCAAAGAACGGCCGCAACGAACCCGCCTTCCTGCCGGAGGTGCTGCGCGAGGTAGCCCTGCACCGCGGCGAGACACCGACGTACACCGCCAAGCACACCAGCGCCTGCGCCCGCGCGTTCTTCGGCCTGCCTGACGTTTCTTGACACATATCAAGGCAACCCCTGGCCCTGGCAGGCACAATGATGGCACCTTGCCAATAATGTTTCCGCCAATTCAGAGAAGACCTACCATGGGTGCCTGGCTTAGCAATATTTCCCTGAAGTACAAGTTCTGGGCCGTCAACGCGGTGGCCTTCGTCACCACCCTGATGCTGGTGCTCTACGCCGTCTACCTGGAGCAACAGGCCCGTGCCGTAGGCGCCCAGGCGCAAGCCCAGGCCCAGGCCGCGCTGCTTGCCGCCTGGCCTGCCGGGCAAGTCCTGCCCGCCCAGGCCAACCTGATCAGCTGGCGCAATGGCCAGACCCCGCAATTTGCCGGCGAGCCCCTAGAGGCCCTGCGTGACGCCCAGGGCTGGGTGGAACTGGCCGATGCCTGGGTACTGGGCGACAACCCGCTGCGTGGCGCCCAGGTATTCAACCACGGTGACACCCACCTGGCCGTCGTCGCCCAGTCGCCGAGCCTGCGCCAGGTGTACTTCGACCGCTTCAGCAACTATGCGGTGTGCGTCTTGATCCTCATGCTGGCCATGCTCTGCGCCTCGCAATTGCTGATCCGCTTCCTGCTCAGCCAGCTCAACACCCTGAAAGACGTGATGCTGCACGTGGAGAAAACCGGTGACCTGTCGGCCCGCGTGCCGCTGGCCTGTGGCGACGAAGTCGGGCAGATGGCCGGCGCGTTCAACGCCATGCAGACCACCTACCACCGCGTGGTCAGCACCGTGGCCCGTACCGCCGCCCAGCTCGACTCCGGCGCCGCGCGCCTGGCCGGGAGCATGGACGAAGTGCGCCACGGCATGATCGGCCAGCAGAGCGAAACCGACCAGGCCGCCACCGCCATCAATGAAATGACCGCCACCGTGCACCATATCGCCCAGCATGCCGGCGCCACCCGCGACCTGTCGCAGGCCGCCGACACCCTCGCTGGCAGCGGCCAGGCCGTGGTCAGCCGGGTGCAGGACTCCATCGCCGGGCTGTCCAGCGGCGTGCAGCAGACCGCCGAAATGATCCGCCAGCTGGCCGACGACAGCCAGAAGATCAACAGTGTGGTCGGGGTGATCCACAGCATCGCCGAACAGACCAACCTGCTGGCCCTCAATGCCGCCATCGAGGCCGCCCGCGCCGGCGACCTGGGCCGTGGCTTCGCCGTGGTCGCCGACGAAGTGCGCAACCTGGCCAAGCGCGTGCAGACCTCCACCGACGAGATCACCACCATGGTCGCCGACCTGCAAGCCGGCACCCGCGATGCGGTGGACTTCATGCAGGAGAGCTCGTACAAGGCCGACGACTGCGTCAAGCAGGCACGCGAAGCCCACGAAGCCCTGACCGAAATCACCAGCGCCGTGGCGCAGATGCGCGAGAGCAATACCCAGATCGCCGTGGCCGCCGAGCAGCAGAGCCAGGTGGCCGAAGAGATGAACCGCGCCGTGGTGAGCATCCGCGACGTCACCGAAGAGACCGTGCAACAGACCGTCGGCTCGGCCACCACCAGCAGCGAACTGGCGACCCTGGCCGGCGAACTGAACAAGGCCATCGGCCAGCTCAAGCTCTGAGCCCGGCACGGCTATGGCAACCATAGCCAGCCTCGATTGGCCCCCACCAGGGGGCCGCACTAAGCTTTGGACATGTCTGTGAGGAACTGTCCATGAGCAAACGACTGCCCAACCTGCCCGCCTGGCAATGGCGTGGCTACCACCATAACCACCGCCATCCCACCAACCTGGTGCTGCACCTGATCGCCGTGCCGCTGTTCATCCTGGGCGCGCTGCTGGTGCTGTCGGGGGTGTTGGGCCTGGACCTGTCGCAGCTCGCCGTGGGCATCATTGCCCTGGTCGCCGGGCTGGGCCTGCAGCGTCAGGGACATCGCCTGGAAGCCGAACAACCGGAGCCGTTCGCCAGCCGCAAGGACGCCGTGCAACGCCTGCTCACCGAGCAGTTCATCACCTTTCCGCGCTTCGTGCTGAGCGGCGCCTGGTGGCGGGCCTGGCGCGAACGGCACAAGCATCGCCACTGACTGAAAACATCGCAGGGCAAGCCCGATCCCACAAGCGCCATTACATGGCGTGGGAGCGGGCTTGCCCCGCGATTGGCTTGATGAAGGTGGATCAGGCGAACACGGTCACCGTCTGCCGGCTCAACGCCAGCAGCTCACCCTCAGCCGTCCATAACGCCGCAGCCGCATGCCCATAGCCATCACGGGCATACTCGGTCTCGACCACATAGCGGCACCAGTCGAGGGTCGACAGCTGCGGCGTGGGCTGGACGAACTCGATGGTCCAGGTCAGCGTGCTGCCGGCGGCGGGCTGTTTGAGAAACGGCAGCAGGCTCGGCGGCCAGGCATCGACTAATGCCAGCAGGTGCGCCACCCCGACCGGCTCCTCGACGACATCGCGCAGGCGGACCCAGCCGCCCATATGGCGCGAGTCGTTACCACTGAACGGCAGGCCGCCCACCGCCCAGCGAAACGCCACGTGCTGCATGAACTCCGGCGTAATGCCCTTGATGAAGGGTAACTCCGGCGCCGCCTCCTGCAGCGGCTTCATCGGCATCGCGGCGGGCGCGTCGACCGCCACCACGGAAGGGCGACCGGCACCGAAGCTGCCCTGCACCAGGGTCACCACCTGGCCATCCTGCACGGCGCGCCCGAGCAAGGTGCTGACCGCCTTGCCCTCGCGCAGCACCTCCACCTCAAGGCTGATCGGCACATCCGGCGCCGCCGGGCCGACGAAGGTGATGGCCAGGGAACGCACTGGCCGGTCATCCCCCAGCTTCTGGCGCATCGCTTCGTGCACCATCGCCGCCATCAGGCCGCCGAACACCGCGCGCCCCTGGGCCCAGCTCGCCGGCACGCTGACCGCTTCGGGATGCGCGCGTGCCGCTGCCAACAATTCAGTGAAGTTCATATGCCTGGGCTCCTGCAGGAAAAGCCCGATCTTAACCAGCGAACACGCCAGCGGCAGCCCGCATATCGGTCATTTACCGGGACTAACGACGGGCAATGGCCTTGCGCAGGGCTTCGAGGGTGATGTCGGCCTTGCTTTGGGCAGCATGCAGTTCGTGCTCCCAGGCCACCTTGCAGCCTGCCAGGTCAGCGTGTTCGCGCACCTGCGACAGCCATTGCACGCGGTCATGCCAATCGCCCAGCTCGCCCTGGGCCTGCTTCAGCAGGCGCTGGAGCTTGCGACCCGCGTGGTTGAGCTGCGGATAGGCGGCATCACCGTAGCGCACCCGCTTGATCAGCAAACGCAGGCGGTGACGGTCGTGGGCCGGATCGTCCAGGGCCTTGCCGAGCTTGCCCCATTGCGCCTCCAGGCGCTGGTCGAGGCGTTGCGCCAAACGTCGTGCCAACCCCTCACGGTCAGCGGCGCGAAGGAACATGGGAAAGGCATCGACAATCGCCAGCACCCGGGTCAGCTGCGCACTGGCCGCGACAGCGGCGAAGGTCCGCGCCCGCCCGGCCTGACGCCGCTCGCCAGCCTGCAAGTGGCCGCGCGCAATCAATTGCGCGGCCAGCACCTCACGGTCGCGCAAAGGTGTGGTGAGGGCGCCCAGTGCCTGCGCCGCCCCGTCCAGTTGCTCGACGCCCGGCAAGCCGCGCAAGGGCCGCAGCAGGCTGCGCAAACGGCGCAAGGTGATACGCAGGTCATGCAGCGCCTCTGGGTCGGTATCGGCGCCAAGGCGCTCGCGGCAGGCCAACAAGCCCACCTGCAGCGCAAGCACCTGGGCCACTACATGATCGAGCATCGCGGACATGTGTTGCTCCTCGATCAACGGCCGGCGCGCGATTCACGAATATAGAACCGCGCCTTCTCGGCCTTGTGGGTACAGCCTTCAAATCCCTCGAACTGCTGCTGGGTCTTGGCGCCGGTCAGCAGCGACAGCGCCTTGGAGTAGCTTACGGTGCCAGCAAAGCCCTCGGCCTTGGCCAGGTCCAGTTCCTTCCAGGCGGCATCGAGCTGGGTCGCGCAACTGTCGCGATAGGCTGTCTTGCCTGCGCAACCGACCAGGACCAAGGCGATCAGTGGAAGGGTGATCCAGACTTTCATCGGTAATACCTCGAGGGGAAAGAACTAAGGTGGCCGTTCGACGGCAAAGCAAACGAAAAGTGCCCTGCTCAGCGTAGCCCAGCGCGGACTACATTGAAGCACAGGCGCCATTGGGTGCATTGTTGGACCATGGTTGCACTGGCGCAGGGGAATCGCTCATGAGCAAACGCGTGGCATTGGTACTGGGCTCCGGTGGAGCCCGGGGGTACGCCCACATCGGCGTGATCGAGGAAATCGAGCGGCGCGGCTACGAAATCGCCTGCATTGCCGGCTGCTCCATGGGGGCGGTGATCGGCGGCATCTACGCCGCCGGCAAGCTCGATGAATACCGCAGCTGGATCGAAAGCCTGGACTACCTCGACGTGCTGCGCCTGGTCGATGTCAGCTTCCGTCTGGGCGCCATTCGTGGCGACAAGGTCTTCGGGCAGATCCGCAAGATCGTCGGCGAAATCAATATCGAGCAACTGCGCATCCCCTACACCGCGGTCGCCACTGACCTCACCAACCAGCAAGAAATCTGGTTCCAGGAAGGCTGCCTGCACCAGGCGATGCGCGCCTCGGCGGCGATCCCCAGCCTGTTCACCCCGGTGGTGCAAGGCAATCGCATGCTGGTCGATGGCGGCATCCTCAACCCACTGCCGATCGTGCCGGTGGTATCCAGCCACTGTGACCTGATCATCGCGGTCAATCTCAATGCCACCAACCAGAAGCAGTACCAGTTGCCGGTGATCGAACGCCCGGCGGCGTTCAAGATGCGCTTCGATTCGCTGATCAGCTCGCTGGGCTCGCGCCTGCCGTTCCGGCGCAAGCCGGCCGAGCAGTTGATCCGCCTGGAACAGGAGATCGTCGCCGAAGGGCTGGCCGCGCCCAATCCCTGGCTGGGCGAAAGCGCCGCCCCGGAAGGCCAGCAGCCGGCGGCGGCGCCACAGAGCGAAGGCGCGCCGAAATCGGCCACCGGTTCGTTCATCATCGACAACGTCGGCCCGGCGTCGTTGCTCGACTTGATCAACCAAAGCTTCGAGGTGATGCAGACATCGCTGGCGCAATACAAGATCGCCGGCTATCCACCGGATGTGCTGATCAACGTACCCAAGCGGGTATGCCGGTTCTTCGAGTTCTACAAGGCGCCGGAACTGATTGCCCTGGGCCGGGAGATTGCCCGGGATACGCTGGACAATCACGAAGGGGTTCGACGCTAGGCCGCGGCTATGCGCGGTCCCTGTAGGAGCGGCCTTGTGTCGCGAAAGGGGCGCGTAGCGGCCCCAGGGTTTCAGTGTTAACGCCAGCCCTTTCAAGGTCTTTGCGTTTTTTCGGATGTGGCCGCTTCAATTCAAGATTGCCGGGGCTGCGTTGCAGCCCTTTCGCGACACAAGGCCGCTCCTACAGGACGGCACGGTCACCTGTAGGAGCGGCCTTGCCGAGGCGTCGGACCGGTCGGAAAGGGTCGCAAAGCGACCCCGGCGAGTCTAAGTCGGACGCCAATTCTCAATACCTTGAAAGGGCTGAGTGTTAACGCAGCAATCGCCGGGGAGGGTTAAGCGCTAGGTCTTGAACATCAAAAACGAAACAGGCCGCATAAGCGGCCTGTTTCACTAGCGCGACAGCACTCAGTAACGGGTGATGTCGGCGCTGCCTTCCAGTTGCTTGCGGTACGCCGCGAAGTCCTGGGAACCGGCACGCGAGGCGAGGTAACGGCGAATCTGCGCCTTTTCCTCGTCGGTGGCGGCGGCGCCTTCGTTGACGCCCTTAAGCTGCAGGACCACCAGGCTGCCATCGCCCAGGACCGCGCTGCCGTAGACCGGCTTGTCCTTGGACTCAGGCTTGCCCAGGCGGAACACCGCTTGCAGTTCGACCGGGTCGATGCCGTCCTGGCCACGGGTGGCCGCTTCCTGGACCTTCCAGTTCTGGCTGGCGGCCTTGATCGAACCATCGCGCAGGCCGGCAATCAGCGTGTCGGCCTTGGCCTTGAGTTCGGCCGTCGCCTTCTCCTTGGCCAACTGCGCGCTGATGTTCTTGGCCACGGCTTCCAGCGGCAGTTGCTCGGGCTTGCGGTGCTCCTTGACACGCAGTACCACCACGGTCTCCGGGTCCAGCTCGATACCGTTGCTGTTGGCGCCCTCTTCCAACACTTCCTCGCTGAACGCGGCCTGGATCACCGCACGGTTGGCGGTGATGCCCTCGCCGCCTTCACGACCGAAGGCCGCGGAGGTCTGTACCTTCAGGTTCAGGTCCTGGGCCGGCTGGGCCAGGTCGGACGCTTCGAAGGCGGAGTCCTCGAGCTGCTTGGTGGCTTCGACGAAGCGCTGTTCCACCTGCTGGGTCTTCAGCTCGTGAGTCAGCTTGTCCTTCAGGCTGGCGAAGGTCGGCACATCCGGTGCCTCGACGCCCAGCAGCTTGATCAGGTGGTAGCCATACTCGGTGCGCACCGGCGCGGACACCTGGTCCTTGTTCAGCTTGTACAGCGCGTCCTCGAAGGCCGGGTCGTAAACGCCCGGCCCGGCGAAGCCGAGGTCGCCACCGCTGCTGGCCGAACCTGGGTCCTGGGAGAATTCCTTGGCCAGCGCGGCGAAGTCTTCACCCTTGGCCAGGCGCTGCTGGACCTCCTCGATACGGGCCTTGGCCTGGGCATCGGTGGTCTTGCCGTTTACCTCGATCAGGATGTGCGCGGCATGGCGCTGCTCGCCAAGGTTGGCGATCTCCTTCTCGTACAGAGCCTTGAGCTCGTCGTCGTTGACCTTGACCTGGTCGAAGAAGGCCGCCTTCTTCAGCTCGATGTAGTCGATCACCACCTGGTCGGGGGTCATGAACTCCTTGGCGTGCTGGTCGTAGTGGGCCTTGACCTCGTCATCGCTCACCTTGACCGCGGCCGGCTCGGCCTTGAAGGTCAGCGTGGCGAAGTCACGGGTCTGTTTTTCCAGACGGGCGAATGCCTCTACCTGTTTGTCGGTGACGAAGCTGCTGCCGGCCAGGCCGGTGCGCAGCTGGCCGATGAGCATTTCCTGGGCGAGCATCTCGCGGAACTGCATACGCCCGTAACCCATCTGGCGGATCACGGCGTCGAAGCGCTCGGCGCTGAACTTGCCATCGACCTGGAATTCAGGCGTCTGCAGGATCAACTGATCCAGCGCGGCCTCGGAAAAAGCGAACTTGGCGTCTTCGGCGCCCTGCAACAGCAGCTTGCGATCGATCAGCCCCTTGAGCGCGGCTTCACGCAGCATTTTCTCGTCCAGCAGCGCAGGGTCGAAATCCTTGCCCAGCTGTTGCATCAGCTGGCGACGCTGCATGTCCACGGCCTGGCTCAGCTCGTTCTGGCTGATGGTCTGGCCGTTCACCTTGGCGGCGTCCTGGCTATGGCTGGCGGCCTGGAAAATGGCCTCGAAGCCGGTCAACGCCATCAGTACGACGATGAGGCCGATGATGGTCTTGGCAATCCAACCTTGTGAATTGTCCCTGATATTCTGCAGCATGCGTCCCCCAGAAACGGTTGTACCACTGCGTCGACAACCGCGGAGCGTGGGTAGAGTCCTGATAGAAGAAAGGCGCATCCAGTGGATGCGCCTTCTCGAAGCGAGCGTGCCAGCGGGAACGTTTGCGACCCGCCGTCACGCGGTCGGCCCGGGCTTGCCCAGACCGGCTGAAAGACGACTTAGTTGACGGCGTCTTTCAGGCCTTTGCCAGCCTTGAAGCCTGGAACCTTGGCGGCAGCGATCTTGATCGCCTTGCCGGTTTGCGGGTTGCGGCCGGTGCGCTCGGCGCGCTCCTTGACCGAGAAGGTACCGAAGCCAACCAGGACAACATCGTCGCCTGCTTTCAGGGCGCCCTGAACGGATTCGATGACTGCGTCCAGCGCACGGCCGGCTACAGCTTTCGGGATATCAGCGGATGCGGCGATAGCGTCAATCAGTTCCGACTTGTTCACTCTAAGTCCCCTTATTTCTCTATTGAGTTTGTTTCTAAGTATGTAATGAAAAGCTTATGAAACGAGCGCTGGGTGGCCTGTTGACACTGGCGTGCCGCTTTATAGCAAGGGCCGGAAAAAACTGTCAACCAACGCCCCCCAGCGAAATACGTGTTAATGCGTGCTGATTCTTTCCTTAGCATCGCCGTCGCGCTTTTCATCTTTCGCGACAATCTCCGGAGCCACATCTGGCAAGGGCTCCGGGGCGTATTGCAGCGCAATTTGGAGGACTTCGTCAATCCATTTGACCGGTTTGATCTGAAGATCCTGTTTGATATTTTCCGGAATCTCCTTGAGATCGCGAACATTCTCCTCGGGAATGATCACCGTCTTGATCCCGCCACGGTGCGCCGCTAGCAGTTTTTCCTTGAGACCACCAATGGCCAGGACCTGACCACGCAAGGTGATCTCGCCGGTCATCGCCACATCGGCGCGTACCGGGATCTGGGTCAGGGCCGAGACCAGCGCGGTGCACATGCCGATACCGGCGCTCGGGCCGTCCTTGGGCGTGGCGCCTTCGGGCATATGGATGTGAACGTCGCGTTTTTCATGGAAGTCTGCGGCGATCCCCAGACTCTGGGCGCGGCTGCGCACCACCGTCTGCGCAGCAGTGATCGACTCGACCATGACGTCACCGAGTGAGCCGGTCTTGATCAATTGCCCCTTGCCCGGGATGACCACCGCCTCGATGGTCAGCAGCTCACCGCCCACCTGGGTCCAGGCCAGGCCGGTGACCTGGCCGATCTGGTCCTGCTGCTCGGCCAGGCCGTAACGGAACTTGCGCACGCCCAGCAACTGCTCAAGCTGCTCGCCGCTGACCTTGACCTTCACCTGCTTGGCCCCGGTGTGCTCCTTGACCACCTTGCGGCAGACCTTGGCAATCTGCCGCTCCAGGCCACGCACGCCGGCTTCGCGGGTGTAGTAGCGGATGATGTCGCGGATGGCCGACACCTCGACCTCAAGCTCGTCCTTCTTCAGGCCATTGGCCTTGACCTGCTTGGGCACCAGGTACTTGACCGCAATGTTGATCTTCTCGTCCTCGGTGTAACCCGGCAGGCGGATGACTTCCATGCGGTCGAGCAGCGCCGGCGGGATGTTCATCGAGTTCGAGGTGCACAGGAACATCACGTCCGAGAGGTCGTAGTCGACCTCCAGGTAATGGTCGTTGAAGTTGTGGTTCTGCTCAGGGTCGAGTACTTCCAGCAGCGCCGAGGCCGGATCGCCACGCATGTCGCTGCCCATCTTGTCGATTTCGTCGAGCAGGAAGAGTGGATTGCGTACACCAACCTTGGTCATTTTCTGAATCAGACGCCCAGGCATCGAACCGATGTAGGTGCGGCGGTGGCCACGAATCTCGGCCTCGTCACGTACGCCACCGAGGGCCATGCGCACGAACTTGCGGTTGGTGGCGGCGGCGATCGACTCGGCCAGCGAGGTCTTGCCCACACCGGGCGGCCCCACCAGGCACAATACCGGGCCGCGGATCTTCTTCACCCGCTTCTGCACGGCGAGGTACTCGAGGATGCGCTCCTTGACCTCTTCCAGGCCATAGTGGTCGGCATCGAGGATTTCCTCGGCCTTGGCCAGGTCCAGGCGCACCTTGCTCTGGGCCTTCCACGGCACCTGTACCAGCCAGTCCAGGTAGGAACGTACCACGGTGGCCTCGGCCGACATCGGCGACATCTGCTTGAGCTTGTTCAGCTCGGCCTGGGCTTTGGCCAGGGCGTCCTTCGGCAGGCCGGCGCCATCGATACGCTTTTTCAGCTCCTCGATTTCGTTGTGGCCTTCGTCACCATCGCCGAGTTCCTTCTGAATGGCCTTCATCTGCTCATTCAGGTAGTACTCGCGCTGGCTGCGCTCCATCTGCTTCTTGACCCGGCCACGGATGCGCTTCTCGACCTGCAGCAGGTCGATTTCGGCATCCAGCAGCGCCAGCACGTGCTCGACGCGCGCCGCCAGGTCGACGATTTCGAGAATCTCCTGCTTCTGCTCGATCTTCAGCGCCATGTGCGCGGCCATGGTATCGACCAGGCGCCCAGGCTCCTCGATGCTGTTGAGCGAGGACAGCACTTCGGCCGGGACCTTCTTGCCCAGTTGCACGTACTGCTCGAATTGCGACAGCAAGGTGCGCACGAACACCTCGGACTCGCGCTCGGCGGTCTCGGTTTCGTCGATCAGGCTGACGTCGGCACGGATATGGCCGTCGACTTCGTTGAAGCGCTCGACCGCGCCACGCTGCTCGCCCTCGACCAGCACCTTGACGGTGCCATCGGGCAGCTTGAGCAGTTGCAGGACGGTGGCGACGGTGCCCACGCGATACAGGGCGTCTTCGCCTGGATCATCGTCGGCAGGATTCTTCTGGGCCAGCAGGAGGATCTGCTTTTCGCCCGTCATCGCGGCCTCGAGGGCCTCGATGGACTTCTCACGCCCCACGAACAGCGGGATGACCATGTGCGGATAGACGACGACGTCACGCAATGGCAGAAGAGGCAAGTCGAGGGTGGTCTTCATGATTTCGCCTCTACAGCGGCCTTGTGGCCGGAAACCTTTGGAAATGGTGCTTGGGGCTAATGTGGGGGCAGCCCTGGGAAATTACAAGCGCCGCGGCCATGAAATGCAAAAAGGGGCCCGAAGGCCCCTTTTCATCCACGCTACCCCTTGCCCGATCAGGCGTCGGGGGCAGCCTTGGCTTGCGGCTCGCTGTTCTCGTAGATCAGCAGCGGCTGCGACGTGCCGTCGATGACGCTCTCGTCGATGACCACCTTGCTGACCTCCTTCTGCGAAGGAATTTCATACATGGTGTCGAGCAACACGCCTTCGAGGATCGAACGCAGGCCACGGGCGCCGGTCTTGCGCTCCAGAGCCTTGCGGGCAACGGCCTTGAGCGCATCGCTGCGGAACTCGAGGTCGACGCTTTCCATCTCGAACAGCTTGGCGTACTGCTTGGTCAGGGCGTTCTTCGGCTCGGTGAGGATCTGCATCAGCGCAGCCTCGTCCAGCTCGTCCAGGGTCGCCAGCACCGGCAGGCGGCCGACGAACTCAGGGATCAGGCCGAACTTGACCAGATCGTCCGGCTCGACCTCACGCAGCGACTCGCCGACTTTCTTGCCCTCTTCCTTGCTGCGCACTTCGGCACTGAAGCCGATGCCGCCTTTGGTGGAGCGGTTCTGGATGACCTTTTCCAGGCCCGAGAACGCGCCACCGCAGATGAACAGGATATTGCGGGTATCGACCTGCAAAAATTCCTGTTGCGGGTGCTTGCGACCGCCCTGCGGCGGTACCGAGGCCACAGTGCCCTCGATCAGCTTCAGCAACGCCTGCTGCACGCCTTCGCCCGAAACATCGCGGGTGATGGACGGGTTGTCCGACTTGCGCGAGATCTTGTCGATCTCATCGATGTAGACGATGCCCATCTGGGCCTTCTCCACATCGTAGTCGCACTTCTGCAGCAGCTTCTGAATGATGTTCTCGACGTCCTCACCGACATAACCGGCTTCGGTCAAGGTGGTGGCGTCGGCGATGGTGAACGGTACGTTCAACAGGCGCGCGAGGGTCTCGGCGAGCAGGGTCTTGCCCGAGCCGGTCGGCCCGATCAGCAGGATGTTGCTCTTGCCCAGTTCGACTTCGTCGCCTTTCTTGTCACGCTGGTTCAGGCGCTTGTAGTGGTTGTACACCGCTACCGCCAGGACCTTTTTCGCGCGTTCCTGACCAATGACGTACTGGTCCAGGATTCCGCTGATTTCTTTCGGCGAGGGTAATTTGTGCGCGCTGCTCTCGGCCTGGGCTTCCTGCACCTCCTCGCGGATGATGTCGTTGCACAGGTCGACGCACTCGTCGCAGATAAATACCGAGGGGCCGGCAATCAACTTGCGCACTTCGTGCTGGCTTTTGCCGCAGAAGGAGCAATAGAGCAATTTGCCGTTGTCCTCGCCGTTACGGGTGTCAGTCATTCGATCGATCCAATCCGGTAGGCTTGAAACACAAGATGAAGGCAATCGCTGGCTTTTTCAAGTCCGCGGAAGGGCACAATCCATGCCCTCCCGCTCTGGCGCATTGCTTCAGGATGCCAGTTGCCGCTTGTCGTAGACCGAGTCGATCAGGCCGTACTCGGCCGCGCGCGCAGCGCTCATGAAGTTGTCACGCTCGGTGTCGCGCTTGATGGTCTCGAGGTCCTGGCCGGTGTGGTGGGCCAGCAGCTCGTTCAGGCGCGCCTTGATGTTGAGGATTTCCTGGGCGTGAATCTCGATATCGGTGGCCTGACCCTGGAAGCCGCCCAGCGGCTGGTGGATCATGACCCGCGAGTTCGGCAGGCAGTGGCGCTTGCCGGCGGCACCGGCCGCGAGCAGGAAGGCGCCCATGCTGCAGGCCTGGCCGATGCAGATGGTCGAGACATCCGGCTTGATGAACTGCATGGTGTCGTAGATCGACATGCCGGCAGTTACCGAGCCGCCCGGGGAGTTGATATAGAGATGGATATCCTTGTCCGGGTTTTCCGCCTCAAGGAACAATAGCTGCGCCACCACCAGGTTGGCCATGTAGTCTTCTACCGGGCCGACCAGGAAGATCACGCGTTCCTTGAGGAGGCGCGAATAGATGTCGTAGGCACGTTCGCCACGGGCGGACTGCTCGATAACCATCGGGACCAGGCCGCCAGCGGCCTGGATGTCAGAGCTTTGCTGAATATAAGAATTGCGGGACATGTCCTGCACTCGCTCCCAAATAGTCATGGCTTGAATACACACAAGCCAGCGCGAAGGCTGGCTTGTGGGGGTTTCCTACGAGAGTAGCCTGTTACTCAGCGTCGGCGGCTGCCTGTGCTGGCTTGACGGCTTCTTCGTACGAGACCGATTTGTCGGTCACAGTCGCTTTCTGCAGGACAGTATCTACAACTTGTTCTTCCAGTACAACCGAACGGACTTCGTTCAGTTGCTGGTCGTTCTTGTAGTACCAAGCCACAACCTGCTCAGGCTCTTGGTAGGCCGAGGCCATTTCCTCGATCATCTTGCGCACTTCGGCCTCATCGGGCTTCAGTTCGAACTGCTTGACCACTTCAGCGACGATCAGGCCCAGCACCACGCGGCGTTTGGCTTGCTCTTCGAACAGCTCGGCCGGCAGCTGCTCAGGCTTGATGTTGCCACCGAACTGCTGAACAGCCTGCACGCGCAGACGGTTGACTTCGTTTTCCAGCAGGGCTTTCGGTACTTCGACCGGGTTGGCGGCCAGCAGACCGTCCATGACCTGGTTCTTGACCTTGGTCTTGATGGCCTGGCGCAGTTCACGCTCCATGTTCTTGCGAACTTCGGCGCGGAAGCCTTCCAGGGTCGATTCCTTGATGCCGAACTGGGCGAAGAAGGCTTCGTTCAGCTCTGGCAGCACAGGGGCCGACACGCTGTTGACAGTGATGGTGAACTCAGCGGCTTTGCCAGCCAGGTCCAGGTTCTGGTAGTCCTCGGGGAAGGTCACGTTGACAACGCGCTCTTCGCCAGCCTTGGCGCCTACCAGGCCGTCTTCGAAGCCCGGGATCATGCGGCCGGAACCCAGCACCAGCTGGGTGCCCTTGGCCGAACCACCGGCGAAGACTTCACCGTCGACCTTGCCGACGAAGTCGATGTTGACCTGGTCGTCGTTCGCAGCAGCGCGCTCGACGGCCTCGAAACGGGTGTTCTGCTTGCGCAGCACTTCCAGCATGTTGTCGAGGTCGGCGTCAGCCACTTCGGCGCTCAGGCGCTCGACGGCGATCGACTCGAAACCGGCAACGGTGAATTCCGGGAAGACTTCGAAGATGGCGACGAACTCGAGGTCCTTGCCTTTTTCGAACGATTTTGGCTCGACGGCCGGAGCGCCAGCTGGGTTCAGCTTCTGCTCGACGATGGCTTCGTAGAAGGAAGCCTGAACCAGGTCACCGAAGGCCTCTTGACGGGCATCGGCTTCGAAACGCTGGCGGATCACGCTCATCGGCACCTTGCCCGGACGGAAGCCGGCAACCTTGGCGCGCTTGGCAGTCTGCTGCAGACGCTTGTTGACTTCGTTCTCGACGCGCTCGGCCGGAACGGCGATGGTCATGCGGCGCTCGAGAGCGGAAGTGTTTTCAACAGAAACTTGCATGGATATTCCTCGTTGCACAGACGTTAGCCGGCGATAGCCCGACTCCAGAATCAAGGGCAAACATTCTAGTGACTCATGCAGCAGAAGTCACCCCACCCGGATTGTCGGCGGACCACGCCGGTCGATTTCCTTGAAAGGCCCGCCCGCCTTGGCGTCGAGCCTGTTTCATTCAGGGCCGCGCAAGCCCTTGCCGGGCGCGCGGCCGTAAAACCTTGTCAAACAAACATCAGCTGCCTGGAATATGGGAATTTTGCGTGGAATTTCAAGGGGTATCGAGCAAAAGCCTGCATCTATTCGACAGGCGCCGCACCATCCTCCCTGACCACCTGGCAGCCATCATGCGCAACCGCGCAAGAACCAACCCTTATTCCGGTTCGATCTCATTGAACTGGCAATATTCTTCCCACGCCAACCCCAGCGCCTCGGCCACCTCGCGGTGCGTCTCCAGGCGCATGGCCTGCAGCTCCTGCGGTGATTCGGCAATCAGTTGCAGCGCATACTCCCAAGGCTGCACGCCCAGTTCATCGGCGGCATCCTCGAACGCCCACTCGATCTGCTGGGCCTGCTCGCGCTCATCCAACTCGCGGACCTCTTCGAGCAGCTGCGGATTCAACTCGGCGAACCGTTGCAGCGCCAGGGCCTGGCGCGCTTCTTTTGCGATCATCTGCGCCACTCCTCTGCGGGCATTCAAGGGGCTGCAATCTATCAGCCTTCATGGTCAGGCCACCAGTAGCGCCATACGCCAGAAACGACAAAGGCGCCCGATCACAAGATGCGGGCGCCTTCGAAAATATGGGGTGGACGATGGGAATCGAACCCACGACAACTGGAATCACAATCCAGCGCTCTACCAACTGAGCTACGCCCACCATAGTGCGGTGTTACGGTACAGCCTTACAGAAACATGGTGCGGACGAAGAGACTCGAACTCTTACAGCTTGCGCCGCTGGAACCTAAATCCAGTGTGTCTACCAATTTCACCACGTCCGCATAACTCAAAAACAAAGGCGCCGGATCATTCAATCGAGGCGCCCCTGCAGAATCTGGGGTGGACGATGGGAATCGAACCCACGACAACTGGAATCACAATCCAGCGCTCTACCAACTGAGCTACGCCCACCATAGTGCGGTACTGCTTTACTTGCCCAGGCCTTAATGGCGCACCCGGCAGGACTCGAACCTGCGACCATCCGCTTAGAAGGCGGATGCTCTATCCAGCTGAGCTACGGGCGCTTAAGCTACCAGTCCGACGGAACAAACCAACTGCTTATTCTGCCTGACCTTGCCAACCCGTGCCAGGCAGTGCCCGACAAGTGCGGCGAATCTTATAGGCGGCCCTTGGGGGCGTCAACACCTTTCGCAAAAAAATTTAAATTATTGAAGGGGTTAGGGGATTTGCCCGACCACCCGCCTTTGCCCTCGCGCCAGGTCGTGCGAGAATACGCGCTTCTTATATGTTCCCTTCTCGATGGTTAATCACGCGTCTATGACTGCACACCTTATCGATGGCAAGGCGATCGCCGCCAACCTGCGCCAGCAGATCGCCCAACGTGTCGCCGAGCGCCGCCAGCAGGGTCTGCGCACGCCAGGCCTGGCGGTAATCCTGGTCGGCACCGACCCCGCCTCCCAAGTCTATGTCTCGCACAAGCGCAAGGACTGCGAAGAGGTCGGCTTCATCTCCCAGGCGTTCGACCTGCCCAGCGATACCACGCAGCAAGCCCTGACCGACCTGATCGATCGCCTCAACGACGACCCGGCCGTCGACGGCATCCTGCTGCAGCTGCCGCTGCCCGCGCACCTGGACGCCTCCCTGCTGCTCGAGCGCATCCGTCCGGACAAGGACGTCGATGGCTTCCACCCCTACAACATCGGCCGCCTGGCCCAGCGCATCCCGCTGCTGCGCCCGTGCACGCCGAAGGGCATCATGACCCTGCTGCACAGCACCGGCCAGGACCTGTACGGCATGAACGCGGTGATCGTCGGCGCGTCCAACATCGTCGGCCGCCCAATGGCCATGGAGCTGCTGCTGGCCGGCTGCACCGTCACCGTCTGCCACCGTTTCACCAAGGACCTGCCCGGCCACGTCGGCCGTGCCGACCTGGTGGTGGTCGCCGCCGGCAAACCGGGCCTGGTCAAGGGTGAGTGGATCAAGGAAGGCGCCATCGTCATCGACGTCGGCATCAACCGCCAGGACGACGGCAAGCTGGTCGGCGACGTGGTCTACGAGACCGCCCTGCCCCGCGCTGGCTGGATCACCCCGGTACCGGGCGGTGTCGGCCCGATGACCCGTGCCTGCCTACTGGAGAACACCTTGTACGCGGCTGAAGAGCTGCACAAGTAGATTGTTCCAGCAATCATGCAACGGCGCCTCTCGAGGCGCCGTTTTCATTTGCGCACTTCATCCTCGTGGGGAAGGCCTTTCCTGCGACATCAGCCGATTCGGCTGACAACCCATCCATTTCAGCTGCTTCCGGCTGCCCGCCCCTCGCGCTTCAGCCGGGATATCGCGACGATCCCCCCGAAAATGGTCACACAGCCCACCCGTGGATGCGTGCCCAATGCAAACAACAAATACCGTCCTCATGATTCGCCCGGCGCGGTTCGCCTTCAACCCGGACACCGCCGCCAACAACCGCTTCCAGCAAGCGCCCCTGGACCCTCAGGCCGCCAGTGAAAAGGCCCTGGAAGAATTCGACGGCTACGTCGACACCCTGCGCCAGCACGGCGTGGAGGTGCTGGTGGTGCAGGACACCCCCGAACCGCACACGCCCGACTCGATCTTCCCCAACAACTGGTGGAGCAGCCATGCCGACGGCAGCCTGGTGCTCTACCCAATGGAAGGCGAGAACCGCCGCCTGGAGCGCGGCAAGGGCGTACTGGGCGTGCTGGACGCGCGCTTCGCCATCCAGCGCACCATCGACCTGAGCCCGCTGGAACAGCAGAATCTGTTCCTCGAAGGCACCGGCAGCATGGTCCTGGACCGTGAACACCGGATCAGCTACGCCTGCCATTCCGGGCGCACCCACGAATACGCCCTGCGCCAGTTCGCCGAACGCCTCGACTACCGCCTGTGCCTGTTCCATGCGCTGGATCGCCAGCAGGCGCCGATCTACCACAGCAACGTGATGATGAACGTCGGCCGCCAGCTCGCCGTGGCCTGCCTCGACGCCCTGCCCCACGCCGAAGAACGTCGGGCGCTGGAACATTCCCTGCGCGACACCGGCAAGCAGCTGCTGGCCCTGGGCTTCGATCAGCTGGAGAACTTCGCCGGCAACATGCTCGAAGTCCATGACCGAGACGGCCGCTCGCTGCTGGTGATGTCCCGCAGCGCCTGGACCTCGCTCGATGCCGGCCAGCGCCGGCAAGTAGAGCGCCACAGCCACCCGCTGGTGGTGAACATCGACCATATCGAACGCATCGGCGGCGGCAGCGCCCGCTGCATGCTCGCCGAAGTTCACCTGCCCGCGCGCCACTGACTTGAAAAGGAGCCTCACCATGACCCGCTATATCGACGTGCAAGACCTCGCCCACCTGGTCAACCGCAAGGGCCTGCCCACCTGCCTGGCCGAGATGGCCGACTACATTCGCCAGGACTACCTGCGCTGGCACGACTTCGAGAAGTGCGCGCGCCTGGCCAACCACTCGCCAGACGGGGTGATCGAGCTGATGCCGGTTTCCGACGCCAATCTCTATGCCTTCAAGTATGTCAACGGCCACCCTAAGAACACCCACAACGGCCTGCTCACGGTGATGGCCTTCGGCGCCTTGGGCGACGTCGACACCGGCGCCCCGGTGCTGCTCAGCGAGATGACCCTGACCACCGCGATCCGCACCGCCGCCACCTCGGCCCTGGCCGCCCGCTACCTGGCGCGCCCGGACAGCAAGCGCATGGCGCTGATCGGCAACGGCTCGCAAAGCGAGTTCCAGGCCATCGCCTTCCACGCCCTGCTGGGCATCGAGGAAATCCGCCTGTTCGACATCGACCGCCGGGCATCCGAGAAGCTCGCCGCCAACCTGGCCGGCTATCCGCAGCTGAAGCTGGTCATCGCCGACTCCGTCGCCGCCGCGGTACGTGACGCCGACATCGTCACCACGGTCACCGCCGACAAGGCCTACGCCACCATCCTCACCCCGGAGATGATCGAGCCTGGCATGCACCTGAACGCCGTCGGCGGCGACTGCCCGGGCAAGACCGAACTGCACCGCGACATCGTCGAGCGTGCCCGGGTGGTCGTCGAGTATGAACCGCAGAGCCGCATCGAGGGCGAGATCCAGCAGATGCCAGCGGATTCGCCGACCACCGAGTTCTGGCAGGTCGTCGAAGGCAGCGCAGCAGGCCGCGAAAGCGTCGCGCAAGTCACGCTGTTCGATTCGGTCGGCTTCGCCCTGGAGGACTACTCGGCGCTGCGCTATGTGCTGGATGTGGCCAAGGCACTGGACATCGGGCATGACATTGCGCTGGTGCCAGAACTGGAGAATCCGAAGGACCTGTTTGCCCTGCTGCAGCCGAAAGTGGCGGCGCGCAAGGCCAGCGCTGCCTGACCGGCTTTACACAACCGCTGGAGCGGCCTTGCGCCGCGCCAATGACCGAAACCGCTGTCGCACATCCATAAATCTTTGTCGATACAGCCGATTCGGCTGCCAGGAGATTCCTAACAGCCGAATCCGGCCTCCCGCGCGCTAGCAAACGACACAAAAAACCTGTCTATCTCGCGCATTCTGAGCCCGACCCATGAGTCACCGACGGACCTACACGCGGTAACCGCCCTACTACCAATAACAACACCCAGGGATCCACGACCATGCTCTCCATGCGCAAACACCTCGGCGTGCTGCTGTTCTCGCTGTGCGCCACCACCGTTGCCCAGGCCAAGGAGTGGACCGAGATCCGCTTCGGCGTCTACCCCGAATACCCACCCTTCGAGTCGGTTGCCGCCGATGGCAGCCTGCAAGGCTTCGACATCGAACTGGGCAATGCCATCTGCGAAAAATTGCAGGTCAAGTGCACCTGGGTGCATAACGAATTCGACGGCATGATCCCGGCCCTGCGCGCGCGCAAGTTCGACGCCATCATGTCGTCGATGGCGGTCACTCCGGCGCGCCAGAAGCAGATCGACTTCAGCGACCGCCTGTTCCTCAGCCCGACCTCGGTGATCGTGCGCAAGTCGGCCGACTTCGGTGATACCGTCGAATCGCTCAAGGGCAAGCAGGTCGGCGTGCTCCAGGGCTCGCTGCAGGAAGCGTACGCCCGCGCCGTGCTGGCGCCGCTGGGCGCCCAGGTCAAGGCCTACCAGGCCCAGGACCAGAACTACGCCGACCTGATGAACGGCCGCCTCGACGCCACCGTCACCGACAAGCTCGAAGCCCAGCTCAATTTCCTCTCCAAGCCCGAAGGCGCCGACTTCAAGAGCGGCCCGGCCATCAAGGATCCGACCCTGCCGCTGGACATCGCCATGGGCCTGCGCAAGACCGACCCCGAGCTCAAGGCCCTGCTCGACAAAGGCATTGCCATGATCCACGCCGATGGCACCTACGCCGAAATCCAGAAGAAGTACGTCGGCGACGTGGATATCTACAACGAGTGAGTTCCCACCGGCCTCTTCGCGGGCCAGCCCGCTCCCACAGGTAACAACCAGCCTTAGGCCTGCACACAACCTGTGGGAGCGGGTTCACCCGCGAAGCACCCACCGCGAGACCCCGTCATGCACGATTTCCTCACCAGCGGCCTGCAAGGCTTCGGCCCATTGCTGGCCCAAGGCACCTGGATGACCGTCAAGCTGGCCCTGCTGTCGCTGGCACTGAGCCTGGCGCTGGGCCTGATCGGCGCCAGCGCCAAGCTGTCGCGCAACAAGCTGCTGCGCATCCCGGCCACCCTCTACACCACCTTGATTCGCAGCGTCCCCGACCTGGTGCTGATCCTGCTGATCTTCTACAGCATGCAGATCTGGCTCAACGACCTCACCGAGGCGCTGGGCTGGGACTACGTCGAGATCGACCCGTTCAGCGCCGGGGTGCTCACCCTCGGTTTCATCTACGGCGCCTACTTCACCGAGAACTTCCGCGGCGCCATCCTCAGCGTGCCCGCCGGGCAACTGGAAGCCGCCACGGCCTACGGCCTGAGCCGCGCCCAGCGCTTTCGCCTGGTGCTGTTCCCGCAACTGATGCGCTTTGCCCTGCCGGGGCTGGGCAACAACTGGCTGGTGCTGCTCAAGTCCACCGCGCTGGTGTCGATCATCGGCCTGGCCGACCTGGTCAAGGCCGCGCAGAACGCCGGCAAGACCACCAACGACGTATTGTTCTTCCTGTGCCTGGCGGGCCTGGTGTACCTGGTCATCACCACCCTGTCCAACCGCCTGCTCAAGCACCTTGAACGGCGCTACAACACCGGAATCAAGGAGCTGGTGCGATGATCGAACTCCTTCAGGAATACGGCCTGGCCTACCTGTACCACGATGGCACCGGCCTTTCCGGGCTGGCCATGACCCTCTGGCTGTTCGTCGCCAGCATGGTCCTGGGCTTCGCCCTGTCGCTACCCCTGGCCCTGGCCCGTACCTCGCGCCATGCCTGGCTGCGCCTGCCGGTGCAGCTGTACACCTTCGTGTTCCGCGGCACGCCACTCTATATACAGCTGCTGATTTGCTACACCGGGCTCTACAGCCTGCAGGTGGTGCGCGAGCATGCCCTGCTCGACCAGTTTTTCCGCAATGCGATCAACTGCACCTTGCTGGCCTTCGTCCTCAATACCTGCGCCTACACCGTGGAGATCTTCGCCGGGGCCATTCGCAACTTGCCCGCCGGCGAGCTCGAGGCGGCCCAGGCCTATGGCCTGCGCGGCTGGAAACTCAACCTGTTCCTGGTGTTGCCGGCGGCCCTGCGCCGCTCGCTGCCGGCCTACAGCAACGAACTGATCCTGATGCTGCACGCCACCTCGCTGGCCTTCACCGCCACCGTCGCTGACATCCTCAAGGTGGCCCGCGACGCCAATGCCGCGACCTTCCTCACCTTCCAGGCCTTCGGCGTGGCCGCCCTGCTGTACATGCTGCTGTCTTTCGCCCTGGTCGGCCTGTTCCGTGTGGCCGAACGACGCTGGATGCGCTTCCTTGACCCTGCCCGAGGCTGACCCCATGACCGCTACCGCACTGCCACTCCCCACCTTCGTCCAGGCCCCGAGCGCGCACGCCCATGCCGGTACGCTCAAGCTCAGCGTCGACGGCCTGCACAAGCGCTATGGCGAGCACGAAGTGCTCAAAGGCGTCTCGCTGCAGGCACGCAAAGGCGATGTAATCAGCCTGATCGGCGCCAGCGGCTCGGGCAAGAGTACCTTCCTGCGCTGCATCAACTTCCTCGAGCAGCCCAATGCCGGCAGCATCACCCTCGACGGCCAGACCCTGGAGATCCACCCCGGCACCCGCACCCCGCCCGCGGCCCAGCTGCACAACCTGCGCACGCGCCTGGCCATGGTGTTCCAGCATTTCAACCTGTGGAGCCACCTGACGGTGCTGGAGAACATCTGCCTGGCCCCACGCAAGGTCCTTGGCATCAGCGCCGGCGAAGCCGAGGCGCGGGCACGCAAGTACCTGGACAAGGTCGGCCTGCCGACGCGCGCCGCCGAGCAATACCCGGCGTTTCTCTCCGGCGGCCAGCAGCAGCGCGTGGCCATTGCCCGGGCCTTGGCCATGGAGCCGGAGATCATCCTGTTCGACGAACCCACCTCGGCGCTGGACCCCGAGCTGGTCGGCGAGGTGCTCAAGGTGATACAGACGCTCGCCGAGGAAGGACGTACCATGCTCATGGTTACCCACGAAATGGGTTTCGCCCGCCAGGTCTCCAGCCAGGTGCTGTTCCTGCACCAGGGCCTGGTCGAGGAACACGGCAGCGCCGAGATCCTCGATCGGCCACAGAGCGAGCGCCTGCGCCAGTTCCTCTCCAACCGTCTGAAGTGAAGTCACGCCGTATATGGATACCAAGGCCACCACCTCCGTCGCAGCACCGCTGGATCGCATCGATGAAGCCATCGTCGACGTGCTGCGCCACCAGGGAAGGATCACCTACGAAAAGCTCTCCACCCTCGTGCACCTGACCCCCAGGCCCTGCCTGGAGCGCGTACGCAAGCTGGAACGGCGCGGGGTGATCCGCGGTTACGGGGCAATCATCGACCTGCAGCAAGTCTCCCCGGGGTTGTCGCTGCTGGTGCTGGTGGCCTTGTCCAACCAGAGCGGACGCTCGGCGCAACGCGCCTTCGAGGCGACCGTGCGGGCCTGCCCGCAGGTCTATGAGTGCCAGCTGATCAGCGGGCACTTCGACTACAGCCTGCGCATGCGCTGCCGTGACATGGAGCACTACCGGGTGCTGACCGAGACCTGGATGAACAACGACGAGCTGCACATCGACAAGCTGGTGGCGCACCCGGAACTGGCAGCGGTCAAGAGCACCGCGGCGCAACTGTAACCCTACGCCGGGCGGCGGTATCCGGATACCCCGCCCCGCCCCATCGACCTCGCTAGCCTCGCTGCTTTCCCACTGGAGAGCAGCCATGCCCTTTTCCTCGCACCTGAGCTTCATCCCGCAACGCCATCCCGGCTGGCACCGTGACGCCAGCGCCGAACAACGCGCACGCCTCAAGCAACGCACCCTCGCCAGCTATCGCGCCAGTCGCCAGGTGGCCCAGGCACTCAAGCCGGTGCAAGCCATCGATACATTCTGCCGCCCACTGCTGGAGGCAGCGCTCGCGCACTGGTTCCCGGACGACACCGTGCCGGAACTGGACAACGCCATGCTCTGGCATGTCGACGAGGGCCGCCGCATGCCATGGCTGGAGGCGGCCCTGCAAAACTTCGACGACGGCGCCAAGGTAAAGCTGTATCGCCAGGATGCGCCCGACCCACTGCTCGAAATGGACAGCACGCGATTCGTCAAGGTCATACGCAATCTCAATCTCGGCCAACGCTACCTCGACCACCTTGCCGATCACCTGGACAACGACGCTTTCCGCGCCTTGCTGCGCCAGCAAGACCGGGCGGCCTTCGCCGCAGAGCTGAGCCTGGCACGCCTGCGTGGCCGACTCGACGCGCTGGGCGAATGCCTGGGCGAAGCCGCCTTGGCCGGCGCTACCGAGGTGAGTGTGGCGGGTAAGGTCCGGCGTCTGCAATGCGGCTATCTCAGCCTGTTCGGCATCCCCCTCGACGGCCCGCTGCTGGTGCGCCTCGAACCACTCGAAGCCAACGAGCCCTGCTTGCTGTACTTGCCCGGTCACCCCCAGGCCATCCGCCGCTATGCGTCCCTGCAAGCGCTGGGCAAAGCCCTAACCGAAATCCTGTGGCAACACCGTGAGCGGGTGTTTTTCAGCCGTTTCGTCAACCATGCGCAATACGCGTCGTTCGTCTCCCAGCTGCGCGCCACCCTGTACCCGCGCTACCCCTATGCCAGCTTGCAGACCACGCCAGCAGTGCTGGAGAAAGGCCAGCGTTTCAGTTGGCTGAAGCAGCTGTTTCCTGCCCCCACCGATCTGCTGCAGGAGACACTAGATAAGAATGCACGCTTGCCGATGACCTTCACAGCCTGGCCGGGCGACGCCTTCGAGGCGCGGGCACGCGCCCAGGTTGTGCGCAAGCTGGCCGACGCCAGCACCTTGGCCGTGCCACTGGCCAAGCGGGATGCCATCGCCGCGCGCAAGCGCATCCAAGACTGGCTGGCCTTGGGCATGGGCGTGCTGAATGTCGCTGCATTCTTCGTGCCTGCACTCGGCGAAGTGATGATGGTGATCGGCGCCGCACAGTGGGTCGGCGAATTCATCGATGGCGTGCACGCGGCCAACGAAGGTGATGTCGAGGGTGCCATCGAGCACCTGTTCGATGTCCTCGAAGACCTTGCCCAGCTTGCCGCGCTGGGCACCACTGGCGTAATCGCCCAGCGCCAGGGGGTGCTGCATGACTGGCTGCTGGTGCCACAGGGCGGTCGCCAGCGTCTGTGGCAAGGCGATCTCGCACCTTTCGCCCGCCCGCGCCCCTGGCCGGCCGGCACCCAGGCCAACAGCGATGGGCTGGTCAAATGGCAGGGCCAACGCTGGTTGCTGCGCAATGGCCAGGCTTACCCGCTGGAACCTGTCAGCCGGGGGACATGGCGCTTGGGCAAGGCGCCTGGCATCAGCCATCGCCCGACCTTGCGTGGCGATGGCCAGGGCCGTTGGTTGTTCGACCATGAGCAGCCCTTGGGCTGGACCGAGCAACGCTTGCTTGAACATGCGGACAGCACCGCCGTCGCGCTGCGCTGCAGTGGCTATGACAGCACCGTCCTGCGTCGCGCGTTGGCCGATCGGCAGCCGCTGCCGGCTTTGCTGGCCGACGTACTTGACGCGTTCGCGCACCCGGCCGCCGGCCCTCGACCACAGCCGTTGCCGGGCAGTCAGGTTCTGAACCGCGACTTCCCCGCGCTCAGCCGCAGGGCCTGCAACGAACTCCTGGCCCAGGCCCGCCCCGCAGAACTCACCCAACTGAATAACAGCGCACGAGTACCCCTGGCCCTGGCCGAACGCGCGCGCCTGTACCTGCGCGACATTCGCCTCAACAAAGCACTGGCGCGCTTCCACCTGGAGAATGGTGCCGTCCTCGACCGCGACACCCTGGCGTGGCATGCCTTGCCACGCTTGCCGGGCTGGTCCGGCGAGGTCCGTCTGGAACTATGGGAAAACGGCCAGTTGCAGCAGGCTGTCGGCAGCCCGGACAAACCCCTCAAGTCGATCCGGCGCTTCGCCAACGGCTATGAACCTCGTGACGCGCAAGGCGTATCACTCGCCAACCGCGGCGACCTGTTCCAGGCCATCCTGCAGGCCCTGCCTGACAGCGAACGCCAAGCCCTGGGGCTGCAGATCCATGACTCCAGCCGCCTGCGCGACACCTTGTTCGACCTCGCCGCGCAAGACCGCCGGCAAGCAGCCCTGGACCTTGGCATGGCACCGGTGCGCCCGCTGTACCGCCTGCCGACGCGCCTGCCCGGCAGCCGGCGCCTGGGCTATGCGCTCAGCGGTCGTGGCCAGGCGGGATGGCTGAGCGAGGATGAACTGTTCGATCAGCTCTACCCATCCACGGCGCACGATAACCGGGTCCACCTGCGCAGCAGCCTGCGGCGCCAGGCGGGCCCGTTTCCCGGCGCTTTCACCCGGCTCCTTGAAGCCTTGCGCCGCGACTACCAACAATTGGATGACAGCCTGCGCCGCTGGGTGGCCGATACCGATGGTGCCGCGCCCGATGCTCTGGGCCAGCGCCGTGTCCATCGCGGCGTCATGGCAGAACGTATTCGCACTGCCTGGCGTCGGGAGAGTCCACCCGATGTGGCGCCTGCATTCGATTACGTGGTACTGCACATAAACGGGCTGCATGTGGACGAGCTGCCCAGCCTGCCGATACAGATGTCTCACGTTCGACAGCTGACCGTGAATGGCCTGCCGAACACCGATTCCACCCATTTGAACAGTTTTCTGCGCGCCTTTCCCCAGGTGCGCTACCTGGATCTTTCGGAGAACGCGCTGACTCGCTTGCCGCCCGCCATAGGTGAGCTGCCCCAGCTAGAAGTGCTCGATCTCTCGGAAAACCGACTCAATCTGGACAACGACTCGGACCATACGATCCTGGCGCGACTAACGTCGCTCATCCACCTGAACCTTGGCGGCGCGCTCGACACCTTGTCTGTACGCACCCTCGAATGTCTTGCCCAGCTACCTGCCCTTGCCACGTTCCAGGCGCAGTTCAACGAATTGCTGTTCAGCGCCGAACACTTCCTGGCGCTGCAACGCTGGCCGAGCCTGCGCGAACTGAGGCTGGGGCAGAACCAGATCGAACTCGACGCAGCCACGCGCACCGCGCTCGCCGGTTTGAACCGTTTGAACCGCCTGTCCCTGAGCGAAAATCCCCTGGAGCTGACACCCGACGTGACCGACTGGACCGTCCTGGAAGAACTCGACCTGGAAAACACGGGCATCGTCGAATGGCCCGCCGGCCTGCAAGCGCTGCTTGAGCAGGAGCCCCTGGCCCTGCGCGAACTGGACCTGAGCCGCAACGGCCTGACCGATGCGCCCGACCTCGCCAACAGCAGCTTTGCCCGCGCGGTTCTCGCCGGTGACGCCGAACAGTTCTTTTCCTTCCAGGGCAATCCGTTCAGCGAAACCGCGCTGGAGCGTCTCAACAGCGCGGGCCTGGAAACGCCCGCGAGCCTCGGCACGCCGCCACAATGGTCCGAGGGCTGGCCGGACCCGCTGCTGGACTTCATCGCCGACACCGCACCGGCCCCACAATGGTCTCCCCTGTATGCGCTGTTCCAGCGGCTGCCCGACACGGTCGACTTCCAGCGCAACTCAGCAGGCCTGCGCCAGCGCATGCAACAAGTGTTGCAGACGCTCGTCGACGCGCAGGCACCCAGCGATAGCTGGGGCCAGGCGCAATTGCAGGAGCAGATCAACGATTTGCTCAACGATGCCGGCCAAGGCTGCGTCGACCAAGCCAGCCTGTTGTTCCAGCAGGTCGAGACCGAGGTCGGCGCCTGGCACGCCGCCAGCCACGCCGCACCGGGCAGCAGCGATGAACGGGTGGCCGTCGACAGTGCCCGGGGCATGCTGCGCCAGCGCCTGCTCGACGCCCAGGTAGGCGACCTGTACAACGCCCGGGTGGCACGCCGCGCGGCTCTGAGTGATGAACCCTCCGAAGCGCCCGTGCCGGAACTGGCGGAAGACGACGATATCAGCGACAGCGACCTGAGCGATGCCACCTACCTGCTCGACGAAGTGGAAATGGCCCTGCACGCCCGCATGCAACTGCGTGCTTCGCTCGCGCTGCCGCCACAGCCCCAGGCGATCGCCTTCGACTACCTGGCGCGCCTGAGTGAAGCGACCTTGCAGCGCTTGGCCAGCCGAGTGCGAGCCACCAGTGATGACCCACGCCTGATCACCTGGGCGATCGACCAGTCGTTCTGGCGCACCTGGCTGCAACGCCTGCAACCGCAAGCGTTCGAACAGTTCGAGCAAGACTGGGCGGGGGCCTCGGAGTACTTCGACTCACTCAGCGAGGCCAGCACGGCCAGCGGCGCCTACGACGGCCCGAACGTGCCAGCGACCTTCATCGACGCACTGGAGCGCGAAGTGGCGGGCCCGACCTGGCGCATCGCGGGCGTGCCGCAACGCGTCGACCTGGTGTCGAACCGCTATGCGAACGAAAGTGCGCTGTATCGCCGTGCCGCGACATTGCTCCTGGAGTGTCGTAACACCGGCCGCCTTGATTTGCTGCGCCAGCTGACCACCACCCTGTTGCACAACCATCCGCAGTGACCTGAGACCAGGGCCTCAGCGCCAGGCGCCCAAGGGTGGCCGCGCGATGAGACCCTGGCGCCACGCCCGAGGCTGGCGGTACGCCGCCACCCAGCCTGCCACCGCCTCCACCGGCATTGGCCGGGCGATCCCATAGCCCTGCGCCAACTCGCAGCCCAGCCCCATCAACACTCGCCCATGCTCGACACTCTCCACCCCCTCGGCCACCACCTCGCGGCCAAATGCCCGGGCCAGGCCGATCACCGCGCCCGCCAGGGCCAGGTCATCATGGTCGTGAAGAATGTCGCGCACGAACGACTTGTCGATCTTGATGGTCTGCGCCGGCAAGCGCTTGAGGTAGCTCAGCGAAGAGTAGCCAGTACCGAAGTCGTCCAGTGAAAAGCGCACGCCCAATGCCCGACAGGCATCCAGGCAGCGCCCGACCCGGGGCAGGTTGTCGATGGCCACCGACTCGACGATTTCCAGGTCCAGGCGCGCCGGATCCACGTCGGGGTAGCGGCCGAGCAGGCCGGCCAGGCGTTCGGCGAAGTCACCGCGCTGCAATTGCCGCGCGGCAATGTTGACGCTCAGCGACCAGTCTCGCCCGGCCTGGTGCCACTGCTGCAACTGCGTCAACGCCTGATCGATGACCCACTCGCCCAGTTCGACGATCAGGTCGGTCTGTTCCACCAATGGCAGGAACTCTCCCGGCGGCACCGGGCCCTTGGACGGGTGCATCCAGCGCAACAAGGCCTCGAAACCAATCACCTGCCCGCTACGCATGTTCACCTTGGGCTGGTAATGCAGGCACAGTTCGCCCTGGCGCAAGGCCCGGCGTACCCTGGTCACGGTCTGGTGAGTCGCCTTGAGTTCCAGCTCCTGGGACACATCGAACACATGGTAGCGGTTGCGCCCTTGCTGCTTGGCCACGTACATGGCCTGGTCGGCATGACGCACCAGGGCGTCGGCGTCTTCGTCGTCCTGCGGAAACAGCGTCACGCCGATGCTCGCGCTCAGGCGCAACGGTTGCTCGCGCACCATGTAGGGCGCGGCCAGCGCGCGCAGGATGCGTTGCAGCGCGGCATCCAGCTGCTGCGGACCTTCGATGTGGCGCAGGATCAGCACGAACTCGTCGCCCGACAAGCGCGCCACCGCGTCGCCACCGCGCAAGATGCTTTGCAGGCGCCGAGCCACCTCCACCAGCAGCAGATCGCCGGTGGCGTGGCCATAGCCGTCGTTGACCGCCTTGAAGCCATCCAGGTCGAGCATGCACACCGCCAGGGGAATGGCTTCGCGCCGGGAAAAAGCCAGGGCCTGGTTGAGCAGGTCCGACAGGTAGGCGCGGTTGGGCAAGCCCGTCAGCACATCGTGGCCCACACGCCATTGCAGGGTGTGCAGCAACTGGCGCTTCTCGGTCACATCGAAACGGATCGACACGTACTTGCGCACCTTGTTGGTGTGTGGGTCGATCAGCGGCACCATGGTGCTGTCCACCCAGTACAGCGAACCATCCTTGGCACGGTTGCAGATCTCGCCCTTCCACACCCGTCCCGCCGCCAGGGCGCGCCACATGTCGAGGAAGAACGTGGGTTCGTGCAAGCCGGAGTTGAGGATGCGGTGGTTGGCCCCCAGCAGTTCCTCGCGGCTGTAGCCGGAGATGCTGCAGAACTGCTGGTTGACGTAGGTGATGCACCCGCGCAGATCGGTCTCGGAAAAGATCGCGGCCGCGTCCACGGCCGCGCGATAGTTGTCATCCATAAGCTTGGCAACCTAGCGGTTGAAGCGCGCCACCAGCGCGCGCAGGCCGACGCAGACCTGCTCGAGTTCACTGCCGCGTGAGGCCGCGGCATTGGCGCTGCGGGCACTCTGCTGGACAGTGCCGGCCACACCGTTGATCTGCCGCGAGACATCCTCGGCCACGGCCGACTGTTCCTGGGCGGCGGCGGCCATCTGCTGGCTCATGTCGCTGATTTGCGACACGGCATGGCGGATGCCCTGCAAGGCTTCTTGCGCCAGGGCCACCTGGGTCACGCCCTGCTCGGCACCGGCAATGCCTTGGCTGGCGATGCTCACCGCCTGCTCGGCGCCGCCGCGCAGGCTGTCGATGATGCTCTGGATATGCAAGGTTGACTGCCGGGTCTTGTCAGCCAGGGCGCGCACCTCGTCGGCGACCACCGCGAAGCCACGGCCCTGCTCGCCGGCCCGCGCCGCTTCGATGGCGGCGTTGAGCGCCAGCAGGTTGGTCTGCTCGGCAATGGCGCGGATCATGCCCGCCGCCTCGGCGATGGCACCGGTCTGACCGGCCAGGTCGTTGACCGCCTGGTTGATCTGCCCGACCGTGGCGGCCAGGCCATGGATCGCCGCGCCCGTGGCATCGGCCACCTGGCTGCCCTGCTGGGCCAGCAGGTGCGCAGTGTGGGCCTGTTCGGCGGTCAGTTGCACATGCCCGGCGACTTCGCCGATGGAGGCGGCCATCTCGGTCATCGCCGTGGCGGTCAGGTCGGTTTCGGCGCGCTGCTCCAGCAACGCCGATTCGGTACCACGCGACAAGCGCCCGGCATCCTGGGCGGCCACGGCCATTTGCCCGGCCAAATCGCTCAGGCGGGTGAGCGCGGTCTTCAAACGCGCCTCTTCACTGGTCAGGATCAACTGCAGTTGCCCGGCGGCCCCGGCCAGGTCGCTGTAGGTCAGCGCCGCCAGCGGGTCGCTGAAGGTATTGTCGGCGCCCTCGACGATCCGCCGCAGGTGCCGACCCATGCGGCTCTGCGCCCATAGGCCGACGCCTGCGAACAGCGCCAGGGTCAGGCCCTGGGCCGGCAGGCCGGGCCACAGCTGATTGGCGCCGATGGCCAACGCGCCACCGACCAGGGGCACGGCCAGGGCACGCCCAAGCAAGGCCATGCGCCGCAGCGGCGACAGCGCCGCCTTGCCTTCACGCAAACGGGCATACAACACCTCGGCCCGGGCAATCTGCTCGCGGGTCGGGCACACCCGCACCGACTCGTAGCCGACCACCCGGCCCTCCTCGAGCATTGGCGTGACGTAGGCGTTGACCCAATAGAAATTACCGTTCTTGCAGCGGTTCTTGACGATGCCCATCCAGCTGCGGCCAGCCTTGAGGTATTGCCACATCAGTTCGAACACGGCCTCGGGCATGTCCGGGTGACGCACCAGGTTGTGCGGGCTGCCGATCAGCTCGTCCTCGGTATAGCCGCTGATGGCGGCGAACTCGGCATTGCAGTAGGTGATCAGGCTGGCCGTGTCGGTCGCCGAAATGAGCCGCTGGTGCTCGGGAAAACGTTGCTCGACCGGGTTGACCGGTAGGTTCTGACGCACGCTGAGACTCCATTCATACACAGCCCGACGAGCTGCCTGACAGAAAGCCAGGGGCGCCGGAACCGTTCATCGTGGATCAGTTCCAATGTCCGGCAATGCTTGCTCACGGGCCGATAGTTGGCCGGATCGCCCTGGACAATTACTTGAATGACTGATCAATCAAAGCGACCAATTCTACGAACTCCATCACATTTTGCAAACAAAGGTGATGAATCATGGCGTTGCGCTATAGCGCCATATATCGTTAAGTGCTTGATTCTAAATGGGAATTGAGCGATGACGAGAACAGGTCTAGGCCCTGCCCTGCGCCGCTACCGCAAACTGGCGGGCTTCACTCAGGCACAACTGGGCGAGCGCACCGGCTTCGACCCCAAGACCATAAGCCGCTTCGAAACCGGCACCTACACCCCCAGCATCGAGGCCTTGCTGAGCTTCGCCGAGGCGCTGGGGGTCAAACCGAAAGCCTTCTTCGTCGAGCCCGACGACGAGCAAGAGCAGCGTGCCTACCTCTTCGGTGTCATTCATAACGCCCCGCCCAAAGACCTGGGCAAGCTGATCGCCGCCGTCGATCAGGCCCTGGCCAAGCCCTGAATTCCCGCCGCGCACCACCCTAGGCTCTGTACGAAATGTATCTGCACTCGCCCATACTGCGTTGAAACAGGGCTCGGAATGCTCATGTACTCCAGTACACTCCGCTTCCTCCCCCTGTTTCGCCTTGTCTGGCCTTCGCGCAGACACATTTCGTACAGACCCTAGAGCAAGCGCCGAGTCGACGCACCATAACTGGTCAGACCGGTCAGGCCAAAAACCCTTGCAATGTCGAAAATTTCGGCGTTTCATGGCCCTCGCAGTGAACAAACCGGTAAGACCACAATAATTAAGTCCTGCACTCTTTCGCTCCGTGTGGCTTGGGGGGCAAGGACACCGACCAGAGACTCCTCCCATGCTCAAATGGTGTTCGCGTTCGATCTTCCTCCAGGTAGTGCTCGGCCTCGCCCTCGGCGTTGTCTGCGGCCTGAGCTTCCCCGACCTGTCCCTGCAACTCAAACCCCTGGGCGACGGCTTCATCAAGCTGATCAAGATGCTCATCGGCCTGATCGTGTTCTGCGTGGTGGTCAGCGGCATTTCCGGCGCCGGCGACCTGAAGAAGGTCGGGCGCATCGGCCTCAAATCAGTGATCTACTTCGAAGTACTGACCACCCTGGCGCTGGTGATCGGCCTGGTGTTCGCCTTCACCAGCGGCATCGGCAGCGGCGCCAATATCCACCTCGACCAGCTCTCCAGCAGTGATGCCGGTGCCCTGGCCGAACGCGGCGCGCACATCCACAACACCACCACCTTCCTCATGGACCTGATCCCCACTTCGGTGGTGGGCGCCTTTGCCGACAACAATATCCTCCAGGTCCTGCTGTTCTCGGTGCTGTTCGGCAGCGCCCTGAACCTGGTGGGCGAATCGGCCTCGGGCATCTCGCGGCTGATCAACGAATTGAGCCATGTGATCTTCCGCATCATGGGCATGATCGTGCGCCTGGCGCCGATCGGCGTGTTCGGCGCCATCGCCTTCACCACCAGCAAGTACGGCCTGAGCTCGCTGCAGCACCTGGGCGGCCTGGTGGCGCTGTTCTACCTGACCTGCGCCGGCTTCGTGCTGATCGTGCTCGGCACCGTCATGCGCCTGTCGGGGCTGAAGCTGCTGCCGTTCATCAAGTACCTGCGCGAAGAGCTGTCCATCGTCCTCGGCACCGCCTCCTCCGACGCCGTGCTGCCGCAGGTGATGCGCAAGCTCGAACACCTGGGCATCGGCAGTTCCACTGTCGGCCTGGTGATCCCCACCGGTTACTCGTTCAACCTCGACGGCTTCTCCATCTACCTGACCCTGGCCATCGTGTTCATCGCCAACGCCACCGGCACGCCCCTGGCGATGACCGACCTGCTGACAATTCTCCTGGTGTCGTTGGTGACTTCCAAGGGCGCTCACGGCATCCCAGGTTCGGCCCTGGTGATCCTCGCCGCGACCCTGACCGCCGTGCCGGCGATCCCGGTGGTGGGCCTGGTGCTGGTACTGGCGGTGGACTGGTTCATGGGCATCGGCCGCGCGCTGACCAACCTGATCGGCAACTGCGTCGCCACCGTGGCCATCGCCCGCTGGGAAAAGGACATCGACCTGGACCGGGCCAACAACGTGCTGGCCAACAAGCCGGGCTTCGCGCCGGTCACCCGCAAGCAGGGCCAACCCCATCAACAGGAATTCTGAGCCCCAGGCCGCCGGCGCCCCGCGCCGGCAAGCCAGGCGCAAAGGTGCAGCGTCAACCAAGGAGCGAACCGTGATCAGCTCTTCGACCGTAGTCAATTCAGTGGTGGAAAAACTCCGCCAGGCCCTGGCCCGCGGCCAATGGCGCAGCGGCGACATGCTGCCCGGCCAGCGCGAGCTGGCCGAGCAACTGGGCATCAGCCGGCCAAGCCTGCGCGAGGCGGTGATCGTGCTGGAAACCCTGGGCCTGGTGCGCTCGCTGCCGGGCAAGGGCGTGCTGGTGCTCGAGGCCGACGCCGCCCAGGCCCAGGAACCGGAAGCCATCGCCGCGGCCAGCCTGGCCGACGTGCTCGAGTTGCGCTACACCCTCGAACCCTTCATTGCCGGCCTGGTTGCGCAATCGGCCGGCAGCCAGGACATCGGCCAGTTGCGCCTGACCCTGATGGACCTGCGCGAGGCCCTCGAGGCCCAGGACCACGAGGCCGGGGTCAATGCCTACATCGCCTTCCACGAGGCACTGTTCGCCCTGACCACCAACCCGATCTTCCAGAGCGTGGTGCAGCAAACCGGCAATGCCCTCAAGCAAAGCGCCGAGATGCTGCGCAACTCGCCCGAGCACCTGGCCGCACGGCTGAGCGAGAACGAAGCGGTGGTGCGTGCCATCCGCGAGCGCAACAGCGCCCTGGCCAGCCTGCAGATGCGCCGGCACATCCTCGCCGAGGGCCAGCGCATGGGCATCGCCCTGAACATCCCGGACGACCATCCCGGCACCTAATAAAAGAAGGAGAGCGACCATGAGCGCCTGCGCCCCCCACCTGCCCGCCCTGCTCGGCGCCGGCGAGTCCCGCCTGTCGGCCGAGCAGATCTACCCCCGGCTGTTCGACGCCATTCTCGAACAGCGCCTGCCTCCCGGCAGCCCGTTGCCCGAACAGGCCCTGGGCAACGCCTTCGGTGTCAGCCGCACGGTGATCCGCCGGGTGCTCGGGCGTCTGTCCGACCAGCAGGTGGTGGTACAGCGCCCCAGCCACACCGCGCACCTGGCCGCTCCCGATCCGCAGCAGGCACGCCAGGTGCTCAGCGCCCGGCGCCTGGCGGAGACCACGCTGATCGGCCTGGCCACCCAACGGGCGCGCCCGGCACAGATCCGCCAGCTGCGCCTGCTGGTCGAGCGCGAGCGCCAGCACCACGAACGTGGCGAGCGCTGCACGGCCATTCGCCTGGGCGGCGAATTTCACATGAAGCTCGCGCAGATGGCCGCCAACGCACCGCTGGCGCGTTTTCTCGACGGCCTGGTGCCGATGACCTCGTTGATCATCGCCCGCTATGAGGCGCCCTGCTGCGAGCACTGCGCCTGGCAGGAGCATGCGGCGATTATCGATGCGGTGGAACGCGGCGACGGTGCCAGTGCCCTGGCCCTGATGCACGAGCACCTGGATCGCCTGGAAGCCAAGCTCGACCTCGATCAGACCGGCCGCGCGTAGCGCTTGCGGTATTCCGCCGGGGTCACCCCGACATGGCGCATGAACGCCCGGCGCAAGGTGTCGGCATTGGCGAAACCGCACAGCGCCGCCACCTGCTTGGGCGGTTCCAGGCCGTTTTCCAGGCGCTCGCGCGCGGCATTGACCCGCGCCAGCTCGACCCAGGCCGCCGGGGTCATGCCGACATCGGCCTGGAACAACCGGGCGAAGTGACGCGGGCTCAGGCCAACCCGCGCCGCCAACCGGGCGATACCATGGTCCTGCGCCGGATTGGCCGCCACGTAGCGCTGCAATCCCTGCAGCGCCGAACGCCCCACCGCCGATGACGCCCCCTGTCGGCTGAACTGCAACTGCCCGCCCGGGCGTTTGAAGTACATCACCAACTGGCTCGCCACCTGTTTGGCGACCTCCCGGCCCAAGTCCTCCTCGACCAGCGCCAGCGCCAGGTCGAGCCCGGCAGTGACACCTGCGGCGGTGCGCACCTTGCCGTCGTGCACCTGGATCGCATCGGCCTCGACCCGCACCCGTGGATAACGCTGCGCCAAGATCTCGGCCACCGCCCAATGGGTGGTGATGCACCGTTCATCGAGCAGGCCGGCGGCGGCCAGGGCGAAGGCACCGGTGCAGACCGAGCCATAGCGCCGACTGCTGGCGGCGTGCTGGCGCAGCCAGTCGAGGAGGCCGCTGCGCAGGTGCTGGTCGGCGGCCTGGGGCGTGCCGGCGATCAGCAGGGTGTCGAAGGAGCCAGAGGCATCGCCGATCCAGCCGTCGGGCAGCAGCCTGGCGCCGGAGGAACTGACCAGCGGGCCGGGCTCGCAGGCCAGCAGCGACAGGCGATAGGCCTCACGCCCGACCTGGCGGTTGGCCTCGGCGAAAACATCGAGGGGGCCGCAGGCGTCGAGTAGCTGGACACCTGGCATGGCGAGGATGGCAAGGGTGATGGGCATGGCTAGCGCTCGTCTATGACATACACGTCCGTGCAGGATCGCGTCGTTGTTTGGCGGACAATGGCAGTTTTTGACGTGTAACGTCAATTGAGGACAAGCGCACCGCCCCGCACACTGGCCACCTCACTCACCGAGGAGCCCTCACCATGTCCATCGCCGGCATCTCTATCCCCGACACCGCCATGACCCGCGAGATCACCGAACTGGTCCGCGACACAGCCTCGCTATTGCTGTTCCACCACTCCAGCCGCGTCTACTATTTCGCCGCCCTGGCCGGCAGGCGGCTCGGCCTGCGCTACGACGCCGAATTGCTGTACTGCGGCTGCATGTTCCACGACATGGGCCTGACCCACGCCCACAGCAGCGACTGCTGCCGCTTCGAGGTCGACGGTGCCAACGCCGCCCGGGATTTCCTGCAACAGCACCGCATCGCCGAACGCGATATCGAACGGGTCTGGACCGCCATCGCCCTGCACACCACCCCCGGCATCCCCGAGCATATGCACCCGCTGATCGCGCTGGTCACCGCGGGGGTCGAGACCGATGTGCTCGGCCTGCACCATGATGGCCTCGCCGCAGGCGAGCGCGAGGCCGTGGTGGCGGCGCATCCCCGCGGCGAGCGCTTCAAGGAGGCGATCATCCAGGCGTTCTACGACGGCATTCGCCACAAGCCGCAGACCACCTTCGGCAACGTCAAGGCCGATGTCATCGCCGACAAGGACCCGACGTTCCGCCCCGGCAACTTCTGCAGCATCATCCGCCAGTCGGGCTGGCCAAGCTGAACGCCAAGGCCTCGACACTGGCCAGGATCTGCACCTCGTCACCCAGCGACCACTCCGCCGCCCGCGCCGCCAGGGCGGCGGGCACGCCCGGTGAGCCGCCCGGCCCAGGCGGGACGTCGTAAGTCGCATGGGCATCATGGGGCAGCAACACGTCAAAGCCCCGCTGCAACGCGGCGCGCACGGTGGCGGCCAGGCACATCTCTGAGAGCAGGCCGCAAAAAGCCAGGCACCGCACGCCAAGCGCCGTCAGCAAAGCCTGCAGCTCGGTGTCGACAAAGCCGTCGTCGTCGGTCTTGAACAGCACGTGTTCACCCTCGGCAGGCGGGAAGTACAGGGGCCAGCCAGCACTGTGCGCAGCGTCCGGACTGCCGGGCGCGCCGTCGTTCTGCAGGAAGATCACCGGCACCCCAGCCTGGCGGGCGCGGGCCAGCAATCGAGCGATACGCACCTGCAAGGCCAGGTGGTCGGGCACGGCATCGGGGCCTTCCATGAAGGCGCATTGCACATCCACCAGCAGCAGGGCGTCGGCCTTGGCTACATCCATCGTCAGCTCCAGGGTTTACGGACCAAGTGCCGAGCATAGCGCAATGCCGTACCCTGTCCGGCGTTTCCACCACGCAGCCTTGGAGGGCTCATGAACTACAGCATCGCGCCAGTGGGCGCGGAACACTTCGATCGGCTTGCCGATCTCTGGGAGGCCTCGGTGCGGGCAACCCACGACTTTCTGCCCGAGGGCTATATCGAACGCTTGAAACCGCTGGTGCGCGAGCAGTACCTGGGCTTCGTCCAGCTGCGCGCCTGGCGTGATGACGCGGGAAGCATCCAGGGCTTTGCCGGGGTGCATGAGGGCAAGCTGGAAATGCTCTTCGTCGACCCGGCGTGCCGGGGCCAGGGTATCGGCAAGGCTTTGCTCGGCCAGGTGATCGATGAGCTGGCGGTGCGCGAGGTCGATGTCAACGAGCAGAACCCGCAGGCAGTGGGCTTCTATTTGAAGCAGGGCTTCATCCAGGTCGGACGCTGCGAGGTGGATGGCCAGGGCGATCCGTATCCGTTGCTGCACCTGCGGTTGGAGCGTTGAACATGTGTTGCAGACCTGCAAAGGGGGCCGCTTTGCGGCCCATCGCGGGACGAGCCCGCTCCTACAGGTATTGCGCAGTACCTGTAGGAGCGGGCTTGCCCCGCGATGCGTCCAGCAGGACGAACCTATACTGCGGATAGCCCCTTTCCCTGGGAGGCAACCCGCGTGAAAGCCAACCTGGTGATCATCCCGCTGTGCCTCCTGCTGGCCCTGGCCGGCTGCGCCGGCAGGCGCCCCCCTGCCCCGCCACCGCCACAAAACCTGCCGCCAGCGGTCTGGCAGCGCATCGACCAGGACATCATAGAGGCCTCGGTGGCCGCCGCGGGCTCGGCCAACGACTACGCCCGACGCTCGATGCGGGTGTGGAAAGAGCAAGTCCAGCAACGCACCGAGAACGACTTCATCCCCTGGTTCACCGGCTATTGGACCCAGCAATGGCTGACCCTGAAAGTGGCCTGGTACAAGATGAACAGCGGCAACGGCCAGGAATCGCCGGAAAAGCGCCTGGGCCTGTACCTGCAGGAGCAGTACCACGCGCGGGTGATCGAACCGGTGGCCGAACAGATTGACCCCGAGGGCATCCGCGACCGCGCCAGCGAGCTGTACCTGCAACTGCTCGGCCAGCAGTTGCCGACGATCATCCAGCGCTACAACGCCCCGCCCGAGCAGTTCAGCCAGCGCCTGAACCGTATCCCGATCATTGCCCTGGGCCCACCCAAGGCCCGCGACGCCTCGCTGTATACCTTGCTGCGGGCCAAGTCGCTGGCGCAGCAACCGGCCTGGCAAGCCCTGTGCCAGCATTTGCACCAGCAGGCCGCCAAGGGGCCTGGGCAAACCGAGGCAGGGTTGTCGTCGGTGGCCACCCAGGCCAGCGAGAAGCTCGGCGCCAGCCTGGCCCCACGCGGCGCGGCCAGCGCCATCGCCGCCGCGGTGGGCAAGGCGGCGGGGGCGATGATCTCGGTGGCGGTGACCGGCTACGGCATGCTCACCCATGACCGCGAACACCCGCAGATGGTCGAGCAACTGCGGGTGATTCTCAACGTGGCGCTGAACCAGGAATGGCAAGAGCTGATGGAAAACCGCCAGAGCGGCGCGATGGCCGGGGTGTATTACCTGTCGGGGCAGGTGGAGGACAGCTTGCTCGGGAGCCGGTCGCAGGCGCCTTTATTGATACGCCTGCCGCCCTGATCCCCCGCCCGCAGGTTCAGGCCGGCGCCAGCGCCGAGGTCGGCAGGCCGAAGATGCGATCAAATGCCCAGTTGTAGACGAACGTGTAGCACGGCACCAGGATGATGAACGCCAGGTCCACCAGCAACGCCTCGAGCAGGGTCATGTCCAGCCACCAGGCGATCAGCGGGATCAGGTACACCACCAGGGTCAGCTGGAAGCCGATGGCATGCGCCACCCGCCGGCCCAGGCTGCGGCCGCGCTTGGCCTGGCGGCTCTCCCAGCGCTCGAACAAGGTGTTGTAGATGAGGTTCCAGACCATGGCGATGGTGGTGATCATCACCGCCAGTGGGCCGGTGTGCGAGGCCTGGGTGTCGGACAGGTAGGCCAGGCCCAGGGTCGACATGCACAAGCCGATCAGTTCGTAGAAGGTCACGTAGACCAGTTTGCGTTTGAGTCCTTGCACGGGGTTACCTTGACTGCGGGTTTCACGAAAGGCGCGCAGAATGCATCAATACACTTGACAGAAAAAGTCGGCAGCTTTCAGATTTATTGAAAGGAGACTGCCATGAACTTTTCCAGCGACACCATCCTGCTGTTTCTCGCCGTGCTCGACCGCGGGTCGTTTTCCGCCGCCGCCCGCACCTCGGGACGCGTGCCTTCGGCAGTGAGCATGGCCATCGGCAACCTTGAAGCGGAGCTTGGCTACCCGCTGTTCCAGCGCGGCCCGCGCGAGGCGCGTCCCACCGCCCAGGCCCTGGCCTTGGAGCCCCACGCACGGTTGATCGCCGAGCAACTGGGGTTGCTGGAAGTGCACGCCCTTGAGCTGTCGCGCGGACTGGAAAGCAGCCTGGCCATCGCCGTGGTGCCAGACATCGACCAACGCCCACTGCTGGCGGCCATCACCCGCCTGGGCGAGCGCTATCCGCTACTCGATATCGAACTGCTGGCCGCCCCTCAGGAAGAAGCCCTGCAACTGCTCGACAGTGGCCGGGCCAACCTGTGCCTGGCCTTTGCCGGGCTGCAGGTCGACCCACGGCGCAGCTTCCAGCACATCGCCATGGAATCACTGGTGGCCACCCTGTCGCCGCGGCACCCGGCCCTGGTCGAAGGGCGTATCCGCCACCTCGAGGACCTGGTCAACCTGCGGCAGATCCTGGTGCGCAGCCGTGATTTGCCATTGTCCGACCCACGTTCGTTGATTGGCACCTCGCACTGGCGTACCGACAGCCTCGACCTGGCCGTGCAGATGGTCGAGGCCGGTCTGGGCTGGGGCGACCTGCCGCTGTCGCGGATCGCCCCGTCGCTGGCCGCCGGGCGCCTGGTACGGCTGCAGTTCCACAACACCCGCAACGAACTGCAACTGCCCGTGCACGCCTTCTGGCTCAAGCAGCAACCCCTCGGCCAGGCCGCCAAGGCCTTGGTCAGCTTGTTGTCGGAGCAATCATTTGTCACAGGCTGAGGGCGTATCCGCCAACCACTGCGACATTTAGTCTTTCAACATTTTTCAGAAGCGGCCGATAACCGTGGCAACAGGTTTCGCCACTCGTGCCACAAGCGCGCGGCGCCCTCCTTTCACTGGCTCAAGGTCTCGAAACATGAACCTGAAATTCCGCCACAAGATCCTGCTCAGTGCCTGCGCCGTCGTGGTCCTGGCCTTCGCGCTGTTCACCCTCTACAACGACTACCTGCAACGCAACACCATCCGCCAGAACATCGAGTCGTCGGTGCGCCAGGCCGGCGCGCAGACCGCCAGCAGCGTGCAGAACTGGATGAGCGGGCGCATCCTGGTGCTGGAAAACCTGGCCCAGGACATCGCCCAGCAAGGCGCCGGCAGCAACGTGCCAGGCCTGGTCGACCAGCCGTCGTACACCAGCAACTTCCAGTTCACCTACTTCGGCCAGAACACCGGCCTGTTCACCCAGCGTCCCGACGCCAAGATGCCTGACGGCTACGACCCGCGCCAGCGCCCCTGGTACACCCAGGCCGTGGCCGCCAACCAGACCATGCTGACCCCGCCCTACATGGCGGCCGTCGGTGGCCTGGTGGTGACCATCGCCATGCCGGTCAAGGCCAAGGGCAGCGGTGAGCTGCTCGGCGTGGTCGGCGGCGACCTGAGCCTGAACACCCTGGTCGACATCATCAATGCCGTGGACTTCGGCGGCATCGGCCACGCCTTCCTGGTCGACCGCAACGGCCAGGTGATCGTCAGCCCGGACAAGGACCGGGTGATGAAGAACCTCAAGGACATCTACCCAGGCTCGCCCCTGCGCGTGGAAACCGGCATCCAGGAAGTCAGCCTCGACGGCAAGGACCGGATCATCTCCTTCGCCCCGGTGGACGGCCTGCCGTCGGCACAGTGGTACATCGGCCTGTCGATCGACAAAGAAAAAGCCTATGCACCGCTGAGCCAGTTCCGCACCTCGGCCATCATCGCCATGCTCATCGCCGTGGCTGTCATCGCCGGCCTGCTGGGCCTGCTGATCCCGGTGCTGATGCGCCCGCTGACCACCATGGGCCGCGCCATGCAGGACATCGCCGAAGGCGAAGGCGACCTGACCCGCCGCCTGGTGGTGGAACAGAAGGACGAGTTCGGCGAGCTGGCCACTTCGTTCAACCGCTTCGTCGAGCGGATCCACGCCTCGATCAGCGAAGTGTCGTCGGCCACCCGCCTGGTGCATGACCTGTCGGAAAAAGTGGTGGGCGCCTCCAACGCTTCGCTCTCCGGCTCCGAAGAGCAGAGCATGCGCACCAACAGCGTCGCCGCGGCGATCAACGAACTGGGCGCCGCCACCCAGGAAATCGCCCGCAACGCCGCCGATGCCTCGCAGCACGCCAGCGGCGCCAGCGAGCAGGCCAACGGTGGTCGCCAGGTGGTCGAGGAAGCGATCAGCGCCATGACCGCCCTGTCCGAGCGCATCAGCGAGTCGTGCGAGCAGATCGAGACCCTCAACGCCAGCACCGACGAGATCGGCAAGATCCTCGACGTGATCAAGGGCATCTCCCAGCAGACCAACCTGCTGGCGCTCAACGCCGCCATCGAGGCGGCCCGTGCCGGTGAAGCCGGCCGTGGCTTCGCCGTGGTCGCCGACGAGGTGCGCAACCTGGCTCACCGCACCCAGGAATCGGCCGAAGAAATCCACCGCATGATCACCAGCCTGCAGGTGGGCTCGCGCGAAGCCGTGCACACCATGAACACCAGCCAGGTGTCCAGCGAGCAGACCGTACAAGTGGCCAACCAGGCCGGCGAGCGCCTGGCCAGCGTGACCCAGCGCATCGGCGAGATCGACGGCATGAACCAGTCGGTGGCCACCGCCACCGAGGAGCAGACCGCCGTGGTCGAGAGCCTGAACCTGGACATCACCCAGATCAACGCGCTGAACCAGCAAGGGGTGGAGAACCTCAACGAAACCCTGCGCCACTGCGACGCCCTGAGCCAACAAGCCGGGCGCCTGAAGCAACTGGTGGGCAGCTTCCGCATCTAAGCCGCCCGCTTCGCCGGCACGCCGGCTCCTGCAGGAGCCGGCCTTGCCGGCGAAGACGCCGGTCAAACCACCGCCACCTTCGCCGCGTTGCCGCGCCGCACCCAGCCCACCAGCACCGCCACCATCAGCACCAGGCCCAGGTAACCGAACAACGGATACACCTGCCCCACCAGGCTGATGAACCCCACCAGGCTGCAGCCGAACCCCACCATCCCGGTCACCACCGCCCCCACGCGAAACTTCGCCGTGCCCGCCGGCAACAGCCGCGACAGGAACGAGAACAACGTGCCCACCGCCGTGTTGACGATCATCCCGAAGATGATCAGGCACATCACCAGCCCCAGCAACGGCGACACTTCGCTGGCGATCGACAGCATCGGCATCGGCAAGGCGGCGACGCTGTCCAGGCGTGACAGCAACCCCGCGCTCATCACCAGCATCAAGCCCCCCAGCGCCGCGCCGCCGAGCAGACCACCAACCACCGCCACCCGGCCATTGCGCGCCGATCCGCCGAGGATCGCCAGGATCGGCGCCCCGGCAACGATGTTGTAGGACACATACAGGAACGCCCCAAGCAACCAGTGCCGCGTACCGGCCTCCTGCTGGCTGGCCAGCTGGTCGAGGGCCGCGAAGCTTTGGCTGCGGGTACACACCGCGTACAGGGCAATGGCCGACGCCACCAGGATCAGCAACGGGGTGATCGCGCCGATGGCGACCATCACCTTTTGCACCTCGAGGCAGACGATGGCCACCACCAGCAGCGTGACCAGCACACTGCCAGCCAGCGCCGGAATGCCGAACTGCTGCTCGAGCAGGGCGCCACCGCCGGCGAGCATGACCACGGTCACGCCGAACATGAAGAAGGTGATGAGCCAATCGACGAAACGGCCCAGGTGGCGGCCGCAGATAGCCTCGATGACGGCCTTGTGCGAAGTGGCCCGCAGGCGGTTGCCGAGCCCGGCCAGGGCCATGCCGAGGAAGGTGAACAAGGCGGCGCTGACCAACGCGCCGACCAGGCCCCACACGCCGAAATCGACGAAGAACAACAGCAGTTCCCGCCCGGACGCAAAGCCCGCCCCCACGATCACGCCGACGAATGCGCCGGCGATCTTCAGTTGCTCTTGCATGTGCACCTCTGGTTCTTATTGTTGTAGCGGGTCGTTGCAGGGTGTCGTGGGAGCGGGCTTGCCCCGCGATACAGCCATCGCGGGGCAAGCCCGCTCCCAGGGTGTCAGTTGTCCTGGCCGAGATAGGCCTGCACCTCGATCTCCACATCCACCCCCAGCGCCAGCGCCGAGGCCACGGTCGAGCGCACCGGCAACGCCGCGCCGAAGAATTCCTTGTACACCTCGTTGAAACCGGCGAAGTGGCTCATGTCCGACAGCCACACGGTGGCTTTCACCACCTGGTCGAATCGCGCGCCGCAGGCTGCCAGGCTCTCGCCGATACGCTCACAGGCAGCGCGGGTCTGGGCCTGGATATCGCCCTTGAGCACCTCGCCGCTGGCGCTCATCGGGATCTGCCCGGACAGGAACAGGAAGCCGCCGGCTTTCACCGCGCGGGAGAAAGGAAACGGCAGGCTGCTGGGAAAACGCTGGATGTCATTGCTCATGGGAAGTCTCCATGGAGGGTTGGCTGAAACGTGCCGGGGACAGTCGAGCAGGCTCGACGCCCTGGCGAACAAGACTGGAACACAAGGGCTGGCCTTGCAGCAGGTCGGCCGCCAGGCGCGAGGCCGCGGCCGCGGACTGGATGCCATAGCCGCCCTGCGCCGCCAGCCAGAAGAACGCCGGCGCCACAGGGTCGAAACCGATCACCAGGTCGCCGTCGGCGACGAACGAGCGCAGGCCCGCCCAGCTGTGGCTGGGGCGGCGGATCTCGAGGGTGGTCATGGCCTCGATATTGTAGATGCCCAGGGCCAGGTCCAGTTCTTCCGGGGCGGCGTCCTGGGGCTCGACCGGGTCGGCGTTGGCCGGCGAGCCGAGCAACTGGCCGGCGTCGGGCTTGAAGTAGAAGCTTTCGTCGACACCGATCACCGCCGGCCAATGGGCGAAGTCGTGCTGCGCCGGGCCGGGGAAGGTGAAGGCGCTGCGCCGGCAAGGTTGCAGGCCGATCCTGGCCACCCCGCACTGCTCGGCCACCCGGTCGGCCCAGGCCCCGGCGGCATTGACCAACTGCCGGGCGCGCACGTGGCTGCCATCGGCCAGCTCGACGTGCCAGAGGTCGTCCAGGTAGTAGGCCTGGACCACTTCGGCGTTGCAGCGCAGTTCGCCACCGGCCTGGCGGAAACCGCGCAAAAAGCCCTGGTGCAAGCCATGCACGTCAAGGTCCATGGCCCCGCTCTCGTGCACCGCCCCGGCCAGCCGCTCACCGCGCAGGCTGGGCACCAGGGCCAGCGCCGCCGCGCTGTCGAGCAGGCTGACGGCGGTGCCGTTGGCCAGGTTCTGCGCGTAGGTCGCTTGCAGCAATTCATGTTGTTCCAGGTTGGCGACGTACAGGCAGCCGCGCGGCTCCAGCAACGGATGCTCGCAGAACCCTGCCGGCGGCTGCGCATAGAACGCCCGGCTGGCGCGGGTCAGCGCCTGGATCTGCGGGGTGCCGTAGGCCTCCATGAACATCGCCGCCGAGCGCCCGGTGGCGTGGTAGCCCGGCTGCGCTTCGCGCTCGAGCATCAGCACCTGGCACTGGCCGGCCAGGCGGTAGCCCAGGGAGGCACCGGCAATGCCGGCGCCAATGATCAAGGTGTCGTGGATAGGTCCCATGCACGCTCCTGCGGCGCTAATTATCATTTGTGAGAATTCTAATATATGAGAATTTCGAATTGCGCAAGCCGACACGGTAAGATGCCCGACCAAAGACCTGCTTGAGCGCCCCGATGCCCGACACCCCCACCGCCCGCCCCCAACTCGACCGCAGCGCCGTCGGCGCGCGCCTGCGCCAGTTGCGCAAGAGCCGGCAGATGACGCTCAAGCAGCTGTCGGCGCAAAGCGGGGTGCCGCTGTCGACCTTGTCGAAGATGGAACTGGCGCAGGTATCGGTGAGTTACGAAAAGCTCGCCGCCGTCGCCCGCGCGCTGAACCTGGACATCGCCCAGCTGTTTCGCGCCAGCAGCCCGAGCGTGGCGGCGCAACCGGCCACCGTGGTGGTCGATTCACTGGCCGCCGTGGCGGGGTATTCCACCGGCACCTACGACTACTACCCGATTGCCGGTGCGTTCCCGGAACGCCGCATGACCCCGGCCTATGCCCGCATCATTGCCCGCGAACGCGGCCAGTTCGACGATTTCATCCGCCACCCCGGGCAGGAGTTCGCCATGGTCATCAGCGGGCGGGTGCGCATCGAATTCGAGACCGGCGAAGCGGTCAGCATCGGCCCGCAGGAAACCGCGTATTTCGACAGCCAGGTGGGGCATATCTACCTGTCGGAGAGCGAGGATGGCGGCGATGCGCGGGTGATGGTGGTGATGACCGATCGCTGAAGATCCAGGGCCCCTGTAGGAGCAACCGTCTTGCTCAACTGCTAAAGCTAGCGCGAATCCCTGTGGGAGCGGGCTTGCCCGCACACAGCGACCGCGCCGACCTCAAGCCATGCACTCCACCTGTGGGAGCGGGCTTGTCGGACCGCCGCACCGCCGCGCAGCAAGCGACGCGGTATCTGGCACCGACTGCGCCGGTGTTCGCGGCTGAAGCCGCTCCCACAGCGACCGCGCCGACCTCGGGGCATGCACTCCACCTGTGGGAGCGGGTTTACCCGCGAAGCAAGCGACGCGGTGTCTGGCACCGGCTGCGCCGGTGTTCGCGGCTGAAGCCGCTCCCACAGCGACCGCGCCGACCTCGGGGCATGCACTCCACCTGTGGGAGCGGGTTTACCCGCGAAGCAAGCGACGCGGTGTCTGGCACCGGCTGCGCCGGTGTTCGCGGCTGAAGCCGCTCCCACAGGGATTCGCGCTAGCTTTAGCAGTTGAACAAGACAGTTGCTGCCACAGGGATAGCAGTGCCCTGCCCGCCAGCGAGCGGTTATAACCTAATAACGAACAAGTCTATTTGGCTATAAAAAAATCTATATGCTGGGCAGCATCCGATCACGGGCAAAGCTGGGCGTCGAGTAGCGTATGGATGTAGGTTCTTTCGGTTTCACCATTGCCGGACTGGCCGTGGGCTTCATCGTCGGCATGACCGGCGTCGGCGGCGGCTCGCTGATGACTCCGATCCTGCTGTGGTTTGGCATCAACCCCGCCACCGCCGTGGGCACCGACCTGCTCTACGCCGCCATCACCAAGGCCAGTGGCGTCTGGGTGCATGGCCGCAACAAGAACATCGACTGGAAGATCACCGGCTGGCTCAGCCTCGGCAGCGTGCCGGCGGCGGCCCTGACCTTGTGGTTCCTCAGCACCCTGCACACCGATACCTCGGCGCTCAACGCCATCATCAAGCAAGGCCTGGCGGTGGTGCTGATCCTCACCGCCCTGGCGATCCTGTTCAAATCGAAACTGCAGGCCTTCGCCAGCAAGCACGCCGGCGACCACTACCACCTCAGCGACCGCACCCTCAATGTGCTGACCGTGATCACCGGCATCGTGCTCGGGGTGATGGTCACCCTCACCTCCATCGGCGCCGGTGCCCTGGGCACCGTGGCGCTGTTCCTGCTCTACCCGTTCCTGGTCACCCGCCGCCTGGTCGGCACCGAGATCGCCCACGCCGTGCCGCTGACCTTGGTGGCGGGCCTGGGCCACGCCGGCATGGGCAACATGGACTGGTCGCTGCTGGGCTACCTGCTGCTGGGTTCGCTGCCGGGGATCTACCTGGGCAGCCACCTGACCGGGCGCATCTCCGACCGGGTGCTGCGCCCGTGCCTGGCGACCATGCTGCTGCTGATCGGCTACAAACTGGCGTTCTGAGGCCACGTGCGAGGATTCGCCGGCAAGGCCGGCTCCTCCAAGATACGCCGGGACAGACAGGGGGCGATCTGGCAGTATCGGCCCTCGCCCTCCAGAACCCTCAGCCATGCCTGACACGCCCCAATCGCTGCTGCTTGCCTTGCGCGAGGCCACCCGGGCCAGCCACAAACGGCTGGAAGCACGCCTGCCGTTTTTCAGCGATGGGTTCGACCTGGCGCGCTACCGCGACCTGATGGCCGCCTACCATGGCTTCCACGCGCCACTGGAAACCGCCCTGGCCGGCTACCAAGGGCGCGAGCGCGACAAGCTGCCTGCCCTGGCCCGGGACCTACGCAGGCTCGGCGTCGATGTCCAGGCCCTGCCCCACTGCCAGGAGTTGCCACGGATCGACGACGAGGCCAGTGCCCTGGGGGTGATGTACGTGCTCGAAGGTTCCACCCTCGGCGGCCAGGTGCTCAAGCAGGCCATGGTCGAGCGCCTGGGCATCGACGCTGACAGCGGCGGCGGCTTTCTCGACGTCTACGGCCCGTTGACCGGCACCTACTGGCGCAGTTTCCTCGCGCGGCTCGGCGCCTTTGCCCGCCAGCCCGAGCGCGAGGCGCGAACGCTCCAGGCCGCGGTGGCCACCTTCGAGTGCTTCGAACGCTGGCTCGAAGCGCGCCACACCTTGCTCGACTAACCCGCTCACAGGCAGTTTGACATCGCTTTGCCACCAGACTATCTTCGCGTGCTTTTTTTCGAAAAGCCCACGGAAGAATAAGAGTTGCCAAGGAGGCAATACGCGTGTCTCGCCTGTCCGCAATCCCCCTCGCCTGCGTGTTTATGGCCGCCAGTTCGGCCGTTTTCGCCAGCAATGGCAGCGCCCCTGAGGCGCCATCCCCCAGCACCTTGCCGATCCCGCGTAGCGTTCCAGCCAGCGTGCCGTTGGTAAGCACCCCAGACACCTCCGAATTCTATACGGCGCTCAACGGCACCCATTACCGCTATCGCTGCCTCTCGCCCTTCACCGCCCCCGGCGAACAAGCCGCGGTCGAAGTCTGCGAACTCCCGCCGGTGGAGCTGCAACTGCATGGCTGGCCCGAAACCGAAGTCATCCAGCTGATCAGCGGGCAAGTACAGATCACCGAAGCCAATGGCGCCCAGCAGCACTACCGGGCCGGCGACATCTTCGTCCTGCCGCAAGGTTTCAAGGGCATCTGGAAACAGCAAGCGACCATCACCAAGGTGACGGTGCGCCACCCGCTGTACTGGAAAGACTGACCACCTCGTAACCCCGACACCCACGCCACCAGGCGCCGGGTGCCCACGCTCGCGCCCTCTCGACAGGCCTGGCGTGGGCTTGCCTTCACCCTTTGAACAAGATGAGCACAACGTGAACCCAACCGTTTACCTGGGCGGCATCGCCTGCGAGACCGGCCAAGCCGTGGACATCGAGGCGGCGCAAATGGCGCCACAGACCCGCGCCCTGCTGCAGTCCGAAGCCAATGGCGTGCGCTGTTTCTCCCACCACCCTGGCCAGCACTGGGAGCTGGTGACCCGCGCGGTGACCCGCGCCCTGGCCGACAGTGGCCGTCAGCCCGGCGACATCGGCGCGGTGCTGCTGGTATCGGGCCTGCTCGATGCCCAGAACAACCTTGAGGCCCTGTGGCTCGCGGAACTGGGCCGCACCCTGCGGATGCAGACCGTGCCCTTCTACGCCGTGGGCCTGGCAGGCTGCGCGGGGTTCCACGCCGGCCTGAAAATGGCTGCGGCGCTGACCGCCAGCGGCGAGGCTGAGCCTGTACTGCTGGTGACCTTCGACCAGGCCGGCGACGCGCTGCAACGGGTCTATGGCGAAGGCAGCGACTTCGTCTACGTGACCGGCGACGCCGCCGCGGCCTGTGTCGTCAGCCGCCAGCCGGCGCAGATGCAGTACGCCCTGCGCGGCAAGGTGCAGTACAGCGCCAACACCGAGCAGATCGAGCATTTTTCCAACGACACCGACATGCGCAGCATCGCCGCGCTGATCAAGCAGACCTGCCAGCACGCCGAGATCGCCCCGCGCACCGTGCAGCACTTCATCTGCAACAACTACACCCTGGAGGCGACCAGGCTGTTCTGCCAGCTCGCCGGGATCAGCTTCAGCAAGGCGGTGACCGCGCCGCTGGCGCGCCATGCCCACTGCTTCAGCGCCGACAACCTGATCAACCTCGGCCACCTGCACGCCGAAGGCGCGCTGCAGCCGGGCGAACATGCCCTGCTGTTCAGCACCGGGCCGTTCCAGCTCGGCGCGTGCCTCGTCACCCGCCTGGCCTGTTGAGCGAATGCCCCGATGAATACCGTTATCCAACGCTTCCACGCCAGCGCCCAGCGTCACCCGCACATGCCCGCGCTGATCGCCGCTGACGGCCAACTCGACTATGCCGGGTTGCTCGCGCGGGTCGATGCCATGGCCGCGCTGTTGCAGCGCGAGGTTGCCCGCGAGCTTGGGCGGGCCATCGCGCCCACCGACAAGATCGGCCTGTCGCTGGGCAAAGGCATCGACCTCTACGTGGCGATCCTGGCCATCCTCAGCAGCGGCGCCAGCTATGTGCCGATCGACCCGGCCTTGAACGCGGACAGCCGCCAGCAATTGCGCGAGCGCTGCCGCTGCGCGCTGGTGCTGACCCCGCAGTGGCTGCACGCCCAAGACCAGGCCGACCTCCCGGCCCCTGCGCCCGCGGCGACGATTGCCAGCGACAACGCCTACACCATCTTCACCTCGGGCTCCACCGGGCGCCCGAAAGGCGTCAGCGTCAGCCAACTGAGCCTGCTCAACCTGGTCGACTGGGCCATCGACGCCTTCGACCTCGGCCCGGGCGCGCGGGTGCTGCAATACTCGACCATCAACTTCGATGCCTCGGTGCTGGACATCTTCCCTACCCTGCTCAGCGGCGCCGCCTTGTGCATCGCCAGTGACGAAGAGCGGATGTCCGAAGCCGCACTGGCTAGCTTCTGTGCCCGCCACGGCGTCACCCAGGCGTTCCTGCCGCCGCCGCTGCTGACCATCTTCGACCCCAGCCGCTTCCCCAGCCTGGGCACCGTGCTGACCGGCGGCGAAGCCTGCCATCCGCGCGCCATCGAGGCTTGGTCGCAGGGCCGACGCCTGTACAACCTCTATGGCCCGACCGAGGCCACGGTGCTGGTCAGTTGCAAGCGCATGAGCGCCGACACCGCCGCGCAGAACATTGGCCAGGCGATCCGTGGCGTGCGCCTGTACGTGCTCGACGAACAGCAGCGCCCGGCCGAACAGGGCGAGCTGCATATCGCCGGCCTGGCCCTGGCCGCCGGTTACCTGGATGACCCAGCCACCAGTGCCGAGCGCTTCATCAGCCTGCCGGCCCTGGACGCCTCGCGGCTGTACCGCAGCGGTGACCTGGTGCAACGCAGCGCCCAGGGCGATATCCACTTCCTCGGCCGCCTCGACCGCCAGGTGAAAGTGCGCGGCTATCGCATCGAGCTGGAAGAAATCGAAGCGGCGCTGTTGCGCCTGGGCTACCAGGAAGTGGCGGTGACCGCCGACCCGCAGGCCGGGCTGGTGGCCTATATCGTCGCCCCAGCGCCCCTGAGCAGCCAGCAGGTACGCGACCTGCTGGGCCAGCACTTGCCGGACTACAAGGTGCCCCAGCAGGTGGTGCGCCTGACAGCCATGCCCTACAAGCCCAACGGCAAGGTCGATTTGGGCCAGTTGCCCGCTCAGGTTCCGGCCGCGCAAGCGCAGGCTGGCAGCGAAGACCACGGCGACACCTTCGCGCGCCTGGCCGAGCTCTGGGCCACCGAATTGCACGTGCCGCTGGCCTCGCTGAGCCCGGCGTCGGACTTCCGCGCCTTGGGCGGCTCGTCGATCAACATCATGCACCTGTTGTCCGCGGTGGAAACCGAGTTCGGCGAGCTGGTCGACTTCATCGACTTCCTCGAAACCCCCACCCTTGCGTTCCTTACCCACACCCTTGAAAGCCGGAGCCAGTAATCATGCTTGAAACACTCAACCACGTAGGCCTCACCGTCCTGAACATCGAGGAAACCCTGGCCTTCTACCGCCAGCTGACCACCGTGGAAATCTACGAAGAGGCAGTGCGCATCAGCGGCGACGGCGTGGGCCAGGTCATCAACGTGCACCAGCCGGACTACACCTCGTGCATGGTGCGCATCGGCCAGCGCGACTTCGAGCTGATCGAGCATCACAGCTCCAAGGGCCGTCATATCATTTCCCAGCACAACGACTCCGGTGGCATCCACCTGGCGTTCATGGTCGACAACATCGACGAGGTGTTCGCGCGGGTCAAGGCCATGGGCATCACCCCCACCACCGAGCAGCCCTACACCGCCCGCGAGTTGGAAGGGTACCGGGCGTTCTTCTTCCGCGACATCAACAACGTCCAGATCGAAATCGGCCAGATCCACTGAAGACGAGACCCAGCCATGCACATCATTGCCTGTGAACTGCAACACCTCGATGCCGCCGCGGACCTGTTCAACCAGTACCGCATGTTCTACGAAGAGGCCGACGACCTGCCGACCGCCCGGGCGTTTCTGCAAAACAACCTGGAAACCGGCAACTCGCGGATCTTCCTGCTGCTGGACGACAACTACCAGGCCATCGCCTTCGCCCAGCTGTACCCGGCGACCTGCTCGCTGGCGATGAAGCGCTTCTACTGGCTGTACGACCTGTTCGTGGCGCCCCACGCCCGCCGCGGCGGCCACGCGCGGACACTGATGAACCACCTCACCGCCACCTTCAAGGCCGAAGGCGCCCAGCGCCTGAGCCTGGACACCGCGCGCAGCAACACAGCGGCGCAAGCCCTGTACGAATCGCTGGGTTACCAGGCCGAACAGGACTTCATCACCTACCACCAGATGTTGAACGACTGAGGCACCCGCCCTAGCGGCGCGGTTCAGTTCAAGGAATACGGCTGCCAGCGGCAGCCAGGGCATGGAAACTCCAACGTGAAACATTCAACTGATCGCATCTACGATCTGCTCGGGGTGGGCGTCGGCCCGTTCAACCTCGGGCTCTGCGCCTTGCTGCAGCCACTGGACCAGGTCGACAGCCTGTTCTTCGAAGCCAAGCCGCGCTTCGAGTGGCATGCCGGCATGCTGATCGACGACGCGACCCTGCAAGTGCCGTTCACCGCCGACCTGGTGACCATGGTCGAACCGCGCAGCCGCTACACCTACCTGAACTACCTGCACGAGCAAGGCCGGCTGCACCAGTTCTGCTCCTACGAGAGCTTCTACGCGCCACGGGCCGAGTACAACCGGTACTGCCAATGGGTCAGCGAGCAGATGGACAACATCCGCTTCTCGTCCCGGGTGGTGGCGCTGGAAGTGATCGACGACATTTTCCACCTGAGCGTGCTCGACCAGGCCAGCCAGCAGCAGCTGACCTACCGGGGCCGTAACCTGGTGCTGGGGGTCGGCACCGAACCGACCTGGCCGGCAATGGCCAACGCGGCGATGGGCCAGGGCAACTGCATCCACTCCAGCGCCTACCTGCAGAACAAGCAGGCACTGCAGACCCGCCGCGATATCACCATCGTCGGCAGTGGGCAAAGCGCAGCGGAGATCTTCCTCGACCTGCTGCGCGAGCGGCCGCGCCACGGCTATGCGCTGAACTGGCTGTCGCGCAGCCGGGGGTTCATCGCCATGGAGTATTCCAAGCTCGGTTCCGAGCACTTTTCCCCGGACTACGCCGAGCACTTCCACGCCCTGCCCGAGCACAGCCGGCTCGCGGCCCTGCAAGGGCAAAGCCTGTGGTACAAGGGCATCTCCCTGGACACCATCAAGGACATCTACGACTGCCTGTACATGCAGTCGATCGAGCAAGCCTTGCCGGTGGTGGTGCAGTCGCGCACCGAGCTTGAGCATATCGACAGCGACGGCCAACGTCTGTCGCTGCATTGTCGCCAGCTGGACATGCACAAGCGCTTCGGTTTCGACACCGATGCACTGGTGCTGGCCACCGGTTACGACTATGTGTTCCCGTCATTTCTGCGCAGCCTCGAGCAATGGCTGGAGTTCGATAGCAAGGGCCATGCCGCGGTCAACCGCGACTACACCCTCAAGACCTCGGCGCACATCAAGGGGCGGATCTACGTGCAGAACGCCGAGATCCACTCCCACGGCGTCGGCGCGCCCGACCTGGCCATGGGCGCCTTCCGCAGCGCCAGCATCATCAACCACCTGACCGGCACCGAGCACTACACACTGCGCACCCGCAATGTGTTCCAGACCTTCGGCATCGCACCGCAGTGGTTGCCGGGGGCCGAGGCCGAGGTCAAGGCCCTGCATGGCAATCCGGCACGGGCCTGAAGTTGATCGACCAGCAGGGCGTCAGGCAGGCAGCTTGCTTGTTTTGCGGCTGCTTCGCGGGTGAACCTGCTTCTGTAGGAGTCGATCTTGCTGGCGAAGCAGGCAACGCAGTGTATGGCACCGGCTACGCCGGTGTTCGCGGGTGAACCCGCTCCCACAGGGATCGTGCAGAGCTCGGCCATGCTCGCCCCCTGGAGGAGCCAGGCTTGCTGGCGAACCAGGCAACGCGGTGCCTGGCACCGGCTGCGCCGGTGTTCGCGGGTGAACCCGCTCCCACAGGGGGCTTGCAGAGCTCAGCCATAGGCCTCAGAACGAGATGTTCAACGCCGCGAACAGCGCCCGGCCCGGCTGGTTGTAGGTGTTGGCCCCCGAGCTGCTGGCGTTGCCGCCACGCATGATCTGCTTGTCGAACACGTTGTTCACACCCAGGCGCACATCGTAGGTGGCGTTGAAGCGGTAGCCGGCGCTGACGTCCACCAGCCCGTAAGCCTCGACATCCTGCTGCGCCTGGCTGTCGTACTTCTCCTGGGTGCGGTAGTTGTAGGTCGGCGATTTCTGCTTGCCGTACCAGGTGCCCGCCACCTGCAGCGACAGCTTGTCGGTGGCCTGCCAGTCGAGGCTGGTGTTGACCGTGTACTGCGGGATCACCGACAACGGCTCGCCGGTTTCGCGGTTGTCGTTGTCGAGCATCCAGGTCAGGTTGGTGTTCCAGTCCAGGCTCGGGCTCAGTTCGACGAACAGGTTGCCCTCGATCCCTTCGACCCGCGCCTTGCCGGCGTTTTCCCACTGGGTCACGCGGCGGCCACTGTTGATGGTGTAAAGCACATCGGTGTCGCCGATGACCTTGTTCTGGTAGTCGTTGCGAAAGTACGTCGCGCTGGCACGCCAGTCACCCTGGTCATAGGCCAGGCCGATCTCTTTATTGACGCTGATCTCCGGCTTGAGGTCGGCGTTGCCCTGCAGGTAGCAGCCACCCGAGTTGGCCTGCTGCACGCTGCAACCATTGCCCCGGCTGTAGAGCAGGTAGTTGGGGTTGGCCTGGTACAGGTTGGGCGTCTTGTAGGCGCGGGCGATGCCACCCTTGAGCGTCCACTGCTCGCTGAGCCGGTGCGCCAGGTTCAGGCTCGGGCTGAAGTTGTCGCCGAAGGTGTCGTGGTGGTCGAAGCGCAGGCCCGGGGTGATGGTGGTGTCGCCGACGATGATGTTGTCTTCGACGAACAGCGCGTGGCTGCGGGCGTTCATCTTGCTGTCGGCGCGGTTGAAACCGACGATGGCATTGTTGCCGGAGCCGCTGGGGTCGAAGCTCTGCGGGCGGAACGAGCCCTGGTCGTTGAGGGTTTCGTAGAGGTACTCGCCCCCCAGGGTCAGCACATGCTCGGTGCTGCCCAGGGCAAACGGCAGGTTGACCTCGCTGCTCAGGCGCGTGTTGCGCAGCCGCGACAGCGCCGCGCCGGTGCCGTTGATCGAACCTTCCGGGCCGCCAGCCAGGCCTTCGTTGAGGCGCCAGTTGCGCACGTACTCGTAGGCCAGCACGGTCTTGCTGGTGCCCCAGGCGAAGTCGCCCAGGTGGGTCAGGTCGTAGGTGTTGCGCTGCATCACGTTGGTTTCGTGACCATACAGGCTGGAGATCAGCTCGGGATTGCCGCCGCCGTTGCTGTTCATGGTGTCGCCCGCGTAGATATTGCCCTGGCGGCTGTAGCCGGCGCTGACCTCAAGGCGATGCTCGTCGTTGAGCTTCCAGCTCAGCAGGCCGTTGATGTCCTTGTTGCGCACCCCTTCACGGCCAGCGACCAAGGCACTGTTGGCGTGCTTGGCGTTGATGTCCAGGTCGTCGGCGTCGGTCTTGGCCAGGCCGCCATAGACACGAAACCCGAGGTTGTCGGTCAGCCCACCGCCCAGGTTGAAGTTGGCCCGGCGGCTGGCGCCCTCGGCGCTGTCCTCGGGCATTTGCGTGTACAGGTTGAGGCTGCCCTTGAGCTCCTCGGTGGGGCGCTTGGTGATGATGTTGACCACCCCGCCCATGGCGCCGGAGCCGTAGCGCGCCGCCGCCGGGCCGCGCAGGATCTCGATGCGCTCGACCGCCTCGGCCGGCACCCAGTTGGTTTCGCCACGGGTGTCGCGGTCGCCGTTCCAGCCGTAGCGCACGGCATTGCGCGCGCTCGAAGGCTTGCCATCGATAAGGATCAGGGTGTTTTCCGGGCCCATGCCGCGCAGGTCGATCTGCCGGTTGTTGCCCCGCGCGCCGCTGGCGCTGTTGCCGGTGAGGTTGACCCCGGGCTCGCGGCGGATGATGTCGGACAGGTCGTTGGCCGGCGGCCGGCGCTGGATGTCCTCGGCGGTGATGATCGACGAACCCAGCGCCTGGCGCGCCTCGCGTTCGGCGGTGACCAGGGTGTCCTCGATCACCAGCGCGCCACTGCGTTTGTCCTCGACCTCCACGGCCGCCAGGGCCAGGGACGGTGAAGCCAGGGTCATCAGCGCCAGGGCCAGGCGCTGGGGTGAGGTGGTCGGTTGCATCGGTACATCTCCTGAAAGCGTGGGCGTATGGCAGGCCCCCGAACCGGCAGGCCCCTCGCCCACCGGTTGCTCAGGCAGGGCCTGGGGAACCGTCAGGGATGGTAAATATAGATATTCTCATCTGCATTTAAATCTTATTTACGAAATTTACAGGTTGCGCCCTGCCCGCCTCCAGCGGTTGAGCGCCACCCGCAACAAGGCCGTCAGCGGCCCCGTCAGCAGGATCGCCGCTGCGCATAGCGCCACGCAGACTGCGGTAAAGCCCAGGGCGCGCACGGGGTGATGGGGGTTGAAGTAGACCAGCACCAGCAGCGCCAGCAGGCCCGTCAACGCCCACCGGATCGCCAGGCGGGGGATCGCCACCATCAGCAGGTTGAAGAACACGAAGGTGTAGAACACCAGCATCGTGGCCAGGCCCACGCCGACACCACGGGCCAGTGGTGGGCCGACATGCTGGCGATACAGGTCGAAGCCCAGCGCGAGCAGATAGGGAAACACCACGCAGGCGAGTGCGTGGAGCAACAAACGGGAAAACAGCGCCAGCATGCGTCCATGGTCCTTGGTAAGCGCTCCATAAACCCCACCTAGCCCAAGATGGGCAGAGCCCTCAGCTATGTATTTGAGGTGTGCAATTCCATGGCAACAGCGCTTCGTAGTCTTCCACTGAGGACGCCTGCGGCAGGCGTTCCAGTGCGTGGCGCAGCCACGCATAAGGCTCTTTGCCGTTGGCTTTGGCTGTCTCGACCAAGCTGTAAAGTTGCGCACTGGCCGTCGCCCCTCTGGGCGTGTCACTGAACAACCAGTTCTTTCTGCCAATGACAAACGGGCGGATCGCACGCTCTGCGGCATTATTGTCGATCGGCAAGTCACCCTGCTCGACGTAGCGTTCCAACTTGCTCCAGTTACTGGCCAGATAGCCGATGGCTTTACCCAACGCATTCTGGGTCGTGAACTGGGGCTGCGTTTTCTCTGTCCAGGTTTTCAATTGAGCCAGCACCGGTTGGCTGCGCGCTTGGCGGGCAAGCTTGCGATCTTCATCGCTGCCATCCTTAAGGTCGCGCTCAATGCCGTACAGCTTGTTGATCAAATTCAGGGCGATATCTGCGCGCCCGGTTTTACCCTTGGGCTGCACTTTCTGCGCTTCGACGAACTTGCGGCGTGCGTGTGCCCAGCAGCCCAACCGCTCTACGCCGTCTTGTGCGGCCAGCGCGTTGTAACCGGTGTAGTCGTCGGTCATGACATAGCCGCGATAACCATCTAGCAGGCGCACGGGCACCTCCTGCGCTCGGCTGGTGGCGTAGTCGAAGAGGATCACTGGCCGATCAGGCGGGCCGCCGGTTTGTACCCACATCCAGGATTGGCTGCTGGACTCACGACCCGGCTCTTTCAACATCTGCACACGGGTTTCATCACAGTGGATGATCCGGCTGTGCATCAGGTTTTCGCGCATTAGATTCAGCAGCGGCTGAAAGTGCTCGCTGCATTGAATCACCCAGCGTGCCAGGGTTTGGCGTGGGATATCGATACCGTGACGCCCCAGCACTTTTTCGAAGCGATGAAGCGGTAAGCCGTCTACGTATTTGGTGGTCAGCAGCATGGCCAGCACACTCGGGCTGGCCATGCTTTTCTCGATCACCTGGGCGGGTTTGTCCGCGGTTACGGGCGCTGATTCGCAATCGCGGCAACCGTACACCTTGCGGACATGCTTGATGACGCGAATCTGCATCGGGACGATTTCAAGCTGTTCGCTGACTTCTTCACCAATGGCATGTTTGCGGCAGCCGCACGTGCAAATCAGTTCATGCTCGGGCAGTTCGTGGACAACTTCGATACGCGGCAAATCAGCTGGCAGCGGCTTGCGCTTGCCACGGCGTTTGGTCGGCGCAACGATTTCTTCGTCGCCAGCCTCATCCACGGGTTCGGCCAGGCTTTCCGCTTCGTCGAAGAGCGGCAATTGCGGCGTCGCCGCATCGCTTGTCTGCTCGGTCTTGCGCCCGAACAGGCGCTGGCGCAACAGCGCAACTTCCTCTTCGAGATGAACGATCTTGCCCTTGTCGGACGCGCGCTCGTTGATCATCTGCTCAAGCAGTTGCTTGAGCAGAACAGGATCGTCAGGAAGGTTTTCGGGCATGGAAATCATGCCGCGGATTATACCGAATCAGGCGACGAATCGAGGCGTCAAAACCTGATGCGGACGGTTGCGCCAGAGGTCGAAGCCGTCGAGTAGCCAGTTCAGTTCCTGAACGGTCAGGACGATGGCTTCGTCAGTGACATCGGGCGAGGTTTTGAAACGTTCGGACTCCAAGCGTTTGAGCCAGAGGCAGAAGCCGTTGCGTTCCCAATACACGATCTTCACGCGGTTGCGCGGCTTGTTGAGGAAGACGAAAAGCACCGGGTCGAACACCGCCACCTTGATATCGAGTTCGACCAGAGCGGCCAGGCCATCGATGGACTTTCGAAAGTCGACGGGCTTGGGGTAGAGGTACACTTTTTCGACTTTGGCGTCGGGTCGCATCATGGTCGGCGAGCTCCAGAAAGAAATCGGGAGCACAGCATCGGGGATCAGGTAAGTGCTTTGAATGTGGGGTTCATGGAGCGCTTACGCGTGTTTTCCATACTAGTCAGCTTGCCATCATGCATTTTCAACACATCAACCGGGTCACCTTTCCAGCCATTGGTTTTCATGCTCTGGACTAAATCGTCGTAGGTGTAATTCGTGCCAGAGACCCGATCTGTCTTGTTGAACGAAACAGAATTCTGCGAGAAGCGAATATCATCAGCAGCATAAGTTGCTGCATTGTCTGCGCCTTTTGCAACAATTAAATCAATCTCGAACAATCAGAACTGACTTTATTCATACACTTTTGCAGCAGAGAGTATTTTTGCGAAAGTTTTCCAGCTTGGAGAAAGTACTTCCACGTCCCCAGCGTTCCGAGAGTATGCGTCGATCACTCTAACCCAAGATTCCATGCCATCTAAAAATCTATCTAGGGTTTGGTTTTCCCAGTCATCCGGATTTTCTATTAGGTCATTCCGTAAGGCGGCCAGAAAATCCGCAAAATCCTCTTTACTCTCTACAGAGTCAATATCTCTACTTATAGTCACTGGCAAGAACCTCTAACACAAATAATTGTACCACCGTTTGGGGTAGTCATTTTCCAAGCTTCTTTGGCTACCTCGGCCTGAGTGGCGGGAACAATTTTCACTGGTACACCAGCCTGAGAAGCAGCCATCAGACGACGATTGTCCAAGCTGTAAATTACACCGTCCTTTTCAAAAACACGAATTGGCGGCAAGTCATCGGGCAATATTTTTCCAGATTTCAACCCGTTAATTGTTGACTGGAGAGATTGTCCATCTTTAAAGGTATTCGACACACTATTCTGAGTGAACCTTATATCTGCCGGGTTTGCATAACCCGTAAGATTCTCCGGCAAACTGCTTGGCAACCGCTGTGTGGTTGCTTTTGCACCATTTGTAGCCCTTCCATAAACCGCCAACACGCCAAACTTTAGAACATCCTTCCACCCAGCGCCATCATCGATCATCTTGACGACGCCTTGCACATCTACCGGTGACAGCGTCGACCCGACCAAACCATCCTGCTGGGCGCGGATCTTGATTTCTTCGCCACTGGCACCTTCGCGAAGCCATTCGGCGATCCGCTCAGCAGACCTGATCGCACGCACAGAAGGGTTTGCAGCAACCCCCATGGGAGTCCAATCAGCGCCCGACAGTGAATAGATGTTGAGGTCGTCTGAACCCAGCCCCTGGCGTTGCCCTTCCTTGATGCCATCCAGCATGGCAATGGCGTAGTCGGCCACCAGCGTGTTGTATTCGTCCCGGCTCAACCTTCCGCTTTCATACATCTCAGCGAGCTTTTGTCCGGCCTCTTGTTCCCGTTGCCTGTACTCGTCGCGAACCCCGCGCTGGCACACCTGCTCTCCCGCGCAGCCCTCGTACCGCTCCTGCAAATCGTCAATGCTGCCAATACCATCGGCCTTGAGCTTCTCGTACAGCGCACGGCTGGTCGCATCCAATCGCTCGACACCGTACTTGTTCGCCAACAAGTTGTTCTCAACAGCGTTGCGGCCCGCCCCCGCGCCCGCCACAGCACCCGCACTGTTGCCCTCCACCAGCCCCCCGGACAGCCCAGCGGCCAACGTCGACAGGGCCGAAATGGTCTGTTTCTGCTCCTCACTCAGGGCATTGCCATCGGTGGTGCCATACAACTGCTGGGCAATCAGACGAGCAGCCACTTCTCCACCTGCGGCACCCGCCGCACCCGCCGCCGCCGAGTTACCCTGCGCCTGGGCCACCACAGCCCCCAGCACCGCATGGGCCATGACATTGAGCGCCGTGTTGTCTCCGGTGGACTTCTTGATCACTTGCGCCAGGTACGGCGCCGAGGCTCCAGCCAGTGCCGAGCCGATATTTCCCCCGGCCAGTCCCTGCAAGGCCGCTGTAACGGCCTGGGTTACACGCTGGTAATCACCACTGGTACCGTACTTACCCATGATCCTCTGGTAAGCATCGGTACCCGCCAGCTTTTTCTGGTACTCCTGTACCGCCTCTTGGCTCGCGCCTTTCCCCGGCTCCTCGACCCCACGCGCCTTCAGCTCGGCACGACCTTCCTCCTTGGCCTTGAGCTGGCCCTGGGTGCGCACGATGTCCGACACCTGGTTGCCGATATCCGCGATCAACTGCACCTGCTGCAGACGCCGCTGCTCTTTCTCCTTGTCGAAGATCGGGCTGATGCTGTCGTTGGCATGCTCCACGTCATGGCTCAGGGTCGCCACGTCCTGCTTCTGCTGGCCCGGATCGCGGATCTCCAGGGTGCCTTCGGACACCGCCGAGGCGGTGGTGCCGCTGGCGCTGCCACTGTGGTTGAAGGCGATCAGCGTGCCGGTCGGCATGTTGCTGGTGAAGCCGCTCGAGCCGTTGTTGCCACCGCTGATGCTGGCGCTGGCCATCTGGCTCTTGAACTCGGCCTTGTTCTTGATATCGCTCCAGCCCAGGGTGCCGGTGCTCAGGCGGTTCTTGTCGGCCTCGGCGGTGCTGGCGATGACGCTGCCGTCAAGCTGGGTGTGCTTGCCCACCTCGACCTGGTAACCGCCCTTGCCGGCGAACAGCCCGGTCTGCTCCTGCACGCTCTTGTAGGTGGAGTCGAGCTTGCTCTGGCTGACGCGGAGGTTGCCGCTGGCTCCACCGGCGCCAATGATGGTGACGCTCGCGCCACCGCTGACGTTGCTCTGCTTGGACTTGTAGTCGTCGCTGTCCTGCAGGCTCTGCAGCGTCAGGTCACGGCCAACGTCGGCGACCACCTTGTCGCCGTTGACCTGCGCGCCCTTGAGCGTGGTATCCCGCCCGCTGAGCAAGCTGGCCTGGTTCCCGGCATCCAGGGTGGTTTCGTTCCAGGTGGTGCCGTTGCCCTTCTCCTTGCCGCTGCCTTGGTTGGCATTGGCGAAAATGCTCAGGCCGAAGCCATTGTCGCTGACCCCGATGCTGGCACCGCCGCAGATGGCTCGAGACAATCCCCGCGTCGGCTTGTACACAAGTCCTTGGCAAAAGGTATATATTCCGCCCGCCGCAACAGAAAGATGGCGCTTGGCCAGCATCGAATCGAAGCGGCCGCGCGCACCTTCCCCCTCACGGATTGGGCGTTACGATGAAAATAAAAAACAAACTGGTCCTGGCCTTCGTGCTGGTGGCCTTCATCCCGGTGGCACTGGTCGGCGGCATCTCGGTGCTGAACATCCGCAACGAGGCGGTGGAGCAATTCCTCGATGGCAGCACCCGGGAGATCCGCCAGATCGACGGCAACATGCGCCAGTTCTTCGAGGGCACCTTGCAGAACGTCGACCAGATGGCCAAGGACCCGCTCTACACCGAAGTAACCTCGCTCAAGGACTACACCGGCGCCGATGCCGCCAGCCAGCCCATGCCGGCGGCGGCGCGGCACGTCATCGACGCCTTCGCCCGCTATGGCAGCACCCACCCGGCGGCGGCGATCCTCTCCATCGGCCTGGAAGACGGCAGCTACGCCAAGTGGCCGGACGACCCGCAACTGGCCAAGTACGACCCACGCACCCGCCCCTGGTACAAGGACGCGATGGCCAGCCCCGACAAGACCGTGCGCACCGCCGCCTATTACTACGACAAGGACGACGTGGCGCTGGTCGGCACCGCCCGGGCGCTGCTCGATGCCAGCGGCAAGGCCAAGGGGGTGTTCGTGGTCAGCGTGTCGCTGAAGAACCTCACCGAGCTGGTCAAGAGCATCAAGCTCGGCGACAGCGGCTACGTGATGCTGATCGAGAACGGCACCGTGCTGGTCGACCCGCGCGATGCCAGCCACGGCTTCAAGCAGCTCAAGGACCTCGGCGCGCCCTACGCGCAACTGGCGGCGACCGCCCAGGGCGCTACCGAGGTGACGATCGACGGCAAGCGCTACATGGCCAACGTGTGGACCTCGCCAGGCCTGGGCTGGCGCTTCGTCGGCCTGATCGAGTACGACGAAGTGATGGCCGCCGCCACCCGCATGACCTATGTCACCGCACTGATCGTGGTGGTGCTGGCGCTGCTGTTCGCCCTGGTGGCGGCGGCGTTCTCGCGGGTCATCGTCAGGCCCATCGGCCAGGTCAGCATCGGCCTGCAATCGATCGCCGAGGGCGAAGGCGACCTGCGCCGCGACCTGCAGGTGCAGGGCAAGGACGAAACCGCTGAGCTGGCCGGCTGGTTCAACAAGTTCCTCGCCGCCATTCGCCAACTGATCCAGCGTATCGGCGCGGCCTCGACCAACCTGCACGAGGCCTCGCGCAGCAACAGTGCGATGGCCGGCGACATGAACGAAGCCGCCGGGCGCCAACGTGAGGCGGTGGAGCTGGTGTCCACCGCGTTCAACCAGATGGTCGCCACCGCCAACGAGGTGGCGCGCTCGTGCAGCAGCGCGGCGGATGCCGCCGAGCACGGCCATCGCCGGGTCGCCGAAGGCAAGCAGCAGATCGAAGCGACCACCGACAACGTCAATCGCCTGGGCCGGCGCCTGAGCGAGTCGTCCCAGGCGATGGTCGAGCTGGAGGAAGGCAGCCGCAGCATCAACCAGATCCTCGGCACCATCCGCGCCATCGCCGAGCAGACCAACCTGCTGGCGCTCAATGCCGCCATCGAGGCGGCGCGGGCCGGCGACCAGGGCCGTGGATTCGCCGTGGTGGCCGACGAGGTGCGCGCGCTGGCCAAGCGCACCGCCGACTCCACCGGCGAGATCGACCAGCTGCTCAACACCCTGGGCGACAAGACCCAGGAAGTCTCGCAGAAGATGGAAAGCTGCCTGGACCTGTCGCGGGCCAGCGTGACCTCGATCGCAAGTGCGCGGGACAGCTTCGAGGGCATCCAGCTGTCGGTGAACGAGATTCGCGACCAGAACCTGCAGATTTCCGCCGCCGCCGAGGAACAGCACAGCGTGGCCGAGGAGATCAACCGGCATATCCAGCAAATCTACGACGAGGCGCGGCTGGTGGAGGGGCTGGCCAGTTCGGCCCAGGCCGATTCCGGCAGGCTGGCGCTGTTGTCGGACGAGCTGAATGGGTTGGTCGGGCGGTTCAAGTCCTGACTTTTGGCTTCAGCCTTTACCCAGGCCCTGTAGGAGTGCCTGGCTCGAGGGCGGCATCGGCTACAGTGAAGGCGACGCCATCCTCGAGAGCAGCATGCCCAACCATCACGCCATCCCCCGTAGCGTCTGGGCCTTGGGCTTCGTCTCGATGCTCATGGACATTTCCTCGGAAATGATCCACGCCCTGCTGCCGCTGTACATGGTCGGCGTGCTGGGTACCTCGGTGCTGGCGGTGGGCCTGATCGAAGGCATCGCCGAAGCCACGGCGTCGATCACCAAGGTGTTTTCCGGCGCCCTCAGCGACCGCCTGGGCCAGCGCAAGTTGCTCACGGCGGTCGGCTACGGCCTGGCCGCCGTGAGCAAGCCGGTGTTCCCGCTGGCCTCCGGCCTGGAATGGCTGACCGCCGCGCGCTTCGTCGACCGCATCGGCAAAGGCATCCGTGGCGCACCGCGGGATGCGCTGATCGCCGACATCACTCCGACCGAACTGCGCGGCGCGGCCTTTGGCCTGCGCCAGGCGCTGGATACCGTGGGCGCGTTCATCGGCCCGCTGCTGGCGATCCTGCTGATGTGGCTGACCGCCAGCCATTTCCAGACAGTGTTCTGGGCTGCAGTGATCCCGGCGCTCCTGGCCGTGTACGTGCTGCTGGTGTTCGTTCGCGAGCCCGCTGGCAGCGCCGCAAGCCGGCCGCACGCGCCCCTGGCGCTACGCGAACTGGCGAACCTGGGCCCCGCCTATTGGCGGCTGGTGCTGCTGGCCACCTTGTTCACCCTGGCGCGCTTCAGCGAGGCGTTCCTGCTGCTGCGCGGCCAGGCCCTGGGATTACCGGCGTTGTGGGCACCCGGGGTGCTGGTGGTGATGTCACTGGCGTTCTCGCTGTCGGCCTACCCCGCCGGGGCGCTGTCGGACCGAGTCGGCCGGCGTGGCGTGCTGATGACCGGGCTGGGCTTGCTGGTCCTGGCCGACCTGGCCCTGGCGCTGCTGCCGGGCTGGGCAGGCCTGGCCCTGGGTGTCGGCTTGTGGGGGCTGCACCTGGGCTTCAGCCAGGGCGTTTTCGCCGCGCTGATCGCCGATCATGCCCCGGCGCACCTGCGCGGGACGGCGTTCGGGGTGTTCAACCTGCTGACCGGGGTGGCGCTGCTGGTGGCCAGCGTGCTGGCGGGCGGGCTGTGGGATGGGTTGGGCTACCAGGCGACGTTCATGGCTGGCGCCGTGTTCGCATTGGTCACGCTGGCCGGGCTGTGGCTAACCCGCTGACACCGCCGCAGGCGCCTTGCCGGCAAGGCTGGCTCCTACGGCATTTGTAGCCTGGCTGACGAATCAGGCGGGTGCTTGAACCGCTTGCTGCTCCAGCAGCGACCAGCCCCCCTGCCCGTCCACTTCCAGGCGATGGGAATGGAACCCCGCCAGCGTGCCACGATGGCCGACACTGACCAGCAGGCTGCCCGGCATTTCCCGGCGCAGCAGGCCATACAGCGCATGCTCCAGCCCTTCGTCCATGGCCGAGGTGGACTCGTCGAGGAACACCACCTGCGGCCGGTTGAACAATACCCGGGCAAAAGCCAGCCGCTGCTGCTCACCGATCGACAGGATGCGCGACCAATCGCGCGCCTCACCAAGCCGTTCGACCAGGTGCGCCAGGTTGACCTGCTCCAGCGCCTGGCGCATACGCCCGTCGTCCGCCGGCAGGCCATCGGCCGGGTAGGCAATGGCGGTGCGCAGGTCGCCCAGGGGCAGGTATGGGCGCTGGGCGAGGAACAACGCCTGCTGCCCCAGCGGTCGCCGCACCTCGCCTTCGGCATAGGGCCAGAGCCCGGCCAAGGCACGCAACAAGGTGGTCTTGCCACTGCCCGACGGCCCCTTGATCAGCAGCGCCTGGCCGGCCCGCAGGTTGAGGTGCAGGTCGGCGATCAGTGCATGCCCATCCGGGCGCAGCACCTGCAGCCCCTGGATGTCCAGGGCATGGGCCTGCTCGACGGTGGTCACCCGTGGCAAGGCACCGGCCTGCTGGTTGGCATCGAGGAAGCCGGTCAGACGGTCGAGGGTGGCGCGGTACTGGGCGAAGGTGTCGTAGGACTCACGGAAGAACGACAGCGAGTCCTGCACCTGGCCAAACGCCTGGGCGGTCTGCATCACATCGCCCAGCTTGATCGCGCCGCTGAAGAAGCGTGGCGCCTGGAGAATGAACGGGAACACCACGGCGACCTGGCTGACGCCGAGGTTGAAGCCGCTGAACTTGAGGTTTCGGAACACCAGCGCCCAGGCATTGCCGATCAAGGTGAAGAACCGGCCCAGCAAGGTGCCCCGCTCCACCTGCGCGCCCTGGTAGAAGGCGATGTTCTCGGCGTTCTCGCGCAGGCGCATCAATGCGTAGCGGAAGTTGGCGGTGAACTTTTCGTTGAGGAAATTCAGGCGAATCAGCGGCTGGCCGAGGCGGAAGGCGATCCAGGTGGCGATCAGCACATAGACGTACACCGCGAACACCATGGCCCGTGGTACCTCGATACCCGCCACGGTCAGCGGCGCCGACAGCCCCCAGAGGATGCCGGTGAAGGCCACCAGCGACACCAGCGCGCTGACCGCCCCCAGCGCCAGCGACACGGAACCGGTGACGAAGGCGTTCACATCCAGTTCGATACGCTGGTCGGGGTTGTCCACCGGCTCGGCGAGAAACTGCCCACGGTAGTAGGCATCGCCATGCATCCAGTCGGCGGTCAGGCGCTCGGTGAGCCACACCCGCCAGCGGATATTGAAGGCCTGGGTGACGTAGAAGGTGAACAGCGAGCGCAGGACATGAATGGTCGCCAGCACCGCGAACACGCCAAGCAGGTACCAGAACGCGGTCTGATCGAGGGCCTGCAAGGCACTGTAGAAGCCGTTGTACCAGAACGAGAACAGCACGTTCAGACGTACCGAGAACAGCGTCAGCACCAGCAACAAGGCGAAGGCCAGCAGTGGCCGCCAGCTGCGCCGCCAACTGAAATAAGGGCCGGCCAATTGCCAGAACTGCGCGCCCCAACGGGTATAGCGCACCGCCAGCAGGGCGGTGATGGTGAAGCAGACCAAGGTGATCGATGAGGCGATTGCCAGCCAGCGCAGGCTCTCCTGCAAGGCCTGATGCCAGTTCATGTCCATGGTGGGATTCCGTGACGGTGTTTTTGCGAGCGTAGCATTGGTGCAGGAATTGCCCTGCAAACATGACGGACTCTTCATGTTGCTCAAGCCTGGCTAATCGCCAGGCCAGCGTTATCAGGGGTCGAGCCATGCCCTGCAACGGCCTTGCCGAGATGTCTCAACCTGGCGCGATCCCTGTAGGAGCGGCCTTGTGTCGCGAAAGGGCCGCAAAGCGGCCCCGGCGATCTTTGCAACAACGCTGAAATCCCGGGGCTGCTGCGCAGCCCTTTCGCGACACAAGGCCGCTCCTACAGGTACAGCGCTGGCTCCAAGGCACAGGTGAACCTGTGGGAGCGGGTTCACCCGCGAACACCGGCAGAGCCGGTGCCATCCACTGCGTTGCCTGGTTCGCGGCGGTCCGACAAGCCCGCTCCCACAAGCGATCACATCAGATCGAGGAATCTGAGCAAAAGCATCGCTGCCACGGTGATTGGCTACAGCGCCTCGCGCACCTTCGGGTCAAGCCCCTCCCCGGCATGAGCCTCGACCCACACCGCCAACTGCCGACGCATGGCCGGCGTCCAGAAGCTCTGCAGGTGCTGCCTCACGCCCTGCACCGCCTTGGCGTGATCCGGCTCGCTGTCGAAGTAGTGGGCGATCTGGTTGGCCATCTTCACCAGGTTGTCACTGCTCATCGACGCACCTCTACCTTGTCCGCCTGACGCCGCTCCTTGAGCAAGCGCTGCTGCTCGTCACTGAAATGCTGATAGCGCTTCTGCCACTCCGACGGCTGGAACACCTTCGCCACCTCCACCGCGGTGACCTTGTATTCCGGGCAGTTGGTGGCCCAGTCGGAGTTGTCGGTGGTGATCACGTTGGCGCCGGATTCGGGGAAATGGAAGGTGGTATACACCACCCCCGGGGCCACCCGGCCGCTGACCCTGGCGCGTAGCACGCTCTGCCCGGAGCGGCTGCCGATGCCCACCCAGTCGCCGTCGCTGATGCCACGGCTCTCGGCGTCGCTGGGATGGATTTCCAGGCGGTCCTCGTCGTGCCAGGCGACGTTGCCAGTGCGGCGGGTCTGGGCGCCGACGTTGTACTGGCTGAGGATGCGCCCGGTGGTCAGCAGCAACGGGTAACGGCTGTTGACCTTTTCGTCGGTGGGCACGTAGCCGGTGAGCATGAAGCGCCCCTTGCCGCGCACGAACTGCTCGATGTGCATGGTCGGCGTGCCATCGGGCGCGGCCTCGTTGCACGGCCACTGCAGGCTGCCGTGGCGCTCCAGTTCGGCATAGCTGACGCGGTGGAAGCTAGGCGTCAGGCGGGCGATCTCGTCCATGATCGCCGACGGGTCAGGATAGTGCATGGGGTAGCCCAGCGCGCCGGCCAGGGCCACGGTGGCCTCCCAGTCGGCCTTGCCGGCCAGTGGCTCCATCACCTTGCGCACCCGCGAGATCCGCCGCTCGGCGTTGGTGAAGGTGCCGTCCTTCTCGAGGAACGAGCTGCCCGGCAGGAACACATGGGCGAACTTGGCCGTTTCGTTGAGGAAAATATCCTGCACCACCACGCACTCCATCGCCAGCAACGCGGCGGTGACGTGCTGGGTGTTGGGGTCGCTCTGGGCGATGTCTTCGCCCTGGCAGTACAGCGCCTTGAAGCTGCCGTCGAGCGCGGCCTCGAACATGTTCGGTATGCGCAGCCCGGGGTCGGGTTGCAGGGTCACGCCCCAGGCCTGCTCGAACTCGGCGCGCACGCTGGCATTGGAGATATGCCGGTAGCCGGGTAATTCATGGGGGAACGAGCCCATGTCGCAGGAACCCTGCACGTTGTTCTGCCCGCGCAGCGGGTTCACCCCTACCCCTTCGCGGCCGATGTTGCCGGTGGCCATGGCCAGGTTGGCGATGCCCATCACCGCGGTGCTGCCCTGGCTGTGCTCGGTGACGCCCAGGCCGTAGTAGATCGCCGCGTTGCCAGCGCTGGCATACAGCCGGGCGGCGGCGCGGATCTGCTCGGCAGGCACGCCGCACACCGGGCCAAGCACCTCGGGCGCGTTGTCCGCCAGGGCGACGAAATCACGCCAGCGGGCGAAGTCCTCGGTCTCGCAGCGGGCGTCGATGAAGCGCTGGTCGAGCAGGCCTTCACTGACGATCACATGGGCCAGGGCATTGAGCATGGCCACGTTGGTGCCGGGGCGCAGTTGCAGGTGCAGTTCGGCGCGGGCATGGGGCGAGTCGACCAGGTCGATGCGCCGCGGGTCGATGACGATCAGCCGCGCGCCCTGGCGCAGGCGCCGCTTGAGCTGCGCGCCGAATACCGGGTGGGCGTCGGTGGGGTTGGCGCCGATCACCAGGATCACGTCGGCCTGCATCACCGAGTCGAAGCTCTGGGTACCGGCGGATTCGCCGAGGGTCTGCTTGAGGCCATAGCCGGTGGGCGAATGGCAGACCCGCGCGCAGGTATCGACGTTGTTGTTGCCGAACGCCGTGCGCACCAGTTTCTGCACCAGGTAGGCTTCCTCGTTGGTGCAACGGCTGGAAGTGATGCCACCAATGGAATCGTGCCCGTACTTGAGCTGGATGCGCCGCAGCTCGCTGGCGGCATAGGCCACCGCCTCGTCCCAGCTGACTTCCTGCCAGGGGTCTTCGAGACGCTTGCGGATCATCGGCTTGGTGATGCGGTCCGGATGGGTGGCATAGCCCCAGGCGAAGCGCCCCTTGACGCAGGCGTGGCCGTGGTTGGCGCCGCCGTGCTTGTCCGGGACCATGCGCACCAGTTGGTCACCCTTCATCTCGGCGCGCAGCGAGCAACCCACGCCGCAATAGGCGCAGGTGGTGGTCACCGCGCGCTCGGGCTGGCCGAGCTGGATCAGGCTCTTCTCGCTCAGGGTCGCCGTCGGGCAGGCCTGTACACAGGCACCGCACGACACGCATTCGGACTCGAGGAAGTTGTCGCCGCCCGCCGCCGCCACCCGCGAGGCGAAGCCGCGCCCGGTGATGGTCAGGGCGAAGGTGCCCTGGATCTCTTCGCAGGCGCGCACGCAGCGGTTGCAGACGATGCACTTGCTCGGCTCGTAATCGAAGTATGGGTTGGACACGTCCTTCTGTTCGGCCAGGTGGTTGGCGCCGTAGTAGCCATAGCGCACCTCGCGCAGGCCGACTTGGCCGGCGACCGTCTGCAGCTCGCAGTTGCCGTTGGCCGAGCAGGTCAGGCAATCCAACGGATGGTCGGAGATGTACAGCTCCATCACGTTGCGCCGCAGGTCGGCCAGCCGCGGCGTCTGCGTGCGCACCACCATGCCCTCGCCCACCGGGGTGGTGCAGGAGGCCGGGTAGCCGCGCATGCCGTCGATCTCGACCATGCACATGCGGCACGAACCAAAGGCCTCGAGGCTGTCGGTGGCGCACAGCTTGGGGATGCTGGTGCCGAGCATGGCCGCGGCGCGCATCACCGAAGTGCCAGCCGGCACGCTGATCGCGCGACCGTCGATGACCAGGCTGACCTGCACCTCGCTGACGCGCTCGGGGGTACCCAGGTCGGCGGCCTGGCGGGGGTCGAAGTAGTTGATCATGGCGTGGCCTCCAGGCCGAAATCGGCGGGGAAGTACTTGAGCGCGCTGGCCACCGGGTAGGCGGTCATGCCGCCCATGGCGCACAGCGAACCGTACTGCAACGTGTCGCACAGATCGCGCAGCAACCCGGCCTGGCTTTCGCGGTAGGCCGGGTCGCTGCTGGCGATCAGCCGGTCGACCACCTCCACGCCACGGGTCGAGCCGATTCGGCACGGCGTGCACTTGCCGCAGGACTCCTCGGCGCAGAACCGCAGGGCAAAACGGGCCATGCCGGCCATGTTCAAGGTGTCGTCGGCCAGTACCACGCCACCGTGCCCGAGCATCGCGCCGATGGCGGCGAATGCCTCGTAGTCCAGCGGCGTGTCGAACTGTTCGGGCGGCACCCAGGCCCCCAACGGCCCACCGACCTGCGCCGCCTTGATCGGCCGGCCACTGGCGGTGCCGCCGCCGTAGCCTTCCACCAGCTCACGCAAGGTCAGGCCAAAAGCGCGCTCCACCAGGCCGCCATGGCGGATATTGCCGGCCAGTTGGAACGGCAAGGTGCCCAGCGAACGGCCCATGCCGAAATCGCGGTAGAACGCCGCGCCCTTGGCCAGGATGATCGGCACCGACGCCAGGGTGAGCACGTTGTGCACCAGCGTTGGCTGGCCGAACAGGCCCTCCAGCGCGGGCAGCGGCGGCTTGGCGCGGACAATGCCACGCTTGCCTTCCAGGGATTCGAGCAGCGCGGTCTCCTCGCCGCAGATATAGGCGCCCGCGCCTACTCGTACCTGCAGATCGAAGGCCACGCCGTTGCCGGCAACGTCCAGGTAACCCGCCTCACGGGCCAGCAGGATGGCCTCGTTCAAGCTGCGAATCGCATCCGGATACTCCGAGCGCACATAGATAAAGCCCTGGCTCGCGCCCACGGCGAGGCCGGCGATGATCATGCCCTCGATCAGCAGGAACGGATCGCCCTCCATCAGCATGCGGTCAGCGAAGGTGCCGGAGTCGCCCTCGTCCGCATTGCACACCACGTACTTCTGCGTGGCCTGGGCCTGACGCACGGTGCGCCACTTGATCCCCGCCGGGAACGCCGCGCCGCCACGGCCGCGCAGGCCGGATTCGAGCACGGCGGCGACCACTTCGTCGGCCTCCATCAGGGTGGCCTGGCGCAGCCCCTCGAAACCGCCGTTGGCGTGATAGTCGTCCAGCGACAGTGGCCGGGTGATGCCGGCACGGGCGAACAACAGGCGTTGCTGGGTCTTCAGATAAGGCATTTCCTCGACCGGCCCCAGCGCCAGCGGGTGACCGATGGCATTGGTCACCAGGGCATCGAGCAGGCCGGGTACATCCTCGACGGTAACCGGGCCGAACCCCTGGCGAGCGTGGTCAGTCTCCAACTCGACCAGCGGCTCCAGCCAATACAGGCCCCGGGCGCTGGTGCGCTTGATATGCAGCGGCAACTGGCGACGGGCGGCTTCGCCGAGCAACGCCTCGGCCACCTGGTCGGCGCCGACGGCACGGGCCAAGGAGTCACAGGGAATGCACAGGTTCAACATGCCTTCAGCTCCTCACGGCAGCCGGCCACCAGGGCGCGCAGGCGTTCAGGGGTGACCCGGGCATACAACTGGCCATCGAGTTCGAGGGCCGGCGAACAGGCGCAGGCGCCCAGGCAGTAGACCGGGCGCAGATCGAGTGCTCCGTCTTCGCTAACGCCATGGTCATCCAGCCCCAATTGCTCGCGCAGCTGCGCGGCCAACGCTTCGGCGCCACGGCTCTGGCAGGATTCGGCGCGGCACAGGCGCAAGGTATGGCGCGCAGGCGGCGTGGTACGGAAGTCGTGGTAGAAGCTGATCACCCCGCGCACCTCGGCCAGGCTGAGGTTAAGGGCATGGGCAATTTCGCCGACGGCAAGGTCGGGAATGTAGCCGACGCCGCCCTGGATGGCGTGGAGGATCGGCAGCAGCGCGCCGGGAGTATCCTTCTCGCGGGCCAGGACGCGTTGGATCAATGGCAGGTGCTTCAACTCATCAGGCATACAGCAGACCTCGGCAGCCCGGACCGGCCTGCGTGGCGGACCAGTGTCCGGCGGTGTTCAGCTGTGGTGCGTTGGCCAAGTCACGGTGGCGCCAGGCCAGGCACCCTCCTTGCCCCCGTCCATGCGTCTTGTTGCGCTCGGTCCACGGGCATCCTCAGAGCATGGCAGTTCTTGCGCGAAACGGTTGTGCGCGGGCGACCCGGCGCGTCCTGAAACCGACTATCGCCGGCAAGCCCCGCAACGACCGCGCGCCCACAGGGCAAGCGCATGACCTGAGGCCAGTACCAACCCTGAGGGAGCGGCTTTAGCCGCGAACACCGGCGCAGCCGGTGCCAAACACCGCGTTGCTTGCTTCGCGGGTAAACCCGCTCCCACAGGTGTAGTGCATGGTTTGAGGTCAGCGCGGTCCCTGTGGCAGCGGCTTTAGCCGCGAACACCGGCGCAGCCGGTGCCAAACACCGCGTTGCTTGCTTCGCGGGCAAGCCCGCTCCCACAGGGCAAGCGCATGACCTGAGACCAGTACCAGCCCTGTGGGAGCGGCTTTAGCCGCGAACACCGGTGCAGCCGGTGCCAAACACCACGTTGCTTGCTTCGCGGGTAAACCCGCTCCCACAGGGCAAGCGCATGACCTGAGACCAGTACCAGCCCTGTGGGAGCGGCTTTAGCCGCGAACACCGGTGCAGCAGTTGCCAGGCACCGCGTTGTTTGCATCGCGGGCAAGCCCACAGGGCCACATGGTAGCTCTTCAGCAAAGGCGCAAGTGCTCAGTCCACCACCACATGGGGCAGGAAGCGCGAGCTGTCCTTGGTGATCAGCGTGTCGTCTTCACGGATGCCGATCCCCGCAGCGAGGTCGCCGATCACCCATGAACCGATCAGGGTGTAGCTGTCGCCGAACTTCGGCAATGGCGCGAAGCCCTGCAGGATGTAGGGGGCATCGTCGTAGGGTCCATCCTCGAATACCCGCTGGTCGTCAGCGGTACGGATGTCCACATTGGCCCCCTCGCGGGAGAAGTACGGCTTGCGCACCCAGCCCTTGGGCACCGGGCGGCGCGGGTCGTCGTCGACGAACGCCGGCAGCAGGTTCGGGTGCCCTTCATGCCATTCCCACAGCAACGGCAGGATGCCCTTGTTGGAGATCAGCGCCTTCCACGCCGGCTCGACGAACTGGGTGTCGCAGCCGGCGATGGCCTGGCCGAAATCCTCGTGGAAGATATGCTCCCAGGCATGCAGCTTGAACAGGCGTGGAATCGCTCGGCCTTCAAGGTCGACGAAGCGCCCCTCGCCGTTCAGGCCGATGTCCTCGAGGTCGATATGCCGGGTACTGATGCCTACGTGCCCGGCCATCTTGCGCAGAAAATCGGTGGTGCCGCGGTCCTCGACGGAGCCGGCGATGGCCGCGAAGTAGAACGGGCTTTCCCGCTCGAAAGCGGCAAAGGCACGTACCAGGTCCTCGGCCAGGGTGTTGAACTGACTGGCATGGGCCGGCAGCACGCCGCGCTCGATCTGCTGCTCCAGCCAGATCAACTGGAACGCCGCCGCCTCGTACAGCGAAGTCGGCGTGTCGTAGTTGGCCTCGATCAGCTTGGCCGGGCCATGGCCGTCGTAGCTGAAGTCGAAGCGACCATAGAGGTGCGGCTGGCGCTCTTTCCACGAACGGCGCACCAGGTCGAAGAACGCCGGCGGGATCGCCAGGCGGGTCATCAACGCCTCGCTGTCGACGATACGCTCGACCGCATCCAGGCACAGCGCGTGCAGTTCTTGCGTGGGTGCCTCGAGGTCACGACTGACCTGGGCCTCGCTGAACTGGTAATAGCCGCGCTCGTCCCAGTAGCGCTCGCCATCGATCGTGTGGAAGGCGAACCCTTCGCGCTCGGCAGTGGCGCGCCAGTCGGGGCGCTCGTCGCAGTGGACCTTGCGCATGCTCAACCGCCGAAACTGAAGCCGCCGCTGCTCTTGCCGCCCCAGCCGCTGCGCGCAGTGGCCTGGCTGCCGAAGCCGCCGCGGGAGATCGACGAGGACACACTGGAGCGGGTCGAGGTACTGGATTTGTAGTTGCGACCGCTGGAACTGCCGGAGTAATAGCTGCCATAGCTGCCGCCACTCTGCTGAGCCTGGTCGGAGCGCTCGAAGCGCTTGCCCTGGTCGATCTGCTGGCCAAGGGTGCTGTTGCGGTATCCACCACTGCTGTCACGGTACTGGTAGACCGGCTGCGAGTAGTACTGGCGGTTGCCGCCGCTGAGCACCTGGCCGAGCAGCAGGCCGGTGAGCAAGCCGTTGAAGTTGCTGCCGCCACTGCTGGCCTGGCCGCTGTTCTCGACTTGGGCGCGGGCCGCATCGACCTGCGACTGGCTGACTTCGCCAGACACCGCCAGCTCGAAACCACCGAGGCGTGGCATGTAGCGACCATCGCTGGTGACCTGGCAATAATCCGGCACGAAGTCGGCCTCGCAGGCAGCCTGGTCGCCGTAGGTCGGGGCAATGCGACGGTGGTCGGCCAACGCCTGCATGTAGGCATCGGAACACACGTCTACCGGCACCTTGTCATCGACACAGGCCTGGACGGTGGTGTAGTTGCTACGCTTGCTGACGGTGTAGGTGTCCTCCGGCGCGCTGCAGGCGGTGAGCGCCAGCGGCAGGGAACTGGCCAGCACCAGCTTGACGGAACTGCGTCTCATGAATGGCTCCTTGCGCGCAAACGGCTCAGACCGACGGGGTCATGCAGGCCGAGTTGAGGAAGCCCACGCTGATGGCCACGGCGGCGGCGTAGATCGCGGCGGCCATCTCGCCCTTGGCGATACGGCTGGCCAGGCCCTTGAGCACCAGGCTGGTAAGGGCGAAGGCCAGCAGTTGCACCACCGCGGCGATCACCACCCAGACCACGAAGTCGAGCAGGCTGACGCTGTAGGCGATGATGTTGCTGGCCGGCAACGAGAAGCCAATCAGCGCGCCGCCCAGGGCGATGGCCGCGGCACTGTTGTTGTCGCGGATAAGGGCGAATTCGCGGTGTGGAGTGAGGTGCGTGTAGATGAACTGGAACAGCCAGAACAGCACCAGGGCCACGCTGATGTAGAGGATGAAGCCGATCACTGCCTGGGCGTTGAGCGACATGCGAAGTGCGTCGAGCATGGTGAGTCCTTGTCAGATGACGTTGAAGTCCGTTGATTGCAGGGTGACCCCCACCGAAGTGGTCAGGCTGACATTACCGTCCTCGTCTTCCTCCACCGACAACAGGAGGAATTCTCGGCGTTCGGTCAGGCCGGTCTCGCGGGCATACAGCATCGACAGGTGCTGGATGCGGTAGCTGGTTTCCGGGCTGCTGACCCATTCGCTGATCGGCGTCAGTTCGGTCTGCCCTTCCTCGCTGCCCCACTGGCGGACGAACTCGTAACCCTCGTGCTCGTAGTACGGCAGGCCGATGTTCGACTCGGGGCCGACCAGGCGCTTGAGCTCGGCATCGCTGTTGATCGGCAGCACGCTGTAGTAGCCGAACAGGATGATATCGCGCACATCGTCGGCGGACGCGCCGTTCATCACCACCTGCAGCCAGTAGTCTTCGTCTTCCATATAGAAGCGCGCCAAACGCACCGATTGGCCGAGGTCGACTTCACCGACGGCCCAGACTACTTCCTGCGCGGGCACTTCCAGCTCGCTATGGCCATCAAGCAGCAGCTTGAGCGAAGGATCGAGCTTGAGCATGCGCCCGCTGCCCAGGCCGAACGGCAGATTGCCGGGGGTTTGCTGACTGCTGGCGGCAGGTTTTGGGGCTTCGAAGCCCATGAAACGTTTCAACCAACCCACGGGGCATCTCCTGGGTGAGGGAGGGACGGAACGGGGCCAAGGCTGGCGCTGAAGCGAACAGGCAGGGCCTGTGAAGAAGGCGACATTGGTATCCCTGGGGTCGCGGCAGTCCGTTGGCGGGGGCGACACGATACTGTTTTTCGTACGCGCCGCCAACGGGTCTGGGGCAAGCCCGCTCCCACAAAGCCGGTGTAGATTTACCCGTGGGAGCGGGCTTGCCCTGCGATAAGGCCGGCCCGCTCAGCGGATCACTCCGCCGGCTTGGCCGCCTTGGCCTTCAAGCGCGCCAGCACATCGTCGGCGCCGCTGTTGCTGGCACCGATGCCGGCGGCCTTCAGGCGTGCCTCCAGATCGCTGCCATCGGCCTTGCTGGCCAGCTCTGCCGCCGCTTCCAGCTCGGCGGCGCGCTCGCTCTGGCGCTTCTTGATGCGGTCCAGCGAACCCACCGCGGTCTCCAGGCTGCCATTGGCGCCACCGCTGGCCGACGCCGCGCTGACCTGGGCGCGCTGCACGCTCTCACGGGCCTTGACCAGGTCAACCTGCTGCTTGAGGCCCTTGATCTGCGCCTCGGTCTTGCTCACGGTGGCGGTCAGGGTCGCCACCGACGTACCGAACTGGTCGGCCAGTGCCTGTTCGGCATCGCGCTGGTTGGTCAGGTCGGCGATGCGCGCCGCGCACTCATGGGCCAGGCCTTCCTCGCCCTTGTCCAGGGCGGCGATGGCTTTCTGTTCCCAGTCGCCGATGGTCTTGTCGAACTCGCCGATGCGCTGCTGCGCAGTCTTGTGCTTGGCCATGATCTTGACCAGCTGGTTGCGCGCATCGATCAGGTTGTTGTCGGCGTCGCGGATCTCCTGGTCGAGGATGCGCAGGGCTTGGGAGTCGACGATTGCTTCACCGACTTCCGAAGCGCCACCACGCAGGGCGGTCACGATCTTTTTCAACAGGCTCATGGTAAATCTCCGGGCAATCAGCGGGTGAAGTAGTCTTCGAAGTCTTCGGCGGCGGTGATGACATTGTCGGCCAGGGTGTAGATCTCCTGGGCGATGTTGTCCAGCGACGAGGCCGCGCTCAGGGCGCCGAACATGGTGTACACCGACTCGCCCGAAGGCAGCGTGTGCAGGCCGATGGACGACAGCGGGAAGACGTCGCGGGTGCGTAAGACCGCATCGTTGAAGGCGGCCCGGTCCTTGACCTGCGAGGCCTCCACCAACAGTGTGTCGACCAGGATCTGTTCGCCGGCCACGGCGATGTACAGCGGCAGGCCGTCCAGTTCGTGCATCACCAGTTTCAGGCTGGGCTCGGCCCCCTGTTGCAGGGACAAACCGATCGCCCCGCCTTGCACGTCCTCAAGGCCCTGTAGGGCGTTGTGCAGCGATTCGATCGTCCAATGGTTGTGCTCGGTCATGAAATCCTCCGTTCTGACCTGGTTGCCCGCGCGGGGCTGGCGTAATGCTTTTTCGATACCGCGCAGGGCGGCGGCGTGTTCGGGCAGGATCCACAGCTCACGCTTGACCAGGCCCGCGGCCTTGAGCCGGGCGCGCATGTCGCGCATGTAGTCGGTGGAGCTCTTCTTGCCTGCCATCGAGGGGTTTCCCTGCATCACATGTGATGCCACGTTACGCTTGGATTGTGACATCCGCAAGTCTCACATGTGATGAGCCTGCTACCCTGCGACTCGCACTAGACGCTGCAACGCTTCAATGACTTGCTGATCGCGGTCCACCAGCACATCCGCCTGGATCCGCGCGATCACGGCCTTGAGCAGGTCGGTTTGGCTCATTTGGGTTTGCCGCAGCAACACCAGGAAGTCTTCGGCCACATAGGGATTGACCTTCAGCGACAAGCGCCGGGTCGCCCCGGACGCCGGCAGGCCTCGCTGTCGGCACTGCGCCTCGAGCGCCTGCGCAAACGCTTGATGGGTCGGCCGCAAAGCCTCGAACTGGCGAGCCCGTACCAGCCACTGGAAATAATGCGCGAGGAACAGCTTGCGCAGGTGCGCGCCCTCCTCGTTACTGACAGCCTGCAAGGCCGCGTCGAGTACGTCGAGGTAGACCGCCGGCAAGCGCGCTTCGATGGACTTGAGCTGCTGCTTGCGCGCCTCACGGATCGCCGGGGTGGACTGTGGCGGAATAGCCACCACCGTGCCGCAGCCGTCGCACACCCCCACCAGGATGTCCCGCGCACTACCCTGTCCATCGCTGAATGGCACATCGCGCCGGGTGTAGTGCAGGGTGACCACCGCCTGGCAGTGCTCGCACAAGGCCTGGCCAGTGTCGCCTTCGAACAGGATATTCATGCTTGAGCTCTCACCGGTGAACGCTGATGAACCACGTGTGTGGCTCGATGAAATAGAACTTGATGTACCAACCATGGCGCCTGAGCACATGCACTTCGATGTCGAGTACCGCATGGTGCGGGCTGCTGCTGTGATGGTTACCATCACAAGCGCGGATGATCTCGATCACCTCGCCAGCACTGACCACCCCAAGGGCCAGCAGGTTCTTGACCTCGATGTTGCCTCGCGCCGCGTGCAGATACCTCCCGGACTCCAGCGCGGCGATGACTGCATGCCTGACTGCCTTGAATCCCTTTGGCATGAGACTCTCCATGAATACGAAAATCATCGTACAAAATACCGACTGAATCCACCTCGCATTCCAATTCAGCCGACCAACGGCGCGGCGCCAGCTTCACGCGCCAATTTCACCTGGGCATGAACTATGGCTGGATGAAGGCAAATCCGTCGTGCGGGCATGTAACCGCAGCTTTCAAGATGCTGGTAAAAGCCGGGCAACCGCCGCCGCAATGTGGTTTTACTGGGCAAGCTGGGGTAACGTGGCGGCGTTTTTTCAGACCCACACCAAGGAGAGCCCGTGTCTGACACTTTCTACAATGCGCCGCAACCGGCCTTGACCACCCAGGACGTCGAGCAAGCCCCGTTCTACGTGGTCTCCCGCGGCAAGTTCCTCACCCTGTTCATCCTCACCTTCAGCCTTTACCAGCTGTACTGGGCCTACAAGAACTGGAAGCAGTTCAAGCTCAGCAGCGGTGAAAACCTGTGGCCGGTGGCCCGGGCGATCTTCGCCATCTTCTTCACCCATGCGCTGTACCGCGAGGCCGATGCCCGTATCAAGCGCGATGGCCGTGACTTCAAGTGGCAGCCGAGCGGGCTGGCAACACTGTTCGTGGTGGGTCTGATCGTCAGCAACATCATCGACAGCCTGGTGCGCAAGAACATCGGCTATCCACTGCTGGACGCCGTCAGCCTGGCGATGCTGCCGGTCATGGGCTGGATTACCTGGCTCGGCCAGCAGGGCCTGAACGCCGCCGCCGGTGACCCGCAGGGCCAGGGCAATGCCCGCTTCACGGCGCTCAACTATGTGTTCATCGTGCTGGGGGCCGTGCTGCTGGCGCTGGCATGCTTTGGCTTGACGCTACCGCCGGAGTAATTGGCGGATATCAACCGGCTCACGGCTGTTCTCAGAACAGCCCGCCCACGGTCAACGTGGCCCCGCCGCCGGCCTGCACCCCAGCGTTGAACCCCAGCGAAAAGATCACGCCCTTGGCCGAGCGCAGCAAGCGCGGATAGATTTCCAAGGGCGGGATCGCCCCGCTGGTGCCCAACGCCGCAGTCCCCAGGATCAACAGTTTGGGGTCGAGGCCAAACAGGACGCCCGAGCCGGCGCCCCCGCCGACCAGGCCCAGCCCGGCCTCAAAGAACACACAGCCGCCCTTGAAGTCGTCACGCGTCAAGCCTCCCCGAGCAGCGACGGACTCTGCCACCAGCACTGCGCCGATCGCCGGGAAGTCTTCGCTTGCCCCGGCCACGCCAACACCCCTGCCCCGCACCTGCAAGTTGATCTTGCCGATACGCGGCAAGCGTGCGCCTGCGCCCGCGCCGAGGCCAAGCGAGCCATAGCGGAACTGCTGCTCGACCTTGCTCGGGTCGGTCAAGGTCAACAAACCCGCGGTGCCAGCAGCGCACATCACGGTCAGCCCACCGCCGCTTGCCGTCTTGTATTTCCAGTCACTGACACTCAGGGGTAACGTGATTTGCATGTGAACCTCCATGTATTGGCAGCACCATCCAGCACTGGCGAATCCCTATGCCTAGGCACTAAAGCAGCATAGCAACCCGCCCCTGGCGCCTCCCATAGCCCTTAACAGCTATTGCAGGGCGCCAAGAAGCATGCATCACAGGCTAGGACGCGTAGACCACTCCACTGCGCGACACCACAAAGGCCCAGCGCAAGGGCCGCGTGTGGACATGAAAAGGGGTTCCTGTACTGGGTTGGCTTGGGCGCGACTGATACGCGCGCCCTGAAGAGCCGAAGCAGCGCAGGAAATCTGTCACCCCAAAATGCGAAAAACTTCGGGAGGTTGCAGTGGAAGCCGGCTTGCCACGTCGCCCCACCACGTCATCAAACCATGCGCCCCCGGTAAAAAATCGATAACGTGGCCGTGCCGCTCAAAACAGGCCAACCCACCACCACGACAAGGAAGTGTCTTGCCATGACTACCGCTGACCGAACGTTGCTGAGCCTGGGATTACTGATTCCGCTTTGGCTGTTCACAGGCGTGACCCTGACCGCGCTGGCCTACCCAGGCTACAGCCATATCGATCAGGCGATGAGCCAACTGGGGGCCGTCGGGGCGCCCACCCAGTGGATTTCCGCTTGGGTGAACAACCTGCCCTTGGGCGTGTTGTTTGTCCTGTTCGCCATAGGTTTGGCGCGGCGGTTCGCGGGCTCGCGTCTGGCCCAGCTCAGCGCCGTGTTGATTGCCGTGCACGGGCTGGCCAGTTTCGCTACCGGTTACTTTGCCTGCGATGCAGGGTGTGCGCCGGAGCAACCCTCGATCTCGCAACAGGTGCATAACCTGGCGGGGTTGGTGATGTTTCTGTCGCTGACCCTGGCGAGCGCCCTATGGGGATGGCTGGGCAAGCGATTGCTCGGCTCACCTGCATTCGGGTGGTTCTCGGTGCTGTGCGTGGTCTTGGCCGGAGTGACGCTTGCCATGATGGGCAAGGCGTTCGGCGAGGGGCATGGGTTTGGCCTTTACCAGCGTCTTAACTATGCGGTTTCCGTTGGATGGGTTACCGGACTGGCATGGGTTGCACTGCGCGCCAGATCAGCAACGGAACATGGGCTGTTGGCCACCCCAGCCCATGAGCGAGGGCGCTGATACCCGAGCGTCATTGCCCAGGCAGCAGGACAAAGGCCAAGCGGCCCCATCAGCCAACTTGCCGACGCCATTGTGTCGATGCCAGGATGAGGGCCTCACCACAGGAAGCGGTGCCATGCTGACGGCCTCATCGATCTGGTTGTTCATTATTCCCTTCGCCATTGCCGCAGCCATTCCCGGCCCGGCCCAAGGCGCGTTGCTGGGGCAAGTCGTCTCGCGCGGGGCACGCTCGACGCTTTCGTTTGTCGCCGGGATGGTGCTGGGCAATGCCGTTTGGTTGCTGGTGGCGACGCTGGGCCTGGCGGCCTTGGCCGTCCAGTTCGAGCAAGTGTTCGTCGCCATCAAATGGCTGGGGGTTGCCTTTGTCCTGTTCATGGCCTGGAACCTGTGGTCCAGCAATGTCGAATTACCTCAGGCACCTCAACCACGATCGGCCAGCAAAGGGCTGCTGGCCGGCGTGCTATTGACCCTGGGCAACCCGAAAGCCGTGGTGTTCTTCGGCGCGGTCCTGCCCCACGCCTTCGACCTCACCGCGCTGTCCGCCCCGGAAGTGGTGTTCATTCTCGCACTCGGTATCGTGATCGACCTGACGATCCAGTTGGCGTATCTCTTGGCGGGGGCGCGACTCAGGCGCATCATTCAATCCCCGCATGCGATGAAGCGCCTGAACAGAGTATCCGCTGGGACAATGACCGGCTGCGCCGGGTGGATGGCGATTTCGCGTTAGATCTGTACGAAAAGCCTTGATACTCATTCATGCTGCATTGAAAACAGCCTAGGAATGCTCATGTACTCCAATACAATCGAGTACGATGCCGATCGTTCCGTGGCTGTTTTCGCCTTGCCTGACCTTCATCTAGCCAGTTTGTTTTAAATCGCCCTGACTATAATCCTGGTTTGTTCCGTCCCACTGGCTGAAATCAAGATATTGCAGCCCCGTTGGAACCACTCCCAGCTCCGGATGTTCCACATACTGTCCTTTAGCATTGGTATACAGGATCGGAGTCTTACCCGGCGCATATATCCCTATCCCGTGCTGGAGCAGGGCATAACGTCTCCTCACTGCTGCCTCACGCAGATCAGTAAGCGTAGTGGGGACTGTTACTGATGTAAAATTCATAAAAACTGCAGAATCCCAGTCATCCTCCGAGTTCTGTACGGGCGCAATGCTGTGCAGCCAGTATTTCCCCAGATTAGCATGGTATTGCTGCATCCATGTAAAATTTACTTCATAGGTGAAACGCGAAGGACTTTCCAGCATTTGGACTACATGTTTTTTTGAAATAGCCATGCCTAGTCGCTCATATTGCAGCAAAAGCTGAAAATCCTCCGAGGCATAATATTCAGGGTATTTTTCAACAAGCTCTTTAGCGACAGCAACGCAGAGCTTGGCATCGGGCCATTTTACAACCAGCTCATAACCACCATCAACGAGATTGGGCGAAATTTCCTGCGACCATATCCTACCGGACCGAAAGGTGACTTCCAGTCTCGCATCGTACCTCAGCTCCAGGTCTGACAGCTGCAGCAGGGAAGGTTGCAGTTCCTGACGAATGAAAAAATCAATGGTATTCATGACATCTCCTGTAATGAGTACATAACAGTTCAGACCTTCAGCGCTCAACTGGCTGTACGGTGACGGCACAAAAACAGCAACTTATCTCAGGCACTGAACCTATAACGGCATGGCCGCACCCGGGATAACTCAGCCTGACCAGACTGAACACCCTTGCTTGCAGGAATTTCGATTGGTGCTATTTCGCGGCGTAAGCCTTACCCGCATCAACATAATATTCACAGACACCGATATTACGATAATGATTGACTGCCGTAGCCCGCCCCATATCAAGCATTCCTATCCTACGGGCTGACGCTCGCCCAGTAACTGGCCACGCGTTCGATTATCGAGGATGTTCGAACATTCCGAAACTAGTAAACCTTACAGTTCCACGCCTGGAAGAATTGAGTTATCCCGTGGCGAAAAAGCAAAATAACTACATTTTTCCTGGCTCATATTTTGCTAGGCACTGCACGAAAAGTAATGTCGTAGACACCGCCGCCAGCAAGCCAGCGTGACCATCGCAGCGAAGCTTTCCGCTAGCTTGCAATAGCGCGTACCCAGGCGGCGGTGCTCCTTCAACCAACCAAATAGCCGTTCGATAGCGTTCCGCTGCCAATACTTGGGCTTGTCAAACAGACGCGGTAAGCCCGGCTTCGGATTGCGCTTCATGTCACGCAGCGGAATCACCAGCTGCATCCGATAGCGGTCGCAGTATTGCCGCAAGGATTCTGCATCATAGCCTTTATCGGCCAGGAGCCAGCGGCAGCGCTTGCGTGGCCTACCTCGATTCGAAGGGATGTGGACACCGTCCAGCAGTCGCAGAGCATGGGAGATGTCGCTGGCGTTACCACCTGGGAGCGTGAAGTGGAGTGGGATGTCACGGGCGTCACTGACCATGTGAATTTTCGTCGTCAACCCGCCCCAGCTTCGTCCAAGTGCGTGGTCCGTTGGTTCTTCAGCCCCCCTTTTTTGCCTGCTCCGGCAGAGGCACGGGTGGCCCTCACGGCGATTGAGTCGGTGCACCAGGTGGTCAAGTCAATCTGGCCCTGTGCATTGAGTTTGAGGTGTAACCGCTTGAGCATCAAGCGATCATCGACTCTTGGGCGTCGATGTGCGGTGAAGAGGGCCTCGACTATTTCCCATTCCGCATCGGAAAGTTCGTATCGCTTGGACATGGCAGAATCCTTCGCCTAAAAAGCGAGAACTCTACGGAAAATCAGGCTTCCAGAGGCTCCGGTGAGGTTTCAAGGGTTCTCATACAGAACCTAGTTTTCATGTATGAGCGCTCAACCCTGGCCCCCAACGCACCTGCCAGCCTCCTTATCAAGCGTGAAAACTCAGATCTGCAACTGGCAATTTTACTAGTTGCGCAAAGTACTTCCGTATCTGAGTCTGTTGACTAAGCGCGTCCCCTGAAAGACTCGTATCTCACCGATAAACGGAGGATCTCATGTACACAAAAAAAATCATTGAAGCGCTCGGCTTCGGCGATGACGACCTCATTACCATCTATAAAACTGGCGACAACTCAGGCAAAAAATACCGTATTTACTTCATCTACGAAAGCCACCTCATGGCCAATCTAGAGGAAAATTATAAAAACAACAACAAAAGCTACAACTACTGTGAAGACCTCTACTACTCCACGATTGAAAAAGTCCCAGAGTTCGACAAAAGGCTGCAAGACCGCCGCGAAAGTTTGAGGTTACCGTGCGTGCTTAATTCGACAGACACCATTTTATTTGGAGCCGATACTCACTGCCGCCTCGCGGTGAATTACACCATCACAGAGCGCGAACACGAGACCAACGACAACGCCAATCCAACCGATCTCACCCACACGGCCTGGGGCATGGCCGACATGGTCGAAGTCCTCCTGGAACTATCCAGCGCCAGGGTAAACAGCCGCCATGTCCTGCTGTTCACAAGCCCCCCAACGGCCGATGACGTGAAAGCTCTGCTAGTGGCTGACAAGATACTGACCCATGCCGACGACCTTCCGCTTGATGAAGGCGGTCTCATTGCAGATTACTACCGTGCCCAAGGACCTGCGATAGTATTGCCCCACGCAGCGGCAAAGTATTGCCTACCTTACTTGCCTGCGCAATTCACTCTTTACCACGTCGAACAAGTTTGTGAATGCGAAAACATCGAGGGTGGCGAAGTCTCCATTACGGTGGTTCCCAGTAGATCATATACGCAAGAAGACAAAGAAATTGACCGGCACAACGGCCCCATCAGGCGAGCGCTTTCTCTGGGCAAGGACTTGGATGCAGATCAAGAAATCATGCATTCATTAAATATCTTTTCCAACCTGCACGAGCAACTGCCAGGAGAAACAATATTTAATGAAACTATGGAATTGGCCTACGCCGGGTGTTACTGGACAGCGCCACAAGGCAAAATCTTACTGATGCTTGCCGTGCGCAGTTGTGCTGTTGGTACACAGGCCATGGTGGACACGATCCTCGAAAACCTACCTCGGAAATACAATGTCATACAAGAGGATCTTAAAGGACTACCGGAAAAAGCACCTGCGACGCAGAGCACACCTGCCGCACCCGACGAGCCTTGGCCAACGAGCACCGGCAGCGCTTGTGATAACGATGCTCTACCTGAGATGACTGGCTTCGAAGTCTATTCATTGGGCGCCAATGACTGCTTCTGGTCAAGCTCTACTTACGTCCTGTCAGATCGCGACCTGCGCGTAGGCGAGAAAGTCCACGTATGGGCCACTGACCCTATTGACGGTCGCATTCTAAAAACGGTGTCCCTGATTGCCACAGACAAAAACAATGCCAGCACAATCTGGCCTGCCGAATTGGTCAAGGCGATTCAGGCCGATGACACGCTCATCAATGGCTCTGTACTGCTCCAGGCCGGGCACCTCTCAACGGACGCCGAACTCAGCGAGAATACTAGCCCCCCCACCTCAGCAATATTCACCGGCAGCAGTAATGTCGAAAAAAGCCAAGTGGATCGTTTATGGGCATTCACCTCCCACTGCAATATGTTCAGCAACTTGCCATTCAAGGCCAATCAGGTCGCTGCCATCAGGCTACCAAATGAAAATCCGCCGAAGGGTGGACGAGTCTGCGTTCAAGTACGTCACAGGACCAGCCAGCATTTGTACGAATCCCACCTGTTCGAACCTGCTCCGGACATTGCCAGCAACGCCTGGAGCCAATCGCTGTGCGAATTCCTCAACCTACAGAGTTCGATGCTCCGGGCCGGAAAACTGGAAAGTGACGGCATCAGCATTGTTGCTGCTGAGCAAGATAACCAGCTATGGATACCACAGTTATCCGAACTGTCCGTCGACTTACAATTCGTCACGTGGGTAGACCACTGTTCATTTACCTCTACTTCAGCACTTGATCTAGATCAAACCGTGCGGATTGCGGTGCATGACGACATCACAGGCGCCCCCCTGCCCGGCTCACCCTTCACGTTCCATCCAAGTGCGGTCACACGCGCACAGAATGAATGGCCTAGCGCGTTAGCCAGCCAATTAGCCGCTAGTCCGTTGGCGCAATATTTTAAACTGCAACAATCGAACGATGGCAGCACCGAGACAGGTAACGCATGGCGCTGTTTACGTGCAGGTGTGCCTTTGCGTATCTGGATGAGCGAACCATTGGCCACGCCTGAATGGTCGAACAGATTTAATGAGGCTATTAACGAAGTCCTGGAAGCGTGCCTTGACAGCGCGCCTATTGAGCTTGCCTTCGACAGTCATGACTCACACACGGGTTGCATTTGCCACCACTCGAAACTTATCTTGCCGGCATTTGAAGCATCGCTGGATCAAGCCGGGAGACGGGAAGAACTCAAGCGTTGCGTTACTGAACACTTCAAGAAACATGGCATCTTCTGGTTCAGGCTCAATACCCGTGTGCCGCAAGCGACTTCGCTTACCTTGGACAATTGGTTCATTGACGCAGCAACGTCACTTCAGCTAAAGCCAAGCGTAACAACAACCGCCACAGATACGACCTACTGGGTTGACCATGGATCATTTACCGCAACTTCAGACCTGGATTTAGATCAAGAGGTGCTGATCGCGGTGCATGACGGCTTGACTGGCGCCCCCCTGCCCGGCTCCCCTCTCACGTTCCGCCCAGGAGCTGAAGCATGCGCAAAGGCTAGATGGCCTAGTGCGTTAGCCACCCAATTGGCCACAAGTCCGTTAGCGCAGTATCTGAAGCTGCAGCAGCCAAGTGGCGATAGCACGGAGGTTGAAAAGACATGGCGTTGCTGGCGCGCAGATGCGCCACTACGTATTTGGATGAGCGAACCGTTGGCCACGCCTGAATGGTGGAGCTACTCAGATCCAAAAATCAACCATGTCCTGCACGATGCCGTTAAATATTCTCCTGTGCAGCTGATTATCGAAATTCATGATGCTCGAACAGGGTACCCCTGCCACCGTTCAGTCCTTGCACTGCCTAGTTACGAGTCTTCAACACCTGACGCAACAAGAACAGCCGAGCTCAAGCGCTCTATTATTAAGCATCTCAAAGAAAATGGTATCTCCTGGTTCAGACTCAACGCCACCCCCTCAGCAAATTATAAATATAAAAACAATTGGGTCATTGAGCAAGCCGCCTCACTTCAGCTTCGATTTGCCGTGAAGATATTACCCCCGCACGAAAATTTTTACAGCTACACGCCACCTCAACACCCATCAATTTTGTGCCCAGCGGCCCTCACCACAGACCAAGTGCGCGAACAGCAAACACAAGCACTAACACGTTCATCATCATGCGGCGCAACCACGCTAAGCCCCGAGTGCATCCAAGCAATAAAAGCATACTACAAGAACAACAAAGAAGCTGAAACCCAGAATAAACTTCTTCACGCCATTTACGACCTATTGGCTTTGGTCTTCAGACTAAACCGCCCTGACAATAACCTGCCTTCTGACTGGACCAGTCTACTTGGAAAATTCGATGCACCCTGGCATCTTTTCGACCTTTTAAAAGAGCTGAGTCTACTTGACAATCAGACTGCATCACAAGAAAAATACCATCAAAACACCCCAGCCATAAATAAAAATCTTGTAAAAATCCCCTTTAGCACCGCCCCTGACCTACCTATAAACATTCAACCACTTCCCACATGCTCACCTGCAAGTCTAGAGCAGCTCCTCAAAGACTTTGAAACACTTGACTCGCTCTTACACCCCGAAACCACGAAACTCCAAGCAACCAACATAATTACGGAACTCGAGAACTCTGTTACATTTTGGAACACTGCCCTTCCCAGAGAAATGGACATATCACACTCCAGAGACGACATGGACGACATGGACATATCAAGCTCCAGAGACGACATGGACGACATGGATGACAAAGGCATCAGGGACGTCTATAGCATAGAGTCACTCCCATGGCTTTGGGAGCTCGAAAGTCTAGAACAATACTATTCCTACACAATAGATTCAGACAACTCCCCGTCCCTCTCGGATTTCGCAAGGCTTCACGAGGTCAACGAGTACTCCGAAGGTCAACTAGACGCATATGAGCCACCCGAAATATTTTCCTTATACACCACCAGGCTCGGCAATTTCATCTGGCATACACCAGCTTATGAGAGGCTAATAAATCACACCCACGACCATATAACAGGCCACAGTAAAAAAATCGAACCATTGCTATCAGGCGCAACACTTACCTCCGCCAATTTCATACAGGCAACCCTTCACCCAGCCAACCGCCCCCCACTGTACATTTCACTGCTACTTGATCAATGCACTATCGACCAGGGTTTCACTTTCATTTCCTGCCGCGCAGATAATGAAAGCCTTGCATTTGAACTTCATGCGCCCTACGAACCACAAAAAACCGTGACCACGGCACGGATCATGGTCGGCACGACCTCGCCGCTTTGGCTTTGGAAAAAAATCCAATCTTGCACAACCCACACTTATCCCAACCTCGTTACTTCCTCTACCGACACCCTCTGTGTCGACCTGGGAAACACTCATGGTTCAGAGCTATTTTCTTCAACCCCTTCACACTTCAATGGCGTCGCCGCGCAAACAGGTCTGTACCAAACCCACTATCCTTTTGCAAAAATCTCCAGCCTCTCCGGCAACACGCCTGTTATCGACCTGGGACTCAGTTACTCAGCCTTACGCGCCAATGAAGGCGGTCTCGGTGATGGCTGGGCACTCAACTTTTCCTCCTATGATAACCGAAAGCGTCGCCTGGCATTGAGTAACGGGATCGTGGAAGAGCTCAGCCATGAGGATATCAAGACCCTCCAACAGAGCACCGACGCCAAATTAGTACGCCATGGTTACACGATCAAGAATGCCATTGTCATCACCAAAAACTTAGGCAAGGATGCTGGTAACGTTGACTATAACGCTTACGAATTGACTTCACTCACAATCGAACACATGAATGGTCATGAAGAAATTCTGGGTCTTCCTCAATCCCATGACAGCCTGGAGAGTGGCACTGCTTATAAAGCATCAGTTATAGATCTTTATAAAACTGCCATTAGCAATATCAGGGAAGCACTAAAGGAACTGGAAACACCCTCGAAGGACGCCCCTCCCCTAGGGCGCATATTTGGGACCCTCTTCTTTAATTATCTCGGCTACAAAGCCGGCAAAAAAATAGACCAACGCGAGCAAAAGCGAAGTACACACGCATACTCCCTGCTGGCGACTGCATTCAGCACCATGTGGGGCGCCGGTTTATTAAAGAGTGATCTTGAAAAATTCAAAAAAGTGAAAGCAAGCCGGGAAAACTTGCGAGATCTGAAATCCCAGCTGGAGCTGCAACTAGAGGATTACAAACGCGAAGCATTGATTTTGGTTCCCCTGGAACTCAAGGCCGACAGCCGATCCTTGGACCTGGCATGGCAAGGGGTCAAGGGCCATGTACGCCTGATCAGTATTAAGGACGGCGACACCGTCCTGCTGCAGGCTAATCACTCCGCCGAGCCGATATTACAGGGTAACCAAAAGAGCATATTCACGCTCTGGCCGCAGACCGATGAATGCTGCTACATCACCCTAGACATCGAAGACTGCCTGCTCCGGAGCTTGACCCGCTCCAGCACTCTCCAGACCAACAACGCCGAACAACGTCTCGACTTCCAGTACACCTGGACCCCAAAGTTGGACAATGTCTTGAGCAGTGTGGCTGAAAATGACGGCTCGCGGGAGGTTGTAGAGTACGACTGGGCAAACAGCAAATCATTACCGCGCGTCACGTTGCACACCATCGCCCCTGGTGGCGGGCAACCCAATATGCACCATGCCTGGATATGGGAAGGTGAGAATACCATCACCGCAGCCACCCGTTACGAACCTGCGCCCGTTGGCAGCGACCTGCAACAGGTGCCCTTCACCCGCTGGGAGTGGTCCCACAGTGCCGATGGCCGCTTGCAACTCGACCGCCTGATCGAGGAAGTCCCGGGCGAACAGCGGCGCACCACACGCCATGTCTATCAAACCGACAACACCTTGCCAGAGCCCCTGCGCCAGCCCCAGCAAACCGAGCAGCGCATCACCGTCGAAGATCTCCACGCCACCCCTATCGTCGAGGAGCAGCAACCATGACCCGCACCGACCAGGCAACCATCCACTCAACACTCCAATCAGAAACCACACACGCCCGCTACCGCCCCGGCGGCCTGGAGCCTGTTGAGTTCATCACCGATGATGGGCTGCATACGCGGCTCTGGTACTACGAAACCGAAGATCATCCGCTGGATATCAGCAAGCTGGTAGCGGGGCTAACGCTGGCCAACACCAAAACGACACTGGCCCAAGCCGTCGAGCTCTATTGTTTCGAGCGCCCAGCGACGGATAAAGGCCTACTGCCCCCGTGCGCACAATATCAATACCTGCAACTCCCCAACGGTACTCGTCAGGCTCCGGTGCTGACCTTATTCGGCTATGCCCTGGAACAGCGAGACGAAAAAGGTATGCTGTTACCTAATACTATCCTCACCTTTGAAGGCCTCACCGCTTTCGAAGACTGCGACGATTTGGCCTTGAAAGATCTGACACTGGAGAAACCGGCGGAACTGAGCGTCTCTCTGATCCAGGTCGACTATAAATATAATCGCAACGCAATTCGCAGCACCAAGCGTATCTCCACGCGGTGGTATCAGGACAACAGTGCACGCGACACGCAAAGCGTCTCGGAACAGGTTACTCTAGGCAAACAAGCTGGCACGCATGAATTACTGCGCACGTCCCCCTACTTGAAAACGAACGCCATCCTGCAGCGCCAAGTGCTTTCCGCGCGCACCAGTCGCCTGTTGCGCGAGACCCAGCAAGATAGCGATGGCAAGCCAATCACATTCACCTGCCATCAGTACGACAGCCTTGGCCGAGGCCTGCGCAGCGACACTTATGCGTTCGATGAAGAAGCCTTTGCCAGTGGCGACCTCTCGCAGCTGACACCCAGCAACACGCAAAACATTCAGTATTCAGCGGACGGCAAAAGTACCCGAGTCAGGGACTGCGACGCTCAGGGACGCCATCAGCAGTGCTACTACGACGGTCTCCAACGCATCGTGCGCCGTGAGTTACAACGCATCCCAGGCGACGACCACACCGCCGCAAACTACTGCCTAATGGAGCAAACCTCATGGGACAGCGATGGCCTGATCGCCGATCAGGTGGCCTTCGATTATCTGCCCGGCGGATTGCGTATCAATAATGCCAAAACATTGCCGCAACAGGCCAAGGACTGGTTCTGGCAGACGCACGGGGACGATGAGCCAAGTACCGATGCGCAGGAGAACGTATCGCGTACCTCACGCTCTGCTCTTGGCCTGTTCTCGAAAGGCGCGTTAGCGACGCATCAAAGCACTCACTGCAACTTGAAAGCAGGCGATGTCAGCATCACTCACGAAACCTGGGACGGGGACGAAACACCCGAGGCCGACGCCACTATCAAGACCACGCAGCGCTTCAACAAGCAAGGCCGCTGTGAAGGCCTGACCGAGGAAATTCCCGGTTATCTCAAGAAGGCCCGCAACTGGGACATTGCCTACGATGGCCTGGGGCGCCAAGTCAGCGTCACTCGGCCAGACAAGTCTATCGTGACCTGGGCTTACCAAGGCCTGAGCGAGGAGCCAGTCAGTGTTAGCGTGAAGCAATCGGCAACTGCAGAAGCGAGGGTTCTCGCCAGCCGAACGCAGGTCGACACTACCAACTCGACCCTGATCAGGGGTAGCGACGTCACCCAGACGTCCAAAACCTGGCCAGACGGCTGGCAGAAACCCGACGGGACCGCCCTCTACCAAAAGCAGGACGCTGACGGCAGCGTTTCCTGGTATGCACAAACGCCAGGCGCGGCGGGTAGCGCCAAGCCGCTAGTGACCTTCGAGCTCAACGCCACGACACGTGCGCTACAGGCCAAGCGACCTGAACAAGGTAACTATCAGAGCCTAATCGCTAGTGAAAGCTTGGCCCCACTATTGCTGGGCAGTTGGCACTTCCGGCGTGAGGTACGCGGCCAAAAGCAGTCCGAGCACGGCTTAACGTCTCTACGCGGTGTAGTAACAGGCGCCTGGAACACCAATGGTTTGGTCACACAGTGCTGGGCCAATCCCCAGGGCTACCGCAGTCGTATGCGCCGAGGGCCGCTGGAGTATCAATACAGGTATACGGCACTCGGCCAAGTGGCTCGAATTACCGTAGACCATATGCGCAATGGCCAGCGTCTGCAGGTGGATTATGCCTATGACGCGTGTGGCCGGGAGACCGAGCGTCGCTTCCAACTGAATGGCCAGGACAAGGTACGATACGAACAGGCTTGGTCGGCCGCTAACCAGTTGCTGAGCAAGAAGCTGTATCGTGATGGCGCCCAAGTGCGCACTGAAACGTTCGTGTACAACACCAGCGTGACCGGTACCAGCGACGAGTTGCAGTCATGGACCGTCACAGCCGAGCCCGGAGAGGAAGTTAAAGACGCCGATGGCCATTCCATTCTGCAAGAGTGCTATGAATACGACCTGCTGGGCAACTTAACCAAGTGCTCGACGAAACGCAGCGAAACCGACACAGTGGTGCGCACCTATAGCTATGCAAACGCAGAAAATCCGACCCGACGAACCACAGTCATCTTCTCGGGTGCAGCCAGTGGCAGCCCGGTCACACTACTGTACGACAGCAACGGCAACCTATTAAGCAACGAGCGGGAGCAGACATTAGCTTATACGGAAAGCGGACGGCTGCGATCGGTCACAGCCAAAGGTCAGACCATACCTCTCACCTACTACGAGTACGACGAGTATGACCGGCTGATCGCCCAATATGACGCTACCAACCATCGGCGGCGCATACTCAGCTATGGTGCCAATGGCCTGAACGGCGAAACCTGGCTGGACGATAGGGACAAGGTACTCAAACGCCTGGTGTTTGACGACCAAGCGGGCCTGGCAGTTGCGGCTGACAATCAATGGTTGTTCGTGCTCGGCGATCCACAAAATGGTGGCGGAGACGAGTACCAATTCAAGGATGGTGCCTGGAAGCGACAGTCCGTCAGCTTCACGCCCTGGGGTGAAACCTACCTTGATAGCCTGAACGCTCAACACGTGGGGCTTGGTTACAACGGCCAGCGGGTCGACCCGATCACCGGTTGCTATCATTTGGGCGAAGGCTATCGGCTCTATGATCCTTTGCACAAGGTGTTCTACCAGCCCGACGACTGGAGCCCACTTGGTGCTGGCGGCCTGAATGACCGCGCCTACTGCGCCAGTGGCGATCCAGTCAACTGGTACGACCCCAGTGGCCACATCATGCTCAACCGGCAGGGTCAGGCAGCAACTCTGGCACGACTTGATGACCTCGTCAGCAGCTTGACTCCGAGTATGGAAAAGCCACAGCCCAAGGGCGCCAGTATGGGTGAATGGCAGATGTTCGCTTTCATGACGACTATAGGAGCCGTGGCGATCATTGCTTCAGCAGGCACCTTGAGCGGACCTGTGATCGCCGGGCTCATGATCGTCTACACCGCTGGTGCTGTGACCACAGCGGCAGGCATGGCTCTGAGGCAAAAAAATCCGGAACTTTCCGCAATCCTGGAGCCGCTCGGACAGGTCGGGATGGCACTGGCTAGCGCCCCGGCCATTGGATCGCAGATGATCGGCGCAGCAAAATGGGTGATGTATGGCTCAACGCTAGCGTATGCAGGACTGGAGCTTGCCCGAGTAACACTGCTGCAGAGCAATCCGAACCTGGCAGAGAAACTAGGCTGGGCTGCGATGGCCGCCAGCTTCGTCGACATTGCCTTTGGCGGAGCAAGAAAAGTGGGACGCCTATTCGCGGAGCTAAGCTCCGATACGTTGACTGCATTGCGCAGTCTGCGCAATCACGTAAAGCTGCATGGAGCGGTATCTCTGGCGCGCTCAAGCAGGAAGAGTCGATATCTGCCCGGCTCCAGCCTATCCTCCAATAGCGTCCACCCTGTGAATACTTTGAAAGACATTGAGCTAGGCGGTATCAGAACCAACGGGCGAGTAATGTCAGAAAGTATTGATTTCCCTGGCATCCACCTTTTTGAGGACCAAATAGGATTCAGGCACGCCATCGAAAAAAACAATGAGCTTATGCAACCCTTCCTTGAAGGGGCGGCAAAACAATTGAACTTAGCCAAAGCAGCACATGTAACACCAAAAACACAAACAGCTTACGACGCCGCCTTAAAAAGCACTCAGGCAGCGCTAAAGAGCTTGACAGATGAGCACGACCTATTAAGGGCCGCAAAAAATAAATTCTACACAATCACTGAAAAAAAATTTCGCTCCGTACGCTCTGCCTCCACAGAATTAGACGACCTCCTCGATGGGAACATCATCCCCAAAGGATCGCTTAGTAACTTATCAGCCCAGACTGCTCATGACTTCTCCACACACATAATCGCATTCGAAACCAAATATTCAGATACACAATTCACGGGTGTAACGAACATCATCAACGCCGCTGGCAGCCGCGCGGGGGCACGTCCAAAAGGTCCTCTGAATGTCGAATATTGGAGAAATTATGCTACTGATTTGAGAGATCAACTCAGGTCTACCAAGGCGACACTCGAAACCGCCCACAACACCGACCTTGAATCAATTGCAGCCCTAGAGTCAAACATCAGCAAAAAATTTAAGCACTACGAAGAAAAAATATTACTACTAAGCAGAACTCATGATGCTTACCAGAAAAACCTGAAAGCCTTGAATCTTTTGAATAACACCAAGAGTTTCATACCCGCCAACATGCCTGAGCATATCGCTCCTAAATGGCGATTAAATGTTATCGCCCATGGATACGCGTTCCCTGGCTCTCAGGCAGTGCCACAACCAGGAAGATATGTCCCCGGAAGGCGCCTTCCCGTTAGCACGAGCGCAAAAAAACTCCACGCCATGATGATTGAAGACTTCCAGGAAAGAATGAAAAAGTCCCCAAGCGCGTTAAGAGCACTGACAAAAACCCCTCTTAAGTTAATCACAAAAAAAGAATGGAATGAGCTCTTCAAACAAAAATATGGAAATATTCGTCTTATTTCCTGCAACTTAGCGCCTGAACGCAATGGCGTCTCCTACGCCATGCAACTCAAGGATATCACAGGCCTCCCAGTCAAGGCATCGACCCATCGACTACTTGCTTCCATCCCAGACAGCAATAAACTTTTCACTCAATTCAAAAAAGAGCGCTTACTACGCCCTGCAATCGGCAGCTTTAGTAATTTCTTCAATACTAGCCTGGGCTTTAAAAGACACACACTACACATCCCAAAACTGAGAATGCCTGACTACTATCGATCACCTACATTTGCCAATGGGCAGTGGAACTACCCTGACGTCGGATACTACTACAACATGCCTACCGTCTTCCCATAGGCGGGATGACTTTATTAATCTCAGTCGACCATGGGCGAACAGGGTTGGCCTCTACATCCGCACAGATGAGGCCAACCCAATTACTAGTGTGGTGTTTCACAAATAACACTCCTATTTTTCGGCTTAATGCCTTGGCTGCCCGGCCGACGCTCGCCAAGATGTCCTCGGCCTTTCGATACCCGCGAAACGGTCGAGAGTTGGCGTTGTAAGTGGGCAAGTAGTGCTCAATCGGATCCTGCAGATCCATCACGCTGGTGTATGTGCCTGACGCTTGATCCACTTCTCGCTCAACGTCGAGAAAAAGCGCTCCACCAGATTCAACCAGGATGCCGAAGTCGGTGTGAAATGCACTTGGTAGCGCGGATGCGCTGCCAATCATGCTTTCACTTTGTCGGTCTTGTGTATCGCGTAGTTGGAGCGGCCAATTGCCAAACTCATGAAGAGAAAAGCCCCGGCATCGACAGAGCACGTGCCAGTCAGGCATTGAAGGAGCAAAGGCACCAACATGAGCAGTCGGCGCCAATTGACTCGGTCTTGGCGCCGGCTGGAGCGGACGAATCGCGCCATGCTTGGTAAACTGTCAGCCATTCTCTCCTCCCATCGCCAGCCAGCGCACCCTATCGCCTGGCTTCGCTGAGTTCGTGCCCCACACTTATGCATTCCCAAGCCGCCACACCCACAGCCACACGCCCTGAGCCATCCCGCCGCTTCAGCGTTGCACCGATGATGGATTGGACCGACCGCCACTGTCGCTTCTTCCTGCGCCTGCTCTCCCAGCACGCCCTGCTCTACACCGAGATGGTCACCACCGGCGCGCTGCTGCACAACGATGCCCAGCGCTTCCTGCGCCATGACGAATCCGAACATCCACTGGCCCTGCAACTGGGCGGTAGCGTGCCGGCCGACCTGGCCGCCTGCGCGCGCCTGGCCGAAGCGGCCGGCTACGACGAGGTCAACCTCAACGTCGGCTGCCCCAGCGACCGGGTGCAGAACAACATGATCGGCGCCTGCCTCATGGCTCACCCAGCGCTGGTGGCCGATTGCGTCAAGGCCATGCAGGATGCGGTCGGCATCCCGGTTACCGTCAAGCACCGTATCGGCATCAATGGCCGCGACAGCTACGCCGAACTCTGCGACTTCGTCGGCCAGGTGCGCGATGCGGGCTGTCGCAGCTTCACCGTGCATGCGCGCATCGCCATCCTCGAGGGCCTGTCGCCCAAGGAAAACCGCGAGATCCCGCCGCTGCGCTATGACGTGGCGGCGCAGTTGAAGGCCGACTTCCCGGATCTGGAGCTGGTGCTCAATGGCGGCATCAAGACCCTCGACGAATGCCGCAGCCACTTGCAGACCTTCGATGGCGTGATGCTGGGGCGCGAGGCCTACCACAACCCGTACCTGCTGGCCGAGGTCGACCAGCAGCTGTTCGGCAGCACGGCGCCGGTGGTCAGCCGCGCCGAGGCGATGGAAAAACTCCGGCCTTACATCGTCGCGCACATGCAAAGCGGTGGCGCGATGCACCACATCACCCGGCATATTCTCGGCCTGGGCCAGGGTTTCCCGGGGGCGCGGCGCTTCCGCCAGTTGCTGTCGGCGGATATTCACAAGGCCAACGAGCCGCTGCAGGTGCTCGACCAGGCCGCCGAGCTGTTGCAAGGGCGCTAAGGGAACCTGGGGCGGGGTTGGCACTCGAAGGTGTACCCTTTCAGCAGCCCATCGCAGGCAAGCCCACCGTCACAGGGCGCCGATTGCCTGCGAAGCTTTTCCGACAGGCCTGCGACGGGCCTTGAGTGGCCGTCGGGGCTCGGGTAATGTCGAGCCATTGCACAGGACAGAGCACGCCCATGACCTCCAAGCTGGAACAACTCAAGCAGTTCACCACCGTGGTCGCCGACACCGGCGACCTCGACGCCATCACCCGCCTCAAGCCGGTCGACGCCACCACCAACCCTTCGCTGCTGCTCAAGGCCGCGGCCATCCCGGGTTACGCCGACCTGCTCAAGCAGGTCAAGGCCGACGCCAAGGGCAATATCGACCTGGCCTGCGACAAGTTCGCCGTGGCGGTGGGCTCGGGCATTCTCAAGGTCATTCCGGGACGCATCTCCACCGAGGTGGACGCGCGGCTGTCATTCGACGAGCCGGCGCTGCTGAAGAAGGCCCGCCAGCTGATCGCGCTGTACGAAGCTGCCGGTGTGCCGAAAGACCGCGTACTGATCAAGCTGGCCTCCACCTGGGAAGGCATTCGCGCCGCTGAGCAGCTGGAAAAGGAAGGCATCCAGACCAACCTGACCCTGCTGTTCTCCTTCGCCCAGGCCCAGGCCTGCGCCGACGCCGGGGTGTTCCTGATCTCGCCGTTCGTGGGGCGCATCTATGACTGGTACAAGAAGAGCACCGGCAAGGACTACGTCGGCGCCGAAGACCCAGGCGTACAGTCGGTCACCCGAATCTACGACTACTACAAGACCAACGGCTACAACACCGTGGTCATGGGCGCGAGTTTCCGCAATATCGGCCAGATCGAACAACTGGCCGGTTGCGACCGCCTGACCATCAGCCCCGAGCTGTTGCAGCAGCTGTCCGACGACCAGGGCGCGCTGCCGCGCATCCTCACGCCGGGCAGCACCGGCGAGGCCAAGCAGGTGCTGAGCGAGAGCCAGTTCCGCTGGGCAATGAACGAAGACGCCATGGCCACCGAGAAACTGGCCGAAGGCATCCGTCAGTTCGCTCGCGACCAGGAAAAGCTGGAAGCGCTGATGGCTGGCTGACAAAGCCTGATACATCTTCGGCTTGATCGACGGGCGGTAAATGCACAGCATTTTCCGCCCGTTTTCGTTGGGATAGCTGATAGGGCAAGCCCACCACAGTGACCACGTCGAGGCTCCTCCTGTGGGAGCGGGCCTAGGGTCTGTACGAAATGTGTCTGCGCGAAGGCCAGACAAGGCGAAACAGGGGGAGGAAGCGGAGTGTACTGGAGTACATGAGCATTCCGAGCCCTGTTTCAACGCAGTATGGGCGAGTGCAGATACATTTCGTACAGAGCCTAGCGCCACTCCAGACAAAGCCGAGCCTTAGATGACCTCCAGCTCCACCCTTCCCCTCGTCCTTGCCGGCCCGATACTGCGCCGCCTCGAACCGCAACGCCTGGCACTCTGGCTGGTCGGCTCGCAGCCGCTGCAACCCGAATTCCTGCTCGAGCACTCAGGTGTCACCCCCGGCCTGCACTGCACGGTGATCCCGGTGGGCGCGCATGCCTACATCCATCTGCTGGATATCCACTTCGAACAGCCGCTGCCATACGATGCCGTGCTGGAATACGACCTGCGCCTGAGCAATGGCCAGGGCATCGCCGACTGGGCCCCGCACTTGCTCTACCCAGGTGCCAGGCGCCCCAGCTTCGTGCTGCGTGAACGCCTGGACCAGTTGCTCCACGGGTCCTGCCGCAAGCCCCATCACCCGGCCGCCGACGGTCTGCTGTGCGCCGATCGGCTACTGGCAGCCGCCCCGCTGCCGACAGAGCGCCCCGCCCTGCTGCTGATGACAGGCGACCAGGTCTATGCCGACGATGTCGCCGGCCCCATGCTACGCGCCATCCATGAGCTGATCGCGCAACTGGGACTGTTCGACGAAGCGCTGGATGGCGCCCTGGTCGACAGCGGCGCGGCGCTTTATCGCCACCCAGCCTGCTACTACCACCGCGCCGACCTATTACCAGCACAAGAGGCCAACGAGACCCTGCGCGAGCGCTTCTTCGGCGGCAAGCGCAAGCCGATCTTCTCGTCCAGCAACGCCGACAACCACCTGGTGACCTTCGCCGAGGTCATGGCCATGTACCTGCTGGTATGGTCGCCGCTGCCGTGGGCGTTGCTGACCATGGACATGCCTCCGGGCCTGACCGAGCAGCGCCAGGCCCGCTACCGCGCCGAGCTGCCGCTGATAACAGCCTTTGCCGATGGGCTCGGCCAGGTGGCAAGGGTCATAGCCCACCTGCCCTGCCTGATGATCTTCGACGACCACGACATCACCGACGACTGGAACCTGTCGGCGCAATGGGAACAAACCGCCTACGGCCACCCGTTCTCGCGACGCATCATCGGCAATGCCCTGCTCGGCTACCTGCTGTGCCAAGGCTGGGGCAACGACCCGGATGCCTGCGCGGCGCTGGTCGGGCAGTGCCAAAGGCTGGGCGAAGGCCGCGATGAGCTGATCGGCGAACTGCTGCGCTTCCAGGGCTGGCAGTACGCGCTGCCGAGCAATCCGCCGCTGTTGGTGCTGGACACCCGCACCCGGCGCTGGCGCAGCGAGAGCAACCTGGGCAAGCCGTCCGGCCTGCTCGACTGGGAGGCCTTGTGCGAACTGCAGCAGGCGTTGCTGGACCATCCCTCGGCGATCATCGTCTCGCCAGCACCGATCTTCGGCGTCAAGCTGATCGAGACCGTGCAACGGGTGTTCAGCGCCCTGGGCTATCCGCTGCTGGTGGACGCGGAGAACTGGATGGCCCACCGCGGCGCGGCGCAGGTGATCCTCAATATCTTCCGCCACTCGCGCACGCCAGGGCATTACGTGGTGTTGTCAGGCGATGTGCACTACTCGTTCGTCTACGAGGTGCTGATCCGCCATGGCCAGCGCAGCCCACACCTGTGGCAGGTGACCAGCAGCGGTATCAAGAACGAATTCCCCAGGCGCCTGCTGGATGTGCTCGACCGGCTCAACCGCTGGCTCTATTCGCCGCGCTCGCCGCTCAACTGGTTTACCAAACGCCGGGAAATGGAGGTGGTGCCGCGCATACCGAGCCACAGCAAAGCCGGGGAACGGCTGTGGAACAGCGCAGGGCTGGGGCAGGTGTTCTTCGACGGCGAGGGACGGCCGGAACGGGTCTGTCAGCTGAATGCCAATGGCGCGGCGGCGACCGAGTTCGTGCGTAGGGACTGATGCCGGCTGTACTCCCTTTCGCGGGTAAACCCGCTCCTACAGGGACAGCACAACACCTGTGAGGGCGGGTATTACCTGCAAAAGGGTCGGCTAGGACTGAGAATCAGGAACGTTCCAGCGCATGCACCAGGTCATGGAACGCTTCCCGGTTGGAGTCGTTCAAGCCCATGAGAATCTTGTGCGCCTCCAGCACCTTGGAACGCACCACGCTCTCGTCCTGATCCTGCGACGGCAGGTCGGTCAGGCACTCCGGGCACGGCACCGGGCGATCGACGATGTTGAACACCTGATCGAAGCCCATGGACTGCAACAGGCGGGAAATGTCCGGGTTGGTGGTTACCACGGTCGGCAACAGGCCCACTTTCTGCCGCGACAGGATCGACAGTTTGGCCAGCAGGCCCAACGTGGTGCTGTCGATACTCTCGGTTTCGGTCAGGTCGATGACAATGGCCGAGAAGTTCAGCGCGGTGAAGATCTTCTCGATCGTCGCATCCAGCGCCGAACACAGGGTCAGGCGCACTTCACCGACAAACTTCAGAACGAAGGTCCCGCTTTGTTCGGCGAACTGGATTCTACCGGTACTCATTCAAGGTTCCTGCTCAACACCAATAGGGCGATATCATCCGGCATCTCCCCAAGCGTAGCCAATTCGAATCGTTGGCGCAGCCCCTCCAGGCTGCCCCCCGCGTCCTTGACGATTTCCGGCAAGGTCGCTTCCTTATCTTTGAGTGTCTCCCCCGGCAAAAGGTCCAGAATGCCGTCGGACATCAGGGTCAGACTGAACTGCGGCGGCAGCTCCAGCACCTGGTCCTGATAGCTGGCCTCGTCGAACAGGCCGACCGGCAGGCCGCGGCCTTCGAGATAGCGGGCCTGGCCCGGGGTGTACAGCACCGGTAACGGCAAATGGCCGCCGACACTGTAGGTGAGCAACCCGGTGTCCTCGTCGATGACACCACCGACCATGGTCACATGCTTGCCCAGCTTGCAGTTGATCAACCCGCGATTGATGTGGCTGAGCACCTGCGAAGGCTTGAATTCGCGCATCTTGCCGCTGCGCTTGAATTCGAACAGCAGCCGCGTAGTCATGAACTTGAGCAGTACCGTGACGAACGCCGACGAGGCGCCATGGCCGGACACGTCAGCCAGGTAGAAGGCGATGCGCCGCTCGTCCACGCGGAAGTAGTCGACGAAATCCCCGGAAAGGTACAGCGACGGGATGATCTGATGCTCGAAAGCGAACGTGTCGGCGATCCAGGGGTTCTCCGGCAGCATGTTCATCTGCACCTGGCGCCCGGCGGTCTGGTCCTCCTGCAAGAGGTGCAGGCTGGCTTCCAGTTCGCGGTTGGCGGCTTCGAGCTTGTCACGGTAGCGCTGATTCTCCAGCACCAGCCGCGAACGATCCAGCGCGCGGCGCACCGAATGCTCGAGCACGGCGAGGTCTTCCAGGGGTTTGATCAAGTAGTCCGCCGCGCCCAGGCGCAAGGCTTCGACCGCATCGCTCATGACACCGGCACCGGACACCACGATCACCGGCAACTGCGGGGCACGCTCGCTGATCCGGCGGATCAGCTCGAGGCCGCCCATCTGCGGCATGCGCAGGTCGCAGATCACGAGGTCGGGCTGGTGTGCTTCGAAGACCTGGAGCCCCTGCTGGCCGTTGCCGGCCTGGAGGACGCTGAAACCGCTGTCTTCCAGATAGGCGGCGAGGCTGGCACGGACCACATCGTCGTCATCGATGATCAGCAGCGTTGCACTGGGTTTCTGCATGTGGGCGAACGGCGCCAGATTGGGGTTGGCGTAGCGGCTGTGGAAATCGACCGACAGACGGCTACTGGAATGCTCTCTAGCCACTCTCTATTTGAGTTGTAGGACAAGAAGACTGGTCCGGCAAATAGTGAGGTGCCCTGTAAGGCGCTGACGGTACTCCCATCCGCCTGGCGTTTCAAGCATGGGCAGGTAGACTTCCCTGCACTTTACAGGGCAAATCACCCGGCGTTATAAGAAAGCCGACCCACGCAACCTGACGAAAGGATGCAAGCATGGCCCAGCCCCCCGTGGACTACAGCGAAAAACGCGATTTCATTCGCATGCGTATCGATGCCGAGGTCAGCCTGCTGCATGCCGGCCAGGTGATCAGCGCCATGTGCATTGACCTTTCCAGCAGTGGCATGCAGGTGCAGGCGCCGCAGCGCTTCCAGGTGGGTGACCGCCTGGAGGTACGCATCGACTCCGACCACGCAGCCCTGGCGGGGCTGCATGCCAGCACCGAAGTGGTATGGATCGCCGACCAGCCGGGTGGTGCGCAAAAGTTCGGACTGCGCATCCTGGCCATGCATTAAGCCGTAACACATTCACCCAGAACAAATGGGGCCGCCCTGCAGCCCCATGATCTGACCGATGCGGTCAGAAGTCGTCCTCGACCTGCCCGTCCTTGACCTTGAACTCACGGTTCTGCAGGTAGGCGTTACGCAGGAAGATGTACTTGTCGCCCTGGATCAGCTTCTCCGCCGACAGCAGGCTGGCACGGGTGTCGATCACGTCCAGCGCGAAGATCGAGTTGCGCGTCGGTACATGGTCGATGTAACGGTAGGGTTCGGTGTAGGTGTCCGGGTACTTGGCCAGGCCGTCACGCACGGTGCTTGGGCCAAGGAACGGAATCACCACGTAGGGCCCGCTGGGCACGCCCCAGTAGCCGAGGGTCTGGCCGAAGTCCTCATCGTTGCGCTGCAGGCCCATCTTGGTGCCGACATCGAAGAAACCGCCCAGGCCGAAGGTGGTGTTGACGATCAGCCGCGCGGTGTCGACCCCTGCCGCGTGCGGCTTGAGCTGCAGCACATCGTTGGCCAGGTTGGTGACATCGCCGAGGTTGCGGAAGATGTTGTGAATGCCGTCCTCGAGGAACTGCGGGGTGACCGCCTGGTAACCCTTGGCCAGCGGCTTGAGGGCATAGGTGTCCAGGGTGTCGTTGAACTTGAAGATCGGCCGGTTGACCGATTCCCAGGGATCTTCCTCGGTGGCCGCCTGGGTGGCCGCCACGGGCGCCAGCAGCAAGCTGGCGCAGACACAGGCCTGGGTGACTCGCTCGATCACTCCGGCACCGATCCTACGACGCATAGATGTTTCTCCATCGGATTTCACGGCGCAACGGCCGTTGGCGCGTTGCTGAATTGGACGCAAGTATAATGGCTTGCTGGCTGAAGCGTAGTCTTACATATCTCTGTCAAGATTATGTGAACAAGTGTCTCGGTCATCTATCGGTAACAATCACCGGCTAGCGTGGGGCCTATTTCAGGGACGTTGCCATGCCCGAAGCCCCCGCCTTCACCGCCGTGCTGTTCGGCCTGCGCGGCTGCCTGGTCCAGGCCGCGAACGGCGTGCCCTTGCCCACCCCCGGCGCCCTCGACTCACTGGAGCGCCTGCGCACCCGCCAGGTGCCGTGCATCTGGCTCGACGAACTCACCCCCGCCCAGGGCAAGCGCTTGACCGGCGTACTGCCCGACTGGTTGCCGGGGCACCCGGTCAATGGCTGCAAGTGGCCGGCACCCAATGCTTGCTGGCAGGCACTGATGAACCTGGAAAGCCAGTGCCTGGACGGTTGCGTGCTGGTTAGCGGCGAGCCACGGCTGCTGCAATCGGGCTTGAACGCAGGCCTGTGGACCGTGGGTCTGGCGGCCGGCGAGCAAGCTTCACCGCAGTGGCAGGCACTTAGCCGACAGGAACAGGAGCGAGCCCGTGGCAAGGCCACCCTGGCGTTGTTCGGGCTGGGCGTGCATTCGGTGATCGACCACCTCGAAGCCCTCGACGCCTGCCTGGCGGACATCGCCCAGCGCCGGCACAAGGGTGAGAAACCCTGACACATCCCCGTTGATGCGGGTCATGCAAAGCGCCTGCAGGTGGATTACGCTTGGAGGCAGGCCAGAACCTTTGGCGCTGCGCTGAGGTCCATGGTCTGCCAAGCCATTGATGGAGTACGAACAATGCCTGCCCGCGAACTGCAAGAGCGCCTGAATAGCCTGCGCGAGCAACTGGACCGCAATGTGCCGCTTTCGGAAGAAGAGCTGGCCAGCCTGCATGAAGAAGCCCGGCAGATCGAGGCCCAGCTCAAGCTTGAAGAAGCCACCCCGGACAACAACCTGGTCGACGGCGTGAACCTGGCCATCGAGCGCTTCGAGGCCGACCACCCGGACCTCACCGCCACCCTGCGCAGCATCGCCAACTCGCTGCACAGCATGGGGATCTGATCAGGCCGTGCATGAGACAGGCGCGTGGTAGCGGGCTAGCCCGCTACCACGACGCCCAGCCAATATCAGTTTACTGGCGCACCAACCGCAGGTTCTGCGGGTTGATCACCCCGGTGCTGCGGTACGGATTGATATCCAGCCCACCCCGGCGCACATAGCGCGCATACACCGTCAGGTGCTCTGGCTGCAGCAGGTTCTTCAAGTCCAGGTAGATTCGCTCCACGCACTGCTCGTGGAAGTCGGCATGCTGGCGGAAGCTGATCAGATACGTCAGCAGGCTGGCATGGTCCAGCGCCCTCCCCTTGTAGGCCACCACCACGCTGCCCCAGTCTGGCTGGCCGGTGACCGGGCAGTTGGACTTGAGCAGGTGGCTGTGCACGGTTTCTTCCACCATGCGCTGCGCCGAGCAACGCAGCAGCTCTGACTGGGGTTGTTCATAGTTGCTGATGCTCACATCCAGCGCATCGATGCACTGGCCCGGCAAGGCAGTCACGCCCTGGGCCTCGACCTCGGCCAGGGTGCTGATCTTGACCGCCACCGGCTTGCCCGCCGCGGCGGACAGATCCTTGACCAGGCAAGCCTGCAGTTCGGCCGCAGAGGCGAACACCGTCTGGTTCAACGAATTGAGGTACAGCTTGAACGACTTGGACTCGATGATATTCGGCGAATCGCATGGGATGGCGAATTCACCGATGGCCACCACTGGCTTGCCCGACGGCAGCAGCCAGGACAGCTCGAAGCAATTCCAGAAGTCCACGCCTTGCCACGGCAGCGCGTCACCGCTCACGCCCAGCTCGGCCCATTTGGCCAGGCGCGGGATGGGAAACAGCAGCGAGGGAGTGTAGGTGGCAATGTACTCGCTGGACTTGCCCAGCGGGGAATGTTCGGCGGCGGGATGCATGGAAACTGACCTGAAGGTTCGGAATTGCACCTAGTCTACCGGTTTTGCAGCCCGCCTTGGAGCGGATGTCACTCGATGGTCAGCGGCCCGACCATGCCGGCCTGGTAATGACCCGGCACGTTGCAGGCGAACTCGATGGGCGCCGACTTGTGGAATGTCCAGGTCAGTTCGGCACGCTGGCCGGGTTGCACCAGCACAGTGTTGCCACCGGCGTGGCCATGCTCGCCGCCCATCATCTGGCTGCGGTCCATCTGGCCATGATCCATGCCTTCGTGGTTCATGCCCGCAGTAAAAATCTTGCCTTGCATGGCGACCATTTCCTTCTGGTGCTCGGCATGCATCGCCTTGTCGCCAAGGTTGAACTCGTGGGGCAGCTTGCCCTGGTTGATCAGCACGAAGCGCACGGTTTCACCGGCCTTCACCTTGAGGCTTTTGGGTTCGAAGGCGATATCCTTGAGCAGCACCTCGACGGTACGGGTGGCCTTGGCCGCCGGGGCCGGCTCGCCAAAGGCGAAGGTCTTGGCCTCGCCGGCGAAGGCGGACAGGCTGGCCAAGGTGAGCGCGGCGGTAAGCAACAGGTGTTTCATGGATGACTCCGGATCATTGCAGCGAAAGTGGCGCCATTGTCGAAAAGGCTGGCTGGCAGCTGGCTGACGGGAAGATTACAACTTTGTCAGCTTGGGCAGGCCGCCAGATCGTCACGTATCATTTCCGCCACCACGCCCCGCCCAGGAACAAGAACCGCCATGAAACTGCTGATCGTCGAAGACCAGGCCAAGACCGGCCAGTACCTGAGCCAGGGCCTGAGCGAAGCCGGTTTCGCCACCGAGCTGGCGCATGACGGCGACAGTGGCCAGCACCTGGCGCTGACCGGCGACCACGACCTGCTGATCCTCGATGTGATGCTGCCCGGGCGCAACGGCTGGCAGATCCTCCAGGCCGTGCGCCAGGCCGGGCTGGACACGCCGGTGCTGTTCCTCACCGCCCGCGATGCGGTCGAAGACCGCGTGCATGGCCTGGAGCTGGGTGCCGACGACTACCTGGTCAAGCCCTTTGCCTTTTCCGAACTGCTGGCCCGGGTACGCACCCTGCTGCGCCGCGGCACCAGCGCCAGTCAGGACACCTGCCTGGACCTGGCCGACCTGCGCCTGGACCTGATCCGCCGTCGCGCCGAGCGAGCCGGCGCGCGCATCGACCTGACCGCCAAGGAATTCGCCCTGCTCGAATTGTTGCTGCGCCGCCAGGGCGAAGTGCTGCCCAAATCGCTGATCGCCTCGCAGGTGTGGGACATGAACTTCGACAGCGACACCAACGTCATCGAAGTGGCAATTCGCCGCCTGCGCCTGAAGATCGACGACGACCACCCGACCAAGTTGATCCATACCGTGCGCGGTATGGGCTACGTGCTCGAAGAGCGCCAGGACTGATGCGCCGCCTGTCCCTCGGCAGCCGCCTGGCACTGTTGTTCGCCGCCTGCACCGCCAGTGTGTCGCTGGGCGCCGGCCTGCTGTTCAGCCGCGCCAGCGCGCAACACTTCGTCGAACTCGACCAGCAATTGCTCAATGGCCGCCTGTCGCTGATGCGCAGCCTGCTCGACGGCGTCGATAGCCAGGCGCAACTGGCCACCCGCCTGCCGGCGCTGCTCGGCGAGCTGAGCCACCAATCCGACCTATCCCTGCGCATAGACGCCGCCGACGGCACAGCCTGGTTCGCCAGCCGCGGCGCACTGCCCGCGGTCCCCGAGCACAACGGCCTGGCCACGCTGCACAGCCAAGGGGTCGACTACCGCAGCCTGAGCACCCCGCTCGAGGCTAACCGGCCTGACTCGCCGCAGCTGACCTTGTACCTGGACATCACCCATCACCAGCACTTCCTGCAAGGCATGCAGCGGCTGATCTGGCTCACCGTCGGGCTCTCGGCGCTGGCGACCGCGCTGCTCGGTGCCTGGGCCGCGCGCCGTGGCCTGCAACCGTTGCGCCAGATGGGCACGGTCGCGGCCAGCGTCAATGCGCGCTCGCTGACCACCCGCCTGCCAGTGGCCGCCATGCCCGAGGAACTGGCCGAGCTAGCCGGCACGGTCAACGCCATGCTGCAGCGCCTGGACGATGCGTTCCAACGCCTGTCGGCGTTTTCCGCCGATATCGCCCATGAGTTGCGCACACCGTTGTCCAACCTGCTCACCCACACCCAGGTCACCCTCACCCGCCCACGCAGCCTTGAGGAATACCGCGAGGCGCTGCACGGCAACCTCGAGGAGCTGCAATGGATGGCCCAGTTGGTCAACGACATGCTCTACCTGGCCAAGGCCGACCATGGCTTGCTGATGCCCAATCGCCAGGCGCTGGACCTGGCCTCAGAGGTCGATGCGCTGCTGGAGTACTACGCGCCGTTGGCTGAGGAGGCCGAGGTACGACTGCTGCGCGAAGGCGAGGCTCACACCGAGGGCGACCGGCATATGCTGCGCCGGGCCTTGTCGAACCTGCTGGACAACGCACTGCGCTTCACCCCGGCCGGGGGCGAGATTCGGGTAACGCTGGAGCCCGGGCTGCGCATCGTGGTCGCCAATCAGGGGGGGGCGATCGCGCCACCGTTGCTGGAGCGGTTGTTCGACCGTTTTTATCGGGCAGACCCGGCACGCCAGGAAGGCAGCAGCGAGCATGCGAGGTTGGGTTTGGCGATCACCCGCTCGATCGTGCAGGCACATGGGGGAAGCATCCGGGCAGAGTGCGCGGATGGCTGGACGCGGTTTGTGATCGAGTTACCTGACAGGCCGTGAACCGGGGCTGTCTTGTGCCGCGAAGGGGCGCAAAGCGCCCCAAAACCCTCGATTCAACGAACAGCTTGAGGCTTACTCGTAGCGCAACGCCATCGCTGGCTCGATTTGCGAGGCGCGATACGCCGGGTAGATGGTCGCCAAGAAGCTCATCACCAGGCCAGCCGTGCAAATCAGAGCCACGTCACCCCACTGCAGCTCGGACGGCAGGCTGCTGATGAAGTAGATATCGGAAGTGAAGATGTGCTGCCCGCTGACCCGCTCGAGCCAGCCGACCACCGCACTGACGTTCAGCGCCAGGATTACCCCCAGCACCCCGCCGAGCAAGGTGCCGACGATACCGATCAGGCTGCCCTGGACCATGAAGGTGCCCATGATCTGCGCCGGCGTCGCACCGATGGTGCGCAAGATGGCGATGTCGGCGCCCTTGTCGTTCACCACCATTACCAGGGTGGCGATGATGTTGAACGCCGCTACCGCGATGATCATCATCAGCAACAGGCCGATCATGGTCTTTTCCATCTTCATGGCACTGAACAGGCTGCCCTGGGTGTGCGACCAGTCATCGGCGCGGTAGCCCTGGCCAAGGCTGCTGGCGATAGCCTTGGATACCTGTGGCGCGGCATACAGATCGTGCAGCTTCAGGCGCACGCCCTGCACCTGGCCCGGCGCCCAGCGCTGCATCTCGCCGGCATCGGCGACATGGATATAGGCCTGGGAGCCATCGAGCTCGGCGCCGACCTTGAAGATGCCGACCACGGTCAGGCGCTGCATGCGCGGGGTGATGCCGCCGGGCTCCTTGCTGATCTCCGGCACGATCAGGGTCAGCTTGTCGCCGGTGTTCAAGCGAAAACGCCGGGCCGTGAGCTCGCCGATGACCACGCCGTACTCGCCCGGCACGAGGTCCTGCAGGCTGCCCTGGACGATGTGCTGGGTAACGATGGAGACCTTGCCCTCCTCGGCCGGATCGATACCGGCGACCTGGATCGGCTGCATCGCCCCCTTGTACGAGAGCATGCCTTCCATCTCGGTGAGCGGCGCGGCGGCGATCACCGCCGGGTTGCCCTCGGCGGCGCTGGCGACCTTGCGCCAGTCGTCCAGCGGCTGCTCGCCGAGGATCGCGGCATGCGGCACCAGGCCCAACACGCGCGAACTCATTTCGCGCTGGAAGCCGTTCATTACCGACAACACCGTGATCATCGCCAGCACGCCCAGCGACAGGCCGATCATCGAGGTCATGGAGATGAACGAGATGAAGTGATTGCGGCGCTTGGCACGGGTGTAGCGAGCACCGATGAACAAGGGCAAGGGTCTGAACATGTACAGGTACACCCAATAGAGAAGTGAACCGAGGCGCCGTCACGGCGCCCCGCGCAGGCGACTCAGATCGCCACCAGGTGCCCGTCTTCCAGGCGCAGCACACGGTCCATCTGCCGCGCCAGGTTGAGGTCGTGGGTCACCACCAGGAACGCCGTCTGCGAGTGGCTGGACAGCTCCTGCATCAGCTCCTGGATACCCTGGGCGGTGTGGTGGTCAAGGTTGCCGGTAGGCTCGTCGAGCATCACCAGGCCTGGGCGATTGACCAGCGCGCGGGCGATCGCCACACGCTGGCGCTCGCCGCCGGACAGCTCGGCCGGCTTGTGATTCAGCCGGTGGCCAAGCCCCACGCGCTTGAGCAGCGCCTCGGCGCGCTCGCGGGCCTCGGGGATCGGCGTCTTGCCGATCAGCAGCGGCATGCAGGCGTTCTCCAGGGCGGTGAACTCCGGCAACAGGTGGTGGAACTGGTAGACGAAGCCCAGCGCGCGGTTGCGCAGCAGGCCACGGGCCCGCTCACCCAGCGCCGACAACTCTTCGCCGGCCAGCCAGACGCTACCCTCGGTGGGCGTATCCAGGCCACCCAGCAGGTTGAGCAAGGTACTCTTGCCCGAGCCGGAACTGCCGACGATGGCCACCCGTTCGCCCGGCTGCAGCTCGAGGTTCAACCCCGCCAGCACCTGCACCGACTCCGGGCCTTCCTCGTAGCTCTTGCCCAGGTTGCGGCAACTCAACACGGCTTTATCACTCATGCGCGACTCACTCATAACGTAGCGCCTCTGCCGGCTGGGTGCGCGAGGCGCGCCAGGCCGGGTACAGGGTGGCGAAGAAACTCAGGACCAGCGCCGCGCCACAGACCATGTACACGTCCTGGGCCTGCAGCTGCGAGGGCAGATAATCGATGAAATACACGTCGGCATTGAGGAACTTGTGCCCGATCAGGGTCTCGATGCCGGCGATCGCCGCGCTCACGTTGAGCGCGCCGAGGATGCCCAGCACGGCGCCGATCAGGGTGCCGACCACGCCGATCACCGTGCCCTGGACCATGAAGATGGCCATGATCTGCGCCGGCGTGGCGCCCAGGGTACGCAGGATGGCGATATCACCGCGCTTGTCGTTGACCACCATCACCAGGGTGGAAATGATGTTGAACGCCGCCACCGCCACGATCAGCAACAGCAGCAGGCCGATCATGGATTTTTCCATGCGGATGGCCTGGTACAGGTTGCCGTGGGTGCGGGTCCAGTCACGCGGGTAGAATTGCTGCTCGCCCAACTGCTGGGCGATGTCCCAGGCGGCCCGCGGGGCCTGGAACAGGTCGTCGAACTTCAGGCGGATGCCCTGCACCTGGTCGGCCTTCCAGCGGTGCAGGCGCGACAGGTCGGCGATGTTGGTGATACCCAGGTAGCCGTCAATCTCGCCGGCGCCGACATGGAAGGTGCCGACCACGGTGAAGCGCTTCATGCGCGGGAACATGCCGGCCGGGGTGACGCTCACCTCGGGGGCGACGAAGGTCAGCTTGTCGCCGATGCCCACCCCCAGCTTCTGCGCGGCCTTGTCGCCGATCATAATGCCCCACTCGCCTGGCGCGAGTTTGTCGAGGCTGCCGTCGAGGACGAATTTGTCGATGATCGACACCTCGCGCTCGCGCGCCGGGTCCACGCCGTTGAGCAGTACCTTCTGCACCTTGCCGTCGTGGGTCAGCAAGCCCTGCATCTGGGTGAAAGGCGCGACCGCCAGCACCTGCGGATTCTGCTTTACTTTAGAGGCGAGGCCCTGCCAGTCGTCGATCGGCTGGCCGGTCTCGAGTGTGGCATGGGGAATCATCCCCAGCACGCGGGTACGCATCTCGTGGTCGAAACCGTTCATCACCGACAGCACCACGATCATCACCACCACGCCCAGGGCGAGGCCGATCATCGAGGTGAGCGAAATGAACGAGACGAAGTGATTGCGACGCTTGGCACGGGTATAGCGCGTACCAATGAATACGAATAGAGGTCTGAACATGTCGGGGCTTGTTCGGATGAAAGGGAACGTCCTTGTGGCGAGGCGCCTACGGCGGCTTTACACTCGGACCACCGCCGTAACCTTGGGTTCGCCATGACGACATTAGACGAAGAAGATCGCCGCGAATACTACCGCATCGAAGATCGGATCGCACTTCAAATCAGCCCCCTCAGCGCGGCCGAAGCCCTTGAAACAGAACTGTTGCAGGATGATTCCGAGCTGTTCAACCTGCTCAGCGAACTGCATCTGTCGGACTTCGAATCACAACACCTGCTGCGCCAACTGAGCGAGAAGGATCGCACCCTGGCCGCCTTCCTGCGCGCGCAAAGCAAACGCCTCGACCTGCTCAGCGCCGTGGTCGCGCAAACACTGATCGGCGAGATCGGCCAGCCACAAGCGGTGATCATCTCCGAGGGTGGCATCGAGTTCGCCCAGGCACAGAAGATCGCCCCGGGCACCCGGGTGAAAGTGAAGATGGTACTGATGCCCCGCGCCCACGGCCTGCTGCTGCGCGGCCGGGTCACCCACTGCGACCCACGCCCCGACGGTACTTTCGAGGTGGGCACCGAATTCACCGACATGACCGACGCCCAGCGCCAGTTGCTGGCCCGCTACATCCTGCAGCGCCAGCAACAGCAGCGGCGCCAGGCACTGGAACAGAACGACCCCGCGTCCTGAGCCCTTTTTCCCTGAATTTGAAGGAACGAACGTGACCCTTATCTACGGCCACCGCGGCGCCAAGGGCGAAGCCCCCGAAAATACCTTGCAGAGCTTCCGCCAGTGCTTGTCCCACGGCGTGAACCGCTGCGAACTCGACCTGCACCTGTCGGCCGACAACGAGCTGATGGTGATCCACGACCCGACCCTCAAGCGCACCACCGGCCGACGCGGCAAGGTGGTCGAGCACTCGGCGGCCGACCTGATCACCTATGACGCGCGCAAGGGCGGCCCAGGCCATGTACAGCCATGCCCTATTCCACGGCTCGAAGAGTTGTTCGAGAAATGCCCGTTCGAGCACTGGCAACTGGAGGTCAAGAGCGCCTCGCGCACCCGCGCCGCCAGCACCGTGCTGGCGATCCGCGAACTGGCCCAGCAATACGGCCTGCTGGACAAGGTCACCATTACCTCGAGCTCACGAGAAGTGCTGGGCGCGGCCCAAGAGCTGGTGCCGGACGTCAAGCGTGGGCTTGTGGCCGAATACGCCTGGCTCGACCCGCTGAAAGTGGCGCAGAACTATGACTGCGAGATGCTCGCGCTGAACTGGACCCTATGCACCCCGGAGCGCCTGCTCAAGGCGCAGAAACAGGGTCTGCATGTATCGGTGTGGACGGTCAACGAACCGGCACTGATGCGCCGGCTCGCTGACTTTGGCGTGGACAGCCTGATTACAGACTTTCCCGGTTTGGCCAAGACCACCCTCGGGTAGGGCTGAAATCGGTCTCCCCGACCGGCTCAGGCCACCGGCCGGAGCCGCTCAAAAAAGCCGGTTCAGGCCGTCGTAGGCAGCTACCCGATAGGCTTCGGCCATGGTCGGGTAGTTGAAGGTGGTGTTGACGAAGTACTTGAGGTTGTTCTGCTCGCCCGGCTGGTTCATCACCGCCTGGCCGATGTGCACAATCTCCGAGGCCTGGTAGCCGAAGCAGTGCACGCCGAGGACCTCGAGGGTTTCGCGGTGGAACAGGATCTTCAGCATGCCTTGCGGCTCGCCGGCGATCTGCGCGCGGGCCATGCTCTTGAAGAACGCCTTGCCCACTTCGTACGGCACCTTGGCCTGGGTCAGCTCCTGCTCGTTCTTGCCGATCGAGCTGATCTCCGGAATGGTGTAAATGCCGGTCGGTACATCGTTGACGAAGCGCCAGCTGCCGTTGTCGACGATGCTGCCAGCGGCCGAACGACCCTGGTCGTGGGCGGCGCTGGCCAGGCTCGGCCAGCCGATCACGTCACCGGCGCCATAGATGTTCGCCACGCTGGTGCGGTAGGTCTCGTCGACTTCGATCTGGCCGCGGCTGTTGACCTTGATGCCGATGTTCTCCAGGCCCAGCTTGTCGGTGTTGCCGGTACGCCCGTTGCACCACAGCAAGGCGTCGGCCTTGATCTTCTTGCCCGACTTCAGGTGCAGGATCACCCCGTTGTCCAGGCCCTCGACGCGGTCGTACTCCTCGTTGTGGCGCACGGTGATGTTGTTGTTGCTGAAGTGATAGCTCAGCGCCTGGGAGATTTCCGAATCCAGGAAGCTCAGCAGCTGGCCGCGGTTGTCGACCAGTTCCACCAGCACGCCCAGGCCGCTGAAGATCGAGGCGTATTCGCAACCGATTACCCCGGCACCGTAGACGATCAGCTTGCGCGGGGTGTGGCTGAGGCTGAGGATGGTGTCGCTGTCATAGACGCGTGGGTGGTTGAAGTCGATATCGGCCGGGCGGTACGGACGCGAACCGGTGGCGATGATGATGTGCTTGGCGTTGAGCTTCTCGACCACGCCATTGGGGCAGACCACTTCGATGGTCTGCTCGTCGGCGAAGCTGCCGGTGCCGACGAACACATCGACGCGGTTGCGCGCGTAGTAGCCGGTACGCGAGGCGACCTGCTTGCTGATGACCTTCTCGGCGCTCTTGAGCACGTCGGGGAAGGAGAACCAGCGCGGCTCGCCGATGGCGCGGAACATCGGGTTGGTGTTGAACTGCATGATCTGCCGCACGGAGTGACGCAGCGCCTTGGACGGGATGGTGCCCAGGTGGGTGCAGTTGCCTCCGACCTGGCGACGGCTGTCGACCATCGCCACCTTGCGCCCTGCTTTGGCGGCGTTCATTGCCGCGCCCTCACCGGCCGGGCCGGAACCCAGCACCACTACGTCGTAGTTGTAGACAGCCATGCGTACTCCTTCAGAACTGGCCCGCCGGCCGGGTGGCCGCGGGGCGCGATCATGCCGCCGAAGCGCCATGAGAAAATTCGGGTGCAGTCTAATCAAGCGTGAACGCCGCGCACATTAACCCTTGGTCGCGTCGTAGGCCACTGTTGCCTGCACTACATGTAGTTCCACCGGGTCCCTGGCGGCGATCATCCGTGGCTTGCCTTTCACTCGTCTTTCACTGCCCGCTCGAACGCTGGCGTGCCACGGGAGACGAAGCCAGCCCCGGTCCGGGTCACCAGCACGGCGGCGACCCCGTGCGCCACGGCGAAATCCCAGCCCCGCTCCGGCCCGAGAATCAGCAGCAGGGTCGAGTAGCCATCAGCCAGCAGCGCAGAATCATCGAGCACCGTCACTGCCGCCAGGTCATGTTCGACCGGGCGCCCGAGACGGGCGTCGAAGGTGTGCGAATAGCGCCGGCCATTGTCCTCGAAATAATGGCGATAGTCACCCGAGGTCGACACCGCCAAATCCTGCACCGGGATGACCTGACGGGCGATCCGGCGATCCTCGCGCGGTAGCTCCAGGGCCACCCGCCAGGCGCTGCCATCCGGTTTGCGCCCCACCGCCTTGAGCTCGCCGGTGGCTTCGGCGAGAAAGCTGTCGATACCCATGGCCCGCAGCCGCTCGGCGATCAGGTCGACGGCATGGCCGGCGGCGATGCTGTTGAAATCCAGCTCGACTGGCGCGTCCTTGCACAGGTTGTCGCCCTCCAGGCGCAGGTGCTGGTAGCCAACACGCTGGCGAGCACGCGCCAAGGCCTGCGGGTCGGGCACCTGCAGCTCGCGAGCCTGGGGGCCGAAGCCCCAGAGGTCGAGCAGCGGCTCCACCGTCAGGTCAAAGGCGCCCTGGCTCTGTGCGGCCAACTGCTGGCCAAAGCTGACCAGCGCACGCATGTCGCCGTCGATGACCAGGCACTGGTTGGCTGGCAAATGGTTGAAACGGCTGACGGTGGAGTCACCGCGGTAGGTGGAATAGCGGGCGTCGATCGACTGGAGGATGGCCTCGACCTCGGCCTGCACCTGAGCCGGCGCCGGGCCGCCAGGCTGGCGCACGTACTGGATGCTGTAGCTGCTGCCCATGGTCGGGCCGCCGAAGCGCTCGAGGGCGGGGCCCTGATTGCAAGCAGCGAGGAGCGCCAAGGTGAACAGAAGAACTGTGCGCAAATTCGAGTTCTCGGCTGGCCGCACCGACCTCTTCGCGGGCAAGCCCGCTCCCACAGATAGCGCGCCGCCCTGGAAAGCGACGGTGTCCTGTGGGAGCGGGTTTACCCGCGAAGAGGCCGGCCCAGGCAGCACAAATGCCAGGCTAAAAAAAACGGGAACCCGAAGGTTCCCGTTTTTTCAACGCATTACAAGCGGATCAGCGTGGAAACGCTGGCGGGTTCACACCGGCCATGTCTTCCATCACGCGCACCACCTGGCAGCTGTAACCGAACTCGTTGTCGTACCAGACATACAGAACGACGCGGTTGTCGTTGCAGATGGTCGCCTCGGCGTCGACCACACCGGCGTGACGCGAGCCGACGAAGTCGGTGGACACCACTTCCTGGGAGCTGACGTAGTCGATCTGCTTGTGCAGGTCCGAGTGCATGGCGGTCTGGCGCAGGTACTCGTTGAGCTCTTCGCGGTTGGTGCCTTTCTCGAGGTTCAGGTTGAGAATGGCCATCGACACGTTCGGTGTCGGAACGCGGATCGCGTTACCGGTCAGCTTGCCCTTGAGCACTGGCAATGCCTTGGCGGCGGCGGTGGCGGCACCGGTCTCGGTGATGACCATGTTCAGCGGCGCGGCGCGGCCACGGCGGCTGCCCTTGTGGAAGTTGTCGATCAGGTTCTGGTCGTTGGTGAACGAGTGAACGGTTTCGACGTGGCCGTTGACGATGCCGTACTGGTCGTTGATGGCCTTGAGCACCGGCACGATGGCGTTGGTGGTGCAGGACGCCGCCGAGATGATCTTGTCATCGGCAGTGATGTCACCGTGGTTGATGCCATGCACGATGTTCTTCAGCGCACCCTTGCCAGGCGCGGTGAGGATCACGCGAGCGGCGCCCGGGCAGGCCAGGTGCTGGCCCAGGCCGTCGGCGTCACGCCATACGCCGGTGTTGTCGACGATCAGCGCATCGTGGATGCCGTACTGGGTGTAGTCGACTTCGCTCGGGCTCTTGGCGTAGATCACCTGGATCAGGTTGCCGTTGGCGGTGATGGTGTTGTTCTCTTCATCGATGACGATGGTGCCGTCGAACGGACCGTGTACCGAGTCGCGACGCAGCAGGCTGGCGCGCTTGGTCAGGTCGTTCTCGGCGCCCTTGCGCACGACGATGGCGCGCAGGCGCAGGCCGTCGCCACCACCGGTCTTTTCGATGAGGATGCGCGCCAGCAGGCGGCCGATGCGGCCGAAACCGTACAGGACGACGTCGGTGCCCTTGCGTGCGGAAGCGTTCTGCTGACCCACCACCTCGGCCAGTTCGTCACGAACGAACTGCTCGGCGCTGCGGCCATTGCCTTCGGCCTTGAACTTGTTGGCCAGCTTGCCCAGGTCGACGGAAGCCGCGCCCAGTTTCAGCTCGCTCATGGCCTTGAGCAGCGGGAATGTCTCGTGGACCGACAGCTCGGTCTCGTCGGCTTGACGGTGACGGGCAAAGCGGTGGGCTTTGAGGATCGAGATAACCGAACGGTTGATCAGGCTGCGGCCATAGATCGAGCTCACCACGTTGTTGTTGCGGTAGAGCTGACCGATAAGCGGGATCATCGCTTCAGCCAGGGCTTCACGATCGATCCACTCACCAAGACACTGGTCGGGCTTCTGAGTCACGGTAACCTTCCACATGTAGGGGAACAAAAAAGGGGCTACATTATGACGCCCCACGGCGTATCGGGCAATGAGCGCCTGTCGCCGGCGCCAGGCCCCGTCGCCAAGCCCTTTACAAGCCTGACAGCGCGCCCGCTCACCGGTACAATCGACCTCTTTGCCGCAACGCTTGGAGTCCTATCTCCCGTGTCAGTTCTGCGCCTACCTAAACTGTCGGCCACGGCCGGCAAACAAACCTGGGGCAACCTGCCCGGCGCGGCCTTGAGCCTGGCCGTCGCCGAGGCGGCCAGTACCGCTGGTCGCTTCACCCTGTTGCTGACTGCCGACAGCCAGGCCGCCGACCGCCTGGAGCAGGAGCTGCGCTTCTTCGCGCCCGATCTGCCGGTGCTGCCGTTTCCCGACTGGGAAACCCTGCCCTACGACCTGTTCTCGCCGCACCAGGACATCATCTCCCAGCGCATCGCCAGCCTCTATCGGCTGCCGGAGCTGGACCACGGCATCCTCGTGGTGCCGATCACCACCGCCCTGCACCGTCTGGCGCCGACCCGCTTCCTGCTGGGCAGCAGCCTGGTGCTGGACGTCGGCCAGAAGGTCGACGTCGAGCAGATGCGCAGCCGCCTCGAGGCCAGCGGCTACCGCTGCGTCGACACAGTGTACGAACATGGCGAGTTCGCCGTGCGTGGCGCGCTGATCGACCTGTTCCCCATGGGCAGCAAGCAGCCGTACCGCATCGACCTGTTCGACGACGAGATCGAGACCCTGCGCACCTTCGACCCCGAGAGCCAGCGCTCCATCGACAAGGTCGACTCGATCCGCCTGCTGCCGGCGCGCGAATTCCCCATGCAAAAGGAAGAAGTGACCCGTTTCAAGGCACGCTTCCGTGAACGCTTCGACGTCGACTTCCGCCGCAGCGCGATCTTCCAGGACCTCACCAGCGGCATCATTCCTGCCGGCATCGAGTACTACCTGCCGCTGTTCTTCGAAGAAACCGCGACCCTGTTCGACTACCTGCCAGCGGACACCCAGGTGTTCTCGCTACCCGGCGTGGAACAGGCCGCCGAGCACTTCTGGAACGACGTGCGTGGGCGCTACGAAGAGCGCCGCGGCGACCTCAGCCGGCCGCTGCTGCCCCCGGCGGAGCTGTTCCTGCCGGTGGAGGACTGCTTCGCCCGCCTCAAGCAATGGCCACGGGTGGTGGTCAGCAGCGAGGACCTCGATGCCGGCGCCGGGCGCGAACGCTTTCCGGCCCGCGCCCTACCCAACCTGGCGATTGAGGCCAAGGCCAACCAGCCCCTGGCGGAACTGGCGAATTTCCTCGACCAGTTCAGTGGCCGGGTGCTGTTCACCGCCGAATCCGCCGGCCGACGCGAAGTGCTGCTGGAACTGCTCGAGCGCCTGAAGGTACGCCCCGAGACGGTCGACAGCTGGGCCGACTTCATCACCGGCAAGGCACGCCTGGCGATCACCATCGCCCCGCTGGACGACGGCCTGCTGCTGGACGACCCGGCCATCGCCCTGGTCGCCGAAAGCCCGTTGTTCGGCCAACGCGTGATGCAACGCCGACGCCGCGAGAAACGCGGCGAGGCGGCCAACGACGCGGTGATCAAGAACCTCACCGAGCTGCGCGAAGGCGCGCCGGTGGTGCACATCGACCATGGCGTGGGCCGCTACCTGGGCCTGGCGACCCTGGAAATCGACGGCCAGGCCGCCGAATTCCTCACCCTCGAATACGCCGAGGGCGCCAAGCTCTACGTGCCGGTGGCCAACCTGCACCTGATCGCCCGCTACACCGGCAGCGACGACGCCCTGGCGCCGCTGCACCGGCTCGGCTCCGAGGCCTGGCAGAAGGCCAAGCGCAAGGCCGCCGAGCAGGTGCGCGACGTCGCCGCCGAACTGCTCGACATCTACGCACGCCGCGCCGCGCGCAAAGGCTACGCTTTCGCCGATCCGGCCGCCGACTACGCCACCTTCAGCGCCGGCTTCCCGTTCGAGGAAACCCCCGACCAGCAGGCCGCCATCGAAGCGGTGCGCGCCGACATGCTGGCCGGCCAGCCCATGGACCGCCTGGTCTGCGGCGACGTCGGCTTCGGCAAGACCGAAGTGGCCATGCGCGCCGCCTTCATTGCCGTGCACAGCGGCCGCCAGGTCGCGGTGCTGGTGCCCACCACCCTGCTCGCCCAGCAGCACTACAACAGCTTCCGGGACCGCTTCGCCGACTGGCCGGTAAAGGTCGAGGTGATGAGCCGCTTCAAGTCGGCCAAGGAAGTCGCCAGCGCCGCAGCGGAACTGGCCGAAGGCAAGATCGACATTCTCATCGGCACCCACAAGCTGCTGCAGGACGATGTACGCTTCAAGGACCTGGGCCTGGCGATCATCGATGAGGAGCACCGTTTCGGCGTACGTCAGAAGGAGCAGCTCAAGGCCCTGCGCAGCGAGGTGGACATCCTCACCCTGACCGCAACGCCCATCCCGCGCACGCTGAACATGGCGGTCTCGGGCATGCGCGACCTGTCGATCATCGCCACCCCGCCGGCTCGGCGCCTGTCGGTGCGCACCTTCGTCATGGAGCAGAACAAGAGCACGGTCAAGGAGGCGCTGCTGCGCGAGCTGCTGCGCGGCGGCCAGGTGTACTACCTGCACAACGATGTGAAGACCATCGAGAAATGCGCCGCGGAGCTTGCCGAACTGGTGCCTGAGGCACGCATCGGCATCGGCCACGGGCAGATGCGCGAACGCGAACTCGAACAGGTGATGAGCGACTTCTACCACAAACGCTTCAACGTGCTGATCGCCTCGACCATCATCGAGACCGGCATCGACGTGCCCAGCGCCAACACCATCGTCATCGAGCGCGCCGACAAGTTCGGCCTGGCCCAGCTGCACCAGCTGCGCGGTCGGGTCGGGCGCAGCCACCACCAGGCCTACGCCTACCTGCTGACGCCGCCGCGCCAGCAGATCAGCGCCGATGCCGAAAAACGCCTGGAGGCCATCGCCAACACCCAGGACCTCGGCGCAGGCTTCGTCCTGGCCACCAACGACCTGGAGATCCGCGGCGCCGGCGAGCTGCTCGGCGAAGGCCAGAGCGGACAGATCCAGGCCGTCGGCTTCACCCTGTACATGGAAATGCTCGAGCGCGCGGTCAAGGCCATCCGCAAGGGTGCCCAACCGAACCTCGAGCAGCCGCTGGGCGGCGGTCCGGAGATCAACCTGCGCCTGCCGGCGCTGATCCCCGAGGACTACCTGCCCGACGTGCATGCGCGCCTGATCCTGTACAAGCGCATTGCCTCGGCGGCCGACGAAGAAGGCCTCAAGGACCTGCAGGTGGAGATGATCGACCGCTTCGGCCTGCTGCCGGAGCCGACCAAGAACCTGATGCGCCTGACCCTGCTCAAGCTGCAGGCGGAAAAGCTCGGCATCAAGAAAGTCGACGCTGGCCCCAACGGCGGCAAGCTCGAGTTCGAAGCCGAGACCCCGGTCGACCCGCTGACCCTGATCAAGCTGATCCAGGGCCAGCCCAAACGCTACAAGTTCGAAGGCGCGACCCAGTTCCGCTTCCTGGTACCTATGGAACGCCCCGAAGAACGCTTCAACACCTTGGAGGCGCTGTTCGAGCGCCTCGCCCCACAAACGAATTAAGGAAGCTCCATGCGTGCCATCCGTTGCCTGCCTTTGCTGCTGGCGTTGCTTACCCCGGCCGCTTTCGCCGCAGGGCCTTACCAGGTGGAAATGGTCCTGGTAAGGCAGAATGCCGTACCGGCGATTACCAGCCCGTTCGCCCCGGAAGACTGGAGCGCTGGCGCGCCGCGCCTGGAACAAGGCGCCGAGCGCCCAACCGGCCTCGGCGACGAAGTCACCCGCCTGCAGGCCACCGCCGACTACACCGTACTGCTGCACAAGGCCTGGCAGCAGGACGGCGACAGCGTCGCCCTGAGCGCCGGCGACGAACAGTTCGGCCACTTCCCCATCGAAGGTAATCTGCGGATCAAGGAAGATCGCTTCATCGCCGTCGACGCCAACCTCTGGGTCAACCAGCTCGACGGCAATGGCAGCGTGCTGCGCAGCGAACAGTTCAAGCAGAGCAACAGCAACATGAAAGCCGGCCAGCTGACCTTCCTCGATGGCGGGCACCTGGCCGTGCTGCTCAAGGTTTCGCCCGCCGGCATGCGCAAGATCCCGCTGCCGGATCCAGAGATGATGGAGCAGTGAAACCGTGAGCGCCGATGTGCAGAAGCTGGCGGCCGAGAACCCGAGCTGGAGGCGCGATTTTTCCGCTGCCACCCTGCAACGGGGCGAGCGCTATGCCGAGCAGGGGCTGGTGAAGATCCAGTCCCACGGCGACTCGCGCATCGTGGCCAGCTGCCTGGGCAGCGGCGGCAATGTGTACAGCCAACGGATCATCATCACCAGCGGTCCCTCCGGACAGTGCCAGGTGCGTGGCAGTTGCTCCTGCCCGGTCGGGCACAACTGCAAGCACTGCGCCGCCGCCCTCTTCACCTTGGCCAACAGCTACCAGGGCGCCCCGCCAGACAGCGATCAACTGCCTCACCATCTGCAACAGTGGCTGCAGGGCCTCGAGCAGCCGGAACCGGCACAGGGCGAGGCAGAAGACAAGCGCGGGCGCATGGTCTGCTATCAGCTGATACTCGACGACGACCACAGCAACTGTAGGTTGCGCGTGCGCAAGGGCACCCGCGAAGAGCAGGGTATTCGCTACAGTCGGGTGCAGTCGCTGTACGAGCTGCTCTACGAACCACCGAAGTTCGTCAAGGAAGAAGACCTGCGCATCCTGCGCCAACTCGCCGCGCAGAACGCCCCCTACGGCCAGGAACGTGGCTATACCCTCAAGGGCCACGAGGGCGGCGAGCTGCTGCAACGGGTGCTGGATACCGGGCGCCTGCTGTTCAGCGAGCAGCTGCCGATGCTGCGCCAGGGCCCGCAGCGCCAGGCGCAATTCCGCTGGGTCCGCCTGAGCAGCGGTGACTACCGCGGCAAGTGGTACAACGGCGAGCAGCCGCTCGATTGCATACTGCCGCTGATACCCTTGTTCTATTTCGATGTCGATACCCAAGAGGTCGGGCCCCTCAGCCATGACCTGGACCCGCACACTGCCCTGCAGCTGTCCCTCGCACCCGATGTACCGGAACACCTGATCGTGCCCCTCAGCCACAAGCTCAATGCCCTGAATCATCACCTGCCAACCCCCACTACCGTGCAGCAGGAACAGCTCGAAGGCATCGAGCCGATGCCCCAGCTGACCCTCGGCAGCCTCGAGTTCAGCGCCTACACCCCCAAGACCGGACGCATGCAGCGGCAGATGCAGCACCGCGCCGCGCTGGCGTTCGACTACGACGGCCTGCGCGCCACCGGCAGCGACGACAAGCCGCTGAGCCGCCTGGTGGGCAGCACCAGCCAGCGTATTCGCCGCCAGCCCCAGGCCGAACAAGCGCTGCGCAAGGTACTGCGCGAGTACGGCTTCAAGCCCGCCACCCGCCAGAGCAAAGCCCTGCCCGACAGTGCCGGCGAGATGTACCAATTGCCCGACGACGAGGCCTGGCTGCGCTTTGCCCGCGAGGGCCTGCCCCGTCTGCGCGAGGCCGGCTGGGTGATCGATGTGCAACGCGATTTCGCCTTCAACTTGCACGAGGTCGACGACTGGTACGCCACCATCGACGAAGCGCCGGGGCATGAGTGGTTCGACCTGGAACTGGGCATCGTCGTCGAGGGCCAGCGGCACAGCCTGCTGCCGATCGTCCTGCAGTTGCTGCGCAGCAGCCCGGAACTGCTACGCCCCAGCGAATTGGCACGGCGCAGCGACGACGAGCACCTGCTGATCGACCTCAACCGCGCCCGCCATGACAGCCCGGCGCTGCGCGTCGCTCTGCCCTACGGCCGCATCAAGGCGGTGATGGGCACGCTCGGCGAGTTGTACCTGCACGAGGACGCCAGCGGTCCGAGCCTGCGCCTGGAGCGCGCCGATGCCGCGCGCCTGAACGACATCGACGGCCTGCCACTGCTGTGGGAAGGCGGCAGCCACGTACGCGACCTGGGCCGACGCCTGCGTGACGCCCGCGACCTGCAGGTGACGCCACCCAAAGGGCTTGACGCCACGCTACGCCCCTACCAGCAGCAAGGCCTGAACTGGCTGCAAGCCCTGCGCGAGATGGGCACCGGCGGCATCCTCGGCGACGACATGGGCCTGGGCAAGACCTTGCAGACCCTGGCCCACCTGCTGCTGGAGAAAGAAGCCGGACGCCTGGCCTCGCCGGCACTGGCGGTGATGCCCACCAGCCTGATCCCCAATTGGCTCGACGAAGCCCGACGCTTCGCCCCTGACCTGCGCGTCCTCGCCCTGCATGGCCCGGGCCGCAACAAGCATTTCGCCAGCCTGGCCGAGTACGACCTGGTGCTGACCACCTACGCCCTCGTCCCCCGCGACCTCGAGCCACTGAAGGCGCAACCCTGGCACCTGCTGGTGCTGGACGAGGCACAGAACATCAAGAGCAGCACCAGCAAGGCCGCCCAGGCCGTGCGCGAACTGCAAGCCGACCAGCGCCTGTGCCTGACCGGCACGCCGATGGAAAACAACCTGGGTGAGCTGTGGTCGATCTTCCATTTCCTGATGCCCGGCTGGCTGGGCGACAGCAAGCGTTTCACCCAGGACTACCGCACGCCGATCGAGCGCCATGGCGACGCTGAACGCATGACTCACCTGGCCAGCCGTATCCGCCCGTTCCTGCTGCGTCGCACCAAGGAACAGGTGGCCACCGAACTGCCCGCAAAAACCGAGATGATCCACTGGGTCGAGCTCAGCGATGCCCAGCGCGACACCTACGAAGCAGTGCGGGTGGCGATGGACAAGAAGGTTCGCGACGAGATCGCCCGCAACGGCGCGGCACGCAGCCAGATCGTCATCCTCGATGCACTGCTCAAGCTGCGCCAGGTATGCTGCGACTTGCGCCTGGTCAAGGGCACCGAGGCCAAGGGCACCTTCGCCGACAAGGGCAAGCTCGGCAGCCTGCTGGAGATGCTGGAAGAACTGTTGAGCGAGGGGCGCAGGATCCTGCTGTTCTCGCAGTTCACCTCAATGCTCGCGCTGATCGAGTTCGAACTGGAGAAACGCGGCATCCGCTACAGCCTGCTGACTGGCGACACCCGTGACCGCCGAGCCCCGGTGCAACAATTCCAGAACGGCGACAGCGAAGTATTCCTGATCAGCCTCAAGGCCGGCGGCACCGGGCTGAACCTGACCGCCGCCGATACCGTGATCCACTACGACCCATGGTGGAACCCGGCCAGCGAGAACCAGGCCACCGACCGCGCCTATCGCATCGGCCAGGACAAACCAGTGTTCGTGTTCAAGCTGATCACCCGAGGCACGGTGGAAGAGAAGATCCAGCAGTTGCAGCAAGAGAAGGCGGCGCTGGCTGCCGGACTGCTCGATGGCGGCCAGGCCGGGCAATGGCGCCTGGGGGATGAGGAGATCGAGGCGCTATTCGCGCCGCTGCCCGGCAAGCGCGGGCGTTAAGCCAGGCTTTTCCCGTGCCGGCCTCTTCGCGGGTAAACCCGCTCCCACAAGGACAGCGTATTCCTTGAGGCTGGCGCCTTACCCGCGAAGAATCCAACGCGGTCAATCGACCAGCTGGGCTTCCTTCAATGCCCCCAACGCCTCCAGCCAACGCGGCTGCTCACGGTAGTCGGTGCGCGCAAAGCCCTGCCCGCGCATCCGCGCGATCCGCGGCGACGGCTTGACCTTCAAACGCTGCGCCGCGCTCAACGCCAGCTCCGCCGCGGCGCGGTCATTGCACACCAGCCCCATGTCGCAACCCGCGCTCAGCGCCGCCTCGATACGGCTGGCGGCATCGCCCACCACATGCGCGCCGGCCATCGACAGGTCGTCACTGAAGATCACCCCGTCGAAGCCCAGCTCGCCGCGCAGAATGCCCTGCAACCAGCGCCGGGAAAAGCCGGCCGGCTGGTTGTCCACCTGCGGGTAGATGACATGCGCCGGCATTACCGCGGCCAGTTGCCCGCTCAGCCGGGTGAACGGCACCAGGTCAACGGCGCGCAACTGCTCCAGGCTGCGCTCGTCGAGCGGAATCGCCACATGCGAATCGGCCTCGGCCCAACCATGCCCGGGGAAGTGCTTGCCGCAGGCGGCCATGCCTGCGGCGTTCATGCCACGGATGAAGGCGCCGGCCAGTTGCGTGGCACGCTGCGGATCACCCTCGAAGGCACGGCTGCCGACCACGGCGCTGCGCTGGTGATCGAGGTCCAGCACCGGAGCGAAGCTCAGGTCCAGGCCCACCGCCAGTACCTCGGTGGCCATCAGCCAGCCGCACTGCTCGGCCAGGTATTCAGCGTTGTCGTTGTCGGCAATCGCGCGCATCGCCGGCAGGCGCACGAAGCCCTGGCGCAGGCGCTGGACCCGCCCGCCCTCCTGGTCGACGGCCAGGATCAGCTCGGGGCGGATGGCGCGGATCGACGCGCACAACTCGCGCACCTGGCGTGGGCTGTCGATATTGCGGGCAAAGATGATCAGGCCAGCCACTTCAGGCTGGCGCAGCAAATGACGGTCTTCGGCGGTCAGCCATTTACCGGCGATATCCACCATCAGGGAGCCTTGCAGGCTGGCAGTCATAGAGGTTCCTTCATTGGAAATCCGGGGGCGCACACCGCCATAGGACCGCAGTGGGCCCAATGGTTCAGTGTGGCGGGAGGCTCGCCGGCGTAGCGCGCGGCGCGAGGCGTGTCAGGCATGGGCGCTAGCTTAGCCGAAGCGCCCTGCCCCGCCCAGTGCTCAGACCTTGGCGGGAGCGCTGGTTTTGCTGCGCGGGCGCAACTGCGCCGAAGCCATGGCCTCGTCGGTGACGCCGCTGTCGGCGCGCATGCCGGCGGCAAGGAACGGCACCATCAGGCGCATCACCTGCTCGATCGAGGTATTGATGCCGAAATCGGTCTCGGCGATGGCGCGCAGGGCTTTGATACCGGACATGCTGAACGCTGCGGCGCCAAGCATGAAATGCACGCGCCAGAATAGTTCCAGGGGCGGAATGCGTGGGGCGGCCTCGTTGACCAGCAGCATGTAGCGGCGGAACACCTTGCCATACATGTCTTCAAGGTAACGGCGCAGGTGGCCCTGGCTCTGGCTGAAGGCCAGGCCGAGCAGGCGCATGAAGATCGACAGGTCGTTGTTGCTGCGCGGCTGCACCGCGAGCGCTTGCTCGACCAGCATCTCCAGCAGCTCTTCAAGGCTGGCTTTCTGCTCCGGGCGTGCCTGGCGACGCTCCAGCTCACGCTCGAGGCTAGCGCAGAACGGACCGAGGAAACGCGAGAAGACTGCCTGGATCAGGGCCTTCTTCGAGCCGAAGTGGTAGTTCACCGCCGCCAGGTTGACCCCGGCCTTGCTGGTGATCAGGCGCAATGAGGTTTCCGCGAACCCGCGCTCCGCGAACAGCTGCTCCGCCGCATCGAGGATGCGCTCTACGGTTTCCGATTGGGCCATGACTACTCCGCCTGACAAACAGTTGTTTGAAACATACGTTTCAAGCCTGTCGCTGTCAAGGCTGGGTGACCGGTCGGTCGCCATTTAAAAGCGCCAAGCTACAAGCTGCAAGCGACAAGATGCGCCCTGCGCAGAGTATTTCTTGCAGCGGGTGGCTTGCAGCGAGCCTGGCACTGTATATAATCCCAGTCACTGTATAAAAAGACAGAGCCCTCGCCCATGCTGAAACTGACGCCACGCCAAGCCGAGATTCTGGCTTTCATCAAACGCTGCCTCGAAGCCAACGGCTTCCCGCCGACCCGCGCCGAGATCGCCCAGGAGCTGGGCTTCAAGTCGCCCAATGCCGCCGAGGAGCACCTCAAGGCCTTGGCCCGCAAGGGCGCCATCGAGATGACCCCTGGCGCTTCGCGCGGCATCCGCATCCCCGGCCTGGAAACGAAGGACGAAGACAGCGGCCTGCCGATCATTGGCCGAGTCGCCGCCGGCGCACCGATCCTCGCCGAACAGCACATCGAGGAATCCTGCAACATCAACCCGGCCTTCTTCCATCCCCGCGCCGACTACCTGTTGCGCGTACACGGCATGAGCATGAAGGACATCGGTATCCTCGACGGCGACCTGCTCGCCGTGCACACCACCCGTGAGGCCCGCAACGGCCAGGTGGTGGTAGCCCGCATCGGCGACGAAGTGACCGTCAAGCGCTTCAAGCGCGAAGGCAGCAAGGTCTGGCTGATCGCCGAAAACCCCGAATTCGCCCCCATCGAAGTCGACCTGAAGGAACAGGAACTGGTGATCGAGGGCTTGAGCGTCGGCGTTCTGCGCCGCTGATCCAGGAGGCGTCATGCAGCCTTTCACCCACACGCACACACCAGCCCAGCTGCCGCTGTTCGAGGCCTTCCTCGCCCAACCGGTGCTGCCGGGCCTCAAGTCCGGCGCCACGCCACGCAAGAGCAACCAGCCGGAGCTGTTCAGCGAACTGGCCCTGCGCGGCGCACCGGGGCATTGCCAGAGCCTGCTGGCGCCCGTGCTACGCGAGCTCAGCGAGGAAGACGACAGCCGTTGGCTGACCTTGATCGCTCCGCCAGGCAGCCTCACCCAGGCATGGCTGCGCGATGCGGGCCTGAATCGCGAGCGCATCCTGATCCTGCAACCCGGTGGCAAGCAGACCCCACTGCAACTGGCCTGCGAAGCCCTGCGCCTGGGACACAGCCATACCGTGGTCAGCTGGCTCGGCGCCGTCAACGGCAGCGCGCGCCAGCAACTGCTGCGCGCTGCCGCCCTCGGAAACGCACAAAGCCTGAACATCCGCCTCGGCTGATGTTCAGGCTTTGCCTGTCAAACACTTGCAACCCGCAGCCACTAATGTGGCTCAGTGAAGGACGCGCGGGCCTTCTTCACGCTCGAAGTCACCTTCCACCAGGCGCCCCGCCATCTGCACGCCAACGCTAAGCATGGCCTTGGCCACTTCCACATGCTGTCCTTGCAGGAATGCCTTGGCATCCTCTGAGAAATCCAGGGTTACCAGGGAACCTTCATCCTCGGCACGGCGCAGCTCAATCCGGCCATCAGGCAACTCGACAATTTCTAGAAAGGACGTTGACATATAGGGCCTGCTTTTCACGAAAGGCCATCATTGTATCAGTCATGGACGCTATCAGCACTCACTGAGCGCGTCGCGGAATCGTCTCACCAGGCCCTTGAGACTCTGTCGCCACCCTTCCAGCTCTTCTCGGGAAAGCGCGACTGGCTCGGGCTCATCAAGATTGATCGCCTGGATCAGCGGCTGGGTGACATCGGTTTTCACCACCTTCTTCGCGACCGGCGGTCGGAACAAATCGGCATAAGCCACGAGCAGTTGCGCCAGCCAGGTTTCCCGCTGGCGGACCAGTTCGAGCATCTCGGCCACTTCAGGAATGGCGATACTGTTGAGCGCATCATCGGCAAGCGCCTGCTCTACCGAGGGCACCACTGGCAAGCGATAGAAACCACCGACCTCATGGCAAAGGCCCAGTAGCGCGCCATACAGGTGGAACAGCGCCGACTCGCGCTCGGCCTGGACCAGGCCCTGGGCGTTCATGGCCTGGCTCTGTTCGGCGCGCGCCATGGACTCCAAGGCGAGGCCGGCGAAGAACAGCTTCTGGTTGGTGCGGGTGTAGAGTTCCTGGGCCATTTCGACTGACTCCTGAAGGCTGCAAGGCGATACCCCAGTTTCCGGGATTGGCCGACTTTACCGCAAGCACAAACGATCGCGGGGCAAGTCGCTTCGGCGCACCGCCGCTCCCACAGATATCAAAAGGTACCTGTGGGAGCGGCGGTGCGCCGATGCGACTTGCCCCGCGACGAGCTGCGACTCAGATCAGCGCTTGTCTTCGACCTTCCACGCCTTGCCATCGAAGAACGCCTTCCAGCCGGTCGGCTTGCCGTCGACCTCGGACTGCACATACTGCTCCTTGGTCTTGCGGCTATAGCGAATCACCGCCGGGCGACCATCCGGGTCCTTCTGCGGCGCATCGCAGAGGAAGTGATACTTCGGATCGATCTCGTGCTTGTGCGGCACGATCTCCAGCACCAGCGGCGCACGGGTCTCGCGGTTCTTCGGGAACTGGCTGGCGGCCAGGAACAGGCCCGAAGCACCGTCACGCAGCACATAGGTGTCATCGACCTTTTCGCACTTGAGCTCAGGCATGTCCACCTTGTCCATCTTCGGTGGCGCCGCCTCGCCGCTCTTGAGCAGCTTGCGGGTGTTCTTGCAGGTCGGGTTGGTGCAACCAAAGAACTTGCCGAATCGGCCAGTCTTGAGCTGCATCTCGCTACCACACTTGTCACACTCCAGGCTCGGCCCTTCATAACCCTTGATGCGGTAGCTACCTTCCTCGATCTCGTAGCCAACGCAGTCCGGGTTGTTACCGCAGATGTGCAGCTTGCGTTTCTCGTCCAGCAGATAAGCATCCATCGCCGTGGCGCAGATCGGGCAACGGTGCTTGCCACGCAGCACCAGCGACTCCGATTCACCCTCGTCGTCGGCGGCAATCTCGTCGCCAGGCACCAGGTTGACGGTGGCCTTGCAACGCTCCTTCGGTGGCAGGCTGTAGCCCGAGCAACCGAGGAACACGCCGGTGGACGCGGTGCGAATCATCATCGGCCGACCGCACTCCTTGCACGCGATGTTGGTCAGGGTCGGCTGGTTGGCGCGCATGCCATGCTCGCTGGACTCGGCGGTCTGCAGCTTCTTGCTGAAGTCGCCATAGAACTCGTCGAGGACGTTCTTCCAGTCACGCTCGCCCTGGGCTACATCGTCGAGGTTCTCTTCCATGCCGGCGGTGAAGCCGTAGTCCATCAGGTTGGCAAAACTCTCCGACAAACGCTCGGTGACGATGTCACCCATTTTCTCGGAGTAGAACCGGCGGTTGTGCAGCGTCACGTAACCGCGGTCCTGGATGGTCGAGATGATCGCCGCATAGGTCGACGGGCGACCGATCCCGCGCTTTTCCATTTCCTTGACCAGGCTGGCTTCAGTGAAGCGCGCCGGCGGCTTGGTGAAGTGCTGGCTTGGGTCAAGCTGGATCAGCTTGAGTGTCTCGCCCTGGGCCATTTCCGGCAGCACGTCATCCTCGCCCGGCTTGCTCTGCTGGGGCAGCACACGGGTATAACCGTCGAACTTGAGGATACGGCCCTTGGCGCGCAGCTCGTAGTCGCCGGCCACCACGGTAACGCTGGTGGACAGGTACTGCGCCGGCGGCATCTGGCAGGCCAGGAACTGACGCCAGATCAGCTCGTACAGGCGCTCGGCATCACGCTCCATGCCGCTGAGCTTGGTCGGATGCGTGCTGACATCGGAGGGACGAATCGCCTCGTGCGCCTCTTGCGCCCCTTCCTTGCTGCCATAGACGATCGGCGCGGCGGGCAGGTACTGCTTGCCGAATTCTTTCTCGATGTAGCTACGCGCCATCTCGACGGCATCCGTCGACAGGTTGGTCGAGTCGGTACGCATATAGGTGATGTAGCCGGCCTCGTACAGACGCTGGGCCATCATCATGGTCTTCTTCACCCCAAAGCCCAGGCGGTTGCTGGCGGCCTGCTGCAGGGTGGAGGTGATGAACGGTGCCGAAGGCTTGCTGCTGGTCGGGCGGTCTTCACGCTTGCTGACGCTGTAGCTGGAGGACTTGAGTTTCTCCAACGCGGCCATGGCCTGGGCTTCGTTGAGCGGTTTGAAGGCTTCGCCTTTCTCGCGCGCCACTTCGAAACGCACCTTGGCGTTCTTCGCGGTCCCCAGGTCGGCGTGAACTTCCCAGTACTCTTCCGGGTTGAATGCGCGGATCTCGCGCTCACGCTCGACCACCAGCTTCACCGCCACCGACTGCACACGGCCAGCCGACAGGCCACGGGCGATCTTGGCCCACAGCAGCGGCGAAACCATGTAGCCAACCACGCGATCGAGGAAACGACGCGCCTGCTGGGCATTGACCCGATCGATATCGAGTTCGCCCGGCTGGGAGAACGCTTCCTGGATGGCTTTCTTGGTGATTTCGTTGAACACCACGCGCTTGTAGCGGCTGTCGTCACCACCGATGGCTTCGCGCAGGTGCCAGGCAATGGCTTCCCCCTCGCGATCCAAGTCGGTTGCGAGATAGATGGTGTCGGCATCCTTGGCCAGGCGGCGCAATTCCTCGATCACCTTCTCCTTGCCGGGAAGGATCTCGTACTTGGCCTTCCAGCCGGCCTCGGGGTCGACGCCCATGCGTGCCACCAAGGTGCGGCGAGCCTTCTCCTTCGGCGACAACGCCGGGGCCTCGGCCGCAGTCTTGCCGCGCTTGGCCGCCGGTTCCTTGCTCGCACTGGCGGAACCGCTGGTGGGAAGGTCTCGGATATGGCCGATACTCGACTTCACCACGTACTGGCTGCCCAGGTACTTGTTGATGGTCTTGGCCTTGGCCGGGGATTCCACAATGACCAGCGATTTGCCCATGGATCGGAGTATTCCTGAATCTGAAGATGAAAAACGCGTCAGGTGCCGGACGCGGCACCGCTATATATAGTGGCAAAAGAGTGAGGTCAAGCGCGGTCTATCACTCGTGCGCCTTGCCATGCAGCTCAGGCAAGCCTTCTTCGGCCTTGACCAAAGCAAAGCGTGGCACCTGCTCGCCGTCAACCTCGACCGACTCCTGGAACATCGAAAGCGGCCTGACCCAGAAGCTGTAATCACCATACAGGCACTGGTAGAAGACCATCCACTCTTCGCTCTCGGAATGGCGCGCCGCGCTGAATACGCGGTACTCAGGGCCTTTGTAATGCCGGTACACACCAGGTTGTATCTGCATGTCGCTCGCCCTCTTGAACAAATCCTGTAAAAAACAAAAGCCGGGGCACAGGGCCCCGGCTGCTGTCATGCAACGCGATCAGACGCGTTCGAAGACAGTGGTGATGCCTTGACCCAGGCCGACACACATGGTGGCGACGCCCAGGGTACCGCCATTTTGCTTCATGACGTTGAGCAGGGTGCCGGAAATCCGCGCACCAGAGCAACCGAACGGGTGACCCAGGGCAATGGCGCCGCCGTGCAGGTTAACCTTCTCATCCATCTTGTCGAGCACTTTCAGATCCTTGAGCACTGGCAGGGCCTGTGCGGCAAAGGCTTCGTTGAGCTCGAAGAAGTCGATATCGGCGATGCTCAGACCCGCGCGCTTGAGCGCTTTCTGCGTGGCGGGCACCGGACCGTAGCCCATGATCGCCGGATCGACACCGGCCACGGCCATCGAGCGGATCACCGCCAATGGCTGGATGCCCAGGTCCATGGCGCGCTGACCGGACATGACGATCATGCACGAAGCACCGTCGGTGATCTGCGACGAAGTACCGGCAGTGACGGTACCGCCTTTCGGGTTGAACGCCGGCTTGAGCGACGCCAGGCCCTCGAGGGTGGTTTCCGGGCGAATGGTCTCGTCGTAGTCGAAGACCTTCAGGAAGCCGTTCTCGTCGTAGCCCTGGATAGGGATGATCTCGTCCTTGAACTTGCCTTCGACGGTTGCCTTGTGGGCAAGCTGGTGCGAACGCAGGCCGAACAGGTCCTGTTGCTCACGGGTGATGCCGTGCATCTTGCCCAGCATCTCGGCGGTGAGGCCCATCATCCCGGAAGCCTTGGCGGCGTGCAAGGACAGGTGCGGGTTAGGGTCGACGCCATGCATCATGCTGACGTGGCCCATGTGCTCCACGCCACCGACCACGAACACATCGCCGTTGCCGGTCATGATCGCCTGGGCAGCGGTGTGCAACGCGCTCATCGACGAGCCGCACAGGCGGCTGACGGTCTGCGCCGCCGAGGTGTGCGGGATCTGGGTCATCAGCGAGGCCATGCGCGCGACGTTCCAGCCCTGTTCCAGGGTCTGGTTGACGCAGCCCCAGATCACGTCCTCGACTTCTTTCGGGTCGACCTTGTCGTTGCGCTCCAGCAGCTTGCTGATCAGGTGCGCGGACAGGTCTTCGGCGCGGGTGTTACGGTGCATGCCACCCTTGGAGCGGCCCATCGGCGTGCGACCGAAGTCGACAATCACCACGTCTCTTGGATTCAGGCTCATATCAATATTCTCGCTCTAGCTCGTTGGGCGCTCAGTTGAAGAAGCGCTGGCCGTTCTTGGCCATTTCGCGCAGCTTCGCAGTGGGGTGGTACAGCGGCCCCAGGTCGGCGTACTTGTCGGCCAGTGCGACGAACTCGGCGACCCCGATCGAATCGATGTAGCGCAGCGCGCCACCGCGGAAGGGAGGGAAACCGATGCCGTAGACCAGACCCATGTCGGCTTCGGCGGCGGTTTCGACGATGCCGTCTTCGAGGCAGCGCACGGTCTCCAGGCACAGCGGCACCATCATCCAGTTGATGATGTCCTCATCGCTGACTTCACGCTGCTCGAAGACGATCGGCTTGAGCACGTCGAGCACGCTGGCGTCGGCGACCTTCTTCGGCTTGCCGCGCTTGTCGGTCTCGTAGGCGTAGAAGCCCTTGCCGTTCTTCTGGCCCAGGCGATTGGCCTCGTACAGGGCGTCGACGGCGGAGCGACGGTCGTCCTTCATGCGGTCCGGGAAGCCTTCGGCCATCACGTCACGGCCGTGGTGACCGGTGTCGATGCCAACGACGTCCATCAGGTAGGCCGGGCCCATCGGCCAGCCGAACTTCTCCATGACCTTGTCGATGCGCACGAAGTCGACACCGGCGCTGACCAGCTTGGCGAAACCGCCGAAGTACGGGAACAGCACGCGGTTGACCAGGAAGCCCGGGCAGTCGTTGACCACGATCGGGTTCTTGCCCATCTTCTTGGCGTAGGCAACGGTAGTCGCGACCGCGACTTCGCTGGACTTCTCGCCGCGGATGACTTCCACCAGCGGCATCATGTGCACCGGGTTGAAGAAGTGCATGCCGACGAAGTTTTCCGGACGCTTGAGCGCCTTGGCCAGCAGGTTGATAGAGATGGTCGAGGTATTGGAGGCGAGGATCGCGTCGTCCTTCACCTGCCCTTCCACCTCGGCCAGCACTGCCTGCTTGACTTTCGGGTTCTCGACCACGGCCTCGACGACGATGTCGACGTTGGCGAAATCACCGTAGGACAGGGTCGGACGAATGGCGTTGAGCGCCTCGGCCATCTTCGCCGGGGTCAGACGCCCCTTCTCGACGCGCTTGCCAAGCAGCTTGGAAGCCTCGTTCAGGCCCAGCTGGATGGCTTCCTCGCGGATGTCCTTCATCAGGATCGGCGTGCCCTTGACCGCCGACTGGTAGGCGATGCCGCCACCCATGATGCCGGCGCCGAGCACGGCGGCCTGCTTCACGTCGTGGGCGATCTCGTCATGGGCCTTGGCCTTGCGCTTGAGCTCCTGGTCGTTGAGGAACAGGCCGATCAGGCTTTCGGCGACCGAGGTCTTGGCCAGCTTGGCGAAACCGGCGGCCTCGACTTCCAGGGCCTTGTCGCGGCCAAAGTTGGCGGCTTTCTGGATGGTTTTGATGGCTTCGACCGGAGCCGGGTAGTTCGGGCCGGCCTGGCCAGCAACGAAGCCCTTGGCGGTTTCGAAGGCCATCATCTGTTCGATGGCGTTGAGCTTGAGCTTCTCGAGCTTGGGCTGGCGCTTGGCCTTGTAGTCCAGCTCACCGCTGATGGCGCGCTTGACCAGGTCCAGGGCACCGGCCTGCAGCAGCTCAGGGGCCACCACGGCATCGACGGCGCCGACTTTAAGGGCGTCTTCGGCACGGTTTTCCTTGCCCGAGGCGATCCACTCGATGGCGTTGTCCGAGCCGATCAGGCGCGGCAGGCGCACGGTGCCGCCAAAGCCTGGGTAGATGCCCAGCTTGACTTCCGGCAGGCCGATCTTCGCGGCACTGGACATGACCCGGTAGTCAGCCGCCAGGCACATCTCCAGGCCGCCACCCAGGGCGATGCCGTTGATGGCGACGACGGTCGGCACCTGCAGGTCTTCGAAGTCACTGAAAATGCGGTTGGCTTCCAGGTTGCCGGCGACCAGTTCGGCCTCGGGCAGCTTGAAGTTGTCGACGAACTCGGTGATGTCGGCGCCGACGATGAACACGTCCTTGCCACTGCTGACGATCACGCCCTTGACCGACGCATCGGCCTTGATCGCGTCCACTGCCTGGCGCAGCTCGTTCAGAGTGAGGCGGTTGAACTTGTTGACGGACTCACCCTTGAGGTCGAACTTCAGTTCGACGATGCCGCTTTCAAGAGCCTTAACCGTGATGGCTTTACCTTCGTAAATCATCAACTGATCTCCACGATATGGAAGCTGAACTGTACACGCCGATCGCTGGCGAATGGGCCGGTGGCTCCGGTCCCTTCCCCAGGCACACCCGTCGGCGCGCTAATCGGGATTCTGTAAGAGCCGTCTGACATACAAACGCTCAATTCATACGCCCGTTTGATTTGGGTGTGCACACATTCTCCGAAAAGATCGGCGTTGTCAAATGCTGCCGAGCACCTTGAAAACGCGACTTTCCAGTCATCTTCTACCCGCTGGGCAGGAAACATGATGACAGTGATTGCCGATCATTCATGTCAGCGATAGACCATCGACGAGCGACGGTGGCTGCATTTTTTAAACGCGCCGCGCCGCGCTGGCGACACTGCTTGTGATTACAAGTGTTTCCGGCCTGCCTGGCCTTTTTCTGCATGGCAGAACGCACTGCGGCGCGCTGGAGCTGAAGAGCTCCGGCGCGCCGCAGTGCGTTTACGGGCAGGTCAGGCGAGGGTATCGAAGAACCGGGCAATATCCTGCAAAACAGATTTATCGCCCCGCTCGCTCCAGTACAGGACGATCATGCGGCTGTCGGCCTCGACCTTGTAAACCGTCGCCGGCAATTGCGCGAAGACCTCGACCAGGCGCGCCTCCTCGCAAGGCTCGCGCCACTGGTTGCACCACACACCCGGGGAAACCTGCCAGTAGCACCAGCTGTCCACGCGGCCGCGGCGACGCGCCCGATGGTACTGCGGGCAAGGGCTTGGCGGCTCCTTTTCCAGCCAGTGCGGCCACTGCTGCGGCGCCAGTTGCATGGCCAGGCCCATGCGCCGCGCCTCCAGGCGCAGGCTCATCTGCTCGCCCTGCTTGCGCGACTGGCGCAACCAGGCCAGCGGGCTGAGCATCACCGCAAGGATTGACACCACCAGCCATACCGTCATATCTGTAGACCTTATAAAGCGTTGCAAATGAGCGGGTTATCCAGGTTTCACCAACGCCCCGCACGAAAGCGACCATACTTCTACTATCGCGATTGTCAGGAGTACTGCACATGTCCTATGAACATCTTCTGGTCGCCGTCGACCTGACCGAAGAATGCGACCCGGTGATCAAGCGCGCCAAAACCATTGCCCTGGCCAGCGGGGCCAAGGTGTCCCTGGTGCATATCGTCGAGCCCATGGCCATGGCCTTCGGCGGCGATGTGCCGATGGACCTGTCGCAGTTGCAGCAGCAACAGTTCGACCAGGCCAAGGAGCGCATGGAGCGGCTGTTCAACAAGTATCCGGACATCCACAAAGGCGACTCGCACCTGGTCTATGGCCAGCCGCGCCAGGAAATCCACGAGCTTGCCAAGAAGCAAGCCTGCGACCTGATCGTGGTTGGCAGCCATGGCCGCCACGGCCTGGCGCTGTTGCTGGGCTCCACCGCCAATGACGTGCTGCACGGCGCGCCGTGCGATGTATTGGCGGTGCGGTTGCAGAAAAAAGAATAAATCTACCTGCTCCGGCCTGTTCGCGGGTAAACCCGCCCCCACAGGGGTACCGCTGCCTCAAGAGCAGCGACCCACCTGTGGGAGCGGGTTTACCCGCGAACAGGCCAGGGCAGGCAATTAACCTTCCAGCTCAGCCCAACGCTCCACCAGCACATCCAGTTCACCCTGCAGCTTCTCAAGCCGGGCCAACACCGCCGAGGTTTCAGCGATGGGGCGCTGGTAGAAGCTCGAGGCATTGACCTCTTCCTGCACCTCGGCCATTTGCCGCTCCAACGCATCAATCTGCCCCGGCAAGGCTTCCAGCTCACGCTGCAACTTGTAGCTGAGCTTCTTCTTCGACGCGTCGGGCGCCGCGGCAGCCGCTGCGGGCGCAACCACCTCAGCCACCGGCTCGACCACCGCGCTGTTGAGCTCGGACTTGCCGCCCTTGCTCTCGGTCACACCCAGCAACTTCGGCGAGCCGCCCTGACGGATCCAGTCCTCGTAACCACCGACATACTCGCGCACCCGCCCTTCACCCTCGAACACCAGGGTGCTGGTGACCACGTTATCGAGGAAGGCCCGGTCGTGGCTGACCATCAGCACTGTACCCTTGTAGTTGGACAGCACCTCTTCGAGCAGCTCGAGGGTTTCCACATCCAGGTCGTTGGTCGGTTCGTCCAGCACCAGCAGGTTGGCCGGTTTGCTGAACAGCTTGGCCAGCAGCAGGCGCGCGCGCTCGCCGCCCGACAAGGCCTTGACCGGGGTACGCGCACGCTGCGGGCTGAACAGGAAGTCGCCGAGGTAGCTGAGCACGTGGCGGTTCTGGCCATCGATCTCGATGAAGTCGCGGCCTTCGGCCAGGTTGTCGATGACCGTCTTTTCCAGGTCGAGCTGGTGACGCATCTGGTCGAAATACGCCACTTCCAGCTTGGTACCACGCTCGACCTTGCCGCTGGTCGGCTCCAGATCGCCGAGCATCAGCTTGAGCAAGGTGGTCTTGCCGGTACCGTTGGCGCCGAGCAGGCCGATGCGGTCCTGGCGCTGCAACACCATGGAGAAGTCCTTGACCAGTTTCGGCCCGCCGGCATGGGCGAAGCTGACGTCCTCGAGCAGCATCACCTGCTTGCCGGACTTGTCCGCCACTTCGATCTGGATGTTGGCCTTGCCCTGGCGGTCACGGCGCTCGCTACGCTCGACGCGCAGCGCCTTGAGCGCGCGCACGCGACCTTCGTTGCGGGTACGCCGGGCCTTGATGCCCTGGCGAATCCATACCTCTTCCTGGGCCAGGCGCTTGTCGAACAGCGCGTTGGCAGTGGCCTCGGCGGCAAGCTCGGCCTCCTTGTGCACCAGGAAGCTGGCGTAGTCGCCGTTCCAGTCGATCAGCCCGCCACGGTCCAGTTCGAGGATGCGCGTGGCCAGGTTCTGCAGGAAGGAACGGTCGTGGGTGATGAACAGCACGGCGCCATTGAAACCGCTCAGGGCCTCTTCGAGCCAGGCGATGGCACCGATGTCCAGGTGGTTGGTCGGCTCGTCGAGCAGCAGCAGGTCGGGCTCGGACACCAGCGCCTGGGCCAGCAGCACACGGCGGCGCCAGCCACCGGAAAGCTCGGCGAGGGTCTTGTCGGCTGGCAGTTGCAGGCGGCTCAGGGTGCTTTCCACCACCTGCTGCAGACGCCAGCCGTCGCGGGCCTCCAGCTCGTGCTGGACATGCATGAGCTTGTCCAGATCCTCGTCGCCGTGAATGTTCTGGCTCAGGTGATGGTACTGCGCCAGCAGCTCGCCGACGCCATCCAGGCCTGCGGCGACCACGTCGAACACGCTGCGCTCGTCGGCCACCGGCAACTCCTGCGGCAGCTCGCCGATCTTCAGGCCTGGCGCACGCCAGATATCGCCGTCATCGGGCTTCTGCTCACCCTTGACCAAGCGCAGCATGCTCGACTTGCCCGTGCCGTTGCGGCCGATGATGCACACCCGCTCACCTCGGGCGATCTGCCAGGAAACCTTGTCCAGCAGCGGCATGGCGCCGAACGCGAGGGACACATCGCTTAATTTGAGCAGGGTCATGATCATCTCCAAAAACCGGGCGCGCATTCTACCTGACTTGCCCCGCCACGGCATCAGCGACGCGTGCCCCGCTGCCCTGCGTCGGATAACAACTCGATACAAGCACAGTGCTTTCGCCGCTCCCCGGCAAACGGCTAAGCTAGGCAGTAATACCCAACAGTGCTGGCTCCGCCGTCACTCTCACTGGTTCAACTGCCCGGACGTATCATGCGCAGCCGCCTGTTACAACTTGCTTCCGCCCTGCTGCTCACCGCCACTGCCGCGAGTGCCGCACAGGCTGTCGACCTCAGCCAACAACGCCAGTACTACGATGAAGCCAAGCGCGCCCTGGCCAAGGGCGACAAAGGCCCGTACCTGCGCTACGCCCAGGCCCTGCGCGACTACCCGCTCACGCCATACCTGGCCTACGACGAGTTGACCGCGCGCCTGAAGACCGCCAGCAACGAGGAAATCGAAGGTTTCCTCGCCGCCCATGGCGACCTGCCCCAGGCCAACTGGATGAAACTGCGCTGGTTGCGCTGGCTGGCCGAACGCGGCGAGTGGAACACCTTCAATAAATACTATGACCCCAAGCTGAACTTCACCGAACTGGACTGCCTCAACGGCCAGTACCAGCTCAGCCACGGCCAGCGCGCCGAAGGCTTCGCCAGCGCCGAAAAACTGTGGAACGTCGGCAAGTCGCAACCCACCGCCTGCGACACCCTGTTTGCCCTGTGGGCCGCCGAAGGCCAACTGACCGAGGCCAAGCGCTGGCAGCGCGCCAAGCTGGCGGCCCAGGCCCGCAACTATGGCCTGGCCACCAGCCTGGTGAAGACCCTCACCACCCTCGCCCCCCAGGGCAAGTTGCTGATCGACGTGGCGCAAAAGCCCGAACTGCTCAACCAGCCTTCGCGCTTCACTCCGGTCAACGAAGCCATGTCGGACGTTGTCAGCCTCGGCCTGCGCCGCCTGGCCCGCCAGGATCCCGAGCAGGCCATGGCGCTGCTCGACGACTACGCCCAGCGCATGCACTTCTCCCGCGACGAGAAAGTCGCCATCGCCCGCGAAATCGGCCTGACCCTGGCGCGCCGCTACGACCCGCGCGCCCTCGACCTGATGACCCGCTACGACCCCGAACTACGCGACAACACCGTCAGCGAATGGCGCCTGCGCCTGCTGCTGCGCCTGGGCCGCTGGGAAGATGCCTATGAGCTGACCAAACGCCTGCCCCAGGACCTGGCCAGCAGCAACCGCTGGAAATACTGGCAGGCGCGCAGCCTTGAGCTGGCGCAGCCGAACAATCCGCAAATCCCGCTGCTGTACAAGACCGTTGCCCGCGAGCGCGACTTCTACGGTTTCCTCGCCGCCGACCGGGCGCAGACCCCTTACCATCTGAACAACAAGCCACTGGCACTGAGCCAGGCGGTGATCAACAAGGTGCGCAACACCCCGGGCGTGCGTCGCGCCCTGGAGTTCCACGCCCGCGGCCAGATCGTCGAGGGCCGCCGCGAGTGGTACCACGTCAGCCGCCACTTCAACCGTGACGAAATGGTCGCCCAGGCACGCCTGGCCTATGACATGCGCTGGTACTTCCCGGCCATCCGCACCATCAGCCAGGCCCAGTACTGGGACGACCTGGATATTCGCTTCCCCATGGCCCACCGCGACACCCTGGTGCGCGAGGCCAAGGTCCGTGGCCTGCATTCGAGCTGGGTATTCGCCATTACCCGCCAGGAGAGCGCGTTCATGGAGGACGCCCGCTCCAGCGTCGGCGCCAGCGGCCTGATGCAATTGATGCCGGGCACGGCCAAGGAGACCGCGCGCAAGTTCAGCATTCCGCTAGCCTCGCCGGCCCAGGTGCTCAACCCAGACAAGAACATCCAGCTTGGCGCCGCCTACCTGAGCCAGGTGCACAGCCAGTTCAACGGCAACCGCGTGCTGGCCTCGGCGGCCTACAACGCCGGCCCCGGCCGCGTGCGCCAGTGGCTCAAGGGCGCCAAGCACCTGAGCTTCGATGTGTGGGTGGAATCGATCCCGTTCGATGAGACCCGCCAGTACGTGCAGAACGTGCTGTCGTATTCGGTCATCTACGGGCAGAAGCTCAATTCACCGCAGCCGCTGGTGGATTGGCACGAGCGTTATTTCGACGACATGTAAGTATCTGCATTACCGGGTACACCCGCCCCCACAACAACGGCGCATGGCGCAACGCCTGTGGGAGCGGGTTTACTCGCGAACATCGACACCTTGCACGGCTTGAGGCTGTCCGGCGAACTACTCCAGCACTTCAACCGCCATCCCCACCTTCAGTTCGCCCTCGCCATCCACCGCCAGGTTCTGGCCAAACAGCACATCCCCTTCCCGTTCGCGGAATGTCTTAAGGGTCGTCAGCGGCTCCCGGTCCGGGCTGCGTTCGCCAGTGGCGGGGTCGAGAGTGGTGAGAATGCAGCGCACACTGGGCTTGAGCACACGGAAGGTCATGGCGCCGATGCGGATGCGTTTCCAACCGTCTTCAGCGAAAGGCTCGGCGCCTTCGACCACCAGGTTCGGGCGAAAACGCAACATCTCCATGGAGCGCCCCACCCGGCGGCTCAGCTCATCCAGCGAGGCCTGGCCAATCAGCAGCAGCGGAAAACCATCTGGGAAGGCCGCCCGGTCACTGTTCAAGCCGTAGCCGCTGGGCAGGTAACGGGCGCGCTGTTCGGGGCAGTACACCAGCCTGACCGATTTACCCAGCAGCTCACTGAGCCAGGCCGCAGCGGCATCGCCGGCATCAGGCACGCGCAAGGTGTCACGCCAGATGGTGACGCCCCGCAGCTCATCATCGGCGCCCGGCACCGGCACTTCCAGCACTGGCCACCCCGGCGCAGCCAGCAGCAACTGACCCTGGGCAGCATAATCGGCACTGATCTGCCCGAGCTGCGGCCAGGCCCGCTGCGTGAGAAAACGGCCATTCTCCGCCTCCACCACCAGCCAGCGCCGATCTCCCTGCAACCCCAGGTTGCCCACGGGAGATGCCAACAGGCTCTGGGCCTGTGCCGACTTCACCGGATAACGATACAACGCACTCAGAATCATCCTTGCCCGCCTTGCGCCAGTCGAAACGCCAAGCTTATACGCAGGCGGGCTGCGATTACACCGCGGCGTGATCCAGGCCCAAGCGCTGGCGCACCACGTCCACCAGGCGATCCGGCTGGAACTTGGAGAGGAAGTTGTCGCAACCAACCTTCTTCACCATCGATTCGTTGAAACTGCCCGACAGCGAGGTGTGCAGCACCACGTACAAGCCGCGCAGGCGCGGATCGTTGCGAATCTCGGTGGTCAATCGGTAACCGTCCATCTCGGGCATTTCCGCATCGGTGAAGACCATCAGCAGTTTTTCGCAGACATCCTCGCCGGCATCGGCCCAACCCTTGAGCAGGCGCAGCGCCTTGAGGCCGTCGCTGGCCGTGTGCAGCTTCACGCCCAGTTGCGACAGGGTCTCGCGCAACTGCGCCAGGGCCACGCTGGAGTCGTCCACCAGCAAGACTTCGCGGCCACGGGCACGGGCCAGCAGCGGATCCTCGAGCTTGTCGCGGGAGACCTTGGCGCTGTAGGGCACGATCTCGGCCAGGACCTTCTCCACATCGATGATCTCCACCAGCTTCTCGTCGACCTTGGTAATCGCCGTGAGGTAGTGTTGACGGCCGGCGCTGGTCGGCGGCGGCATGATGGCTTCCCAGTTCATGTTGACGATGCGGTCGACGCCGCCCACCAGGAAGGCCTGCACCGAGCGGTTGTACTCGGTGACGATGATGGTGCTGTCCGGCCCTGGTTGCAGCGGGCGCATGCCGATCGCTTGGGACAGGTCGATCACCGGCAAGGTCTGCCCGCGCAGGTTGACCACCCCACAGACGAACGCGTGGCGTTGCGGCATCAAGGTCAGCTTGGGCAGTTGCAGCACCTCCTGAACCTTGAACACGTTGATGGCGAACAGCTGGCGGCCGGCCAGGCGGAACATGAGGATTTCCAGGCGGTTCTCACCCACCAGCTGCGTACGTTGGTCTACCGTGTCGAGAATGCCAGCCATTGGACAGCCCCCAGGCTTGAGTCGAAAAAGTGATTGCATCAGCCCTGTATCGGCGGATGCTCGCCTAGCTTGACCCCTGATGGAAAAAGCCATGCAGGGTGATTGATATCACTTTACCATCATGCTTTACTGCTGCCACGCCCTCCCCCCCCTTTTGCCCCCACGAACAGCCCACTGAAATCTCCATCAGGGAAACCCCTAGTGGCAATCGGGTGCAACCTGATGTTCGCGATATCCATTAGCCATTAATGTGACGCCATTCTCAATGCATGAACGGAGTCAGGCTTTTGCTAGCAATCATCTTGGTGTGGCCAGTCCCTGACGCCGGGGAGCCATGATGGATAGCACGCCACTGCACAACGGCGCCGTGCAGGACTTCCTGCAAGATGCGCAGGTCCTGTTGGCCAGGTCCCAAGAGTGCCTGCAGCACCTGGAACTGATCGACAACGACGCCGACGCCTGCCACTGCCTCAACGAGACCCTCGATACCCTGGCGCAACGGGCTGACGCGCTCGGCCTTGTCGAAGTGGCCCACTACACACGCACCCTGCAACAATTGCTGGCACCTGCCTGTGGCCAGCGCCACCTGCACGGCGAGGCCCTGCCGGCGGTGACTGCCTGCCTGACCTTGCTGGCCTGGCAACTGGAACTGGTCGACACCCACAGCGGCCGCCTGGACATGGACACCGAGGAGCAGCAGCAATTGCTGGGCGAACTGGCCAGCCTGCTTGGCCAACCGAGCGGACAAATGTGCGCGCCGTGCCATGCCACGGGCAGCCTTTGTGCCCACCCTCACCCCGGCGACGCGCAGGCGCCCCGTGCCCACAGCACACCTGGACGCCCACACTAAACGTGTTGACATACGGCAACTAGGTCAGCGCAACTTGCCAAGTTGATCAAGTTTTGCCAAATGTTTTTGCTCAGATCGTGCTTAGTTGGTTCAGGCAATTTGGAAACATCATTTAATAATGGCACTCTGCTAGTCGAGCAGCTACCCGCCCATCCCGCCAAAGCCCGGAAATTCCTAGGTTTCAAGCCGTTATCCCCGCGCGACAAACTCATTCAAAGTGATAATATGCGCGCCTTCGAACATGCGCAGCGTGCAGCGTGGGCGATTGGCCGAAACCCCTTCGCTTTATGCATAACGGGACGCCAATAACCCGGACTGGGCATGTGCAATGCTTTCATCGGCAATAATTCAGTGGCTTCCCTATCTATGCTCCCACGCTTGAAGTTTCTCCAGCGTTGCCGCTCCAGAGTTGCCCTGCTGCGCTGGACGACGGTGTTGCTGTGCGTCGCATCGCTGGTGGCGAACCTGCTGTGCTACCTGTACACCCAGCCGCTTACGGCCAGCCTGTTGCTGCTGCAACTGCTGGCCATGCTCGGAGCGGGCTGGCACCTGCGGCATTGGGCGCGCTCGATCAGCCTGCGCCCGGCGGAGCTGGCCACCCGCATGCTGCAGGTCCAGGAGAGTGAGCGCCAGCGCCTGAGCCGTGAACTGCACGACGACATCGGCCAATTGCTGACCGCCGCCAAACTCCAGGTCGACTGGCTGCAACGACGGGTCCCGCCCGAGCTGCAAGCCCACTGCGGCACCTTGCGCAGCACGCTGGACCAGACCCTGGGCAACGTGCGCGACGTCTCGGCCATCCTCAATCCGCGCCAACTGGCTAGCCTGGGCCTGGAAGCGAGCCTTCGCGCCCACCTGCTGCGAACCCTGGAAAACAGCGATGTGCACTGGAGCCTGGAGTGCCAGCAGCGCCTGGGCGGCATCAGCGACGAGGTGGCCATGGCCGCCTTCCGCATCACCCAGGAAGCCGTGACCAACATGCTGCGCCATGCCAGCGCGCGCAACCTGCTGGTGCGCCTGCAACGCACCCCCGCAGGCCTTGCCCTGTCGATCCAGGACGATGGCGACGGTTTCGTGCCCGATCCCGCCCCGGCCGATGCCGGCCAGCGCGGCATGGCCGGCATGCAGGAGCGGGCGACAGCCCTGCAGGGCAACCTGAGCATCACCAGCCAGCCCGGCCAGGGCACCCGTATCGATGCACTTTTCCCCTGGCCTCCCCGCAGCCAGGAACGCGCCAGGACTCCCGCCCCCGATGACCTGTAGATTACTGCTGGTGGACGACCACTCCCTGATCCGCGCAGGCGTACGGGCGCTGGTCTCGGACATACCGGGCTACACCGTGATCGGCGAGGCCGATGATGGCAGCCAGTTGCTCGAGCATGTCCTGCGCCTGAACCCGGACATCGTCCTGTTGGATATTTCCATGCGCACCACCAGCGGCCTGGACGCCCTGACGCAACTGCGCGCAAACGGTTGCCAGTGCAAGGTGCTGATCCTGTCGATGCACACCGACCCAGACCTGATCATGCGCGCCCTGGAAAGCGGCGCCCATGGCTACCTGCTCAAGGACACCACCGCCACCGAGCTGGAGCAGGCCCTCACCGCGCTGCGCGGCGACGAGCGCTACCTGAGCCCGGCCATCGCCCATACCGTGATCAACCAGGCATTGCTGCGCGCGCAGAGCGGCAAGCAACCCAACGACGACAGGCACAACCTGACGGCGCGTCAACTGGAGATCCTGCGCCTGATCGTGCGCGGCAAATCGACCCGGGAGATCGCCGCCGGCCTGGGCCTGTCGATCAAGACCGTGGAGACCCACCGCTCGCAGATCATGAAGCGCCTGCAGATCTATGACGTGGCGGGCCTGGTGCTGTTCGCCGTGCGCGAAAAGATCATCAGCCTGGACGACTGAGCAACGGCGAATCCGCTGGCAGGTGCACGCGCAAGGCCTGGGGCAGAGCCTCGAAGCGCATGCTGTCGGCCTGCAGCGGCTCGCCATCGAGATTGATATCCAGGCCCTGGGCGCTCTTGATCTCCACCCAAGGTAGCCTGGCGCGCACGAACAGGTCGTCGCCGGCCAGCAGGTCGCGCAGCGCCCCGACCATCTCCTGCGGAGCCGGCAGGATGCCGATATCCAGCAGGCCATCATCGGCCTTGGCCTGCGGGCACAGCACATGCCCGCCTCCGGCCTGACGACCGTTGCCTATACCCAAGGCCAGCAACTCGCCTTGCCACTGGAAGTCCGGGCCGTGCAGCGTCACTGACGCGGCCTGCAATTCGCTGAAGCGCGACAGGCCGGTAAACAGGTAGGCGGCGGCACCCAACACCTTTTTCAAGTCCTCCGAGGTGTTGGCGGTGACCTGGCTGCCAAAACCGCCCGTGGCCATGTTGAGGAACAACTGGTCACCTACCCGTCCAAGGTCGATGCCATGCGTCGGCGATGCCAGCAGGTCCAGAGCCGCCTGCGGCTCAAGCGGGACGCCTGCCGCCCTGGCAAAGTCGTTGGCCGTGCCCAATGGCAACAGCGCCAGGCTAGCTGCTGTCTTCGCCAACCCCATGGCCTCGGCCACATCGCGCAAGGTGCCATCCCCACCGCCGGCCACTATATGCGTGCAGCCGGCCGCCAGCGCCTCGTCGACCAGGCGCTGGGCATCGCCGGCTTCCCAGGTAAGGCGCACGCCCAACGACCAGCCACGCTCGCGCATCCGCCCGACCGCCTGGCGGACCTCATCGTTGCTGGCCTGCTTGCCGTGCAGGATCAGCATTGCCTTGGAGTGCTGCATTGTCACGCTCCACAGTTATGGAAAAGTCCTATCGAAATCTCGACCATCGAGGCTTTCAAATTGCTCCCCGGCCTACACCAAACTAGCCAATTTCACGCAATAGACATTGAAAGCAAATCCGCACGGGTGCATCATTCGACAAATATTTGGCCTTCACGGACGATGCCGCTCATAAAAGTCATTTTATTGACTTTCTGCCGCCAGACACCTGACAGGTCGTGATTTCCTTGCAAGCGCGCTGCATCCCAGCGCCCCGATTCGAGGTTGTGACTATGAGCGTCCTGATCCCCTGCATCATCGCTGGCGGCGCCGGCACCCGATTGTGGCCGGTCTCTCGCGAGGCCATGCCCAAGCCCTTCATGCGTTTGCCCGATGGCATGAGCCTGCTGCAAAAGACCTTCAGCCGCGCCAGCACCCTCCCCGGCGTCGAACGGGTGCTTACGGTGACCAACCGCGAAGTGGTGTTCCGCACCCAGGACGAGTATCGCCAGGTCGGCACCCCGCGCATCGATCTCGACTTCATCCTCGAACCCTTCGGCCGCAACACCGCCCCCGCCATCGCGGCCGCGGCGCTGCACTGCGCCCGCCTGTATGGCGACGACTGCCTGTTGCTGATATTGCCCGCCGACCACCTGATCCAGGACCAGGGCGCGTTCGAGGCGGCCGTCCAACAGGCCACGGTACTGGCCAGGCAAGGCTGGCTGACCACCTTCGGCCTGCTGCCGACACGCGCCGAAACCGGCTTCGGCTACATCGAGCAAGGGCCGGCGCTGGGCGAGGACGGCTATCAGGTCGCCCGCTTCGTCGAAAAGCCTGACGCCGATACCGCCCAGGCTTACCTGGACGGGGCTCGCCACCTGTGGAACGCCGGCATGTTCTGCCTGCGCGCGGGCACCGTGCTGGAAGAGCTGCAGACCCACGCCCCCGAGATACTGCACAGCGTGACCCAGTGCCTGGCGCAGAGCCAGGTCAAGGCGGGAACGGGCGGCCTGCAGGTCGAGCTCGACGCCGACAGTTTCGCGCAGGTCACCGACATTTCCATCGACTACGCCCTGATGGAGCCCTCCACCCAGGTAGCCGTGGTGCCCTGCGACATCGGCTGGAGCGATATCGGCAGTTGGGAGGCGGTGCGCGATTTGCGCCCGACAGACCAGCAGGGCAATCACTGCAACGGCGAAACCGTGTTGCATGATGTGAGCAATTGCTACATCGACTCGCCGCGCCGGCTGGTGGGCGCGGTGGGGCTGGACAACCTGATCGTCATCGACACCCCCGACGCCCTGCTGATCGCCGATGCCGCGCGCAGCCAGGAGGTCAAGGTGATCGCCCAGCAGCTCAAGCGCCAGGGCCACGACGCCTACCGCCTGCATCGCACCGTGACCCGCCCCTGGGGCCTGTACACGGTGCTCGAGGAAGGCCCGCGGTTCAAGATCAAGCGCATCATGGTACGCCCCGGCGAATCGCTGTCGCTGCAGATGCATCACCACCGCAGCGAGCACTGGATCGTGGTCAGCGGCATGGCCTGCGTGACCAACGGCGAAGAAGAGTTCCTGCTCGACACCAACGAGTCCACCTTCATCAAACCCGGGCGCACGCACCGCCTGACCAACCCCGGGGTCATCGACCTGGTGATGATCGAGGTGCAGAGCGGCGAGTACCTGGGCGAAGACGACATCGTGCGCTTTACTGATATCTATGGACGCGCCCCGGCCGCCGCCCTCGGGTGACAGCCAGCGGGCGCGTCGTGCCATCCAGGGCCGACAGCCGGCCAACCGCGAGGATTCGGGCTCATGCGCATACTCTGGACCCTGCCCTACCTGCCCTGGCCGACCACCAGCGGCAGCAAGACCCGGCAATACCACCTGCTGCGCGCCCTGGCCCAGCACGGCCATCGCATCACCTTGCTGGTGCAGTCCAAGGTGCCGTTGGCCGACGCGGCGCGCGAGGCCCTGGAACCGCTTGTCGAGCGCCTGATCGTGTTGCCCCGGCGCCCGCTGCACAGCCCGCTCAACCTGCTGGCTTCGCCGATCATCGACTACCCCATGCGCGCCATCATCAACGGCTTGGCGCCCTGCCTGCGGCATCGCTTCGAGCAACTGCTGGACGAACCCTGGGACGTGATCCAGATCGAGCACAGCTACAGTTTCCAGCCCTTCGAGAAGGCCCTGCAGGCCCGCGGCCTGCCCTACATGCTCAGCGAGCACTACCTCGAATCGGTCATGGGCGCGGCCTGCCATGACCGCCTGCCCCTGTGGTTGCGCCCACTCAACGCCTTCGACCGCTGGCGCTACCGGCGCTGGGAGCAGCGGGTGCTGCGCCAACCCAGCGAGGTGGTGGCGGTCAGCGCCCACGACGCCGAGCTGATCGGCCAGATCAGTGGCCGCTCGGTAAACGTGGTGGTCAACGGCGTGGATTGTGATCACTACGAGGCTGTACGCCCCGCGCCGCACAGTCAACGCCTGCTGTTCGTCGGCAACTTCGAGTACGGCGCCAATCTCGAAGCAATCGAGTGGGCACTGGAAGAGATACTGCCGCAGGTGTGGCAAAGCAACCCGGCGGTGCGCCTGGCCATCGCCGGCCACGCCCTGCCAGCCAGCTGGAAGCTGCACTGGAACGACCCACGCATCGAATGGGTGGGCTATCGCCCCGATCTACGCGAACTGCAGCGCCGCGCCGCGCTGTTCTTCGCGCCGCTGCGCCACGCCGGTGGCTCCAAAGTGAAGATCCTCGAGGCCATGGCCGCAGGCTTGCCAGTGATCACCACCAGCAAGGGCGTGTCGGGGCTGGCGGTGAACAATGGCGAGCATTACCTGGGCAGCGACGACAGCGGCCAGTTGGCACTGCTGATCACCCAACTGCTCAACCAGCCCGCGCGCATGGGCCAGCTGGGCGAGGCCGGGCGGGCATTCGCCCGCCAGCGTCACGACTGGAGCGTCGCCGCCCAGCAACTGGAAAACGTGCACATGCGCCTGACCCAGCTAGCCCCGGCGGGCAGCAGCCCCCTGGGTGGCGTGCTAGCCAAGTAACTCGCTGAACGGGATGAACGTCACCACATCGCCCTGTTGCGGCGTGGTGCCTTCGAGCACTTCCACCACCCCGTCGGCCCATGCCGCGCTGCGCAGTACCCCGGAGCTCTGGTTCTTGTAGATGTGCACCTGGCCGTCCTCGATGCGCGCCCGCAGGTACTCGCGGCGGGTTCCGGCCTTGGGCCAGTCGAAACCCGCTGGCACGCTGAAACGCAGGGGCTCGACCTTGGCCACGCCCTGGCGACGCAGCAGGTAGGGACGGGTCAGCAGACCGAAGGTCACCAGGGTCGAGGCCGGGTTACCCGGCAGGCCGATCACCGGCACGCCCTGGTAATGCCCGAAGGTCAGTGGCTTGCCCGGTTTGATCGCCAGCTTCCACAGCGCCAGCTCGCCCGCCTCGCGCAGGGCCAGGCCAAGGTAGTCGGCCTCGCCCACCGAGACACCGCCAGTGGAGAGAATCAGGTCGACATCGCCCAGGCCACCCAGGCATTGCCGGGTGCGCGCAAGGTCATCCGGCAGGATGCCGGCATCCACCACCTCGCAACCCAGGCGTTGCAGCCAGCTGACCAACAGGCGGCGGTTGCTGTTGTAGATTTGCCCTGGACCCAACGGCAGCCCGGGCTCGACCAGTTCGTCCCCGGTCGACAACACCGCGACCCGTGGCCGGCGCACCACTTCGAGCTCAGCAAAGCCCAGGGTTGCCGCCAACCCCAACTGGATCGGCCCCAAGCGTGTGCCGGCGCCGATCACCAACTCGCCGACGCGGGTCTCCTGGCCTTTGGGACGCACGTTCTGGCCAAGGGCCAACGGCTCGAGGAAATGCACCCGGCCATCGTCCATCACCTGAGCATTCTCCTGCATCTCGACACAGTCGGCGCCTTCGGGCAGTGGCGCGCCGGTGAAGATCCGCGCGCAGGTTCCCGACTGCAGGGGCTGGGGCGCATGCCCGGCAAAGATGCGCTGGCTGACCGCCAGCGGCTCGCCCTGCCAATCGGCCAGGCGCAGCGCATAGCCGTCCATCGCGCTGTTCGGCCATGGCGGCAGGTCTAGCCCGGCGACCAGGTCGCAGGCCAGCACCCGACCTTCGGCAGCGGCCAGGGCCACCTTCTCGGTCGCTGTAATAGGTGCCGCGTCAGCCAACGCCAGCAGTCGCTCCAGGGCCTCTTCCACCGGCATCAGTGGCCGGCCTGCCTCAGCCACGGCTGTCACAGGCCGCCGCCTGCTTCAAGTGCGGCACGAAGTTGCACGGACGATGGCGGCTGTCCAGCTGTTCGGCGAGGATGCCATCCCAGCCAGTGCGCACAGCGTTGGTCGAGCCTGGCAGGCAGCAGACCAAGGTGCCGTTGGCCAGGCCGGCCAGGGCGCGAGACTGCACGGTGGAGGTGCCGATATCGGCCACCGAGATCTGCCGGAACAGCTCGCCGAAGCCCTCGACCTGCTTGTCCAGCAGGCAGGCGACCGCTTCCGGCGTGCTGTCGCGCCCGGTGAAACCGGTGCCGCCAGTGATCAGCACCACCTGCACCTGCTCGTCGGCGATCCAGGTGGCGACCTGGGCGCGGATCTTGTACAGGTCGTCCTTGAGCAGTACCCGTGCAGCCAGGCGGTGGCCGGCCGCGCCCAGGCGATCGACGAACAGCTGGCCAGAGGTGTCGGTATCGAAGGTACGGGTGTCGCTGACCGTGAGCACGGCGATGTTCAACGGCACGAAGGGGGTATCAGCCTTGGCTTTCATAGGGGTCCGTCACGCGGGAGGGGAATGTGCGCTGTTATATCACAGGGCACTGGCGACGGCGCCCGCCGTTGTTCTTGGTCAATGTCCCGGCGATGGCGCTATGCTGCACTTTGCAAGGAACTTGCGTGGACGCCCTGCGTCTTAATGTCATCTAGCACCATTGCACTGGAGAAACACGATGATCCAACGGACCCTTCCCGCCTTTCTGCTTGCCCTGGGCCTGGGCGCCCTCGCCGGCTGCGCCTCGCCCACCGTCATCACCCTGAACGACGGCCGCGAAATCCAGGCGGTGGACACGCCGAAGTACGACGACGACTCCGGTTTCTACGAATTCGAGCAGCTTGACGGCAAGCGCACCCGTATCAACAAGGACCAGATCCGTACCGTCAAGGAGCTGTGATCCAGGCCCTGCATTTCAGCGCAACTCCTTTTTGCAACAAGGGGTTGCGTTGAAAAAAACGATGCAGTACATTTCGGCAATCGGAGTGTAGCGCAGCCAGGTAGCGCGTCTCGTTCGGGACGAGAAGGCCGCAGGTTCGAATCCTGTCTCTCCGACCAAATCCAAAAAAAGCCCGCCTTGCGCGGGCTTTTTGTTGCCTGCGATAAACCTGGCTTTGCCGCGATGCCTGTGGCGGCGGGCTGACCCTAATGCCGGTCAGTTAAGCCAATTGGGGCTGCTTTGCAGCCCTTCGCGGGCGAACTCGCCCCCACAGGTTTGCACATCAGCGTGACCGGTTCTTGCAGGGTCAGGCCTGCGGCGGCACCGGCACGTACAGCAACTGCAGGCGCGCGCTGCTCCACTCGCGGATCTGGTTAGTCAGCGCCAGGTCATTGTTCAGCTTCTGGCCGTAGCTCGGCACGATCTGTTTGAGCTTGGCCTGCCACTCAGGGCTGTTGATGCGGTCCTTGAAGGTCTTCTCCAGCACGCTCAGCATGATTGGCGCAGCGGTCGAGGCGCCAGGCGAGGCCCCCAGCAGCGCGGCAATGCTGCCATCCTGCGCGGCCACCACTTCGGTACCGAACTGCAACACACCGCCGTGCTCGGGATCCTTCTTGATCACCTGCACGCGCTGGCCGGCCTGCAACAGCGTCCAGTCCTCGCCCTTGGCGTTGGGGAAATATTCGCGCAACGCCGCCATGCGGTCGTCGAAGCTGAGCATCAGCTGGCCCATCAGGTAGGTGCTGAGGTCAATATTGTCGAGACCGGCGTGCAGCAGCGGGCTGATGTTGTGGGTGGTCAGCGCGGCGAACATGTCCAGCAGCGAACCGTGCTTGAGGTATTGGGTGGAGAAGGTCGCGAACGGCCCGAACAGCAGCACCTGTTTGCCATCGATTACCCGCGTATCCAGGTGCGGCACCGACATCGGCGGCGCGCCGACCGAGGCCTTGCCGTACAGCTTGGCGGTGTGGCGGGCCACCAGGTCCGGGTTGGCGGTCATCAGGAACTGGCCACCAACAGGGAAGCCGGCATACCCCTCGGCCTCCGGGATGCCGGACTTCTGCAGCAACTTGAGGGCGCCGCCACCGGCGCCGATGAACACGAAGCGACTCTTCACCACGGATTCGCGACCGCCGTTGGCCAAGTCCGCTACCACCACATTCCAGGTGCCGTCGTCGTTGCGCTTGATATCGCGCACGTCATGGCGCAGGTGGAGTGAGACGTTGGGGTTACGGGTCATCGAGGCGAACAGCTGCCGGGTGATCTCGCCGAAATTGACGTCGGTGCCGATGGCCATGCGCGTGGCGGCGACCTTCTGCCCCGGGTCACGGCCTTCCATCACCAGCGGTACCCATTTGCGGATCTGTTCGTGGTCCTCGGAAATCTCCATGCCGCGGAACAACGCGCTGTGTTGCAGCGCATCCACACGCTTGTGCAGGAAGGCGATGTTCTCCTCGCCCCAGACAAAGCTCATGTGCGGCACGTTGTTGATGAACGAAGGCGGGTTGCTGAGCACGCCCTGTTCGACCTGATAGGCCCAGAACTGCTTGGACACCTCGAATTGTTCGTTGACGTTGACTGCCTTGCTGATATCCATGCTGCCGTCCTGGCCTTCGCTGGTGTAGTTCAGCTCGCAGAAAGCAGAGTGGCCGGTGCCGGCGTTGTTCCAGGCGTTGGAGCTTTCCTCAGCGACCTGGTCCATGCGTTCGTAGACGTCTACCTTCCAGCCGGGCTCCAGCTCGGTGAGGTAGGTACCGAGGCTGGCGCTCATGATACCGCCGCCGATCAGCAGGACGTCGACGGTCTTCTCGGGTTCGGTGGGTTTGGAGCAACCGATGACGCCCAGGCACAGGAGCGTCAGCAGGAATTTCTTCATTGGGTCTATCCGGTTATGAGGTGTTGGCGCCGGGGGCGATAGCGAAGAGCGTGCCAACTGGGGTTGGGGCCGTGTTCATGGGTGGGAGGTGATCGGAGCATGGCGACAAACCGCCACAGGGGGCTGGAAGGGCGTGGGGTTGATGGCGGGTTTCCCCCTGCCTGAGGTTTGTGGGTTTGGGATTTGGGGCTGGGGCTGGGGCTGGGGCTATTGTTTTTATTTTTGTATGCTCATTCATAGACGATAGCGACTTTTAGGCACCTTTCCGCCCTTACGGCGGCCTACTTTTGTCTTGGCAAAAGTAGGCAAAACCGTTCCGCTCCGTTCATCCGGCCCCTACGCTGCGCTCCGGGGTCCCCTCGCTACGTTCTTGCTCCCGGGAGGACCGCGCTGAACGCCCCATCCTGGGGCGCAGCGCTTGACGGGCATCCATGCCCGTCACCTCCCTTCGCAAGAACTCCGCTCGGCCTCCTGAAGTCGCAATTGGTGGCGCCTGAACTATTGCGCGCTTAGAAGCAAGAGCAAGAGCGGAAGCTTTAAATTGATTTCTGGCAGTTATTTGAATATTGACTGTTCCGGCCCTTTCGCGGGCAAGCCCGCTCCCACAGGGTTATGCAGATGTTCAACTTCCACCACTCTCCTGTGGGAGCGGGCTTGCCCGCGAAAGGGCCCTGAAGATCACAGACATGCAACTAGCGACAGCTGCGCCAGTCCAGGCGCCGCCCCTAACTTCGCGACTTCAGGAGGCCGAACGCAGGCCTTGCGGAGGGAGGTGACGGGCATGGATGCCCGTCAAGCGCTGGGGCCCAGGATAGGCCCTACAGCGCGGTCCTCCCGGGAGCAAGACCGGAGTGAGGGAATCCCGCCACGAGCGGGACGGATGAATGGAGCGCCACGGCTTTGGTTACTTTGGCCGCGGACGGTGAGTTACGACCAAAGTAACCCGCCGTAAGGGCCAGCCCTTTCAAGGTCTTTGCGTTTTTTCGGATGTGGCCGCTTCAATTCAAGATTGCCGGGGCTGCGTTGCAGCCCTTTCGCGACACAAGGCCGCTCCTACAGGTGACCGTGCCGCCCTGTAGGAGCGGCCTTGTGTCGCGAAATTCTAAGTCGGACGCCAATTCTCAACACCTTGAAAGGGCTGGCCGTAAGGGCAGAAAGGTGACTATGCGTCGACATCGCAAATGAATGCGCATACGACTTTCAAAACCAACCACACCAGATCAGAGATCAAAGAGCCCCCTTCAAGCACTCAACCGCGAAGTCACCTCCCCAAGCTGCCCCGAAAGCCCATGCAATCGCTGCCCAGCCTCCTCGGTATGCCGCACCGCCTCCTGGTTGGCCGTGGCGATCCGGGTAATCTCGACCAGGTTACGCGAAATGTCCTCCGCCACACTGGTCTGCTCCTCCGCCGCCGTGGCAATCTGTCGATTCATGTCGCGAATCGCCTCCACCGCCGTGGTGATACGCCCCAGCATAAGCCCAGCCTGCTGCACCTGCTCGCCCCCCTCCTCACTACGCTGCTGGCCGCTCTCGATAGCCTTGACCGCCTCCACCGCCCCCGACTGCACCGCCTCGATGATCTGGTGAATCTCGGCGATCGACGCCGCCGTACGCTGAGCCAGGCTACGTACTTCATCGGCCACCACCGCGAACCCACGCCCGGCCTCGCCGGCCCGGGCCGCCTCGATGGCGGCGTTAAGCGCCAGCAGGTTGGTCTGCTCGGCAATCCCGCGAATCACCTCGAGCACCTTGCCAATACGCGTGCTGTCATTCTCCAGGTGGCGGATCACCACCGCGGTGCCGGCGATTTCGCGGTTGACCACGGCGATGATGTCGATGGTCTGCTGCATCACCTGCTCACCCACCTGAGCACTGTGGTCTGCCTCATCCGCCGCCCTTGCGGCGTCAGCGGCATGACGGGCGACTTCCTGCGCGGTGGCGGACATCTCGTGCATCGCCGTGGCCACCTGGTCGGTGCGCTGGAACTGGTCCTGGGTGCCATGGGCCATGTCGCTGGCAACGCCTCGCAGCTTGCCGCTGGCGTTCTCCAGCTCATCGGCGTTGTCCTTGAGCCGGCCAACAGTATCGGCGAGGAAATCGCGCAGGGTGTTGGCGGCAAGTGCCAGCCGGCCCAGCTCGTCCTCGCGACGGCTGTCGACCCGCGCGCCGAAACGGCCCTGACTGAGCTGGGCGACATAATCGATCAACTCACGGATCGGCTCGACCAGGCTGCGGTTGACCAACCACAGGCTGAACAACCCGACCAGCACCGCCGAAGCCAGCATCACCAGCACACCCAACCACACCGTGCGCTCGGCGGTGGCACTGATGACCTCGGCGCGCACTTGGGCATCGCCGCGCAACTGCTCGACCAGCGCGCTCATCTGGTCACTGGTGGCGCGATCCACACCTTTTACCGCCAAGTCGCCAGCCACAGGATCGCCCCCCGCCGCCAGGAATGCCTGGCGGCCCTGCTCGTAAGCCGCCCCCAACTGCCGGTGGCTGGCCTTGAGCTGCTCCAGGCGTGCCTTGAGCGCCGGCTCGCTACCCTCGGCCAACTGCCCCAGCAACTGCTGCACCTGTTGCTCGCGGGCCTGGAACTGCTGCCAGTATTTGTCCAGCTCCGCCGGTTGGCGCCCACGCAACAGCACGTTCTTCCATTCCTGCACCTGGATCTTGAACTGCAGGTTGGCCTCGTCGATCAGTTGCGAGGCTCGCAACGGGCCATCCACCAGCTCGGCATAGCCGCGCACACTGGACGACAGGAATTGGAAGCACACCAGGGCGATCAGCAGGATCGCCGCCAGGCTGGCACCGAGCAAGGTGAGGATTTGCACTCTGAGGGATTTACGCAACATCGCGGGTCTCGGAACAAGGAGGGAAGGAAACGGCGCACAACCACGCCGCCGGCAGACATCCTTGTCCTCGTTCGCTGGCCAAAAAAAAGCTGCCATCGATCGATAGCAGCCAGGTAGAGCACTTGCACAACAGTTGAAAGCCATACTCTCAGGCAATTGCTACAAAATTGTTACAAATCGAAGACAACACTCCTGGCCGATCCTAACGCCGTAGGAGCCAGCCTTGCTGGCGAACGCCGACGATGTCGATCTGCAAACCTATGGGAGGTGCGCCAGCTTGGCGAATCGGAGCTAGTCAGCTCTCAGCCGCTGGTGAACTGCAACGCCGCCAAGCGCGCATACAACGGGCTTTCGTCGATCAACTGGCGGTGCGTGCCCACCGCGACCAAGCGCCCTTGATCAATCACGGCGATGCGCTCGGCATGCTGCACGGTCGCCAGGCGGTGGGCGATCACCAGGGTGGTACGCCCGGCCATGAGTGGCGGCAGTGCCTGCTGGATCAGATGCTCGCTCTGCGCATCAAGCGCGCTGGTGGCTTCGTCCAGCAACAGGATCGGCGCATCCAGTAGCAGGGCCCGGGCAATCGCCAGGCGCTGGCGCTGGCCGCCGGACAAGCCGACACCGCCCTCGCCCAGCGGGGTCTCATAGCCCTCGGGCAGTTGCACGATGAATTCATGGGCATATGCGCTGCGCGCCGCCGCCTCGACCTCGGCCTGGCTGGCTTCGGGGCGGCCGTAGCGAATATTGGCCGCCACCGTGCCGCGAAACAGCGCCGGCTGCTGCGCCACCAGGGCAAACTGACGGCGCAACTCGGCAGGGTCGAGCCCAGTGATGGGCTGGCCATCGAGCAGGATCTCCCCAGTCTGCGGGTCATGAAAACGCAGCAGCAGATCGAACAACGTCGACTTGCCCGCCCCCGAGGGCCCGACCAACGCCACGGTCTGCCCCGGCTGCACCTGCAGGCTCAGCCCGTCAATGGCCGCCGTGCCCAGTCGCGACGGATAGGCAAAGCGCACCTCGCGCAGTTCGATCGCGCCCAGGCTGCGGGCGCCCGGCAACGACACCGGCTGCGCGGGCGGCAGGATCGCCGTGCGCGCGGCCAACAGCTCGGCGATACGCTCGGCGGCACCGGCGGCCCGCTGCAGTTCGCCAATCACCTCGCTCAGGGTACCGAAAGCGCTGCCGACGATCAGGCTGTAGAACACGAAGGCAGCCAATTCGCCGCCAGAGATGCGCCCGGCAATCACATCCATGCCGCCGACCCACAGCATCACCCCCACCGCCCCCAGCACCAGCACGATCACCAGGGTGATCAACCAGGCCCGCTGGGCGATGCGCCGACGCGCCACGGCAAACGCCGCCTCAACCGTCTCGCCGAACAACGCACGGTCGCGCGCCTCATGGTTGTAAGCCTGCACCGTCTTGATCTGCCCCAGGGTTTCGGCCACATAGCTGCCGACATCGGCCACCCGGTCCTGGCTTTGCCGCGACAGGCTGCGCACCCGGCGCCCGAACAGCAGGATCGGCGCCAGCACCAGGGGCAGCGCCAGCACCACGATGCTGGTCAGCTTGGGGTTGGTGACGAACAACAGAACCACCCCGCCGATCACCATCAAGGCGTTGCGCAGGAACATCGACAGCGATGAACCGATCACCGCCTGCAGCAAGGTGGTGTCGGCGGTCAGCCGCGACTGGATTTCCGAGCTGCGGTTGTCTTCGAAAAAGCCCGGATGCAAGCCGATCAGGTGGTCGAACACCGCGCGACGGATATCGGCCACGCAGCGCTCGCCGATCCACGACACCAGGTAAAAGCGCGCGAAAGTACCCACCGCCAGGGCCATGACCAGCAGCAGGAACAGGCCGATGGTCTGGTTGAGCTGATGTGCCGAGCCGGTCATGAAGCCTTGGTCGACCAGCAGGCGGATGCCCTGGCCCATGGACAAGGTAATGGCGGCGGTGACCACCAGCGCCAGCAGGGCCAGCAAGGCCCGCTGGCGATAGGGGCGGATGAATCGCCAGCCCAGGTGCAGGGCGCGGCGCTGGCGGGAGGACATCGGATCAGGCATGGCGCTCAGCTTTTGGCAGGAAGACCCTGCCAAGCCTACCACTCGTCCACCCAGGCGGAACTCCCCGGAATGCGACGCCGTCGCAGCTAAGGCCAGTGCCGCGGTACCTATGCCCATTCGGTCTAATGCGTCACTGGAGCTTTGCCGCGCTTTCTGGTGGACTGTGGCTGTCGTGATGCCGCAGGAGCTGTCACAGGCCAGTCACGACGCGGCGGTACCTTTGAGCTTGAACCTGATGAGGAGACAGGACATGAGCTTGCAACGCAGCACCGATCAGCCCAAAACCCAAAAGCAGCCTCAGGTATGCGGCTCGATCATCGACGCCCAGGGGCGCGAGATCCCGATCACCGAGCAGATGATCCAGAAGGCCTGCAAGGATCTGGAGCAAAGTCGGGTCGAGAAGGTCAAGCAGGGCTGAAACCCCCTATTCAGCAAAACCCGGCCTGGTGCCGGGTTTTTTGTCGATGGGTATCTGCATGAGCCGGCTTGCCGGCGAACCAGGCAACAGGGTCGAGGGACGGGGCTACGCCAGGACCGCACCCAAGGCGCTGACCACTTGCGCCAGCTGCGGCGCTTCACCGCGCACGCGCACTGCCAGCCCTTCGATCTCCCGGCGCACTGGATAATGCTTGCGCAGGCGGTCGAACGCGGCGCGCTGCTCGGCGACCTCCTCACTCAGGCTGCGTCGGAAGTCGGCATCGTCACGCCGCGGGTCGTACACCGCCCGACACAAGGTGGCCAATGCCCAGGCCGGTTCCGCGCCGGCATCGAACTCGATCTGCGCCAACGATGGCATCGGCAACAGATCGGCCAACTTCACCTGCTCGGCTTCACCACGCCAACGACAGAACGCCTGATAGATCTGCGCCGTGCCCCGCTGCTTGCCGTCCAGGCTGTAGCCAGCGATATGCGGCGTGGCCAAGGTGCACAGGTCGGCCAGTTGCAGGTCGACCCGGGGCTCGTCCTCCCACACATCGAGCACCGCATGCAGGTCTTCGCGGTCGAGCAGCAGTTCGCGCAGCGCCGCATTGTCGACCACCGGGCCGCGGCTGGCGTTGATCAGCCAGGCCCCGGCACGCAGCCGCGCCAGGCGCGACGCGTCGAGCAGGTGCCAGGTCGGGTGTTCGCCGCCGCGTTGCAGCGGCGTGTGCAGGCTGATCACATCGCACTGCGCGAGGATCGTCTCCAGATCGACAAAATCACCCCCCTCGCTCGCCTGGCGCACCGGGTCGCACACCAGCACCTTCCAGCCCAGGCCATGCAGCACCCGCACCAGGCGCCCACCCACCTCGCCGGCACCCACCACGCCATAGACCTTGCGGCTCAAGTCGGCGCCTTCGAGCTCGGCCAGGGTCAGCAGGCTGCCCAGTACGTAGTCGACCACGCCACGGGCGTTGCAACCCGGCGCGCTGCTCCAGTGGATGCCTGCCTGGGCAAAATACTCAAGATCGAGGTGATCGGTGCCGATGGTGCACGTGCCGACAAAGCGCACTCGGCTGCCTTCGAGCAGTTGCCGGTCGACGCGAGTCACCGAGCGCACCAGCAAGACATCGGCATCCTTCACACAGGCGGCGTCGATGGCTCGCCCAGGATAACGGCGAACCTCGCCGAAGCCTGCAAAGAAGGCATCGAGCAGCGGGATATTTTCGTCGGCAACGATCAGCATGGCGCTCTCCTGTCTGGGGAGCGCAGTGTAGCGCGATCGCCGCGGCTCAGTCGGCCTTCTTGCGGATCCAGTACAGGTAAGTACCGGCTTCTTCCTGCTGGCCGAGCAACTCGTGGCCGAGGAAGACACAGAACTTGGGGATGTCGCGGCGGGTCGAGGGGTCGGTGGCGATCACCTTGAGCACGCCACCGCCGGCCAGCTCGCGCACATGCTTGTGCAGCATCATCACCGGCTCCGGGCAGTTCAGGCCGGTGGCGTCGAGGATCGCGTCGTGGGTGAAATCGGTCATGAAAAACTCCGCAAAATGATCGTCATTGTGCCGTATCGGCAAGCCCACGTCTCCCAGGGCGCCAGCGTTGCCGGCGCCTGCCGGGGGTTATTTCAGGTCGAGCCGACGCAGGTGGCAGGTCACTTCCTCACGGTCGTGGTACAGCTGCTTGCAGGCAATCGATACCTTCACCTTGCGTGCCTTGAACCCCGCCTCGATACGGTCGAGCAACTTGCGCACCTCGGCATGGCGCTGCTTCATCGGCAACTTAAGGTTGACCACCGCCTCGCGGCACAGCCCCTCGCCCAGCCAGGTCTCGATCAGCGACGCGGTGCGCGCGGGCTTCTCGACGATGTCGCAGACCATCCAGTCCACGGTGCGCTTCGGCTGCCAGGTGAAACCGTCAGCCATCAGGTGGGTGACCAACCCGGTGTCCATCAGGCTCTCGGCCATCGGGCCGTTGTCGATGGCCGTCACCAGCATGCCACGCTTGACCAGCTGGTAGGTCCAGCCACCCGGCGAGGCGCCGAGGTCGACACCGGTCATGTCGTCGTTCAGGCGCGCATCCCATTGTTCGCGCGGAATGAACTGGTGCCAGGCCTCCTCGAGTTTGAGGGTCGAACGGCTGGGCGCCTCGCGGGGAAACTTCAGGCGCGGGATGCCCATCGGCCACAGTGCCGAATTGTCAGCTTCGGCCAGGCCGAGGAACACCCGACGACCGCTGATGAAGCTCAGCAGCAGGCGCGGACGACGGGCGTCATCCACCAGCCGGCCGGCCTTCTCCAGCGCCTTGCGCAGTGGCACCTCGAACTTGCGGCAGAAGGTCGACAGTTCCTTGCCTTCGTTGCTGTCGAGCACCTCCAGCCACAGGCTGCCGCACACCGGCAGCTCGGCCAGGTGCTCGAGCAGCACGCTGATACGGTCGCTCTCGGGCAGCTCGACGAAGGCGCCCCGCGCCCACTGGCGCGGGAAGATCAGTTGGCCGAAGCGCAGCTCACGCATCAGGCGCTCGGCCCCGTCGGGCTCGGTGCAGACGAACTCGGCGCAAGCGCTCTGCGGCTTGCCCTTGGCATAGCCAGCCACGCCCAGGTGAGCGGCATGTTCGCTGATTTCGGCGCAGACCTCGCCCTCGAAGCCGGGCCGGCAATGCATGAACAGGGTATTCATTTCTCACTCCACATCACTGGCGCAGGTGGCGCCAGGGCGGCGAATGATAAAGGAAGATCGGAACCTGCGACACGCCCCATCGGTCCAGAAAAGGGTCAGGTCGGGCAAACCGGTCTAACCTGACTGTTCAGCCAGGTCCGTGCCGTGCGGACCGGTCCAGAGCGGTGACACCGGCGAGCGCCCCGCAATCGCCGGGCACCGGAGCACAAGGAGTAGTAAATGCCCTCGCTCGATAGCCTGAAAACCCTCAAGACCCTCCAGGTGGCCGACCGCGCCTACCACTATTTCAGCCTGCCCGATGCCGCGCGCCAGCTCGGCGACCTGCAGCGCCTGCCCATGTCGCTGAAGGTCCTGCTGGAAAACCTGCTGCGCTGGGAAGACGGCAAGACCGTCACCGGCGACGACCTGCGCGCCCTCGCCCAGTGGCTGCAGGCACGTCGCTCTGACCGCGAGATCCAGTACCGCCCGGCACGGGTGCTGATGCAGGACTTCACCGGCGTGCCGGCGGTGGTCGACCTGGCGGCCATGCGCGCGGCCATGGCCAAGGCCGGCGGCGACCCTCAACGGATCAACCCGTTGTCGCCGGTGGACCTGGTGATCGACCACTCGGTGATGGTCGACCGCTACGCCAGCCCCAGCGCCTTCACCCAGAACGTTGACATCGAGATGCAGCGCAACGGCGAACGCTACGCCTTCCTGCGCTGGGGCCAGAGCGCCTTCGACAACTTCCGCGTGGTACCGCCGGGCACCGGCATCTGCCACCAGGTCAACCTCGAGTACCTGGGGCGCACGGTGTGGACCCGCGAAGAAGGCGGCCGCACCTACGCCTTCCCCGACACCCTGGTCGGCACCGACTCGCACACCACCATGATCAACGGCCTCGGCGTGCTCGGCTGGGGCGTCGGCGGCATCGAGGCCGAGGCGGCGATGCTTGGCCAGCCGGTGTCGATGCTGATCCCCGAGGTGATCGGCTTCAAGCTCACCGGCAAGCTGCGCGAAGGCATCACCGCCACCGACCTGGTGCTGACCGTCACCCAGATGCTGCGCAAGAAGGGTGTGGTGGGCAAGTTCGTCGAGTTCTATGGCGACGGCCTGGCCGACCTGCCGCTGGCCGACCGCGCCACCATCGCCAACATGGCGCCTGAATACGGCGCCACCTGCGGCTTCTTCCCGGTGGACCAAGTGACTCTCGACTACCTGCGCCTGTCCGGTCGTCCCGAAGAGGCCGTGCAGTTGGTGGAGGCCTACTGCAAAGCGCAGGGGCTATGGCGCCTGCCTGGCCAGGAGCCGCTGTTCAGCGACACCCTGGCGCTGGACATGCACGAGGTCGAAGCCAGCCTCGCCGGGCCCAAACGTCCGCAAGACCGGGTCGCCCTCGGCGAGGTGCGCCAGGCCTTCGCCAACTTCATCGAACTGCAGCCCAAGCCGCTGGCCAAGGACGTCAGCCGCCTCGAAAGCGAAGGCGGCGGTGGCGTGGCGGTGGGCAATGCCGACCAGGCCGGCGAAATCGACTACAGCCATGCCGGCCAGACCCACACCTTGCGCGACGGCGCCGTGGTGATCGCCGCCATTACGTCCTGCACCAACACCTCCAACCCCAGCGTGATGATGGCTGCCGGGCTGCTGGCGAAGAAAGCCGTGGAAAAAGGCCTGCAACGCAAGCCCTGGGTGAAGAGCTCGCTCGCTCCCGGCTCCAAGGTCGTCACTGACTACTACAAGGCCGCGGGCCTTACTCCATACCTCGACCAGCTCGGCTTCGACCTGGTCGGTTATGGCTGCACCACCTGCATCGGCAACTCCGGGCCGCTGGACGAAGCGATCGAAAAGGCCATCGGCAGCGCCGACCTGACTGTCGCCTCGGTGTTGTCGGGCAACCGCAACTTCGAAGGCCGGGTGCACCCGCTGGTCAAGACCAACTGGTTGGCCTCGCCACCGCTGGTGGTGGCCTACGCCCTGGCCGGCAGCGTGCGCGTCGACCTGACCCAGGATGCCCTGGGCACCGGCAAGGACGGCAAGCCCGTGTATCTACGCGATATCTGGCCAAGCCAGCAGGAGATCGCCGAGGCGGTTGGCAAAGTCGCCACCGGCATGTTCCACAAGGAATACGCCGAGGTCTTCGCCGGCGACGCGCAGTGGCAGGCCATCGCGGTGCCGCAGGCGGCCACCTATGTCTGGCAGGACGACTCCACCTATATCCAGCACCCGCCGTTCTTCGACGACATAGGCGGGCCGCTGCCAGAGATCGCCGATATCCAGGGCGCGCGCATCCTCGCCCTGCTCGGCGACTCGGTGACCACCGACCATATCTCCCCGGCGGGCAACATCAAGGCCGACAGCCCGGCCGGCCGCTACCTGCGCGGCAAGGGCGTGGAACCGCGCGACTTCAACTCCTACGGCTCGCGCCGTGGCAACCACGAAGTGATGATGCGCGGCACCTTCGCCAACATCCGCATCCGCAACGAAATGCTCGGCGGCGAGGAAGGCGGCAACACCCTGTATGTACCCACGGGCGAGAAGCTGTCGATCTACGACGCCGCCATGCGCTACCAACAGGACGGCACGCCGCTGGTGGTGATCGCCGGGCAGGAGTACGGCACCGGCTCCAGCCGCGACTGGGCGGCCAAGGGCACCAACCTGCTGGGGGTCAAGGCGGTGCTGGCGGAAAGTTTCGAGCGTATCCACCGCTCCAACCTGGTCGGCATGGGCGTGTTGCCCTTGCAGTTCAAAGCCGGGAATGATCGCAAGCGCCTGGGGCTGACCGGCAAGGAGCGTATCGATGTGCTGGGACTTGGCGACGGGCAGATTCGTCCGGGCATGAGCCTGCCGCTGCGCATTACCCGCGAGGACGGGCGTCAGGAGCAGATCGAGGTGCTGTGCCGGATCGATACCCTCAATGAGGTGGAATACTTCAAGTCGGGGGGGATCCTGCATTATGTGCTGCGGCAATTGATCGCAGGATAAGGCTGGGCCCATCCCTTTCCAATTCAAGATTGCCGGGGTCGCGTTACGGTCCTTTCGCGGCACAAGGCCGCTCCTACAGGGACCGCGTCGTCCTGGAGCGGACTTGTGCCGCGAAAGGACCGCATCGCGGTCCCGGCATTACCCGCCCAGGCGCGCAAACATCCAAGTGTCCTGAAGGCCATGGGGTAAGTCCTACCCTCCACGGACTCACCGGCTCAAGGACACCTCATGCCTCTTCCCCACTGGATCGCCCTGCTCCTGCTCGGCCTCGGCTACACCCTCGCACTGACCCACGGCAGCCTCGGCCTGGCCGCCCTGCCCGCCTTGTTGACCCTGTTCTGCTGCGCCCTACTGGCCCGGCGCCAGGTACGCTGGCAACAGACCCTCGGCCACCTGCTGTTCATCGTCCTCGCCATCGCCCTGGCATTGCACTGGCTACCCGGCTTCCACGGCGCCCGGGTGATCGACAAGGCGGTGCTCAGCGAAGGCGCGGTGCCTTTCTCGATGTACCTGAACCTCGACAAACCGCTGATCGGCCTGTGGCTGCTGCTGGCCTGCCCCTGGCTGGTGATGCTGCGCGGGCGCGGCCTGGTCATGAGCCTGACGCTGATCCTGCCACTGACCCTGCTCGCCTGCCTCGGCGGCGCCTGGGCTCTGGGCCTGGTCGCTTGGGCGCCGAAGTGGCCGGAACAGGCCTGGCTATGGCTGGCCAACAACCTGCTGCTGGTGAGCCTGACCGAGGAATTGCTGTTCCGGGGCTATATCCAGGGCGGCCTGCAACGTCTGTTCAAGCATGAAGGGCTGGCGTTGCTGGTGGCCGCACTGGTGTTCGGCCTGGCGCACCTGGCCGGTGGCTGGCAATGGTTCTACCTGGCCACCCTGGCCGGGGTGGGGTATGGTCTGGCCTATCGCCATGGTGGCCTTACCGCCGCCGTGCTGTGCCACACCTGCGTCAACCTGGCGCACTTCGCTGCTTTCAGCTACCCGATGCTGGCCCCGAATTGAACAATCGGTCATGATCGGACCTATTCGTCATCATCTATAAAGAAAACTGCAATATTGGCGGCAACTTACGCGATTGACGCGCTACCCCAGGCGTGACTCGTGCCTGTTGCGCCAGATCAAAGGCAGTTAATTATTCATTCAATAAAACCAGAGGCTTGCCGATACCTGTCGAAAGCCTTGCGGATTGAACAGCCAATGCGTAACAACCAGCCGATTACCCAGAGAGAACGGACTTTCCCTGCCCAGCAGCGGTTGATCTCCACCACCAACGCCAAAGGCGTGATCACCTACTGCAACGATGCCTTCATCGAAATCAGCGGTTTTTCCCGCGAGGACCTGATGGGCGCCCCCCACAATCTGGTGCGCCACCCTGACGTGCCGCCAGCGGTGTTCGCCCACATGTGGCAGACCCTCAAGCAGGGCCTGCCGTGGATGGGCATCGTCAAGAACCGCTGCAAGTCGGGCGACCATTACTGGGTCAATGCCTACGTCACGCCGATTTTCGACAACAACCAGGTGGTCGGCTACGAGTCGGTGCGGGTCAAGCCCACCGCCGAGCAGATTCGCCGCGCCGAGGCGCTGTACCAGCGTATCAACCAGGGCAAGTCGGCGATTCCCAAGCGCGACAAGTGGCTGCCGGTGCTGCAGGACTGGCTGCCGTTCATCCTGATCAGCCAGGTCGGCTTCCTGATTGGCAACTGGCTGGGCCACTCCTGGGGCTTCGCCCTGGCCGCCGGCCTGTCGGTACCGCTGGGCCTGCTGGGCCTGAGCTGGCAGCAACGCGGGCTCAAGCGCCTGCTGCGCCTGGCCGAGCAGACCACCTCCGACCCGCTGATCGCGCAGATGTACACCGACAGCCGCGGCGTCCAGGCGCGCCTGGAAATGGCCATGCTCAGCCAGGACGCGCGGATGAAGACCTGCCTGACCCGCCTGCAGGACAGCGCCGAGCAGCTCAGCGACCAGGCGCGCCAGTCCGATGCCCTCGCCCACCAGAGTTCCTCGGGCCTGGAGCGCCAGCGCGTGGAAACCGAACAGGTTGCCGCCGCCGTCAACCAGATGGCCGCCACTACCCAGGAAGTGGCCAACCACGTCCAGCGCACCGCCGACGCCACCCAGGAAGCCAATCGCCTGACCAGCCAGGGCCGCAACATCGCCGGCGAGACCCGTGACGCCATCGAGCGGCTGTCCGCCGCCGTGGGCGAGACCGGGCTGACCGTCACCCAACTGGCCAAGGACAGCGACGAAATCGGCGGCGTGGTCGATGTGATCAAGGGCATCGCCGACCAGACCAACCTGCTGGCGCTCAACGCCGCCATCGAGGCGGCACGGGCCGGCGAGATGGGCCGTGGCTTCGCCGTGGTCGCCGACGAGGTTCGCCAGTTGGCGCAACGCACCGCCGAGTCCACCGGGCAGATCCACACCCTGATCGCCAAGCTGCAACAAACCGCCAACAACGCAGTGCAGACCATGGAAACCGGTCATCGCCAGGCCCAGGAAGGTGTCGAGCGGGTGATGGAGGCGGATCAGGCGCTGGTGGGTATCAGCGAAGCGGTGGCCAATATCACCGACATGGCGACCCAGATCGCCGCCGCCACCGAGGAGCAGTCCGCGGTGGCCGAGGAGATCAGCCGCAACATCAGCACCATCGCCGACCTGGCCGACCAGACTTCCGGCCAGGCCCAGCGCTCGGCGCTGCTCAGCGAGGAGCTGACCAGCACCGCGGGTACCCAGTACTCGCTGGTGGAACGCTTCAACCGCTGAACAGCGGTGACAGACTGTAGGCGCCAGCCTTGCTGGCGCCCACAACGACCGAGTTGGTAGTCACCATCCCCTGCTGCGAAGCCTGGCAAGGACGTGGAACTGGCCTTTACCAGTCCAACTTCAAGCGGCTTTCGAAATAGCGCATCTCGCCCGTCAACGGATCCTCGAAACGCAGGCTCTGGGCCAGCAACTTCAAAGGCTTCGCATAATCGTCCTGCTCGTTGAGCAACTGCGGGTAAAACGGGTCATTGCAGATCCCCGCGCCCAGCGCCGCCATATGCACTCGCAACTGATGGGTCTTGCCGGTCACCGGCGACAGGCCGTAGCGCCACAGCTCGCCATTTTTCTCCAGCACGCAGGCGTGAGTCTCGCTGTTGTCCGCCCCCTCGACCTCATGCATGCGAAAGAACGGCTCGCCATGCACCAGACGGCTGCGATGCACCAGCGGAAACGCCCGCTCCGGCAGGGCCGCGGCAATGGCCTGGTAATGCTTGTCGATGCGCCGTTCGGGGAACAGCCGCTGGTAGGCGCTACGGCTGTGCGGGTTGGCCGAGAACAACACCAGCCCGGCTGTGTGTCGGTCGATGCGGTGCAGTGGCACCAAGTGTGGGTTGTCCAGACGTCGGATCAGGCGGCGCAGCAGCGTGTGCTCGACATACTCGCCAGTGGGTGTGACTGGCAGAAAATGCGGCTTGTCCGCCACCACCAGGTGCTCGTCGATGTGCAGAATCTCCTCCTGCACCGGTATCACCTTCTCGTTGGCCACTTCACGAAAATAATGCAGGCGCATGCCGCGTCGATACGGCAGTTCGGCCACGATGGCCTGGCCTTGGGCATCGAGCACCCGGCCCCGGGCAAAGCGGTCGAGCCACTGTTCGCGGGAAATACCCTTGAAGTGATCACACAGGCAATCGAGCACCGTCGCCCAGACCCCCGGCGGCAGGCATACGGTACTGGCTTGCTGGCGGGCAGGATCGAAAGGCGTGGTCATCGGCGGGCTCGGCTCTTCAGGGGCGGGCATTATCCCCCACCCTGCGTGCCTCAACCAGCCTCGCAGGCCGGCTCGCAGCGCGCCTTGAGCCAGCGCAGCACCTGCACCGCATCCCAGCGGCCAGGATCGTAGAGCGCGTAGCTCAGCCCCTGGTAGCCCACTACGTCCAGCGGACGATGAAACCCGGCGCGCTGGAACAGCGCTTCGATTTCAGCAAAGCAGGTGTTGAAGTGGACCTTGCCGAAGGGCGTGCGCTCGTCGGTGACGATGCCGTCGAGGCGCAGTTCCAGCACGGCGTCGCACACACGCTCGGGAGACATGTGGTTGATGCTGTACTTGAGTTGCTCGACATTGAGCATGGCGTCACCTCGATACTGTATTTATATACAGCATACGGAGCGATCCACCCTGCCGTCAATGTGCGGTTCAACGAAGAAAAGCCACCACCTGCTCGGCGTCGAACGGCCAGCCCAGCTCAGCGCCGGTGTCGCAGCGACGCAACACCGGGATGCTCAGGCCGTAGCGCTCGAACAACGCCTCGCTGTCGGCGATATCGACCAGTTCGACCAGCAGGCCGTGCTCGACGAACGGCATCAGCAGGGCTTCGGCCACTTCGCACAGGTGGCACCCCAGGGTGCCGAACAGTTGGGTTTCGGGGAGCATGCCGATATCCGTCAATCGCATGAATGGATGCTCATTCTAGGCCTGCCCCCGCCATCGCGCACCTGACCTGCCTCAATCCTGGCTGGTGGCGCCAATCCGGTGCAGTGCCAGGTCCGCGCCCTGGAATTCCTGCTCGTGATTCAAACGCAGGCCAAACAACGCCCTGATCAGGCCGTACACGACAAAGCCACCGGCCAGTGCCAGCAACACCCCGGCCAGGCTACCCAGCAACTGGCTGACCAGGCTGACGCCGCCCAACCCGCCAAGGGCTGCCTGGCCAAACACGCCACAGGCGATACCGCCCCACACGCCACACAGGCCGTGCAGCGGCCACACACCAAGCACATCGTCGATCTTCCAGCGGTTCTGCGCCGCGGTGAAGCACCAGACGAACAACCCACCGGCCACCAGACCAGTTGCCAACGCGCCAATCGGGTGCATCAGATCGGAGCCCGCGCACACCGCCACCAACCCGGCCAGCGGGCCGTTGTGCAGGAAGCCCGGGTCGTTGCGCCCGGCCACCAGCGCCGACAAGGTGCCTCCGACCATGGCCATCAGCGAATTGATCGCCACCAGTCCGCTTACCCCCTGCAAAGTCTGCGCGCTCATGACGTTGAAGCCGAACCAGCCAATGATCAGGATCCACGAACCCAGCGCCAGGAACGGAATGCTCGACGGCGCGAACGCCACCAGGCGTCCGTCACGATAACGGCCACGGCGCGCGCCCAGCAGCAACACTGCCGCCAACGCCAACCAGCCGCCCATGGCGTGCACCACCACGGAGCCGGCGAAATCATGGAACGGTGCACCGAAGCGCGCCTGCAACCAGGCTTGCAAGCCCAGGTTGCCGTTCCACACCACCCCCTCGTAGAACGGGTAGATGAACGCCACGATCAGCGCCGTCGCGCACAACTGCGGGACGAAACGCGCCCGCTCGGCGATGCCACCGGAAATGATCGCCGGGATTGCCGCGGCAAAGGTCAGCAAAAAGAAGCACTTGACCAGCGCATAGCCATGGTCGCCGGCCAGCACCGCGGCCGGCTGCAGGAAGCTCACGCCGTAGGCGATCCAGTAGCCGACGAAGAAGTACACCAACGCCGAGACGGCAAAGTCGCTGAGGATCTTCGACAGGGCGTTTACCTGATTCTTATGGCGCACGGTCCCGACTTCCAGAAAGGCGAAGCCGGCGTGCATGGCCAGGACCAGGATCGCCCCCATGAGGATGAACAAGGTGTTGGAGCCATGGACCAGGGAGTCCATCGCGCTGAGCGTGTTTTCCATAAAAGGCAGACCTGCAAAAAGGCACCAGGACAGTTCAAGAGCCGGCATCCTTGCACCGAATCAGTGCCAGGCCCCTGCCCCGTTTCGCTGAACCGGGCGGCGCCTGCGTGGTTTTTTCTTGGGTTTGTCGTGGATTGGGTTAAGGTTTATCGGTATCCGCCGAGGTGGCGCACGACATGCGGCACATTCAGCGCAGAGCTATTAGCAAGCGCTGTACCAGCACATCGCGCTGAACCTTCGGCGCACTCGCTCACTCGAAATAGCCACACACATCCACAGGGAGAGGCCCATCCATGGCCAGCAAATCGGCAAAGACTGCACAAGACATTTTGATGGCTGACTTCCAGGCCCTGGTCCGCGACACCGAGAAACTGCTCGCTGACACCGCCAACCTGGCCGGCGACCAGGCCGACGAGCTGCGCGAGCAGATCCACGAGCGTCTGGTGCAGGCCCGTGAAACCCTGCAGCTCACCCAGGACTCCGTGCGCCAGCGCGGTCAGGCCGCCCTCGGCGGCGCCGAGCAGTACGTGCAGGACAACCCCTGGCAGGCCATCGGCATCGCCGCCGGTGTCGGCCTGCTGATCGGCCTGCTGGCCAAGCGCTGAGGAGCCTTCATGGATAACGACGCCATCGGCGCCGGTGCTTCCGGCAGGCGCCTGGGCGCGGCGATGCTTGGCCTGCTGCACAGTCATATCGAGCTGTTCGGCATCGAGCTGCAGGAGCAAAAGGCGCGCACCCTGAGCCTGCTGCTGTTCGCGGGGCTGGCACTGGTGTTCGCCCTGCTGCTGCTGACCGCCCTTTCCGGCCTGGTGCTGGTGTTGCTGTGGGACAGCTACCGGCTGGCCGGGATCATCGGCCTGTGCGTGTTCTATGGCGTTGCCGCGCTGTACTGCGCGCTGCGCCTGAAAGCTGCGGTATTCGATGAGTCCTCGCCCTTCAACGCCACGCTCGAAGAGCTGGCCAAGGACCGGGAGCGCCTGCTGCCATGAGCCTGCCCGAACTCCCCAACACCCGTAACCCACGGGAGCTGCGCAAGGCCCTGCTGCGCCTGCGCATGGAAATGCATCGCCAGGAAATCCGCCACGAATCCGGGCAGATGCTCGAACCGGTCCGCCGCCTGCGCGGCATGGGCAGCTCGTTCGGCGAAGGACTCGGGGTCAAGCACGGCTCGTTGTGGGGCATCGGCGCGGTGGTCGCGCTGGGCTTTCTCACCGGCAAGGGCGTGCGCAGCGGCAACCTCACGCGCCTGGTCCGGCTAGGCACCAGCCTGGTGCCGCTGATCCGCCTGTTCCTCAACGGCCGCCGCCCCTGAACAAGCCGGCGCGCGGCGCTTGCGCGCACGCGCCGGACACCGGAAGCTATGCCGACTCAACGATGGGAGAACACGCCTTGGACTGGCACACCCTGCTGACCCGCGAACGCCTCGGCAAGGCCCTCTACAGCCCCGAAGAGCTTGGCCGCAGCCCCTTTCACAAGGACCACGACCGGGTGATCTTCTCCGGCGCCTTCCGCCGCCTGGGACGCAAGACCCAGGTCCACCCCGTGTCCAGCAACGACCATATCCACACCCGCCTCACCCACTCACTGGAAGTCAGTTGCGTCGGCCGCTCCCTTGGCATGCGCGTCGGCGAAACCCTGCGCGCCAGCCTGCCGGACTGGTGCGAGCCCAGCGACCTGGGGATGATCGTGCAGTCGGCCTGCCTGGCCCACGACATCGGCAACCCGCCGTTCGGCCACTCCGGCGAAGACGCCATCCGTCACTGGTTCCAACAGGCCGCCGGGCGTGGCTGGCTGGACGACATGAGCGACGACCAACGCGCCGACTTCCTCAATTTCGAAGGCAATGCCCAGGGTTTTCGCGTGCTCACCCAGCTGGAGTATCACCAGTTCGACGGCGGCATGCGCCTGACCTACGCCACCCTCGGCGCTTATCTCAAGTACCCGTGGACAGCCCGCCATGCCGACGCGCTGGGCTACAAGAAACACAAGTTCGGCTGCTACCAGAGCGAACTGGGCCTGCTCGAGCAGATCGCCGGCAAGCTTGGCCTGCCGCAACTCGAACACCAGCGCTGGGCACGCCACCCGCTGGTGTACCTGATGGAGGCCGCCGATGATATCTGCTACGCCCTGATCGACCTTGAGGACGGGCTGGAAATGGACCTGCTGCACTATGGCGAAGTCGAGGCACTGTTGCTCGACCTGGTGGGTGACGACCTGCCGGAGACCTACCGCCAGCTCGGCCCCGGCGAGTCACGCCGGCGCAAGCTGGCGATTCTGCGCGGCAAGGCCATCGAGCACCTGACCAACGCCGCCGCGCAAGCCTTCGTCGAGCAACAGCAGGCACTGCTCAGCGGCCGCCTGCCAGGTGATCTGGTCGAGCACATGCATGGCCCGGCGCAACGCTGTGTGTTGCAGGCCAAGGACATGGCGCGCAAGAAGATCTTCCAGGACAAGCGCAAGACCCTGCACGAGATCGGCGCCTACACCACCCTTGAAATTCTGCTCAACACCTTCTGTGGCGCGGCCCTGGAGCAACACGGCGGCCGCACGCCCTCGTTCAAGAGCAGGCGCGTGCTCGACCTGATCGGCAACAATGCCCCCGATCCTCATGGCTCGTTACACTGTGCCTTCCTGCGGATGATCGACTTCATCGCCGGCATGACCGACAGCTTTGCCAGCGAGATGGCCCTGGAGATGACCGGCCGTTCAAGCCCGAAATGAACACCGTCGTGGTGGCGATCACTTCGCCACCACGTATGCGCTTGAAAGGAATGTTCCTACATATCCATATAAAATTTAAACATCACCACTTAAACAATACGCCACACGCATAAATTCCTTAGTTAAAACATCCAACTTCCACACAACTCGTAGCAATACCTCTCATACCCTGTAAGCCAATTCCTATATCTATGTTTTGGCAACGTATCGCCTGCCGACAGTGATTCAACTGCGTTAATGTGCCTGCTGATTTCACCGAACAGCAGGGAATGTTGAACATGCAAACCGTCTTTATTGTCGATGATCATCCCGTCATTCGCCTGGCCATACGGATGTTGCTGGAAAATCAGGGGTATGCGATCGCAGGTGAATCTGACAATGGTGTGGACGCCATGCAGATGATTCGCGAAACCATGCCAGACCTGGTGGTGCTCGATATCAGTATTCCCAAGCTCGATGGCCTGGAAGTGCTGTCCCGCTTCCAGGCCATGGCCACTCCCCTCAAGATCCTGGTGCTCACGGCGCAGTCACCGGCATTGTTCGCCGTGCGCTGCATGCATTCCGGCGCGGCAGGCTATGTGTGCAAGCAGGAAGACCTCAGCGAACTGCTCAGTGCGATAAAAGCTGTGCTCTCCGGCTACAACTATTTCCCCAGCCAGGCATTTAGCCCACTGCCATCGAGCAGCAGCCAGGAGCTCGAACTGTTCCGCCAGGTCAACGACCGTGAACTCATGGTCCTGCAACTCTTCGCCCAAGGGCGCAGCAACAAGGAAATCGCCAAGGGTATGTTCCTCAGCAGCAAAACCGTCAGTACCTACAAGAAACGCCTGATGTACAAGTTGCGGGCCAATACGTTGGTGGAACTCATCGAAGTCGCCAAGCGCAACGCACTGGTCTGAGGTTGGCATGTGGAGGTACGTCTATACGTCGCTGCTGTGCCTGAGCCTGGGCACCCCCCTGCATGGCGCTTGTGTCGCCCCCGAAACCGGTCGCACCTACACCCTGCTCAGCCGCTCGTCGCCTGCGGTGGTGCGGCCAGACCTGAGTCCAGGCCAAGAGCGCTGGCTCGCCACACGCCGCGAACTGATACTCGGGACATCGGCCCCCGACTATCCCCCCTTCGACATCTCCACCGGAGGACGTGAGTACCAAGGTTTCACCGCCGACTACGCAGGCCTGATCGGCAATGCCCTGGGGTTGAAGGTACGGGTAGTGCGCTTCCCGAACCGGCCGGAAGCAGTTGCTGCGCTGAAAAAAGGCCAAATCGACCTGCTCGGTAGCGCCAATGGCTATGAAGCTGCCACCGAAGGGCTGGCACTGTCGCGCCCCTATGCCATCGACCAACCTGTACTGGTGACTCGTGAAGACGAGACGCGGGCGCTGGACACCGGCCTGGAAGGCATGCGCCTGAGCATGCTTTATCACTACCTGCCGCCCGAGGAAATCCATGCCAGCTACCCCAAGGCCGAACTGCTGACATTCGAGTCCTCCACCCAGGCACTGAATGCCGTGGCCTTCGAACAAGCCGACGTGTTCATCGGCGACACCGTCTCCACCCACTACTTGATCAGCCAAGGGCATTTGCCTCACCTGCGCATGGCCAACTTTGGCAAACATGAAGCAGTGGGCTTCAGCTTCGCCCTGCGCGCGGACGACCCAATGCTGCGCACGCTGATCGATGCCGCCCTGGACGCCCAGCCCACCGCCACCCGCAACGACATTTTCAAACGTTGGAGCGCCAGCAGCGGCCGCCTGTTGACCGACCGCAAGCTGCAACTGTCGCCACGGGAAGAAACCTGGCTACGCAATCATCCGGTCATGCGCGTGGTGGTCAACGAGACCGCCGCCCCCCTGACCTTCTTCGACAGCAACGGGCGCCTGCGCGGTATCGTCGCCGACCTGCTCGAACTCATCCGCCTACGCACCGGCCTGCGCTTCGAGATTCGCCGCGCCAGCGGTGATGGCGACATGCTCGACCAACTCGAGTCTGGACGCGCCGACATCATCGCCAGCCTTTCCACCGATACCCGCCAGGGCGACCCATTGCTAGTCAGCAGACCCTACCTCGAAAGCGCCTACGTGCTGGTCGGCCATACCGGCACCGACCATCCGGCCAGCCTCAAGCAACTGAAAGGCAAACGTGTCGCCGTGCCCCGCGACAGCACCGTGGCTGGTCTGCTCAGTACCCATCACCCACAGGTCCACCAGGTCGCCACCGAAAGTACCTACTACTCCATGGCCCTGCTCAGCAGCGGCGCGGTGGACGCGGCGATCGCCACCCTGATCGACGCCAACCACATGCTCGCCAACAGCAACGACCTGGTCATCCGCAGCACCGTCGGCACGGAACCGGCGACCTTCTCGATGGCGACTACTGCCATGGCCGGTGAACTGGCCTCGATACTCGACAAGGCGTTGCTGAGCATCTCGCCGGAAGAGCTGGGCGTGATCAACAGCCGCTGGCGCGACCACGGCATGGACGATGCCTACTGGCGCAACTATCGCCGCATCATCCTGCAAGTGGTGGGCGTGATTGGCATCCTACTGGTGGTCGCATTGGTCTGGAACGCCCGGCTGCGCCGTCAGATCAGGCAGCGCCAGCGCGCCGAACGGGCCCTGAACGACCAGTTGGAATTCATGGGCGCGCTGCTCAACGGCACGCCTCACCCCATGTACGTGCGCGACCGCGAAGGCCGCCTGCAGAGCTGCAATGACAGCTACCTTCAGGCCCTGGGCGCCGACCTCGACCAGGTCATCGGCAAGTGTCTCGACGATAGCCCCGTCAGCGATGATGACTACACCCGCCAGGTGCAGGACGACTACCGCCAGGTCATGGCCCAAGGCAGGCCACTGATCCTCGATCGCCCCCTGCGCCTGAATGGCAGGCAACTGACGATCTATCACTGGATCCTGCCCTACCGCGACTCGCTGGGCGAGATGCAAGGCATCATCGGTGGCTGGATCGATATCAGCGAGCGCCGCGCCCTGGTTCAGGACCTGCGCCTGGCCAAGCAACAAGCCGACGACGCCAACCGCGCCAAAAGCACCTTCCTGGCCACCATCAGCCATGAGATCCGCACGCCGATGAACGCCTTGATCGGCATGCTCGAGCTGGCGCTAAGACGTGCTGACCAGGGCCGGCTCGACCGCCCAGCCCTGGAGGTCGCCCATCATTCGGCCAAGGATCTGCTGGGGCTTATCGGCGACATCCTGGATATCGCCCGGATCGAATCCGGGCACCTGTCCCTGGCTCCAGAACCTGTGGACCTGGCAGCATTGGTCGAGTCGGTCGGGCGGGTGTTCGAGGGCCTGGCCCGTCACAAGGGCCTGGCGCTGGATGTGGTGATCGCCGATCAGGCGCGCTGCCATGCGATGCTCGATCCGGTGCGTTTCAAGCAAGTGCTGTCGAACCTGGTAAGCAACGCCATCAAGTTCACCGAACAGGGCCAGGTGCGCATCACCGTCGACCTGCGGCATGACGACGCGTCCGCCACACCGACGCTCGATCTCGAAGTCCGCGACAGCGGCATCGGTATCCATGCGCATGACCTGCAGCGCCTGTTCTCGCCTTTCGTGCAGGCCAACCCCTACAGCGACGGTGCCCGCGCCGGCACCGGGCTGGGCCTGGTCATCAGCCGTAACCTGTGCACCATGATGGGCGGCGAGCTCGACTTGCAGAGCTTGCACGGCGTGGGGACCCGGGTACGCCTGGTGATGCCGCTGCACTGCATCGACCCGAGCGAAACCGTAACGCTGCTCGACAGCGATATCGCCCGCCCCGACTCACACCTGCGCATCCTGGTGGTCGACGACCACCCCGCGAACCTGCTGTTGATGGCCCAACAGTTGAGTTACCTGGGCTTGGGCCAGGAGTCCGCCAGTGATGGCCGCGACGGGCTGCGCAAATGGCGCGAAGGTTGTTTCGACGTGCTGATCATCGACTGCAACATGCCCTTGATGAATGGCTATGAACTGGCCAGGGCGGTGCGCGCCGAGGAACGCCAGCAAGGCCGACCACCTTGCTGCCTGCTCGGTTATACCGCCAATGCCCAGCCCGAGGTGCGCCAGCAATGCCTCGACGCCGGCATGGACGACTGCCTGCTCAAGCCCATCGGTTTGCAAGCCCTCGGTCAGCGCCTCACACAGGTTGCACACCTATCCCGGCAATGCAGCTACTGCCCGGTATCGCCCTCGCCCATCGCGCTCGCCGGCCTGTCGGCCATCGTCGGCGACAATGCCGGCGACCGCCAACGCCTGCTCGGTGCCCTGCGCCAAAGCCTTCGCGAAGACTTGGAAACCCTCATGCTCATTGACCCGAGCGAGGATGAGGCGACGCTTTGCGCGCAGGCGCACAAGATCCTCAGCGCGGCTCGCATGCTGGAGGCAAGGTCATTGATGCAGGCGTGTGAAGCCCTGGAGACGCCCGGTCTAGCCGTGGACGAACGAAAGAAACGCCGTCAGGCGCTGGCGCGGCACATGCGGCGCGCGGAGAAGGCCCTGGCCAGGCAGTTGCGCCTGGCCGAGGCAGGTGAGGCGGCGCACTGACAACGGGCGCCGCCTGCGCCGATCAGGAAGCCGAGTTGATCGGTTTTTCCGGGTACCAGGCGTCCAGCAGTGGGCTGACTTCGATATTGGTCAGTTCGCTGCGGCCTTTGAGCCAGGATTCGACAGCCGCACGCTGCTCTTCGCTGACCGAACCACGGGTTGCCTTGCAGACCAGGCCGAAGTCGTCGCCGCCGACATAATCCAGGCCGTTGGCATCCATGGCTTCAGCCAGGAAGGCGTCGAGGAAGGCATCGATGGCTTCATCGGACAGGTCTTCCTTGAAGCCCAGGTTCAGTTCAAAACCCAGCTCCTGGAATTCGTCCACGCACAGTTTCTTGCGCAGACGACGGGAACGGTTGGTAGCCATGAAACAATCCTCTCAATTAATTACGCGCGGCACTTTACCAGTTTCCACACGGTAACGGCGCTTTTCCGTCGAACACAGCCCATGTTCACCACGCTTGGGGCATAATGCGCACTATATTTCGTCCTGGGGCCATCATTTTTACAGCCCCGTTGTCTTTTCCCTCGCCCGCAGGGTTCGCGCACTCATGATCAAGACGCTCCGCCCACTACTGCTCGCCGGCCTGTTCCTGCCATTCTCGCTGTCCGTCCAGGCCGCCGCCGTCAACACCAGCCTGCCACCTAAGGTGCAGCAGGCACTCAAGACCAACAAACTGCAAGACTCGGCCCTGTCCCTGGTGATGCTGCCACTTGACGGGCCGGGCACCGCGACCGTGTTCAACGCCGATGTGTCGGTGAACCCTGCCTCGACCATGAAGCTGGTGACCACCTACGCTGCGCTGGAGCTGCTGGGGCCGACCTTCCAATGGAAGACCGAGTTCTACACCGACGGCACCCTGAGCAATGGCGTGCTCAACGGCAACCTCTACCTCAAGGGCGGCGGCGATCCCAAGCTGAACATGGAAAAACTCTGGTTGCTGATGCGCGACCTGCGCGCCAACGGCGTGCGTACCGTGACCGGCGACCTGGTGCTGGACCGCAGTCATTTCGTGCAACCCAACCTGCCACAGTTCAATGACGATGGCGGCGACGACAACAAGCCGTTCCTGGTCAAGCCGGATTCGCTGCTGGTCAACCTCAAGGCCCTGCGCTTCGTTGCCCGCAACGACGGCGGCAAGGTGACGGTCTCGGTCGAGCCACCGATCGCCAGCATCCGCATCGACAACCAGGTGAAGGCGTTGTCGGGCAAGCAATGCACCGGTGAGGTCCGCTACAACCCCGTGGTGCAGCCCGATGGCGTCAGCGTGACCGTCAGCGGACAACTGGCCGATGGCTGTAACTCGCAGACCTACCTGGCGCTGCTCGACCACCCGACCTACGCCGCTGGCGCGGTGCGCGCCATCTGGAACGAGCTGGGCGGCAGCATCCAGGGCCGCGACCGCTTCGAGAACGTGCCCAAGAGCGCGCGCCTGCTGGCTCGGGCCTTCTCGCCGGACCTGGTGGAAGTGATCCGCGACATTAACAAGTACAGCAACAACACCATGGCCCAGCAGCTGTTCCTCAGCCTCGGCGCGCAGTTCCGCACCGACGCCGACGGCGACGATGCCCGCGCCGCCCAGCGCGTGGTACGGCAGTGGATGGCCAAGAAAGGCATCACCTCGCCGCACCTGGTGATGGAGAACGGCTCGGGGCTGTCCCGCGCCGAACGGGTCAGCACCCGGGAAATGGCGGCGTTGCTGCAGGCCGCGTGGAAGAGCCCGTACGCCGCCGAGTTCATCAGTTCGATGCCGCTGGTGGGCATGGACGGCACCATGCGCAAGCGCCTCAAGCGCACGGCCATGACTGGCGAGGGGCATATCAAGACCGGCACCCTGAACACCGTGCGGGCGATTGCCGGATTCAGCCGCGACAGTAATGGCCACACCTGGGCCGTGGCGGCGATCCTCAACGACCCCAAGCCTTGGGGCGCCTCGCAGGTGCTGGATCAGGTATTGCTGGACCTCTACCGGCAGCCGAAGGTGGGTAATGGCACGGTTGGCGTGATGCCCTGAGCCGAGGGGCTTGCCGATAAACTTTCTGCACCTCGGTCCGCTCCCACAGGCGCAGCGCATGGCTTAAGGTCGGCGCTATCCCTGTGGGAGCGGCTTCAGCCGCGAACACCGGCGCAGCCGGTGCCAGGCACCGCGTTGCCTGGCTCGCCTGCAAAGCTGACTCCTAATGACTTGCCCCCAGCACGATCCCTCGGCGAATACTTGACGCCCTTCTCTCAAGGCACCTCGCCCTCAACCCGATCCCGCCCCGCCTGCTTGGCTGTGTAGACCCCCGCATCCGCTCGCAACAGCAGCGCATCGGCGCCCTCTCCGGGCCGCCACCCCGCTACACCAAAGCTCGCCGTCACCCGCCCGACACCCTCCACCGGCACGCTACGTACCCCCTGCCACAGCTCCATCGCCAACACCCGCGCCTGCCCGGCGTTGCTCCCGGGGCACAGCACCATGAACTCCTCGCCGCCCAAGCGGCAGAACACATCCGTGCGCCGCAGCCGGTGGCCGATCCGCTGGCACAGACTGCGTAGCACATGGTCCCCCACCGCGTGGCCGAACTGGTCGTTGATCCGTTTGAAATGATCGATGTCCAGCATGATCACCGCCAAATCCAGCCCATCGCGCTGCGCCCGATCCAACTCGCCGCGCAGGCGTTCCTGGAAATACCGACGATTGTGGATGCCTGTCAGGGCATCGGTGACCGACAAGGTGCGCAATTCCTCTTCCACCCGCTTGAGGTCGGTAATATCGGTGAGATAGCCGTGCCAGAGCGTGCAGCCATGGTCACCGAGCTCTGGCGTCGCCTCGCCCCGCACCCAGCGCAGCCCGGCACGTGGCAGGCACACCCGATACTCCTCCCGCCAGGGCGTCAACTGCTCGGCGGAATAACGCACCGAGCGCCGCACCCGCTCCAGGTCGTCGGGATGAATGCGCTCGAATACCGCCGCGGCGTCCTGGTGCAGCAACGCCAGGTCGACCTCGTAGATATCGTGCAAACCCCGGCTGGCGTAGGGGAAACAGGAATGACCGTCAGCATCCAGGCGGTACTGATAAATCCCCCCCGGCACCTCGTCGCTGAGCTTTTCCAGCAGGCGATCACGCGCCGCCAGCGCCTCATGCACCCGACGACGCTCGGTAACGTCGATACAGATCGCCAGGTAGCCCACCCACAAGCCCTGCTCGTCGAGCACCGCCGTCACCAGCATGTTGGCCAGCAAGTGGCTGCCATCCTTGCGCACCAGGGTCCAATCGGCCGGCTCGCCCGCGCCCTCTTGCACCGTTTCGGCGAACATCGCCTGCCCGGCACCGACCTCGCGACCGTAGCGCTGGCTCAAGGCATGGCCGCGCCGATGCAGCTCCTCGGGCTGCACCAGGTCCTCCAGGGTCAGGCGACCCAGGGCCTCGTCGGCTGAATAGCCCAGCATGCGTTCGGCGCCAGCGTTGAAGGTGCCGATCACCCCACGCAGGCTGGTGGCGATGATCGCCACCTGGGTCGCGGCATCGAGCACGCTGCGCAGCTGATTGTGGGTCTCTCGCAACGACTGCTCACTGACCCGCAGTTGCGCCGTGCGCCGGGCGACCAGCCCCAAGGCGCGCTGGCGCTGGTTGAACAGGCTGTACAGCAAGGCTGCCAACATCAGGCTGAGCAGAACGCCCAGCACACTGACCACCGTCACTGCCGAGGAGCGGTTGGCCGCGAGGAAGTTCTGGCTGGCGCGGATATCCAATTGGTAGTGATGATCGGCCAGATGCAACAGGTGGTTGCTGGCCAGGTCCATGGGCGCTGGCGGATTGCCCGAGTCGAACAGCACCTCATGCCCATCCGCGCCGGACAGGTCGAGGATGCGCACCACCAGATTATCGTCGGCCACGGTGGGCAGGCTTTCAGCGATCAGTTGGCGCAGGCTCAGCAACGCCATGACATAGCCACTGGGCGGCGCGTCGGCGACCGCCGTATCGGCGAACACCGGAGCGACGATCAGCAGGCCGCGAGTATAGGCCGGTTCGACGCTGAGCATGTCCAACGGCGCGGACACCGCCATGCTGCCAGGGCTCAAGGCCCTGGCCAGGGTCGCCTCGCGCAGCGCTTGGCCGCGCAGGTCCAGGCCATAGGGCTGACCCTGCCTGCTCGCCGCCTGGGTGAACAGCACCGGATAGTAGTAGTCGCGCGCGGGCGCTCGATGCCAAGCGCCCTGGGCATCGCGATCGCGGATCTGGTAGGGCTGCCCAAGCCAGGCACTGGCACGCTGCTCGAAGGCTTCGCGCTGCGCGGCCTCGACCCGCGGCGCCCACGAATAGGCCTGGGTGCGATGCAGCAAGGGCCGGGCATAGCCGTCGAATTCGCGGGGGGTGATCTCGCTGGAATAGCTGAAGAAGCGGCGCAAGCCGTCCAGGCGCTGCTCCTGTTCCTCGAACCGTTCGGCGATACGGCTATAGCGCTCACTGGCCAGCAGCTCGAAGCGCTGGCGCAACTGCTGCTTGTGGTAGGCGTGGGTGGCGGTGGCCAGCACGGCGCTGAGCAGGCACCCGGCGACCAGCGCCGCCAAGGCCACAACCCAGGCCGACAGCTCGTCGCCGAGCAGGCCCGGCAGCTTCGCAGGTACGCCTGGGTTCGACATAGAGGACTCTCTACAACGTCAGCGTCCTGCGAATTGTCCCGCCCTGTACTGTTTTATAGCCACTGGCCAGCAGCGGCGCCATGTACCTCGTCGGCTTACTTCAAACGCAACTGCCAGGCACGGTGGATGCGGTTGTTGCGGGCGAAGTCCTGGTCCAGGGTCTGGGCGCTGATTTCCTCCACCGCATAGCGCGTCGCCAGGTGCTCGTCGAGCTGGAACTTGCGGAAGTTGTTGGAGAAATACAGCACGCCGCCCGGCGCCAGACGCGCCATGGCCAGGTCAAGCAGCTCGACATGGTCGCGCTGCACATCGAATACACCTTCCATGCGCTTGGAGTTGGAGAAAGTCGGCGGGTCGATGAAGATCAGGTCATAGCTCTCTGTCGCCGCCTGCAACCAGGCCATCACATCGCCCTGCTCCAGGCGGTTACGCTCGGAGAAACCGTTCAGCGACAGGTTACGCCGCGCCCAGTCCAGGTAAGTCTTGGACAGGTCGACGCTGGTGGTGCTGCGCGCGCCGCCCTTGGCTGCGTGCACGCTGGCCGTGGCGGTGTAGCAGAACAGGTTGAGGAAGCGCTTGCCGGCGGCCTCGCGCTGGATGCGCAGGCGCATTGGGCGGTGGTCGAGGAACAGCCCGGTGTCCAGGTAGTCGGTGAGGTTGACCAGCAGCTTGACGCCGCCCTCCTCGACTTCCATGAAACGCCCTTCGGTCGCCTGGCGCTCGTACTGACGGGTGCCACTCTGACGCTCGCGGCGCTTGAGCACCACGCGCTGCGGGTCGACGCCCAAGGCTTGTGGGATCGCAGTCAGCGCATCGAGCAGGCGCGCCTGGGCTTTTTCCGGATCGACCGAACGCGGTGCGGCGTATTCCTGAACATGCACCCAATCGTGATACAGGTCGACCGCCAGGGCGTACTCAGGCATGTCGGCATCGTAGACCCGGTAGCAATCGATCTTCTCGCGGCGGGCCCACTTACCCAACTGCTTGAAGTTCTTCTGCAGGCGGTTGGCGAACATCTGCGCGCCTTCGGACAGGCGTGCTGGCTCGCTGGCCACCGGCTGCGGACGACGAAACTCACCTTCCACCGCCTCGACAGGACCCTGGCGGCGCTCGCCGGTGACGAACTGGTCGGGCTGGACCTTGAACAGCAGCAACTTGCACGGCAGCGCGCCGTTCCAGAAGGCGTACTGCTTGTGGCTGCGAATCCCCATGCGCTTGCCCAGCTCGGGCGCACCGGTGAATACCGCCGCCTCCCAGCCCATACAGGCCTGGCGCAGGCGCTCGCCGAGGTTCTGGTAGAGGTACAGCAGGCTGGCCTCGTCACCCAGGCGCTCGCCGTAGGGCGGGTTGCTGATCACCAGGCCTTTCTGGTTCTGGTCCGGACGCGGCTCGAAGCTGGCCACTTCGCCCTGGTAGATCTTCACCCAGTCACCCAGGCCTGCACGCTCGACGTTGTTGCGCCCCGGCTGGATCAGGCGTGGGTCGGCCTCGTAGCCACGGATCCACAACGGCGGCTTGGCCAGGCCTGCCTCGGCTCGGGCCTGGGCCTCGTCGTGCACCTTGCGCCACAGGGCCGGCACATGGCCGAGCCAGGCGCTGAAGCCCCAGCGCTCGCGCTTGAGGTTGGGGGCCATGTCGGCGGCGATCATCGCCGCCTCGACCAGGAACGTACCCACACCGCACATCGGGTCGGCCAGGGCGCCGCCCTCGGCGGCGATACGCGGCCAGCCGGCGCGGATCAACACCGCCGCCGCCAGGTTTTCCTTCAGCGGCGCGGCGCCCTGCTGCAGACGGTAGCCACGTTGGTGCAGGCTGTGCCCGGACAGGTCCAGGGACAGGATCGCCTCGCCACGGTCCAGGCGCAGGTGCACGCGCACATCCGGGTCGACTTTTTCCACCGACGGACGCAGGCCCTCGCGGTTGCGCAGTTTGTCGACAATGGCGTCCTTGACCTTGAGCGCGCCGAAGTGGGTGTTGTCGATGCCCGAGCCGTGGCCGCTGAACTCCACGGCCAGGGTGCCATCGGCAGCCAGGTGGTCGGCCCAGTCGACCGCGTGCACGCCGTCGTACAGATCGTCGGCGTTCTTCATCGGGAAGCGCTTGAGCACCAGCAGCACACGGTTGGCCAGACGCGACCAGAGGCACAGGCGATAGGCGGTTTCCATGTCGGCATCGCCGCGAATGGCCGAGGTGTGTTCACGCACCTCTTTCAGGCCCAGTTGGCGGGCCTCCTCGGCGAGCAGGCCTTCGAGGCCTTTGGGGCAGGTAAGGTAAAGTTCGAAACGGTCCGACATGTGCAATCCAGAGCCTTGGGCTAGGTAGATGGCCGCCGACGCATCGGCGGTCGATGTTTGCCCGCACGCCCTTCCAGCAAGCGTCCGGGTGGCCCGGCGAGTCTTCTCGCCAGGCCGGGCCGCCCGGCGGATAGCCCCTTCGCCAGGGGCGAAAGTGGCTTTGATCGCCGGGCAGTATGAAAATTTCCTCGACGCTAGGCACAGATGTGACCCTTCGTCGCATTACTGAATATTTCAGTCATCAAGCAGCAACACTGGCCATATGACTTCAGTGCTGGCTAAACCCTGATCATAGCGGGCTCAACGGCAAACAAGGTTGAGTCGCATTTATTTACTTATCCTTTCAACCTATGAAAGGTTACGTCCTTATGACAAATCGATCATTCACACTGTGACCCGCATTCGATAGAACTGACCTCAGGTCGTCTCGCAACGAGGCGACACTTCCAGCCCGCCACGCCGGCAGCGGGCGCATACCGGCAGAACGATTCTGCCCGGCCTCGGAGAGGCCGACGGGACATTACAGTCAACAAGTGAGGGCAACACCCTATGAGAAGACTTAAGCGTGATCCGTTGGAAAGAGCATATTCACGTGGCTACCAGTATGGAGTCACCGGCAAATCCCGCGAACTTTGCCCATTCAACCTGCCGTCCGTCCGTCAAGCCTGGATCAACGGCTGGCGCGAGGGCCGCGGTGATAACTGGGACGGCATGACCGGCACCGCTGGCATCCACAGACTCAACGAAAATCACGCCGTTGGCTGAACGAGGACACTGAATTCGAGCACCATGCGCGCCCCATCCGGGCGGCGGGCTGCGGCCCAGGGGGTCCCTTGAGGGACCCCTTTTTTATGTCTGCCGGTTACTGCCGCGGCATCGCCGCAATCGCATCCACCGCCTCGCGGATCAACGCTGGCCCCTTATAGATGAAGCCCGAGTAGATTTGCACCAGGCTGGCACCCGCGGCGATCTTTTCGGCGGCATGGCGACCTTCGGTGATGCCGCCGGCGGCGATGATCGGCAACTTGCCGCCCAGCTCGCCCGCCAGCACCTTCACCGTATGGGTGCTCTTGGTCAGCACCGGGGCGCCCGACAGACCGCCCGCCTCGCCACCGAACGGCAGTCCTTCGACCCCTTCGCGGCCCAGGGTGGTGTTGGTGGCGATTACCGCGTCCATGCCCGATTCAAGCAGCGCCGCAGCCACCAGGGCGGTTTCTTCGTCACTCATGTCCGGGGCGATCTTGATTGCCAATGGCACACGCTTGCCGTTCGCCTGAGCAAGCTGCTCGCGGCGCTCGGCCAGGGCATCGAGCAGTTGCTTGAGCGAGTCGCCGAACTGCAGCGAGCGCAGGCCAGGAGTATTGGGTGAACTGACGTTGACGGTGATGTAGCTGGCGTCGTTGTAGACCTTCTCGAGGCAGATCAGGTAGTCGTCCTGGGCGCGCTCGACCGGGGTGTCGAAGTTCTTGCCGATGTTGATGCCCAGCACGCCGCTGTAGTTCGCGGCGCGCACCCGGCCCAGCAAGTGATCGACGCCCAGGTTGTTGAAGCCCATGCGGTTGATGATCGCGGTCGCCTCTGGCAGGCGGAACAAGCGCGGCTTCGGATTACCTGGTTGCGGGCGCGGAGTCACGGTGCCGATCTCGACAAAACCGAAACCCAGCTGGGCAAAGCCGTCGATGGCCGCGCCGTTCTTGTCCAGGCCCGCAGCCAGGCCCACCGGGTTGGCGAAGTTCAAGCCCATGACGGTCACCGGCAACGCTGCCGGCTGCTTGCACAGCAAGCCATTGAGCCCCAGGCGGCCACCGGCGCCGATCAGGTCCAGCGACAGGTCGTGGGAGGTTTCCGGGGAGAGCTTGAACAGCATCTGGCGGGCCAGGGTATACATGGGCGGGCGGACTCGCGGTGTGTGAGGGGGCGATTATAGCCAGCGCGTCGCCTGGGTGACAGGGCCATGGCACATGGGTTGCTACATCACCATCGTGCCACTCTCCCGCCAACGCCCGAGGAATGCCTTGAACACGCCCCCAACGACACTGCCACTGGCCTGGGTCAACGGTAGCGATGCCCCGGAAAAGCCCTGCCTGGATATCGGCTTCATGGCCCTGACCGACAGCGCCTCGGTGGTGGTCGCCGCCACCCAAGGCTTCGCCCAGCAGCAGGGCCTGACCCTCAACCTGCGCCGCCAGGCCTCCTGGGCCGGCCTGCGCGATCGCCTGCTCACTGGCGAACTGGACGCCGCCCACTGCCTGTATGGGTTGACGTATGCCATGCACCTGGGTGTTGGCGGCGGACCGACGCGTGCCATGGCAGTACTCATGGGGCTGAACCAGAACGCCCAGGCCATCAACCTTTCCTCGGCCCTGCAACGCCAGGGCGTGACCACCCCTGAAGCATTGGCGCGACGGGTGCACCAAGCTGGCGCACGCCTGACCTTCGCCCAGACCTTCCCCACCGGCACCCACGCCATGTGGCTGTATTACTGGCTGGCCAGCCAGGGCATCCATCCACTGCACGATGTCAACAGCGTGGTGGTACCGCCGGCGCAGATGCGCGCCCACTTGCAGGCCGGGCGCATCGACGGATTCTGCGCGGGCGAGCCATGGGCGGCCGACGCCATCGCCCAGGGCCAGGGCTTCACCTTGGCGACCAGCCAGTCGATCTGGCCCGACCACCCCGAGAAGGTCCTGGCCTGCACCCAGGACTTCGTCACGCACTATCCCAATACCGCCCGGGCGTTGATCCGCGCGGTACTGGCCGCCGCCCGCTTCATCGAGCAGAGCCTGGACAACCGCCGCGGCACCGCCCACCTGCTCAGTGCTGGCGCCTACCTGGACAGCCCACTGGAGAGCATCGAACCGCGCCTGCTCGGCGACTATCAAGATGGCCTGGGCAACCGCTGGCACGACCCCCACGGGTTGCGCCTGTTCGACCAGGGCCGGGCCAACTTGCCGTATCTTTCCGATGGCATGTGGTTCATGACCCAGTTCCGCCGCTGGGGGATCCTGCGCGACGACCCGGACTACCTCGGCGTCGCCCGCCAGGTCCAGCAACTGGCGCTGTACCGCGAAGCCGCCCAGGCCTTGGGCGTGCCCTGCGCCGACCCGCCCTTGCGCAGCAGCCAGTTGCTCGACGGCAGCCGCTGGGATGGCAGCGACCCCCAGGGTTATGCGCGCAGCTTCGCGCTGCACGCACTGGACACCCCACCTGGCCAGCGGGCCGGGCACTGAGGGCTCGGACATGTTGCGCATCCTGCTGATCGACGACACCGAAAAGAAGGTCGGTCGCCTGAAAGCCGCGTTGAGCGAAGCCGGCTTCGAGGTGATCGAGACCGGCAACCTGAGCATCGACCTGCCCGCCTGCGTCGACAAGGTGCGCCCGGACGTGGTGCTGATCGATACCGAGTCCCCGGGCCGCGACGTGATGGAGCACGTGGTGCTGGTCAGCCGCGATCACCCCCGACCGATCGTCCTGTTCACCGATGAACACGACCCCGGGATCATGCGCCAGGCGATCCAGGCCGGGGTCAGCGCCTACATCGTCGAGGGTATTCACGCCGCGCGGTTGCGGCCGATCCTCGAGGTGGCCATGGCCCGTTTCGAAAGCGACCAGGCGCTCAGGGCTCAGTTACTGGCCCGCGACCAACAGATGGCCGAGCGCAAGCGTATCGAGCAGGCCAAGGGCCTGCTGATGAAGATGAAGGACTGTAACGAGGAACAGGCCTATACCTTGATGCGCCGCCAGGCCATGAGTCGCCAGCAGAAGCTGATCCAGGTGGCGGAGCAGATCATCGCCATGGCGCAGATGCTGGGGTAGCTGTCACGCCATCGTGCCGGCGGAATATCCTTGCAAGGGGCGCCCCGGCAAGGCCCCTGCTACAGGGACTGCACATGGCCGGGAGAAATCCAGGCAGCATTGGCCCGCCTCTTGCCTTGAAAACTTCGGCAGCCAACGGCGGCTGCCCCATCCTCCGACAAAGACGTCGCTCGCCCCTTCCACGGTCGTGGATCGGGCAGCGGCGTCTTTTCGTTTCCGCGCCCAACGAGGTGTTCAATGAATACGAGCTTCTGGAAATCCGGGCATGTGCCCACCCTGTTCGCCGCTTTCCTGTACTTCGACCTGAGCTTCATGGTCTGGTACCTGCTCGGCCCCCTGGCGGTGCAAATTGCCGCCGACCTGCAACTGAGCGCCCAGCAACGGGGCCTGATGGTGGCCACGCCGATCCTCGCCGGCGCCGTACTGCGCTTTGCCATGGGCCTGCTGGTCGATCGTCTGTCGCCCAAGACTGCCGGGCTGATCGGCCAGGTGGTGGTGATCGTCGCCCTGGCCTGCGCCTGGTACCTGGGCGTGCACAGCTATGAACAGGCGCTACTGCTGGGCGTGTTCCTCGGCTTCGCCGGGGCCTCGTTCGCCGTATCCTTGCCGCTAGCCTCACAGTGGTACCCGCCGCAGCACCAGGGCAAGGCCATGGGCATTGCCGGGGCGGGCAACTCCGGCACGGTATTCGCCGCCCTGCTCGCCCCGGCCCTGGCCGCCGGCTTTGGCTGGAACAACGTGTTCGGCTTCGCCCTGCTGCCGTTGCTGCTGACCCTGGCACTGTTCGCCCTGCTGGCGCGCAACGCCCCACAACGGCCCAAGCCCAAGGCCATGGCCGATTATCTCAAGGCCCTCGGCGACCGTGACAGCTGGTGGTTCATGTTCTTCTACAGCGTCACCTTCGGCGGCTTCATCGGCCTGGCCAGCGCCCTGCCCGGCTACTTCAGCGACCAGTACGGCCTGAGCCCGGTCACCGCCGGCTACTACACCGCCGCGTGCGTGTTCGCTGGCAGCCTGATGCGCCCGCTGGGCGGCGCCCTGGCCGATCGTTTCGGCGGTATCCGCACCCTGCTGGCCATGTACGGTGTGGCCGCCGTGGGCATAGCCGCCGTCGGCTTCAACCTGCCCAGCGCGGTGGCGGCACTGGCCCTGTTCGTCAGTGCCATGCTGGGCCTGGGCGCTGGTAATGGCGCAGTGTTCCAGCTGGTCCCGCAACGCTTTCGCGGGGAAATCGGCGTGATGACCGGGCTGATCGGCATGGCCGGCGGCATTGGCGGCTTCCTGCTCGCCGCCGGCCTGGGGGCCATCAAGCAGCATAGCGGCGACTATCAGCTCGGCCTTTGGTTGTTCGCCAGCCTGGGCCTGCTGGCCTGGTTCGGCCTGCACGGCGTGAAGCAACGCTGGCGCACCACCTGGGGCTCGGCGGCCGTCACCGCGGCGCGGGTCTGATGAGCTTGCGCCTGCTATTCGCCCAGGCCAGCGCCATCGGGCCGCGCGCGGAGAACCAGGATGCCTTGCGCCTGGTCACCCCCGCGCCGGAACTGGCCGCCAGCAAGGGCTACCTGTGCGCCCTCGCCGACGGCGTCAGCCAGTGCGCCGACGGTGGCCTGGCGGCACGGGCCAGCTTGCAGGCCCTGGCCCTGGACTACTACGCCACCCCTGCCACCTGGAGCGTGGCCCAGGCCCTGGACCGCCTGCTGAGCGCGCAGAACCGCTGGCTGCGCGCCCAGGGCAACGGCCAGCCATTGCTGACCACCCTCAGCGCCCTGGTACTGCGCGGCCGGCGCTTCACCCTCGCCCATATCGGCGATTGCCGGGTCTACCGCTGGCATGCCGGGCAGTTGCAGTGCCTGAGCCAAGACCATGTCTGGGACCAACCCGGCATGCAGCATGTGCTCAAGCGCGCGCTGGGCCTGGACCAACAGGTGCTGGTCGACTACCTGGAGGGTGAGCTGCACGAGGGTGAATGCTACCTGCTGCTCAGCGATGGCGTCTGGGCCAGCGTCGGCGATCAGCGCATCCAGGCGATCCTGCGCGAGCAAAGCGACCTGCAGGACGCCGCCGACACCCTGGTGGCCACCGCCCACCACGCAGGCAGCCAGGACAACGCCAGCGCCCTGCTGGTGCAGGTCGAGCAACTGGGCACGAGCAGCCTGGGCGACACCCTCGCGCAACTTCAGCAATGGCCGCTGCCTGGCGCGCTGCGTGACGGCCAACTGATCGATGGCTGGCAGGTCGATGGCTTGCTGGCCCAGAGCCGACAATCGCTGCTGTACCAGGTCCGCGACCCGCATGGCCTGCCCTGGCTGCTAAAGACCCTGCCGCAGTCGCGCGACCTGGAGTCCGGGGCCGCCCAAGCCTTGCTGCTGGAAGAGTGGTTCCTGCGCCGTGTCGCTGGCCGCCATTTCCCCGAAGTCCATCCGGCGAGTCAGCGCCAGCACTTGTACTACCTGATGCGTGCGTATGCCGGCACGACCCTTGGCGCCCAGCTCAAGGCCGATGGCCCGCTGCCCTTGCCGCAGTGGCTGGAAATGGCTCGCCAGCTGCTGCAGGCCGTTGGCGTGTTGCACCGGCGCAACCTGCTGCACCGCGACATCAAGCCGGACAACCTGCACCTGGGCGACGATGGTCAGTTGCGTCTGCTGGACTTCGGCCTGGCCTACTGCCCGGGCCTGTCCGAAGATCAACCCAATACCCTCCCCGGCACGCCCTCATACCTGGCGCCGGAGGCTTTCGAAGGCTCATCGCCGAGCCCACGCCAAGACTTGTATGCCGTCGGCGTGACGCTTTATCACCTGCTGACCGGCCACTACCCCTATGGCGAGGTCGAGGCGTTCCAGCGACCGCGCTTCGGCACGCCAGTGAACCCGGCGCGTTACCGTCCGGACTTGCCGGAGTGGTTGCAGCGCAACGTATTGCAAGCGGTGGCGGCAGACCCGGCGCAGCGCTTCGAGACCGCCGAGCAGTGGTTGCTGTTGCTGGAGCGGGGAGATCGCCAGGAGCTGGCCGAACGGCCACGGCCGCTGCTGGAGCGCGAGCCGTTGAAGGTATGGCGCACGATTGGGTTGGTGTCGCTGCTGTTGAACCTGGTGTTATGGCTGGTGCTGCTCAAACGCTGAGCGCGCAGGCATTCACGTTTCGTGTAGGAGCGGCCTTGTGTCGCGAAAGGGGTGCGTAGCGCCCCCAGGATTTCGGCATCACGCAAGATTGCCGGGGCTGCTACGCACCCCTTTCGCGACACAAGGCCGCTCCTACAAAGGGGTACGAGGTTTACCCTAAGAAATCCAGGCAAAGAAAAACCCGGCCAAGGCCGGGTTTTTCGTGAAGCTTCAAACCAATTACTTGGCCTGGGCTTCTACCTGAGCTTCTACGCGACGGTTAACGGCGCGGCCAGCTTCGGTGGCGTTGTCGGCGACCGGACGGGTCTCACCGTAGCCAACCGAGTCAACACGGCTGGATTCGATGCCGTACTGCTGGGTCAGGACTTGCTTGACAGCGTTGGCACGACGCTCGGACAGCTTCTGGTTGTAAGCGTCTGGGCCGACGGAGTCAGTGTGACCTTCCACGGTGGTGGTGGTCTGTGGGTACTGCTTCATGAAGTCAGCCAGGTTCTTGATGTCGCCGTAGCTGTTTGGCTTGACGACCGACTTGTCGAAGTCGAACTTGACGTCCAGCTCAACGCGAACGACTTCGGCAACAGCCGGGCAGCCATCAGCGTCAACGGTAACGTTGGCTGGGGTGTCAGGGCACTTGTCGACGTTGTCGCAGACGCCATCGTTGTCGCTGTCGGAGCAGACTTCGGCAACAGGAGCCGGAGCGGCTTCGGCTTGCTTCGGGCTACCGCCGAAGTTCAGGCCGATACCAACGCTCGGGGCCCACTCGGTGTCGCCCTGGTCGATGTTGTACTGAGCTTCGACGCCGGCACGGGCGTAGAACATGTCGGTGATGTACCACTTGGCGCCAGCGCCAACGTTGGCGAAGGTGGACTGGTTACGACCACCACGGCCGGTCTGGCCCAGGGACTGGTGGGAGAAACCAGCCGACACGTACGGACGGATAGCGTCGTACGGGTTGTTGAAGTGGTAAACGGCGTCCAGGGCGGTGTTCGAGCCCTTGATGTTCTTGCCATCGTCGCCACGAGCGTTGTGGACTTCGTCGTAACCCAGACGCAGTTCAACGTCGTCGGTCAGGAAGTAACCGATCGAGCCACCGAACAGGTTGCCGTCGTTCTTGAAGTCGCGCTGGCTGTCGAAGAATTCTTTCTTGTAGAAGCCTTCGACTTCTACAGCGCCAGTGCCTTGTGCCATAGCGCCAATCGAGGTGGCGGCTACGAGCGAACCAATGGCAAGGCCCAAGGTGTTTTTCAATTTCATCCGTTAAATCCCCATCTGGTGATAGTTAAGCGGTCCCACCAACATCCGGGGGACAACTCGACGGCAAGTCTAGCAGAACTTGCCGGTTGGTTAGAGGTATTTGCAGGCGACTAAGTTTCAGCCAACCCTGCAAATTTCTCTCTAAGCTTGTCGAGCGCACGCTTGTAACGCATTTTCGTGGCGCTCAGGCCCATGTGCATGATGTCGGCGATCTCCTGGAATTCCAGCTCTGCGACAAATCGCAGCACCAGGATTTCCCGGTCGATCGGGTTCACATGCACGAGCCACCTGTCCAGCCCGCCTTTCTCTTCCGGCTTCGGTGCCTTGTCCTCAGACGCCTCTTCGACAGGGTCCAGGCTCAGGGCATCCATCAGCCGGCGCTTACGCCGTTCCTTGCGGTACTGGGTGATGCATTCGTTGTAGGTGATGCTATAGAGCCAGGTCTTGAACTTGGACTTGCCCTCGAAGTTCTTCAACCCGTAGAGCACCTTGAGCATCACCTCCTGACAGACATCGTCGGCATCCCGGTCGTTCCCCAGGTACCGCGCGCAGACGTTGAACAGCGTGCGCTGGTAGCGCCGCATGAGCTCCTCATAGGCGCGGGTAACGTGAAACAGCTCCTCATGCGAACGCGCCACCAACTCCTCGTCGGTGAGCTCTCGGGGGTCATAGCGCATGGGCGGCGAATGAACTTTATTCAAAACGGATCTGGCCGACAGTCAGGTCAATGTCGCCGCTCGGCCCCGTGGGCCGATTTTCGCGGCGGCATACATTAACAGCTTTTGTGCGGTTAGCGGCTATTCACGCGCTGCTCGAGCAGCTCGCGATTAGACAGCGACACCAATTCGCCATCATCGGTCAGCACGGTCGTCTTGACCGTCCCGATCTCCTCGATGTGCCCTTCGACCTCGCCAATGCGCACCTGCTGGCCGACTTGGTAGAGTTCGCGGACATAGATCCCGGCCAGAATCTGCCCGGCGATTTCCCGGCTACCCAGGCCCATGGCCAAGGCAACGGCCAGACCAACGGTAATCAAACCGATGACGATCACGTGGTTCAGCAGGTCGGTCTTGACCTCCAGCTGGCTGATCGCCACCGAGATGCTGATGATGATCACCAGGCCCTGGACAATGCGCCCAACGCCAGCGGCGTACTCCAGGCCGATCCCCTCGGCGGCGCCGCGCACCAGGCCATTGGCCAACTGCGCCAGCAATACGCCGGCCAGCAGCACCAGCGCCGCGCCGAACACCTTGGGCAGGTACAGGGCGAGCATGTCGAGGGTCGCAGAGACTCGCTCAAGGCCCAGGGATTCCGCGGCCGAAACCAGGAAAATCAACAGCACGAACCAGTAGACGATCTTGCCGATCAGGGTCGAGATCGGCACCTGGATGCCGACCCGGGCGAGCATCTTGGTCAGCCCGGTGCCGCTCATCAGGCGGTCCAGGCCGAACTTGGCCAGCACCTTGGACAGCAAGGTGTCGAGCAGCTTGGCCACGACGAAACCAAGCAGCACCACGACCAGCGCGCCGAACAGGTTGGGGATGAAGTTCGCCACCTTGGTCCAAAGGGCTGTCATGGCGGTGACCAGGCTCTGGGTCCAGAGATCGAGTTCCATATTCAATCGGCCTTATCTGCGTTGCTGCCGGCGGCAGGTTTGCGGGTAGAGTTGCGGCGCACCGGCGCGACATGCGCCGAGCCATTGTTCACGGCGATCAGCAGCGCCTGGCTCCAACGGCCAAGCAAGCTGAACAGATCACCCGCGCCAACCTGGCGGTTGGCGGTTTTCAGCACGCGACCCAGGCAGGCGGCGTCATCCCGGTCCTCGCCGGACGGCGACGCCTTGAGCAGGTCGCGCAAGGATTCTTCAAACGGATCGTGCATGGGCACCTCGCGCAATGTGAGTCAAAGACGAGGGCTGGCGACGATGGGTCACACCTGCCACTGGGACGAATGTTTCAAATTGCCTCAGCAGGCCACTCGCACAGGCAAGCGCGATCCCTGTGGGAGCGGCCTTGTGTCGCGATGGACTGCGCAGCGCCCCCCTCGATTTCACACCCATCGCAACCGCCGGAACAGCAACCACTGCCCCACCGCCAAACCCAGCACGATCAGGCTGGCGAACAGGAAGCCATAGGGGCTGTTCGACCCTGGAATACCACCGACGTTGATGCCCAGCAGCCCGGTGATGAAGCTCATGGGCAGGAAGATGCAAGTGATGATGCCGAAGCGGTACATGGTCCGGTTCATCCGCTCGCTGCGGCGCCGGTCCTCGCTTTCCAGCACCAGCGCAGCGCGCTCACGAGCCAGTTCGAGTTCTTCGAGGTAGCGGATCAGGCTGTTGTTCAGCTCGTTCCAGTAATCGCTGTCGGGATCGGCAAACCAGCTGCACTTGTTACGCGACAGCTGGGCATAGATGTCACGCTGCGGGGCGAGAAAACGACGCAAGCCGGCGGCGCGGCGGCGGATCTGCTGCAGGCTGCCTTGTTCTGGGGTATACCGTTCGTCGGATTCTACCTTCTCTTCTTCTATATCCACCGCTTCCGACAGGTCGCTGACCAGCGCCTGGACCTTTTCGGTGAGCAGTTCGCCCATCAGCAACAGCAATTCGGCAGCCGATTTCGGCCCGCGGCCTTCATCGAGCTGCTGGAGAATCTCGTCACTGGCGCGCAGGGGCCGCAGGCGCAGGGAAATGACCCGGCGCGCCTCGGCGAAAATACGCACCGAAACCATGTCTTCTGGCTCGGCGCCGGGGTTGAGGTTGACTCCGCGCAGGAACAGCAGCATCTGCTCGTTGGCCATCTGCAACAGGCGCGGACGGGTGTTTTCCTCCAGCAGCAGTTCGCAGGCGAACTCGCTCAGGCCACTGTCATGCAGCAGCCAGGTGCGGGTCTGCGGATGGCTGCGATCCCAGTGCAACCACAGGCTTTCGTCGGCCTGCAGCTGCAAGCCATCCAGCTCGGTACGGGCGATCGAACGCGCGCCGCCCTTGCCGTCGAGCACCAGGGCATGCACCAGCCCCCATTGCGCGTTGTCTTCCTCGAACATCAAAGCTCCATCAGCGGGCAACGCGTCACTCGGGCATGTTCAGTGGGCTTGGCGAGACGATCACGCCATTGTTGTCGGCATAGACATATTCGCCCGGACGGAAGGTCACGCCGGCGAAGGTCACCGCGACGTTGAGGTCGCCGATGCCGCGCTTGTCGGTCTTCATCGGGTGGCTGGCCAGGGCTTGCACACCGACATCGGTCTGGATCAGCACATCGACATCACGCACGCAGCCGTAGATCACCAGGCCTTCCCAGCCGTTCTTGGCGGCTTTTTCGGCGAGCATGTCGCCAAGCAACGCACGACGCAGCGAGCCGCCGCCGTCGACCACCAGGACCTTGCCCTTGCCGTCCAGCTCGACCTGCTCCTTGACCCGCGAGTTATCCTCGAAGCACTTGATGGTGACGATCTGGCCACCGAACGAATCGCGGCCACCGAAATTGCTGAACATAGGTTCGAGCACCTGGACCAGGTCCGGGTAGGCGTCGCACAGGTCGGGCGTTACGTAATGCTGCATGGGAAACTCCTGTCAGTCACAACGAAAGCGAATGTGCAGCAAGGCTACACCGTTGGAGGGCTGGCAGTCATCCGAGACCGAGCAGTCAATTTACCTTTGCCTGCCCCGGCCTCTTCGCCGGTAATCCCGCTCCCAAAGGGGAGCGGTGAAATCCTGTGTGGGTTTACCCGCGAAGAGGCCAACGCAGCATCAACTGGCAGGCACCGGTTCCATCACCACCGTCGAGGCATGCACCGGCACCTGCGGATCCCTCAGCCAGCGTTCCACCAGCGGCCACACCTGGGCTTGCGCAGCCTTGCTGACCAGCATGTCGACATGGCCGAAGGCCTCGAAGCCCTCCTCGCGCCCCAGACGCAGGAACTGCCTGGCGTCACCGCCGAACTGCTCGAACAGCTTGCGGCAGGCCCACACCGGGTCTTGGAAGTCGCCGGCCCCGGCCACCGCCAGCAACGGCACATCGACCTCGGCCAGCCCCGCCCACCAGTCCTTGTCCTTGTCGCCGAAGCGGCCGAACAGGCCATTCCAGCGCAGGCTCTCCAGGGCCAGGCCGATGGGTTCGTCCTCCGGGCCACGCTTGAGGCGCGAACCCGAGATCTGCGCGAAACGCTTGAGCAGCAGGCGCGCGCCCCACTCCACCGGCGGTACTTTCAGCGGCCAATAGACCCGGCTGACCTGGGTGCCAAACAGTGCCGCGCTGGCCACCAGCGCGGTGCCCAGGTAACCGCTGCCCAGCGCCGCCGCCAGGGTGGTGCCGCCCAGCGAGTGGCCGATCCAGTGCGGTGCCCGCCCGGCCTGTTCCTGGACGAAAGCGCCGATCACCGGCAGGTCGTAGCGCGCATAGTCGGCTACACGATTGTGCCGCCAGTCACGGTTGCGCGGCGACAGTCCGTGGCCGCGCATCTCCGGGATCCACACATCGAACCCGGCCCGCGCCAGGTAGGCGCCCAGGCCAATGCCCTTGGGCGAATACCAGAAGCGTCGGTTGGAGAAGCTGCCGTGCAGGAGAATGACCGGCACGCCCTGGGCACGGTCCTGGTCGGCCAGGCCCAGGCGGGTGACGGCCAACTCGACGCTCGGGTCAGGGCTGTTGCCGGCCTTGATTCGATAGACGTCTTCGCTGAGGTCGCCGCGGCGCTCGGCACTGAGCAGCGCGACGGGGAATTGGCTGGAGCTGCTTTGCATGGGGTCACGAACATACAAGGGAAAAAAGGTAGGAGCGGGCTTGACCCGCGATCGGGCCAGGCTGGACGAGCGAGCCGTCCACACTGGCGCTATCGCGGGACAAGCCCGCTCCTACAGGGTCCGACGCGGGAACGCAGCAGCGCTCCCGCCGATCACATCAGGCCGCGCCCTGGCCCTCGGCCAGGAAGAACCAGGTCTCGAGCACCGAGTCCGGGTTCAGCGACACGCTCTCGATACCCTGCTCCATCAGCCACTTGGCCAGGTCCGGGTGGTCCGATGGGCCCTGGCCGCAAATGCCGATGTACTTGCCGGCCTTGTTGCACGCGGCAATGGCGTTGGCCAGCAGCTTCTTGACCGCCGGGTTACGCTCGTCGAACAGGTGGGCGATGATCCCGGAGTCACGGTCCAGGCCCAGGGTCAGCTGGGTCAGGTCGTTGGAGCCGATGGAGAAGCCGTCGAAGTACTCGAGGAACTCGTCGGCCAGCAGCGCGTTGGACGGCAGCTCGCACATCATGATCACGCGCAGGCCGTTGTCGCCACGGGCCAGGCCGTTCTCGGCGAGCAGGTCGACGACCTGGCTGGCCTCGCCCAGGGTGCGCACGAACGGCACCATGATCTCGACGTTGGTCAGGCCCATCTCGTTGCGCACACGCTTGAGGGCGCGGCACTCGAGCTCGAAGCAGTCACGGAACGACTCGCTGATGTAGCGCGAGGCACCGCGGAAGCCCAGCATCGGGTTTTCTTCTTCCGGCTCGTAGAGCTTGCCGCCGATCAGGTTGGCGTACTCGTTGGACTTGAAGTCCGACAGGCGCACGATGACCTTTTTCGGGTAGAAGGCCGCGGCCAGGGTGCTGATGCCCTCGACCAGTTTCTCGACGTAGAAGCCGACCGGGTCGTCGTAGCCGGCGATGCGCTTGTCGACGCTCTCCTTCAGCTCCGGCGGCAGCCCCGCGTAATTCAGCAGCGCCTTGGGGTGCACGCCGATCATGCGGTTGATGATGAACTCCAGGCGCGCAAGGCCCACACCGGCGTTGGGCAGCTGGGCGAAGTCGAAGGCACGGTCCGGGTTGCCGACGTTCATCATGATCTTGAACGGCAGCTCCGGCATGGCATCGACCGAGTTCTGCTTAATGTCGAAGCCCAGTTCACCTTCGAAGATGAAGCCGGTGTCGCCTTCGGCGCAAGACACGGTAACGCCCTGGCCGTCTTTCAGGACCTGGGTGGCATTGCCGCAACCGACCACCGCCGGGATGCCCAGCTCACGGGCGATGATCGCCGCGTGGCAGGTACGCCCGCCGCGGTTGGTGACAATGGCGCTGGCGCGCTTCATTACCGGCTCCCAGTCTGGGTCGGTCATGTCGGAGACCAGCACGTCGCCGGGCTGGACCTTGTCCATCTCGGACACATCGTTGATCACGCGGACCTTGCCGGCGCCGATGCGCTGGCCAATGGCGCGGCCCTCGACCAGCACGGTGCCCTTCTCCTTGAGCAGGTAGCGCTCCATGACATTGGCGCTGGAACGGCTCTTCACGGTCTCGGGGCGGGCCTGGACGATGTACAGCTTGCCGTCGTCACCGTCCTTGGCCCACTCGATGTCCATCGGGCGCTGGTAGTGCTGCTCGATGATCATCGCCTGCTTGGCCAGTTCGTTGACCTCGGCATCGCTCAGGCAGAAGCGCGCGCGCTCGGCACGGTCGACCTCGACGGTCTTGACCGAACGACCGGCCTTGGCCTCATCGCCGTAGACCATCTTGATCGCCTTGCTGCCCAGGTTGCGGCGCAGGATCGCCGGACGACCCGCCTGCAGGGTCTGCTTGTGCACGTAGAATTCGTCAGGGTTGACCGCGCCCTGCACCACGGTTTCACCCAGGCCGTAGGCGCCAGTGATGAACACCACGTCGCGGAAGCCCGACTCGGTGTCGAGGGTGAACATCACCCCGGCGGTGCCGGTCTCGGAGCGGACCATGCGCTGCACGCCGGCGGACAGGGCCACCAGCTTGTGGTCGAAGCCCTGGTGCACACGGTAGGAAATGGCGCGGTCGTTGAACAGCGAGGCGAACACTTCCTTGGCCGCGCGGATCACGTTATCGACGCCACGGATGTTGAGGAAGGTCTCCTGCTGGCCGGCGAAGGACGCATCCGGCAGGTCTTCGGCGGTGGCCGAGGAACGCACGGCCACGGCCATGTTGTCATTGCCAGCGGCCATTTCAGCGAAGGCCGTACGGATTTCCGAATCCAGGCGTGCCGGGAAATCGGCTTCCATCACCCACTGGCGGATCTGCGCGCCGGTCTTGGCCAGGGCGTTGACGTCATCGACATCCAGCGCATCGAGCGCCGCGTGGATGCGGTCGTTCAGGCCACTTTGCTCGAGAAAATCGCGGTACGCCTGAGCCGTAGTGGCAAAGCCGCCCGGCACCGAGACACCGGCACCTGCGAGGTTACTGATCATCTCGCCCAGGGATGCGTTCTTGCCCCCCACATGCTCCACATCATGGACGCCGAGCTTATCGAGGGAAACTACGTACTCTACCAAGGTGATCTCTCCACTAACTGTATTGGAAAAGCTCAAGGGCGCCCGCCTGCCTGATTGACTGGGCCGGACGCTTGTGGCCTGGACCTGGAAAATAAGTGAGAATGCCGAGCAACCGCGTTCGGCAAACCGAACCTATCATATCCAGAAATCTTCGGCAGCTTAAGGCCCCCAGGTGCAAATGAAACGAACCGCGTTCTTCATCTCCGACGGTACCGGCATCACTGCAGAAACGCTGGGCCAGAGCCTGCTCGCACAATTCGAGAGCATTCCGTTCAATAAATTCACGCGCCCCTACATCGACACGCTGGACAAGGCCCGGGCCATGGTCCAGCAGATCAACGCCGCGGCCGAGCGCGACGGGGTGCGTCCGATCATCTTCGACACCATCGTCAACCAGGACATCCGAGAGGTCATGGCCACGTCCAATGGCTTCATGATCGACATCTTCTCGACGTTTTTATCCCCGCTCGAACAGGAATTGACTGCCCATTCGTCGTATTCCGTGGGCAAATCCCACTCGATCGGCGGCAACTCCAACTACATGGAGCGCATCGAAGCGGTCAACTTTGCCCTCGACAACGACGATGGCGCGCGCACCCACTACTACGACAAGGCCGACCTGATCCTGGTGGGCGTGTCGCGCTGCGGCAAGACCCCGACCTGCCTGTATATGGCCATGCAGTTCGGCATCCGCGCCGCCAACTACCCGTTGACCGAAGACGACATGGAGCGTCTGCAACTGCCGGCGGTGCTGAAGAAGCACCACAGCAAGCTGTTCGGCCTGACCATCGACCCCGACCGCCTCACCGCCATTCGCCACGAGCGCAAGCCCAACAGCCGCTATTCGAGCTTTGCCCAGTGCGAGTTCGAGGTGCGCGAGGTGGAGAACCTGTTCCGTCGGGAGAACATTCCCAACATCAACTCCACGCATTTCTCGGTGGAAGAGATTTCAGCGAAGATCCTGGTGGAGAAAGGCGTGGAGCGGCGGTTCAAGTAGACCTGCATAACCCTCAAGGCCTGCGCGGTCCCTGTAGGAGCGGCCTTGTGTCGCGAAAGGGGTGCGAAGCGCCCCCATGATTTGTGCATCAATCGGATATTGCCGGGGCTGCTGTGCAGCCCTTTCGCGACACAAGGCCGCTCCTACAGGGACCGCGCAGTGGATATGAAAAAGCCCCGGCATCACTGCCGGGGCTTTTCTTTTACCTCAACGCAAGGCTCAGGACGGAATCACCGCCGCCTGCCCGCTCATCGCCAGGTCGACCAGCTCGCGGTTGGCCACCGCGTACATCGCATAGTCGGTGCCGGTGGCATTGCGCAGGTCGTCGAGCATGGCGCGCCAGCGCTCGACCATCACCCGGTGCTGCTCGCACCACAACGCCACCCGGGCGTCCATGTCATCCGGTGCATCGGCCATCTGCAGCACCGAGATGGTGATCGCCCGCTGCTGCAGGTCGATATCGTCGCGGAACGCCTCGCGGGCCAGGGCCTGCCAGTTGTTGTCCACCGGCAGGTTGCTGATTTCCTGCAGGTACCAGGTCAGGTCCAGCGAGCTGCCCACGGCGAAGAACGCCTTGGCCACCTGTGCCGGATCGTGGCCGGTCACGTCGGCGGCCTCGATGATCGGCAGTAGCGTGTACAAGTGGCTGGTGCCGGCAACCATGCGCGCCAGCAGCTCCGGCACACCGGCCTCGACGAAGCTCTGGTAACGCACCATCCAGCGCTCGCGGGTCGGACCTTCCAGCAGTTCGTCGAGCTTGAGCCCCAGCTGGGCGATCTTCGGCCCGAAGTGAGCCACGTCGCGACCGGCATCCTGCTCGTTGCGGCGGCTGCGCAGGAACCAGCGGGTGGCGCGACGGCCCAGGCGCATCAACTCGTCCATCAGGGTCAGCTGGATCTCGGCCGGGACCTGGTAGTCCAAGGCCTCGATCTGGCGGAACCAGTGCGGCAGGTGGAAGATGTCACGCACGATCACATAGGCGCCGGCAACGTTCGCCGGGCTCATGCCGGTGGACTCCTTCAGGCGCTGGACGAAGGTGATGCCCATGTTGTTGACCAGGTCGTTGGCGATCTGGGTGCTGACGATCTCGCGCTTCAGGCGGTGACGGCGCATCGAATCGGCGAACTTGCTCACCAGCGACGGCGGGAAGGCCGTTTCCATGTCACGGGTAAGGTAGTCGTCGTCCGGCACCAGCGACTTGAGCAGTTGCTCCTTGAGGTCGATCTTGCTGTACGAGATCAACACCGACAGCTCGGCGCGGGTCAGGCCCTGGCCGGCCGCCAGGCGCTCGGCCAGTTGCTCCTCGGTAGGCAGGAACTCGATGGCACGGTCCAGCTTGCCGCGGGCCTCGAGGTCGGCCATCAAGCGCTTGTACTCGGCGATTCGTTCGCGGGCACGGCGGGCCGCCAGCGACAGCGCTTGCGTCTGCTTGTAGTTGTTGCCCAGCACCAGGCCGGCCACTTCGTCGGTCATGCTGCCCAGCAGCTGGTTGCGCTGCTTCTCGGTCATGTCGCCACCCTGCACAACTTCGTTGAGCAGGATCTTGATATTGACCTCGTGGTCGGAGCAGTCCACGCCGCCGGCGTTGTCGATGAAGTCGGTGTTGGTGGCGCCGCCGTTGAGGCCGAACTCGACCCGGCCAAGCTGGGTCATGCCGAGGTTGCCGCCCTCGCCCACCACCTTGCAGCGCAGCTCGTTGCCGTTGACGCGCAGGGCGTCGTTGGCCTTGTCGCCGACATCGGCGTGGCTTTCAGTGCTGGCCTTGACGTAGGTGCCGATACCGCCGTTCCACAGCAGGTCCACCGGTGCCTGCAGCAAGGCATGCAGCAGTTCGGTCGGGGTCAGGCGGTCGGCTTCGATGGCGAAGCGTTCCTTCATCTGCGGGCTGATGGCGATGCTCTTGGCGCTGCGCGGGAAGATCCCGCCGCCTTCGGACATGATGCTGGTGTCGTAGTCGCTCCAGGCCGAGCGCGGCAGGTCGAACAGACGCTTGCGCTCGACGAAGCTGGTGGCTGGGTCCGGGTTCGGGTCGATGAAGATGTGCAGGTGGTTGAACGCCGCCACCAGTTGCAGCTTGTCGGACATCAGCAGGCCGTTGCCGAACACATCGCCGGCCATGTCGCCGACCCCGACCACGGTGATCGGGTCTTCCTGCACGTTGATGCCGCGCTCGCGGAAGTGACGCTGCACGCCGACCCAGGCGCCACGGGCGGTGATGCCCATCTTCTTGTGGTCGTAGCCGGCCGAGCCACCCGAGGCGAAGGCATCGCCCAGCCAGAAGCCGTAGTCGATGGCGATGCCGTTGGCGATGTCGGAGAAGGTCGCGGTGCCTTTGTCCGCCGCCACCACCAGGTAGGGGTCGTCGTCATCGTGACGCACCACGTTGGCCGGCGGCACCACGCCACCGTCCTTGAGGTTGTCGGTGATGTCGAGCAGGCCGGAGATGAAGATGCGGTAGCACGCCACGCCTTCGGCGGCGATCTCGTCACGGCTGCCGCCCAGCGGCAGGCGGCGCGGCAGGAAGCCACCCTTGGCGCCCACCGGCACGATCACCGAGTTCTTCACCTGCTGGGCCTTGACCAGACCGAGCACTTCGGTGCGGAAGTCCTCTTCGCGGTCCGACCAGCGCAGGCCGCCGCGGGCGACGTTGCCGAAGCGCAGGTGCACGCCCTCGACCCGTGGCGAATAGACGAAGATCTCGAACTTGGGTACAGGTTTCGGCAGTTCGGGGATCAGTTTCGGGTTGAACTTGAAGCTGAAGTACGACTTGTTCTGGCCGTTGGCATCCGGTTGGTAGAAGTTGGTGCGCAGGGTGGCTTTGATCAGGTCCAGGTAGCGGCGCAGGATGCGGTCTTCGTTGAGCACCTGGACGTCGTCCAGGGCGCTGAGGATAGCCTGTTCCAGACGCTGCTGCTTGTCGTCGAGGTCGTCCTGGGTCAGCTTGCGCGCCAGGTAGAAGCGGGTCTTGAACAACCGGGTCAGCTCGCGAGCGATGTCGGTGTGGTTGTTCAGGGTGCTGGCGATGTAGCCCAGGTCGAAGCCCAGGCGGATCTGCTTGAGGTAGCGGGCATAGGCGCGCAGCAGCGCCACATCGCGCCACGGCAGGCCGGCAGTCAGCACCAGGCGGTTGAAGGCGTCGTTCTCGGCGTCGCCCTTGACGATGTGGACGAAGGCGTCCTGGAAGGTGTCGTTGAGTTGCTGGATGTCGAGGTTCAGGCCTTCGCTGTAGGTGAAGGCGAAGTCGTGGATCCAGAACTCGCGGCCACTGGCATGGCGCAGGCGGTAGGGGAACTCGCCGAGCACGCGCAGGCCGAGGTTTTCCAGGATCGGCAGCACGTCCGACAGCGCCAGCGGCGTATCGGCGTGGTACAGCTTGCAGTGCAGCTGGCGCTCACCGAGCTGGGTCAGCGGCTGGTAGAAGCTCATCGCCAGCGGCTTGGCTTCGGACAGGCCGAGCACATGCTGCATGTCGACCACCGCCGAGTGCGCGGCGAAGCGCTCGCGGTAGCCGGCCGGGAAGCCTTTGGGGAAGTCGGCGAGGATGTTGGTGCCCTGGGCTTCGCCGAAGTTCTCCACCACCAGCGCCGAGAAATCGTCCTGCCACGAACGGCAGGCCTGGATCACTTCGTTTTCCAGCTGCTGCGGGTCGATGTCGATGCGGTTTTTCGGGTCTACCCGCAGGATCAACTGCACGCGCGCCAGCACCGATTCGGAGAAGAAGGTCCAGAACTCGCAGTCGGTGGCCTTCAGGCGCTCCATCAGCACCTGCTGGATCTTCTGCCGCACTTCGGTGGAGTAGATTTCCCGCGGTACATAGGCCAGGCAGTAGCAGAAGCGGCCGTACGGGTCCTTGCGCAGGAACACGCGGATCTTGTTGCGTTCCTGGATCTGCACGATCGACATGGCGGTATTGAACAGCTCGTCGACCGGGGTCTGGAACAGATCGTCGCGCGGCAGCACCTCGAGCACCTGGGCCAGTTCCTTGCCCAGGTGGGCCTTGGCGTCGAAGTGCGAGCGGCGCTCGACCTCGGCGACCTTGCCGCGGATATAGGGAATGGTGTGCACGCTTTCGCCGTACACCGACGAGGTGTACAGGCCCATGAAGCGGCATTCCTTGATGACCTTGCCGTCCTGGTCGATCTGGCGGATCGATACGTAGTCCGGGTAGGCCGGGCGGTGCACGCGGCTCGGCTGCGAGGCCTTGGCGAACGACAGCAGGCGCGGCTCGCGCAGGTAGGCGACGGCGTAGTCTTCGATACGCAGGTCATCCGCGCCCAGGCCGGCGCGCAGCAGGCGGGCCAGGCCCAGGAACGAGTCTTCGTCGTAGACCAGGTGGCCACCGCCGGCGTCGGATTCGACGGTGAATTCCTCGTAGCCGAGGAAGGTGAAGTGGTTGTCCAGCAGCCACGACAGGAAGCTCTTTACCTCGGCCTTGTCGTTCTGCGCAGGGCCAAAGGCGTTCTGCTCGACCAGTTCCAGCAACTCGCGGATCTTGGCCTTCATCGGCTCGAAGTCGGCGACCACGCCGCGCACCTCGGCCAGCACCTGTTCCAGTTCCTTGGCCAGGGTACTGAGTTCGGCGGCGCTGGAGCAGCGGTCGATCTCCAGGTACATCAGCGACTCATGACTGATGCCCTCGCCCTGGGTGCCCTTGGGCAGCAGCTCGAGCAGCTCGCCCTTGGCGCCGCGGCGCACGCTGAGCACGGTGGTCTGCAAGGTGTGGATGCTGTAGCCGCGGCGGTTTAGCTCGGTACGTACCGAGTCAACCAGGAACGGCAGGTCGTGGTGCAGCACCTCGACCACGGTATGGGTCGACTGCCAGCCGTGGCGCTCGTAATCGGGGTTGTAGACCCGCACTTGCGGGTGCTGGGGGTCGAAGCGCTCGATGATGCGCCAGGCGGACAGCGTGCAGCCGGCAAGGTCCGACAGCCTGCGCTGGGTAAGTTCGTCCAGAGAGATGATGCCGAAGAACTGCTCGGCGAACAGCGCCACTTGTGGCAGGGACTGCTCGCTGATGTGCTGCGCCAGGGCCACCTGCAGTTGATGCTGGAAGTCGGCTTTGCTGGCTGCGGTGAAGAACGCCATCTGTGGTACTCCGCTTGGGCTTTGTTATAGGTGAAGCGTCGCGTATGCCCGCCGTGTACGGATCAACGATAGCCAACCCGTAGCAAGCCGGACGGTAAACCAGGCGTTGGACGTGAAGACACATCCATCTGTTCCAGGGATGGGCATCTGCAAAGCCGACAGCCGGCGGCGGTGGCTTTACGGGTGTCCATCGACTGGGCAGCTTAACGACTGAGCGGTCACCACGGCTTGCAGCCCTGCGACATATTCGGTCAGAACGTGTCCCCCTCAGTGGGTAGGATAGGACGTTTCGCACAACGCCCGCTGATAACGCGACTTGCCCTGGGCCTTGGCCGCGAGCATCGCGCTATCGGCGCTGGCCAGCAGGTGCCGTGCCTCGCAGCCCTGCCCCGGGCAGGCAGCGATGCCGATGCTGACGCCGATGCGCAGCCCCGGCAGTTCCTCGGCCAGGGCCAGCCCGGCCACCGCGATCAGGCGCTCACACAGGGCGTCGACCTGCACCCCGCTGGCCTGGGTGATCAAGACGAACTCATCACCCCCTAGCCGGGCCAGCACATCCCCGGCCCGCAGCGTGCGCTCCCAGCCCTGGGCCACCGCCCTGAGCACCTGGTCGCCAAGCTCATGGCCATGGCCGTCGTTGACCTGCTTGAAACCGTCCAGGTCGAGGTACAGCAAGGTGAACGCCCGCCGCCCCTCCAACTGCTGGGCCAGGGCGCAATCAAAGCCGCGGCGGTTGAGCAGCCCGGTCAGTTCGTCGTGGCCCGAGGCATGCTCCAACCGCGACAGCAGCCTGGAACGCACCTGCATGGTGGTTTTCAGGCGCACCGCGATGATCACCAGGCACAGCAGCAGCGCCAGGCTCAGCACCACGCCGGCGACAAACCAGGCGTACGAGGCGATGCCCAACTGCGCCCGGTGCAACCAGACGAACACCAGCATCCCGGCCATGCCCAGCCAGGCACAGCAAGAGAGCGCCACCAAGGCGACGAAGCGCTGGCGCAGATGACGAACCAGCTGTTGCTGACGGACTTCCAAGATTTCCCCTTGCGCCGTGGCGGTCAGTGAATGCGCTTGCTGGGTGGGGCCTGGGGCAGCGGCGCGCGGCCCCGGGCCAGTTCGGCGGCGGCGATCTCGATCACCTCGACATAGGTCTTGCCGTACCAGCCCATCAGTTCTCGTAGGCTCTCGGTGAACTCGTCGCCATGCGAGGGGGCCTCGTCCGACTGGCTGAATGCTGTGGTCTTCCTGTGTGCCACCTTCGCTCCCGATGCGCGGCCCCATGCCGGTACGCCGCCACCCTAGGGCCCGCGCACCGGGGCGTCCAATCGAAAGTAGTGAAGCGCCGATCAGGGCGCTCTATCGACGCGCCGCTGGCCGCGTGCCAGACAGCGCGGTAGCATGCGTCGCATCATCCCGGACCCTGGTCGACCACCATGCAACTGAAAACCGCCCTGCTCTTCGCCACCCCTTGCGACGACGAGGAAGACAACATGGCGACCCTGTGCTGCCACAGCGACAAGGGCCAGATGTTCCTGCTGACCCGTTATCCGGACGAAGACACCGTCGACCTGACCCTGGATGACGAGCCGTCGACCCTGGATGGGCTGAAGGTGACCCTGAGCGCCGAACGCCTGTTGATCGAGGTGGCGCCGGGGGATCGTGATGCGCTGAAGGGGGATGAGTTGCTGGAAATCGTCCTGACCAGTGCCGGGACCGACATGGATGAAGTGAAGGAAACCTTGCAGAACATTCTGGCCGGTACCGGGACTCTGGTTATTGATTGAGGTGTTCATCTGCCTCACCGGCCCTTTCGCGGGTAAACCCGCTCCCACAGGACCTGCGCCACCCCTGAACCCGTGGGAGCGGGTTTACCCGCGAAGAGGCCGCCACAGACAACCTCCAATCCTGTTGGTCCCATTGACAATCCCGCAACCGCACAGGCATTGTCTGACAACCTGACTTACAAGAACCTTTGTCCATGCTCGAGCTCCAGCGCCCCGACACCCTCGTCGAACGCGTCGTCGGCGCCATCCGCGCCGAGATCGATTCCGGCCGCCTGGCCGCCGAATCGCGCCTGCCCACCGAACAGCAACTGGCTGAACAGCTCAATGTCAGCCGCTCGGTGGTGCGCGAGGCGGTAGCCCAGCTCAAGGCCGACGGCGTGCTGATCGCTCGCCGCGGGCTCGGCTCGTACATCTCGCAGACGCCCAGCGGCACGGTGTTCCGCTTCCCTGGCAGCCAGGGGCGCACGCCGGACCTGGTGCAGATGTTCGAGATGCGCCTGTGGATCGAGACCCAGGCCGCCGCCATCGCCGCCCGCCGTCGTGACGAACACGACCTGGCGCGCATGGCCGGCGCCTTGCGCACCATGCTCGACCAGCGCAGCGACTTTGCCGCCGCCTCGGCTGCCGACGTGGCCTTCCACCGGGCCATCGCCGAAGCCAGCAAGAACGACTACTTCGTCGCCTTCCACGATTTCCTCGGGGGTCAGCTGGCTGCCGCGCGCCGCACGGCCTGGGAGAACTCCGCGACCCCCTCGGTAGGCGGCTCGGCCGATGCCCTGCGCGAACACCAGGCGCTGTACCAGGCCATTGCCGATGGTGACCGCCAGGCAGCCGCCGCCTGCGCCGAAGCGCACCTGCGCGCCTCGGCGCAACGCCTGAAACTCGACCTCCCCGCCCTCGACTGACCCCGGAGACCCCCATCGCAACCTGGCGAGGTTTTCACGCGCACTAGTTAGTCTGACAACCTGATAAGCAGATTCACCGACAAGAATACCAAGGTACCCTGCATGACCTACGACTACTGCATCATCGGCGGCGGCATCGTCGGCCTCGCCACCGCCATGGCCCTGCTCACGCAGCGCCCCGGCGCCTCGTTGCTGATCCTCGAGAAGGAAGCCAGCCTCGGCCGCCACCAGACCGGCCACAACAGTGGCGTGATCCATGCCGGCATCTACTACGCCCCGGGCAGCCTCAAGGCCGAGCTGTGCAAGCGCGGCGCCCAGGCGACCAAGGACTTCTGCCGCGAGCACGGCATCGCCTTCGAGGTCTGCGGCAAGCTGCTGGTGGCCTCCAACGAGCTGGAGGTGCAGCGCATGCAGGCGCTGTACGAGCGCTCGCAGCAGAACGGCCTGAAGGTCGAGCGCCTGGACGCCGCCGCGCTGCGCGAGCGTGAGCCGAACATCGTCGGCAAGGGCGCGTTGTTCCTCGATGCCACCGGCATCGTCGACTACACCCAGGTCTGCGACGCCATGGCCAAGGTGATCCGCCACGGCGGCGGCGAAGTGCACCTGTCCACTGCCGTGCGCAGCATCCAGGAGCACGCCGACCACGTCGCCATCGGCAGCAACAGCCGTACCTGGCGCGCGCGCCAGCTGGTAGCCTGCGCCGGGCTGCAGTCCGACCGCCTGGCACGCCTGGCCGGGGTGAAGATCGACCACCAGATCATCCCCTTCCGCGGCGAGTACTACCGCCTGCCGGCGAGCAAGAACCAGATCGTCAACCACCTGATCTATCCGATCCCCGACCCGGAGCTGCCGTTCCTCGGCGTGCACCTGACGCGGATGATCGACGGCAGCGTCACCGTCGGCCCCAACGCGGTGCTTGGTTTCGGCCGGGAGAACTACCGCAAGTTTTCGGTGAACTGGCGCGACGTGGCCGAATACGCACGCTTCCCCGGCTTCTGGAAAACCATCTGGAACAACCTGGGCTCCGGCACCACCGAGATGAAGAACTCGCTGTTCAAGCGCGGCTACCTCGAGCAGTGCCGCAAGTACTGCCCATCGCTGGAGGTCGAGGACCTGCTGCCCTATGAAGCCGGGATCCGCGCCCAGGCGGTGATGCGCGACGGCACCCTGGTGCACGATTTCCTGTTCGCCGAGACCCCACGCATGGTGCATGTCTGCAATGCCCCATCGCCCGCTGCCACCTCGGCCATTCCCATCGGCCAGATGATCGCCGAGAAGATCCTCAAGGCCCGCTGATCCACCTGCTGCACCCACAATTACAAAGACAACAAGGAAAACCCCATGTCGGTACACGAGACGGCCCTGGCCGCGAGCGAAACCCCCGAACAGCAACGCAAGCGCCTGCGCAAGGTGGCGGCGGCGACCATCTTCGGCTCGATGCTGGAGTGGTATGACTTCTACCTCTACGCGACCATGGCGGCGATCGTCTTTTCGAAGATCTTCTTCGACCCGAGCAACCCGGCCGTGGCCTCGCTGCTGGCGTTCTCCACCTTCGCCATCGGCTTCATCGCCCGCCCCTTCGGTGGCGTGCTGTTCGGCTACCTGGGCGACCGTTTCGGGCGCAAGCACGTACTGGTGATCACCTTCTGCATGATGGGCCTGTGCACCATGTTGATCGGCCTGATCCCCGGCTACGCCACCATCGGCATCTGGGCGCCGATCCTGCTGGTGATCATCCGCATCATCCAGGGCCTGGGCGCCGGCGCCGAGCTGTCGGGCGCGGCGGTGACCTCCTACGAGCACGCCAGCGAAGGCAAGCGCGGCAGCCAGGGCGCCTGGCCGGCGCTGGGGCTGAACCTGGGCCTGCTGCTGTCGTCGCTGACGGTGTACCTGCTGACCATGAACGGCAACGAGTTCCTGCTGGCCGGCGGCTGGCGTATTCCGTTCATTGCCAGCATCGCTTTGGTAGCGGTGGGCTTGTGGGTACGCAAGAGCATTCCCGAGACACCGGACTTCAAGGCGCTGGACAAGGCCGAGGAAAAGCCACAGGTGTCGCCGCTCAAGCTGTTGTTCAAGAACGACCTCAAGGGCCTGGCCGTGGTGTTCTTCGTGGCCGTGGGCTACAACGCCCTGAGCTACATCTTCAAGACGTTCTCGCTGGCCTACCTGACGCAGTTCAAGGGCGTCGAGGCGCATGTCACCTCGCTGTCGGTGACCCTGGCCAGTCTGGTGGCGATCTTTGCCGTGCCGTTTTTCGGTTGGCTGTGTGACAAGTGGAGCAGCAAGACCGTGTTGATGCTCGGTGGCGTGCTGTCGGCGTTGTTCGCCTATCCCTTCCTGGCGCTGCTGTCGACGGGCGAGCCGATGCTGATCTACCTGGCGATTGCCGTGGGCACCGGTATTCTTGCGCCGATGATGTTCGCGCCACAGGGGTCTTTCCTCAGCCGACAGTTTCCGACCCAGACGCGGTCGTCCGGGTTTGGCACGGGGCGCGAGGTCGGTACCGCGGTGGCCGGTGGTTTGGCGCCGCTGGGCGGACTGGCCTTGGTGGCCGGGTCGGCGACCCATTCCACCGATGGCGTGGCGTTGATCCTGGCGGTGGCTGGGGTGTTGGTGGTGGTGTTTGCGTTTTTTGACCAAGGATGGCGGCATTCGCAAGCGAAGAACTGAACGCTGCCGCGACTTGGATTTTGATTTTGATTTTGATCGGAAGCCGAAAGGTTAACCTCACAACTGGCTAGCGACAGCTACGTCAGTGCAGGCGCCGCCCGTACCTTCGCGACTTCAGGAGGCCGAACGCAGGCCTTGCGGAGGGAGGTGACGGGCATGGATGCCCGTCAAGCGCTGCGCCCCAGGATGGGGCGTTCAGCGCGGTCCTCCCGGGAGCAAGGCCGGAGTGAGGGGACCCGGAGCGAAGCGCAGGGCCGGATGAACGGAGCGCAGCGTTTTTTGGTTACTTTTTGTCGCGTTTGACAAAAAGTGACTCGCCGTAAGGGCGAAAAGGTGACTATGCGTCGGCATCGTAAATGAATGCGCTTACATCTGTAGAAACCCACGCCGACCGACTTTGACTTTGACTTTCAGAGCGTGGGTTTTGAAAGTTATACGCTCATTCATTGGCGATGGCGACGCATAGTCACCTTTCCGCCCTTACGGCGGGTAACTTTTTGAAGGATCAAAAAGTCACCAAAAAATCCTCGCTCCATTCATCCGGCCCCTACGCTTCGCTCCGGGGTCCCCTCGCTCCGTTCTTGCTCCCGGGAGGACCGCGCTGAACGCCCCATCCTGGGGCGCAGCGCTTGACGGGCATCCATGCCCGTCACCTCCCTCCGCAAGAACTCCGCTCGGCCTCCTGAAGTCGCAATTGGCGGCGCCTGAAATATCGCGCGCTTAGAAGCAGAGCAAGAGCAAGAGCAAGAAAACGAGAAACGAGCGGCGAGAAACGAGACACAAGTTAATTACTGATCAAATACCAACTATTGCAACCTGGACACATCATCACGCGCATAAACCCAGCAAGTACAAATCCACAGCGGGATTATGGCCAATAGTAAACAATAATCCCTGCCAGACACATCACCCAACAGCATCAAAAACTCCCCCTACAACCGACTCGTATATTCCTCACGCCTTTACACGAATTTTGCAAACCTCCATTGGTCCCCACCCCCCCGGATGGATTAAAGTATCCACCCCCGCCCGGCAACCGCTCCCAGCGCGCCAGGGCCCATCCCCAGGAACCCTCGACGATGGAACACCGTGAGGCGCTGATCGCGCTGCGCACCTTTCTCTCCTCCCAGATCCTCGGCCAGGAAAAACTGGTCGAGCGCCTGCTCATCGTGCTCCTGGCCGACGGCCACATGCTCGTCGAAGGCGCCCCGGGCCTGGCCAAGACCAAGGCCATCAAGGAGCTCGCCGAAGGCATCGAGGCCCAGTTCCATCGCATCCAGTTCACCCCCGACCTGCTGCCCGCCGACATCACCGGTACCGAGATCTACCGCCCGGAAACCGGCAGCTTCGTGTTCCAGCAAGGCCCGATCTTCCACAACCTGGTACTGGCCGACGAAATCAACCGCGCCCCAGCCAAGGTCCAGTCGGCACTGCTCGAGGCCATGGCCGAACGCCAGGTCAGCGTTGGCCGCAGCACCTACGAACTGTCGCCGCTGTTCCTGGTGATGGCCACCCAGAACCCGATCGAACAGGAAGGCACCTACCCACTGCCCGAAGCCCAGCTCGACCGTTTCCTCATGCACGTGAAGATCGGCTTCCCCGACGCCGCGGTCGAGCGGCGCATCCTCCTGCAGGCCCGCGGCGAGGCGCTGGGCGGCGAGGTCAAGCCCGAACGGCGCGTCAGCCAGCAAGCGATCTTCGCCGCGCGCAAGGAAATCCTCGGCCTGTACATGGCCGACGCGGTGGAGGAATACCTGGTGCAACTGGTCATGGCCACCCGCACCCCGGCCAAGTTCGATAGCGAACTGGCCGACTGGATCGCCTACGGCGCCAGCCCACGCGGCTCGATCGCCCTGGACCGCTGCGCACGGGCCCATGCCTGGCTCGCCGGGCGCGACTTCGTCAGCCCCGAGGATATCCAGGCGGTACTGTTCGACGTGCTGCGCCACCGCATCATCCTCTCGTTCGAGGCCGAGGCCGCAGGGGTCGACCAGGACCGTGTGGTCCAGCGCATCCTCGACGTCGTCGCCGTCGCCTGACCCATGCCCACCGCGCACGTGGCCGAACCCGGCATCCGCATTGGCCTGGCCGAACTGATCGACATGCGCCACCGCGTGCGTGAGATCCAGCTGTTCTCGCGGCCCGGCCAGCGCAGCCCACTGGTCGGCCTGCACCACTCGCGGCTGCGCGGGCGCGGCGTCGATTTCGACCAGGTCCGCGTTTACCAGGCCGGCGACGACGTGCGCAACATCGACTGGCGCGTCACCGCGCGCACCCAGGAACCCCATACCAAGCTGTTCCACGAAGAGCGCGAACGGCCGATCTTCATCATGGTCGAGCAGAGCCAGCGCCTGTTCTTCGGCTCCGGACTGATGTTCAAATCAGTACTGGCGGCCCAGGCCGCGGCGCTGTTCGGCTGGGCCGCGCTGGGCCATAACGACCGTATCGGCGGCCTGGTTTTCGGCGACAACGACCACCTGGAAATCAAGCCCCGGCGCAGCAAGCAGAGCCTGCTGCAACTGCTCAACCGCCTGGCCAAGGTCAACCAGGCCCTGCACACCGAGGCCGTGCCGCAACCCGACAGCCTGGGCCTGGCCTTGCGTCGGGCGCGCGAGGTGCTGCGCCCCGGCAGCCTGGCCATCGTCATCTGCGACGAGCGCGCGCTCAGCGCCAGCGTCGAGCAGCACCTGGCAATGCTTTCCCGGCACTGCGACGTATTGCTGATGCCCGTCAGCGACCCCCTCGACCACGCCCTGCCCGCCGCCGGCCTGCTGCGTTTCGCCCAACGCGGCGCGCAACTGGAACTCGACACCCTCGACAGCAGCTTGCGCCAGGCCTACCGCCAGCAGGCCGAGGCACGTATCGAGGGCTGGGAGCTGCTGGCGCAAAAGCTGCGGGTGGTGCTGATGCCACTGAGCACCCAGAGCGAAATGATCGAGCAGTTGCGCGAGTACCTGAACGCCCAACGCCCAGGGACGGCGAAATGAACCCACTGGATCAACTGCAACCGCTGATCCCTCCGCATGCCATCGGCCTGTGGCCACCGGCACCGGGCTGGTGGCTGCTGCTCGCGTTGCTGCCATTGCTGGGCTGGGGGCTCTGGCGCCTGCGCCATTGGCGTCCACGCAAGGCCGTGGTGGCACGCGCCGAACAGCCCCTGGACCCGGTGCGCATCGAGGCCCTGGCCGAACTCGCGCGCCTGCCGCGCCCCTACGACGGCGCCCCCGCCGGCGCCTGGCTACAACAGATCAACGCACTGCTCAAACGCCTGTGCCGCAACCACTACCCCGGCGCCAACAGCCACACCCTCAATGGCCGCCAGTGGCTGGCGTTCCTCGACAACCGCTGCCCGGCCGCCGGCCTGACCCGTTGGATGGTGCTGGTCGAAGGCGCCTACCGGCCCGAGTGCAAACTCGACGACAAGGCCATCGCCGGGCTCGCCCAGGCGGTCGAAACCTGGATCCGCAAACATGTTTGAACTGGCCTGGCCGTGGATCTTCCTGCTGCTGCCGCTGCCCTGGCTGGCGCGCCTGCTGCTGCCCGCCGCCGACAGCGGCGAGCCGGTGCTCAAGGTAGGCTTTCTTGATGAACTCGAGGGCCTCGCCGGGCGCCGCGCCCGGTTGAACCTGCCGACCTGGCGCCAACAGGCGCCGTTCCTGCTGATCTGGCTACTCCTGCTCCTGGCCGCGGCGCGCCCGCAATGGCTGGGCGACCCGGTGCCGGTGTCGGCCAGCGGCCGTGACCTGCTGGTGGCGGTGGATGTGTCCGGCTCCATGGACTTCCCCGACATGCAGTGGCAGAACGATGAAATCAGCCGCCTGGACCTGGTCAAGGCACTGATGGGCGATTTTCTCCAGGACCGCCAGGGCGACCGGGTCGGCCTGATCCTGTTCGGCAGCCAGGCCTACCTGCAGGCACCGCTGACCTTCGACCGGCGCACCGTGCGCACCTTCCTCGACGAAGCGCAGATCGGCATCGCCGGCAAGAACACCGCCATCGGCGACGCCATTGGCCTGGCAGTCAAGCGCCTGCGCCAACGTCCGGCGCAGAGCCGGGTGCTGATCCTGATCACCGACGGCGCCAACAACGGCGGGCAGATCCACCCACTGACCGCCGCGCGCCTGGCCGCCCAGGAAGGCGTGCGCATCTACACCATCGGCATCGGTGCCAACCCCGAGGCCAGCGGCACCCCCGGCCTGCTCGGGCTGAACCCGAGCCTGGACCTGGACGAAGCCGCGCTCAAGGAAATCGCCGACATCACCCACGGCAGCTATTTCCGCGCCCACGACGGCGCCGAGCTGGGCGCCATCGGCGACACTCTCGACCAGCTGGAACCGGTGGCGCAGCAACCCACCCAGGCCCGCACCGCCATCGAGCTGTACGCCTGGCCCCTGGGCCTGGCGCTGCTGCTCAGCGTGTTGCTGGTGGTGGCCGTGCAATGGCCCGACAACCAATTGCAGCGCCTGCTGCGCAAGCCGCGCTTCCTGCAACCACACCCGGAATGGCGCCAGCGCCTCAAGCGCCTGCGCCTGAGGAGGCGGCGATGATCGATCTCTGGCCACAATGGTTGCGCCCGCTCTGGTTGCTGGTGATCCCGCTGCTCGGCTGGCTGCTGTTCAAGCTCTGGCACCGACGCAAGCGTGCCGGGCGCTGGCAGTTGATCCTGCCGCAGGCGTTCCATGCCGTGCTCCTTGGCGGCGGGCGCGGCGGCAGCGGCAAGCTGCCCTGGGTCGCCCTGGGGTTGGCCTGGCTGCTGGTGGTCCTGGCGCTGCTCGGCCCAAGCTGGCAACGGCTGGAGGAAACCCGCCAGCGCCCGGCCGACCCGTTGGTGATCCTGCTTGAACTGACCCCGCAGATGCTCGCCGAGGACAGCGCGCCAAACCGCCTGGAACAGGCCCGGCGCAAGATCCTCGACCTGCTCGAGCACCGCCGCGACAGCCAGACCGCGCTGATCGTCTATGCCGGCAGCGCGCATACCCTGGTGCCGCTGTCCGACGACCTGGGCACCACCCGCAACCTGCTCGAGGCGGTCGACCCGTCGATCATGCCGCAACCCGGCCAACGCGCCGACCTGGCCGTGCAAAAAGGCCTGGCGCTGCTGGCCCAGAGCGGCCTGGGCCAGGGTCGGCTGCTGCTGATCGGCTCGGCGCTGAGCGAGCCGGAGCGCCAGGGCATCGTCCAGGCCCTCGGCCGCCAGGGCCCAAGCCTGCTGATGCTGGGCATCGGCAGCGCCGAGGGCGCGCCGGTACGCCAAGCCAACGGCGAGTTCCTGAAAGATGAACAAGGTGCCATTCTGGTGCCACGGCTGGACAGCACCTCGCTGAAAGCCTTCATCGGCGGCACCGGCGGACGCTACCGCCACGCCCGCATCGACGATCTCGACCTGCGCGGCCTGGGCCTGTTCGACAACCCACGCCTGCTGCACAACAATGGCCAGACCGTGCAACTGGACAGCTGGGCCGACCAGGGCTACTGGCTGCTGCTGCCACTGTTACTGCTCGCCGCTTGCGCCGGGCGGCGTGGCTGGCTGTTCTGCCTGCCGCTGCTGCTGGCGCTGCCGCAACCGAGCCAGGCCTTCGAGTTCAACGACCTGTGGCTACGCCCCGACCAGCAAGGCCAGCGTCTGCTGGAACGCCAGCAGCCGGCCGCCGCCGCCAAACACTTCGAAGACCCGCAGTGGCGCGGCATGGCCTTGTACCAGGCCGGCGACTTCGCAGGTGCCGCCGCCGCCTTCGCCCAGGGCGGCAGCGCCGCGGCGCACTACAATCGAGGCAATGCCCTGGCCCGCGCCGGCGAACTGGAAGCGGCACTGGACGCCTACGAACAGGCCCTGGAGCGCCAGCCCGACCTGAAGCCGGCCCTGGACAACCAGGCGCTGGTCCAGCAACTGCTGCAACAGCGCCAGGCCAAGGCCGAGGAACAACCGGCCGAGGCCGACGCCCAGGGCAGCCCGGGCAACGAAAGCGAGGGCAACAGCAGCTCGGCCAGCAACCCGTCCCAGGGCACGCCCGGCGGCGACGAGCAGGCCCAGGCTGGCGCCGACAACAACGGCACTACCCAGGCAACAGCACCGGGCAATGCCACGGGCGACGACGACAGCATCACCCAGCCGCCACAGCGGCCGCTTGCCACCAGCCTCGACGCCGAACAGCGCCAGGCCCTCGAGCAATGGCTGCGAGAGATCCCCGACAACCCGGCGGAACTGCTACGGCGCAAATTCTGGTACGAACAGCAATTGCATCAGGAAAACCCACGATGAGTCGCTTCGGCGCCCTTCTCCTTGGCCTGCTGTGGAGCCTCGCGGCCCAGGCCGAACCTGTCCTCCAGGCCAGCGTCGACCGCACGCGCCTGGAAGCTGGCGAAACCCTGGAACTGACCCTCGAGAGCCAGGACGTCACCCAGTTCGGCAAACCCGACCTGCGCGCCCTGGAAGGCGACTTCGAGGTGCGCGGCACGCGCCAGCTCAACAGCCTGCACAGCCTCGACGGCGAAACCCGCGCCAGCACCCGCTGGATCATCACTCTGTTGCCAAGGCGCAGCGGCAGCCTGAACATTCCGTCGCTGCAACTGGGCCAGTCCCACAGCCAGCCCATCGAACTGCAGGTGCAGCAGGCCGACAGCCAACGCCCGGGCGTGGCCTCCCAGGTGTTCATCGAGGCCACGCTGGACAGCCCCTCGGTGTACGTCCAGGCCCAGGCCGTGCTGACCCTGCGCATCTACCACTCGGTAGCGCTGTACGACGACAGCAGCCTGAGCCCGCTGCAACTGGAGAACGCCAAGGTCGACCCACTGGGCGAGTCGCGCACCTACGAGAAGGACATCAATGGCGTGCGCCACGGCGTGATCGAGACCCGCTACGCCCTCTATCCGCAACAAAGCGGCCCCCTCGAAGTACCGCCGCTGAAGTTCACCGCCACCGCCGCCGACAACGGCGAGCAGCCCGCCGGCAGCCCACGGGTCGGGCGCCAGGTGCAGGTCAGTTCGCAGCCGTTGCGCCTGGAGGTCAAGCCGATCCCCGCCAGCTACCCCAGCGACCGTCCCTGGTTGCCGGCACGCAACCTGACCCTGGAAGAGCACTGGAATCCCGATCCCGCGAGCCAGGCCACGCAGATCGGCGATTCGCTGACCCGCAATATCACCCTGCGGGCCGAGGGCCTGTCGAGCCCCCAACTGCCGCCGCTGCCGGCCACCGAGGCCGTTGGCCTGCGCCGCTACCCGGACCAGCCTTTGCTGCGCAATGACATCAGCGAGCGCGGCATGATCGCCAATCGCGAGGAGCGCGAGGCACTGGTGCCGACCCACAGCGGCGAACTGGCCCTGCCAGCGTTGGAGGTGACCTGGTGGAACACCCGCGAGGACCATCTGGAACACAGCAGCCTGCCGGCGCGCACCCTGAACGTGCAGGACAACCCGGCCCTGAGCGCGGACACTCCGGTCGGCGACAGCCGTGTCGGCAATGCCCTGCTCTGGCCTTGGCAGCTGGCCACGCTGCTGCTGGCCCTGACCACCCTGGCCGGTTTCGCCCTGTGGTGGCGCGCGCGCTCGCAGCCAGCGGTGCTGCGCGCCGCGCAAAGCGGCCCCAGCCCGCGTACCCTGCTCGACGACCTCAAACGCGCCTGCCAGGCCAACGACCCCCAGGCCACGCGCCAGGCCCTCGATGCCTGGGCCCGCCAGCAGCCGGAGACCTTGGCCGAAATGGCCGCGCGCTTCGTGCCGCTGTCCGATGCGCTGGATGGCTTGAACGGAGCGTTGTACAGCGAAAGTGGCCAGTACTGGCACGGTGATGAACTGTGGCGGGCAATCGGCACCATCCCACCCGCCGAGCAGGTGCTGGCACCGGCCGGGGAGACCGGCAACCTGCCACCGCTGTATCCGAAATGAAACGGGCGCTCATCACCTTATCGGTGAAGAGCGCCCGCGTTCAGCCAGGCATGGCGCACAACGGCGCCATGCACGTGCCTATCACTTCTCGAACGGGTTCCAACCCTGCTGGCCCTTGACCTCTTTGAGGTAGTAGGCGTAGTTGGTCACGGTGGCCCATAGCGCCGCCAGGCCGCAGTTCACGCCAGTGTCCACGGCGCGAGGCAGCTCGGTGCCGGTGAAGCCTTCGTAGAAGCCGAGCACGATACCCACGAGCAGCGAAATCCCCAGCAACGCCAGGTTCTTCTTCCACAAGCCGAGCACGAACAGGTAGATCGGGCCGAAGAAGAACGCGATCCAGTTCATGTTGATCAGCAGGCGCTTGCCCAGCGACAACGCCTTGAAGGCTTGCTTGAAGCGTGGGTCACGAGGGCCACCGTTCTGCTCGAAAAAGGCGAAACGTTCCTGCCATTTCGGCTTGTAGCGGCTCAGGTCGGCCGGGACTTGGGTTTGCGGAATACTTTCCATTGCAGATCCTTGATGACGTTCGATAAGGCGGGCATCACACGGCGACAGCATCCCTGCCACCCCGCGCCTGGTTGCGAAAACCCTTGGCCCACGCGCAGGCGCGCCACGGACGACGGTGTCCGGGACGACGATGCGAATGGGGATGACGCGGGCGCGATGCGGGGTTTCATGAAACATCCTTGTTTCAAAATATTTAATCATTCACGGGATTATCCAACAAGCGGCCATGTCGACGCCGATGCCCAAGGCCGACTTGGGTTACCATACGCGCCCTTCCGAGAGCCCATTCACGACAAGCGACGGCTTGCCTGATCCGACAAACCACAGGTCAACCATGCGTCTGTTTCACACCTCCGACTGGCACCTGGGCCAAAGCCTTCACGGCCAGGAACGCGATTTCGAACACGCCTGCTTCCTCGACTGGCTGCTCGGCCAGTTGCGCCTGCGCCAGCCCGATGCCCTGCTGATCGCCGGCGATATCTTCGACACCGTCAATCCGCCGGTCAAAGCCCAGGAACGCCTCTACGACTTCATCGTCCAGGCCCACGAGCAACAGCCCAAGCTGGATATCGTGATGATCGCCGGCAACCATGACTCCGGCTCGCGCATCGAGCTGCCGGCGCCTCTGATGCGCCGCCTGCGCACCCACGCCCTGGGCCGGGTGCACTGGCTCGACGAAGGGCAACTGGACGCCCAGAGCCTGCTGATCCCCCTGACCAACGCCCGCGGCAAAGTGTGCGCCTGGTGCCTGGCCCTGCCGTTCCTGCGGCCGGCCGAGGTCACCGGCCCGGCCCTGGGCGACGACTACCTCAAGGGCATCACCCAGGTTCACGAGCAACTGACCGCCGCCGCGCAGAAGGTCCGCAAGAAAGACCAGGCGCTGGTCGCCATCAGCCATGCGCACATGGCCGGCGGCAGCATCTCGGAGGATTCCGAACGCAGCCTGATCATCGGCAATGCCGAGGCGCTGCCGGCACGACTGTTCGACAAGGCCATCAGCTACGTCGCCCTCGGCCACCTGCACAAGCCGCAGAAGGTCAATCGCGAGGAACGCATCCGCTACAGCGGCGCGCCGATCCCGCTGTCGTTCGCCGAGATCAACTACCCGCACCAGGTGCTGGAAGTGGAACTGGACGGCAGTGAGCTGGTCAGCGTCGAGGCACGCCTGGTGCCGCGCGCCGTGGCCTTGCAACGGGTCGGCCCGGCGCCGCTGGGCGAACTGCTCGAACAACTGACGCAGTTGCCGGTGATCGACCTGCTCGAAGACCCTAATCGCCAACCCTGGCTGGAGGTGCGGGTACGCCTGGACGAACCGCAACCCGACCTGCGCCAGCAGATCGAGACCGCCTTGCAGGGCAAAGCCGTGCGCCTGGTGCGCATCAGTGCCGAATATGCCGGCGGCGGGCGCCAGGAGGACGATGAGCAAGTGTTCGTCGAACTGGCCCAGATGACCCCGCAGGACCTGTTTGGCCGGGCCTGGGAACAGGCCTACGGCAACCCCGCCGACGAACAGGCCCTGGCCGACTTCGCCGAGCTGCTGCAAGACGTGCTGCACGAAGAGGAACAGCCATGAAGATTCTCGCCATCCGCCTGAAGAACCTGGCCTCCCTCGCCGGCCCCATCGACATCGATTTCACCGCCGAGCCGTTGGCCAGCGCCGGCCTGTTCGCCATCACCGGGCCTACCGGCGCCGGCAAGAGCACCCTGCTCGACGCCCTGTGCCTGGCCCTGTTCGGCAGCGTGCCACGGCTCAATGACATAGGTCGGGAAGCCAAGGTGCCCGACGCCGACGGTGACATCCCCACCTCCGACCCGCGCAACCTGTTGCGCCGGGGTACGGGCAGTGGTTTTGCCGAAGTGGACTTCGTCGGCATCGATGGCCGTCGCTACCGCGCTCGCTGGGAGGCCAACCGTGCCCGCGAGAAGGCCAACGGCAAACTGCAGCACAGCCGCCAGAGCCTCTACGACCTGGACGGCGAACAACTGCTGGGCAGCGGCAAGAACGAATACAAGCAACTGGTCGAGGCCCGGCTGGGCCTGAACTTCGAGCAGTTCACCCGTGCCGTGATGCTGGCCCAGAGCGAATTCGGCGCCTTCCTCAAGGCCGACGACAAAGAACGCAGCGAGCTGCTGGAAAAGCTCACCAATACGGCGATCTACACCCGCCTGGGCCAGCGCGCGTTCAGCAAGGCGCGCGAGACCGGCGAGGCTCACAACGACCTGAAGAAACAGGCCGAGCACCTGTTGCCGATGGCGGCCGAAGCCCGCGCCGCCCTCGACCAGGAACTGGAGCAGGCCCAGCAGCAGTTCAAGGCCGACCAGGCGCGCCAGCGCCAGCTGGAACAGCAGCGCACCTGGTTCGAGGAACAGCAGCGCCTGCAAGCCCAGCACCGCGAGGCTGGCACGGCCCTGCAAAGCGCGGAGCACGAGTGGCAGCAACTGGCCGAGCAGCGTATCGACCTGCAACGCCTGGAGCGCCTGGCCCCCCAGCGCCACCAGTTCCACCGTCAGCAGCAATTGGCCGCGCAACGCCTCCCCGTGTTGGCGGACATCGACCGACAACAGCACCAGCAAGCGCAACTGCAGGAACAAACCACCGAGCTGCAGCAGGCGCTGGAAGTCGCCCGCGCACACCTGGCCCACAGCCAGAGCCTGCACGGCGAGAACGCCCCACGCCTGCGTCAGGCCTTCGCGGCCCAAGGCGACCTCGCACGCCTCGACAAGGAGCTTGCCGAGCAGCGCGAAGCCTGCGCCGTGGCCGAACGGGAAAACAACGAAGTCCAGCAGCAACTGCAGCAGCTGCAAGACAACCAGCAACGCACCTTGCAGCAACTGGCCCAGATCGACAGTGCCCTGGCCGAAAGCCAGCACCTGGGCAGCCTGGCCGATGCCTGGCAGGCCTACCTGCCGCAGCTCAAGCAAGTGATGCTGATTGGCGGCCGCCTGGCCAAGGGCCGCGAGGAACTGCCCGGCTTGCAGGCCCAGGCCAGCCAGGCCAATGCCCAATTGCAGGCGCAACGCGAGCAGTTCGAACTGCTGTTCCGCGAAGCCGGGGCCGAACCCCAGGCGCTGGCCGAGCAAATCGGCCTGCTGGGCGCCATGCTGCAGGACAACCGCAAGCAGCAGCGCGCAGTCGAGGAACTGGCCCGCCTGCATGGCCGCGCGCAGGAACTGCGCCTGGCCCTGGATACCCTGCGCGAGCGCCAGCAACAGGCCATGCAACAGCGCCAACGACTGATCAGCGAAGGCACCGCGGCCAAGGCCGAACTGGAAAGCGCCGAACAGGCGCTGACCCTCACCCGCCAATTGCTTGAACGCCAGCGCCTAGCGCGCAACACCAGTGTCGAGGAACTGCGCGCCCAACTGCGCGATGGCGAGCCCTGCCCGGTGTGCGGCAGCGCCGAACACCCGTTCCATCAGCCCGAGGCACTGCTGCAAAGCCTTGGCCGCCACGACCAAGCCGAGGAGGACGCGGCGCACAAGCAAGTCGAACAGCTCAATGGCACGCTGGTGGAGCTGCGCACCCAGCTGGGCGTGATCAATGCCCAGCTCAAGGACTACCAACAACAACAGCAGCAGTTGGACGAACAGTTGCAACCCGTGCTCGAGCAGGCCCAGGCCCATGCCCTGTGGCCGGCGCTCGCAGCGCAGAATGACGCTGCCCGCGGCAAATGGCTCGATGGCCAGCTGCGCCGCCTTGGCGAAGAAATCGACCGCGACGAGAAACGCCAGGGCACACTACTGGCCCTGCAACAGGACGCCACCCGCCTCACCCAGCAATTACAGGCCGCCGCTGACGCCCAACAACAGGCCCAGCGTCACCTAGACCAGCAACACCAAGCCCTGGCCGCCGACACCCAGCAGGTGCAGCAGGGCCTCGACGACCTGGCCAGCGTGCTACCCGCGGAAATCCTCCAGGCCCTGCGCGACGATCCGGCCAACGCCTTCCTCGGCCTCGACCAGCAGATCGCCCAGCGTCGCCAGCAACTCGACCTGCGCAAGGACGAACTGGAAGAACAACAGGCCCGCCAGGTACAGCTGGACAAGCTGCACGACCAGCAAACCATGCGCCTGCAAGCTCAACAGCAAGCTCAGCAAAAGCTCAGCGGGCTGGATACGCAACGCCAGCAAGCCCATGCCACCCTGGGCGAACTGCTCGGTGAACAGCCCAGTGCCGAAGCCTGGCAGCAGCATATGGACACACAACTGGACCAGGCCCGCGCCACCGAGGCGCAGACCGCCCAGCAATTGCAAGCGCTGCACACCCAGGGCGTGCAACTGGCCGGCGAACTCAAGGCCAACCAGCAACGCCAGCAGGCCCTGGAGCAGGAGCACCAGCAATTGCAGGGTGAAATCGCGCAATGGCGCGGTGAACACCCTGAACTGGATGACGCCGGCCTCGACCGCCTGCTGGCCATCGACGATGCCCAGCTCGGTGAACTGCGCCAACGCTTGCAGAGCGCGGAAAAAACCGTCGAGCAAGGTCGTGTGCTGGTCCAGGAGCGTGAACAACGCCTGCACCAGCATGCCGCCCAGGCCCATGGCGAACTGCCGGTGGAGGCCCTGGAGCAAGCCCTCGCCGAGCTCCAGCAGCAATTGACCACGCAAGAGCAACACTGCGCCGAGCTGCGCGCCCGCCAGGCCGACGACCAGCGCCGACAACAGGCGAGCCAGGCCCTGGCCGAGCAGATCGCCCAGGCCTATCAGCAATGGCAACGCTGGGCGCGCCTGAATGCGCTGATCGGCTCCGCCTCGGGCGATGTGTTCCGCAAGATCGCCCAGGGCTACAACCTCGACCTGCTGCTGCACCACGCCAACAGCCAGCTGCGCCAGCTGGCCCGGCGCTATCGCCTCAAGCGTGGCGGCAGCGCCCTTGGCCTGCTGGTGCTGGACACCGAGATGGGTGACGAACTGCGCTCGGTGCACTCGCTGTCGGGTGGCGAGACCTTCCTGGTTTCCCTGGCCCTGGCCTTGGGCCTGGCGTCGATGGCCTCCAGCACCTTGCGTATCGAATCGCTGTTCATCGACGAAGGCTTCGGCAGCCTCGACCCCGAGTCGCTGCAACTGGCCATGGACGCCCTCGACGGCCTGCAGGCCCAAGGGCGCAAGGTGGCGGTGATCTCCCATGTACAAGAGATGCACGAACGCATCCCGGTGCAGATCCAGGTGCGCCGCCAGGGCAACGGCCTGAGCGATGTCGAGGTGTGCGGGTGATCCTCTACTCGTTCCGCCGCTGCCCCTGGGCCATGCGCGCGCGCCTGGCCCTGCGCTATGCCGGGTGCGAGGTGCAGGTGGTCGAGGTGAAGATGAAGGAAAAGCCCGCCGAACTGCTGGCACTGTCGCCCAAGGGCACGGTGCCAGTGCTCGATAGCGGAGACAGGGTGCTGGAGGAAAGCCTGGACATCATGCGCTGGGCGCTCGACCAGCATGACCCCGATGACTGGCGCCTGCTGGCCAGCCCGGTTGCCGCGCGCCAGGCCGACGCGCTGATCGCGCGCAACGACAGCACCTTCAAGGCACAGGTGAACCTGTACAAGTATGCCGAGCGCTACCCCGAATATTCTCGGTCGGACTACCGGCAACAGGCCCAAGCCTGGCTGGCCGAGCTGGAAAGCCTGCTAACGGACCGAGCATTCCTGTTTGCCGATCACCCAAGTCTGGCCGACGCCGCAGTGCTGCCGTTGATGCGCCAGTTTGCCGGTGTCGAACCCGAATGGTTCGCCGAGGCGGCTTATCCGCGACTGCGAAGCTGGCTGCAAGGGTGGCTGGATTCAGCCCTGTTCAAAAGCGTCATGGCCAAATGAAACGCTGTCACAGCGCCAGGATCGGCGCGGACATCAGCAACAACACAACCGCCGTGATACGCCACATCATGCTCTGCCCCTTTGGCGAGTCAAAAAATTAGCGTCAAATTAAATCACATGGCCATGTGATATCACCACGGTCTTTACATTGGAATCGTCCTACCTGGCATTTTTGCCAGTGGTCGCAAAGGCTCCACAACGGTATTAGTGAGCCATGGGCTGCGGCGCTCGCTGCGGCCACCCACCGCCAAGGGACATGGTCATGACAATGCGCAAGAAGCTATTCGGGGCACTGCTGCTGGTCTGCATCGGCAACGTATGGGGATTGGATGCCAACGAAGCTGCCGGCCCCTCGCAGGAGGAGTTCAACACAGACTTCCTGGTCTACTCGTTCACCTGGCAACCGACCTTCTGCATCATGAAACCTAAGACCCCAGGCTGCGAGCAACCGCCCAAAGCGCTACTGAGCCACGGCTTATGGCCGTACAGCAAGTCCGAAGGTGACAAGACCAATCGGCACCCGCAGAACTGCACCAGCTCTCCGTCCTGTAGAAACGATGTTTGCACGATGCCGGCAGAGGAAATGAAGGCCGTGCTGGACAACAAACCGCTGCGAGCACTGGTCACCAAAGACCCAGAAGGCATGTTCGACCATGAATGGCGCAAGCACGGGACCTGCTCTGGCAAGACAATGCGGGCCTACTTCCAGGACATGGTCGTGCTTGCTGGTGTGAAGAAGTTTGAAGATGAGGACAGTTTCAAGGGCCTGATTGGCAAAAAGACCCTATTTTCCGAGATCAGGAAGACCTTTCCAGACAACACGGCATTCCGTTGCTACCGAGCCAACGGCGAGCAATACCTGCACGAGGTGTTCTACCTGATCGATAAGGATGGCCATCCCTACCTGGATGAACGCAACCTGCAGATTGGCATTCAATGCCAAGAACAGGAGACCTGGATTCCTACCGGTGCCTAAACCCCGGAGTTGAACCAGGCCCCCGGTCAAGTGGGCTCAGTGCTGGGCCTTGTGGTCCAGCGCCGCATAGAAGTTGGCGCTCTGTTGCAGGTACTTCTGGGTGTAGGTCTGGATCGACGATTTGTTCGCGCTGACCTGGACCTGGGCGTGGGCCGGCAGCACGACGGAAGCTGAGATGGCGGAAGCGGCAATGACCGGGAAGAGATTGAAGTTCATGTGGGCGGACCTCGACATCAGTGGTTTTGACATTGCCCCGTCGGGGCCTTGGATCAAAACTTACGCCGATGGACTCGAGCACTGAAATTCATTGCAGCAGTAGCGATTATCACGCCGATCGATAATGGCCCGCGCGCAGGGTGGCACGGGCTTCGCCCGTGTTCGCGGGGCAAGCCCGCTCCCACAGGGATCGCGCTAGCTTTAGCAGTTGAGCAAGACAGTTGCTCCTACAGGGCAAGCGCAGGCTCATTCCATAAACTTCAGGTCCGAAGGCGCTGGCTGTTCGAGCTTCTGCACCGTGTCGCCCAGGGTACCCTTGCGCGGGTCGCGGCTCAGTACCACGATCTGGTTGCTCTTCTGGTTGGCCACCAGCAGGTAGTTGCCATCGGGGTCGAGCGCGAACTCCCGAGGATGGTCGCCTTCCACCGAACGACGCTGCAGCAAGGTCAGCTGGCCGTCGTCCTTGCCCACGGCATACACCACGATCTCATTGGCGGTCCCGCGGTTGCTGACATACAGGAAGCGACCGTCGGCCGACAGGTGCAGGCCGCCCGCCGCTTTCGCCGCAGCGTCCTTATTCTCGGTCAGCGGCAAGCGCTGGCGCTCGCTCAAGGCAGCGCCTTGCACATCGAACACCACCACCTCGGCACTCATCTCCAGGGTCAGATAAGCGTGCCGGCCCTTGGCGTCGAACAACAGGTGGCGCGGGCCGCTGCCCGGCGGCAGGTCTACCGACGGCGGTATCGCCGGGCTCAGCGGATGCTCGGGGCTGGCCCCGTCATAGCGGTAGATGAACACCTTGTCGGCGCCCAGGTCGCTGGCATACAGATGACGCCCATCGGGTGACAACACCAGCGAATGCACGTGGGCGCCGGCCTGGCGCTCGGGGTTGACCTTGCTCGGCGTGTGCCGGGCCTGCTGCACCACCGGCTTGAGCTTGCCGTCCTTGGCCACGGGAACCACCACCAGGCTGCCACCCGGGTCGGCGGCCACCGCGTAGTTGGCCACGAACAGATAGCGCTGGTCATGGCTGAGACTGGCATGGGTCGGTTCGTCACCCAGGCTTGGCACTTGGTTCAACGGCTTGATCTCGCCCTGCTTGCCGAGCGAAAAACTACTGACGTGGCCTTTGGGCGTTTCATTGACCGCGAACAGCAGGCGCTGGTCGGCCGACAGCACCAGCCACGAGGGACTGACGCTTTTGACCACCTGCCGGGGCGTGGCGTCGATCTGCCCGGTGCGGCTATTGAAGTCGTAGCGGTAGATCCCTTCGCTGCCGCCATCGGTGTAGCTGCCCACCAGCAAGGTGGCAGCCTGGGTCTCAAGCGACAGGGCGATGAGGCCAGCACTCAGCAGGCATGTCCATTTACTCTTCATCGTCTTCTTCATCCGGGGCACGGAAAGCACTCATACAGACTAGACGATGCTCGCCCTCGCCATCGCTGAGGCTCCAGTCGTCGCCCGCACCGCTGGCGGCGGCCACCTGATCGGCGCTGAAGACCCAGCGGCGCAGCTGGCGACCGTCCATGCATTCGATGGTCAGACCGGATTCGTCGAAGGTGAAATCGAAAGCGTGCAGGCCGTCGATCAGCAGCATGTCGCAGGCTGCGAGGGCGGTGGCGAGGGTGGTCATGGGGCGCGAGCATACCAATAGAAAAATGAGCCGACAGTATACGCGGTGGGAGCGGGTTTACCCGCGAATGCGTCGGTGTGCGCACCATCGCATTCGCGGGCAAACCCGCTCCCACACGATCAATGGGCAAAGATCGAGCCGCCCTCCTTGCCCGCCAGCTTGCCCGGCTTGATCAGGAACCGCGCCAGCGCCGGCAACAGCCACAGCGCGCCGAACATGTTCCACAGCAGCATGAAGGTCAGCATCAGGCCCATGTCGGCCTGGAACTTGATCGCCGAGAAGATCCAGGTGCACACGCCAATGGCCAGGCACAGGCCGGTGAACAGCACCGCCTTGCCGGTCGAGCGCAGGGTCTCGTAGTAGGCCTCCTGCAACGGCAGGCCAGCGCGCAGGAAGCTCTCGAGGCGACTGTAGATGTAGATGCCGTAGTCCACGCCAATGCCCACGCCCAGTGCCACCACCGGCAGCGTGGCGACCTTCACGCCAATGCCCATGAACGCCATCAGCGCGTTGCCCAGCACCGAGGTCAACACCAGCGGCAGAACGATGCACAGGGTCGCGGCAAAGGAGCGGAAAGTGATCATGCACATCACCGCCACGCACAGGTAGACGAGGATGAGGATGGTCAGCTCGGCCGACTTGATCACCTCGTTGGTGGCCGCTTCGATGCCAGCGTTACCAGCCGCCAGGAGGAACTGCAGGCCCTCCTTGTTGTGGCTGTCGGCGAAAGCCTTGGCCGCGGCGGTGACCCGCTCGAGGGTCTCGGCCTTGTGGTCGTTGAGGAACACCAGCACCGGCGCCAGCGAGCAGTCGGCGTTGTACAGGCCATCGGCGCGGGCGATGGAGTTGTTGAGGATGTCCGGGTTGCGCGACAGGGTTTCCCATTTCAGGCTGCCCTCGTTCATGCCCTTGATCACTTGCTTGGACACGGTCACCAGGGAGATGGTCGACTGCACCCCCGGGGTGTTGTCCATGGCCCACATCAGCTCGTCGATCGGCGCCATGGTCGAGTGGATCGAGCAGCTTTCGGCCGGGGTCTTGACCATGATCACCAGCACGTCGGAACTGGTCGAGTAGTTGCTGATGATGAAGCTGTTGTCCTGGTTGTAGCGCGAATCCGGACGCAGCTCCGGGGCGCCCTGGTCGAGGTCGCCGATCTTCAGGTTCTGGCTGTACCAGAGGCCGCCGGCAAAGGCCAGCAGCGCCAGCACCACCGATACCGGCGCCACCTTGGCGCTGGCGAAGTTGGACAGCAGGCGCCAGAACGGGTGTTCGCGGGTCGCGTCCTTCTTGCTGCGGGCGATGGCCTTCTGGCTGATGCCGACGTAGCTGATCGCCACCGGCAGCAGGATCAGGTTGGTGAAGACGATCACCGCCACACCGATCGAGGCGCCGATCGCCAGCTCGCGGATCACCCCGATATCGATGATCAGCAGGGTGATGAAACCCACGGCATCGGCGAGGATGGCGATCATCCCGGGCAGGAACAACTGGCGGAAGGTGCGTCGCGCGGCGGTCAGGGCGTTGTCGGCGTCGCTGGACTGCAAGGCGATGCCGTTGATTTTCTGCACCCCGTGGGAGATGCCGATGGCGAAGATCAGGAACGGCACCAGCATCGAGTACGGGTCGAGGCCGAAGCCCACGGCATGCATCAGCCCCAGCTGCCAGACCACCGCCACCAGCGTGGTGATGAGCACGGAGATGGTGCTGCGGATGCACCAGGTGAACCAGTACAGCAGCGCCCAGGTGATCACCAGGGCCACGCCGAAGAACATCGCCACCATCACCAGGCCGTCGATCAGGTCGCCGACTTTCTTGGCGAAGCCGACGATGTGGATCTTCACGTTGGGGTTCTGCGCCTGGAACTTGTCGCGGATCTTCTCTTCGAGCTGGTGCGAGAACTGCTGGTAGTCGAGCTTGACCTGCCGGCCCGGGTCCTGCGGATCGGGGTAGCTCTCCAGCAGCGGGATGTCGATGATGCTCGACTTGAAGTTGTTGGCCACCAGGCGCCCCACCTGGCCCGACTTGAGCACGTTGTCACGCAAGGTGTCGAGGCTGTCCTGGGAACCGTTGTAGGTGTTGGGAATCACCTCGCCACCGGAGAAGCCCTCTTCGGTAACCTCGCTCCAGCGCACGCTAGGGCTCCACAGCGACTTCAACCCCGCGCGGTCGACGCCGGGAATGTAGAACACCTCGTCATGGATCTGGCGCAGGGTTTCCATGTAGGCCTTGTCGAAGATATCGCCGTTGACCGCCTCCACCGAGACGCGCACGGTATTGCCGAGGTTAGCCAGGTCGTTGCGGTGCTCCATCATCTGTTCGATGAACGGGTGCTGCAGCGGGATCATCTTTTCGAAACTGGTGGACGGGCGGATCTGCGTGGCCTGCCAGAACAGGAACACACTGACCAGCAGGCACAGGGCGATGACTGCCGGGCGGTTGTTGAAGATCAGGCGTTCCAGCAGGGTGGCCTTGTCCTTGTGCTGCATGTCGAAGCTCTCCCGGCTGGTCATGGACGTACCTCCTCTACACCGTCGGCCGCTGCCAGGTGCACGCCGCCCTGCCCCACCAGCAGCAGGCCGCCACCGGCAAGGCCGCTGACCCCGGCCAGGGCGATGCGGTCGGCGCGGTTGCGCACACTGAAGGTCTGGCCGTCGTCATGGCTGCGCAGCACGCTGCCGCCGTTACCGACCAGCACCAGGCTGCCGTCTTCGAGAAGCGTAGCGCTTGCCAGGCCGAATTCGAGCGGGCCGCGCTCGGCCCTGAGCTCGATCGGCTGCCAGCTGTCGCCGAAGTCGCTGGAGCGGAACAAATTGCCGCGCAGGCCGTAGGCCAACAGGGTGTTGGGCTGGGCGGTGCCGATCACGCCGAACAGCGAGCCCTCGTAAGGGCCTTGGACCTTCGACCAGCTCTGGCCGTTGTCACTGGAGCGGAACATGCTGCCCTGTTCGCCTACGATGAACAGGCCGGCGTCCTTCACCATGGTGATGGCATTGAGGTGCAGTTGGTCGGGGTTGTCCAGGCGCTCGGCGACGTCCTGCCAGTGCTGGCCGCCATCGAGGGTTTCGAGCAGGGCACCGTAGGCGCCCACGGCAAAGCCGTGCTGCGAGTCGAGGAAACGCACGTCGAGCAAGGGGGCTTCACGGGACAGGTCTTCGAACTGCTTGCTCCAGGTCGCGCCGCCGTCGTTGCTGGCGAGGATCTGCGCGTCATGGCCAACGGCCCAGCCGCGCTTGTCGTCGAGGAAGAACACCGCGGTGAGCAATTGTCGGGTGGGCACCCGGGCCTGGGTCCAGGTCTTGCCCTGGTCGTCGGAGAACAGGATATGGCCGCGATCACCGACCACCACCAGGCGCTGCCCGGCATGGGTGGCACCGATCAACAGGCTTTGGCTGGCCTTGGCCGACTCCACCGAATAGTCGTCGGCGGCCACCGCCGCTTCGACGTTGCCGGCGCCGATGCCCAGCACCAGCGCCAGCATCGCACCCGCCATCCGCGTGCGACGTGGCGTAATCCGTTCTCTCATGACTGCCCCCTGTTGTGTTCTTGTGGTGGGTCAATCTATTGCCAGGTACTGCGAAAACCCTGTTCCAGAGCCCTGGAATAGCTTCGGGCCATGCTATCGGGATTGTCCGACAGAACACAACGAGCGGGACGTTATGTTTTGTTAACCATGAAAATGATTGGGGCCGCTGCGCGACCCTTTCGCGACACAAGGCCGCTCCTACAGAGAATTGCACTTCCCTGTAGGAGCGGCCTTGTGTCGCGAAAGGGCTGCGCAGCAGCCCCAGGGGTCTCAAGCGAGACTTTTGCTCACCACCTCATACACATCGCTGGACAACGCCCCCGAAGCGAGAATCCGCTCCAGTTCGCCCTTCATCAGCGCCTGGCGCTGATCGTCATACTTGCGCCAGCGGGTCAGCGGCGCGAGCAGACGCGAGGCGATCTGCGGGTTGAGCGCGTTGAGCTCGATCACCAGGTCCGCCAGGAAGCGATACCCCGAACCGTCGGTAGCGTGGAAGTTGACCAGGTTCTGCCCGGCGAAGGCGCCGACCAAGGCACGTACCTTGTTCGGGTTCTTCAGGGTGAACGCCGGGTGCTGCATCAGCGCCTTGACCCGCGCCAGAGCGCCTGGCAGCGCGCTGGCCGCCTGCACGCTGAACCACTGGTCCATGACCAGCGGGTTGTCCTTGAAGTGCTCGGCGAAGGTTTCCAGGGCCTTGGCCCGCTCGGCCTCGAACGACGAATTGACCAGCACCGCCAGCGCGGTCAGGCGCTCAGTCATGTTGTCGCATTGGTCGAACTGCTCAAGGGTCGCCTCCAGCACCTGCGCCTTGCCGCTGAGCATCAGGTACGACAATGCGATGTTCTGCAGGCTGCGGCGGGCGAAGTGCTCGGCCGAGGCCACGTACGGGGTCTTGCGCGAGACTTCGCGGTTGGCCTGGTAGCGTGCCCACAGGGCGTCGAACAGCTGCTCGGCGATCTGCTGGCGGGCGAACTCGCGAGCGGCGTGGATCGCATCGACATCGGCCACCTGGCTGATCTCGGTGAGGTAAGCCTCGCCCGGCAGCGAAAGCATCTCGGCGACCATGGCCGGGTCCAGCGCCTCATTGCCGAGCACGGTGCCCAGCGCGGTGATCAGGCGCTGGTCGAGCTTGAGCGCTTCGCCACGCTGGTGCTGGCCAATCAGCTCCTGCAGCACCTGTACCGACAGCTGCTGCCCCGCTTCCCAACGGTTGAAGCCGTCGCTGTCGTGCTGCATGAGGAACATCAACTGGTCGCGGTCGTATGGGAAGCTCAGTTTGACCGGCGCGCTGAAGCCGCGCAGCAGCGATGGCAGCGGCTTGGCGGTGATGCCCTGGAAGGTGAAGGTCTGCTCGGCCTCCGTCACCGACAGCACCCGGCTGGTACAAACGGCCGCATCCTCACCGACCAGGCGCAGCGGCAGGTCGTTGCCCTGGGCATCGAGCAGGCCCAGCGCCACCGGGATCACGAACGGCAGCTTCTCGACCTGGTCCGGCGTCGCCGGGCAGCTCTGGCGGAAGGTCAGGCTGTAGGTCTGCGCGCCGGCGTCAAACTGCTCGCTGACCTCCAGGCGCGGCGTGCCGGCCTGGCTGTACCAGCGCTTGAACTGGGTCAGGTCGACGCCGTTGGCATCTTCCATGGCCTTGATGAAGTCGTCGGTGGTCACCGCCTGGCCATCGTGGCGCGCGAAGTACAGGTCGCTGCCCTTGCGGAAGCCTTGGTCGCCCAGCAGGGTGTGGACCATCCCCACCACTTCGGCGCCCTTCTCGTACACGGTCAGGGTGTAGAAGTTGGAGATCTCGATGAAGCTGGCCGGGCGCACCGGGTGGGCCATGGGGCCGGCGTCCTCGGCGAACTGGTGGGTGCGCAGGTAGGCGACGTCCTCGATGCGCTTGACCGTGCGCGAGTTCATGTCGGCGCTGAACGCGGCGTCGCGGTACACCGTGAAGCCTTCCTTGAGCGACAGCTGGAACCAGTCGCGGCAGGTCACGCGGTTGCCCGACCAGTTGTGGAAGTACTCGTGGGCGACCACGCCTTCGACTCGCTGGTGGGCGGCGTCGGTGGCGGTCTCGGCGCGGGCCAGCACGCAGCTGGAGTTGAAGATGTTCAGGCCCTTGTTTTCCATGGCGCCCATGTTGAAGTCGTTGACCGCGACGATCATGAAGATGTCCAGGTCGTACTCGCGGCCATAGACTTCTTCATCCCAGCGCATGGACTTCTTCAGGCTGACCATGGCGTGGTCGCACTTGTCGAGGTTCTCTTCCTCGACATAGATACGCAGGGTCACGTCACGACCAGACTGGCGGGTGAATTCGCTTTCGACGCACCACAGGTCACCGGCCACCAATGCGAACAGGTAGGCCGGTTTCTTGAACGGGTCTTCCCAGGTCGCCCAGTGGCGGCCGTCCTCGCCCGGACCGCTGCCGACCGGGTTGCCATTGGACAGCAGCACTGGATAGCGGTGCTGTTCGGCAATCACCGTGGTGGTGAAGGTACTCATCACATCCGGGCGGTCGAGGTAATAGGTGATCTTGCGAAAGCCTTCGGCCTCGCACTGGGTGCAGAACATCTTGCCGGACTTGTACAGGCCTTCCAGTGCGGTGTTGCTCTCTGGGTGGATCTTCACACTGGTGTCGAGGGTGAAGTGCTCGCTCGTCGGCTGCACGGTGAGGCTGTCGTCGTCGAGCTGGTAGTCGTTGGCGCCCAGCGCCTGGTCGTCCAGCTGCACGCTCAACAGTTCCAACTGCTGGCCATCGAGCACCAGCGGCGGCAAGCCGGCGCCACGCTCGGGGTTGCGGCGCATGACCAGCTGCGCATGCACCAGGCTATGGTCCTCGAACAGTTCGAAGGTCAGGTGCGTCTCGTCGATCAGGTACTCGGGGGCCTGATAGTCCTTGAGGTAGATCACTTGCGGTTGTTCGGTACGCATGGTGACGATCCTTTTACTGGAGCACGGCCAGTTGGTAGGCCGTGTACTTGCGAATGTTGATCACGCCGGTGTCGAAGATCAGGTACTGCCCCTTGATGCCCAGCAGCGTGCCTTCCACGACCGGGTCCTTGTCGAGGTTGAAGCTGACGATCTTTTTCGGGTAGGTCTCGACCGGGTAGCGCATCTGCACCACCTCGGCATCGGGCAGCGGCTGGATCGCCTGCAGGCCGAAGCGTTCCTGCAGGCCGCGGATGCCGTCGGCGCAGGCGTCGAAGACCTGCTCACGGATGGCCGGCAGGTCGAGCGCCTCGGCGTCGCCCTTGAGCAGCGCGCGCCAGTTGGTGCGGTCCGGCACTTGGCTGCGCAGCACATCCTCGACCAGCCCGGATTGCTGGCGGGTGGCCACGCGCATGATCGGCAGCGCCTGGCTGGCGCCCTGGTCGAGCCAGCGGGTGGGCAGCTGGGTGGCGCGGGTGATGCCAACCTTGATGCCCGACGAGTTGGCCAGGTACACCACGTGGTCGGTCATGCAGAATTGCTCGCCCCACGACGGCTCGCGGCAGGTGCCGGCGTCGTAGTGGCATTTTTCCGGGGCCATGATGCACACGTCGCACTGGGCCAGCTTGGTCATGCACGGGTAGCAGTAACCCTGGCTGAAGCTGGTCTTGGTGCGCTTGCCGCAATGGCTGCAGTGGATGGCGCCGAGGTACTCCAGGCGAATCGACTGGCCGATCAATGGGTTGACCGGCACCTCGGTGTCATCGAGGCGGAAACTGTATTGAACGACCGGTGCGTCCAGGCGCACCGCCATCTTGCTCAAAGAGCCACGAGCGAGTTCGATCAATGTACCGAGTCCGACTTGAACAGGATGTTGGCGATTGGCGCGGACTTCGAGGCGCATTCCTGCGGGCCCATGTAACCGGTGCGCTGCTCTTCGGGGAGGTTCTTCATTTCCCAGGCGATCACCGCCTGCAGCGACAGCTCCTTCTGCTCGGCGGTCAGCTTGCGGCCGTCGGACCATTTGCCGATTTCCACGGCCGTTTTCAGGCTCTCGTAGATCTCGGGGGTGATGTTTTCGATCATTTGCGCGAATGTGGACATGGGGTCTCCAATGGGTTTGGACGAGAAGTACCTGCGCGGCGATCAGGCACGGCGAAAACAGGCTAGGAAGCGGAGTTTACGTGTTGTAAATGAGCATTCCGAGCCTGTTTTCAACGCAGCATGGTCGTCGCGCAGGTGCTTATCGTCCAAAGCCTAAGTCAGGCGGACAGTCTACGCCTGGTGAGCGCGCCACCCAAGAGGCCGGTCAGGCATCCGATGAGCAACCCGCCGACATGCGCGGCGTTAGCGATCTGGCCGAAGCCCAGTTGGCCAACCACGCCGCTCAGGCAGATCAGCAGCCAGATCAGCATCATCACCAACACGCCCTTGGGCAGGTTGAACTGCGGATTGGGCGCCAGCCACTGGTACAGCCAGACATGCCCGAGCAAGCCGTAGAGCACCCCGGACAGGCCACCGAACAGGCTCGGGCCGCTGGTGAAATGCTGGGCCAGGTTGGACACCAGGCTGAACAGTAAGGTCAGCCCAAGCAGCATCCACGGGCCCTGGCGCAACTCGATGCGCTTGCCCAGTTCCCAGTACCACAAGCCGTTCATCGCCAGGTGCAGCACGCCGAAGTGCAGCAGCATCGGCGACACCAGGCGCCACCATTGGCCTTCGCCAAGGGCCTGGGGTAATGCGGTGAAGTAGAGGTAATCCCCCTGCACCTGGAACGGCAGGAAGGTGAACCAGGCGATGGTCGAGAGGTTATCGCCCAGGCCGGTCAGGCCGGCCACCACCAGGCTCAGCAGCAGGACGGTGGCAGTGACCTTGCAGGCCAGGGCCTGGTCCTTCAGGGAAGGCGTCGTGGGGATGCTCTCCGGCAAGCCGGCTTCCACGGGGAGCTCCACGTCGGCGTTGCCATCGGGGAAGCGCTGGTACAGCTGGCGCACGTCGTCGGCCATCGCCGGGGGCGCCCAGAGCACCTGCTCCCCACCCTCCTCCACGACCCGATGCGGCACCTGCAGGCGGCGCAGCAAGGCGACGAAGCCAGCGAGGTCGACATTCAACGGCAGGCGCAACACTTCGATCACGTTCATTGGCTGGCCTGCGGGCGTTCGACATCGACCCAGACGAACTTGTGTGGGTCGATGCGGGTTTCATCGTCCAGCCGATAGGCCGCCAGCTTGCCATACAGCACCGCGCTGTAGTCCAGGCAGGCCAGGTTGGCGCGGATTGGCGCCGGACGGCCGCTGCGCCAGTAGTGGCCGACGAACAGCAGCGGCTCATCCTCGGCATAGCGCAACAGGGCGTTCTTCTGGCTGTGGCTCAGCGGCGTGCGGGCCACCTCGTCGGGCAGCGCGTCGGGCTGGAAGACGATGTCGCCGTAGGTCTGCGGGTCTTCTTCCCAGAACTTGGTGCGGAAGAAGGCCCGGGTCAGGCCGTCGCCGCCGGTCAGGGTCAGGCCGTCCGGCAGGCGCATGTCGGTGCCGCGCAGCAGGCGGTTGCATACGGTCGAGGCGAAGCTGCCGGACACCGCCGAGGCCTGGATGAAGTGTTCGTCGATGCAGCCGCTGGAGTACTGCTGGCGCAGCGGCGCGATCAGTTGCGGATCCCAGCAGGCGTGCACCAGGCGGAAACGCCCGGCGTCGACGAACAGCGGCAAGGTGTAGAACCACTGGATGAAATCATGCCAGTCACCGGGGTGCTGGGCGAACTGGGTCAGGGTTTCGTCGATCAGCCGCGCGTGCCGCGGGGTGTGCTCGCGCACATAGGCCTTGCCACTACCGGGCAGCGCCGGGGTGACCCAGGCCAGGGCGTTGTATTCGTGGTTGCCCATGATGCAGAACGCCTGCCCGGCCTCGACCATGTCATGGACAATGTGCAGCGCCTCACGGATACGCGGGCCGCGGTCGACGATATCGCCGAGGAACAGCGCCTGGCGCCGTGGGTGGCGCCAGACCCCGCCGATCCGCTTGTAGCCGAGGGTGTCGAGCAGGCGCTCGAGGGTCAGTGCGCAGCCGTGCACGTCACCGATGATGTCGAAACTTCGCGCCGGATCGAACATCAGTCGTCCCTGCCTCCCAGGCGGCTGCCCCAGCCGAGCTTGGTGCGGCAGACCTCATAGTAGTTGTGGTCCAGCGGGTGGATCAGGCGCAGCTTCTGCGGTTTCTTGCTCACCGTGATGGTGTCGCCGGGAGCGCAGGTGAAGTGGTTCTGGCCGTCACAGGAAACCTGCGGGTAGATCTGCAGGTCCTTGGACACGACGATCTTCAGCTCGCTGTTGCCGTCGACCACGATCGGCCGGCCCGACAGGGTGTGCGGGTACATCGGCACGATGACGATGGCGTCGAGCTTGGGGTGCATGATCGGGCCGCCGGCCGACAGCGCATAGGCCGTGGAGCCGGTGGGCGTGGCGACGATCAGGCCGTCGGCCTTCTGGCTGCAGACGAACTGGCCATCGATGTAGATCTCGAACTCGATCATCCGCGTCGACTTGCCCGGGTGCAGCACCACGTCATTGAGCGCATCGCCCTGGCCAATGGCCTCGTTGTGGCGGCGCACCTCGGCCTGCAGCAGGAAGCGGTTTTCCATCAGGTAGTGGCCGTCGAGCACTTCGGCGACCTTCTGTTCCAGCTCGTCGGGGCGAATATCGGTGAGAAAGCCCAGGTTGCCGCGATTGATACCCAGCACCGGAATGTTGTGCCGGGCCAGGGCGCGGGCGGCGCCCAGCAGGCTACCGTCGCCGCCGACCACGATGACCAGGTCGCAGACCTCGCCCAGCAGCTTGCGCGTGGAGGTCTGCAGGCCGTGGCCGGGCAGCACTTCGGCGATGGTGTCCTCGAGGATCACGTGCAGGTGGCGCTCGAGGAGGAATTTTTTCAGCCGGCGAATGGTGTCGAGCACCTGGGAGCTGCCAAGGCGTCCGATGATACCGATATTGCGAAATTGCTCCATGGTGCTCCTGCAAGGCTCTGCGCCGGTGTGACAATGGCGGGATTATGGGCGAAAGGACTGGCCAGCGGCAAACCGGCTATGCTCGCTGGATGATGCCCTTCGCCGATCTCCAGCCCCTGCCCCGCCAGCTGCGCCACCCTGCCGTGCGCGACCTGGCCTGGGCGATCCTGTCACCACCGCTGCTGGCGCAGGCCGGCGGCCCCCAGCGCCATCCGCTGCTGGGCAGCGCCTGGGCCGATGATCCGCAGCGCCTGGGCCACTGGCTCGCGGCGCTCGACCAGGAGCCCGCGCCACTGCTGAGCTGGCTGGCACGCCTGAACAGTCGGCGGTTGGGCCTGTACTACGAAAGCCTGTGGCAGTTCGCCCTGCAGCAGGCGCCGGGCGTCGAGCTGCTGGCCGCCAACCTGGCGATCCGCGACGGCGGGCACACCCTGGGCGAGCTGGACATCCTGCTGCGCGACCGCGAAGGCGACCATCACCTGGAGCTGGCCATCAAGCTCTACCTCGGCCCGCCTGCCGGTGATGGGCAGGACCCAATGCGCTGGCTCGGCCCCGGTTGCCACGATCGCCTCGGGACCAAGCTGGCGCACCTGACCGGGCATCAACTGACGATCTCCGGCCAGCCCCATAGCCGTACCGCGCTGGACGGGCTGGGGATCGCCGCGGTCGAGGCCCACCTGTGGCTTGGCGGCTATCTGTTCTATCCCTGGCCTGGGCATGCCGAGGCGCCTGCCGGTGCCCATCCGGCGCATTTGCACGGGCGCTGGCTGCATCGGCGAGATTGGACGGATTACCTCGCGACCTGCCCGCCAGGACGCTGGCAGCCACTGCCCCGGCATGGATGGCTCGCGCCAGCCCGGGTGGAGGAAGCCTGGCCCTTGAGCCAGTTCGACGGTTGGTTGAGCGGACTGGAAACGTTCGCCCCCGCACAATTGTTGGTGCGGCTGGAACAGGACGGCGACGGCGCCTGGCAGGAAGCCGAGCGGTTGTTCCTGGTGGCGGACAGCTGGCCGTACTTGCCCGGGCTTTGAGGTCGACAGCCCCGCCCCCTTCGCGGGTGTAGCGCATGGCTTGAGGTCAACGCTATCGCTGTGGGAGCGGGTTTACCCGCGAAGAGGCCGGATCAGACAACACAATTTTCACCGACCTGGCGCAAGGAACGATTGCCGACTGCCATTACAGTAGTAGCTGAGCGCCAGCAAGAGCGCCCTTTCCGACCTGATGACGAGGACCGACCATGGTTTCATCCAATCCCGCGACCCACTATGCGCGGCTGTCGATCGCCCTGCACTGGCTGATGCTGGTGCTGCTGGCGGCTGTCTATGCCTGCATCGAGCTGCGCGGCCTGTTCCCCAAGGGCAGCGCCGAGCGCGACCTGATGAAAGAGCTGCACTTCATGCTTGGCCTGAGCGTATTCGTGCTGGTCTGGCTGCGCCTGGCCATGCGCCTGTCGCGTCCGACCCCGCCGATCGTGCCGAAGCCACCGGCCTGGCAGACCGGCCTGTCGCACCTGGTGCACGTGCTGCTGTACCTGATGATGATCGGCCTGCCGCTGGCCGGTTGGGCGCTGCTCAGCGCCGCCGACAAACCGATCCCATTCTTCGGCCTGGAGCTGCCGGCCATCGTCGCGCCGGACCAGGACCTGGCCAAGTTCATCAAGGGCTGGCATGAGCGCATTGGCAGCTGGGGCTACTGGCTGATCGGCCTGCACGCGGTGGCTGGGCTTTATCACCACTATGTGCGTCGCGACAACACGCTGCTGCGCATGCTGCCCTACAAGTAGCCGCGCCGCCCCTGCAGGCCGCCGGTATGCAGGACCACCAGGCGGGTGCCGGGTGCAAAACGCCCGGCCTCGACCTGGTCGCGCAGGGCCATGAGCGCCTTGCCGGTGTACAGCGCCTCCAGCGGTATCGCCGTGTGCCGCTCGGTTTCGTCGATGAAGGCCTGCAGTGTCGCGTCGATATGGGCGAAGCCACCGCGGCTAGCGTCGTGCAGCACATAGCCGGACTCGCCCGCAAGTGCTGCCACCAGGGCCGGCACGCCATGGTCCAGCGGCACCGCCAATGCCCCATGTACCGGGTGCGCCCCGGCCTCGGCCAGCACCAGGCCCGCCAGGGTGGTGCCGGTGCCGACCGCCAGCCACCAGGCGTCGTAGTCGGCCCAGCCGAGCGTGGCCAGCTGTGCCTGGCATTGCGCGACGATCTGGGCGCAGCCTTGCGCGCCTGCCGGGCCGCCGCCGCCTTCGGGGATGCAGTGCCATCCTGGGTAGCGGGCTTGCCAGGGCGACCAGAATTCGGGCTGGTGACGCGCGCGGTAACCGCCGAAGCCGAGCCAGTGCAGCTCCATGCCCAGGCCCTGGAGGTCGCGCACGGTTGGCGTGTCCTGGGGGTGGCCGCGTAGCAGCCCGGCGGTGGCGAAGCCAAAGCGTTGGCCGGCTGCGGCCAGGGCGTGAAGGTGGTTGGAGTGGTTGCCACCGAGGCTGATCAAGCCCGGCGATCCTGCCTGGCGCGCGGCGAGCAGATGATGGCGCAGCTTGAACCATTTGTTTCCGCTGATCAGCGGGTCGATCAGGTCCAGACGCAGGATGCCCCCTTCTATGCCGGCGCGGCGGAGCCAAGGCAGGTCGAGGCGTTGCAAGGGCGCTTGGGGCAGGGAAAACTCAAACATGGCAAGAGTTTATCTGATTGCGCTGCGGGGCATGCAGCGCTCCTCCGCCGTTGCCGTTGCCGTTGCCGTTGCCGTTGCCGTTGCCGTTGCCGTTGCCGATCAAGAGGCTAGCGCCAAATCCAACCCGCGACAGCTGCACCAGCCCAGGCGCCGCCCGTACCTTCGCGACTTCAGGAGGCCGAACGCAGGCCTTGCGGAGGGAGGTGACGGGCATGGATGCCCGTCAAGCGCTGCGCCCCAGGATGGGGCGTTCAGCGCGGTCCTCCCGGGAGCAAGGCCGGAGTGAGGGGACCCGGAGCGAAGCGGAGGGCCGGATGAATGGAGCGCAGCGTTTTTTGGTTACTTTTTGTCGCGTTTGACAAAAAGTGACTCGCCGTTGAACTGACCCCCGAAAGTTGGACGCCTGACCCCAAGCGGAGGGTGTTCCATGACGAAATACGACCTAGCGCTCAAGCAAGCACTCATCGAGGAGTGTCTTTCTGCCCGGAGTGTTCATGAGGTGGCACTGAGGCATAGCCTGAGTGCATCGCTGCTGCGCCGTTGGATAAAGGGCTATGAGCAACACGGTGCTGCAGGTCTGGCTACCAAGTACAGCCACTACGACGCCCAGTTCAAGTTGAAGGTTTTGCAGTGCATCGAGCAAGACGGACTGTCAGCCCAGCAAGCCTGCATACAGTTTGATATTCGTGGCCCGAGTAGCATCAGGCAATGGAAAAGGTTGTACGATGAAGGCGGACTAGAAGCACTTCACCCGCATCGTGCCCGAGAATCCAGTATGCCCCGCAAAGCATCAGAACAACCCAACGTAAGCCCTGCTAAGCCTGCAGATGCTGAGTTGACACCTAAGCAAATGCTCGAAGAGCTGGAGTATTTACGTGCGGAGAATGCCTATCTAAAAAAGCTCGATGCCTTGATCCAAGCGGATCCACGCACTGCGCAACCAAGAAAGCGCAGGCTGTCCAAGGATTGAGGCATGAACATCGACTGGCTCTGCTGTTACGTGCTGCAGGGCTGGCACGCAGTACCTTCTATTACCAAAGCAAAGCCTTGGTGGCCGACAAGCATGCGGCCCTCAAAGAACGCATCAAGAGTGTCTATCACAGGCATAAGGGGCGGTACGGCTATCGCCGCATCACCGCCGTGCTTGGGTGCCATGGCGAGGTGATCAATCACAAGAAGGTGCAGCGGTTGATGCAGTTAATGGATCTGAAATCGCTGGTAAAAGTGAAGAAATATCGCTCCTACCGAGGTTCCGAAGGGCTTGTTGCATCTGATCTGCTCAAGCGTGAGTTCAAGGCGGAAGCCCCTAATCAGAAATGGGTAACCGATGTGACAGAGTTCAAGGTGAAAGGGCAGAAGCTGTTTCTTTCGCCTGTGATGGACCTGTACAACGGCGAAATTCTTGCCTATCAGATCAATCCGCGCCCTGAGTTCAAGATGGTGTCGGCGATGTTGGAGCAAGCTTTCGAGCGGCTGAACCCAGATGACAAACCGATATTGCACTCCGATCAGGGCTGGCAATACCGACAGCCCGCTTATCGACATATGCTGGGCAGAAAGAAAATACAACAGAGTATGTCGCGTAAGGGTAACTGCCTGGACAATGCCGCGATGGAAAGCTTCTTTGGCACACTCAAGAGCGAGTTTTTCTATTTGCAATCGTTTGAGAGTGTTGAACAACTGGCGTCAGGCCTTGAGGACTACATCGCCTACTACAACCAAGAGCGTATAAGTCTAAGACTGAATGGCTTGAGTCCGGTACAATTTCGGACCCAAGCGCTGAACCCATAGCGTACCCCGTCCAACTTTCGGGGGTCAGTTCACGTAAAGGCGAAAAGGTGACTATGCGTCGGCATCGTAAATGAATGCGCTTACAACTATAAAAACCGACGCCGATAGACTTTGACTTTGACTTTGACTTTGACTTTGACTTTCAGAGCGTGGGTCTTGAAAGTTATACGCTCATTCATTGGCGATGGCGACGCATAGTCACCTTTCCGCCCTTACGGCGGGTCCCTTTTTGAAGGATCAAAAAGGAACCAAAAAATCCTCGCTCCATTCATCCGGCCCCTACGCTTCGCTCCGGGGTCCCCTCGCTCCTGAAGTCGCAACTGGTGGCGCCTGAACTATCGCGCGCTTAGAAGCAAAAGCAAAAACAAGAGCGAAGAGCGAAGAGCGAAGAGCGAAGAGCGAAGAGCGAAGAGCGAAGAGCGAAGAGCGAAGAGCGAAGAGCGAAGAGCGAAGAGCGAAGAGCGAAGAGCGAAGAGCGAAGAGCGAAGAGCGCGTTGGGGAAGTTTGGCTTTGGATCAAGTTTTAGTTGAACCAATTATTCGCCGGCAAGCCGGCTCCTACAGAAGTAACGAATAATTCGCCAAAACTGCAGGAGCCAGCCTGTCAAACCAAGCCGGTCAGGCCATTACAACTCTGCAGCCAACCGCGACCCCTGGTTGATCGCCCGCTTGGCATCTAACTCGGCCGCCACATCGGCACCGCCGATCAGGTGCACCGACTGCCCGGCCGCCACCAACCCCTCATGCAACTCACGCAGCGGCTCCTGCCCCGCGCAGACGACGATGTTGTCCACCGCCAGCAACTGCGGCTCACCCTCGCCAATACGCACATGCAAGCCAGCATCATCCACACTCAAGTACTCGACGCTGTTGAGCATCTGCACCTGCTTGTTCTTCAACCCCGTGCGATGGATCCAGCCGGTAGTCTTGCCCAGGCCATCCCCGACCTTGCTCTTCTTGCGCTGCAACAAGTACACCTGCCGCGCCGGCGCATGCGGCTCAGCCTTGATCCCAGCCACGCCACCCCGAGCCTCAAGGTGGGTATCGATCCCCCACTCCTTCCAGAACGCCTCACGGTCCTGGCTGCTGGCCACGCCTTTGTGCACCAGGTACTCGGATACGTCGAAACCAATACCGCCAGCACCGATCACCGCCACCCGCTCACCCACCGGCTTACGATCGAGCAGCACGTCCAGGTAGCTCAGCACCTTGGCGTTGTCGATGCCGGGAATGGCCGGCGTGCGCGGGGCAATACCGGTGGCCAGGATAATCTCGTCGAACTCGCCAGCCACCAGCGCGGCCACATCGACGCGTGTATTCAGGCGCAACTCGACCCCAGTACTGCGCACCTTGTTGCGGAAGTAACGCAAGGTCTCGTAGAACTCCTCCTTGCCTGGCACACGCTTGGCCACGTTGAACTGCCCACCGATCTCGCCGGCAGCATCGAACAACGTCACCTCATGACCGCGCTCGGCAGCCACGGTGGCAGCTGCCAGCCCCGCCGGGCCGGCGCCGACCACGGCAATACGCTTGACGTTCAGTACCGGCAAGTAATTGAGCTCGGTCTCATGGCAGGCCCGCGGGTTGACCAGGCAACTGGTCAGCTTGCCGCCAAAGGTGTGGTCCAGACACGCCTGATTGCAACCGATACAGGTGTTGATCTCGTCGCCACGCCCGGCGGCGGCCTTGTTGACGAAGTCCGGGTCGGCCAGGAATGGCCGGGCCATGGAGACCATGTCGGCATCGCCCTCGGCCAGCACCGTCTCGGCTACTTCCGGAGTGTTGATGCGGTTGGTGGTGATCAGCGGAATCTTCACCGCGCCGCGCAGTTTGGCGGTGACCTTGCTGAACGCCGCACGCGGCACCTTGGTCGCGATGGTCGGAATCCGCGCCTCGTGCCAGCCGATCCCGGTGTTGATCAGCGTCGCCCCGGCCTGTTCGATCGCCTTGGCCAGCACCACGATTTCGTCCCAGGTGCTGCCACCCTCGACCAGGTCGAGCATCGACAGGCGGAAGATGATAATGAAGTTCGGCCCCACCGCTTCACGCACACGGCGCACGATCTCCACTGCCAGGCGCATGCGGTTTTCGTAGCTGCCGCCCCAGCGGTCGGTGCGATGGTTGGTGTAGGCGGCAAGGAACTGATTGATGAAGTAGCCTTCGGACCCCATGATCTCGACACCATCGTAACCAGCGCGCTGGGCCAGGCTGGCGCAGGTGACGAAGTCGTGGATCTGCTTCTCGATACCTTCCTCGTCCAGCTCCTTGGGCTTGAACGGGTTGATCGGCGCCTGGATCGCGCTTGGCGCCACCTGCTTGGGGCTGTAGGCATAACGCCCAGCGTGGAGGATCTGCAGGCAGATCTTGCCGCCGGCGGCATGCACCGCTTCGGTGACGATGCGATGCTTGTCGGCTTCTTCCTCGGTGCTCAGCTTGGCGGCGCCGGAATACACCCCGCCCTCGTCATTCGGCGCAATGCCGCCTGTGACCATCAGGCCAACGCCACCACGGGCACGCTCGGCGAAATAGGCGGCCATGCGTTCGAAGCCGCCGGGGCGTTCCTCCAGGCCGGTGTGCATCGAACCCATCAGGGTGCGGTTGCGCAGGGTAGTAAAGCCCAGGTCGAGAGGGGCCAGCAGGTGCGGGTAACGGTCGATAGCCATGGATGAGCTCCACAGGTGGCGTGATCACGGAATGCGGATACCTCTGCCACTGCGGCAGGGCCCGTCGTTTGTCTGAAGCCGACATTAAACAGGCGTTTGAACAGGCTCAATGATCAAAACTGACAACCTGCTGATCCAACTGCACAGGAGTAACACCCTTAGCCCGCTGCACGGTCGCTACGCCGAGCGTTCTTCTTTGCCCGCACGCTCTGTGCTAACTTGCCGTACGACTGCTCGCGCTCATTCAATCCCTCGGCGAATCAAAGGTTCCATGCGTAATCTGCTAGCCGGCGCCTTTGCGCTGGTCCTCATCGCCGCCCTCTGCGGCTACGGCTTCTGGACCCTGCAACGGCCGGAAGGCCATTACCTGTCCGACCTGCGTATCGAACTGGCCCTCAACCAGGGCGTGCCGGGCGAACATGGCAACCTGCTGGGCATCGAGCCACTGCTCTACCCGGTCGACTACCAGAACCTCAGCCGCCTGCACCGCAAACTCTCGGCCTACCTGCAACAGGCCCGCGACCAGGGCTTGATCAACCCCCGGACCGTAGTGGTGCTACCTGAACATATCGGCACCTGGCTCTGGGCCCGAGGCGAAAAGCGCGAGCTGTACCAGGTCACCCAGCGACGGGAGGCCTGGCAATGGCTGGAGTTGAGCAACCCGCTGCGCTACGGCTTGGCCATGCTGGCCGCCAGCGGCGACGACCGCCGCGCGGATGCGCACCTGCGCATGAAGGCCTCGCAGATGGCCACCGACTATCAGCAACTGTTCGGTAACCTGGCCCGGGAATTCGGCGTCACCCTGGTGGCCGGCTCCATCGTCTTGCCAGCGCCTTATGTGGAAGATGGTGTGCTGCGCGCCGGCAGCGGCCCCCTGTTCAACAGCAGCCTGGTGTTCGCCGGCGACGGCTCGGTACTGGGCCAACCCCAGCGCCAGCAGTACCCCGACAGCGAAAACCGCCGCTATATCCATGACGGCCGCGACCACCCCCTGCAGGTTGTGCAGACTCCGGCCGGGCGCCTGGGCGTGCTGATCGGCAGCGACAGCTGGTATCCGGGCAACTACCAGCAACTGGCCGGGCAATCGGTGCAGTTGATCGCCAACCCGGTGTTCCTCAGCGGCAGGCACAGCTGGCAAATGCCCTGGCGCGGCAACCGCCACCAGGAGCAGACCGCCAGCCTGCCATTGCAGCGTGGCCAGACCAGCGAACAGAGCGCCTGGCAACAACTGACCCAGACAGGCGCCAGTGGCGTCACCAGCATGAGTGTGTTCATGCGCGGCCAGTTCTGGGAACTGGGCAGCGATGGCCAGGGTTTTGCCAGCCAGGCCGGCACACTGTGGGTCGGAGACGCCAGCCAGGGCGCCCGCCTGCTCAACCTGTGGCTGTGAGGCCATGTCGCGACCCCGTGTGCGCCTGGGCGATCTTTCGGTAGGTTTTATCCAGCCGCTGGCCGACGCCTTGCAAGCGCAGGGCCACGATCCGCACCCGCTGCTGTTGCGCTACGGCCTCGATGCGCCGCGCCTGGCCGAGGCCGGGGCGCGACTGTCAATACCGCGCTACATGCACCTGGGCCACGCCGCCATCGCCCTTTGCGGCGAGCCGGCATTGGGCCTGCACATGGGCCGCCTGAGCCGCCTGGCCCAGGCCGGGCTGGCCGGGGTCACCGCCGCCCAGGCACCTACCGTAGGCGACGCCGCGCGCACCCTGCTGCGCTTCGAGCCCCTGTACGCCGGTAACTACCGAGGGCAATCGCGCTTTCTGGAAGACAGCCAAGGCGCCTGGCTGCAGTTCTATTCCATCAGCCCCTACAACGACTACAACCGTTTCGTGGTCGACTCGTTGCTCAGCGGCTGGCTGGCCCAGCTCGCCACCCTGGCAGCCCGACCCGTGCAGGCCGAGCGCCTGGAAATCGAGTTCGAGGCACCCAGCTATGCCGCGCAGTACCAAGGCCTGTGCAGCACCCCGGTGCAGTTCGCCGCCACGGCCAACCAACTGCGCCTGAGCCGTGCCACCCTGGCCCTGCCCAACCCGCAGCATTGCCCGAGTACCTGGCAGTACCTGCTGCAACTGTGCGAAACGGATCTGGCCCAGCGCACCCGCATCCGCAGCCTGGGCGAGCGTATCACCCACCTGCTGGGCCCACTGCTCAATGGTGGGCGCGAACCAGACCTGGAGGAAGTCGCACGGCACCTGCAAATGCCCTCCTGGACCTTGCGCCGCAAGCTGGCCGAGGAAGGCACCGGGTTTCGCGACCTGCTCAACGACACCCGGCGCGACCTGGCCGAGACCTATATCCGCGACACGGCACTGGCCTTCGGCGAGATTGCCTATCTGCTGGGATTTGCCTCGGCCGAGGCGTTCCAGCGAGCGTTCAAGCGCTGGACGGGGCTGACACCAGGGGCGTTCCGCCGCCAGCAGTTGCCCTAGCCGCCAACGCCTGCTGCCGGGCCCTATAGGAGCCGGCCTTGCGGGCGAACCAGAGGCCGCGGTGGCTGACTCCTGCAGGTACTTCGCCGCAGCTATTGCACGGCGGGCGCAGGCGCTTCCTGCTGCACCTGGATCGGCGCCGCCTCGATGGGCGGGGCGATAGGTTGCGAACCCTGGCTGTCATCCACCAAGGGGGCGGCAGGCGCTTCACTGACTGGCACCGGAGCAGGTTCGCTGGCGACAGGCGGCGTGCTGTCGACCGCAGCCTCCGGGGCCGGCTGAGCGGGTGCCTGGGCACTGGGCGCAGGCTCCGGAAGCCCCAGGTCGGCAGCCGGTTTTTCTTCCTTCGGCGCCACAGTCTCGGCCTTTTCAGGCTGCTTCGGCTTTGGCAGGTAACTTTCCACCAAGGCGAAATAACGGTCATAGAACTGCGTGGCCGTGACCGTCTCGCTGGCGACCTTGACCATCGAGTCGTCGGTGGAGCCAATCGGCATCGACACCGAGCCCAGCACACCCACGCCCAGGCTGGCGGAGGTGTTGGACTTCTTCAACGCGTAACGATCCTGCAGGGCATTGGCGAACATGGTCGAACGCTGCTTGTCGCCCATGTCCGGCACACAGGTGATATTGAAACTGATCTGCAGGTGATTCTCGGCGTTCTGCTGGAAACTCTTGTTGCCGGCGACCTGGTTGGCATCACTACTGGTGATGATGTAGCCCTGGCTGAGCAACGCGCGCCGTGCGGCCTCGCAGGTACCGGCTTCGCTGGCCGGGAAGGTGCGCGAGAAGGTGCCTGAGTCATCGAAGTTCTCGTGCTCGTACACGGCAGGCTTTTTCGAGGAGCAACCGGCCACGCCCGCCAGCACAAGGGCCAGCCCGAGCGCACCGTAGACGGTAGATCTGGACATCGTGGATTCCGGGTAAATCGAAGGGTGCCTATTGTGCAACACATCTGTGAGGCACCGAAACCTCGGCGGTAAAAGGTTCATGTAAAGCCTCGCGGCCCCACCAGAGAACGAGACTACATCCAAGGGGGATGCTTCCTACTTACTTCACAAAAACTGCCTAACTAAACCTTGGCTATTACGCCGCTAGACTCGTGCGCCACTACGTACGAACGTTCAAGGAACTCCCGGTGAAAAATCTCTCGGTACGCCTGAAACTGCTCCTGAGTCTTGCCCCGCTGGTGGTCCTGGTCGCCCTGCTCGCCCTCACCGCCACCCTGAGTCTGGGTAGCTTGACCCACCGCGCCGAACGCCTGGTCTCGGTCAACTACATCCTCGACAACCTCAACGAGATCCGTGCCGCGCAAATGGCCTACGCCCTCGACCAAGCACCGGACGATCTCGCCGCCTTGCGCCAGGCCTACCGAGAAATGGATTCGCTGATCGACGAAAACCTGGCAAAGATGCCCTATCCCCAGGCCCAGACCAACCTCAGCGCCACCCGCAGCCTGATGCGCGACTACCTGCAAAGCCTTGACCGGCTTCTGCAACAAGGCACAGGGCAACTGGGCGGCGCCGTCGGCAAGCAACAGCTTGAACGGGTACTGCTGGCAATTGAACAGGTCAATGCGCTGATCACTCAACAGAACGCCGTCAGCGCGCATGAATTCAGCCAACGCCGCAGCCTGATGCTTGGCCTGTTCTGCCTGACCTTGCTGCTCGCCTGCCTGGTTGCCTGGCTGCTGATCCGCCAGATCTGCACACCCCTGCAGCAAGCCCTCGACATGGCCCGCCACATGGGCGAAGGCGACCTGCGCGCCATCACACTCGCCGAACGTCACGATGAGTTCGGGCTGCTGCTACGAGCATTGCAGCGCAGCAGAGGCAACCTGCGTGACATCTTGCAACGTATCGGGCAGGTGACCGCTCGGCTGGCCGACGCCTCCACCTCACTAGCCTGCGTGATCGAGCGCACCAGCCACGGCGCCATCAGCCAGCAGGGCGAAACCCATCAGGTAGCGACCGCCATGAGCCAGATGGCGTGCGCGGTACAGGACGTCGCGCAGAACAGTTCGCTGGCCAGTGCCGCCACCCGTGAAGCCAGCGACCAGGCCGCACTGAGCCACCAGGTGGTGATCGACACCCAACGCCAGGTTATCCAACTGGCCGAGGACATCGACGACAGCACCGAGGCCGTACAGCAACTGTCAGCCGCCACCGAGCAGATCGGCAACATCATGACCGTCATTCATTCGGTGGCTGAACAAACCAACCTGCTGGCCCTCAATGCCGCGATCGAGGCCGCACGCGCTGGCGAGGCCGGACGCGGCTTCGCGGTCGTCGCCGACGAAGTGCGCGGCCTGGCCCAACGGACCCAGCGCTCCACCGCCGAAATCGAGACACTGGTCGCCACGCTGCAGACAGGCGCGCGCCGCGCGGTGGAACGGATGCATGACAGTCGTCATGTTGCCGGCGACACTGTGCAACTGGCCAACCAAGCCGGCGCAGCGTTACAGGTCATCACCCGTAGCGTCGATGATATCCAAGACATGAACCAGCAGATTGCCGCCAGCACCGAACAACAGAACGCCGTGGTCGAGACCATTCGCGGCAATGTCGACAATGTGCGGGATGTGGCCAAGCATTCGCTCGAAGCCACTCGGGAAATTGAATTGGCATCGACGGGGCTCAAGCACTTGGGCGATGAACTAGAGGGGCTGGTTGGCAATTTCCGCCTGTGAGCAGTTGCCACGGCAAACATCAGGCACAAAAAAAGCGACCCTGAGGTCGCTTTTTTTGTAGCTTCGAGGTGTTCAAGGGCCTCGAGGCAAAGATGGCGCAGCGGACGGGACTCGAACCCGCGACCCCCGGCGTGACAGGCCGGTATTCTAACCGACTGAACTACCGCTGCGTATCGTTCGGGCTTACACCCGATTGAAACTGGGATCTGAGCTTTCAAGCGCTGGAGCGCGAAAGCCAGGCACAAAAAAGGCGACTTGTAATCGCCCTTTCTGGTTTGCCTTGAGCTGTTCAAGGGGCTCGTGGCAGAAGATGGCGCAGCGGACGGGACTCGAACCCGCGACCCCCGGCGTGACAGGCCGGTATTCTAACCGACTGAACTACCGCTGCGTATCGTTCAGGCTTGCGCCTGATTGAAACTGGGATCTGGCCTTGCGGCCTCAGATCGGTGCAAGCACCCACCTGGATAAAAATGGCGCGGCGGACGGGACTCGAACCCGCGACCCCCGGCGTGACAGGCCGGTATTCTAACCGACTGAACTACCGCCGCGCAGTGCTGGACTTGCGTCCTGTTCCTCTCTGCCAACTGGCTTCTTTCGAAACCGCTGAACCAGGAACGTCTCAGGAAGTGGTGGGTGATGACGGGATCGAACCGCCGACCCTCTGCTTGTAAGGCAGATGCTCTCCCGGCTGAGCTAATCACCCCCGCGATGTTGCTTGTTGCGTTTGCTTCGCTGAGGCCGCGAAATTTACGCAGGTACCGATGCTAAGTCAATACCCCCATTGAAGTTTTTTTCAAAAAGAGGGAAAACGCCCTGCTTCACTAATGGTATTTCGGTTGTTCGCACCGGCCCTTTCGCGGGCAAGCCCGCTCCCACAGACAAACCCGGCTTCTGAAACCTGTGGGAGCGGGCTTGCCCGCGAAAGGGCCGGTACAGGCAAATGCAAGAAGGGGACCTTTCGGTCCCCTTCTCAACCAAGGCACAAGCCTCAGGCGTAGATCATCTTGCGCGTCATCCCGCCATCGACCACGAACTCCTGGCCAGTGACAAACCCCGCCTGGCGCGACAGCAGCCAGGCCACCAGCGCCGCCACGTCTTCCACCGTACCGACCCTGCCCGCCGGGTGCTGGGCATGGTCGGCCTCGCTCAACGGCTCGGCACGGCGTTGCGACGGGTCACGGGCATCGATCCAGCCCGGGCTGACCGCGTTAACGCGAATCTCCGGCCCCAGGCTCATGGCCAATGCGTGGGTCAAGGCCACCAGACCGCCCTTGCTCGCCGCATAGGCCTCGGTATCCGGTTCCGATTGCCGGGCGCGGGTGGACGTCAGGTTGACGATCGCCCCGCCATGGGCGCGCAGGTACGGCGCGCAATGCTTGGCCAGCAGCATGGGACCATTGAGGTTGACCGCCAGGACACGGCTCCACTGCGCCAGCGACAGGCTCTCGAGGGTCTGGTTGTGCGGATTGGCAATCGCCGCGTTGCACACCAGCGCGTCCAGGCGCCCAAACCGCCCCAGCACCTCGGACACCCCGGCACTGACCTGGGCTTCGTCAGCCACATCCATGCTGATGAATGAGGCGTTACCACCCAGTGCCTTGGCTACCCGTGGCCCGCGCTGGCGGTCAAGGTCGCTGAGCACCACCTGCCAGCCTTCACAGACCAGCCAGGCGGCGATGCCCAGGCCGATGCCGCGCGCGGCACCGGTCACCAGGGCTACCCGACCGTTATGGTCCGGCTCGCCACCCTTCCAGTCGATCACAGCGCCGCCAGGCCGCGCGCCAGATCCGCCTGCAGGTCGGCAACGTCTTCAAGGCCGACCGCCACGCGAATCAGACTGTCACGGATACCCGCCGCCGCACGCTCCTGTGGCGTCAGACGGCCATGGGAGGTGGTTGCCGGGTGGGCGATGGTGGTCTTGCTGTCCCCCAGGTTGGTGGTGATCGAGACCACCCGGGTCGCGTCGATGAAGCGCCATGCGCCTTCCTTGCCGCCCTTGACCTCGAAGCTGACTACCGCACCGAAACCGCTCATCTGGCGCTTGGCCAGCTCATGCTGCGGGTGGCTCGGCAAGCCGGCATAGTGAACCTTCTCGATGCCGTCCTGGCGCTCCAGCCATTCGGCCAGCGCCTGGGCGCTCTCGCAGTGGGCGCGCATGCGCAGCTTGAGCGTTTCCAGGCCCTTGGTGAAGATCCAGGCGTTGAACGGGCTCAGGGTCGGGCCCGCAGTGCGCAGGAAGCCCACCACCTCTTTCATCTGCTCGGCGCGGCCGGCCACCACACCGCCCATGCAACGGCCCTGGCCGTCGATGAACTTGGTCGCCGAATGGAACACGATGTCGGCACCCAGCTTGAGCGGCTGCTGCAAGGCCGGGGTGCTGAAGCAGTTATCGACAACCAGCATCGCGCCACGGGCGTGGGCGATCTCGGCCAGGGCGCTGATATCCACCAGTTCGGCCAACGGGTTGGACGGCGACTCGACGATCAGCAGCTTGGTATTGGCCTTGATGGCCTGCTCCCAGCCGCCCAGGTCGACCAGCGGCACGTAGTCCACCTGCACGCCAAAACGCTTGAAGTACTTCTCGAACAGGCTGATGGTCGAGCCGAACACGCTTTGCGACACCAGCACATGGTCGCCGGCGCTGCACAGCGACATGACCACGGCGAGGATCGCCGCCATGCCGGTGGAGGTGCCCACGGCCTGCTCGGCGCCTTCCATGGCCGCCAGGCGCTCTTCGAACGCGCGCACGGTGGGGTTGGTGTAGCGCGAATAGACATTGCCCGGCGTTTCGCCGGCAAAGCGCGCGGCAGCGTCGGCGGCCGTGCGGAAGACATAGCTGGAAGTCAGGAACAGCGCTTCGCTGTGCTCGGCCTCCGGTGTACGGTTCTGACCGGCGCGCACCGCCAGGGTGTCGAAACCGACACCCTCGAGGTCACTGTCCAGTCGACCGGCATCCCATTGATCGGTCATGCCGTCGCTCCCAAATCAGTTGTTGTACAGGTCGATGATCGCGCTGACCGCCTGGTTCTTCACCTTGGCCAGGTCGTTACGAGCCTGCTCGATGCGCTCGAGGTAGGCTTCGTCGATATCGCCGGTGACATACTCACCGTTGAACACCGCGCAATCGAAATGCTCGATCTTGATCTTGCCGCCCCCGACCGAGTCGATGAGGTCCGGCAGGTCCTGGTAGACCAGCCAGTCGGCGCCGATCAACTCGGCCACCTGTTCGGTGGTACGGTTGTGGGCGATCAGTTCGTGAGCGCTCGGCATGTCGATGCCGTAGACGTTGGGGTAGCGCACCGCAGGGGCCGCGGAGCAGAAGTAGACGTTCTTGGCGCCGGCTTCGCGGGCCATCTGGATGATCTGCTTGCAGGTGGTGCCGCGTACGATCGAGTCGTCCACCAGCATCACGTTCTTGCCGCGGAATTCCAGTTCGATGGCGTTGAGCTTCTGGCGTACCGACTTCTTGCGCGCGGCCTGGCCGGGCATGATGAAGGTACGGCCGATGTAGCGGTTCTTGACGAAGCCTTCGCGGAACTTGACGCCCAGGTGGTTGGCCAGCTCCAGCGCGGCGGTGCGGCTGGTGTCGGGGATCGGGATGACCACGTCGATATCGTGGTCCGGACGCTCGCGCTGGATCTTCTCGGCCAGCTTCTCGCCCATGCGCAGGCGCGCCTTGTACACCGAAACACCGTCGATGATCGAGTCCGGACGGGCCAGGTAGACATGCTCGAAGATGCACGGCTGCAGTTTCGGGTTTTCCGCGCACTGCTTGGTGAACATCTGCCCGCCTTCGGTGATGTACACCGCCTCGCCCGGGGCCAGGTCGCGGATCAGGGTGAAGCCGAGCACGTCCAGGGCCACGCTTTCCGAAGCGATCATGTACTCGACGCCTTCGTCGGTATGACGCTGGCCGAACACCACCGGGCGGATGCCGTTGGGGTCGCGGAAGCCGACGATGCCGTAGCCGGTGATCATCGCCACCACCGCATAGCCGCCGACACAGCGGCTATGCACATGGGAAACGGCGGCGAACACGTCTTCCTCGGTCGGCTGCAACTTGCCGCGTACCGCCAGCTCGTGGGCGAACACATTGAGCAGCACTTCGGAATCGGAGTTGGTGTTGACGTGGCGCAGGTCGGACTCGTAGATCTCCTTGGCCAACTGCTCGACGTTGGTCAGGTTGCCGTTGTGCGCCAGGGTGATGCCATACGGCGAGTTGACGTAGAACGGCTGGGCCTCGGCCGAGGTCGAGCTGCCGGCGGTCGGGTAGCGCACGTGGCCGATACCGATGCTGCCCACCAGGCGCTGCATGTGGCGCTGCTGGAAGACGTCGCGCACCAGGCCGTTATCCTTGCGCAGGAACAACCGGCCGTCGTGGCTGGTCACGATACCGGCAGCGTCCTGGCCGCGGTGCTGGAGCACGGTTAGCGCGTCATACAGCGCCTGATTGACGTTCGACTTACCGACGATACCGACGATGCCACACATGCGACGCAACCCCTACTTTGATGAAACTTGAGTGAAAAGCGCTCAGGGCCGGGTAGGTCCGAGCAGCTGTTCCTTGAACGGAAGGTCAACGGGTGCGCTGACCCCACTGGACATCCACTGGCCGGTGAACCCGAGGATCAGGTTCTTCGACCAGTCGGCTACCAATAGAAATTGTGGTATCAGGCGCGATTCCTGCCACCACGGATCCTGCTGTACCGGCCCCAGGCTCAGCAGCCCGACGGCCACCACCACCAGCAGGGCGCCGCGCGCGGCGCCGAAGGCCATGCCGAGGAAACGATCGGTGCCGGACAACCCGGTCACGCGGATCAGCTCGCCGATAAGGAAGTTGAGCATCGCCCCCACCAGCAAGGTGGCGACGAACAAAATGGCGCAGCCGGCAATGACCCGTGCGGAAGGGGTCTGAATATAGCTTTCCAGGTACTGTGACAACGACCCGCCGAACATCCAGGCCACCGCACCGGCGACTATCCAGATGAGCAGGGACAAGGCTTCCTTGACGAAGCCGCGCTTGAGACTGATCAGCGATGAAATGGCGACGATCACGATGATCGCCCAATCAACCCAGGTAAATGCCACGGTGCTGCCTGCCGACGTTTGAGGCGGCGCATTTTACCAGAGCAAAGGGCTTGGGGGTAAGCGGAATGTCAGGCGTTTGAAGGGCTGGAGGCTGACTTTGGGGACAGCTTTGTGCCCCCTGAAAAGCCCTCGCGAGGCAATCCCACGCCGGCAAAATCCTGCACGCACCTGTAGGAGCGGCCTTGTGTCGACAGTCAGGCGTCAGCCACGCTCCGGCTGGAAGCGCACCACGATGCCCTTGAGGTTTTGCTGGCGGTTGATCACATCACGCAGGCGCTCGGCCTCGGCGCGCTCGATCAGCGGCCCGACGAATACCCGGTTCATGCCATCCGCCGAACGGATATAGGCGTTGTAGCCTTGGCTGCGCAGGGTCTTCTGCAGGTTTTCGGCACCGGCCCGATTCGACAGGCTGGCCAGTTGGATCGACCAGCTCACCGGCAGGCCGTTGACATCGATCTTCGACGGCGCGGCAGGCTTGGCGGCGGGCGCCACACTCGGCGCAGGCGTCGGACGCGCCTCCACCTTGGCGACCGGCGGCGTCGGTACCGGGGTCTGCGGCTTGGGCTGCGCATGCGGGGTAACGGCGGTTACCGGCGCGATAGGCTGGCTCGGCGTCGTCACCGGCGCCGTGGACTCGTTGACCACCACCGGCGGCTGCTCGTTCTGCTCCGGCAACGGCTGAGGCTCCAGCACCTGGACCGGCTCCACCTGCACTTGCGGTAGGCTCGGCATGGCCGGCGCCTCGGGCGCCTCGACACGCACCTGGCGCATCTCGTCCTCGCGGGTGAACAACATCGGCAGGAAGATCACCGCCAGCGCCACCAGCACCAGCGCACCGACCATGCGCTGTTTCATTCCTTTATCCAGCACTGCCATCTACTCCATCCTCTGGGACCTGCCGCTCGAGCCAGGCCAAGGCCTCGCCGACGCAGAAAAACGAACCGAACAGCAGGATCTGGTCATCCGCCGTCGCCTGCGCGCACTGCCCCTCGAGGGCCGCGGCGACACTGGGGTAAGACTTCACCGTCGCGCCGAGGTTCGTCAAGGCCTGGGCCAGCTCCGTGGCCGGACGGCTGCGTGGCGTGGCGAGCGGCGTCACTGCCCATTCATCGACCAGGGCATGCAAGGGCGCGAGCACGCCCTCCAGGTCCTTGTCGGCGAGCAGGCCGAACACCGCCAGGCGCCGCCCTCGCGGTGCACGTGCCGCCAGGCGGCGGGCCAGGTACTCGGCCGCATGTGGATTGTGACCGACATCCAGCATCAGCTCGACGCGCCTGCCCTTGAAGCTCAGCTCGCGCCGGTCGAGACGCCCGGTGATGCGCGCTGCCTGCAACGCTTGGCGCACCTGCGCCTCGTTCCAGGGCAGGCCCATAAGCAGGAACGCCTGCAGCGCCAGGCTGGCGTTCTCCATCGGCAGGTCGAGCAATGGCAAGTCATGCAGCTGAACCGTCGCGCCGTCGAGCCGGCGGCCATGCCATTGCCAATGCTCAGCACTCACGGCCAGGTCGAAATCGCGGCCACGCAGGAAGAACGGGCAGTTGAGCTCGCGCACCTTGTCCAGCAACGGCTGCGGCGGGTCCAGGTCACCGCACAAGGCCGGCTTGCCGGCGCGGAAGATCCCGGCCTTTTCGAACGCCACCGACTCGCGGGTGTCGCCAAGGTAATCGGCATGATCGACGCCGATGCTGGTGACCAGCGAAATATCGGCATCCACCAGGTTGACCGCATCCAGCCGGCCACCCAGGCCGACCTCGAGCACCACGGCATCCAGGGCGGACTGCCTGAACAGCCAGAACGCCGCCAGCGTGCCCATCTCGAAGTAGGTCAGCGAGATCTCGCCCCGCGCCGCCTCGACGGCAGCGAAGGCTTGGCACAGCTGCTCATCGCTGGCTTCGGCGCCGTCGAGCAGCACCCGCTCGTTGTAGCGCAGCAGGTGCGGCGAGCTGTAGACCCCGACCTTGAGCCCCTGGGCTCGCAGCAACGCAGCAACGAAGGCACAGGTCGAACCCTTGCCGTTGGTACCGGTAACCGTCACCACGCGTGGCGCCAACCGCCCCAGCCCCAAGCGAGCCAATACCTGCTGCGAGCGCTCCAGGCCCATGTCGATGGCCGAAGGGTGCAGCTGTTCGAGGTAGGCGAGCCAGTCGCCCAGGGAGCGCTGGTTCATCACGCGACCGCAGCGACCTCTTTGGCCGCTTCCGGGGTGGCCTGGCCGGTCATCTGCGCCAGCAGGCGAGCCAGGCGCGGACGCAGCTCTTCGCGGGAGATGATCAGGTCGATGGCGCCGTGTTCCAGCAGGAACTCGCTACGCTGGAAGCCTTCGGGCAGTTTCTCGCGTACAGTCTGCTCGATCACCCGCGGGCCGGCGAAGCCGATCAGCGCCTTGGGCTCACCGACGATCACATCGCCGAGCATCGCCAGGCTGGCCGAAACGCCGCCGTAGACCGGATCGGTCAGTACCGAGATGAACGGAATGCCTTCTTCGCGCAGACGCGCCAGCACTGCGGAGGTCTTGGCCATCTGCATCAGCGAGATCAGTGCTTCCTGCATGCGCGCACCGCCAGAAGCGGAGAAGCAGACCATCGGGCAACGATGCTCCAGGGCGTAGTTGGCGGCACGCACGAACCGCTCACCGACGACGGCGCCCATGGAACCGCCCATGAAGGAGAACTCGAAGGCGCTGACCACGATCGGCATGCCCATCAGGGTACCGCTCATGGAAATCAGCGCGTCCTTCTCGCCGGTCTGCTTCTGCGCAGCGGTCAGGCGGTCCTTGTACTTCTTGCCGTCGCGGAACTTCAGGCGATCGACCGGTTCCAGGTCGGCACCCAGCTCGGCGCGGCCTTCTGGATCGAGGAAGATATCGATGCGCGCACGGGCGCCGATACGCATGTGGTGGTTGCACTTAGGGCAGACGTCGAGGGTCTTTTCCAGCTCCGGGCGATACAGCACGGCTTCGCAGGACGGGCACTTGTGCCACAGCCCTTCCGGCACCGAGCTCTTCTTCACCTCGGAACGCATGATCGAAGGGATCAGTTTGTCTACCAACCAGTTGCTCATGCTTGCTTTCTCCAGTATTGGCCGGGGGACCCTGACGGCCCTGCCCTGCCCTTGAGCTCAAATTCTTGTGTAAAGCGACGATGGGCCGGCCATGGCCTCGCCATGCACCGCCCCACCTTCAATTTTTCCCCGGCCTGCCCCGCGCACTGGCGCGGCCTGGCAGCACCGGGCTGCGAAAGCTATGGACGATGGCGCGCGGCCAGCCGTCACATCCGCATTCACGCCTGTTTCACCGCCTGCATGAAGGCGTCGATCTTCGCCGCATCCTTGATGCCCTTAGCCTGCTCGACACCGCCACTGACATCCACCGCATAGGGGCGTACCTGGCGGATGGCCTCGGCGACGTTGTCGGCCGACAGACCGCCGGCAAGGATGATCGGCTTGCTCAGGCGCCGCGGAATCAGTGACCAGTCGAACGCCTCGCCGGTTCCACCTGGCACCCCCGGCACATAGGCGTCCAGCAGGATGCCGCGCGCACCGGCGTAGTGGCGACAGGCGGCTTCCAGGTCATCCCCCGGACGCACCCGCAGGGCCTTGATCCAGGGGCGATGATAGCCCTCGCAATCGGCCGGGGTTTCATCGCCGTGGAACTGTAGCAGGTCCAGGGAAACCACTTCGAGGATCTCGTTGAGCTCACAGCGCGAGGCGTTGACGAACAAGCCCACGGTGGTCACGAACGGCGGCAGCGCCTCGATGATCGCCCGCGCCTGGCGAGCATCCACCGCCCGCGGGCTTTTCGCATAGAAGACGAAACCCAGGGCATCGGCGCCAGCCTCGACGGCGGCCAGGGCGTCCTCGATACGGGTAATCCCGCAGATCTTGCTGCGAACATTGCTCATGGGCGGCGGACCTTGAGTGATCGGAAAGGCGTCGATGGTAGCAAATGCCCCTTGCCCCGTCAGTCCGCCAACGCCTCGTAGCCGGTAAGAAAGTGTGGGCCGATGTAACGCTGCGGCAGCGCGTACTCTGGCGGATACTCCACCTGCACCAGGTACAGCCCGTAAGGGTGCGCGGTCACCCCGCCTTCGCGGCGATTGCGCCCCTCGAGCACCTCGCGCGCCCATTCCACTGGGCGCTCGCCAGCGCCGATGGTCATCAGCACACCGGCGATGTTGCGCACCATATGGTGCAGGAACGCCGTGGCCCGCACGTCCAGCACGATCATCTGGCCGTGACGGGTGACGCGCAGATGGTGGATATGCTTGATTGGCGACTTGGCCTGGCACTGACTGGCACGGAAGGCGCTGAAGTCATGGGTGCCCAGCAGGTATTGCGCCGCCTGGGCCATGCGCTGGACATCCAGTGGCCGGTGATTCCAGGTCACCTCCTCGGCCAGGTGCGCCGGGCGGATCGGGTCGTTGTAGATCACATAGCGGTAGCGCCGGGCACAGGCCTTGAAACGGGCATGGAAATGCGCCGGCATGGGCGTGGCCCAGACCACGCTGATGTCGTGGGGCAGGTTGAAGTTGGTGCCCAGGGTCCAGGCGCGCTCATCGCGCACGGCGCGGGTATCGAAATGCACGATCTGCCCGCAGCCATGCACCCCGGCGTCGGTACGCCCGGCGCAGATCACGCTGATCGGCTCGTCGGCCACCTTCGACAACGCCTGCTCCAGTGCTTGCTGGACGCTGGGCACGCCGCTGGCCTGGCGCTGCCAGCCGCGGTAGCGCGAACCTTTGTATTCCACGCCCAGGGCGATACGGGTGTAGCCTTCGGCCGCCGATTCGGCGGCGGCGGTGTCGATGATGTCCAAAGCGCGGCAAACCTGATGATGAAACCAAAGGCGGGAGTATACCGACAAACCGCGAAACGATCGCACAGACCTCAAGCCATGCGCATCTCCTGAGGAGCCAGCCTTGCTGGCGAATCAGGCACCGCGCTGCCCGGCACCGGCTGCGCCGGTGTTCGCGGCTGAAGCCGCTCCCACAGGAATCGCGCCGACCTCAGGGCATGCACCACACCTGTGGGAGCGGGCTTGCCCGCGAAGCAAGCGACGCGGTGTCTGGCACCGGCTATGCCGGTGTTCGCGGCTGAAGCCGCTCCCACAGGAATCGCGCCGACCTCAAGGCATGCACCACACCTGTGGGAGCGGGCTTGCCCGCGAAGCAAGCGACGCGGTGTCTGGCACCGGCTATGCCGGTGTTCGCGGCTGAAGCCGCTCCCACAGGGACCGCACTGGTCTCAGGTTGTGCGAATCTTCTGTGGAAGCGGGGCGCCAGAGCGGTCGCACCAATATCAGACCAGGCGCGAGAGCATCTCGTTGGCTTCCTGGCGCTGGCTGTCGTCGCCGTCCTTGACCACCTCGTCAAGGATATCGCGGGCACCCTGATGGTCGCCCATGTCGATATAGGCACGAGCCAGGTCAAGCTTGGTGGCCACTTCATCGCTACCGGAGAAGAAGTCGAAGTCCAGGTCGTCCAGCGGCTCGGGCTCCAGCGCGGCATCCTCGGCGGTGAAGGTCGGCGTGGCCGGCGCAGCGGCGTCGAGGTTCTGCGACAGCTTGTCCAGCTCGGCGTTGACGTCGTCCAGCTCGGAAGCGAAGTTCTTCGCTGCTGGCGAATCGTCCTCCAGCGACAACGACAGGTCGAAGTCGTCAGGCAGCTCCAGCTCGGAAATCGGGTCGAACTCCGGCATCGACTCGAATGCCGCCAGTTCCGCGGCCACATCCACCGGCGCTTCCTCGGTACTGGTCGGGACCTCTGGCTCAGCGACATCCAGGTCGAAATCGGCCAGGTCGTCGACGTTTTGCGGCGTGGCCTGGGCCTGGGCGAGCAACGCCTCGAAATCGTCATCGGCGTCGCTGGCCGGGGCGACAGGCGCTGGCTCAGCCTCCGCCACCACCGGCGCCGCGGCCGGGGCGATATCTTCCAGGCCCGACAGGTCGAGTGCGTCCGCCACCGACAGGTCATCCACAGGCAGGTCATCACCCAGGCTCAGGTCGAAAGCACTGTCCAGGTCGTCCTCTTCGATGGCCGGCGCCAGAGCGGCTTCAGGCTCGGCCGCGACGACCGGTTCGGGCTCGACCGCCGCTGCGGGCTCAGGCTCGGCCTCCACCGCTGCCGGCTCCTGGTCCTGCAGCAGCTCCTGAACGTACTGCTCGTCCATCTCCGCCGCCAACGCCGCGGCGCCGGCCGCAACGGCCGCGACACCCAGCATGGCCGGGAAGCGCTCCTTGAGCGAGGCGACCTCGGCCTGGTTCTGTTCGTTGTCTTGCAGCTTGCGCTCCTGGCCAGCGAAGGCGTCCTGATCACCCTGGCGGGCGTAGACCTCCATCAGCTTCAAACGCAGGTCACTGCGCTGTGGGTCGGAAGCGACGGCAGCTTCGAGCAGGTCAGCGGCGTGATTGAGACGGCCACGGGCCAGGCTTTCTTCGACCTCGGCAAGCAGCGCCGCACGCGGGTCCACGGCTGGCGCCGGTACCTCGACAGGTGCGGACGCAGCAGGTTTCTCGGCAGCTGTCGCAGCGGCGGCCGAAGCGGCGACCACGGCAGGCGCCAGGGTCACGCTCGGCGCCGAGACGTCCAGGCCTTCGAAGCTGCTCGGTGGCAGGTCCAGGTCAGGACCACGCTCCCCTTCCTCAGCCAACGCCCGCGCCATGCGCAGGTGCTTCTCTGCCTCCTGCTGGGCCTTGCGCTTGCGCGCCAGGAGCAACAGCAACAACAGCAGGACCAGGAACGCGGAGCCGGCAATCAGCCCCAGCAACAGCGGGTTGCCCAGCAGCTCGTCGAGCACGCCTGGTGTTTCATCTACCGGTGCTGCGGGCGCGGCATCCTGTGGCGCGGTGTCGGCGGCGGCCGGCGCCGGAGTGACCACTGGCTCGGCCGGTGTCAGTTGCGCGTTGACCGCTGGCTGCGCCGGAGCAGGTTCGCCCGGCAGTGCCGCAGGTGCCGTTGGCGCAGGCGCTGCGCCCTGCGCTTCGAGGCGCGCCAGTTGGTCGTTCTTCAGTTCGATCAGACGCTGCAGCTTGTCCAGCTGGCTCTGCAGGTCGGCCATGCGGCTCTTGAGTTCATCGTTGTCGCGACGGCTGGTGTCGAGGCTTTCCTGGGCCACGGCCAGCTTGTCGCTGAGGGCCTTGGCCTGCCCCGCCGCCTTGCCACCGGGCGCCACCAGACGCAGGTTGTCACCCTGGGCAATGCGCGCCGGCGCGGCGCCGGCCTCGCCACGGCGAGTGGCGTCCAGCTGCCGGGCACGCGGACCGAGACGACGGCCCTCGCGCCAGGCGGCATACTGCTCGGCCACTTCGCGGTTGGCTTCGCCCTGGGCAATGCTCTGCACCTGCTGTTGATCAGGCAAGCGCAGCACCTGACCGGTCTTGAGCTGGTTGATGTTGTTGCCGATGAAGGCGTCCGGGTTCAACGCCTGGATCGCCAGCATGGTCTGCTGGATCGAACCGCCATTGGTGTTGCGCGCGGCGATCTGCCAGAGGGTGTCACGGCGCTTGGTGGTGTAGTTGCCTGTGCTCACCGGCGGGTTGACATTGGCCGGCGCCGGCTCGCTGCCCTGGGCCTTGGCCTGGTCGAGCAACACGCTGTAGTCGCGCATCAGGCGGCCCTGGGGCCACATGACCTGGACCAGGAACTTGACCACGGGCTCGGGCAAGGCCTTGCTCGAGGTGACCCGCAGCACGCTGCGCCCGTTGGGGTTGATCACCGGGGTGAAGGTCAGGTCCTCGAGGTAAGGCGGGAAGGCCACCCCGGCCTTGGCGAACTCTTCCGGTGGCGCCAGGCTGGGGGCCATCTGCGCCGCGGTGAGGTCGCGCACGTCGAGCAGTTCGATCTCGGCATCCAGCGGCTGGTTCTGCGCCGACTTCAGGGTCAGCTCCCCCAACCCCAGGGCGTTCGCCACGCCGGACGACAGCGCCGAGGCTGCCGCGATGGCCAGAACCAGTTTGCGAATTCGAAGCATGAACTCTTCCCTTGTAAGAACCGTCCCAAAAACCCTGTTGCGGTGCAGGACAAAATAGCTCGCAGTATCTTTTACGCCATGTGTTTTATCAACAATTGCGCGGTCTGCACGGCGTTGAGCGCCGCGCCTTTGCGCACATTGTCGGTGGTCAGCCAGAGATTGAGCTGCTGGTCTTCATCGACACCATGGCGTACACGTCCAACATAGACCACGTCCTGGCCCACCGCGTCACCCACTGGCGTCGGATAATCGCCGGGCTCGACCAGCTCGATGCTGTCGGCAGCATCCAATGCGGCGTTGACCGCCGCCAGGTCGACCGGGCGACGGCTCTGCACCGCCACACTGAAGCTATCGCCGAAAAACACCGGGACTTGAATGCAGGTCACGGAAATCTTCAACTGTGGCAGGTCGAGCAACTGACGCAGTTCGCCGACCAGCCGGCGCTCTACCGCCGTATGGCCCTGCTCGTCGGGCGTGCCGACCTGGGGCAGCAGGTTGAACGCGACCTGGCGGTCGAAGAAGCGTGGCTCCAGGGGACGCGCGTTGAGCAGTTCGGCGGTCTGGCGGGCGAGTTCGCTGACGGCTTCCCTGCCCTGCTCTGAAACAGCCAGGCAGGCATTGACCTGCACACGCTCGATGTCGAGCAGGCCCTTGAGCGGTGCCAGCGCCACCGCCAAGGCCACCGCGCCGGCGCTTGGGCTGGTGATCAGCGCGGGCTGCGGCAGTTCGGTGATGCGCTTGCCATTGGCTTCCGGGACCAGCGCGGTAGCACCGTCCAGCGCGCCGGACAGGTCGATCACCGCGCAGCCGGCGGCGCTGGCCTTGGGCGCGAAGCTGCGGGTTACGGCGGGGCCAGCGGCGAAGAACACCAATTTCACCTGGGCGAAGTCGAAGCTGTCCACTTCGCGGACCTTCAGTTTCTTGCCGGCGAACATCACGCTGCTGCCTGCCGATTCCATGCTGGCCAGCAGGTGCAATGTGGCTACCGGGAAGGCCAGTTCCTCGAGGATCTGCACGAGGGACTCACCGACAGTGCCGGTGGCGCCGACTACGGCGATATCTAGGGCGGTGGGGGTCATGGGATCTGTTCCTTTCTGCGAGGGGTACGGCGGGGGAGCGGCACTTTACTTGGATTGTGGGGTGGGGGGGTAGGTTCGGGTTCGGGTTCGGGTTCGGGTTCGGGTTCGGGTTCGGGTTTTATAGCGTGGGTTTTGATCTCTTTATGCGCATTCGTAGATGATGTCGACATTCAGTCACCTTTTCGCCCTTACGGCGACCTACTTTTGCACGCGGGCAAAAGTAGGCAAAAACCGCTCGCTCCATTCATCCGGCCCCTACGCTTCGCTCCGGGGTTCCCTCGCTCCGTTCTTGCTCCCGGGAGGACCGCGCTGAACGCCCCATCCTGGGGCGCAGCGCTTGACGGGCATCCATGCCCGTCACCTCCCTTCGCAAGAACTCCGCTCGGCCTCCTGAAGTCGCAATTGGTGGCGCCTGAACTATCGCGCGCTTAGAAGCAAGAGCAAGAGCAAGAGCAAGAGCAAGAGCAGAAGTTTTAAATTGATTTCTGGCAGTTCTTTAAATATTGACTGCTCCGACCCTTTCGCGGGCAAGCCCGCGAAAGGGCCCTGGAGATCACAGATATGCAACTAGCGACAGCTGCGCCAGTGCAGGCGCCGCCCCTAACTTCGCGACTTCAGGAGGCCGAACGCAGGCCTTGCGGAGGGAGGTGACGGGCATGGATGCCCGTCAAGCGCTGGGGCCCAGGATGGGCCCTACAGCGCGGTCCTCCCGGGAGCAAGGCCGGAGTGAGGGAACCCGGAGCGAAGCGTAGGGCCGGATGAATGGAGCGCCACGGCTTTGGTTACTTTGGCCACGACCAAAGTAACCCGCCGTAAGGGCGGAAAGGTGAATAAGCGTCGACATCGCAAATGAATGCAAATAAAAACATCAAAACAAACAACAAACAACAAACAACAAACAACGAACAACGAACAACGAACAACGAATCTGACACCCATAAAAAAACCCGCATCACTCTCGCAATACGGGTTCTTCAAAATCCCAACTCAAACCACCCAGATCACCGCTCCAGCAAAATCCGCAACATGCGTCGCAGCGGCTCGGCAGCGCCCCACAGCAACTGGTCGCCAACGGTGAAGGCCCCGAGGTACTGCGACCCCATGTTCAACTTGCGCAACCGCCCAACCGGTACATTCAGGGTCCCGGTGACGCTGGTAGGACTCAGCTCCTTCATGCTGATCTCACGCTGGTTCGGCACCAGCTTCACCCAAGGGTTGTGCTGGCTGATCATGCCTTCGATATCCGCCAGCGGCACGTCCTTGTTCAGCTTGATGGTCAGCGCCTGGCTGTGGCAACGCATCGCGCCGATACGCACGCAGATGCCATCGACCGGGATCGGGCTCTTGAAACGGCCGAGGATCTTGTTGGTCTCGGCCTGGGCCTTCCACTCTTCACGACTCTGCCCGTTCGGCAGTTCCTTGTCGATCCACGGAATCAGGCTGCCAGCCAACGGCACGCCAAAGTTCTCGGTGGGGAAACCTTCGCCACGCATGGTTTCGGCAACCTTGCGATCGATGTCGAGGATGGCGCTGGCCGGGTTGGCCAGGTCGTCGGCGACAGCGGCATGGATACCGCCCATCTGCTTGATCAGCTCGCGCATGTTCTGCGCGCCAGCACCAGAGGCCGCCTGGTAGGTCATGGCGCTCATCCACTCGACCAGGCCAGCTTCGAACAGCCCACCCAGGCCCATCAGCATCAGGCTGACGGTGCAGTTGCCGCCGATGTAGTTCTTGGTGCCCGCGTCCAGCTGCTGGTCGATGACCTTGCGGTTGACCGGATCGAGGATGATCACCGCGTCATCCTGCATGCGCAGGGACGAGGCGGCATCGATCCAGTAACCCTGCCAGCCGGCTTCGCGCAGCTTGGGGAACACTTCGTTGGTGTAGTCGCCACCCTGGCAGGTCAGGATCACGTCGAGGGTCTTGAGCTCGTCGATGCTGTAGGCGTCCTTGAGCGGGCCAGTGTCCTTGCCCACGTTCGGGCCTTGGCCACCGACGTTGGAGGTGGTGAAGAACACCGGCTCGATCAGGTCGAAGTCCTGCTCTTCGAGCATCCGCTGCATGAGCACGGAACCGACCATTCCACGCCAACCGATCAGACCTACACGTTTCATCGCAACTACACCTTTGCTAAAAGTGGGCCGCCACCGGGAGTTTTTGGTGGCGGGCCAGAGAGATTACAGATTCCGCAGCGCTGCGACTACTGCGTCGCCCATTTCCTGCGTGCCTACCTTGCGGCAGCCCTCGGAGAAGATATCGCCAGTGCGCAGGCCCTGGTCCAGCACATGACTCACCGCCTGCTCGATCGCCTCGGCGGCGGCGCTCTGGTTGAAGCTGTAGCGCAGCATCATCGACACCGAGAGAATGGTCGCCAGCGGGTTGGCGATGCCCTGCCCGGCGATGTCCGGGGCCGAGCCGTGGCACGGCTCGTACATGCCCTTGTTGTTGGCGTCCAGAGACGCCGACGGCAGCATGCCGATGGAACCGGTGAGCATGGAAGCTTCATCCGACAGAATGTCGCCGAACATGTTGTCGGTGACCATCACGTCGAACTGCTTGGGCGCGCGCACCAGCTGCATGGCGGCGTTGTCGACGTACATGTGGCTCAGCTCGACGTCCGGATAGTCCTTGGCCACGTCCTCGACCACTTCGCGCCACAGCTGGCTGGAGGCGAGGACGTTGGCCTTGTCCACCGAGCACAGCTTCTTGCCACGCACGCGGGCCATGTCGAAGCCGACCCGGGCGATGCGACGCACTTCGCTTTCGCTGTACGGCAAGGTGTCGTAGGCCTGGCGCTCACCGCCTTGCAGCTCGCGCTGGCCGCGCGGGGCACCGAAGTAGATACCGCCAGTCAGCTCGCGGACGATGAGGATATCCAGGCCGGAGACGATCTCGGGCTTGAGCGACGAAGCGTCGGCCAGTTGCGGATAGAGGATGGCCGGGCGCAGGTTGGCGAACAGGCCCAGTTGCGAGCGGATCTTCAGCAGACCCCGCTCGGGGCGAATATCGCGCTCGATCTTGTCCCACTTTGGCCCGCCCACCGCGCCCAGCAGCACGGCATCGGCCTGGCGCGCACGCTCCAGGGTCTCGTCGGCCAGCGGCACGCCGTGCTTGTCGATGGCGGCGCCGCCGATCACGTCATGGCCCAGGGTGAAACCGAGCTGGAACTTGTCGTTGGCCAACTCCAGCACCTTGACCGCTTCGGCCATGATTTCCGGGCCAATGCCGTCACCTGGGAGAATCAGAATCTGCTTGCTCATGCGTTCCTCTATCCAATCAAGCGGCGCGCCCCGCAGGCGCGCCGAAGTACTTCAGTGTCCATGCCCCCTTGCCCGGGGGCAAGCGCTCAGTCAGGCGTCACGGAACAGCCAGGGCTGGCTGGCGCGGTGCTTGCCCTCGAACGCCTTGATCGCCTCGCTGTCCTGCAGGGTCAGGCCGATATCGTCGAGGCCGTTGAGCAGGCAATGCTTGCGGAAGGCGTCGATCTCGAACTTCAGCACCTTGCCGTCCGGGCGGGTCACTGCCTGGGCCTCGAGGTCGATGGTCAGCTGGTAGCCCGGGTTGGCCTCGACCTGTTTGAACAGTTCGTCGACCTCGGCGGCCTCGAGAATGATCGGCAACAGGCCATTCTTGAAGCTGTTGTTGAAGAAGATGTCGGCGAAGCTCGGCGCGATCACGCTACGGAAGCCGTATTCGTCGAGCGCCCACGGCGCGTGCTCGCGACTCGAGCCACAACCGAAGTTCTCACGGGCCAGCAATACGCTGGCGCCTTGGTAACGAGCGTGGTTGAGCACGAACTCCTGGTTCAGCGGGCGCTTGCTGTTGTCCTGGTAGGGCTGCCCCACATCCAGGTAGCGCCATTCATCGAACAGGTTGGGGCCGAAGCCGGTGCGCTTGATCGACTTGAGAAACTGCTTGGGAATGATCTGGTCGGTGTCGACGTTGGCACGATCCAATGGCGCGACAAGACCGGTGTGCTGGGTAAAGGCTTTCATGCTGCGCTCCCTTGGATCAACTCGCGGACGTCGATGAAGTGGCCGGTCACCGCGGCGGCGGCGGCCATGGCCGGGCTGACCAGGTGGGTGCGGCCACCGGCGCCCTGACGCCCCTCGAAGTTACGGTTGGAGGTGGACGCGCAATGCTCGCCACTCTCCAGGCGATCCGGGTTCATCGCCAGGCACATCGAGCAACCGGGTTCACGCCACTCGAAGCCGGCCTCGAGGAAGATCTTGTCCAGCCCTTCGCGCTCGGCCTGGGCCTTGACCAGGCCCGAGCCCGGCACCACCAGCGCCTGCTTGACGTTGGCGGCAACCTTGCGACCCTTGGCGATTTCGGCGGCGGCGCGCAGGTCTTCGATACGCGAGTTGGTGCACGAGCCGATGAACACGCGGTCGAGCTTGATCTCGGTGATCGCCTGGTTGGCGGCCAGGCCCATGTACTTGAGCGCGCGCTCGATCGAGCCACGCTTGATCAAGTCAGGCTCGGCGGCCGGGTCCGGCACGCGCTGGTCGACGGCCAGGACCATCTCCGGCGAAGTGCCCCAGCTGACCTGCGGCTTGATCTGCGCGGCGTCAAGCTCGACCACGGTGTCGAACACCGCGTCGGCATCGGACACCAGGCCCTTCCAGGCCTCGACGGCCTGAGTCCACTGCTCGCCCTTCGGCGCGTACGGACGCCCTTCGACATAGGCAACGGTAGTGCCGTCCACAGCCACCAAGCCCACGCGGGCACCGGCCTCGATGGACATGTTGCAGATGGTCATGCGGCCTTCCATCGACAGCTCGCGGATGGCGCTGCCGGCGAACTCCATGGCATGGCCATTGCCACCCGCGGTGCCGATCTTGCCGATCACGGCAAGGACGATGTCCTTGGCGGTAACGCCAGATGGCAACTGGCCGTCGACGCGCACCAGCATGTTCTTCATTTTCTTGGCCACCAGGCACTGGGTAGCGAGCACATGCTCGACCTCGGAAGTGCCGATGCCGTGGGCCAGGGCGCCGAATGCGCCGTGGGTGGAGGTGTGCGAGTCGCCGCAGACCACGGTCATGCCCGGCAAGGTGGCGCCCTGCTCCGGGCTGATGACGTGGACGATGCCTTGACGCTCGTCATTCATCTTGAATTCGACGATGCCATATTCGTCACAGTTCTCGTCGAGGGTCTGTACCTGCAGACGCGACACCTGGTCGGCAATGGCCGCAATGCCGCCCTTGCGCTCTGGCGTGGTCGGCACGTTGTGGTCAGGAGTGGCGATGTTGGCATCGATGCGCCACGGCTTGCGGCTGGCCAGGCGCAGGCCTTCGAACGCCTGGGGCGAGGTCACTTCATGGATGATGTGGCGGTCGATGTAGATCAAGGACGAGCCGTCATCACGGCGCTTGACCTCATGAGCTTCCCAGAGTTTGTCGTAGAGCGTTTTGCCAGCCATCAGACTGTTCCTCATCAGCGTCTTTCTATGCCAAAGACCCCTTGGCTTGTACGGACGATGCTATGGCGATAGATTGAATAACTCAAATTCATAATTTTCATGCTTTGCATAACCATCAGGAATTCAAATAGATGGACCTGGCCAACCTCAGCGCCTTCATCGCCATCGCCGAAACCGGCAGCTTTTCTGGAGCGGGCGGGCGCCTGCACCTGACCCAGCCAGCCATCAGCAAGCGCATCGCCGGGCTCGAGCAGCAACTGGACGTGCGCCTGTTCGACCGCCTCGGCCGCGAGGTGACCCTGACCGAGGCCGGCCGCGCCCTGTTGCCGCGCGCCTACCAGATCCTCAATGTGCTCGATGATACGCGCCGCGCGCTGACCAACCTCAGCGGGGCGGTGAGCGGTCGCCTGACCCTGGCCACCAGCCATCACATTGGCCTGCACCGCCTGCCGCCGTTGCTGCGCGCCTTTACCCGCCAATACCCGGCAGTGGCGCTGGACATCGAGTTCCTCGACTCCGAAGCCGCCTACGACGAGGTGCTGCATGGCCGCGCGGAAATCGCTGTGATCACCCTGGCGCCCGAACCGCACCACCTGGTCCGCGCCGTGCCGGTCTGGAACGACGCGCTGGACTTCGTCGCCTCGCCCGAGCACCCGCTGGCCAGCAACGGCGTGGTGAGCCTGGCCGACGTGGCCCGCCACCCGGCGGTGTTTCCCGGTGGCAACACCTTCACCCACCATATCGTCCAGCGCCTGTTCGAAAGCCAGGGCCTGGCGCCGAACATCGCCATGAGCACCAACTACCTGGAAACCATCAAGATGATGGTGTCCATTGGCCTGGCCTGGAGCGTGCTGCCACGCACCATGCTCGACGAGCAGGTGGCGCCCATCGCCCTGCCAGGCATACAGCTGTCGCGCCAGCTAGGCTACATTCTGCACACGGAGCGTACGCTGTCGAACGCGGCCAGGGCCTTCATGGCGCTGCTCGACAGCTACGCAGGATCCGCCTGAGCGGTCGTCAGCGCACAAGGACGCTTCATTCGCCAAAGGTCTGGTATCGATGCCCAAATCAGCAAACCGTTTTCCGCGCCTGCCCCGCATTCCCGCGGCCGATCCCCAGGAATCGGAACAGGCCTGGCAGAACGCGCCGCAATTGTTGGCCGCGCTCAATGGCGCACGCCTGGGCGCCTGGCTGTGGGACATCGAAAGCGGCCGGGTCAGCTGGTCGCGCGGTACCCAGGCATTGTTCGGCTTCGATCCGCAGCGCCCGCTGCCCAGCGAAATCGACTACCTCGACCTGCTGCCCGAGGAAGACCGCGCCCGCACTCGCCAGGCGTTCCAGGCGGTGGTCAACGGCGAACCGATCGAACAGGCCATGCGCCATCGTATCCAGTGGCCCGACGGCAGCATGCACTGGCTGGAAATCAACGGCAGCCTGACCCATGATGCCCATGGCCGGGCGCAGATGATCGGGGTGATCCGCGAAATCACCCGCCAACGCGAGCGGGAAACCGCGCTGATCAACTCCGAGAAGCGCTTCGCCACACTGTTCCACCTCAGCCCCAACGCCATCCTCCTGACCCGCCGCCACGATGGGCTGATCATCGAGGTCAACCAGCACTTCGAGCACATGTTCGGCTGGCCAGGCGCCCAGGTGGTCGGCAAGACCAGCCTGGAGCTGGGCCTGTGGGTCAATCCCGAACAACGCCACCTGGTCATGGACGCCACCCGCGCCGGCAGCGGCCCGCTGACCCTGGAGGTGCAGTTCCGCGCCACCAGCGGCAAGATCCACGACGGCATCCTCTGCACCCAGGGCATCGAGATGGAGGGGATCACCTACCTGATCAGCACCTTCGTCGACACCACCGAGCGCAAGCGCGCCGAGCAGGCGCTCAAGGACAGCCAGGAACGCCTCGACCTGGCCCTGGATTCGGCCCAGCTGGGCACCTGGGACTGGCACATCCCCAGCGGCATGCTCTACGGCTCGGCCCGCGCCGCACAACTGCACGGCCTGGACCCGGTGCCCTTCCACGAATCGTTCGAGGCCTTCTTCGAAGGCGTGCCCGAGCATGAGCGCAGTGTCATGCGCCAGGCCTACCGCAGCCTGCGCGAAGGACCGGCGGGCAATTACCAGATCACTTACCGGGTGCAACTGGACAACGGCGCCTCGCGCTATATCGAAAGCCGCGCGCGCCTGTACCGAGACGACCAGGGCAACCCGCTGCGCATGGCCGGCACCCTGCTCGACATCACCGACCAGGTCGAACGTGAGCAGCGCCTGACCGCCTCGGAAGAAAAGTTCGCCAGCCTGTTCCAGGTCAGCCCCGACCCGATCTGCGTGACCCGCCAGGACAGCGGCCAGTTCATCGAGATCAACCCGGCGTTCAGCCATACATTCGGCTGGAGCGCCGAACAGGTGCTCGGCCACACCGCCGCGGAGCTGGGCCTGTGGGCCGAGTCGGCCGAACGCGCCCAGCGCATCGAGCGAGTAATCCGCGACCAGGCCCTGAGCAACGTGGCGGTGGGAGTCAACCACCGCAACGGCACACCCCTGACCTGCGTGATCTCCAGCCGCCTGATCAGCGTCGACGGCCAGGCCTGCAGCGTCACCACCCTGCGCGACATTACCCAGCAACAACGCGCCGAGGCCGCGCTCAAGGCCAGCGAGGAAAAATTCGCCAAGGCCTTCCACTCCAGCCCCGACGCCATCACCATCACCGAACGCCAGAGCGGCCGCTACCTGGAGGTCAACGATGGCTTCAGCCGGCTGACCGGCTACAGCGCCGCCGACGTCGTCGGGCGCACGGTGTACGAGATTGGCATCTGGGCCGACGAGAAGCAGCGCGGCGCACTGCTAAACGAACTGCGCGAACACGGTCGGGTGCACCACCGGGAAATGCTCGGGCGCAACAAGCGCGGCGACATCCTCACCGTGGAAGTCTCGGTGGAGCCGATCAGCCTCAACGAGACCGACTGCCTGCTGCTCACCGCCCGCGATGTCAGCCTGCTGAAGAACGCCCAGGCGCAGATCCGCCACCTGGCCTACCACGACCCGCTGACCAACCTGCCCAACCGCGCCCTGCTAATGGACCGCCTGAGCCAGCAGATCGCCCTGCTCAAGCGCCATAACCTGCGTGGCGCGCTGCTGTTCCTCGACCTCGACCACTTCAAGCACATCAATGATTCGCTGGGGCATCCGGTGGGCGACACGGTGCTGAAGATCATCACCGCCCGCCTGGAGGCCAGCGTGCGCCTGGAAGACACCGTGGCGCGCCTGGGCGGAGACGAATTCGTGGTGCTGCTCAGCGGCCTGGAGGGCAGCCGCGAGCAAGTGGAAGCCAAGGTCCGCGAACTGGCCGACACCCTGCGCGAACTACTGGCCGAGCCCATGTCGCTGGACGGCCAGCGCCTGCAGGTGACACCCAGCATCGGCGTGGCGCTGATCCCCGACCACGGCGCCACGCCCGCCGACCTGCTCAAGCGCGCCGATATCGCCCTGTACCGGGCCAAGGACTCCGGGCGCAACACCACCCAGTTGTTCCACACCACCATGCAAAAAGCCGCCAGCGAGCGCCTGCGCATGGAAAACGACCTGCGCCTGGCCCTGGCCCGGGGCGAACTGGCCCTGCACTTCCAGCCCCAGGTCGATGCCCGCGACAACCGCATAGTCGGTGCCGAGGTGCTGCTGCGCTGGCACCATCCACAACTGGGCCAGCAGCCACCGGCGCAGTTCATCCAGGTGCTCGAGGAAAGTGGCCTGATCCTGGAAGTGGGCAGCTGGATCCTCGACGAAGCCTGTGACGCCTGCGCACGCATGCTCGCCGACGGCTTGATCGACGCCGAAGGTTTCAGCCTGTGCGTCAACATCAGCCCGCGCCAGTTCCGCCAGAACGACTTCGTCGAGCGGGTGCTGCGCAGCCTGGACGACTACCGCCTGCCGCGGCACATGCTCAAGCTGGAGATCACCGAAGGCATCGTCATCCAGAACCTGGAAGACACCATCAGCAAGATGCGCGAACTCAAGCGCTACGGCGTGAGCTTCGCCATGGACGATTTCGGCACCGGCTATTCGTCGCTGACCTACCTCAAGCGCCTGCCGGTGGATGCGCTGAAGATCGACCAGACCTTCGTGCGTGACGCTCCGGTCGACCCCAACGACGCCGAGATCGTCCGCGCCATCGTCGCCATGGCCCGCAGCCTGGAGCTGGCGGTGATTGCCGAGGGCGTGGAGCTGAGCGAGCAGTTGGAATTCCTCGAGCGACTGGGTTGCCACCTGTACCAGGGCTACCTGCACAGCCGGCCGCTGCCGTTGCCGGAGTTCCGCCAGATGCTGCTGGAGGCACCGGCGGATTACTGATTAAGCGATCCCCTGTAGGAGCGGCCTTGTGTCGCGAAAGGGCTGCGCAGCAGCCCCAGGGCTTCGGCGTTAAAGCAACAATCGCCGGGGCTACTACGCAGCCCTTTCGCGACACAAGGCCGCTTACAGGGTCTGCATAAAACAGAAAGGGCACCCGCAGGTGCCCTTTCTTTCATTCCGCCGAACTTAGTTCAGCGCTGGCTTTTCGCCATTGATCGGGATGCGCTTGGCCTTGGCCTCTTCCGGCACCACGCGCAGCAACTCGATGCTGAGCAGGCCGTTGGCCAGGCCCGCGCCCTTGACCTCGATATGGTCGGCCAGGCGGAACGACAGCTTGAAGGCGCGCTGGGCAATGCCCTGGTGCAGGAAGGTAACGCCTTCGCTGCTGTTGTCGCGCTTGCCGCCGATGACGGTCAGGACGCCTTTTTCAACCTGCAGGTCAAGGTCCTGTTCCTGGAAGCCTGCTGCGGCAACCACGATGCGGTATTGATCATCGCCATGCTTTTCGACGTTGTAGGGCGGGTAGCTGCTACCGGCCTCATTGCGCGCCGCAGCTTCGAACAGGTCGTTGAAACGGTCGAAACCTACAGAGTTGCGGAAAAGTGGGGCGAGAGAGAAAGCGGTGGTCATGGTCATGAACTCCTGAGATTCAGCAAGTAAAGTCATTACGCGACCCGACTTCGGCATCGCGTACTCAAGAGATATGTCCGGGCAAACGGCTTTCAAGGGCGGCCCTGAAAAAATTTGCCAGCCGCTGAAATCGCCACAGGCCTGACTCAGGCCACCCGTTCCTCGAGCACCTGCGGCTCGTAACCCAGCAACCCACTGATCCGCTGGCAATCATTCTCCCGGCGCAACTCGGCAAACAACACCACCGCCTCCGGGTAGCCCCGGGTCAGCATCGCCAACCACTGCTTCATCCGCCCCGGCGCATAGCGCGGCGACAGCTTGGCCTGGGCCTGGCGCCAGAACTCGCGCAGCAAGGGCAGCAACTCATCCCAGCTCAACGGCTGGTAGTCCACGCCATCGCGCGCCGCCGCGATCTGCAAGGCCAGGTCCGGTCGCGACACCAGGCCGCGACCGAGCATGATGTCCTCGGCGCCGCTGACTTCGCGGCAACGCCGCCAGTCGTCGACGGTCCAGATCTCGCCATTGGCGAACACCGGCACCTTGACCACATCCTGGACCCGCGCCACCCACTCCCAGTGGGCCGGCGGCTTGTAGCCCTCGACCTTGGTCCGCGCGTGCACCACCAGGTGCGCCGAACCACCTTCAGCCAGGGCCCGGGCGCAGTCCAGCGCGCCGTCGGGGCTGTCGTAGCCCAGACGCATCTTCGCGGTGACCGGAATATGCGCCGGCACTGCGCGGCGCACCTCGCGCACGATCGCATGCAGCAGCTCAGGCTCCTTGAGCAGCACCGCCCCGCCCCGCGACTTGTTGACGGTCTTGGCCGGGCAGCCGAAGTTCAAGTCGATCACCGGCGCCCCCAACTCGCAGGCCAGCGCCGCGTTTTCCGCCAGGCATACCGGGTCGGAGCCGAGCAATTGCACGCGCATCGGCACGCCCGCCGCCGTTCGCGCGCCCTGGCGCAACTCCGGGGCCAGCTTGTCGAACGAGGATGCCGGCAGCAGGCGATCGCAGACACGAATGAACTCGGTGACGCACCAATCGATGCCACCCACCCGGGTCAGGACGTCGCGCAGGATGTTGTCGACCAGCCCCTCCATAGGGGCCAGGGCAATTTGCATGTCAGGGTCTCGCCACGAAAAAGGCGGCAGTCTAGCAAAAATCCAACGCTGATCAGCTGCCGATCAGCGCCGGGCCATAACCGTCAAGGAACTCCGTCGGCATGCGCCGGGGTTTGCCGCTGGACAGCTCGATGCAGGCGAAGGTGGTCTGCGCGCGCAGCAGGGTCACGCCATCGCTCGGACGCTTGAGCTGGAAGCGCCGGGTCATGCGCAGGCGTTGGTCCCAGTCGATGATCCAGGTAGCCAGTTGCAGCTCGTCGTCCTCGTAGGCGGCGGCGAGGTAATCGATTTCATGGCGAACCACTGCCATGGCGCGATCCAACCGCCGGTACTCGGCCAGGTCCAGGCCCAGGCGCTGGGAGTGACGCCAGGCACAGCGCTCCAGCCAGGTGACGTAGACGGCGTTGTTGGCATGGCCAAGGCCGTCGATGTCTTCGTTGCCGACGCGAAGGTCGATGATGAATGGTGCTGCCAGATCCCAACTCATGCCCGCTCCCACGATTGCAATGAACGGGCAGAGTGTAACGGATGCTCAGGCGCTTTGCCGCGCCCTCTGGGTGGTGCGCGCCAACAGTTCCAGCACCGCCTGGCCCAGGCGCGGATCGGCCAGCAACCGGGAATGGCCACCCTGTTCGAGCAGCAACAGGCGGCTGTCGAACCAGGCCTTGTGGATCAATGGTGCCTCGCTGGCAGCGACCCGCCCGTCGTCCTCGGCATGCACCACCAATCCGGGGATGTCCAGTTGATAGCCATTGACATCGAGACGGCTGATCTGGACGCCGACGTCCCGTTCCACCTGGCGAATGAACGCCGCCCTGGCGCGCGCCGGCAGGCCAAGCCGCCGGGCGAACCCACGCAACACCTCAAGCAGTTGCGCCGGCGCGGCGATGCTGACCGCGGCATCGGTGCGCAGCCCCCACTGCAGGGCCAGCAACACGCTGGCACCGCCCATGGAATGGCCGATCACGGCACGCAACGGCGGCAGCTCGGCGGCAGCTTCCAGCAACGCACGGGCAAACAGCACCACATTCGCTTTTTCACCCGGCGAGCGGCCATGGGCCGGGCCGTCCAGCGACACCACGGTGTAACCGCTGTCGACCAGGGTTTCGATCAAGGCAGCAAACTGCGTTGGCCGCCCTTCCCAGCCGTGCATCAACAACACCGTCGGGCCCTGCCCCCAGCGCAACGCCGACAGACCGAAGCGCAAGGTAATACGCTCGGCCCTGGCCAGCAGTGGCAGCTCCCATGATTTGGGCGGCAGGGTACGCGGGCTCATGAATGCCCGGCGCATCTTGCCGGCGACATGTTCGGGGGCCAGATGGCCAAGGGTGCCGTTGACACCGCGAATCCAGCTCAGGGTCGTCATCGCCTTGCTCCAGGGTCAGGGGTTCAGATCACCGCCGATTTGGCGGCGCGCAAGATTCGGTCGGACAACTCGCCGGCACCCAGGGCACGGGCCACCGCCAAGCCGCCGATCATCAGGGCAAGGTCGGCGAGCGCCTTGTCGATGTCTTCCGGACGGTCGACCATTTGCGCGGTCATCAGCTCGATGTGCTCGGCCAGCACGTCACGGAAAGCGTCCGGCAAGCGCTGCATCTCGCCCAGCGCACTGGGGATGGGGCAGGCCTGCACTTCGGCATCACGGTGCTTGCGCGACAGGTAGAAAGCCGCAGCCAGTGCCCGCCGTTCGGCACCGTCCAGATTTGGGTCGAGTTGGGCGAGCAAGGCCCGACGGTCGCCGAGCAGCTGTGCGAACGCCTCGAGCATCAGCTCGTCCTTGCTCTGGAAGTGGGCGTAGAAGCCCCCCACCGTCAACCCGGCGGCGCCCATCACCTGGCTGACGCTCGGCTCGGCGGGCCCCTGTTGGATCAACGCACTGCGGGCAGCCTCGAGAATGCGTTCGCGGGTTCGGCTCTTCTTGTCGCTCATGGCTCACCTCAAATATTATGATCAACATATTATGCCCATAATATTTATTGGCAAGCAGAATTTTCCGACCATGGATTGGCGGAGCAATTTTCAGAGGACGGAAAAAACAAAAGGCCCATTCAATAATCGAATGAGCCTTATAAGTCCCGCAAAACGCGGGTAAAAAATTGGCGTCCCCTAGGGGACTCGAACCCCTGTTACCGCCGTGAAAGGGCGGTGTCCTAGGCCACTAGACGAAGGGGACGTAAACCTTCGTGCCGTTACGTTTTCACGCAACGCGGCGAATTGGTGGAGCTAAGCGGGATCGAACCGCTGACCTCCTGCATGCCATGCAGGCGCTCTCCCAGCTGAGCTATAGCCCCGAGTAAAACAAAAAGCTCATCTATTGGGTGATGAGCCTTTCAACCCCGCAACTTGCGGGTAAAAGTGGCGTCCCCTAGGGGACTCGAACCCCTGTTACCGCCGTGAAAGGGCGGTGTCCTAGGCCACTAGACGAAGGGGACGTAACCTTCGTGCCGACCCGCTTTCGCGAATCGCGGCAAAATTGGTGGAGCTAAGCGGGATCGAACCGCTGACCTCCTGCATGCCATGCAGGCGCTCTCCCAGCTGAGCTATAGCCCCGGATTTCTAGCCTCTCGGCCCAGCGACATCAGGATATCGCTTGTGCAAAACTGGCGTCCCCTAGGGGACTCGAACCCCTGTTACCGCCGTGAAAGGGCGGTGTCCTAGGCCACTAGACGAAGGGGACGAACCTTCTTACCTTCAAGACCCGTATGCTGGAACCGGCCTTGCCTGACAGCCTTGGCTATCAGTCGGAATTTGGTGGAGCTAAGCGGGATCGAACCGCTGACCTCCTGCATGCCATGCAGGCGCTCTCCCAGCTGAGCTATAGCCCCACAATGTCGCTCTGAACCGAAGCGCTGGCTGGGTGCCTGGCGTTTCGTTTTCGTTCATCGCTGTGGACGGGGCGCATATTAAGATCGGATTGCAGGGCTGTCAAACGAATTTTTGAAAATATTCAAAATTTTTTTCACAGATAACAATCACTTACCGCCCTGCCCCGGCAAAAACCCGAGCACTGGGCCTTGTGGGAGCGGGTTTACCCGCGAATGCGGTGGCGCATGCACTATCGTATTCGCGGGTAAACCCGCTCCCACAGGTTCAGCTATCGCTTCGAGGTCGCTGTCAGGCGATGTTCGCCAGCAGCTTTTCCCATTCCTTGTTTTCTTTCTTCGACACGCCGCCGAGCAGGTCAAGGGCCTGGCGCAGGCGGTAGCGAGTCAGGTCGGGACCGAGGATTTCCATGGCATCGAGCACCGACACCGAGCTGGCCTGGCCAGTGATGGCAGCGAACATCAGCGGCATGGCGTCACGCAGCTTGAGTTCCAGCGCCTCGACAACCGCCTGGATGCAGCCGGTGATGCGGTCTTTTTCCCACTGACGCAGGCTCTCCAGCTTCCACAGGATCAGTTGCACCACTTGGCGCACCTGGTCGGCCGACAGCTTCTTGCTCTCGAACAGCTTGGCATCGAGCTTGAGCGCGCCCTCGAAGAAGAAGCCACCCAGCGGGGCGACCTGGCTGAAGGTCTCGACCCGGCCCTGCACGTGTGGCGCGATCTTCATCATGTAGTCGCTGTTGAAGGCCCATTTCTGCACCCGCGCGGCGAATTCTTCCACCGGCAGTTCGCGCAGCCACTGGCCGTTCAACCAAGACAGCTTCTCGATGTCGAAGATCGGACCACCCAGGGAGATGCGCGACAGGTCGAAGTGCTCGACCATCTCGGCCAGGGAGAACTTCTCGCGCTCGTCGGGCATCGACCAGCCCATGCGCCCCAGGTAGTTGAGCATCGCTTCGGGCATGAAGCCCATGCGCTCGTAGAAGGTCACCGAAGTCGGGTTCTTGCGCTTGGAGAGCTTGCTCTTGTCAGGGTTGCGCAGCAGCGGCATGTAGCACAGCTTGGGCTGTTCCCAACCGAAGTACTCGTACAGTTTGATCAGCTTGGGCGCCGACGGCAGCCACTCTTCACCGCGCAGCACGTGAGTGATGCCCATCAGGTGGTCATCGACCACGTTGGCCAGGAAGTAGGTCGGCAGGCCGTCGTTCTTCATCAGCACCTGCATGTCCATACGGTCCCACGGGATCTCGACATCGCCGCGCAGCATGTCCGGCACCACGCAGATGCCTTCGCTCGGGACCTTCATCCGGATCACGTGCGGCTCGCCAGCCGCCAGGCGCCGCTGCACTTCCTCGGCGCTCAACAGCAGCGCGCGACCGTCGTAACGAGGGGTTTCGCCACGGGCCATCTGCTCGGCGCGCATCTGCTCCAGCTCTTCGGCGGTGCAGAAGCAGTAGAAGGCGTGGCCGGCGTCGACCAGTTGCTTGGCGTACTTGGCGTAGATCTCGCCACGCTCGCTCTGCCGGTACGGGCCGTGCGGGCCGCCGACATCCGGGCCTTCGTTCCATTCGATGCCCAGCCAGCGCAGGGCGTCGAAGATCTGCTGCTCCGACTCGCGGGTCGAGCGCAGCTGGTCGGTGTCTTCGATCCGCAGGATGAACTCACCGCCGTGCTGCTTGGCGAAGCAGTAGTTGAACAGGGCGATGTAGGCGGTGCCGACATGGGGATCGCCAGTGGGCGATGGCGCGATACGCGTGCGAACGGTGGTCATGGAGAGTCTCGAACGAAGATTCAAACAAAGGTCGAATGTTAGCAGGGAGCAGGCATCGGGCTCCAGCAATGGCGCTATCGTCACTTGTGACGCGGTCTGTCGGCGCTGTTAAATTTGCTTACACTTCTGGAATCCTGGTCCCCATGCCCGCTCAACTCAAACGCCGCCTGCTGATCTTCATCACTCTGGTGCTGCTGGTCGCCCTCGCCTTCCTCGCCCACTGGTATTTCAAGGGGCGTTTCTACGAGAGCACCGACAACGCCTATGTCCAGGGTGAGATCACGCGTATTTCCAGCCAACTGGGTGCACGCATCGACCTGGTGCCGGTGGAGGATAACCAGCACGTGCAAAAAGGCGACCTGCTGGTACGCCTGGAAACGGCCGACTTCGAGCTGGCCGTGGCCCGTGCTCATGCCGCCCTGGCCACCCGCGAGGCAGAGCTGGCGCAGGCGCAGAGCCGCCTGGCCCAACAAGGCAGCCTGATCGCCGCAGGCCAGGCCCAGGTGGCGGCCAACCAGGCCACCCTCGATCGTTCGCAACTCGACCTCAACCGCGCCCAGGCATTGCGCAAGCCTGGCTTCGTCTCCGAAGAGCGGGTCACCACCCTGTCGGCGGAAAGCCATGTCGCCCGCTCCCAGGTGGACAAGGCCCAGGCCGACCTCAAGGGCCAGCGCCAGCAGGTCGACGCGCTGAGCGCCGAACTCAAGCGTCTTGACGCACAGATCGCCAATGCCCGTGCCGACCTGGCCCAGGCGCAACTCAACCTCAGTCGCTGCGAGATCCGCGCGCCAATCAACGGTACCGTCGGCCAGCGCAGCGCGCGCAACGGCCAGGTGGTGCAGGCCGGCGCCTACCTGCTGTCGATCGTCCCGGACGAGGACATCTGGGTACAGGCCAACTTCAAGGAAACCCAGATCGGCCGGATGCACCCCGGCCAGCGCGCCGAACTGGTGTTCGACAGCTACCCTGACACCCCGATCGAGGCCCGTGTCGACAGCCTGTTCGCCGCCTCCGGCGCGCAGTTCAGCCTACTGCCCCCGGACAACGCCACCGGCAACTTCACCAAGGTGGTTCAGCGCCTGCCCGTCAAGCTGACCTTCGCCGCCGACAACCCGCTGCATGGGCGCATTCGCCCCGGCATGTCGGTCACCGCCACGGTCGATCTGCGCGACGGCAACGCCGATGGCCGGTGACCCGCTGCTGCGCCCCACGGCGGAGCCGAGCCGACGCGACTGGATCGCGGTGATGAGTGTGATGCTCGGCGCCTTCATGGCGGTGCTGGACATCCAGATCACCAACTCGTCGCTGAAGGACATCCAGGGCGCGCTGTCGGCGACCCTGGAGGAAGGCTCATGGATTTCCACTTCCTACCTGGTGGCGGAGATCATCATGATCCCCCTGACCGCCTGGCTGGTGCAGCTGCTATCGGCCCGGCGCCTGGCGGTGTGGGTGTCGCTGGGCTTCCTGGTGTCGTCGTTGCTGTGCTCGATGGCCTGGAACCTGGAGAGCATGATCCTGTTCCGCGCCCTACAGGGTTTCACCGGCGGCGCCTTGATCCCGCTGGCCTTCACCCTGACGCTGATCAAGCTGCCTGAGCACCACCGCGCCAAGGGCATGGCCATGTTCGCCATGACTGCCACCTTCGCGCCCTCGATCGGCCCGACCCTGGGCGGCTGGCTGACCGAGAACTGGGGTTGGGAGTACATCTTCTACATCAACATCCCGCCGGGGCTGGTGATGATCGCTGGCCTGCTCTACGGGCTGGAAAAAAAAGAAGCGCACTGGGAGCTGTTGAAGAGCACCGACTATGCCGGCATCGTCACCCTGGGCCTGGGCCTGGGCTGCCTGCAGGTGTTTCTCGAGGAGGGGCATCGCAAGGACTGGCTGGAGTCGAACCTGATCGTCAGCCTCGGCACCGTGGCCTTGCTCAGCCTGGTCCTGTTCGTGATCCTGCAATTCTCCCGCGCGCACCCGCTGATCAACCTGCGCATTCTCGGCAACCGCAACTTCGGCCTGTCGAGTATCGCCAGCCTGGGCATGGGCGTCGGCCTGTACGGTTCGATCTACCTGCTACCGCTCTACCTGGCGCAGATCCAGGGCTATAACGCCCTGCAGATCGGCGAAGTAATCATGTGGATGGGCATCCCGCAGCTGTTCTTGATTCCGCTGGTGCCGCAATTGATGAAGGTGATCTCGCCGAAGGTGCTCTGCGCCCTGGGCTTTTGCCTGTTCGGATTGGCCAGTTTCAGCTCCGGAGTACTCAACCCGGACTTCGCCGGGCCACAGTTCAATCAGATCCAGGTGATCCGCGCCATCGGCCAGCCAATGATCATGGTGACCATCTCGCTGATTGCCACGGCGTATATCCAGCCGCAGGATGCGGGGTCGGCCTCGAGCCTTTTCAACATCCTGCGTAACCTCGGTGGCGCCATTGGCATCGCGCTGCTGGCAACGCTGCTGGATGCGCGGACCAAGGTGTATTTCGACTACCTGCGCGAGGCGGTGGTGCCGAACAACCCTCAGGTGGCTGAACGCCTGGCGCAACTGGCCGAACGGCTGGGCAGCGATAACGCGGCGCTGGGCAAGCTGAGCGAAATCACTCATCAGCAGGCGTTGATCATGGCCTACAACGATGCCTTCCATTTTGTCGGGATCGGGCTGGCGGTGAGCATGCTGGCGGTGTTGCTCACGCGCAAGTTGCCGCAGGGGTTGAAGGCGGGCGAAGCGCACTGAGCGAGTCACACCTGAGCTGTGTAGGAGCGACCTTGTGCCGCGAAAGGGCCGCAGAGCGGCCCCGGCAATTTCTACCTTGACGCTGAAATCCTGGGGCTGCTGCGCAGCTCTTTCGCGGCACAAGGCCGCTCCTACAGGGATTGCGTACGGCTTTAGCTAGCCAGCAAGCGCTCGCGCAGCTTGCCGATCTCGTCGCGCAACTGCGCCGCGGCCTCGAACTCCAGGTCGCGGGCGAACTGGAACATTTTCTCTTCCAACTGCTTGATGCGCTTGGTGATCTCGGCCGGGCTCTGCAACTCGGCTTCGTAACGCCCAGCCTCCTCCGCCGCCTTGGCCATGCCCTTGCGCTTCTTGCTGCGCGCCCCCGGCACGGTGGCACCCTCCAGGATGTCGGTGATGTCCTTGACCACCCCCTTGGGCACGATGCCATTAGCCTCGTTGAACGCTACCTGCTTGGCCCGACGCCGTTCGGTCTCGTCGATGGCGCGCTGCATGGAGCCGGTGATGTTGTCGGCGTAGAGGATCGCCTTGCCATTAAGGTTGCGTGCGGCGCGGCCGATGGTCTGGATCAGCGAGCGCTCGGAGCGCAGGAAGCCCTCCTTGTCGGCATCGAGGATGGCCACCAGCGACACCTCGGGCATGTCCAGGCCCTCGCGCAGCAGGTTGATGCCCACCAGCACATCGAAGGTGCCCAGGCGCAGATCGCGGATGATCTCGACCCGCTCGACGGTGTCGATGTCCGAGTGCAGGTAGCGCACCCGCACATCGTGGTCGGCCAGGTAGTCGGTGAGGTCCTCGGCCATGCGCTTGGTCAGCGTGGTGGCCAGCACCCGCTCGCCCTGGGCGACGCGCTTGCCGATCTCCGACAGCAAGTCATCGACCTGGGTCAGCGCCGGACGCACCTCGACCTGCGGATCGACCAGGCCGGTCGGACGCACCACCTGCTCCACTACCCGGCCAGCGTGCTCGGCCTCGTAGGGCCCGGGGGTGGCGGAGACGAAGATGGTCTGCGGGCTCACCGCCTCCCATTCGTCGAAGCGCATCGGCCGGTTGTCCAGCGCCGACGGCAGGCGGAAACCGTACTCCACCAAAGTCTCTTTGCGCGAGCGGTCGCCCTTGTACATGGCGCCGACCTGGGGAACGCTGACATGGGACTCGTCGATCACCAGCAGCGCGTCTGGCGGCAAGTAGTCATACAGGGTGGGCGGCGGCGCGCCCGCCGGGCGCCCGGAGAGATAGCGCGAGTAGTTCTCGATGCCGTTGCAGTAGCCCAGCTCGAGGATCATCTCCAGGTCGAAGCGGGTACGTTGCTCCAGGCGCTGGGCCTCGACCAGCTTGTTGTGTGTGTTCAGGTACTCCAGGCGGTCCTTGAGTTCTTCCTTGATACCCTCCACCGCGTCGAGCAGGGTCTCCCGCGGGGTCACATAGTGGCTCTTGGGGTAGAAGGTGAAACGCGGCAGCTTGCGGATCACCTCGCCGGTCAGCGGGTCGAAGGCGGCGATGTTCTCCACCTCGTCGTCGAACAGCTCGATACGGATCGCCTCGAGGTCGGATTCGGCCGGGAAGATGTCGATCACGTCGCCGCGCACACGGAACGTGGCGCGGGCGAAGTCCATCTCGTTGCGGGTGTACTGCAGGTCTGCCAGGCGGCGCAACAAGGCGCGCTGGTCGAGCTTGTCGCCGCGATCGACGTGCAGGACCATCTTCAGGTAGGTCTCCGGGCTGCCCAGGCCATAGATGCACGACACGGTGGTGACGATGATCGCGTCGCGTCGCTCCAGCAATGCCTTGGTCGCCGACAGGCGCATCTGCTCGATATGGTCGTTGATCGAGGCGTCCTTCTCGATGAAGGTGTCCGACGACGGCACATAGGCTTCGGGCTGGTAGTAGTCGTAGTACGAAACGAAGTATTCCACCGCATTGTTCGGGAAGAACGCCTTGAATTCGCCGTACAGCTGCGCGGCCAGGGTCTTGTTCGGCGCCAGCACCATGGTCGGGCGTTGCACCTGCTGGATCACGTTGGCGATGCTGAAGGTCTTGCCCGAGCCGGTCACCCCGAGCAACGTCTGGTGCGAAAGGCCCGCGTCGATGCCTTCGACCATCAGGCGGATGGCCTCGGGCTGGTCGCCGGCCGGCTGGAATCGGGTGACGAGCTGGAACTCGGACATGGCGGACCTCGTGGATGTCGCGGCAACTGTAAATTTAGCCAGTAGTCTATACCCAAATGCGCGCGCCGGGCGCAGCTTTCAAGGGCAACCTGTGAACGCGCATTGCAATGGACCGGGCAATTCGACCAGTGGTCAAAAAATATTTGCGCAAACCGTGGGAAAAGCAGCGGCAGACTGTCGCGGTGACCGGTCGGTATCACTATACTGACTCCCCGTTTGTGCACCGCTTCAGTGCCTTCGGCTGGAGCGTGGCCACCCCTATCACTCTCCTATCAGAGCCAAGGTAACAATGAGCCTGTTTTCCGCTGTCGAGCTGGCACCCCGCGATCCCATCCTGGGCCTCAACGAAGCATTCAACGCCGATACCCGCACCGACAAGGTGAACCTGGGCGTGGGCGTGTACTGCAATGAGGAAGGCCGCATCCCGCTGCTGCGCGCGGTGATCGAAGCCGAGACCGCCCGTGCCGCACAGCACGCCTCCCGCGGCTACCTGCCGATCGACGGCATCGCCCAGTACGACCAGGCCGTGCAAAAGCTGATCTTCGGCGCCGAGTCGCCACTGCTGGCCGCCGGCCGCGTGGTCACCGTGCAGGCCGTGGGCGGCACCGGCGCGCTGAAGATCGGCGCCGACTTCCTCAAGCGCCTGCAGCCGGGCGCCGTGGTCGCCATCAGCGACCCGAGCTGGGAAAACCACCGCGCCCTGTTCGAGAGCGCCGGCTTCCCGGTACAGACCTACCGCTACTACGACGCGGCCAGCAACGGCGTCAACCGCGCGGGCATGCTCGAAGACCTGAACAAGCTGCCTGCCGGCTCGATCATCGTCCTGCACGCCTGCTGCCATAACCCGACCGGCGTCGACCTGACCCTGGACGACTGGAAGAACGTGCTGGAAGTGGTCAAGGCCAAGGGCCATGTGCCATTCCTCGACATGGCCTACCAGGGCTTCGGCGACGGCATCGACGAAGACGCCTTCGCCGTGCGCCTGTTCGCCGAGTCGGGCCTGGAGTTCTTTGTCTCCAGCTCGTTCTCCAAGTCGTTCTCGCTGTACGGCGAGCGCGTTGGCGCGCTGTCGATCGTCACCGCTTCGAAGGACGAGAGCACCCGCGTGCTGTCGCAGGTCAAGCGGGTTATCCGCACCACCTACTCCAACCCGCCTACCCACGGCGCCAGCATCGTCGCCGCCGTGCTCAACAGCGCCGAGCTGCGCCAGATGTGGGAAACCGAGCTGGCCGAGATGCGCACTCGCATCCACGGCATGCGCAAGCAGATGGTCCAGTTGCTGGCCGAATACGGCGCCAACCGCGACTTCAGCTTCGTCGGCCGTCAGGTCGGCATGTTCTCCTACTCGGGCCTGACCGTTGACCAGGTCGCCCGCCTGAAGAACGAGTTCGGCATCTACGCCCTGGACACCGGCCGCATCGCGGTCGCCGCGCTGAACCAGAGCAACATCCACGTGGTCACCAAGGCCATCGTCGAGGTGCTGTAACTGCTTGATTGTCTGAGGGAAGCTTGACTTCCCTCGGGCCATGGGTAAGATACCCGCAGATTCCGCGATAGCTCAGTCGGTAGAGCAAATGACTGTTAATCATTGGGTCCCTGGTTCGAGTCCAGGTCGCGGAGCCAGACATTGAAGAAACCTCCAGATGCGCAAGCACTGGAGGTTTTTTCTTTTCAGGACCCGGCACTTGTTTTCCGACCGCCCTGGACTATCGTCTGCCTGCGCACCTCGCGCAGCAACGACAGGGAGTCAACATGGACACCGTTCGCAATGCTCAGCAAGCCGTGGAAACCGTCGCCGACCAAGCCATCCTCGCTGCGCAGCAGAAGACGTTCGCGGTAGGCGGCTGCATCATCGAGAATGCCACCGGCAAGGTGTTGCAGGCCATGCACAACAATGTGCTGATGCCCTACCCCAACAGCACCGCGCAGCCACCGTTCCTGCCCCATGACCCAACAGCCCACGGCGAGCGCCAGTTGGTGCAGTGGTACTACGACAACCGCCAGGCCCTGAACCTGCCGGAGCCCAGCAAGCTTACCGTGGTCACCACCCTGGACCCTTGCGCGATGTGCGCAGGCTCCCTGCTCACCGCTGGTTTCAACGTGGCGGTCAGCGCCATCGACACCTATGCCGGGGTCAACTACAACAGCCAGTTCGACTTCCCGACCCTGCCGCCGGAAGTGCGCCAGAAAGCCCAGCAGACCTGGGGCTACTACGCAGTGGACACGCCTATCGATCGGCAGTACCAAGGCTCGGCAGGCCCTGTCTTCGCGAAGGAAGCCATCGACGCACGGGTATTCAGCCTGACCGGTTCGATCTTCGACGCCAGCGTCAATACGGTGCGCGAGGCGAGCAACAACAGCGGCCTGGCGCCAGATCAACTGAAGAACCCGGCGTCGCTGCCGGCCAATAGCGCGGTGCGCAAGGCACTGACCGAACTCAGCCCATGGGCCTTGACGGTCAAGTTCGACGACCCACGCATGCCGGGTGCGGCCTTGGCCAAACCACTGACGGAAACCGCCCGCCATGCCGACACGATGAACGCCGTGGCCCTGCTGGATCCGTTCGGCAACCTGCTGGCATGCCTGGGCGGCCAGGAAAAGCAGTCGCCCATCCGCACGGCGTTCATGGAAACCACGCGCCGTTATGCCTTGATGCGCTGGGAGCTGATGAACAGCAACGATCCACAAGTCCGTGCCGAGGCGCAGCAGTACCTCACCCACCCCAAGTACGGCACGTTCGTGTTCCTGTACATTCCCGACCCACGCACCAGCGAGGCGGTGATGACCTTCGGTGCGTATGGTTCGACCATGGAGGGGCCGGTGCCGCAGTCGTTCCCGTCCAACCTGCAATACGTGCTGCTGCACCCAGGGGTGACGCCGCAGGCCGTGGCGCAGTTGGCGCAGAAGCTGCCGCCCTTCTACACCCAGAGCGTCCAGGTCGCCCCCAGCCAGGTGCTGGACGAGGCCTTGATCCAAGCTGCGAAGGGCGCGTTGTAAGCACCTCCGTCAATCATTGGGACAGGGGCTCGGTCACTGGCCGCCCCTCGTCCACCAGACTCCAGACCAGCAGCTTTGCCGGCGCGGTCTTGCTGGCATTGCGCGAAACACTGTGCACGGTGCCTGGAGCCTCGTACCAGAACTCGCCGGCCTTGTAGGTTTTCTCCGTTTCGTCGTTGAGCTTCGAGGTGACGGCCCCTTCCAGCACGTAGGCCATGACCGCGCCTGGGTGCTGATGCGCCGCAGAAGCCTGGCCAGGGCCATAGCTGACAGTGAGCATCACGGCTTTCTTGCCGGGGGCATTGCTGGGGCTTTGCTCCTGCAGGATCTTCACCTGGTCAGGTTTTTCGCCATGGGCCCAGGCGGGCGACAGTGGGACAAGCAAGCCTAGGGTCAGCAAGGCAACAGGCAGGTGGATGGTTCGCATCGGGTTTCTCCTGAGTGGCATCTACCTTCAGGTTAAGCCCGGGGTTGCCGAGGACAAACGGCCAATTCGCAAAAAAACCGGGAGGCCGTTGCCGTTGTCGTTGCCGATCAAGAGGCTATCGCCAAACCCCGCGAGCGGCAGCTGCGCCAGCCCAGGCGCCGCCCGTACCTTCGCGACTTCAGGAGGCCGAACGCAGGCCTTGCGGAGGGAGGTGACGGGCATGAATGCCCGTCAAGCGCTGCGCCCCAGGATGGGGCGTTCAGCGCGATCCTCCCGGGAGCAAGGCCGGAGTGAGGGAACCCGGAGCGTAGCGGAGGGCCGGATGAATGGAGCGCAGCGTTTTTTGGTTACTTTTTGTCGCGTTTGACAAAAAGTGACTCGCCGTTGAACTGACCCCCGAAAGTTGGACGGGGTACGCTATGGGTTCAGCGCTTGGGTCCGAAATTGTACCGGACTCAAGCCATTCAGTCTTAGACTTATACGCTCTTGGTTGTAGTAGGCGATGTAGTCCTCAAGGCCTGACGCCAGTTGTTCAACACTCTCAAACGATTGCAAATAGAAAAACTCGCTCTTGAGTGTGCCAAAGAAGCTTTCCATCGCGGCATTGTCCAGGCAGTTACCCTTACGCGACATACTCTGTTGTATTTTCTTTCTGCCCAGCATATGTCGATAAGCGGGCTGTCGGTATTGCCAGCCCTGATCGGAGTGCAATATCGGTTTGTCATCTGGGTTCAGCCGCTCGAAAGCTTGCTCCAACATCGCCGACACCATCTTGAACTCAGGGCGCGGATTGATCTGATAGGCAAGAATTTCGCCGTTGTACAGGTCCATCACAGGCGAAAGAAACAGCTTCTGCCCTTTCACCTTGAACTCTGTCACATCGGTTACCCATTTCTGATTAGGGGCTTCCGCCTTGAACTCACGCTTGAGCAGATCAGATGCAACAAGCCCTTCGGAACCTCGGTAGGAGCGATATTTCTTCACTTTTACCAGCGATTTCAGATCCATTAACTGCATCAACCGCTGCACCTTCTTGTGATTGATCACCTCGCCATGGCACCCAAGCACGGCGGTGATGCGGCGATAGCCGTACCGCCCCTTATGCCTGTGATAGACACTCTTGATGCGTTCTTTGAGGGCCGCATGCTTGTCGGCCACCAAGGCTTTGCTTTGGTAATAGAAGGTACTGCGTGCCAGCCCTGCAGCACGTAACAGCAGAGCCAGTCGATGTTCATGCCTCAATCCTTGGACAGCCTGCGCTTTCTTGGTTGCGCAGTGCGTGGATCCGCTTGGATCAAGGCATCGAGCTTTTTTAGATAGGCATTCTCCGCACGTAAATACTCCAGCTCTTCGAGCATTTGCTTAGGTGTCAACTCAGCATCTGCAGGCTTAGCAGGGCTTACGTTGGGTTGTTCTGATGCTTTGCGGGGCATACTGGATTCTCGGGCACGATGCGGGTGAAGTGCTTCTAGTCCGCCTTCATCGTACAACCTTTTCCATTGCCTGATGCTACTCGGGCCACGAATATCAAACTGTATGCAGGCTTGCTGGGCTGACAGTCCGTCTTGCTCGATGCACTGCAAAACCTTCAACTTGAACTGGGCGTCGTAGTGGCTGTACTTGGTAGCCAGACCTGCAGCACCGTGTTGCTCATAGCCCTTTATCCAACGGCGCAGCAGCGATGCACTCAGGCTATGCCTCAGTGCCACCTCATGAACACTCCGGGCAGAAAGACACTCCTCGATGAGTGCTTGCTTGAGCGCTAGGTCGTATTTCGTCATGGAACACCCTCCGCTTGGGGTCAGGCGTCCAACTTTCGGGGGTCAGTTCACGTAAAGGCGAAAAGGTGATTGTGCGTCGATATATCAAATGAATGCGCTTAAAACTATAAATACCGACGCCGATTGACTTTGACTTTGACTTTGACTTGCAAAGTGTGAGTCTTGAAAGTTATACGCTCATTCATTGGAGATGGCGACGCATAGTCACCCTTCCGCCTTTACGGCCAGCCCTTTCAAGGTCTTTGCGTTTTTTCGGATGTGGCCGCTTCAATTCAAGATTGCCGGGGCTGCGTTGCAGCCCTTTCGCGACACAAGGCCGCTCCTACAGGTGACCGTGCCGCCCTGTAGGAGCGGCCTTGTGTCGCGAAATTCTAAGTCGGACGCCAATTCTCAACACCTTGAAAGGGCTGGCCTTTACGGCGGCCTACTTTTCTCTTGGTGGAAAAGTAGGCAAAACCGTTCCGCTCCATTCATCCGGCCCCTACACTGCGCTCCGGGGTCCCCTCGCTCCGTTCTTGCTCCCGTGGGGACCGCGCTGTACGCCCCATCCTGGGGCGCAGCGCTCGACGGCCATCCATGGCCGTCGCCCCACTACGCAAGAACTCAGCTCGGCCTCCTGAAGTCGCAATTGGTGGCGCCTGGGCTATCGCGCGCTTAGAAACAAAAGCAAAGCAAAGCAAAGCAAAGCAAAACAAGAAGTTGATATCAGTGTCTAACGAGTGTACGGGCTACTTACCAAGCCAGGCTTATATCTATCAAGCATCTCGCCCAATCGGATAAAACTCCCCCCGACTCCACACCCCAAGCCACGCCTCTCCATCAATCACCCGCGGCACCGCCAACTCAACCAGTTGGTAGAACACATTGCGATGAATCAGCGCCTCGAGATTGCCACGCATCAGCACATAGGGCGACGGCTCCTGGGTAACCGGGTCAAGCTCGACACGCAGTGGATGCCCCGGTCCAGCCTCGACCTGGTCCTCGACATTGCTGGTAAAGCGCAAAACCTGCTGCTCACCCTGCCCTTCAACATCCAGCAACACCGCAACGAAAGGCGCATCATCGACCCGAATACCGACCTTCTCCACCGGCGTAACCAGGAAGTAATCGTCGCCATCACGGCGGATGATCGTGGAAAACAGCCGTACCATCGGCTTGCGCCCGATCGGCGTGCCCAGGTAGTACCAGGTACCATCGCGGGCAATGCGCATGTCGATGTCGCCGCAAAAATCCGGGTTCCACAGATGCACTGGTGGCAGCCCCTTGTGCCGGGGAATCTGTGCCAGCAGATCATTGGCCTTGCCCGAATCAGTCATTCCCGCCTCGCTCAGCGACTCATGCCCAGAAGGCTACGAGCGTACTCGCGCATCGGTGCCGCAAGCAAATCCTGCGGGGTGTTGTCGTGGAACGTCAACAAACCGCCGCGGCTCTTGATGCGCGCGGTATCGATCAGGTAGCGGGTACTGGTCTCGATCAGCATCATCTGCACCACCCCGCTGTCCCAACCAAGGCGGTCGACCGCCTGCTCGTCATACCACTCATCACCATTGCCGATGCGGTCGTCGGTACGGGCGAAGCGGGTGTACAGCACATAGTCGGCACCCACCGAACGCGCCTCGGCGATGGCATCCTCCAGGCCCAGCGGACCCTGGGCACGGCGCACCAACGGGAAGTACTCGACGAAACTCTTGAACGCCTCCTCGGCCACTGCATTCTGGCGCGGCTGCGGCCCCTTGCTCGGCGGCATGAACGCGCCCTGGCCGATGAAGATGAACGAGTCAGGCTGCAGGCGGACCGACAGGGTACGGGTGGTGTCACTGTGATCCAGCAGGCCCGCGTCACTCATGTGGTAACGCACACCCTCCCCCATATCGCTGACATTCATGCAGCCGCCCAACGCCATCAGCGCCAGCAGCAAGACCAGGCTACGCATCTTTCCTCCAGAGGCCGGTGACGAAAAACCGGCGAATAGCCGCCAGATGCAGCTTTTGCGCCAGAGTCAGCCGCCAATCACCTTCATCACCATCACATCCCCGGAAAACGCCTGGTCCTGCTTGTCTGCCAAGGCTTTCACCAATAACCGTTGCAAGGCCGGCAGTGCCTGGTGACGCGGTTTGTCGAGCAGATCGCCGACAAAGTGGCGGTTGCTCGACGACAGGCAACCATGCAACCAGCCGGTGGAAGACAGCCGCAGGCGCGAGCAGGTTCGACAAAACGGCACAGTCTCGTTGGCGATCACGCCAAAGTGGCCCTTGCCGGGAATACGATAGCGCAAGGCCGTGGCATCCAGTGCCCGCGGCGCCTGCTCGTATGCATGCGCCTGGCCGATGAGTGCCAACAGCTGCTCGAGGCCGACAAACTGTTGAACAAAGGCGTTGCGATCGCGCGCCAGATGCCCCATACGCATCAGTTCGATGAAGCGCAGCTCGTAGCCCTGCGCCAGGCAGTACTCGAGCATCGGCATTACCTGGTCGAGGTTCTGCCCGCGCATCGGCACCATATTGACCTTGATTGCCATGCCCGCAGCATGGGCCTGCGCCATGCCGGCCAGTACGCTGGCCAGGTCACCGCCACGGGCGATGCGGCGAAACGCCAGCGGGTCGAGGGTATCGAGGGAAATATTGAGCCGGCGAATCCCCGCATCGCGCAGCAGCGGCAACTTGCGTGAGAGCAACTGGCCATTGCTGGTCAGGCTGATGTCTTCCAGCCCAAGCTTGCCAACCGCCGCGAGGAACGCCTCCAGGCGCGGGCTGACCAGCGGTTCGCCGCCGGTGATACGCAACCGCTCGATACCCGCAGCCTCAACCAGGTAGGCCACGCCGCGCGCCAACGCATCCGCCGACAGTTCGTCCTGCGCCGCCACCAGGCGCTTGCCATCTGGCACGCAGTAGGTGCAGGCATAGTTGCAGGCGGCAGTCAGGCTGACGCGCAAATTGCGAAAACGCCTGCCTTGACGGTCGACGATCATGAGGGACTCCGGCATGGGTGATTCGGGCCGGCAAAACCTGACTTATAAATCAGGTTTTTGCAAGCCCTGCCGGTAAAGAAGGCTACGTGCCGCCTGATTCGCCAGCAAAGCTGGCTCCTACAAGAGGCTAGTCACGGTGTTATCGCGGTACCGCCTGGATCAGTTGGCAGGCTCCGGATCGCGCTTGCGCTTGTTGCCCATGCGCACACCGATATCCATCAGGAACTGGAAGAAGCCCTCCTGGTCCTCCAGTACATTGCTCCAGAACGGCGAGTGGTACAGCGCCACCGCGCCATGCACCAGAGCCCAGGCCGCGCAGTAATGGAAGTACGGTGGCACATCCTCGAGCTTGCCTTCGCTGATCCGGCCCTTGATCAACTGCGTGAGGCGGTCGAAGTTGGAGGCGCGGATGCTGTGCAACTGCTCGACCATTTCCGGCACCTGATTGCCCTTGACCACCTTTTCTTCCAGGCGGTCGAACAACCGGTAGCGCTGAGGATCACGCATGCGGAACTCGAAGTAGGCACGCGACAAGGCTTCCTTGTCGCGATCGACGTCCGCCGAATGCAACAGCTCGTTCAGGTCGCGTTCATAGTCGAGCATCAAGCGCAGGTAGATTTCCGCCTTGGACTTGAAATGCTTGTAGATCGTGCCTTTGCCGATGCCCACGGCGTCGGCGATCATCTCGACGGTGACGCTGTCTTCACCTTGTTCGAGAAACAGCTTGAGCGCCGTGTCGAGGATTTCTTGCTCGCGACGACGAAACTCACGGACCTTACGAGGTTCTTTCTGCATAGGAAGGACTAGGATGACGATCGAAGCGGTTTATTATGCCTAACTGGCGGCAAAATGCACGGATCTTCCAACCATGTCTGTGTTTCACGATGAGTTCGAGCAAGCCCCCGGCCTGTGTTACCTAAACCACGCCGCCATCGCGCCCTGGCCGCGACGGGCCAGCGACGCGGTCGCGCGCTTCGCCCGGACCAACCAGCGCCTGGGAGCCAGTGAGTATCCTGCCTGGCTGGCTACTGAGCGGCGCCTGCGCGAACGCCTGGCGCGGCTGGTCAATGCCCCCAGCAGCGGCGATATCGCCCTGGTGGGCAATACCTCGCAGGCGCTGTCACTGGTGGCCTTCGGCCTCGACTGGCAGCCTGGCGACCAAGTGATCATCAGCGACGAAGAGTTTCCATCCAACCGCGTGGTCTGGCAGGCATTGGCTGACCAGCAGGTGCAAGTCACCGAGGTCAGCCTTGCTGGTGCAGACCCAGAAGCCGCGCTACTGGCCGCCTGCGGCCCAAACGCCCGACTGCTGGCAGTGAGCGCCGTGCAGTATGCCAGTGGCTTGCGCCTGGACCTTGCCCGCCTCGGCGCCGCCTGCCGCGCGCGCGACCTGTTGTTCTGCGTCGACGCCATCCAGCAAGTCGGTGCCCTGCCCTTCGATGTGCAAGCCATTGCCTGCGATTTCGCCATGGCCGATGGCCACAAATGGATGCTCGGCCCGGAAGGCCTGGGGTTGTTCTACTGCCGCAGCGAACTACGCCAACAATTGAAACTGCACGCCTATGGCTGGCATATGCTGGAACACCTCGGCGATTTCGACAGACGCGCCTGGCAACCGGCACGCAGCGCGCGGCGCTTTGAATGCGGTAGCCCGAACATGCTGGGGGCTTGTGCGTTGGAGGCCAGCCTGTCGCTGCTGGAAGAGGTCGGCATGCCAGTGGTCGCCGAGCAGCTGGCCCTGCGGGTCGGCCAGTTGCATGCAGGCCTCGCGGCTATCCCCGGCATCCGCTTGCACAGCCCAGCCGATCCCGCGCGTCGGGCCGGTATTGTCAGCTTTAGCCTAGATGGCCATGCCAACACCGACATTTATCGAACCCTGAGCAACAGCGGTGTGATCTGCGCCCAGCGTGGCCTTGGTGTACGTTTTTCCCCACATTTCTATACCGATCAGCAGCTGATCGACGAAACACTGCGCCAGGTTAGGCAAATTGCCATGCGCTGAAGGCCCAAGGGCTGGCGAGCGTATTCCAAATCTGTTTAAAAAACGATCAACACGCGCTGGCGGGGCGCCAATCCTGGCCAATACTTGAAGTGTTGGCGCGGCGCATCCCCCCCAAAGTGGCGCGCCAATAAAGGTGCCCAGGGACCGTGTACCTTTGTTTTACTCCTAATGGTCTTAACCCGGATTCCCCCCCCAGAACCCGGGTTTTTTTTGCCCCAGGCTCAGGAGGGTCGACACATAGGTCTCAGGCTACCCTTGCCAGCGGGAACAATCGCTTGAAGTTGCTGGTCGTCTGCGCGGCCAGTTGTGCGTAGCTCACGCCACGCAACGACGCCACATACTCGGCCACATCCCGCACATATTCCGGCAGGTTCGGCTTGCCTCGGTGCGGGATAGGCGCCAGGTACGGTGAATCGGTTTCCACCAGCAGGCGGTCGACCGGTACCTGGCGCGCCACTTCGCGCAAGGCCTCGGCGTTGCGGAAGGTGACGATGCCGGACAGCGAAATGTAATAGCCCAGGTCCAGCGCCGCCTTGGCCATGTCCCAGTCCTCGGTGAAGCAGTGCAACACGCCGGCCTGGGGCAGGCTGGCTTCACGCAATAGTGCCAGGGTGTCGGCGCGGGCGGCGCGGGTGTGCACCACCACCGGCTTGCCGGTCTGGCGCGAGGCCTCCAGGTGCAGGCGGAACGAAGCCTGCTGCAGCTCGGCGGCCTCCGGCTCGTAGTGATAGTCCAGGCCCGTCTCGCCAATGGCCACCACATGCGGATGCGCCAGCTCACGCAGCAACCATTCCAGCGCCGGGGTTTCCCCAGGCGCCAGGTCCAGCGGATGCACCCCCACCGAACAGTCGACGTCGGCGTATCGTTCGCTCAGCGCCTTGACCGCGCCAGCGTTGTCGGCGCTCACGCCAATGCACAGGAAGTGACCCACGCCACGCGCGCGCGCGGCCTCCAGGGCGGCATCGAGGGAGCCCTGGTGGGCACTGAGATCAAGACGATCGAGGTGGCAATGGGAATCTACGAGCATGGCAACACGACACACATGAATGAACGGTGGGAATCAACGCTGGCCCGGCAGCTGCACCCAATGGGCGAGCAAGGCTTCGAGCAGCAGCACACGGTTGAGGTTGGCCTTGCCCAGCACCTTCTGGCGCTGCTCGAGGATCCATGCCTGGAGCTCCAGCACCTTGGCCTGGCGGCTCTTCTGCGCCAGGTACTGCACGACCTTGCGCATGTCGGCCAAGCCTAACCCTTCTTCGTCCTGGGTCAACTGGTAGCGCAGGATCAAGTGCGCCCAATCGCAGAACCAGTCGAACAGCAGCAGCAAGGGCACGCCGTTCCACGCTTCGGCCAACTGGCTCGGCGATTGCTGCTGCTTGAGCAACTTCTTCACCCCGTCGGTGACCAGCGCGCGCTGCTCGCGCACGCCCTGGGCCTGCAGGCTGAGCGCCATCAGCGGCGAACCAGCGGCCAGGCTCAGCAACTCCTCGCGAGCCTCCTCGTCGCTGTCCCCAAGCGCAGCAGCCAGCCAGGCGCGGCTCTGCGCCAGGCTCGGCTGTGGGCAGGCCACCTGCTGGCAGCGGCTCTTGATGGTTGGCAACAGGCGACTGGGCTGGTGGCTGACCAGCAGCAGCACGGTGTCGCCCGAAGGCTCCTCGAGGCTCTTGAGCAGGGCGTTGGAGGCGTTGATGTTCATCGCCTCGACCGGCTCGATCAGCACCACCTTGCGCCCGCCCTGCTGGGCGGTCTGCACCACGAACGAAACCAGTTCGCGGACCTGATCGATCTTGATCGGTTTGTCGGCCTCTTCAGGCTCGAGGATGAAGTTATCCGGATGGCTACCGGCTTTGAGCAACAAGCACGATTTGCACTGCCCACAGGCGTCCAGGCCATTGGGCTGCTGGCACAGCAGGCGCGCCATCAGGCGCTCGGCCAGGGCGCGCTTGCCGATACCCTGCGGCCCGTGCAGCAGGTAGGCGTGGGCGTGCTGGGCACGCCCGGCAAGTTGTTGCCAAAGCGCCTGCTGCCAGGGATAGGCCTCAGCCACGGCAACGCTCCAGGATACTAGGCAGCAGGCTATCGATGGCACGCTGCACCGCCTCCAGCGGCTGCGCCGCATCGAGCAGGCTGTAGCGTTGCGGCTGCTGGGCCGCGCGCTGCAGGTAGGCCTGGCGCACCGCCTCGAAGAAGGCCTGGCCCTCCTGCTCGAAACGGTCAAGGCGGCCACGGGCCGCGGCACGGGCCAGACCGACTTCCACCGGCAGGTCGAACACCAAGGTCAGGTCGGGGCGCAGTTCACCCTGGACGAACGATTCGAGAATGCCGATACGCTCCACCGGCAACCCGCGCCCCCCGCCCTGGTAGGCGTAGGTCGCATCGGTGAAACGGTCGCACAGCACCACCGCACCACGGGACAGGGCTGGGCGGATCACCTCGGCCAGGTGCTGGGCGCGGGCGGCGAACATCAGCAGCAGCTCGGTATCGACCGCCATGACCTCTTCGCTCGGTGCCAGCAACAGCTCGCGAATACGCTCGGCCAGCGGCGTGCCGCCCGGCTCGCGGGTCATCACCACGTCGATGCCCTGCTCGCGCAGGCGCGCCGCCAGATACTCGCGGTTGGTGCTCTTGCCCGCGCCTTCGGGGCCTTCCAGGGTGATAAACAAACCGCTCACGAGCGTTCCTTAGTAGCGTCTGGCGCGGGCACGTCGGCCGGCGCGGATTGATCGGTGGGCGCCACCGTTTCGCCCTCAGGCGCTGGCGCGGCGTCGGTTTCTGGCGTGCCAGGCTGGGCCTGTGGCGCGGGGCTGGAGCGATAGTCCGCGCGGCGCTTGAGCTGAAACTCACGCACGGCGCTGTTGTGATCGTCCAGATCGTCGGAGAACACATGGCTGCCATCGCCGCGGGCGACGAAGTACAGGCTCGAGCCATCGCTGGGGTTCAGCGCGGCATGGATCGCCTCGCGGCCGACCATGGCGATCGGTGTCGGCGGCAGGCCGGTCATGGTGTAGGTGTTATAGGGCGTCGGTTCGCGCAGGTCGGCGCGGGTGATCTTGCCGTTGTAGCGCTCGCCCATGCCATAGATCACGGTCGGGTCGGTCTGCAGCATCATGCCCAGGCGCATGCGTCGCACGAACACACCGGCGATCTGTCCGCGCTCCTGGGGGATACCGGTCTCCTTCTCTACCAGAGAAGCCATGATCAGCGCCTGGTACGGGTCGCGATACGGCAGGTCGGTGCTGCGCTCGGCCCACTCCTTGGCCAAGACTTCATCCAGGCGCATATAGGCCTGTTGCAACAGTTCGACATCGCTCATGCCCCGCACGAAACGATAGGTGTCGGGGAAGAAGCGGCCTTCGGGGAACACGCCGGTGTGGCCGAGCTTGTCCATCACCTCGGTGTCGGACAGCCCCTCGATGGTGTGCTTGAGCTTTTCATGCTTGGCGACTGCGGCACGCACCTGGCGGAAGGTCCAGCCCTCGACCAGGGTCAGGTTGTACTGCACCACGTCGCCACGCTTCCAGGCATCGAACAATTGCCCCACGGTCATGCCCGGGGTCACGCGATACTCGCCGGTATGCAGCGGTGTACCGGCCATGTTGAAGCGCCAGTAAAGACGCAGCCACAGTGGATCATCGAGCAGGCCTTCGCTCTGCATACGGTAGAACATGCGGTTGGGCGTCGTGCCGCTGGGCACGTCGAGCAGGCGCTCCTGCGCCACTTGCAGGGGCTGCTCCAGGACCGCGTTGACCTTCCAGGCGGCCCAGCCCAGTGCCAGGCCGGCGATGATCAAGCTCATTTCCAGCAGCAGCAGGAATTTGCGTCTCACGAATCAGGTATCCAGTAACGTACGGGCAACGGCCTGCAGTTTACGGGTGAGTGGTCCCGCCGGCCAGTTCAGCGCGGCGATTTCGCGCACAGGCCAGATGCCGTAGACGCTGTTGCAGACAAACACCTCGTCGGCCTGCTCCAGCATCTCGAACGGCAAGTCCCGTACCTGCACGGGGATGCCCAGCAGCGCGGCCTGCTCCAGCAATGCCGCGCGCATCACCCCGGCCACGCCGCAACGGCTCAGGTCGGCAGTCAGCAGCACGTTATCGCGCACCAGGAACAGGTTGCTGTACACCCCTTCGATCACCCGTCCTTGGCCGTCACGCATCAAGCCTTCGGCAAACGTGCTGTCCTGCCATTCGGCCCGGGCCAACACCTGCTCGAGGCGGTTGAGGTGTTTGAGCCCGGCCAGCAGCGGTTGTTCCGCCAGCCGTGTCTGGCAGGCAAACAGGCGTACACCTTGCTCTGCGTTTGCAACGGGATAAGCGGGCAAGGGGCTGCCCTGGAGAATGCGCCGCGCCTGAGCACCCGCGACCGGAGCATAGCCGCGCTGGCTGTCGCCACGGGTCAGGATCAACTTGGCGACGCCATCACCCAGTAGCTGGGCGAATTGCAACAGTTCATTGCGAACCAGCGTCAGATCAGCCTCGATCGCCAGGCGCTGGCACCCCAGCGCCAAACGATCGAGGTGCAGGGCGAGCAGGCTGGGCCTGCCGCCGCGCACGGCAATGGTCTCGAACAGACCGTCGCCGTAGGCCAGGCCACGGTTCTGCAGGTTGACTGCAGCCGCGTCCTGGCCGTCGATCCAACTGAGCATCAGTCGGCGAACCGGCGGAATACCAGCGAGCCGTTGGTGCCACCAAAGCCGAAGGAGTTGGACAGCACCACATCGATCGGCATGCTGCGCGCCTGGTGCGGCACGAAGTCCAGGTCGCAGCCTTCGTCCGGTTCATCCAGGTTGATGGTTGGCGGCGCCATCTGGCTGTTGATCGCCAGGACGCTGAAGATCGCTTCCACCGCGCCGGCGGCGCCGAGCAGGTGGCCGGTCATCGACTTGGTCGAGCTGACGGCCAGCTTGTAGGCGTGCTCGCCAAATACGCGCTTGATCGCAGCCACCTCAGCGACATCGCCGGCCGGTGTGGAGGTGCCGTGGGCATTGATATAGCTGACATCCGCAGGCGCGATACCGGCATCGCGCAGGGCGTTGGCCATACAGCGGGCAGCGCCTTCACCGGAGTCGGGCGGCGAGGTCATGTGGTAGGCATCGCCACTCATGCCAAAGCCGATCAGCTCGGCGTAGATGGTCGCGCCACGCGCCTTGGCGTGCTCGAGCTCTTCGAGCACCAGGGCACCGGCGCCATCGGACAGCACGAAGCCGTCGCGGCCTTTGTCCCATGGACGGCTGGCCCGGGCCGGCTCGTCATTGCGGGTGGACAGCGCGCGGGAGGCACCAAAGCCGCCCATGCCCAGGCCACAGGCCGCCATTTCAGCACCGCCGGCGATCATCACATCGGCTTCGCCGTAGGCGATGTTGCGCGCGGCCATGCCAATGCAGTGGGTACCGGTGGTGCAAGCAGTGGCAATCGCGTAGTTCGGCCCCTGCAGACCTAGGTGGATCGACAGGAAGCCCGAGATCATGTTGATGATCGAGCCCGGCACGAAGAACGGCGAGATGCGGCGCGGCCCCTGCTCATGCAGGGTCTTGCTGGTCTCTTCGATGTTGGTCAGGCCGCCGATGCCCGAACCCATGGCCACGCCGATGCGCTCGCGATTGGCGTCGGTGATCTCCAGGCCGGCATTACGCACTGCCTGGAAACCAGCCGCCAGGCCGTACTGGATGAACAGGTCGAGCTTGCGGGCCTCTTTGGCCGACAGGTACTGCTCGACTTCGAAGCCTTTCACCGAGCCGCCAAAACGGGTGGAGTAGGCAGACAGATCCGTATGCTCGATCGGACCGATGCCACTGCGGCCAGCCAGAATGCCCTGCCAGGTGCTCGGTACATCGGTACCCAGTGGCGACAGCATACCCATACCAGTGACCACGACGCGTCTACGCGACACAGTACTCTCCTCATTTCCAAATAACAGAGTCTCTTGCCAGGGCACAGGGCATGCCGATGCACTGGCAACAGACTCCGGGGGTTACACCAGAGCTTGCAAAGAAAAAACCGCACGCCGGCGACGGCAGTGCGGTTTTTCCCGACAAGAAGCGTCGACTGAAACGTCTTAGGCCTGGTGGCTGTTGACGTAGTCGATAGCGGCTTGAACGGTAGTGATCTTCTCGGCTTCTTCGTCAGGGATTTCGGTCTCGAATTCCTCTTCCAGAGCCATCACCAGCTCAACGGTGTCAAGCGAGTCGGCACCCAGGTCATCGACGAAGGAAGATTCGTTCTTGACTTCCTCTTCCTTGACGCCCAGTTGCTCGGCGACGATTTTCTTGACGCGTTCTTCGATGGTGCTCATACCTAGTTTTCACTCCTAATGGACATATGTCAGGCAGCTGGCCGGTGACCAAGTTTATAGGAAGACGCCTGCTTTTCAAGCGTAACGCGCCTTCCCCCAGGTCACCCAGCCCACCGCCTGGAATCTGGTTGCAGCTTTATAACGGATTTTAGGCTCCGAGTATGACTCTTTTTTGAAGCGATCCGTCACATTGAGTTGCGGTTTTTACATGTACATCCCGCCGTTCACCGGCACAGTAGCACCAGTGACGTAGGCTGCGCCGTCGGACGCCAGGAAGGAAACCACCTTGGCGATCTCCTCGGCCTGGCCCAGGCGGCCCAGCGGAATCTCTTTCTGCAGTGCCTCGCGCTGCGCTTCTGGCAGCTCACGAGTCATGTCGGTGTCAATGAAGCCCGGGGTCACCGAGTTGACGGTGATGCCACGCGAACCCACTTCACGAGCCAGGGCACGGCTGAAGCCTTCCAGGCCGGCCTTGGCGGCGGCGTAGTTGGCCTGGCCGGCGTTACCCATGGCGCCCACCACCGAGCCGATGCTGATGATACGACCCCAGCGCGCCTTGGTCATGCCACGCAGCACGCCCTTGGACAGGCGGTACAGGCTGTTGAGGTTGGTGTCGATCACATCGAACCACTCGTCGTCTTTCATTCGCAGCATCAGGTTGTCGCGGGTGATGCCAGCGTTGTTGACCAGGATGGCCGGCGCGCCGAATTGCTCGCCAATGGCGCCCAGCACCTTGTCGACGGACTCGGCGCTGGTCACGTTCAGCTCCATGCCGGTGCCCTGGATACCGTGCTCCTTCAGGGTCGCGGCGATACGCTCGGCGCCCGAGGCAGAGGTGGCGGTGCCGATGACGATGGCGCCTTGGCGGCCCAGCTCGAGGGCGATGGCCTGGCCGATACCACGGCTGGCGCCGGTGACCAGTGCAACTTTACCTTGCAGGCTCATGCAAGCTTCTCCGAATTCAGGCCAGCGCCGCGCGGGTGGCGGCGACGGCGTCTGGGGTGTTGAGGTTGTAGGTGGTCACGCCGTCGGCGCAACGCTTGTTCAGGCCGGCCAGAACCTTGCCCGGGCCGCACTCGACCAGGTTGACCGCGCCGCGCGCGGCCAGGGCCTGCACGCACTCAACCCAGCGTACCGGCTGGTACAGCTGCGCCAGCAGGTCCTGCTTGAGGGCGTCGAGGTCGGCGGCGATGGCGGCGGTGACGTTCTGCACGACCGGGATCTGCGGAGCCTTCCATTCGATGGCATTGACCGACTCGGCGAAACGCTCGGCGGCCGGCTTCATCAGCGCGCAGTGCGACGGCACGCTGACCGCCAGCGGCAGGGCACGCTTGGCACCTGCCTCCTTGCACAGTTCCATGGCGCGATCCACCGCCGCCTTGTTACCGGCGATCACCACTTGGCCTGGCGAGTTGAAGTTCACCGCGCTGACCACTTCGTCTTCGGCAGCCTTGGCACAGATTTCGACCACGACCGCGTCGTCCAGGCCGAGGATCGCGGCCATGGCGCCGTGACCGGCCGGCACGGCTTCCTGCATCAGCTGACCGCGGCGCTCGACCAGGCGCACGGCGTCTTTCAGCGTCAGGCTGCCAGCGGCGACCAGGGCGCTGTATTCACCCAGGCTGTGACCGGAGACGTACGCAGGCTGCGCGCCACCCTCTTCCAGCCACAGGCGCCACAAGGCGATCGAGGCAGTGAGGATGGCCGGCTGGGTCTTGTCGGTTTGGTTGAGTTGTTCTTCCGGGCCTTCCTGGACCAGTTGCCACAGGTCGTAGCCCAGTGCCTCGGAAGCTTCCTTGAAGGTCTCGACGATTACCGGCTTTTCGGCGCCGAGCTCTTTGAGCATGCCCAGCGACTGGGAGCCTTGACCAGGAAAGACGAATGCGAGGGATGCAGACATTGAACAAGCCCTTATGATCTTGTCTTCGGATAGGGTGCGCCAAGCCCAAGGCTGGACGCAGAATCTGAAAGCTTGGATGGACATACAGACCAAGCGGTCACATTTAAGCACTTCATCGGCGATATGCCTAAGGTCTTTGTTTGTCTGTGCCGGCCCTTTCGCGGGTAAACCCGCTCCCACAGGATTACCACAGGCCTGAAAGCTGCTGGGCATCCGTGGCAGCGGGTTTACCCGCGAAAGGGCCGGCACAGGCTACCGCAGCAAGTCCTCCAGCCGCCCATGCAGGCGCTGCGGCAGGTTTTCCTGGATCTCGATCAGTGCCCGCTGGATCGCGCTCTGGAAGCCCTGCACGCCCGCCGAGCCATGGCTCTTGATGACGATGCCCTGCAAGCCCAGGAAACTTGCGCCATTGTGCCGCGCCGGCGCTAGGTCGGCCTGCAGCCGCCTGAGCAGCGGCATCGCCATGGCACCCGCCGCACGCGCCAGCAAGCCGCCACGGAACAACGCCTCGATGCGCGCGCCAATCATGGTCGCCAGGCCCTCGCTGGACTTGAGCAGGATATTGCCGACGAAACCGTCGCACACCACCACATCAGCCTCACCTCGGTACAGGCCGTCGCCTTCGACAAAGCCTATATAGTTGAGGCCGCGGGCGCCCTGCAGCAGACTGGCCGCCAGCTTGACCTGCTGGTTGCCCTTGATGTCCTCGGTACCGATATTGAGCAGCCCCACCCTCGGCCGCTGGACACCCAGGGCCTGGGCCGCCACCGAGCCCATCACCGCGAATTGGTAGAGGTTCTCTGCGCTGCAGTCGACGTTGGCGCCGAGATCAAGCAACTGGCAGTAGCCAACCTGGGTCGGGATCGCCGCAACCATTGCCGGCCGATCGATGCCCGGCAGGGTCTTGAGCACGAAACGCGACAACGCCATCAACGCGCCGGTGTTGCCCGCGCTCACGCAGGCCTGCGCCTTGCCATCGCGCACCAGCTCGAGGGCGACGCGCATCGACGAGTCGGGCTTGCCACGCAACGCTTGCGACGGGCGCTCGTCCATGCCGACCACCTCGCTGGCGGCGACAATCTGCAGGCGCGCGCGATCCGCGGCCGCAAGGCCACCGACAAGTTCTTCAAGGAGGGAGGGTTGACCGACGAGGGTCAGGTGCAGCGAGGGAGTAGCCGAAAGGCAGGCAATGCTAGCCTGGACAATGCTGCGGGGACCGAAGTCCCCGCCCATTGCGTCGATCGCGATGATCTGAGCGGACAAGGATTACTCGTCAGCGCCCTTGTCGATCACTTTGCGACCACGGTATACGCCTTCTGGCGAAACGTGGTGACGCAGGTGTACTTCACCGGTGGTTTTCTCTACCGACAGGGCCTCAGCCGACAGGGCGTCGTGCGAACGGCGCATGTCACGGGCAGAGCGGGATTTTTTGTTCTGCTGAACAGCCATAATTGATTAACTCCTAAACGTTTGGGTCACGCTTTAACTGCGCCAATACACTGAACGGGTTGGACCGCGATACCTCGTCCTTGCTCGGCTCGGGCTCATCGAGTCCCGCCGGCTGCTGGCATTCTTCCGGATGATGAGCAGGCACGATTGGCAGGGCGAGCAAAAGCTCTTCCTCGATCAGCGCCTGCAGATCCAATGGATCTTCGCCCAGTTCCAGCACGTCATAGCCTTTCGGCAACGACTGGGTGTTCGCACCCTCCTTCACCACGGCGTATGTACATTCGCTGTGGATCGGCAGGGTGACCAGCTCAAGACAACGCTGGCAAACCATCTTGACCTCGACGTCCAGCGCGCTGTGGATAACCACTACGTGCTGTTCATCTCGTTCAAAATCGAACTTCGCCTGCACCGTACCGACATTGTCGGAAAGCGGGTCGCAGAGTCTTTCCAAATCAGCGAGTTGCAGCGAACCTTCGAGGGTTACGCCACGATCAGCCAATTTGCGCGGGTCAACGTGAGGTGGAATCGGGTCATTCAACATAGGCGCAGCATTCTAGGGATGCACCCCCTCCCTGTCAAAGGAAATTAGGTGGCATCTCGCATGTTAGAATTTGGGTCAATTGCCCAGGAGTCTACCATGCTTCCCTTGTTACTGGCCTCAAGCTCGCCATACCGCCGCGAACTGCTCGCTCGCCTGCGCCTGCCCTTCACCTGGGCGAGCCCCGACCTAGACGAACGGCGCCTGGGTGGCGAGCCCGCCGTCGAGCTGGTCCGTCGCCTGGCCCGACAGAAGGCCGAGGCCCTAGCCGGCAGCCACCCCCAGCACCTGATCATCGGCTCCGACCAGGTCGCGGTGCTAGGTGAGCAGATCCTCGGCAAGCCCCACACCTTCGAGCGCGCCTGCGAACAATTGCTGGAGGCCAGCGGACAACAGGTCACCTTCCTCACCGGGCTGGCGCTGCTGAACAGCGCCACCGGCCACTGCCAGGTCGATTGCGTGCCGTTTACCGTGACGATGCGTGAGCTGGATCAGGAGCGCGTGGAGCGCTACGTGTCGGCCGAGCAGCCGCTGGACTGCGCCGGCAGCTTCAAGGCGGAGGGGTTGGGGGTCAGTCTGTTCCAGAGCACCCATGGCTGTGATGCCACGAGCCTGATCGGGTTACCGCTGATTCGGCTTGTGGACATGCTGCACAAGGAAGGCGTGCAGGTGCCTTGAGGATCAGGCCTTTCAAGGACTCTGGGCGCGGGAGCTATAAAGTGTCCGACGTAACCCTTGCAGCGCCTATCAGATCGAGCGCCGCCCGCGCGGCGCATCGCGACGCAAGGCCGCTCCTACATCTGTTTCGGGCCAGTCAACCCTGTGCCATTACCTGGTCCGCCTTGTGGGCACGACGCGGCTTCAGTGTGGGCACCACTGCCGCTCCACCTACCTCAAGACAGGCGCCAAAGCGGGCAACCATGGCCTGACAGGTTCGGCACGTTGCAACAAGGAGCGGCCTTGCGCCGCGCGGGCGGCGCTCGATCTCATAGACACTGCAACTCCAACGCCGAACACCTTGAGCGATACGACTCAGCTCAACGCAGCGAAGGCCCCTGGAACCCCATGTACAGCGCCAGGCGCTCGGCCACACTGGCGCCGATGCGCTTGGAGAACCGGTCGAACGGCGACTCCTGCACGGTGAAGTCCACCAACTCCTTCTCCCCGACTATATCGCGAGCGACATAGCTGGCACTGCCGAGCCCATCCACCAACCCCAGCGCCTTGGCCTGCTCGCCGGACCAGATCAGCCCACTGAACAGCTCAGGGTGATCCTTGTCCTTCAAGCGCTCGCCGCGCCCCTGCTTGACCATGGCGATGAACTGGCGGTGCGTGGTATCCAGCACGCCTTGCCAGAATGCGGTTTCCTCGGGCTTTTGCGGCGAGAACGGATCAAGAAACGCCTTGTGCTCGCCCGCCGTATAGGTACGACGCTCCACTCCAAGCTTGTCCATGGTCCCGACGAAGCCATAGCCGGCGGCGGTGACACCGATGGAACCGACCAGGCTGGCCTTGTCGGCATAGATCTCGTCGGCGGCACTGGCGATGTAGTAGGCCCCGGAAGCACCCAGATCAGCGATCACCGCATACAGCTTGATCGCCGGATACTCGGCACGCAGGCGACGAATCTCATCATAGATGTAGCCCGACTGCACCGGGCTGCCGCCCGGGCTGTTGATGCGCATCACCACGCCCTTGGTCTTCGGATCCTTGAACGCTTCGCGCAGGCTCTTGACGATATTGTCGGCGCTGGCCGGCTCCTGATCGGCGATCACACCGCGCACTTCGACCAGCGCGGTATGGCTGGCACTGCGCGAGGCGGCCTTGTCGACATCCATCAGCGGCGTGAACAGCGCCAGGATGCCAAACAAGTAAACAAAGGTCAGCAGCTTGAAGAAGATCCCCCAACGCCGCGCCCGGCGCTGCTCCTGGACGCCCGCCAGCAAGGTTTTCTCGAGCAGCTTCCAACTTTTGCGCTCCTCCGCGCCCTCGTCGGATTCAGGCGCCTTCCACTCGTCAGCCATGTTCACCTACCTTGGAAATTGATATGCGCGGCGTTGGCGAGCCATTCGCGCAATTGGGAAAAATGCTCGATGCACAGCTGCGGCCCAAATTCGGCCAATGCCTGCAGCGGCATTGCACCGTAGCCCACCGCTACCGAGTGCATGCCAGCGTTGCTGGCCATCTGCAGATCGAACGCCGAATCTCCGACCATCAGCGCCCGCCCGGGTTCTACCTGGCAATGCGCGAGGATTTCCTCGAGCATCAGTGGATGCGGCTTGCCGCGGGTCTCGTCGGCGGCACGGGTGATATCGAAGTAACCCTCCCAGCCGTTGGCCTTTAGCACCCGATCCAGACCTCGCCGGGCCTTGCCGGTCGCCACCGCCAGGCGGTAGCCCTCGGCACGGAACGCCTCCAGCGACTCGACCACGCCCTCGAACAGCGGCGAAGGTTGCTGATCCAGCGCCATGTAGACATCGGCGTAATGCTGACGGAACACTTGCACCTGCGCCTCGTCGAGGTGCGGATACAACAGCCCGATCGCCTCGCTCAGCGCCAGGCCAATGATGCCCTTGACCGCCGTATCGCTGCTGGCCGCCTCGCCGGCACGCCCGGCAGCCACGTTCATCGCCTCGACAATGCGCCCGATGGAGTCGGCCAGGGTACCGTCCCAGTCGAAGATCAGCAGGTCATAAGGTTTGCTCATGACTCAGGACGCCAGCCGCTCGATAGTCTTGGCCCACACCTCGTCCACTGGCGCCTCGAGCTTGAGCTCGCCACCATCAGGCAGCGGCACGGTGAGCTGGTAAGCATGCAGGAACAAGCGCTTGCCGCCCAGCTCGCGGATTTCCCGGCTGAAGTCCTCGTCGCCGTACTTGCTGTCACCGGCGATCATGTGCCCGGCGTGCAAGGTGTGCACGCGAATCTGGTGGGTACGCCCGGTGATCGGCCGCGCCTCGACGATAGTGGCGAACTCGCCGAAGCGGCGCAGCACGCGGAACATCGTCAGCGCCTCCTTGCCTTCGTCGTTCACCTCGACCATGCGCTCACCGGAGCGCAGGTTGCTTTTGAGCAAGGGAGCGTTGACCTGCTTCTTCGAGGTCGGCCAGTGGCCGCGCACCAGCGCCATGTAGCGCTTGTCCACGCCATCGCCGCGCAGCGCCGCATGCAGGTGGCGCAGCATGCTGCGCTTCTTGGCGATCATCAGCAGGCCAGAGGTGTCACGGTCCAGGCGGTGCACCAGCTCCAGCTCCTTGGCGTCCGGGCGCAGCTGGCGCAGCGCCTCGATCACCCCGAAACTCAAGCCGCTGCCGCCATGCACGGCGATGCCGGCCGGCTTGTTCATCACGATCAATGCCTTGTCTTCGTAGACAATGGCGGCTTCCAGGCGCTGCAACAGCCCCTGGGCGACAGGCGCCGGTTCGTCGCGCTCCGGCAAACGGACGGGCGGCACCCGCACGATATCGCCGGCCTGCAACTTGTATTCAGGCTTGATCCTGCCCTTGTTGACCCGCACCTCACCCTTGCGCAGGATGCGGTAGACCAGAGTCTTGGGCACGCCCTTGAGGGCCGTGATGAGGAAATTGTCAATGCGCTGGCCGGCAAGCTCCGGCGCGACTTCGATCAGCTGAACGCCGGAAGTCGGAGGGGTATTGGTCGTCATGGCGGGATCATAACAATTTTTTATGGAATTGAAGCACTTAATCATTACTGCTATAGTCGCGAACGCCGCCAAAAGCGGCAGGCCAGCGGCAACAGGCTCTACGCCGGCCCTGACCATCGCAATTCCGAGGACGCGAGGCCGTCCTACGGAGCGTTCGCCAGTTTAATGAATGCCTGGAATCGCCACCAGCGCTGTGTAGAGAAGACCGAAAAAAACGACAAGTGCGGTGTTTCACCTGCTTACCCGCTTCTTTTCGCCGTACCTCTGCCCGCCACCGTCGTCTCCGCGCATTTGGGCGAAGTGCTCCGGAAATACCTGCCTTGGACATGTTATGGCGCCAGCCCGGTACGGGCTGGCGAAAAATGCAACCCGTTGCGGATTCAGCGCGCGGCAGCACCGAATTTTCAAGGGATACGTGCAGGGTGGAGATGCACAGCCCTCGGACCGTGTGGCACCACGTCCGGCCAGCGCCCCGATGCACGGGCGATGAGCGGACAAGGTCCTGAACAGACGCCCTCGTGGCGTCCACGGACGACCGGTTGATTCCTCCTCCTGACTGAGTGCACCAGGCCCGCTCGGTTGATTCGGATCACGTTCGAAGAGCTCGACAGGCCTTTTGGCACCATGAAACAGGACGCGTCGTCGCGACAACGGCAGGCTGGGCAACCGGCTGGTGCCGAACGTCGCCAGACACGGGGGTGGCCCGCCACCCTTTGCGCACCTAGGCACCGACCATGAGAAGTCGTGTGTGCCGAACGCCGTTTCCGGCAGCCCGGAAACCGACGGTACAACATGAAAAGAATGCTGATTAACGCAACTCAACCCGAAGAGTTGCGTGTAGCCCTGGTGGACGGCCAACGCCTCTACGACCTGGACATCGAGTCCGGCGCCCGTGAGCAGAAAAAGGCCAACATCTACAAAGGCAAGATCACCCGGATCGAGCCCAGCCTTGAAGCCGCCTTCGTCGACTTCGGCTCCGAACGTCACGGCTTCCTGCCGCTGAAGGAAATCTCCCGCGAATACTTCAAGAAAAACCCTGAAGGCCGGGTCAACATCAAGGAAGTCCTGAGCGAAGGCCAGGAAGTCATCGTCCAGGTCGAGAAGGAAGAGCGCGGCAACAAAGGCGCCGCCCTGACCACCTTCATCAGCCTGGCCGGCCGTTACCTGGTGCTGATGCCCAACAACCCACGCGCCGGTGGCATCTCCCGCCGCATCGAAGGCGAAGAGCGCAACGAACTGCGCGAAGCGCTGAACGGCCTGACCGTTCCCGGCGACATGGGCCTGATCGTGCGCACCGCCGGCCTTGGCCGCAGCAGTGAAGAAATGCAGTGGGACCTCGACTACCTGCTGCAGCTGTGGACCGCCATCAAGGAAGCCTCGCAAGACCGCGTCGCGCCGTTCCTGATCTACCAGGAAAGCAACGTCATAATTCGCGCCATCCGCGATTATCTGCGCCAGGACATCGGCGAAGTGCTGATCGACAGCATCGACGCCCAGGAAGAAGCCCTGACCTTCATCCGCCAGGTGATGCCGCAGTACGCCAGCAAGGTCAAGCTGTACGAAGACAGCGTGCCGCTGTTCAACCGCTTCCAGATCGAAAGCCAGATCGAGACCGCCTTCCAGCGCGTCGTCGACCTGCCGTCCGGTGGCTCGATCGTCATCGACCCCACCGAGGCCCTGGTTTCCATCGACATCAACTCGGCGCGCGCCACCAAGGGTAGCGACATCGAGGAAACCGCCCTGCAGACCAACCTGGAAGCGGCCGAAGAGATCGCCCGCCAGTTGCGCCTGCGCGACATCGGCGGCCTGATCGTCATCGACTTCATCGACATGACCCCGGCGAAGAACCAGCGCGCCGTCGAAGAGCGCGTGCGTGAATGCCTCGAGGCCGACCGTGCCCGCGTACAGGTCGGCCGCATCTCGCGCTTCGGCCTGCTGGAGATGTCCCGCCAGCGCCTGCGCCCTTCCCTGGGCGAAAGCAGCGGTATCGTCTGCCCGCGCTGCTCCGGCACCGGCATCATCCGTGACGTCGAGTCGCTGTCGCTGGCGATCCTACGCCTGATCGAAGAAGAAGCGCTGAAGGATCGCACCGCCGAAGTGCGTGCCCAGGTGCCGATCCCGGTAGCCGCCTTCCTGCTCAACGAGAAGCGCAACTCGATCACCAAGATCGAACTGCGTACCCGCGCGCGCATCATCATCCTGCCGAACGATCACCTGGAAACCCCGCACTTCGAAGTCCAGCGCCTGCGCGACGACAACCCGGACGTGCTGAACAACCAATCCAGCTACGAGATCGCCTCGGCCGAAACCGAAGAAGCTCCGCAGCCGACCGCCACCCGCACCCTGGTGCGCCAGGAAGCCGCGGTCAAGACCGCGCCGGCCCGCGCCAACGCACCGGTTCCGACCGCCACTGAAGAACAGCCGGCCCCAGCCGCGCCGGTCGCCACCCCCGTCGCCACCGAGCCAAGCCTGTTCAAGGGTCTGGTCAAGTCGCTGGTCAGCCTGTTCGCCGGCAAGGACGAACCAGCCGCCGCACCGGCCGCAACCACCGAGAAGCCAGCCACCGAGCGCTCGCCACGCAATGAAGAGCGTCGCAACGGTCGCCAGCAAAGCCGCAACCGCAACGGCCGTCGCGAGGAAGACCGCAAGCCACGCGAAGAGCGCAGCGAGCGTGCCCCGCGTGAAGAGCGTCAGCCGCGTGAAGAACGCGCGCCACGCGAAGAGCGCCAACCGCGCCAGCCGCGTGAAGACCGCCGCGGCAACCGCGAAGAGCGCGTGCGCGAACTGCGCGAGCCGCTGGACGCCGCACCGGCCGCCCGTGAAGAACGCGCCCCGCGTGAAGAACGTGCGCCACGTGAAGAGCGCGTAGCCCGTGAAGAACGTGCGCCACGCGAAGAGCGCGCACCACGTGAGGAACGTGCTCCTCGCGAAGAGCGCGCACCACGCGAAGAACGTGCCCCTCGTGAAGAGCGCGCACCACGCGAAGAACGTGCTCCTCGTGAAGAGCGCGCACCACGCGAAGAACGTGCTCCTCGTGAAGAACGTGCACCACGTGAGGAACGCGCCCCACGCGAAGAGCGCCAGCTGCGCCCAGAGGCGCAGGCTGCCGAACAAGCCGTCGAGCTCGCCGAGGAGCAACTGCCGAACGAAGAGCTGCTGCAGGACGAGCAGGAAGGCGCCGATGGCGAGCGTCCACGTCGCCGCTCCCGTGGCCAGCGTCGTCGCAGCAACCGTCGTGAGCGCCAACGCAACGCCAATGGCGAGCTGATCGAAGGCAGCGACGAAGACGCCGGCGAAGAGCTGCCACAACAGCACCAGGCCACCGAGCTGGGTGCCGAACTGGCCGCCGGCACTGCCGTCATCGCTGCCGTTGCCACCAGCAACATCAGCGCCGACGCCGAGGCCGAAGCCAACCAGCAGGCCGAGCGCGCCAGCGCCGCTGTCGCCGAGACCCAGGTGGAAATCACCGAAGTCGTGGCCGAGCAGGTCGCCATCGCCCCGGTCGTCGAGCAGCCTGTCAGCGAGCCTGTGGCCGCCGTCGAGCCAAGCATCGAGCCCGTGGTCGAAGTGGCGCCACAACCCGTGGCAGAAGAAGCCGCAGTCGAGCAGCCAGCCGCCGTTGTCGAGGCAGCCGCCGAGCCTGCAGAGGTCGTGGAAGCCCCTGCGGTGGAAGCCGGTGAAATCGCGCAGGCACCGGTTGCCGAAGTGATCGAGACCCTGGCACCTGTCGCTGAGCAGCCTGCTGCCCCAGCGGTGGAAATCGTCGAAGCCCAGCCTGAAGTGGTCGAAGCCCCGGTGGCCGAGCCTGCGCCAGTCGTGGTTGCCGAAGAAGCGCCGGTCGAGCCGTCGACCATCATGCTGCCGAACGGCCGCGCGCCGAACGACCCGCGTGAAGTGCGTCGCCGCAAGCGTGAAGCCGAAGCCGCCGCCGCCCTGGCCGCCGCCCAGGCTGCCCCGGCCGAAGCCCTGGAAACCGCTGACGAGCACAAGCCTCATCACGGTTGATAGCCTCGGCTGAATGAAAAAGCCCCGCCAGTGCGAACTGGCGGGGCTTTTTCTTTGCCGGGTGGATGGCAGCGGCTTCGCACACAGCCTATTGATCTAGCAGGGACCTGTGGGAGCGGCTTTAGCCGCGAACACCGGCAAAGCCGGTGCCATCCACCGCGTCGCTTGCTTCGTGGCTATAGCCGCTCCCCCAGGCTGCGCGTCGGCCGCCTGATCAGTACAGGTTCGGCTCCATCTCCAACTCGACCCCGAAGCGTTCGAGGATATCCGCCTGGATCCGCCGCGCCAGCCCATGCAACTGTGCCCCGCTCGCCTGGCCGTAGTTCACCAGCACCAGCGACTGCAAGCGGTGCACGCCGGCATCGCCATCGCGATAGCCTTTCCACCCCGCCTGCTCGATCAGCCAGCCAGCGGCCAGCTTCACCTGGCCATCGGCCTGGGGATAGGCCACCACGCCAGGATGCGCGGCACGAATACGCTCGGCCAACGCGGCAGGTACCACAGGGTTCTTGAAGAAGCTCCCGGCATTCCCCAGCTCGGCCGGATCCGGCAGCTTTTCCCGACGAATGCTGCAGATCGCGTCGCTGATCGCCTGCGCGGTTAGCTGCTCGACGCCCTGCTCCGCCAGGCGTTGACGCACCGGACCATAGTCCAGGTGTGCCTGCAAGGTACGGTTCAAGGCAAAGCGCACGCGCAGGATCAGCCAGCGCCCGGGGTTGCGCTTGAACAGGCTGTCGCGATAGCCGAACGCGCAGTCCTCCAGCGAGAAATCGTGCAACTCGCCGGTCTCGCGGTCCAGCGCGGTCAAGCCGGCGAATACGTCCTTGATCTCCACGCCATAGGCGCCGACGTTCTGCATCGGTGCAGCACCCACGGTGCCAGGGATCAGACTGAGGTTCTCCAGCCCGCACAAGCCCTGCGCAAGGCTCCACTGCACGAACGGATGCCAGGGCTCGCCGGCCTCGGCCTCCACCACCACCCGCTCGCCATCATCGCTGAGCAGGCGCCGGCCACGGCTGGCCATGTGCAGCACCAGGGCCTCGACATCACGGGACAGCAGCAGGTTGCTGCCACCGCCGATCACCAGCACCGGCACCTGGCGCTCGGCGGCCTGGGCCAGTGCCTGGCGCGCCTCTTGGTCATCATGGGCCTGGGTAAAGAAGCGAGCACTGACATCGATGCCGAAGGTATTGTAGGGCTTGAGCGACACCCGCTCCTGCCAGTGCGCCGTCATAACCGCCCCTTGATTTCCACGACCAGCTCGCGACAGGCCACCTCGATCAGGTCCAGGACCTGCTCGAAACCTTCGGCACCGCCGTAGTAAGGGTCCGGCACTTCCTCCAAGGCCGCTCCATAGCGGCGCAGGAACAGGTCGAGCTCGCCCTTGGCGTTGTGCGGGCGCAGCGCCTGCAGGTTGCCCAGGTTGCTCTTGTCCATGGCCAGGACCAGGTCGTACTCATTGAAATGCCCCGCCTTGACCTGCTGCGCGCGCTGACGCGACAGGTCATAGCCACGGGCCAAGGCAGCCTTGCAGGTGCGGCTGTCGGGCGCCTTGCCGACATGCCAGTCGCCGGTACCGGCAGAGGCTACCTGCACCACATCACCCAGGCCCGCGGCCTCGAGTTGGTGACGCAACACACCTTCGGCGGTTGGCGAACGGCAGATATTACCGAGGCAGACGAACAGGACGCGCATCAAGCCTCCAGCAAGCGCCGTACGCGCTCCAGATCTTCAGGGGTATCCACACCCACAGCCGGTGCTTCGATGGCGTCGGCGACATGGATGCGCACGCCGTGCCACAGAGCGCGCAGCTGCTCCAGCGATTCGGTCTGCTCCAGCCAGCACGGGCCCCAGGCGACGAAGTCCTGGAGGAAGCCCACGCGGTAGGCATACATGCCGATATGGCGGCGGTAAGGCACGCCCTCCGGCAGCTGGTCGCGGTTTTTGGCGAAAGTGTCGCGGGCCCAGGGCAGCGGCGCGCGGCTGAAGGTCAGGGCCAGGCCGTGCTTGTCGCTGACCACCTTGACCGCGTTGGGGTTGAAAATGGTTTCCGGGGCGTGGATCGGCTCGGCCAGGGTGGCGATACTGGCTTGCGGATGCGCGGCCAGGTTGGCCGCCACCTGATCGATGATCACCGGGGGAATCAGCGGCTCGTCGCCTTGCACGTTGACGATGATGGCGTCGGCGGCCAACCCCAACTGGACGGCGACTTCGGCCAGGCGATCGGTGCCCGACTCATGCTCGGCGCGGGTCAGCAGCACCTCGGCGCCGAACGCCTGGCAGGCCTCGACGATGCTGGCATCGTCGGTGGCGATGACCACCCGCGCGGCGCCGCTCTTGCGCGCCTGCTCCCACACATGCTGGACCATCGGCTTGCCGGCGATCGGCAGCAATGGCTTGCCCGGCAGGCGCGTGGAACGCAACCGGGCGGGAATCACCACGGTGAAGTCCAGGCTCATTTGTCCAGGCGCTCTTCGTCGGTCAGGGTACGCGCCTCGCTTTCCAGCATCACCGGGATGCCGTCGCGGATCGGGTAGGCCAGGCCCGCGCCCTTGCTGATCAGCTCGGTCTTGTCGGCGCTGAGCTTGAGCGGGCCCTTGGTGATCGGGCAGGCCAGGATATCGAGCAGTTTGGTGTCCATGGAGGTTTCCTTGAGGCCAATGGCCGGAAAATGAAAAAGGCTCAGGGCCGGGGACGGCCGGGCAACAGGCGGTCGAGCTGGGCGTCGAACCAGGCGCTGAACGCAGGTGACGGCACGGCATCGACGGCCAGGTACCACCAGTCGTCGGCGGCGAATGGCCGGCATTTCACCGCGTCCTTCTCGGTCATCACCAATGGCAGCGAGGGGCTGAACGACAGCACCTCGCGACTGTAGGGCGCATGGTCGGCGAAGGGATGCGGCACCGGCTGCCAGTTTAGCCCCAGCAGGGTATTGAAGAAACGTTGCGGGTTACCGATACCGGCCACGGCGTGCAGCGCCTGGCCGGCAGGGAACAGGTCGAGGTCGCGGCGCTCGCCGCTACGCAGGTTGATCAATGCCGAAGGCTGCAGGCGGAAGGCGAAACCATCGTCGCGGTCGGCCTCGGCGCCGTTGAACAGCACCGCGTCCGCCTCACCCAGACGCTCGGCGGGCTCGCGCAGCGGGCCGGCCGGCAGGCAACGGCGATTGCCCAGGCCCCGGGCGGCATCGATCAACACCAGTTCCAGGTCACGGGCCAGCCGGTAATGCTGCATGCCATCGTCACTGAGGATCAGGTCGGGCGCGTCACTGGCCAGCAGCGCCTGCACGGCGCGGGAGCGGTCTGGGTCGATCATCAGCGGCACACCGGTGCGCTGGACGATCAGCAAGGGTTCGTCACCGGCCTGCCCAGCCGCCTGCTCGGCGGCGACACGCCAAGGATAGTGCGGCGGCTTGGCGCCATAACCACGGCTGACCACGCCGACCTTGAGCCCCTGGCGACGGCAGTGTTCGATCAGCCAGAGGATCATCGGTGTCTTGCCGGTGCCACCCACAGTGATGTTGCCCACCACGATCACCGGCACCGGAGCGCGGTAGCTGGCGCTCTGGCCACTGAGAAAACGCGCGCGCTTGCCCATAACCACCTTTCGGTACAGGGCTTCCAGCGGACGCAACAAGGCCAGGGCCGGGTGCCCGGCGTACCAGGCAGCGAGCAGACGGTCGGCGAAGGCCATCAGGGATTGCCCTGCGCGGCCTCGACGGTGGTCATGCGCAACTTGCTGAAGCCGAGCTTGCCGGCCGCATCCATTGCGGTGACCACGGCCTGGTGCGGGGTCTTGCCGTCGGCGCTGATGGCCAGCGGCAGGGTGATGTCGCCACCGGACTCTTTTTCGAGCGCCTCGGTCAGGGTGGCCAGGTCGCTCTTGGGCAGCAGGTGGTTGTTCACCGAGTACACGCCATCGGCGCTGATGGTGATTTCCACCAGCTTGCCCTGGTCGGCCGGCGGCTGCTCGGCGCTGCTGGCCTCGGGCAGCTCGACGCGCAACTGGGTCTCGCGGGTGAAGGTGGTGGTGACCACGAAGAACAGCAGCAGCACGAACACCACATCGATCAACGATGCCAGGTTGATATCGACGTTCTCGCGCTGACGGTTGCGCCGGAACTTCACGCCTTGCCTCCGGCCACTTCCACTTCACGGTCGCCCTGCAGCACTTCCACCAGCTTGATCGCCTCCTGCTCCATGCCCACTACCAGCTCATCGATGCGGCGCAGCAGGAAGCGGTGGAAGAATACCGCCGGGATACCGACCATCAGGCCGGCCGCGGTGGTGACCAGAGCCTTGGAAATACCGCCGGCCAGCACCGCGGCATTGGCGGTCATCTGCGAGCCCATGAAGGCGCTGAAGATGTCGATCATGCCCAGCACGGTGCCCAGCAGGCCCAGCAAAGGGGCCATGGCGGCGATGGTGCCGAGGGTGCTGATGTAGCGCTCCAGCTCGTGGATGACCCGCGAGGCGGCCTCCTCGATGCACTCTTTCATGATTTCGCGGCCATGGCGCGAGTTGGCCAGGCCCGCGGCGAGGATCTCGCCCAGCGGCGAATCGGCGCGCAGGGCCTTGAGCTTGTCACTGGTCAGTTGCTTGTCCTTGATCCACATCCACACCTGACCCAGCAGGTGCGGCGGAGTGACACGGCTGGCACGCAGAGTCCACAGGCGTTCGACGACGATCGCCATGGCGGCGATGGAGCTCAGGATGATCGGCAGCATCATCCAGCCACCAGACTTGACCAATTCCCACACAGTAAGCATCCCCTCGGAAAAAGGCCGCCACTCTACCATAGGCAAGCCCAGGCCTCATCTGCCGGAGGTCAGGGAAATCCTGGGTTGGCCTGGCGAGCTCCAGGGCTGCTTTGCAGCCCCCGGCTCAATCCTCGATAGAGCGCCAGAACCGCCGCTGCCCACGCACGCCCTCAACCTCACCATGATTCCCCAGCACCAACCGCAACGCCCCCTCCACCGCCGTGTCATGCACTACCACCCCATGTCGCCGATACCGTTCGATTACCTGCGCATGAGGATGCCCGAAGCCATTGTGTCGCCCACGGGAAATCATCACCCCCCGCGGTACCAGCGCCTTGATGAACGGTTCTGTGGACGATGTGCGGCTGCCATGGTGCGGCGCCTGCAACCAATCGATCCGCAGGTCCTCGCTAGCCGCCAGCCAGGCCCGCTCCGCGCCGGCCTCCATGTCGCCCGCCAATAGCAGGCGCTCGCCATTGGCAACCACCCGCAGCACACAAGAGCGATCGTTGCTCGAAGCCCCCTGAGCCCACTGCCACAGCTCGAAGTCGACGCCATCCCATTGCCAGCGCTCGCCACTGGCGCAGCGCTGCGCGGGCGCAAGCCCCGCTACCTCGCCCGCCATTACCCGCTTGACCGGCAGACCCCGCCTCAAGGCCCCGGCTCCGCCAGCGTGATCGGCGTGGCCGTGGCTGATCAGCATCAGGTCCAGCTGTTTCACCCCCAACCGGCGCAAGGTCGGCAGCACCACGCTGTCACCCAGGTCGCTAGCGCCCAGGGCCGGCCCAGCGTCATACAGCAGCGCGTGCCGGCGGGTACGCAGCAGCACCGCCAACCCTTGCCCCACATCAAGCAGCCATACTTGCACCTGACCATGGGGCACCTGCTCACGCGGCGCCCACAGCGCCAGCAACAGCACCGCGCCCGGCATGCGCAAAGGCACGCCGCGCGGCAGCAATACCAGCAGCGCGCCCAGCGCGACCAACAGCCAGGCCCACAACGGCAAAGGCTCGGGCACCCAGGCGGGCAGGCGCCGCGCGCCCCACGCCAGGCACTGGAACAGGCCATCCAGGGCAAGCCCTGCCAGCCACAACATGCCCTCCCCCAGCCAAGGCACCGCCAACATGGCCGTGCCCAGCAACGCCAGTGGCAACACAGCCAGGCTGATCCAGGGCACCGCCAGCAGATTGGCCAACGGCGCCGTCAGGCTGATCGGCAACCCCAGCGCCAGCAGCAACGGCAACAACCCCACGGCAATCACCCACTGCGCTCGCGTCCAGGCCTGCCACGGCCGCCAGCCACCAAGACGGGCCGAGAAGCACAACACCAGCACCGCCACCGCGGCGAACGACAGCCAGAACCCTGGCAGCAAACTGGCCAGCGGCTCGATCAGCAAGACGCCCAGCAGTGCCAGCAACAGCGCCAGCCCCGCCCCCAGATGGCGAAAGCGCAGGCGCCAGAGCAATACCACGGCCAGCATCAGACACGCCCGTTGCACGGGCACGCCAAACCCGGCCAACCAGCCGTAACCCAGCGCAGCCGCCATCGCCAAGGCGCAAGCCCAGGGCAGCCAGGGCAGGCGCGATGGCCAGGCCCCCAGGCGCGCAAGCCCGGCCACCAGGCCATACATCAGCCCGGCCAGCAAACCGATGTGCTGACCGGAAATGACCAACAGATGCACGGTGCCGGTGGCCTGCAGGACCTGCCAATCCTGACGCGCCAACCCTCCCCCATCACCGAGCACCAAGGCCACCAGCGCCGCTTCTCGCCCCTGGGCGTCCACGGCCAGCAGGCGCTGGCGCAGGGCATCACGCCAGCCGGGCGGCGCCGCGCCCAGACGCTCGCCGGCCTTGACCGTGCCAGTCGCGCCGATGCGCTGCGCCAGCAACAAGGCTTCGCGATCCGGGCCATGGGGATTGAGCAAGCCCGCGGGCCGGCGCAGGTTGACCGCCAGCCGCCAACGTTCGCCGGCGCGCAACTCGGGGCCGGCGAACCAGCTCAGCTGCAAACGCTTGGGCAACGCGGCCCGGCGTGACAGTGGCTGCGCCAGCTCGAAACGTACACCCTGCTCGGTGCGCGTCGGCAACCCCACCACCCGCCCTTCCAGCCACAGGGTTCGACCTTCCAGCGCGGGGGCCAGGCGATCATCCAACGCCTGCTGCGCCGACCAGCAGGCCCAGCACAGGCCCAGCACCCAACAACCGAGCGGCCAGCCCCGGCTGCGCAGGCACGCCAGGCCGCACAGCAACAGGGCCAACAACCATCCGTCCGGCGGCAATGCCGGGAGAAATCGCAGACTCAACAGCCCGAGGGCGAACGCCAGCATCCCTGTGCGCATGAGATAGAGCTCCAGAAACGAAAAACGCCCCTGAGGCTTAGTCGATTGGGAGGGAAATCCTGCTAATCAATTGTCACAAACTCTGAACGAGGCTGCGCTTCAATCAAGGCATACTGACGCCCTTCAACCCCGCCGGGAGCCCACATGCCGCGCCGTCTGTTCAAACGCTACATGCCGGACCCGACCAGCATCCGCGAACACAAGTCCTTACGCTTTTTCGGCACGCTGTTGCACGATCCCAACCTCTGGCACCTGAATCGCCATTCGGTGGCCCGGGCCATGGGTGTCGGTCTGTTCGCCGCGCTCATCCCCATTCCCATGCAGATGCTGCTGGCCGCCGCGCTGGCCATTCCGGTGCGCGGCAACCTGCCGATCGCGGTGAGCCTGGTGTGGCTGACCAACCCGCTGACCATGCCACCGGTGTTCTTCGTCACCTACATGACCGGCGCCTGGCTGATGCAGGTACCGCCGCGCACGTTGCCCGAGGAGATCACCGTCGACTGGGTCACCGACCAGCTGGCAACGATCTGGCAACCGTTCCTGCTGGGCTCGGTGGTGTGCGGAGTGGTGCTCGGCATACTCGCCTACTTCACCACCATGGGCTACTGGCGCTGGTGGGTGGGCCGGCAGTGGCGCCGGCGCCAGTGCCGCTGTGCCCTCCCCCGCAGCTCAGGCACGCATGCCGCGACCGCTGACCAGCAGGCGCACGCACAGCACATAGAGCAAAGCGGTGGCCACCAGCATGAAGCTGATCGCCGTGCCAATACTGATGTCCGACACCCCTAGGATGCCGTAGCGGAACGAGTTGACCATGTGCAGCACCGGGTTGGCCAGCGACACGGTCTGCCAGAACGGCGGCAGCAGGTTGATCGAATAGAACACCCCGCCCAGGTAGGTCAGCGGCGTCAGCACGAAGGTCGGGATGATCGAGATGTCGTCGAAGTTGCGGGCGAACACCGCGTTGACGAAGCCCAGCAGCGAGAAGATGGTCGCGGTCAGCAGCACCACGACGATGGTCACGCCCAGGTGATGCACCTGCAAGTGGGTGAAGAACATCGAGAGAATCGTCACGATCACTCCCACCGCCAGCCCGCGCAGCACGCCGCCCAGCACATAGCCGACGAGGATGGTGTGCGGCGATACCGGCGATACCATCAGTTCCTCGATGGAGCGCTGGAACTTGCTGCCGAAGAAGCTCGACACCACGTTGCCATAGGAGTTGGTGATCACCGACATCATGATCAGCCCCGGCACGATGTACTCCATGTAGGTGAAACCGCCCATGTCACCGATCTGCCGGCCGATCAGGTTCCCGAAGATCACGAAATACAGAACCATGGTGATCGCCGGCGGCAGCAGGGTCTGCGGCCAGATCCGCAAAAAGCGCCGCACTTCGCGGTAGACAATGGTGTTCAGGGCGACCCAGTTAGTGCGCAGTTCCACACTCATACGGCCACCTTCGACAGGTTCTTTTCCACCAGGGACACGAACAGCTCCTCGAGTCGGTTGGTCTTGTTGCGCAGGCTCTGCACCTCGATCTGCTTCAGCGCCAGCTGGCCGAACAGCGCGGTGATGCCGATGTCCTTGTCCACCTGCACCTCAAGGGTATGCGGGGTGATCAACCGGCACGGGTAGCCCTGTAGCTCAGGCGCGGCAGGCAGGTCGTGCTTGAGGTCGAGGACGAAGGTCTCGACATGCAGCTTGCCCAGCAACTGGCGCATGCTGGTGTTCTCGACGATGGTGCCGTGGTCGATGATGCCGATGTTGCGGCACAGCTGCTCGGCCTCTTCGAGGTAGTGGGTGGTGAGGATGATGGTGATGCCTTTCTGGTTGAGCTCGGTGAGGAAGCTCCACATCGAACGGCGCAGCTCGATGTCCACCCCGGCGGTGGGCTCGTCGAGGATCAGCAGGCGCGGTTCGTGGATCAGCGCTCGGGCGATCATCAACCGGCGCTTCATGCCGCCGGACAACGAGCGCGACTGCACATCACGCTTGTCCCACAACCCCAGTTGCGTGAGGTATTGCTCGGCGCGCTCCTTGGCCAGCTTGGGCGGGATGCCGTAGTAGCCGGCCTGGGTCACGACGATGTCGAAGGTCTTCTCGAACTGGTTGAAGTTGAACTCCTGGGGCACCACGCCCAGGCAGCGCTTGAGCGCCGCAGGCTCGCGGTCCAGGTCGTGGCCGAACACGTTGACCGTGCCGCTGGTCTTGTTCACCAGGGTCGAGAGGATGCCGATGGTGGTGGATTTGCCCGCGCCGTTAGGGCCGAGCAAGGCGAAGAAGTCGCCTTCGGAGACGTCCAGGTCGATGCCCTTGAGGGCCTGGAAACCGTTGCCGTAGGTCTTGGTCAGCTGTCGAATGGACAGGGCGGAACTCATAGCGGGTCAGGTACCGAAAAAAAGGTTCAGGACACGCCAGGCGAAGTCACTGGCGCAGTGCGTGCGGCCATGGTGCAAGGGCTGGCCGCACAAGTACAGTCACATCTATTGATAATGACTATCGAAGTGCCCTCAGGTCAGCGCGGTCATTACCGCCGCCTGGTAGGCCGGGCGCTGCTTGAGGCGTTCATACCAGGCTTCGAGGTGGTGCATGGCCGGGCGTTCGATGGGCATTTCGAACCAGGCATAGATGAAGCTGCCCAGGGGAATGTCGCCCATGCCGATCTGCTCGCCGGAGAGGTAGGGCTGCTTGGCCAGGGTCGCGTCGGCGATGGCCAGCAACTCGGCGCACTGCTTGTGCGCGGCGTTGATCGCCACCCAGTCGCGCTGCTCCTCGGGGGTGCGCAGCATGCCCCAGAACAACGGGCGGAATGGCCCGGCCAAGGACGAGGTGTTCCAGTCCATCCACTTGTCGGCCAAGGCGCGCTGGCGCGGATCCTCGAGGTACCAGCCCTGCTCGGCCCCATATTCGGCGCACAGGTAACGGACGATGGCGTTGGATTCCCACAGCACCAGGTCGCCATCTTCGAGCATGGGCACCAGGCCATTGGGGTTGCGGGCACGGTAGTCGGGCTCGTTGACCACGCCAAAGGCGCCACCGGCGTCGATGGCCTCGAAGTCCAGGCCCAGCTCATGGGCAATCCACAACGCCTTGCGTACATTGCTCGAATTCTTGCGACCCCAGATCTTCAGCATGGCAACGTCCTTATGTATGCGAGAGGTCGGACAGTCTACTCCACGAAGTGGAGAGTGCCAGTGAAACCGAGGGGCTGCTGCGCAGCCCTTTCGCGGCACAAGGCCGCTCCTACAGGGACACGCGCACTCCTGAGCGACCTTGCCGAGGCGTCGAACCGGTCGGAAAGCGGCCGCAGGATCCATCGACAGTCACCGAACGAACTCCCAACGCCCCGCCCTGTCATTTCCTAGGCAGGCCATCTGCCCCAGCGCGTCTAAGCTCTGTGGATTGGCCATCCGCCCCGCTTCCAAGGAGGAAGAATCATGTTGCTGTTGTGGTTGCTGGTCCTGGTGCTAGGCGCCGCGTATCTCCTGCATCGGCGCCTGGCGCCCTTGCAGATCCTCGCGGCGATCGCCGCCTACACCCTGCTCATGGGCCTGTTCAGCAGCGCGCCGGGCTGGCTGCTGACGCTGATCTGGGTGGTGATCGCCCTCAAGGCCGCCTTCTTCGTCCTGCCGGAGATGCGCCGCAAGTTGTTCACCACGCCGATGTTCAGCTGGTTCCAGCGCACCCTGCCGCCAATGTCGCAGACCGAGCGCGAAGCCATTGACGCCGGCACCGTGTGGTGGGACGGCCACCTGTTCAGCGGACGCCCCGACTGGAACACCCTGCTCGGCTACGACGCGCCCAAGCTGAGCGAGGAAGAACAGGCGTTCATCGACGGCCCCACCGAGCAGCTGTGCGCCATGGTCAGCGACTGGCAGATCGGCCAGGACCTCGACCTGCCGTCGCAAGCCTGGGACTTCATCAAGCAGCACGGCTTCTTCGCCCTGATCATCCCCAAGGAATACGGTGGCAAGGGCTTCTCGGCCTATGCCCATTCCCAGGTGGCGATGAAACTGGCCACCCGCAGCGGCGACCTGGCCTCCACGGTGATGGTGCCCAACTCCCTGGGCCCGGCCGAACTGCTGCTGCACTACGGCACCGACGAACAACGCAACCACTATCTGCCACGCCTGGCCCGCGGCGAAGAGATCCCCTGCTTCGCCCTCACCGGCCCGCTGGCCGGCTCGGATGCCGGCGCCATGCCCGATACCGGCATCGTCTGCAAGGGCCAGTGGCAGGGCGAGGAAGTCATCGGCCTGCGCCTGAACTGGGAAAAGCGCTACATCACCCTGGGCCCGGTCGCCACCCTGCTCGGCCTGGCGTTCAAGGCCTACGACCCAGACCATCTGCTGGGCGAGCAAGAAGACCTGGGCATCAGCCTGGCGCTGATCCCCACCGACACCCCCGGCGTCGAGATCGGCAGGCGCCACCTGCCGCTGGGCGCGGCATTCATGAACGGTCCCAACAGCGGCAAGGACGTGTTCGTCCCGCTGGATCTGCTGATCGGCGGCCAGGCCATGCTCGGCAAGGGCTGGATGATGCTGATGAACTGCTTGTCGGTGGGCCGCTCGATCTCCTTGCCGGCCGTGGGCACGGGCGCGGCCAAGTACACCAGCCTGGTCACCGGCCAGTACGCGCGCGTTCGTGAACAGTTCAACGTGCCGCTGGCGGCCTTCGAAGGCATCCAGGAATCCCTGGCGCGCATCGGCGGCAACGCCTGGCTGATGGACAGCGCCCGCCTGCTCACCGCCAAGGCCGTGGACCTGGGCGAAAAGCCCTCGGTGCTGTCGGCGATCCTCAAGTACCACCTCACCGAGCGCGGCCGCGAATGCATCCAGCACGCCATGGACGTGCACGGCGGCAAGGGCATCATCATGGGCCCGAACAACTACCTGGGCCGCAACTGGCAAGGCGCGCCGATCTTCATCACTGTCGAAGGGGCCAACATCCTCTCGCGCAACCTGATGATCTTCGGCCAGGGCGCGATCCGCTGCCACCCGTTCGTGCTTAGGGAAATGGCCCTGGCCGGGCGCGAGGACCACGACCAGGCGTTGAACGAGTTCGACGACCTGCTGCTGCAGCACATCCTGTTCGCCGCCGGCAACGCCGCCAGCACCTTGGTGCTGGGCCTGGGCCTGGGGCATTTCGAGAAGGTTCCGGGCGATGCTTTGAGCCAGGGTTACTTCCGCGCGCTGAACCGCCAGGCGGGGGCGTTTGCCCTGCTGGCCGACCTGTCGATGATGCTACTCGGCGGCGCGCTCAAGCGCCGCGAACGCCTGAGCGCCCGGCTGGGCGATGTGCTCAGCTACCTGTACCTGTCCAGCGCCGCGCTCAAGCGCTACCACGACCTCGGCTCGCCCGAGTACCTGCGCCCGTTGCTGCGCTGGGCGCTGGAGGAAAGCCTGGGCCAAGCGGAAAAGGCTCTCGATGCACTGCTCGACAACTTCCCCAACCGTTTCCTGGGCTGCGCCCTGCGGGTGCTGGTGTTCCCGTTCGGTCGTCGGCATACCGGGCCCAGTGATGAACTGGATGCCGAGGTAGCGGCGCTGATCGGCCGCAGCAAGGGCGACCCGGCACTGGAAGAGCTGCTGGCGGGCTGCTTCAGGCCTCAAGCCGACGGCGACCCGGTGGCCGCGCTGCAGACAGCCTGCGACCTGCTGGACGATGCTGCCCCGCTGCACAAGGCGCTGCATCAGGCGGTCAAGGAAGGCAACGTGCAGGCGGCACCAGGGCAGTCGCTGATCGACGCCGCCATCGAAGCCGGCGTATTGCAAGCGGAGGAAGGTCAGCGCCTGCGCCAGGCTGAGCAGGCACGGCGGGTGGTGATCGATGTGGATGCGTTCGACAAGGCAGTGCTGCTGCCCGAGGCTGGCAAAGTGCGCTGAGCATTCGTCGACCGCATCGCGGGGCAATTCCGCTCCCACAGGCTATTGACGCAACGCGGCGGTGCGCCGATGCGACTTGCCCCGCGATAACGCCAGTACAGGCTACTGCGCTGCCAGCCTGTACAAAACCGGCGTATACTCCGCCCCCCCGTTTCAACCACCGAGGAGCGCCGCCATGGCCAACCCCCACCTGGAATACCACCTGCAACTGCTCCACCACCTGCGCACCATCCTGGCCGCGCTGGGGGAAGCCGAACAGGTCCCGGAGGAAAGCCACGCCCTGTTCCTCGAGCGCTTCGACGAACTGCTCACCCTGCTGCCCCAGGACCCGCTGCAAAGCCAGTACCTGGGCCAGGACCTGATCTGCCAGGTGATCCAGCGCTACCCGCAGATCGCCCACCTGGTGCCGCGCGACTTGCTGTGGTTCTTTGCCGGCGACTGCCTGCATTTCATGCCGGATGAAGAGCTGGCCTTGTACCAGGAACTGGAAGAACGTCGTTACCTTGCTGAGCAACGAGGTGAAACCTTCGAATGGCACCTGGAAAAGCAACGTGCCCAGCGCGCAAACGGAGATACGTCTCACTGACAGGAAAATGCCCATGGCACTACGTGGCGTGCCATGGGCTTCTGGCTCATCACTGGTTGTGTCTGCTTAATTTCCCCAGCAGTTGAACAATATTCACATAATCAGTGCTCTATTCTTACACAGGACAGCTTGCCTCCCACTTGCCCTGACCCTGTCTTCCACTCCAATCTTAGCCCGGGGCCAAGTATTGTCCCCGCTGGTTTCTCGTGGGCATCACTGAGCAGTATTTCGTTAAGCGTTGTTGGGCTTTGCGTTGTACGCACCATGAAGGCGAAATTACCAACATCGGAGGAACAGTCGGGGGAATCGTAAAAAGTGACGAGCACCGCGGACGGCACCCCGTCTATTTTAAAATAATAGGCTTCATCACTGGGTAGTGATGTACAGGTCTTGCCGGAGCCAAATCTGTACACCTCGTTCACTCCCGCTATAGGCTGGAGCGAGCAAGACCTCCTCAACTCTTTATCGTAAATTATGACATTCCCTTCTACACGCTGACCCCCGACTGTATTTTCGTGCGGAAGCTGGGTACCTGAAGCAGCTGCCAGCGCCGTACTCAACAGCATTGTTACACTCAATACTATATATTTCATCGCCATCACTCCTGCCCCTGCGACACTGTCGTTTCAGCCAACGGCCCCGCCGGCGAAGTACTGATGCGCGTTCCTCCATCGCGGGTCTTGAGCGCGGTCAATTCATCGCCCAGATAGAAACGCTGCTCTTCATCCGCGGCCATCAGAATGTTTTGCGGATTATAGAGGTACGAGGCAATTGCTTTTCCACCCTCGCTCACGGACAACAACTGATTAAGCGCGTTGTACGTGAGCGCACGCCCCTGCTCATCGACAACCAGGTTGCCATTTCCGTCATACTCCAGAACAATTTCCTCCGGGTAGCCGTTCAACGTGCGCGCCGTCGAGCCTGTGGCTTTATTGGTGATTCTGCTCAACTGCGCCGGGTCCTTGCCCTCGAAATGATAGGTCGCCGTATTTGAGCCACCGACAAACACAGTCACCACCTTAGTGATATTGTCCAAGGCATCGAAGGTGAACTGCTGCCCGGTAATATAGTTGCCATAAGGGTCTTGTGGCTGGTAGGGGTCGTTGTCAATATTACGGCCGGTGAAGGTATATTTCTCCAGGCGCTGGCGCTTGTCGTACTCATAATCCTCGACCCGCAGGTTCACGCCCCCCTCGGACAACGTACGCTTCTTCATTGCGTCCACGTCATCGTAGGTCTGTGCCAGCGTCTGCACCATCGACCCAGCCGTGAACTTGCGCTCGGTCTCACGATCGAACTCGTCGTACGTCAACTCGGTGGCCAGTGACTGCCCAGCCTCACGGTCATGCGTGGTGTGCGACTTGAGCTGCCCAAGTTCGTAGTAGGTAAAGTCAGTTTCCAGCAACACCTTGCCGGTCTTGTCCTTCAACGTGGTCTTTTGCAACTGCCCGGTAGGGTAGTAGTCGTTGGTCTGGATTTGGCCCAGGACATCGGTGTAGCTGAGCAAGCGCCCTCGGTGGCTGTAAACATAGTGCTGGGCTTGCGATTCACCTATCGGTGGAGCGCCTTCATCACCATTGGCGTGCTGTGTCCAGGTTTCGCTTTTGATCTGGCCAGTCTGGTAATACTTGCGCTCGAGCTTCTGCCAGGGACGCTCACTTTCCGGCGGCATGGTCCAGCCGTTCAGGCGTGCATTCTTCTTGTCGTAGTCGTAGACCACCGCAAGCCCGCCAGCAGTGGCGCCCAGCACGCGCGATACGGGGTTCTCGCTGAGCTTGAGCTCATAGGTAAAATGAATCTCGCCTTCCGGCGTTGTCATGATCTTGGCTTTTCGTACACCCGCATCATAGACATACGTCTGCTCCCGACCTCCAGTTATGGACACTACTATCCTGCCCAACCCATCGAAGCCCCGGGTACCCAGCTCCTTCGCTTCGGCCACGGCGGATTCCTGCACGGTGATACTGATCGGCAGGTCCTCACTGCTGTGATCTGCATATTTTCGCGTGACGAGGGCGCCGTCAGGCAGTGTCGTATCGAGGTTTCGATTGAAGTGGTCATAGGCAAACTTCGTAGTCCGCTTGACCGTATCGCCCACGACCTGCTCAACCAGCCGACCGAGACCATCGTGGCCATTGACCTGCAGGCTGAGCCGGCGATTGCCCAGATCGCGCCGCTCAATCCGAGCCGGCTCGTCGAACCGATTGAACCAAGTCTCGGTAACGCCGGTTTTCTTCGGATTCGCTCCAGTGCCTTCCTCTCGCCACGTCAGCACTCGCCTGCCCTTGCTCTCAGCCGTGCCGACCGGATCGGTCTCTTCGACTAGCTTGACGTTGTCGGGCCCCGTCACCGCGCGCTGCTGGCCCCGGATGTCGTACTCGAATGTCGATTTCAGGGGCACAAGAGTCTTCTCATGCCAGTCGTACTCGGTCTGCTCTGTCAATTGCCCAAGCGTGTTGTAGACGGCGGTGTACAGCAAACGGAAGTTGCCAGCGTCAAAGTCCTTGTCCTGGCGCTCTTCCTTCACCACACGATTGAGGCCGTCAAGCGTGGTAAGGGTGATGACCTCGTTGACATCCTGCCGGGTCTGCTGCGCCTGATCGCCGAGTTTGCTGCACAAGGTGTAGGTGTAATGGCGTGTCGCCTTGAAGGCGTCATCGTCAGGTGCCACGGTTTCGGCCGTTACCCGGCGCAACTGATCGTACTCGTAGTGGATCTGCACATCGTTGTCGTCGGCATTGAGCACCGGCTCGCCGGTAAGCAGCGAATGGGTCAATGTCATGGTCTTCTGCCGCGACTCCTCCGGGCTGCCGTCCTCCTTGTGGTCCCACCCGGTCACGGTCTGGAAGGTCGTCAGCAGAGGCTCGTCATCGAGCAACTTGCGCTGCAGAAGCTTGATCCTGCGTTGCAGTGCCTTGACGTGCGCCGGGAGATCCACCGGTGCGCTGACACGCTTGCCCGGTGCTTCCTCGCAGTCATAGCAGTAGGCGGTGACGGTGGGCTTGCCGTTGAGGGTGACGGTTTCGGACTCTACCCTGCCATGGGTCTGGGACTGGGAGGGCGTATCGAAATAGGCGTAATCGGTCGCCTGCACCCCATCGCCCGATTCGGTCTCACTCAGCGACAGCACCTCGCGCTTGATCCGGTGCCAGGATTTTGGCCCGTTACCGGGCAGCGCAGCGGCCTTCTCGTAGCTGTAGTGCTGGTACAGCGTCGGCGCATCCTTGTGCGCGGCGGTAGGGTCGGGAATCCGTGCGGTGCGTTTCAGGCGTGGCGTGAAGTAGTTGGGGTCGCGCGGATCGGCGCCCTCGCCGCCGGTCGCATACCACTCGTAGGCCTTGGTCAGGCCAAGCACCGGCTTGTCGATGCGTGGATCGCCATGCACCTGAGCCTCGCTCTCCAGGTTGCCGTCTGGCTTGTACAGGCGGATGTCCCCTTCGAGGTAAGACATGCCGCTGTTGCGCTTCCAGGTGCGCGTGGTGATCCCCGGCAACTGGCAATAGGCGTGGTCCTCATGGAAATAACCGCCGTTGCTGTAATAAGCCGTTTCAGTCATTTCGGTGGAGGTGACTTGGGTCTTGGTATCGGTGTGGGTGGTCTCCTCGCGGGCCAGCAGGTGGAAACGGTTGTACTCGCGCTCGATCTTGTGCTCCTCGCCCTGCTTCGTGCGTGTCTCGGTCGAGCCGTAGGCGTAGGTGCCCACCGAACTGAACAAGTAGTCCAGGCCATAGTCCGGCTTGTTGTGGGTCAGGTTGGCACCCAGGAAGTTGTTGCCCGCCCTGTACCCATTGCCCTTGCTCAGCGCATAGGCATAGACAATGGTCAAGGTGTCGTGTTGCCCGCTGCTGGGCTTGATGACATGCTGCAAGACCCGGGGCAGGTAACCGCCCCCGGCTTTCTCGGGCACGCGATGATGATTGCTGGCAACGCGGCTGTGGGTGATGACCTCATTGGCGCCGATGGGCGTATCCACTTCCTTGATGACGTGTAATTTTTCGATCTCCTCATACTGGTAACGCCAGGACGCCGCCTCCGTGGTGGGCAGCACCACGCGGCTCACGCGCTTGAGGTTGTCCAGCTGCAGGTGGTAGCTGGCCTTGGCGTTGCCACTGTCGTTGGGGTTGAGGTGGATGTCGAGGCCATCGGTCTGGCGGTCGATCCGCAGCACGACCTTGTCGTTGTGATCCTTGATCAGCGCCAGGCGGGGGTGAATCTTGTTGTCTTTGTCCCTGAACTGCAGGTATTCAAGCTTGAGCACGTGGCCTTTGTCGCCATAGACCTCTTGCGGCAGGGCCAGATCACTGCCGGGCTGCTTGACCAGGCGTTCTACCAGGCCCGAGCGGTGTACCAGGCGGTAGTTACCGCCACCCTCGTCGAAAAGCCGGAAGTCATCGATTTTCTGCTCGCGCATCAATAACCGGCTGCCCTCCGAGCCGGTGCGGCGGAAGCTGCCGCCGCTGTGCGCCGAGATGACCTGGGTGGCGGTGTCGTACTGCGACAGCTGCAGGTTCCAGCCGAGCCCGTAACCGGAGTCGAACGGGTTGAGGGGGCTGAAGAACAGCGCCAGGGGCAGGTCGGGGCCTTGCAGGGCATTGACCTTGGCCTCGAGCAGGCTGATGGAAACCGTGTACTGGCCCGTGCGCGGGTCGACACCGCCTTGCAGATAGCCCATGAAGTTGAAGGCGTTGGAATGCAAAGAAGTACTGGTGGACATCGGTCGAGGCTCCTTTATGAACCCTATCCTGGCACTGGCTAGGGTCTGTATGAAAAGTCTTGAGACGAAGGTCAGGCAAGGCGAAAACAGCCGAGGAACGGTCGGAGTCGCGTACGACTTTACGGGTTGTAAATGAGCATTCCGAGGCTGTTTTCAACGCAGCATCACCGAGTATCAAGGCTTTTCGTACAGAGCCTAGTGTCCTGTTTCGGAGATATGTTCTCTTTTGGCGAGTGGCAACGCGGGCCGGGCGCCCAAGACGCCGCCAAAAGTGAACAGCTTATTTCCGAGACAGGACAATAGCTGTCGGGTACGTGATTGGGTGCGAGATTACTGTCAGTGATCTCGAAGGGGTACCTGGTAAATTTACCAGTTTTCACAGAGTAATTTCTACCGTAAAACAGCCTCATCGAGACATGTCGGCGCCGAGCCGAATAGAATGTAGGAGCTTTTTATGGAACGTCTAGCGACTTTTAACGCCCCTGATCTGCAGCAGTTGGTTCAAGTGTATCCTCGCTTGGACGAACAAGTCGTTGTTCCGTGTTGTCTGGATATTCGTGAGAATCGCGAAGTGAGTCCACCCAGGCCTCGGTTGACGCTAGATCTTAATGAAGTCGAAGAGAACCTTCCTGTTGCCGTCATGCCTTATCTCGGCATGGCAGCAGGCGATCAGTTAATTCTGATGCTCGAGGCATATCCCTATGAGGGGGATCCGTTTACGCCGAAAGAATTTACGGAAAACATAGGTGGCGAGGACGTGGCAAAGCCAGTGCTGTTCAAAGTGCCGCGTAGCAACTTTGAGCAGCCGATTGATCTGGTGGGCTGTTATGTCGGGTTGTTTGTTCGCTTGATTCGTGACGAAGTAGAGATAGCGTCTTCGTTGATTCAGAATATTTTTATTGAGCGTGGGGCAAAGGAATCACATTTTTTGCGAGCGCCGCACTTCAAGGATGTCACCCAGCACACGCTGTTTGCCGATGAATGGGTAGACGCTGTCGCCCTGATAGCCTCCGACGCTGGTGAGGCAAAGCTCGGTGATAGCGTTGTCGTATTTGACGCGGACGATGGTGTGGCGACTTGGGCGAGGCTTGGACCAGTACCGTCAGGAGCCCCGTTGCAACTCAAGGTGCCTGCAAGTTGGCTTGGCGCTAACACAGGTAGGCGGTCGTTGAGGATTCAGTATGCTGGCGCCAATCGTTCTTTTAGAACGCATGCGTTGCTGTTCAATGTGGAAAGTACGCGAACGCTTGAGGACCCAATAGCTTCAAATGTCCAGAGTTTCCGGCTATTAAGGATGGGGTACGAGGTCCGCGTGCCTATCAGTGACGCTACCTCGAACACTCCGATAGTTGTACATCTTGGGACTGTAACAGGCTCAGGGGCGGAAACAGTCAGAACCAGCTTTGCAGAATCCACGGCGTACGCGGTGCGAGAAAATTATTTTGTGTTTTACTTTAGTCCGAAACAGCTGGGCGTTTTATTGGAAAGGCCGGAGGTGAAGGCCTATTACTCGGTGGGCGTGGGTGAGCGTGTCTATTCAGGTGAAACGCCAGTCACGTTCAAGGTGTCGGGCGACGATATAGCAAACAATTTCCCTAGGATACAGGTCCCGGCTGCCGGCGGCAGCAAAGGTTTATCACTTGCGCGTTTGGATGGGAACAACGTGGATGTCAAGATCGGCGCTTGGCCGCTGATGGCGCCGGGTCAACTTGTGTGGATAAGGGCGTATATAAGCGATCGCCAATACGATTTGGTGAAAAGGCCGGTCACGGAGGATGATCTTAAAGATGAAAGCATCGGTGGCAGTCTGAGTTATTTGGCTATCGATCAGCAGAAAGGCAAGACCATTCGTTTTACATGTGAAGTGAATTTCGATAATGGCGAAGGTAGGTACTTTAGCTTTACTGATGTTGACATCGTGATAACTGAGTAGTGAGGTGGGTGTGGCTAATTTGTACAAGCTGATCGAATGGTTAAAGATCAAGAGTCGCGTGTTCAGCTGGGATGTTGTGGCAGCCTTGCACGCCGGTAAAGTGAATCATCTACTTGAACATGTCTACATAAAGAGCTTCACCGATGGCAGCTACTTGCCCACTTTTTCTGCACCGGTAGTGGTCAATGGCGTATTGACCTATTACATGCATGACTTTTTATTGGACTGGCCACGCCTGTCGTTTGCTGACCGGGGGCTTGATGACTCGCGCGCGCGCTTGAACATGGTCGTCATTGCTGGGCGCCTGGTGACAATTTCTGCTATCCCCAATGGTTGGCAAGTCTACAGCCTGGAGGCGATTACGCCGTTGCATGGGCCAGTGCTCACGCTTGATGTATTGTTGAAAGAGGCGGGTGGGCTGATCGAAGAAGATGGCCGTCTGTTGTTGGATCTGAGTAATAGTGAAAATTTTTCGATAGATATTGATGATGATGAAGAGGTTCGCATCATTAGTGGCGATCTGTTCAAGGCACTGTTCAAAAAACTGGACCCCGCACAGCGCGCCTACGTCTTGGGGCAACTAAATAACGATGCGCCAGAGCACTTGCGTCCCTACTCGTTTGCCTTGCGTACTCAGTTTGACGATGAGCATGACGGCGAACAGGCTGGCGCGGTGGTGATTTTCATCAGCCTCAAACCTGATCATAAAGGGGAGCCCCCGCACAGTGGGGCTGGCTTCCAGTATCTGCTACCCAGCGATTATCCGGATTACGATGCGACGGTGTTGCTCAGCACGCGCAGGGTCATGCTGTTGGCCCTGGTACCGCTGCTGCAGAAGCGCTTCGGATCCTCGCCGAGGATTTGTTATAACGATGAGTTACTGGGTTGGCTGGCGGTACCCGACGCCTATATTGAAATGGATCCGCTCGAAGACTCTATTGATCAAGGTGTTTTGGGGTGGGATATATGGGTCAGTATCAATACGCCGCCTGGAAAACTGAAAGACGCCGCCCATGTGCCTTCCTTGCAGCGCGCAGACGACTGTAAGGACCAGGATTTCGTCATTGCCCTGACGGAAACAGGGGCGGACCTGACCTGGAACATCGATGTCAGCATCCAGATTGACATGATGGGGGGGCGCAGTGATGCAGATGCCAAACGTACGTATTCACATACGCTCAGGTACCAGTACACCACTCATTACAAGGTTGTGGATGTTGTGGATGAAATACCTGCAAGGGTGGTGCGTGAAGATGGCGTATTCGAAGCGCCCGATGCAGCGCAATTCGATCGGGAGCTCATGGCCTATCTTGAAAAGATATATAGGTACAACCACGATCCCGATCCGTCAGGAAGCGCACTGGCGGTATTGAGTCGCTGTACTGCTCACATGAAGGACTATGCCCGGAAGGCAGTGGCCAACCTTGATGAGCAGATGCTGATCGATACGCCGGTCAATGAATGGGTCGACAGCCTGATCGAGCTCGGCTTCGGTGAATCCATGCTCGGGATCCTTACTCGCGGACCTTGCGATGTGGCGCGCTTCGCGCAGGTGAACGTGGCGGCGGATGCGCCGAAGGTATCACCGGCATGGCCGATCATTGGCAGCGGCGCACAACGGCAGTTCGAGGCGCAGAGCAAATCGGGGGTGACGTGGGATGTCGAACCAGTAATACCAGGGCCAGCGTTAGGCCGCATCGACGAGCGATCCGGGCTTTACACCGCGCCTTCGCCCGACCAGCTCAAGGACTCCTTGTGGCGTGAGCGGATCAAGGCCACCACGGCAACCGGCGCGGTGAGCTACAGCCTGGCCACGGTGATCCGAGAAAACCTGTTGATCTCGCCGCTTGTTCGATTCTGTAAGCCAGGCGATGAAATACCGCTGGTCGCCAGCGCGGCGACGGCCAACCCCGATACGCTGCGGTGGACCGCGCAAGCCGGCCAGTTCGCTTTGGCCACAGGTAAAACGGTCAAGTACACCGCACCCGCCAAGGGCAGGCAGGCGTACGTGATCGACCCGGTAGTGGTAAGCGACCCCGTGTCCGGCGCTACCTTCACGGCTTATCTGATCACCCTGATGAGCAACCCGCAGACAATTCAGGTGAAGGTCGATCAATCTGCAGGGTCAGCGGAACTGAGCGTTCCAGGCCACGAGCTTTATCCCGAAGATGAAGTCGAATGGGCAGTGAAGGGGCCTGGGTGTGTCGTTGCTGTCGATGGCGAGGTGAGGGCGACGTACCAACCGGACCCCGCCTCGGATGCGCCATTCGCTCTGGTCGAGCTCGAAATCAGAGAATACGACGCCAAGCGTCCGGCCAGTGAACCAATACGGGTACGCGGCGTGGTCATCCTGCCTCTGCCGTTACATCGCTATGCCTTGCCTGAATAAGTCTGCTCAGGCGTGAACGAGGAAGCACACATGAATACTACGATTCCCAAGGTGGTCGAAACATGGATGGCCAGTTCCGAAAATGCCGACATGCTTGGCTGGGACATGATCGTCGCGCTACCGATCGAGCTGGTTAACGACCACGTGTTGCAAGCGCTGTTGCGCAAGTTCGCAGGGGGTGAAGCGCCTGGCGGCCTGGAAGGCAAGGTCGAGATACCCAACTCTCCCTTGCTGCATCATCTTGACGGCTACCGGCTTGCCAGCCCCAAGCTGGAGGCAGACGCGAGCAACTACGTCGACAACCGGATCAAAATGAGCGTGTCGATGGAAGGGGGGGTCCATTTGCTGACCAGAAACTCCGTCGATGTGATGTCGCTTAGCGCGCATACACCGCTGAATGCGCTCAAACCCAGTTTCGAGGTGCCGATCACCTTGGCGGGCGGAACGTTGAACACTGACCTGCGCGCCGGCTCCGGTCATGAGTTGACCTTGGGGGGGGGCGACATCGAGGACACGGCCGCTGGCAGGGAACTGGGCGCTATGCTCAGCAATTTGGCCGAGCCATCCGCGCAGTTGGACCTTGCCTTGCTGCAGCCTTCAGGGCAAAACCCGCTGCGCCGGGTCGCTCGCCTGGAGGTGCGTGTGCAGAGCAGTACAGATGCTCCCGCCGACGACGGGCCGGCGCGACAGAGCCTGTTGCTGTTTGTGCAGCTCGAACATGGCGGCAAGGGCGAGGTACCGGTGGGCGGCAACGCCTTCCCCTACCTGGCCGGGCTGGAGGGCGCCAAACAGCGTTGCACGGTACTGGTGTCGCAACATCTGCTGCACAGGGTGGCGTTCGGGCAAAGTATCATGACGGCGCTTCAGGAGGGGGGGTTCAGCTACCAGGCCAGTAACGGCCAGCCCTTGGCTTCCATCACGGCAACTGCGGGCGAGCTGCATCTTGCGGGTGGGGCTTATAGCAGCCGGAACATCAGCTATGACTTCGACCCCGTGGTATTGCCAGCGGCCACCGGGAACAAAGCGCTAAAGGTCGAGTTTTCCTCTGACCAGGCGATCATGCGTTGGCAGCCCAGGTTCAAGGTCAATTTCCGCTACAGCGTAATGGGTGGTGTGAGTGTCCCGCATGAGGTGGAGATCGAGCCACTGCTGGAGTACGGCTTGCAGCTTTCGGAAGACGAGCAGAAAAAAGAGCTGCTGCAGGCGCGCTGGAGCGAGCAAGCAGGTCTGCGCTCTATGTGTTTTGCAGGGTTGCCTGAGACGTTGCAGGAGGACATGACTGCGGCCATCGAGACCTTTATCCGTTTGCGCTACCTGGAGGCTGTCAATGCTCGCTTTCAGATTCGTATCGCTGAGCAACTCTTGCCGTTCCTGCGACTGTTCGACAGCCGTAGCCTGCGCTGGCAAATAGGCGCCGCACCCAACAATCTGGTTGTGGTTGGGGGCTTTGACAATGCCGTTGGTGTTTTCGAGATCGTCGAGCAGGAAGCGCAACTGGCATCAGGACAGGAGCATACCTTCACGGTTCAGCCTGATGACGGCACTAAACTGCGTTGGGACATCGAGCCGTTGCCCGGTTACAGCGGCGCTGTGGGAGAACTCAAGAGCCCAGGTGTCTATGTTGCCCCCTTGTCCAGTCAGTTCGAAGGGGCGACCTTGCGGGTCAAGGTAGTGGCGACCCACCCTGTCAGTGGCTGGCGAAGTTCGGCGTTGGTCTGTGTGAACAGTGTGGGGCTGTTGATGACGCCATTGTTCGTGCAGCTTATACGTGGACATGAGTCCCAGACCCGAGTCGATCTGTCGGTCGCAAGTGCTCAGGCAGGGGAGCTCGAATGGTCTATTGTCGACCCGGTTGAAGGCCAGAGTGGCACAGTCAAGCCAGACGCAGAGGACGCTAGCAAATCGGTATTCACGGTCGGTCCGCAGCAGGACGACAAGACGTATGTGATCGATCAGGTCGCAGTGCTTAACCGCTTGACCGGCGAGACCCAGAGGGGCGTCTTGCTCGGTGTGCACAACGACCCAGGCCTGGAAGTTGTGCCTGCCGTAGCTCAGCGTAACGCGCAAGGATTGCAGCTGGAAGCGTTCTATGGAGACGCGTCGATTACGCCCGATTGGTCCTGGACAGGGCCTGGTAAGGTCACCGACGAGGGGATGTACCTGCCCGACCCGGCAACTGCCGAGCATTTTGTACTGATAGTGGCAACTTTTGAGCGCAGGGGGCAGGTGCATGAAGGGCATATTGTGCTGCCGCTGCCGCTGGACAGCTTCCCGGCTGTGCGACGGGCGCAGGTGAATCGTGGCCGCGCGTTACGCAAGGCGGATGTGGCGCGTACCGCGCAGGAGCCACCGAAGTTCGACCTGATTCCAGTCAGCGGCGTCGAGGTAACGCCGCTGCGTGATGTTCAGTTCACCTTCCCGTTGGTGGCGCCATCGGCCGTCACGTGGTCGGTGACTCGAACAGAAGGCCATACTTCTGGTAAGGGCACGATAACCAAATCAGGGCTGTATACCGCGGGAACAGCGATTGCCGGTAGCGATACCGTGCACGCCACGGTTATGGGGCTTGGGAGTGTCATCGCCGAAGGGGCCAGCCTCGTACACAATCGACCGAGCGAGCGAGCTGCGTGGCAAACAATCAAGGATTTCACGGTAAAGGCAGCGGCATTTGGTGGTAATGGCAGCATGTACCCCAACGGCTATCAGCAGTTGGAAATCGTGGTCAATGTCGAGGCCGAAGGTATTGAATCTATCGGCCGGGATGAGCTGGAGACCTTGCAACTGTATTCCACTTCTACTCATCAGGCCGTCCCTTGCCTGGAGCCTAAGCAGGACAGGCTCGATAAAGTTGGCGTGCAGTGGGCGGTGGCTGATGCGCCGAACGAGTATGACCAGGCCAAGCCGCAAGGGCTGGCTGCTGCGGGCGGGGGGCAGATCGACGAGAAGGAAAGCATTTTTCTACACAGCCGTGCCCACGGCGAGACGTACGGAACATTCTATGCGGGGTTCCGGGACCGCTATGGTTGCTGGTACTACAGTCCGCATGAGCAAGGGGGGGGCGACGAAGTCATTGTGACACTGCGCGAGCATAAGCCGGAGGCGGAGGGGAGATTTGATTTGAAGGTTAAGCAAATCAAGCCAATTGTTAAGGATCCTAACGACGAGGACTATGATTTTAACTATAAATCGACAGATTACTGGACACTGAGCGGCCCTGGTAAATATTTAGAATGCAACGTTTTTCATGGTGGTGACACGTCAGAGCGGCGTGAGAGCATGGTTACTTGGGAAAATGAAAGCTCGCTTGAAATAATGGCCAGTTATACAGGCTTTGTCTTCACTCCCTATGGCGGAAAAAAACCGACATCTATGTGTTTTGATGAAAATCTACCTCAATTGCATAGTCAGTTCACAACGCTGGCGAGCGACGAAGTAGTCACAGACTGGCTGCCTGCAAGTGGCTTGGTAATTTCTAACTATCGTGTAAGCTCGCTGAGCTTCTCTGGTGCAAAAAGTAAGTATGTAGAAAAGTTCAAGGCGCCCTTGGTATTTGAGTTGCGCGATACCCAGGGGAATACCACTGGCGTGAAAGTGGAGTATTCGGGCGAGGGGGTGCGGCGGCGCGACGTATTGGGTATCAAGGAAATTATAGCTGACGATTTCAAGGATTAGAGTTTGTGCTGATTTAAGTGTCAGGTGTAGTGGTGTTGCCCTCGTCGTGTTTGTGCGCTTAGGTACATTTTTATTTGATGTTCATTTCCTTATGCCTTTCAAGGAGCCTCGACCTATGTCCACCAGTACTTCTTTGCATTCCAACGCCTTCAACTTCATGGGCTATCTGCAAGGCGGTGTCGACCCGCGCACGGGCCAGTACACGGTTTCCATCAGCCTGCTCGAGGCCAAGGTCAATGCCCTGCAAGGCCCCGACCTGCCCCTGGCGCTGTTCTTCAGCCCCCTCAACCCGTTCGACTCCGGTTACGGGCTCGGCTGGAACCTGCAGCTGTCGCAGTACGACACCGCCACCCAGGTCATCTCGGCGCACAGCGGCGGCAGCTTCCGCCGCACCGGCTCGGAGGGCAGCCGGTTATTGATGCGCGAGCAGAAAATCGATGACTTCCGGCTTTTCGACGAGGGTGGCGGTAACTACCGCCTGGTACACCGCTCGGGCCTGGTAGAACGCCTGGTCAAGCAGCCCGGCAGTGATCTGGCCCTGCCGCAAGAGGTCTATGGCGACAAAGGCCACGTGCTCAAGCTTGAATACCTGCAGTTCAGGGACAAAGACAACAAGATTCACCCCCGCCTGGCGCTGATCAAGGATCACAACGACAAGGTCGTGCTGCGGATCGACCGCCAGACCGATGGCCTCGACATCCACCTCAACCCCAACGACAGTGGCAACGCCAAGGCCAGCTACCACCTGCAGCTGGACAACCTCAAGCGCGTGAGCCGCGTGGTGCTGCCCACCACGGAGGCGGCGTCCTGGCGTTACCAGTATGAGGAGATCGAAAAATTACACGTCATCAAGGAAGTGGATACGCCCATCGGCGCCAATGAGGTCATCACCCACAGCCGCGTTGCCAGCAATCATCATCGCGTGCCCGAGAAAGCCGGGGGCGGTTACCTGCCCCGGGTCTTGCAGCATGTCATCAAGCCCAGCAGCGGGCAACACGACACCTTGACCATTGTCTATGCCTATGCGCTGAGCAAGGGCAATGGGTACAGGGCGGGCAACAACTTCCTGGGTGCCAACCTGACCCACAACAAGCCGGACTATGGCCTGGACTACTTGTTCAGTTCGGTGGGCACCTACGCCTACGGCTCGACCGAGACACGCACGAAGCAGGGCGAGGAGCACAAGATCGAGCGCGAGTACAACCGTTTCCACCTGCTGGCCCGCGAGGAGACCACCCACACCGATACCAAGACCCAAGTCACCTCCACCGAAATGACTGAAACGGCTTATTACAGCAACGGCGGTTATTTCCATGAGGACCACGCCTATTGCCAGTTGCCGGGGATCACCACGCGCACCTGGAAGCGCAACAGCGGCATGTCTTACCTCGAAGGGGACATCCGCCTGTACAAGCCAGACGGCAACCTGGAGAGCGAGGCTCAGGTGCATGGCGATCCACGCATCGACAAGCCGGTGCTTGGCCTGACCAAGGCCTACGAGTGGTATGCGACCGGCGGCGAGGGCGCCGATCCGCGCGACCCCAACTACTTCACGCCACGCCTGAAACGCACCGCACGGATTCCCGACCCTACCGCCGCGCACAAGGATGCGCCGACGCTGTACCAGCACTACAGCTACGAGAAGGCCGCTGCGCTGCCCGGTAACGGGCCAAAATCCTGGCACCGGATCAAGCGCGAGGTGCTGTCGCTGAGTGAGACCGAATCGGGCGATGGGGTGCAGGCGACCGATTACGCCTATTTCGATACGCCCTCCCAGTCCCAGACCCATGGCAGGGTAGAGTCCGAAACCGTCACCCTCAACGGCAAGCCCACCGTCACCGCCTACTGCTATGACTGCGAGGAAGCACCGGGCAAGCGTGTCAGCGCACCGGTGGATCTCCCGGCGCACGTCAAGGCACTGCAACGCAGGATCAAGCTTCTGCAGCGCAAGTTGCTCGATGACGAGCCTCTGCTGACGACCTTCCAGACCGTGACCGGGTGGGACCACAAGGAGGACGGCAGCCCGGAGGAGTCGCGGCAGAAGACCATGACATTGACCCATTCACTGCTTACCGGCGAGCCAGTGTTGTTCGAAGACAACAACGGCGTACGCATTCTTACCCAGTACGATGAGTTGCGCCGGGTAACGGACGAGATCGTCGCTCCGGACGAAGATGAATTCAAAGCGACACGCCATTACGACTACACACTCTGCGGTGCAAACAGCACTGAAACCAAGCAGATCATGACCAACGTCCGCGGCGTCATCACCACCACCTATGTGGATGGCCTGGGCAGGCCGGTACGCGAATGCCGTAGCCACATCGACGAGAACAAACCGGATACGCCGATGGAAACCGTTTCCATCGTCTATAACACCTTCGGCCAGAAGGTCAGCGAAACGCTGATCGACTACCTCCCGCAGATGCCAACAGAAAGCGCCCCCACCCCACCTCCAATCGCCTTGCCCTTGACACGCACCTTCGCCTACAACAGCTGGGGCGAGGAATGCTGCGTGACAGGCGCCGATGGTGTACAGCAACACAGGTTCATCGAGCCGACCGGGAGTACGGCCCACAAAGGACATATTGAAAAAGCCTGGCGCCAAGGGGTAATGGCAAATGGCGTAGCCCCGATCAGCGGCAAAAAGGAATCCTGGTTGAATGGCTTCGACAAACCCGTCAAAACCCAGCGCCTGCTGGCGAACGGGGACCCTTATGCCGAGCAGAACTACGAATACGATGGACTGGGCAACTGCAAGTTGCAAACCGACGAACGCTTCCACTCCATACGTTTCGATTTCGACGCTTGGGATCGCGTGACCCAAACGACGTTGGCCGACGGCACGCAGGTGACCCGCGATTATGCCGAACATACCCGCAAAGAGCTTCCTGTCGCGATACACATCGGAAATTCCGGCACTCATCGTCCACTCGGCAGCCAGACTTTCGATGGCCTCGATCGCCTTGAAAGCAAAACGACAGGTCGCCGAACAGAGCAGCTTTTCTATCCGGCAGGCATGACTCGACCCGACAGGCACATTTCGGCGAAAGGCGACACAATCAGCTTCGACTATGACCTCCAGCTGACCGACGCCCCGAAGCTGGCCAAGGCTCCCGAAGGCGATGCCGAGTTCACGTTCAACAAAACCAGCGCACGCCTGGAGAAGGCCATTAATCAACACGGTACCCGCACCTACGAGTACGACTGGAACAACCGCGTTACCTTGGAACGCTGGAGCGACGACCGGGACAAGCCGCTCTACACGACCCGCCAGGGCATATCGCTACACGGCCGCCTGTGCTGGCAAAAAACCGAAAATGGCCCCGACAGCACGTTCACCTATGATGAACATGGCCGTCCGAAAAAGACCACACAAGGCAACCTGGAATCGAATTTTCACTATGACACACTCGGGCAGGTGGAGCGCGTAGAGCTGGTGGACTTGCAAACCCAGGAAAAGCTCACCACCACCTTCTCCTATGACGATCAAGGCCGAGAAAAGAAGCGCACCTTCAAACGCGGCGCTCAACCGGAACGCTCGATCACCCAGAAATGGGCCCTGGGGAATCTACTTGAGCTGCGCCATCTGGAGGAAGGCAAAACCAGCCTTCTGAAAGAGGATTTCACCTACGATGAGCGTGGCCGCCTCCTGACGCACCTGTGCTCGGGGCGCGACCTGCCGAGAAATGAGCAGGACCAGGAATACATTGCACAGGCATTCACTTACGATGAACTGGACAACATTCTTTCGCGCACGACCACGCTCAAGGATCAGACAGAGCATACCGCCACCTTCAAGTACGAAGGAGAGGACCCCTGCCAACTGAGCCGGGTTATTTACTCACCCGCCAGGCCCGACACTCCCGGGCGGTTCGACTATGACGCCAATGGCTGCCAGCTCAACGACGAAAAAGGTCGGTCGATGAACTACGACAGTGAAAAGCGCCTGGTACAAGTGAGCAAAACAGCGAAAAGCGCAGCTGCTACCTATCACTATGATGCCCACGGCCACCTGATACGCACGAAACAGGCCGAGAACACCGACGACACCTTGCTGTACTTCGAAAAAAACCGCCTGCGGATGGCCATTCGTGGCGAAACCCAGACACATCTGCTGCATGCCGGGGACCTGCCACTGGGTCAGCAGCAAGCGGGTGCTGGCGCAGCGACTCGGATGTTCAGTTGCACCGCCAGCGGCAGCGTGATTGCTGACAGCCCTCAGCCTGCCGACCGCAATCCAGGCTACAGCGCCTACGGCCAGCGCTTCGGTGCCCTGGCCAGCCTGCTGGGTTTCAACGGCGAATACCTTGACCCCGACAGTGGCTGGTACCTGCTCGGTCGTGGCCACCGCGCCTATAATCCCGAACTGATGCGCTTCCAGAGCCCGGATACACTAAGCCCATTCGGCAATGGCGGTATCAATTGCTACGCCTATTGCCAGGGCAACCCCATTACCTTCAGCGACCCGACCGGGAGGGCCTCCCGCGGCCTGGCAGAGCGCGATGAACGAGGATTGGCCAAACGAGGGGAGAGGGGATTGGAACTTACTCCCGAGCAAATTTGGATGCGCCAACAACAACAAGGCAGGAACGGAGTATGGATAGCGCTCGGTGTAGGAATACTTTTCACGGCTCTGTCCATTGTTGCGGCCATCGTGACGCTTGGTGCGGCGGCACCTGCAATAGTAGCAGCGGCTACAAGCACTGTTGCCGGCGTCAGCGCAGCGGTGAGCGCCGGGACCGTTGCAGGGGCAACGGCGGCACTAGCGGCAGTCGCGGCTGTAGTAACTTCAGTGGCACCGCAACTCGTGATAGCGGGCATGGCTGCAGCGGGGGCCATTGTACAGACCACTTCATTCGTGGTGGAAACAGCTGCCAACTTCACCCAGGATCCCGGCTTGGCCAAGGCGGCCGAGGTAGTTGGTTACGTGTCCATGGCGCTGGCACTCTCTGACAACATCGTAGGCCTGGCTATTCAACGCACTGGTCAAGCTGAAAGACCAAAGCCTACAGATATCAGGGAATAAGCCAGTTTTTGCTCACGGACAATGATCTGTTGCTCAAAAAAAAACGCCACTTCAAACGAAGTGGCGTTTTTTATTTGGAGCGGGAAACGAGACTCGAACTCGCGACCCCGACCTTGGCAAGGTCGTGCTCTACCAACTGAGCTATTCCCGCAGGGTGAAGCGTTACCGCATGTGGTGTGAAGCATCTTGACGACCTTCACCACCTGCACCGTCGAAAACGATGCGTTGAAACTGGAGCGGGAAACGAGACTCGAACTCGCGACCCCGACCTTGGCAAGGTCGTGCTCTACCAACTGAGCTATTCCCGCAAATATGGCGTCCCCTAGGGGACTCGAACCCCTGTTACCGCCGTGAAAGGGCGGTGTCCTAGGCCACTAGACGAAGGGGACTAAGCCGACGCTTTGCAGCGCACCAGCACATGAACCTCACGATTCAGCCTGGATTTTCTTTTCCTGCCCTGCCGAAGCAGTGCCGGAGAAACTGGAGCGGGAAACGAGACTCGAACTCGCGACCCCGACCTTGGCAAGGTCGTGCTCTACCAACTGAGCTATTCCCGCAATATGGCGTCCCCTAGGGGACTCGAACCCCTGTTACCGCCGTGAAAGGGCGGTGTCCTAGGCCACTAGACGAAGGGGACACACTGCTCGCATTACCCATTAAGGTGCTGCTTGCTTTCACTCCCTGCCGCGTTTCGCTGTGAGCTTTACGCTGCAAGTGGCGCGCATTCTATGGATGCCTTGCAGGGTCGTCAACCCCTTTGTAGAAATTTATTTAAATCAATGACTTCCCGTTGCCACAGGGGGTAGTGCAGGATGCATCCGGGGATTGGCGTTGATTTTCTGACACGGCCTCGGCAAGCTCATAGCCATGTGCCACCACCTCTAGATCTGCGCAGGGTGGCCGACATAGAAACAAGGCCGAGCAGATCCGCCGGGCTGCACTGTTCGCCCCAGGGTGAACTCACTACACTCTTTACCAGATGCAAAACTTCTTCATGAGGCGTTAACGGTGACACCACTTCTGATCACCCTGCTTATCGTGGCGGGCATCGCATTACTGATCGTGATCGGCTACCTCAACAACGTGGTCGAGAACAGCAAGCTCGAACGCGCCCGCTTGAAAGTCGAACTGGCCGATCGCCTGCGCCGCTGTGGCGAGATCACCGAAACCTTCCCCGGCCAGTTCATGACCCCGGCGCTCAAGCTGCTGCTGACCCGCCTGGAACTGAACCTCAACCAGCGCCAGCTGGCATTGGACAAGCACAGTGGCGACCTCAAGGCACGCATTGCCGAGCTCGAGGGATTGATCAGCCAGGCCGAGCGCATCCCGGTGAACAACCCGCCCTCGCCGATCCAGACCGAAGCCAAGGCCAAGGATGTGCGCTTCCTGCTGGAACTGCTGCACAACCAGATCGTGCGTGCCACCCAGGAGGGCTTCCTGGCCACCAACGAAGGCAAGTACTGGGTCAAGGAGATTCGCCATATCCTGGTGCTGCTGCACATCGAGTTCTTCAATAACCTGGGCCAGCAGGCGCTGCAACAGAACCAGCCAGGCCAGGCGCGCCTGGCCTTCGAGCGCGGCGTGCAGTACCTGCGCAAGCAGCCTGAGCCCAAGCAGTATGAAGAACAGCTGACCTATCTGGAGAAACTGCTGAACCGGGCCAACGCCCAGGTGCTGGACCAGATGGAGCCGGCAGAGAACGACCAGAACGCGTTGACCCAGGGTCTGAAGACCGACGAGGACGAGACCTGGAAGAAGAAGGTGATCTACGACTGATCCGTTACCTGACAGGTTCTGGGGCCGCTTTACAAGCCCTATAAAGAAAGGGGCCTTCGCAGGCCCCTTCTTCATTTCAGCAATCGGTCAACTCGAGAAACACCTCGACCAACCGCTCCAACCCCGCCTGATCGGCCTCGCTGAAGCGCGCCAACTTCGGGCTGTCCAGGTCAAGCACGCCAATCAGCCGGCCGCCCTTCACCAGCGGAATCACCAGCTCGCTATTGGAGGCGCTGTCACAGGCAATATGCCCGGGAAACGCATGCACATCCTCGACTCGCTGGGTTTCACGGGTCGCCGCGGCGGCGCCGCACACGCCCCGGCCAAACGGAATGCGCACGCACGCCACCTGGCCCTGGAACGGGCCGAGCACCAGTTCTTCGTTACGGTTGAGGTAGAACCCCGCCCAGTTCAGGTCCTCGACCTGGTTGAACAGGAACGCCGAGAACTGCGCGGCATTGGCGATGAAGTCGCGCTCGTCGGCAAACAGCGCCTGCACTTGCGCGGCCAGCAAGTCGTAGCCATCGAGGCCCTTGCCACTGGCATTGAGGTCGATCATTTACTTCTGCTCCAGCAATTGCAGCCCGACCCAGTAGCGGGCGAACTGATAGGCACAGCGGCCATTACGGTTGCCGCGGCCGGTGGCCCAGCGCACGGCGAGGATGTCGAGTTCTTCGTTACGCTGCCAGCGCAGCCCGGCGGGGCGCGCCAACTGGCCGATCCAATGCTCGACCACGTTGAGGAAGTGCTCCTGGGAGAACGGATAGAACGACAGCCACAGGCCGAAACGGTCGGACAGGGCAATCTTGTCCTCCACCGCTTCGTTGGGGTGCAGTTCGCCATCGACCATCTTCCAGTTTTCGTTGTCGCTCTGTTTCTCCGGCACCAGGTGGCGGCGGTTGGAGGTGGCGTACAGCAGGACGTTGTCCGGCGCCTGTTCCAGCGAACCATCGAGCACACTCTTGAGCACCCGGTAGTCGCCCTCCCCGGCCTCGAACGACAGGTCGTCACAGAACAGGATGAAGCGCTGCTCGAGCTTTTGCAGCTGCTCGACCACGCGCGGCAGGTCGGCCAGGTGGTCGCGTTCGATTTCGATCAGGCGCAGGCCCTGGCCGGCATGTTCGGCCAGCAGCGCGCGCACCAGCGACGACTTGCCGGTGCCGCGTGAGCCCCACAGCAGGGCGTGGTTGGCCGGCATGCCGCTGATGAACTGGTGAGTGTTGCGGCCCAGCTGGTCACGCTGCTGGTCGACGCCGATCAGGTCGGACAGGCGAATATCCAGGCTGACTTCCAGCGGCATCAGGTAGCCGCTGCGGCCATCGCGCTGCCAGCGAGCAGCCAGGGTATGGCCCCAGTCGATGTTCGGGCGTTGCGCGGGCAATAAGGGTTCGAGACGGGCGAGAACGGATTCGGCGCGGTCGAGAAAAGCGGTGAAGCGAGCGTCCATGATGGCTCCTAGCAAATCAGATTCGGTACCGTTGCGGCCCCTTCTGCTCTCACAGGGTTGATCTCCCCCTGTGGGAGCGGGTTTACCCGCGAAGGGGCCAGCACGGGCAAAAGCTGAATGTTCGACAGACCCGCCAGCAGCCAGGGCTGATCGGCTATGCTTGCGCAGCGCACGGAGCAAGTAACCGGCTTGGGACCCATGGATATCAAGTTCACCAATCGCCTGTCATACAAGCAAGCCCGGTTGACAGTCCTGGTCGGCTTCATCCTGGGAACATTGCTCAGTCTCATCCAGATCGGCATCGATTATGCCAGCGAAGACGCGTCCATCAACCGTGAAATTCAGGCGTTGATGAAGATCAGCCACGACACGGCCTCGCGCATCGCCTACAACATCGATACCGAGCTGGCCCAGGAACTGACTGGCGGGTTGCTGAAATCACCGGCGGTGCTGCGCGCGCAACTGATCGACAACAACGATACGGTGCTGGCCGATGTGCAGCGCCCGCGCCTGCAAAGCCGCTACCGGCCGCTGTCGGACTTTCTGTTCGGCGAGCAGCGCCAGTTCCAGGATCGCCTGTTCCTGGCCCACATGCCCAAGGACTACCTTGGCACCCTGTACCTGGACGTCGACACCTACGCCTTCGGCGGCCGCTTCCTCGACCGCGCCGGAGTGACCCTGGTCAACGGCTTTGCCCGCAGCCTGGTACTCACCGGCATCCTCCTGGCGCTGTTCTACCTGATGCTGACCAAACCCCTGGTGACGGTGATCGCCGCATTGAGCGGCAACGACGCGCGCACGCCCCGGCAAACCCGCGTCGACTGCCCCAAGGGCCACGAGAACGACGAGATCGGCGTATTGGTGCGGGTAGCCAACCAGCAGTTCGTCAGCATGGCCACCGAAATCCAGCAGCGGCGTACCGCCGAGAACCGCCTGACCCAGTACCTCAACGAGCTGGAAGATATCGTCTCGGCGCGCACCGACGAGCTCAAGGCCAGCAACAGCCGCCTGAGCCTGTCCAACCAGGAGCTGGACGAGGCCCGCCAGCGCGCCCTGGACATGGCCCAGGCACGGGCGGCGTTCCTGGCCAACATGAGCCACGAGATCCGCACCCCGCTCAACGGCATGCTCGGCATGATCGCCCTGGCCCTGGACAGCGGCCTGGCCGCCGAACAGCGCCAGCAACTGTCGATTGCCCACGACTCGGGCAAGGTACTGGTGGAACTGCTCAACGATATCCTCGACCTGTCCAAGTTCGATGCCGGGCAGCTGGAGCTCGAGCGTATTCCGTTCGACCTCGGCGCGATGGTCGAGGACACCGCCAACCTGCTGTCGCAGAATGCCGCGCCCAGCGTCGAACTGACCTGCCTGATCGCCCCGGACTTCCCAAGCACGGTACTCGGCGACCCGACCCGGGTCCGCCAGATCGTCAGCAACCTACTGTCCAACGCCCTCAAGTTCACCCGCTTTGGCCGCGTCGACGTGCGCCTGTCGAGCATCGTCGGCGGCGTGCGCCTGGAAGTGTGCGACACCGGCATCGGCATTCCCGAGGAAGCCCAGGCGCGGATCTTCCAGCCCTTCACCCAGGCCGGCGCCGGCATCACCCGCCAGTACGGCGGCACCGGCCTTGGCCTGGCCCTGACGCGCAACCTGTGCAAGGCCATGCAGGGGCGTCTGAACATCCACTCCGAAACCGGCTTCGGCAGCCGTTTCAGCGCCGATTTGCCGCTGCCCACCCATACCGAGGCCATCCCGCCGGCGCCGCTGAGCGGGCGCGTCGTGGCCCTGGGCAACGCCGGCAGCGGCCTGGCCGAACTGCTCGGGCAACTGCTACCACGCTGGGGGCTGGACTACACACGGCATGACTCCGCCGCCGAGTTGGCCGGCAGCACGGTCGACCTGTTGATCACCGATGACCTCGACCACGTGCTCGACCTGCGCCCGGGCATTCTTGCGCCGATCCTGCTGGTGACGGCCTACGGTAACTTCCTGCCCAGCGAGCAAGCCGCGCAATTGGCACCGCTGCAACAACTGGCTCGCCCCCTGGCACGCAATGCCCTGTACCAAACGCTGCGCCGCACCCTGCTGGGCGAGCCCAGCGCGCCCCTGCCCCACGAGGTGCCGACGTCGCAGGCGCTACGCGCGCGGGTGCTGCTGGTAGAGGACAACCCGGTGAACCAACTGGTGGCCAAGGGCATGCTCGGCAAGCTCGGCTGCCAGGTCCAGGTCGCCGCCCACGGCGTGGAGGCCCTGGAATGCCTGGAGCAGGAGGACTTCGACCTGGTACTGATGGACTGCAACATGCCGGTGATGGATGGCTACGAGGCCAGCCGGCGCATCCGCCAGGGCGGACGCTGGCCAGAGCTGCCGATCGTCGCGCTGACCGCCAACGCCATGCCCGAGGAACGCGAACGCTGCCGCGCCGCGGGGATGAACGACTACCTGGCCAAGCCGTTTCGCCGCGAGGAACTACTGGCGCTGATCGATCACTGGGTGCCGCTCAGCGCTTGAGCAGTGGCTCGATCGCCGACTTCAGCGCCTCGGGCTTGGTGGTCGGGGCAAAGCGGGTGACCGTGCCGCTGCGTGGGTCAAACAGGAACTTGGTGAAATTCCACTTGATCTTCTGCGTGCCCAGCAGCCCCGGGGCGCGCCGCTTGAGCTCGGCGAACAGCGGGTGGGCGCCGGGGCCGTTGACCTCGACCTTGCGAAACAGCGGGAAGCTCACGCCGAAATTGCTCTCGCAGAACTGTGCGATCTCGCGGGCATCACCCGGTTCCTGCTTGCCGAACTGGTTGCAGGGAAAGCCCAGTACCACCAGGCCCTGGTCGCGATAGGCCTGCCACAGGCGCTCCAGGCCTTTGTACTGCGGGGTGAAGCCGCACTGGCTGGCGGTGTTGACCACCAGCAGCGCCTTGCCGGGGAAATCGCCGAGCTTCTTGTGCTCGCCGCCCAGGGTGACACAGGGGATGTCCAGCAGTGCATCGGCCATGGTTGGCGCTCCGTCAGTCGCGGGGTTTGAGATCCAGGCACACCGAGTTGATGCAGTAGCGCAGCCCGGTCGGTGGCGGGCCGTCGGGGAACACATGGCCGAGGTGGGCGTCGCACTGGGCGCAGGTGACCTCGGTGCGGATCATGCCGTGGGAAGTGTCACGGATCTCGATCATCGCGGCGGCCTCGATAGGCTCATAGAAACTCGGCCAGCCGCAACCGGAATCGAACTTGGCCTTGGCATCGAACAGCGCCAGGTCGCAGCAGATGCAGTGGTAGATGCCATCACGCCGTTCGCTGTTGTACTTGCCGCTGAACGGCCGCTCGGTGCCCTTGAGGCGGCACACCTGGTACTGGGCGGGATCGAGCATGGCGCGCCATTCGTCCAGGGTTTTGTCGATCTTTTGCATGGAGGGACCTCGGCAGGCTGAATTTCACCTCGCGCCGGCTTTTCCCTGGCGCGGGTGGCACGTATATTAGTTGGCTTCGTGTGCCAGGCAGCAAGTCTGGCACCCGCTTCCCGCCCTTTCAAACCTTTCGATAGAGGGCGGCGCGTATTCTCACTCGGGATCTCATCATGCAGTTCAGCAAATCGAACAAGCTCGCCAATGTCTGCTACGACATTCGCGGCCCAGTGCTCAAGCACGCCAAACGCCTGGAAGAGGAAGGCCACCGCATCCTCAAGCTGAACATCGGCAACCCAGCGCCGTTTGGTTTCGAGGCGCCGGACGAGATCCTCCAGGACGTTATCCGCAACCTGCCGACCGCCCAGGGCTACAGCGACTCCAAGGGCCTGTTCAGCGCGCGCAAGGCGGTGATGCAGTACTGCCAGCAAAAGGCAATCGAAGGCGTCACCATCGAGGACATCTACCTCGGCAACGGCGTGTCCGAGCTGATCGTCATGTCGATGCAGGCGCTGCTCAACAACGGCGACGAAGTGCTGATCCCGGCCCCCGACTATCCGCTGTGGACCGCCGCCGTGAGCCTGGCCGGCGGCAAGCCGGTGCACTACCTGTGCGACGAGCAGGCCGACTGGTTCCCCGACCTGGATGACATCAAGGCCAAGATCACCCCGAACACCAAGGCCCTGGTGATCATCAACCCGAACAACCCGACCGGCGCGGTGTACTCCCGCGAGCTGCTGCAAGGCATGCTGGAGCTGGCGCGCCAGCACAACCTGGTGGTGTTCTCCGACGAGATCTACGACAAGATCCTCTACGACGAGGCCGTGCACATCAGCACCGCATCGCTGGCCCCCGACCTGCTGTGCCTGACCTTCAACGGCCTGTCCAAGTCGTACCGGGTGGCGGGCTTCCGCTCCGGCTGGCTGATCATCTCCGGGCCCAAGCACCACGCCCAGAGCTACATCGAAGGCATCGACATGCTGGCCAACATGCGCCTGTGCGCCAACGTGCCGGCCCAACACGCGATCCAGACCGCCCTGGGCGGCTACCAGAGCATCAACGACCTGGTGCTGCCGCCGGGCCGCCTGCTGGAGCAGCGCAACCGCACCTACGAGCTGCTCAACGACATCCCCGGGGTCAGCTGCGTGAAACCGATGGGGGCACTGTACGCCTTCCCGCGCATCGACCCGAAGGTCTGCCCGATCCTCAACGACGAGAAGTTCGCCCTCGACCTGCTGCTGTCGGAGAAGCTGCTGATCGTCCAGGGCACGGCGTTCAACTGGCCATGGCCGGACCACTTCCGCGTGGTGACCCTGCCACGGGTGGACGACCTGGAGCAGGCCATCGGCCGGATTGGCAACTTCCTGCGCACCTATTCGCAGTAAGTACCGCCCTCTTCGCGGGTAAACCAGCGCCCACAAGACCTGTGGGAGCGGGTTTACCCGCGATGCAGCGCGAACCCCTTACATCCTGCAACGCTCTATCCCACGGCACCCCCGGCATCCTCTGCCATACTCCGCCGTACACAGTTTGAAATAGTCGCCCGGTTGAATCGGCGCGGCCTCCCCCTTATATACCCCGCAGTACGCAACGAACTCATCCGTCAGGAGAACGTAACAACCATGATGCGCATTCTGTTGTTTGTAGCCACCAACCTCGCGGTGGTGCTGGTTGCAAGCATTACCCTGAGCCTGTTCGGCTTCAACGGGTTCATGGCAGCCAACGGGGTTGACCTCAACCTCAGCCAGCTGCTGGTCTTCTGCGCCGTGTTCGGTTTTGCGGGTTCGCTGGTCTCGCTGTTCATCTCCAAGTGGATGGCGAAGATGACCACTGGCACCCAGATCATCAGCCAGCCCCGCACCCGCCACGAGCAGTGGCTGCTGCAGACCGTCGAGGAGCTGTCCCGCGAAGCCGGCATCAAGATGCCCGAGGTGGGTATCTTCCCGGCCTACGAGGCCAACGCCTTCGCCACCGGCTGGAACCGCAACGACGCCCTGGTCGCGGTGTCCCAGGGCCTGCTCGAGCGCTTCTCGCCCGACGAGGTGCGCGCGGTACTGGCCCACGAGATCGGCCACGTGGCCAACGGTGACATGGTCACCATGGCGCTGGTGCAGGGCGTGGTGAACACCTTCGTGATGTTCTTCGCCCGCATCATCGGCAACTTTGTCGACCGGGTGATCTTCAAGAACGAAGAAGGCCACGGCATCGCCTACTTCGTCGCGACCATCGTTGCCGAGCTGGTGCTGGGCATTCTCGCTAGCATCATCGTCATGTGGTACTCGCGTCGCCGCGAGTTCCGCGCCGACGAAGCCGGCGCCCACCTGGCCGGCACCAACGCGATGATCGGCGCCCTGCAGCGCCTGCGCTCCGAGCAAGGCCTGCCGGTGCACATGCCCGACACCATGAAGGCCTTCGGCATCAATGGTGGCCTCAAGCACGGGCTGGCCGGCCTGCTGATGAGCCACCCGCCGCTGGAAGACCGTATCGACGCACTGCGCCGTCGCGGTTGATTCCGGCAGCAACGAAAAAGGGCGACTTCGGTCGCCCTTTTTTTGCCCATGCCGCCCACTTGTAGGAGCGGCCTTGTACCGCGAAAGGGCTGCGCAGCGGCCCCAGGTCTTGGCATCATGCAAAATCGCAGGGGCTGCTACGCAGCCCTTTCGCGGCACAAGACCGCTCCTACAGGGTAAAAGCCAGCTCAGCGTCGTAGCCGATAGACTCGCTCTACCAGACTTGCAACGCCCGCCTTCAGAAACTTCGGGCTCTCACCAAGAATTTCCCGCACTTCGACTTCATCGACCTGCCAACTACCAAACCCTGCCCGCACTTCGACATCCGCCACCGAGAACGGCGGCCCGTCGATCAATGCCTGGTCGTAATCCAGGGTCACCAGCACGCCACGACACGCCATCGGCAATGTTTCACCCAGCAGCGCCATGTACCGCTCGCGCATTTCAGGCGGCAGCGCAATCAAGGCCGCGCGGTCATAGATCCCCGTGCAATCGGCAAGGTCCTCGGCACGCAAGGCGAATATGTCCCCACACCAGATCTGCACCTCATCACTGCGCCAGCTCTCGAACGCGCCGTGCTGCGTTACCTGCACCTGCAACCCATGCTCGGTGAAGAAGTCCTCCACCGCGCGCCGCGACAGCTCCACCCCCAACACCTGATACCCCTGCGCGGCCAGCCAGAGCATGTCCAGGCTCTTGCCGCACAAAGGCACCAGCACCCGCGCGCCAGGTGCCAGCCCCAACATCGGCCAGTGCGCCTGCAGGTACGGGTTCACCTGGGGCTGATGAAAGCCGATCTGGTTATCCGCCCACCGCTTGTGCCAGAACGCTGGCTCCATGATTCCTCCGGTTTTTCGATAAAAGCCTATGAAAACTTATATTGGATCTCGATCTTTGGCTGACCGAAGATGGGGCATCTTACCCCTCAGGATCCCGCCATGCTGCCCAGCCTGTTCATTTCCCACGGCTCCCCCATGCTTGCCCTGCAACCCGGCGCCAGCGGCCCGGCACTGGCCGGGCTGGCCCGCGCCCTACCCCGCCCCAAGGCGATCGTGGTGGTGTCGGCGCACTGGGAAAGCCGCGAGCTGCTGGTAATGGGCAACCCACAGCCACAGACCTGGCACGACTTCCACGGTTTTCCGCCGGCCCTGTATGCCGTGCAGTACCCTGCGCCCGGCGCGCCGGAACTGGCCCGACAGGTCGCCGAGCGCCTGGGCGCGCGGCTGGATACGCAGCGGCCGTTCGACCACGGCGCCTGGGTGCCGCTGTCACTGATGTATCCAGAAGCCAACATCCCGGTGATTCAGGTGTCGCTGCCCAGCCAGGCCGGCCCCGCCCTGCAGCTGAAGGTTGGCCAGGCACTGTCGACACTACGCGAGGAAGGCATCCTGCTGCTCGGCTCGGGCAGCATCACCCACAACCTGGGCGAACTGGACTGGCATGCCGGGCCGGATGCGGTCGAACCCTGGGCACTGGCGTTTCGCGACTGGGTGGTGGAACGACTGGAGGCGGGGGACGAGCAAGCGCTGCTGGACTATCGCCGGCAGGCGCCGAACGCGGTACGCAACCACCCCAGTGACGAGCATTTGCTGCCCTTGTTCTTTGCCATGGGGGCCGGGGCACGGTTTGGCATCGTGCATCAGGGGTTCACGCTGGGGGCGCTGGGGATGGATATCTATAGGTTCGACTGACGGGACTCTTCGCGGGTGAACCCGCTCCCACAGGTAACGCGTCAGACCCACGTCTGGCGCAGGCAAAAAAATCCCCGGCCAGGGCCGGGGATTTTTCATTGCAGCGCCAGGATCAGTCCTCGCGGTAGCGACGCAGCTTCAGCTGCTTGCCGGCCACGCGGGTGTCCTTGAGCTTGGACAGCAGACGCTCGAGGCCGTCTTCCGGCAGCTCGATCAGACTGAAGCTGTCACGCACCTGGATACGACCGATGGCATCACGCGCCAGACCACCCTCGTTGAGGATCGCGCCCAGCAGGTTCTTGGCAGCGATACCATCACGGGCACCCAGGGCGGTACGGCAACGCACGCGGCCTTCGGCCAGCGGCATTGGCGCACGACGCTCGCGATCACCACGCTCAGGGCGCTCACCGCGTTCGGTACGCTCACCACGCTCACGCGGGGTGTAGGTCGGCACCAGCGGCTGCTCGCGCTCGACGGTCGCCAGGTCCAGCGCCTGGCCGTTGGTGGCCTTGCGCAGCAGGGCCGCGGCCAGGGCACGCGGGGTGCAGCCCAGGTCGGCGGTCAGGCGGTCGAACAGCTCACCGTGGCTGGCCTCGGACTCGGCCACCAGCGGCGCCAGGCTGTTGGTCAGCTTCTTGATGCGTGCATCGAGCACGGCCTGGGCGTTCGGCAGGCGGGCCTCGGCGACCTTCTGCCCGGTAACGCGCTCGATGACCTGCAGCATGCGGCGCTCACGCGGGGTGACCAGCAGCAGTGCGCGGCCTTCGCGACCGGCACGGCCGGTACGGCCGATACGGTGCACGTAGGACTCCGGATCGTACGGCATGTCGACGTTGAACACGTGGGTGATGCGCGGTACGTCCAGGCCACGGGCGGCGACGTCGGTGGCGACGACGATGTCCAGGCGACCATCCTTGAGCGAGTCGATCACTCGCTCACGCTGGTTCTGGGCGATGTCGCCGTTCAGCGCGGCAGCCTTGTAGCCCTTGGCTTCCAGGGCGGCGGCCAGGTCCAGGGTGGCTTGCTTGGTACGCACGAAGGCGATCAGCGCGTCGAACTCCTCGACCTCCAGCAGGCGCAGCACGGCCGGGATCTTCTGGTCGGCGTGGACCATCAGGTGGGCCTGGTCGATCGCGGTGACGGTCTGGGTCTTGCTCTGGATCTTGACGTGCTTGGGCTCGCGCAGGTGACGCTCGGCGATCGAACGGATCGACGACGGCAGGGTGGCGGAGAACAGCACGGTCTGGCGCGACTCGGGGATGGCCTTGAAGATCACTTCCAGGTCGTCCATGAAGCCGAGCTTGAGCATTTCGTCCGCTTCGTCGAGTACCAGGTACTGAACGGTGGACAGGACTTTCTCGTCACGACGCAGGTGGTCGCACAGGCGGCCCGGGGTGGCGACAACGATCTGGGCGCCATTGCGAATGGCACGCAGCTGTGGGCCCATCGGGGCACCACCGTACACGGCCACCACGTTAACGCCTGGCATCTGCTTGGCGTAGGTTTCGAAAGCGGTGGCTACTTGCAGCGCCAACTCACGGGTTGGCGCCAGGATCAGGGCTTGCGGTTCGCGCTTGCTCACGTCGATCTTGTTGAGGATCGGCAGGGCGAAGGCAGCGGTCTTGCCGGTGCCAGTCTGCGCCTGGCCGATCATGTCGTGACCGGCGAGGATGATCGGGATCGACTGTTGCTGGATGGCCGACGGCTCTTCATAGCCGGTGGCCAGGACGGCAGCAACGATGTTCGGATTGAGTTCGAGAGCGGCGAATCCGCCGGTTTCCTGGGTCATGGGTCTGCCTCTAGGTGCATCCGCAAAGACCCATGCTCCAAAGCTGCACATGCCTTGAAAGACCAGAAGGTCACCCAGGCAGCTTTGGCGGCGGGGATTTGCGAAAACGATTGAAAAAGAAACGTGTGAGAGGGTCCGCCTAGCGGACATGCAGCCGAAGCTGGATTCGGAGGATTTGCACCACCTGATTTTGAGGTCCGCTAAAAGACCGGCGCGTACTATACCCGAATTCGGCAAAAACCGTGAGAAATATTTCAGGGCAAAAGGGGCGTAGTCGGCGAATGCCTGAAGGCGGCTGAAACGTTTCCCGTAATATTCGCGGCGCCCTCTTCGCGGGCAAGCCCGCTCCCACAGGTATCGAGTCGTTTCCATTGGCAGCAACTCGGCTGTGGGAGCGGGCTTGCCCGCGAAGAAGACAACACCGATACCCGCTCAGGTCGCCGGACGAACCTCTTTGATCAGGTACTCCAGCGAATACCCCAGCCGGGGCGCCAAGGCTTCGGCCCGGGCCCGCAGCCCGTCGATATCCAGGGTTTGCTCGAGATCAGCCGGCACCAGCAGGATCACGTTGCCCTCCTTCACCGGCAGTTCCCAGTAATGCCGGTGATACAGGCCGCGCAGCAGCGCCGCGCCCAACGGCCGGCCATCATCCCCCGCCCACTGGTTGATCACCAGCCAACCACCGGGATTAAGCTGCTTCTGGCAGTTTTCCAGGAACCCCCAGGCCAGGTGCCCGACTCCAGGACCATGATCGGTATACAGGTCGACGAACAGCAGGTCGGCCTTTTCCGACGTGGGCAGCAGTTCGAGGGCATCGCCCACCCGTACATAAAGGCGCGGGTCATCGTCCAGCCCCATGAACTCCATGGCCAGGCGCGGCACGTCCGCACGCAACTCGATGGCCTCGACATCCTCCAGCGGCAGAAACTTCAGGCAGGCTTGGGTCAGGGTTCCGGCGCCCAAGCCCAGGAACAACGCGCTCTCGGGCTGCTCATGGCACAGCGCGCCGACCAGCATGGCACGGGTGTAGTCGTATTCCAGCCAGCTGGGATCGGCGATGAACGTGCAGCTCTGCTCGATGGCGTCGCCAAACTCGAGGAAGCGGTAATCTTCCACCTCGTACACGCTGATGACGCCAAAGGCATCCTCTACCCGTGCCAGCAGCCGCTCTTCCCGCTCCGTCGCCATCCTCACCACCGCCTGCGCAAAACGCGCATTGTCCGCCAATGCCAGTGGTGCAACAAGCAGGCCGCCAGCGTTACCATGGCCAACACGCCCGAACCGACACTATAGATAGAGCCCGTGATGACCCGACCCTGGAGCCCTGACAGCTGGCGCGCCCTGCCGATCCAGCAGCAACCGACCTACCCCGATGCCGCGCATCTGCTCAAGGTCGAGCAGACCTTGGCCAGCTACCCACCACTGGTGTTCGCCGGCGAGGCCCGCGAACTGCGCCGGCAGTTCGCCGAGGTCACCCAGGGCCGCGCGTTCCTGCTCCAGGGCGGCGACTGCGCCGAGAGCTTCGCCGAGTTTTCCGCGGCGAAGATCCGCGACACCTTCAAGGTGCTGCTGCAGATGGCCATCGTCATGACCTTCGCCGCCGGCTGCCCGGTGGTCAAGGTCGGGCGTATGGCCGGCCAGTTCGCCAAGCCGCGCTCGGCCAACGACGAAACCATAGGCGACATCACCCTGCCCGCCTACCGCGGCGACATCGTCAACGGTATCGGTTTCGACGCCGCCAGCCGCGTGCCCGACCCCGAGCGCCTGCTGCAGGCCTACCACCAGGCCACCGCCAGCCTCAACCTGCTGCGCGCCTTCGCCCAGGGCGGCTTTGCCGACCTGCACCAGGTACACAAGTGGAACCTGGACTTCATCGCCAACTCGGCCCTGGCCGACAAGTACCATCAGTTGGCCAACCGCATCGACGAGACCCTGGCGTTCATGCGCGCCTGCGGCCTGGACAGCGCGCCGCAACTGCGCGAGACCAGCTTCTTCACCGCCCACGAGGCGTTGCTGCTGAACTACGAAGAAGCCTTCGTGCGCCGTGACAGCCTCACCGGCGACTATTACGACTGCTCGGCGCACATGCTGTGGATCGGCGACCGCACCCGCCAGCTGGACGGTGCCCATGTCGAGTTCCTGCGCGGGGTGCACAACCCGATCGGGGTCAAGGTCGGCCCAAGCATGGACCCCGAGGAACTGATCCGCCTGATCGACGTGCTCAACCCGGACAACGACCCAGGCCGCCTCAACCTGATCGTGCGCATGGGCGCCAGCAAGGTCGGCGACCACCTGCCCGGGCTGATCCGCACCGTCGAACGCGAGGGCCGCCGGGTGCTGTGGAGCTCCGACCCGATGCACGGCAATACCATCAAGGCCAGCAGCGGCTACAAGACCCGCGATTTCGCGCAGATCCTCGACGAGGTCAAGCAGTTCTTCCAGGTGCACCAGGCCGAGGGCAGCCATGCCGGCGGCATCCATATCGAGATGACCGGGCAGAACGTCACCGAATGCATCGGCGGCGCCCGGCCGATCACCGAGGACGGCCTGTCCGACCGTTACCACACCCATTGCGATCCGCGCATGAACGCCGATCAATCGCTGGAACTGGCTTTCCTGATCGCCGAAACCCTCAAGCAGGTACGCCGCTGAGCAAGGCCTGACGCAGCCGGCTGCCCTCGGCACGGGGGCAGTTGAGCTGAACCTGCGCCAGCCCCAGCCAGCCCGCCAGGCGCCACAGGTTCGCGGCCAGCGCCTGATAGCCCGCTTCATCCAGCCCCTGCGCCTCCTCATGTACCGCATGCACCGCCAGCCGACCCTGGGCGCGTTCGGCGCGCAGGTCCAGGCGCGCGGCAATGCGCTCCTGGTACAGGAACGGCAGCACGTAGTAGCCGTATACGCGCTTGTGCGCCGGGGTGTAGATCTCCAGGCGGTAGCGAAAATCGAACAGACGCTCGGTACGCTCGCGCGCCCAGACCAGCGAATCGAACGGCGAGAGCAAGGCGCTGGCTTCGATACGCCGGGGAATCCTTGGCACGCCCGCGACATAGGCAGGTTGTTTCCAGCCCTGCACGGTGCAGGCCTGCAGGCGCCCGTCCTCGACCAATACGGCCACGGCGGCCTTGCTCTGCTGCGGCGAGAGGCGAAAGTAGTCGCGCAGATCCTGTTCGGTGGCCACGCCCAGGGCGCCGGCGGCATGCAGCAGCAAGCCCTGGTGCGCTTCGGCCTCGCTGGGCTGGGCCTGTTTGAGGATAGTCACCGGCAACACCCGCTCGGGCAGGTCGTACAGGCGCTCGAACCCGCGACGCCCGGCCACGGTGACCTCGCCGGCGGCGAACAGCCATTCCAGCGCATGCTTTTCTTCGCTCCAGTCCCACCAGGGGCCGGCGCGCTCCTCGCGGGTGGACAGGCTGCCCGCGCCCAGTGCGCCCTGCTCGCGCACCGCCGCCAGCACTCGCTCGATCACCTCGCGCCGCTCGCGGCCGAATTCGGCCAGTTGCCGGTAGATGCCCTTGCCATCGGCGGCGTGGGCCATGCGCCAGCGCATCAGCGGGTACAGCGCCAGTGGCAGCAGCGATGCTTCATGGCCCCAATACTCGAATAATCGGCGCTGGCGACGCTGTCCCCAGGCGAGCTGGTCGAGCAGGTCCTGCGGGTAGTCGCCCAGGCGCGAGAACAGCGGTAGGTAGTGGGAGCGCACCAAGGCATTGACCGAGTCGATCTGCACCACGCCCAGGCGCTGGAACATACGGGTGAGGCTGGCGAGAGTCGCCGGGCCGCCGAGCGACTTGCCGAAGCCCTGGGCAGACAGGGCCAGACGGCGGGCCTGGCGAATAGACAGTTCGAGGGGCAATGGAGGTACCTCACAGTGGTTCTGCAAGCCTTCTGGTGTCTGCACCATAGCATTCGCGGGCAAGCCCGCTCCCACAAGCACCATGGCCCTGTGGCAGCGGGCTTGCCCGCGAAGAACCCAGCACAGCCTTCACCTGCCTACTTGCGCAACGGATCCTCCCAGAAATGCCGATCGGCCTCCTGCTGGATATCGGCCCGCGACAACCCCAGGTCGTGCAGCGTGGCATCGCTCAAGCGCGCCAGTTCGTCGCGCTGGCGGTGCAGCTCGTACCAGCGCAGCAGCCGCCCGCCGGCATCGTGCAACAGGTGGCCGAGGGTAGACCCAGGCTGGTGAGCTACGTTGAAATGACCTTTCATCATGACGCCCTCCTTGTGGATGGCTCCAGTCTCTGCCTGGGCCTAAGATCAATCCAACGAATGTTTCTGATGCCGTGCATCTAGGAGATTGATGCCATGTCCCAGTATCAGAGCCTCGACGCCGAGGTGCTGCGCACCTTCGTCGCCATCGCCGAGCAAGGCGGCTTCACCCGTGCCGGCGAGGTGGTCAACCGCACCCAGTCGGCAGTCAGCATGCAGATGAAACGCCTGGAAGAAGACATCCTCCAGCGCCAGCTGTTCGAGCGCGACGGCCGCCAGGTGCGCCTGACCGCCGAGGGCCAGGTGTTGCTCGGCTATGCCCGGCGCATCCTCAAGCTGCATGGCGAAGTGTTCAACACCCTGCGCATGCCGCACATGGTCGGGGTGGTGCGCATCGGCACGCCGGACGACTACGCCATGCGCTACCTGCCGAGCATCCTTACCCGCTTTGCCCAGGCCTACCCGTTGATCCATGTCGAGGTGCACTGCGACTCGTCCAAGCAACTGATGCTGCGCCAGGACCTGGACCTGACCATCGTCACCCGCGAACCGGGCAACGAGGTCGGCCAACTGTTGCGCCAAGAGCGCCTGGTGTGGGCCGCGGCCGAGGGCTTCTGCCCCCAGGAGCAACGCCCGATGCCGCTGGCGCTGTTCAACACCGACTGTTTCTGCCGGGGCTGGACCTGCAATGCCCTGGAGCGCCAGGGCATCGAATACCGCATCGCCTACACCAGCCCGAGCCTGGCGGCGATCTTCGCCATCGTCACCGCCGGCCTGGCGGTGACCGCGCAGTTGCAGAGCCTGATCGGTGGGCAACTGCGCATCCTCGGCGAAGAGGATGGTTTGCCGCAGTTGCACATGGCCAATGTGATGCTGCTGCGCAACGACCAGCAGCATTCGCCCATCACCGATTGCATGGCCGAATACATCGTCGAAGGGTTCAAATGACAGGTGGGATCCAGGGGCCGCCTTGCGGCCCTTGCAGGCTACAGCTCGAACCCGAGCATCAGCGCGCACACCACCAGGAACCCGCAGAACATTGCCCGCAGCACCTTCTCAGGCAACGCATGCGCCAGCTTCACGCCCCAACTGATGCTGAGCAAACCACCGATTGCCAGGGGGATACCGACACTCCAGACAACACTCTGGTGCAGCCCATAGGTCAACAGCGTCACCAGGGTGCTCGGCGCCGCCAGCGCCAGCGACAGCCCCTGGGCCACGACCTGGGTCGTGCCGAACACCGAGGTCAATATCGGCGTGGCCACCACCGCCCCGCCCACGCCGAACAGCCCGCCCATGGTCCCGGCAAAGCTGCCCAATACGCCCAACCATGGCCACGGATAGCGCAGCTGGTTGCTCGGCGGCCTCACCGGCAGGAACATCCGTGCCACGTTCCACACCGCCAGGACCACCAGAAAACCGACGAAGTACAGGCGCATCGACTGCGCATCGATCCCGACAGCCCAGATCGCCCCCAGCCAGGCGAACACGAAGCTGCACAGCGACAACGGCACGGCGTGGCGCAACTCAATGCGATTGCGCTGGTGATAACGCCACAGCGCCAACAGCACATTGGGCACCACCATCACCAGCGCGGTGCCCTGGGCCAACTGCTGGTCGAGGCCGAACAGCACCCCCAACGCCGGAATCGCGATCAAGCCGCCACCAATGCCGAACAGGCCGCCCAGGGTGCCCAGCGCCGCTCCCAATACGATGTACATCAACCACTCGATCATCCGGGCCTCATCCGCCTGCTTTCAGAGAATGAGCGGCATGCTACCCAGTCGCGGCTGGCGGGGAAACGCACAGCAGCGCACAATGGCTGTGCGTATTCTGCATAAGCAAAGCCCCCATGAGCCCCGATATCCTCACCGAACAACTGAGCCTGTTTCTCGATGTGCTGGAAACCGGCAGTTTTTCCGCCGCCGCCCGTCGCCACCCGCTGACCCCGTCCGCCGTGGCCCGGCGCATCGACAGCCTGGAAAGCGCCGTCGGCAGCCGCCTGTTCTCACGCAGCACCCACGCCGTACGCCCGACGCCGGCCGGCAAGGCCTTCGCCGAGCGGGCCCGGCGCATCATCGAAGAGCTGCGCCTGGCCCGGGCCGAGGCGGTGTCGTTGAGCAACGCCCCCGAAGGGCTGATTCGCATCGATGCCCCCGCGGCCTTCGGCCGCCGCCACCTGGCTCCGGCCATCGCCGACTTCCTGGTGGCCTACCCCGGGCTCGATGTGCAACTGCGCCTGATCGACAGTTTCGTCGACCTGCACGGCAGCCACCTGGGCGAAGTCGACCTAGTGCTGCGCGCCGGCCCTCTGGCCGACACCCGGCTGGTGGCCACGCCCTTGGCCTACATGGTGCGCATTGCCTGCGCCAGCCCCGCCTACCTGGCCAGCCGCGGGGTGCCGGCCTGCCCCAGTGAACTACCCGACCACGACGGCCTCGATTGGGATGGCCTGGCGCCGCCCTTTGCCTGGCGCTTCAACGTCGACGGCCAGGCCCGGCTGTACCGCCCCGCGCGCATGCGCATGGCCGCTAACAATGCCGAGACCTTGCTGTTCGGCGCCCTGGCCGGGCTGGGCGTGGCCCACCTGCCCACCTGGCTGATCAGCGACTACCTGCTGCGCGGCGAATTGCTCCCCCTGTTTTGCCAAAACGGCCTGCCGGAGCCCGAAACCAGCGGTATTTATGCCCTGCGTCTGGAACATGAAACGAACTCTCGCAGCCGCTTGCTGCTCGAATTCCTCAAGAGCCGATTCAGCCCGGTGCCCCCCTGGGACCTGGCCCTGAGAAGCGAGCTGCGCTGGCAGTGAGCGCACCAAGCTTTGGCGTGCTAGATTTCCTCACTCATCGATACCAAGGACTTGCATGAACGCCGATACCCAAGCCCCCTGCAACGAACTGCTGCTGGACAACCAGGTCTGCTTTGCCCTGCACTCCACATCGCTGCTGATGACCAAGGTCTACAAGCCACTGTTGCAGGCGCTGGGCCTGACCTATCCGCAATACCTGGCCATGCTGGTGCTATGGGAGCGCGACGGCCTGACGGTGGGCGAGATCAGCCAGCGCCTGCTCACCGACCCAGGTTCCTTGACGCCGCTGCTCAAGCGCCTGGAAAGCGAAGGTTTGCTCAAGCGCAGCCGCAGCCGCGAAGATGAGCGCGTCGTGCTGGTGCAACTGACCGACAAGGGCCGCGCCTTGCAAGACCAGGCCCGCCGTGTGCCGCAGTGCATTCTCCAGGCCAGCGGCCATAGCGCGGAGCAGCTGCACAAGCTGCAAGCCGACCTGCTGGCGCTGCGCGCGCAACTGCAAGACCACCTCTGACGGCTATCCTGTAGGGTGGCTGTTCGGATGAATGGTCGAATATTTAACTTGCGCACTAAATAATTGCGCGCTAAGTTACAACCCGTACCCACTCAGCGCCGACGGCGCACAGCACACAAGCGAGGCTCAAGATGCAAAAGGTCACTCCGCTGTACATCGCAGAAGCCACCTCCACCGGCGGTCGCGACGGCAAATCCCGCTCCAGCGACGGCAAGCTGGACGTCAAGCTGAGCACGCCCAAGGAGCTGGGTGGCGCGGGTGGTGAAGGCACCAACCCCGAGCAGATGTTCGCCGCCGGCTACTCGGCCTGCTTCATCGGCGCGCTGAAGTTCGTTGCCGGGCAGGAGAAAAAAGCCCTGCCCGCCGATGCCTCGATCACTGCCAAGGTCGGTATTGGCCAGATTCCTGGTGGTTTCGGCCTCGACATCGACCTGCACATCAACCTGCCGGGCCTGGCCCAGGCCGATGCCGAAGGGCTGGTGGAGAAGGCGCACAAGGTCTGCCCTTACTCCAACGCCACCCGTGGCAATGTGGATGTGCGCTTGCATGTGACTGTGTAACCGCAAGCAAGCCCTGAGCGGCCTGGTGTCACGAAAGGGGCGCGCAGCGCCCCCGACAGTGGAACAGGCGAATAGCGGATTCGCCCTGCGAATTCTGGGAGCGCTTTGCGGTCCTTTCGCGGCACAAGGCCGCTCCTACAGGGAATGTGCCCTCCCTGAAATCAGGCACAAAAAAACCCGGCCAAGGCCGGGTTTTTCGTGCTCATCGCAAGAAGGATTACTTCTTGGAACGGCCCTTGAAGCTGTTGTCGCGAGTGTCGATGTCGATCCACTCGTCGATCTGGATGAAGTCGGCAACCGAGATCTCGGTACCGTTCTTCAGCTTGGCAGGCTTCATGACCTTGCCCGAGGTGTCGCCACGGGCGGCGTTCTCGGTGTAGACAACCTGGCGGCTGATGGTGGTCGGCAGTTCTACCGATACCAGGCGGCCTTCGAAGAACACGGCTTCGCAGATGTCTTCCATGCCTTCTTCGATGTACGGCAGAACGGCGTCGATGTCTTCGGCGTTCAGTTCGTACATGGTGTAGTCGGTGGTGTCCATGAAGGTGTACGAGTCACCGCTGATGAACGACAGGGTCGCTTCTTTGCGATCCAGGATCACGTCGTCCAGCTTGTCGTCCGCACCGTATACGGTTTCGGTCTTGTAGCCGGTCAGCAGGTTCTTCAGCTTGGTCTTCATGATCGCGCTGTTACGGCCCGACTTGGTGAACTCAGCTTTCTGAACCAGCCACGGGTCGTTGTCGATCCGCAGTACGGTACCGGGTTTCAGTTCTTTACCAGTTTTCATTACGAAGTATCCGAATCTGGATGGATTTATAAAAATCGAGGCCGCGTATCATAGCGAATTTCGGTAAAACTGTACCAGCCTCGTGGCAAGGTCCGGCCGAGCGGCCTGCGCGGCCTGCCACTGCCGGGCGTGTTCGCGCAATTCCTCCCAGTGCGGCTGCAGCGCCGTCCAGGCCTGCCCCATCGGCTGATCCATGTTCCAGGCCCGCCACAGCGCGCTGAGCGCGTGGCCGGCGGCCGGCGACAACCCCTGACGATAGAGGGCGAGGAACGCCTCGAGCTTTTCCCAGTGGGCGTTCTCTTCCTGGATATAGATGTGCCACAGCATCGGCGCGCCGGCCCATTGCGCGCGGACGAAGGAATCCTCGCCGCGCACGGCGTTGAAGTCGCAGCTCCACAACAGCCGGTCATAGTCGTCCTGGCTGACGAAAGGCAGCACCTGCACGGTCAGCGCGCCACGCCGGTGCAGCGTGCCCACAGGCAGTTCCGCCTCGCCCAGCCAGGTGCCCAGGTCCCCGAGGATGCGCCCCTGCGGCACCAGCAGGTGGCTGGGGTGCGCAGCAGCGGCCAGCGCATCCAGCCAGTTGCCCAGTTGCGGGTTTTCGTAGGCGAACAGCGAGATCAGCCGCGCGCCTTCCTCGGGCTGGACGCCCAGCCCGCCAAGGAACTGCTCGCGTTCACCGGGCGCCTGGCGCAAGGCCTGGCAACGCGGCAGCAGGCTGGCTTCACGCAGCAGGCCGCCGGTCTTGTCGGTGAAGCCGGGGAAGAAGAAGAACTTGCGCAGCCCATTGGCCTGGGGCGATGGCAAGCCATGACAGCCCTCCACCCAGTCTTCGGCGCTCAGGTAGTCCAGGTTCAACCACAAAGGTGGCGTGGGCTGCCGGAGCATGGCCTCGACGTAGCCGTCCGGCAGCTGGCAGGCAAAGGCGCCAATCACCACCTGGGCCGGCTCAGCGCCTGGCCAGGTCGCAGGCCAGTGGCGAATTTCCACCCCTTGCTGCCATTGCTGCGCCGCCCCGGCATCGGCCTGCGGGCACAGGCGCACGAAGGCCTGCAGGTCATCCACCCACAGGCGCACGGCCAGGTCGTGCTCGGCCACCAACTGCCGGGCCAGGCGCCAGGTCACGCCGATATCGCCGTAGTTGTCGACGACCGCACAGAAGATATCCCAGGTGGGTTTCATGGCCAGGTTCCGGTGCCTGCGAAAAAAGACCGCGAATTGTGCGGGCAAATGCCTGTGGACAAAAGCCTGGCACTGAAAATAACCCTCGTGCCATGCGACAATGGCGGCCTCGAACCGCCTGCCAGGAGGCCGCCATGCCCCGCCCCCGCGATCTGAAGATTACCTTGAAGCCCGTGCAGCTGATCCTGTGCGTCGCCTTCGGCCTGTGGCTCGGCGCCGTGGCCATCGCCCTGAGCCTGTGGCTGGCCCTGCGCCTGTGGCCGGAGCAGGCGCAACCGCTGGTCGAGGCCGTCGCTGCGCCGGTAGTCCAACCCGCCATCGCACCGGCACCGGCACCGGCCGACGACGCCCAGGCGCAGATGTTCGAGCACTACAAGGACATCCTGCACAAGCAAGAGCTGCAGCAAGCCGCCGAGGCCGCCCAGGGCAACCCTCGCAACCTGAACAGCCCCAAGTGCCAGTTCTGGCTGCAGCAGAACCGCACCGCGCCGACCGACAAGAGCCAGGCCAACGTGCTGGAGTTCTGCTACTGACCATGGACAAGCCCGCCCTGCTCCAGCGCATCGTCGCCACCCTCGAACAGGACATGGAGGTGCTGCGCCGCGCCGCCCAGACCGCCTACGAGGCGGCCACCGCCGAAGAGAACATCGCCGAGAACAAGTACGACACCCTGGGGCTGGAGGCTTCGTACCTGGCCACCGGGCAAGCCCGGCGCACCGCCGAGATCCGCCAGGCACTGGTCACTTATCAACAACTGCTGCTGCGCGACTACGATCCGGCGCGAGGGATCCAGATCGGTTGCCTGGTCACCCTTGAAGACGAAGATGGCCAGCAGCGCCGACTGTTCCTCGGGCCCGAGGGGGCCGGGCTGAAAATTGGCGAGGGCGCCGAGCAGGTGACGGTGATCACGCCGCGCGCCCCCTTGGGGCAGCAGATGCTCGGCAAACGGGTGGATGACGAGATCAGCCTGGTGGTCAATGGACTGGCGCAGGTTCAGTTCATCATTGCCGTCAGCTGACAGCGCGGCGCCTACAGGGCATTGAACCGGCTGGCCAGGTCCTGCTCGGCGAAGCGCTCCACGACATAGTCGATGAACGCCCGGGTCTTGCCCGGCAGCAGCTTGTGCGCGGCGTAGTACAGGCTGATGTGGCCATCGTCGACGTACCAGTCGGGCAACACCCGGCACAGGCGACGATCGGTGAGGTACGGCACCGCGAACGGCAAGCTCACCAAGGCGATGCCCAGCCCCTGTTCGGCCACCGCGCAGGCGGCGTCGGAATCGCTCATGGTCATGGTTTGCGGCAATTGCAGCGGGCACTGCTCCTGCCAGCGACTGGTCAGCGGCCATGACCGCACCCGCCCGGTCTGCGGCGAACGGATCAGGATGCCGTCATGACGCTGCAACGCCTGCGGATGATCGATCGGCGTGCAGCGTTGCAGGTACGTCGGCGCCGCCACCAGCACCCGGTGCGCCGGGGTCAGCTTGCGCGCCACCACCCCAGGCGGCAACTCAAAGCCACCACCGATGGCGGCGTCGAAGCCCTGGCCGATCAGGTCCACCTGGCGGTTGTCAAAATGCCAGTCCGGGGTGATCGCCGGGTAACGGCGCAGGAACTCGCCCAGCAACGGCAACACGTACAAGCGCCCGAACACCGTGCCCATGCTCACCCGCAGCAACCCCGCCGGCTGGCCTTCGGCACTGGCCAGGTTGGCCATCGCGTACTGGATGGTGCGCAGGCTGTCGCTGACCTCGCCGAGAAAACGCTGCCCGGCCTCGGTCAGGGTCAACTTGCGCGTGCTGCGCTGGAACAAGCGCACGCCCAGACGCGCCTCCAGCTGGGCGACGTTCTTGCCCACCGCCGCCGGGGTCAGGGACAGGCGCCGAGCCGCTTCGGCAAAACTGCCAACCTCAGCGCTGCGGACGAAACATTCGAGGCTGCTGAACGATTCCATACGCGAATTACCAACCAAAAGTTTACTCAGATAATAGCGATTGCCATCTTATCAGTACCTAATCGAAGGTCGATACTGCGTCCATCCAAGGCATCCGGCCTTGCTTGCACGCAGGAGATCAGCATGTCCCAACAACTTCCCCTCACTGGCAAGGTGGCTCTGGTCCAGGGTGGTTCCCGCGGTATCGGCGCGGCCATCGTCCGGCGCCTGGCCCAGGACGGCGCCAAAGTCGCCTTCACCTATGTCAGTTCCGCTGCCGTCGCCGAGGCCTTGGCCAGCGAGATCAACGGCAACGGCGGCCAGGCCCTGGCCCTGCGCGCCGACAGCGCCGACGCCAGCGCCGTGCAGCGGGCGGTGGCCGGCACCGCCGAGGCTTTCGGTGGCCTGGATATCCTGGTCAACAACGCAGGGGTGCTGGCGGTGGCGCCAGTGGCCGAATTCGACCTCGGCGAATTCGACCGCCTGCTGGCAGTCAACGTGCGCAGCGTGTTCGTCGCCACCCAGGCGGCGGTGAAACACATGAGCCAGGGCGGGCGGATCATCAACATTGGCAGCACCAATGCCGAGCGCATGCCCTTTGCTGGCGGCGCCCCCTACGCCATGAGCAAGTCGGCGCTGGTCGGCCTGACCAAGGGCCTGGCACGCGACCTCGGCCCACAGGGGATCACCGTCAACAATGTGCAACCGGGGCCGGTGGACACCGACATGAACCCGGCCAGCGGCGAGTTCGCCGACAGCCTGATTCCGCTGATGGCCATCGGTCGTTATGGCAAGGTCGAGGAAATCGCCAGTTTCGTGGCGTACCTGGCGGGGCCTGAGTCGGGGTACATCACCGGGGCGAGCCTGACCGCCGATGGCGGCTTTGCGGCCTGAGGTGCCATTCCCCTTGTAGGAGCGGCCTTGTGCCGCGAAAGGGCTGCAAGGCAGCCCCAGGTTTTCAGCGTCGACGCATAGATCGCCGGGGCCGCTGCGCGGCCCTATCGCGACACAAGGCCGCTCCTTGTATCTCGACTTTCGCCTCCCTAGAGGCGAAAGTTCTCGACTGATCATCGAGGGAAGGCCTTGAAGCAGAGCCGCTCCAAGGGCATCAAGCCCGCACTGTAGATAACGCTCTGGTCTTCCAACCCCACTCGACGAGTTCGAACGGTATCTAGTGCCCGCCCCCGGCGTGAGCACGCATTAACAAGGTTGAACTGAGTGTAGGGTGATCGACTTTCGTAGTTTGAAGGAGGAGATCATGTCCGTCTTTGTTGGCGTTGATGTCGCCAAAAAATCTTTCGACATTGCCATCCCGCTCCCCAATGGCAAGATGCGCACCAAAGCCAAGCTGTCCAATGATCCTGGAGGGTTCAGGCAGTTTAGCGACTGGCTTGAGCGCCATGCTGAACCAGGCGCCTGGATTGTTATGGAGGCTACAGGCATCTATCACGAAGCGCTGGCCGAGCACTGTCACAACCAAGGTTATCGGGTGTGCATTCTGAACCCGGCGGTGATTGCGAAATTCGCTGACGTGGAGCTTCGGCGCGTCAAAACAGATAAGGCTGACGCCAAAGTCATTGCTGCCTATGGCCAACAAAAGGCTGTCTCGCTTCGCCAGTGGGAGCCTGAGCCCCCTGCGCAGCGCCGCTTGCGTGCTCTGGTGCGGCGACTGGACGACCTCAAGGAAATGCGCCAGATGGAGCAGAATCGTTTGGATGTCGCACTAGATGCGGTACAGCAGTCGATTCAAGACGTAATCGGGCACATCAACGAAGAGCTGGAAAAGACCAGGAAGGCCATCGAGCAGACGATCGATGATGATCCAGACCTGCGCAAGCGACGTGAGCTGATTACCTCGATTGATGGTTTGGGTGACACCACTGCTACGTTGCTGCTCGCCGAACTGGGCGATCCACTGAAATACCAAAGCCCTTCTGCGATTGTCGCGTTTTCAGGCTTAAACCCAGTGGTGCAGCAATCGGGAGAGTTCATAGGTAAGAGCACTATTTCGCGTACAGGCGCCTCAAGGCTGCGTGCAGGCTTGTGGATGTCAGGCACTGTCTCAATCAGACATAACCCTGTTGTGAAGGAACTGGCAGAGCGGTTGAGCAGCCGGCACAAAGCTTACAAACAGATCGTCTGCGCGGCGATGCGCAAGCTGCTGCACCTGGTTTACGGGGTGGTGAAGTCGGGGATACCGTTTGACCCCAAAATCCCTCTTGCGGGGTGAGGGTCAAGACGGTATCTACAGGGGAGCATCAGGTCGGCGGGAGGCTCTGTTCCATGACGTCGAGGAACGCCCGCGCGGCGGGCGTGGGGCTCGGCGACCAGACCGCATACAGATGCCGCACCGGGGCATCCACCAGCGCTACCGTGGCCACGCCCTGAAAACCTCGGGCGATGCGCTCGGGCACCAGCCCCACGGCCATGCCGCGCTGGACGAACTTCTCCACCAGGCGGATATGACCGATCTCGAACTGCACCCGATGCCGCACCCCCACCGCCTGGAACGCCTCGTCGGTCTGCCGGCGCGCGCCCGTGCCTTCGGGGAAGTCCACCAGCACCTCATCGGCCAGTTCGGCGAGGGCCAGTTGCGTCCGGCCCGCCAAGCGGTGGGCCTCGGGCAATACCGCCACCAGCTCCTCCCGGGCCAGCAAGCGGTGCTGCACACCGTGCAGTGCTTCGCCCTGCCACAGGCCAACGAAGCCCACATCCAGGCGCCGCTCGCACACATCCGCCATCAGCAGCTCGCTCTTGGCCGTCAGCCAGCGCACGTCCACATCCGGGTAACGGCCATGGAACACCGCCAGCAGGTCGACCAGGTCCAACGCCGTCAGCGAGCTGATCTCACCGATCGACAAACGCCCACGCACCTGGCCGCAGGCGGCGGCCACATCGTCGGCCACCCGCCTGGCCGCCTCCACTGCCGGCCGCGCACTCAGCACAAAGGCCTCGCCGGCCGGGGTCAGGCGCACGCGCCGCGAACTGCGTTCAAACAGGCTTACCCCCAATTGCGCCTCAAGGCGCGCCACCTGGTGACTGAGCGCCGACTGCACCACATGGCAGCGCTCGGCGGCGCGGGTGAAACTGCCGGTGTCGGCCACGGCCAAGGCGTATTCGAGCTGCTTGAGGTTCATCGATCTATCTGCTTTCAAGATGGATAAGTTGAAAACTATACATTGGTGTCATGCCGGACACTTCCTGATACTGATCGCCATTCAACCTTGCCTGCCATGAGATCCTCCATGAACTCCCCGACTCTCGGTCGCGCCCTGATCCTGCTGATGGCCACCGCCACAGGCCTGGCCGTGGCCAGCAACTATTACGCCCAACCCCTGCTGCACAGCATTGCCGCGCAGTTCGGCCTGAGCACCGCCAGCGCCGGCAGCATCGTCATCGCCGCCCAGCTCAGCTATGGCGCCGGGCTGCTGTTGCTGGCGCCGCTGGGCGACTTGTTCGAGCAGCGCCGACTGATCGTCAGCATGGTCCTGATCGCCACCGCGGGCCTGGTGATCAGCGCCTGCGCGCCAAGCCTGCCGTGGTTGCTGTTCGGCACGGCACTGACCGGGCTGTTCTCGGTGGTGGCGCAGATACTGGTGCCCATGGCCGCCGCCCTCAGCGCCCCGGAGCAACGCGGCCGCGCCGTGGGCACGCTGATGAGCGGTTTGCTGCTGGGCATCCTGCTGGCGCGCACCGCTGCTGGTTTCATGGCCGAACTGGGGGGCTGGCGCAGCATCTATGTCCTGGCGGCCGTGCTGATGGCGATCAGCGCCTTCGCCCTGTATCGCAGCTTGCCGCGACACCACAGCCACGCCGGGCTGAAATACCCGGCGCTGATCGGCTCGGTGTTTCGCCTGTTCATCGAAGAACCGGTACTGCGCCTGCGCTCGCTGCTGGGGTTGCTGGCGTTCAGCCTGTTCGCGCTGTTCTGGACGCCCTTGGCGTTCCTGCTGAGCAATGCGCCCTACCACTACTCCGACGCGGTGATCGGCCTGTTCGGCCTGGCCGGCGCGGTCGGCGCGCTGGCGGCCAACTGGGCCGGGCGCCTGGCAGACCGTGGCCAAGGGCCGCTGGGCACCACGGTGGGGCTGGTGGCGTTGTTGCTGTCGTGGGTGCCGCTGGGCTTCGCGCAAAGCTCGTTGCTGGCATTGCTGGTGGGGGTGCTGTTGCTCGACCTGGCGGTGCAACTGGTGCACGTGAGCAACCAGAACGCGGTGATCGTGCTGCGCCCCGAGGCGCGCACGCGGCTCAATGCCGGGTATATCACCTGCTATTTCATCGGTGGCGCGCTGGGCTCGTTGCTGGGCACGCAATTGTTCGAAGTGCATGGCTGGGACGGGATCGTAGTGGCTGGGTTGGCGATTGGCGCCCTGGCCCTGGTGGTGTGGGGGCTGGCCGAGCGCAAGCGCGGGAAGCTGGTCGTGGCAGCCTGAATGCCCTGTGGGAGCAACTGTCTTGCTCAACTGCTAAAGCTAGCGCGGTCGCTGTGGGAGCGGCTTCAGCCGCGAACACCGGCGCAGCCGGTGCCAAGCACCGCGTCGCCTTCTTCGCGGCGGTGCGGCGGTCCGACAAGCCCGCTCCTACAGGGTTTTGCGCATGCTCGGTCAGCCTGACTTGCCCGCGATGAACGCTTCGTCCACCCGCGCCAGCTGCGTCTCGCTCAACATCCCGGCTTGGTAGTGCAGCTTGATCCACGCCAGCAGGTAGTCGTAACGCGCCTGGGCCAGGTCACGGCGGGTGGTAGCCAGCTGTTGCTCGGCATTGAGCACATCGAGGTTGACCCGCTCGCCTCCTTGCACGCTCTTGCGCGTGGACACCACCAGCGCCTCGGCCGCCACCAAGGCCCGCTCATAGGCGCGCAGGCGACTGGCGCCGGACTGGCAGGCGTTATACTGCTTGCGCAGCTCGATCAGGGCGCTGCGCGTGTTGCCGTCCAGCTCGTACTCGGCCTGCTCCAGGTGCCGACTGGCCTGGCGGGTCGAGGCCATCACCCCGCCGCCGGCGAAAATCGGCACGCTGACCTCGATGCCCACGGTGTTGGTGTCGTAACGCTGGTTGTAGGTGTTGCCGCTGTCCGATTCCTGGCGTCGCGAGGTGGCGAACGCAGTGACCTTGGGCAGGTGCCCGGCGCGGTTGCGCTCCACTTCGTAACGCGCCACATCCAGCGCCTGGCGCGATGACGCCAGCTGCGGGTTGTTGGCCAGGGCGCGCTCCTGCCAGGCTTCGTAGCCGCTCGGGTCGACCACCGGCAAGGTGAAGCCGACACGCAGCGGCGCCAGGTCCTCGACCCGCACCGCCGGCTCGCCGATCAACGCGCCCAGCTCGCGCAGGGCGGCATCCTGGTCGTTGCGCGCCTGGATCTCCTCGGCATCGGCCAGCTCGTAGCGGGCCTGGGCTTCGAGAATATCGGTACGCGTGCCTTCGCCAGCATCGAACAGCCGCTGGTTCTGCTGGAACTGCTGGCGATACGCCTGCTTGCTGGCGACGCTGATGGCGATCTGGTCCTGGGCGAACAGCGCCTGGGTGTAGCTGGTCATCACCCGCACCAGCAGTTGCTGGCTCTGGTCGCGAAAGTTCTCGTCGGCGTACAGCGCCTGGGCCACGCCCTTGCGGTAGCTCGAATAGGCTTCGTAGTCGAACAAAGGCTGCTGGAGAATGAAATTCGAGCCCATGCTGTTGTAGTTGCGGTCCTCCTTCTGCCGCCGCGAATCCCCAAGGTAACGTACCTCGGAGTCGTTGCGCCCCTTGTTGTAGCTGTACGAGATGTTCGGCAGCAGGCCGGCGCGGCCGATGGCGCGGTATTCCTGGCCAGCCTCGCGGGCCTTGAAGGCGGCGAGGTAGGTCGGGTCGCGGCGCAGGGCCTGCTCGTAGACCTGAAACGGCCCCATGGCCGCCTGGGTGGCGGTCGGCAGCCAGGCACAGGCGAGCAGCAGCCCGATCAGTGGGTACTTCTTCACTGGGCGTCCTTATTGTTCGGTCAAGGCGGTACCTGCACGATCGAGCAGGGGTTTGAACAGGTAGTTGAGTAGCGAACGCTCGCCGGTGCGCACGAACAGTTCGGCGGGCATGCCCGGACGAATGGACAGGCCTTGCAAACGCGCCAGCGCTTCATCGCTGACCGTGCTGCGCAGCACGTAGTAGGGCTGGCCGGTGCGCTCGTCGATCAACTGGTCGGCGGAGACCAGCGCCACCTCCCCGCTCACCCGCGGCGTGCGGTTCTGGTTGAACGCGGTGAACAGGATGTCCACCGGCAGCTGCAAGGCCACCTTGTCCACCAGGTTCACCGGCAGGCGCCCTTCCACTTCCAGCGCGGTGCCCTGGGGCACGATCTCCAGCAGGGTGTCGCCGGCCCGCACCACGGCGCCTTCGGTGTGCACGCCGAGGTTGACCGCGATGCCGTCGGCAGGCGCGAGGATTTCGCTGTGCTGCAGCTCGAACTGCGCGGAGTTGAGCTGCTGCTCCAGGGTCGCGGCCTTGACTTGGGCCTCGGCCAGCTGGCTGCGCACCTCCTTCTGGTATTCCTCGCGGCGCTGTTGCAGGTTGAGCCGGGCCTCGACGATCACCTGCTCCAGGCGTGCGCTTTCGCCGGCGTTCTGCGCCAGGTCACGCTGCACCTGAGACAACTGGCGCTGGTACTCGAGCACGCGGTTGCGCGGGATGTAGCCATCGCCGGCGAGCGGTCGCAGGCTGTCGAGCTGCTCGCGCAGGGAGTCGGCCTGGGCCTGCAGGTCGCCACGGGCGCGGCGCATGCCGCCCAGCTGGGCCTGGGAGCCATCGATGCTCGCTGCCAACGCGCCCTGCTCGCGGGCCTGGGCCTGGCGGCGGCTGTCGAACAGCTGGCGCTGGCCTTCGAGGATCAACGCCAGGCGGGCGTCGGTGTCTTCCAGCAGTTCACCGGGAAAGCGCACCTGGGCCAGGTTGTCGCGCTCGCTCTGCCAGCGCGCCAGGCTGGCGCGGGTCATGCGGTACTGGGCCTGCAAGGCCTCGACATCCGCCTGCGCCTGGGTACGGTCGAGGCGGAACAGCGGCTCGCCCTGATGCACCGCCTGGCCCTCGCTGACCAGGATCCGGCTCACCACGCCCGCCGCCATCGACTGCACCGCCTTGCGTTTGCCCGAGACCACCACGGTGCCTTGCACCGGCACCCCCTGGTCAAGCGGCGCCAGGCTCGCCCAGGCCATGAACCCGCCAAAGCCGAGCAGCGTCAGCGCCCAGCCCAGGCGCACATGGAAACGGGCATCACGGTCGTGTCGGCTCATGCGCCACCTCCGGCCTGCAGCGGTCGTTGCGCCTGGGCCTGGCCCATGGCGTGGAGAATGTCCCGTGCCGGGCCGAAGCCCTGCATGCGGCCTTCGTTCATCACCAGCAACTTGTCGGCCTGGGCCAACGCCGCGCTGCGGTGGGTAACCAGCACCACGGTGCGGCCCTGGGCCTTGAGCTGGACCAGCGCACTGGCCAGGGCCGACTCGCCGTGGCTGTCGAGGTTCGAGTTGGGCTCGTCGAGCACGATCAACCTGGGGTTGCCGTACAACGCGCGCGCCAGGGCGATGCGCTGCTTCTGCCCGCCAGACAGGTCGACACCCGCCTCGCCCAGGCGTGTGTCGTAGCCCTGGGGCAGGCGCAGGATCAGCTCATGCACCCCCGCCAGGCGTGCCGCCTCGACCACCTGGTGGCTGTCCAGCGCGCCGAAGCGGGCGATGTTCTCGGCGATGCTGCCACGCAGCAGTTCGATGTTCTGTGGCAGGTAGCCAATGTGCGGACCAAGGGCCTCGCGGTCCCACTGGCTGAGTTCGGCGCCATCGAGGCGCACGTGGCCGCCGAGGGTCGGCCACACGCCGACCAGCACCTTGGCCAGGGTCGACTTGCCCGAGCCCGAGGCCCCCAGCACGCCCAACAATTCCCCCGCCGCCAGGCTGAAGTGCACCTGCTGCAAGGTCGCCTGGTCGCGTCCGGGTGGGCCGGCGCTGATCTGCTCTACGCTCAGTTGCCCGCTCGGCGCCGGCAAGGGCATCGGCGTCGGCGGTTCGGGGTGCTCGCGCAGCAAGTCATCCAGGCGTTGGTAGGCCAACTGGGCGCCGCTCCATTGCTTCCACACCGCGATCAACTGATCGATCGGCGCCAGCACCCGGCCCATGAGGATGGAACCGGCGATCATCATGCCCGGGGTCATCTGCCCCTCGATCACCAGCAGCGCGCCCAGCCCCAGCACCAGCGATTGCAGGCACAGGCGCAGGCCCTTGCTGGTGGCGGTGATCACCGCCGAGGTGTCGCTGGCCTTGTTCTGCAGGTCGAGGAACCGCCCGTGCAGGCTGAACCAGCGTTGGCGCAGCGCGCCGAGCATGCCCATGGCCTGGATGCTTTCGGCGCTTTGCAACTGGCTGCCGGCCAGTTGCGTCGATTGCTGCTGGAAGCCGCTGGCCTCGGCCAGGGTGGCGTGGGTCATGCGCTCGTTGAGCAGCGCCAGGGCGATCAGCAGCAGCGCGCCGACCGTGGCCATCACCCCGAGCCAGACGTTGAAGACGAAGATCACCGCCAGGTAGATCGGAAACCAGGGCGCATCGAAGAAGGCGAACAACGCCGGGCCGGTGATGAACTGGCGCAATTGGGTGAGGTCGCCCAAGGCCTGCCCGGCGGCACCATCACGCTGGCGCAAGTTGCGTTCGAAGGCGGCGCGATAGACCTTGAGGTTGAAACTTTTTTCCAGCTGGTTACCCACCCGGATGACAATGAAACTGCGCACCGCTTCCAGCGCGCCGATATACACGAAGAAGCCGATCACCATCAGGGTCAGCATCCACAAAGTTGTCGTGTTCTGCGAACTCAGGACACGGTCGTACACTTGAAGCATATAAATCGACGGCACCAGCATGAGCAAGTTGATCAAGGCCGTGAAACAACCCACGCTGATCAAGGTTGATTTAAATTCGCCGAGCGCCGCCCACAAAGGCGCCCCGGGCTTTTTGCTCGGTAGTTTCATGTTTCGCCCTTGTTTACCTGGAACTTGAAAGTTCCAGGGCGGGGTTATTTGGCCTGGCGCTGGAGCACCAGTTGCGTACCGTCCGGACGGGTCCAGGCATAGTGCCCGCCGTCACGACTGAAGTGCACCACGCTGCTGCCGTCGCCCCCCACCAGGGCCAGGGTATCGGGCGTTACCAGCCAGCTGCCGGGGCGCAGGCCCAGCAGGTCGCGGGCACAGTCCAGGTCACCTTCGATCTCGCCTTCGCTGGCGCCCAGGTGCAGGTTGCACACCGGCGTCTGCTGCGCGTCGGGATAAAGCGTCCAATCACCGGCCAGTTGCGCCGGATTGGGGAGTAACAGGCTGCTCGCCATACCTACCTCGGTCATCGCCATCAGGGTGACCGCGCCGAGCGCGATCGTTCGCAAATTCGCTTTCATTCACCGGCCTCGTCGGGCAAAAAGGGGCAGCGCAAGCGCCGCCCCTTCGTTGCATCAGACCACGATGTCGGTGACAGCGGCCTGGCCAACGGTGGTCACCAGGAAGTCCGCCGAGCTGTTTCCGGTGAAGTCGATGGACAGGCTGCCCAGGTTGGTGGCCTGGTCGTAGGTCAGCAGCGCCTCGCCGGCATGCCCGGTAAAGGCGTTGACGAACTGCAGCGGCAGCTTGTTCACGGCAAAGGCCGAGATGGCCGACAGGTCGATCTTGTCCACACCCGAGGTGAAGTCCATGATCCGATCCGGCGCCGCCTTGGTCGAGTCGCTGATGGCCGCGTACACAAAGGTGTCCGAGCCAGTGCCGCCCCACAGCTGGTCGGCACCGCCGCCGCCGTAGATGATGTCGTTGCCGGCACCACCCTTGAGCACGTTGGCCAGCGCGTTGCCGATCAGCAGGTCGTTGCCCGAACCGCCAATGGCGTTCTCGATGGTCACGCCCTTGGCGATGGACACGTTGCCGACCATGCCGCCAACGTCGGAGAACGACGCCTCGTTGAGGTTGATCTTCTGGTTCTGGGTGAACCCGGAGAAGTCGAAGGTGTCGTTGCCGCCACCGTCCCACACCGAGAACACCAGCTTCGACGAGGCCGAGGTGGCCGAGTAGAAGTCGCGATCAGCGGTGGAGTTGAAGCCGTAGGTGGTGTCGCCGGCACGGGTGGCGTAGTTGGCGCCGTAGAGCTTCTGGATCGCCAGGATGTCGTCCATCAGCGGGGCCGAGGCGTAGTACTGACCGCCGCCCTTGATGAAGTTCTGGCCGTTGTTGCTTTCGCTCCAGTAGCTCATGACGCTGTAGCCGCGGGTGTCCTGGGCGTAGTCGGCGTCACGGTAGGTCGGGTTGCCCTCGCCGGCGTTGTAGTCGCCGGGGTGGGACAGGCCGAGCACGTGGCCGATCTCGTGGGTCAGGGTCTGGCGGCCGTAGTTGCCGGTGCCTGGGGTGATGTTGACCTGGTAGCCGCTGTTGATCAGGTACCAGGACTCGCCCTTGTGCGAACCCGGGGTATCGAACGGCAGGTAGGCGAACGCCGCGCCGCCATTGCTGGCGCTGAAGTTGCCGAAGGTCATGTGACCGTCACCGCCCGAGGCGGCCTCGGTGAAGGTGACCTTGGCCACGTCCGACCAGGACTGCATGGCGAGCTTGGCCTGCTCTTTCTGCAGGTCGCTGAACTGGCTGAAGGTACCGAGCTTGCGCGCGGTGAAATCGCTCGGAGCCTTGGTCAGGAAGGTGTAGCTGAGGCTGATGGTGCCGTCCTTGTTCAGGTCTTTCCAGTAGGCGCCGTCACGCAGGATGTGATCGGCGGCCTGGTCGGCCGTGAAGGACTTCTTGCCATTGATATTGGCGCCGCCGCGATCGTACTGGTGGGCAAAGCTATCGATCAGGCCGAAGGACGAACTAGGCCCCTTCGGTTGCAGTGCGGAGACGGCAGAAGCAATAGCGTTTTCTTTGACTTTCGACATGCAGGTTACTTCCTTGTTTAACAAAAAAGCCGTTGATGTCAGACAGGCGTTCTCCCACCTGGCGAGAACGTCCTGTCACTCGCCCTTATGAGGCGCAAAAAAACTGACACAAATTGAAACTTCATGTCCAGCACTTTTTGACGTCATTTTTTCGTTTTCGAAAATTCATCTGTGCCGCACTTATTTGCGCAAACTGCGATGGATCAGCCGCACCGCCTGAAACCATTAGTTCCAGTCATGTGCGGCGGATTATTTATATAACCAATCGAAGTTTACTTATGAAAACGCGACTTGCGCCTGGTGTTCATTCGCGCCGCCTCGTTTTGGCGACACCGCATGCGGCAACTGGTCACACGACCCTCCGTCGCCTGCCCGTTGACTTGCAGTACCGCCAGGCGCTCAGTAGGCGTTGGTCAAAAGCCCCTTCCTGACAGGACGACACAATGACAAGACTCACGGTGCAATCCGGCGATTTCTTGCAAGGTGAAGGCGAGTATCGCAATGGAGCGCTCACTCTCAAGACCCCACGCAGCCCCTCGCCCGGAGAGCGTATTTCGCTGACGCGGATCAAGGACCTGAAGCTGGCCAACCTCGAGACCACCCGCAGCCTGGGCAGCGCCCTGGGCTGGGGGGTGGCCGGCGCGCTGGTGGCCGGGCCGGTCGGCCTGCTCGCCGGGCTGCTGCTCGGCGGCAAGGAGGACGAGGTGACCTTCCTCGCCACCTTCAAGGATGGCCGCAAACTGCTGGCCATCACCGACGGCAAGACCTGGACCAAGATCGACGACAGCTGGCGCCGCCAGCAACGGCCGATCGCGGCCTGAATCGCGACCGGCGTCGTTCGTATCCAACGTATTGGCCTTTGCGCCAGCAAGCCTGCTCCTGCAGTGACCACGTAGCCCCCGAGCCACGCATCGTCGCTGTGGGTGCGGGCTTGCTCGCGCTGGGGCGGTAGCGTTGCGCCCACGCTTCCAGCCATCCCCTGAAAGGCCCGGCAGCCTGCTACCATGGCGCCCTTTTGCCCGTCCGACAGCTGCCGACCGATAACGGCGCGTCCGCCTTTCAAGGAGCCCTGCATGACCCCGCTTCGCCCTCGCCTGCCCCTTGGCCTGCTCGGCCTGGGCCTAGCCCTGCACAGCAGCCAGGGCCTTGCCGCCGACAGCGTGACCCTGGCCCCGGTGCATATCTCGCAGGTGCAGGACGACAGCGGCTACCAGGCCCGCGAAGCTCAGATCGGCGGCCTGCACAGCGCCCCGCTGCTCGACACTCCCGCTGCGGTCAGCGTGTTCAACCGCCAACTGCTCGACGACCGCCAGGTGCGCAAGCTCAGCGAAGTGCTGCAAAGCGATGCCTCGGTGGGCGATAGCTACGCGCCGATCGGCTACTACGAGAACTTCAACGTGCGCGGCTTCGAGCTCAATGCCGCCAGCAGCTACCGGATCAATGGCCAGACCATCGCCGGCGAGCAGAACGTGGCGCTGGAGAACAAGCAGCAGGTGGAGTTGCTCAAAGGGCTGTCCGGGCTGCAGAGCGGCGTGTCGGAGCCCGGCGGGCTGGTCAACTATGTGACCAAGCGCGCCGAGGACGTGCGCTCGATCACGGTTTCGAGCAACGAGCAGGGCGAACGCTACCTGGCCACCGACCTGGGCGGCTGGTTCGGCGCCGAGCGCCAGTTCGGCCTGCGGCTGAACCTGGCCCATGAAGACATCCGCTCCTACGTCGACCATGCCGACGGCAAGCGCGACTTCGCCGCCGTGGCCTTCGACTGGCAGATCAACCCGGACGCGGTACTGGAGCTGGACGCCGAGTACCAGCACCGCGAGCAGTTCTCGGTGCCAGGCTACCAACTGCTCGGCGGCAGCCAACTACCCCATGGCGTCGATCCCAAGGACCACCTGGCCTGGCAGTCCTGGGCCAAGCCGGTGCAGAACGACTCGCTGAACCTTGGCGGGCGCTTCAAGTACCAGTTCAACGATAACTGGAACGGCACCTTGAGCGCGTCGCGCAGCAAGGTGGTGATCGACGACTACAGTGCGTTTGCCTGGGGTTCGAGCGAAGGTGCCTTCTTTGGCGGCAATGGCGACTACGACATCTATGATTTCCGCAGCCCCGACGATACCCGGCGGATCGATGAGGCACAGGCCACGCTCGATGGACGCTTCGATGCCTTGGGTGTAAGCCACGAACTGACCGTGGGTACCAGCGCGCAACGCCGCACGCTGGATCAGCGGCCTGGCTACAACGAATGGCGAGGCCCCGGAAACATCCACGCCGGCGCGCCCGCACTGCCTCCTTCGGACAAGCCGATTCGCGACAGTGAACGCCGACTGGACAGCCGCCAGTACGGCCTGTTCTTCAGTGACCACATCACGTTCAACGAGCACTGGCAGACTGTAATCGGCGCCCGAGAAGTACGCCTGGACGAGAAAACATGGAAGGAGACCGGTGAAGCCGGCCGTCATACCCGGCAATACCAGCTACTGCCCAACGCCGCCCTGATCTACAAGCCACAAGCGGACACCACGCTGTACGCCAGCTATTCGAAAGGGCTGTCGGCGGGAGGCACGGCGCCCTGGTATGCCAGCAATGCCTTCGAAATCCTCGCCCCCACCCTGTCGCGCCAGCTCGAAGTCGGCATCAAGCGCGACTGGCAGGGCATGAGCTTCACGGCCGCGCTGTTCCAGATCCGCCAGGCTTATCAGTACGCCCGCCCCGAGGCGAACACGGCGCCAACCTATGTGCAGGCCGGCCAGCAGAAAAACACCGGCCTGGAGCTCGGCGCCAGCGGCTGGGTCACCTCTAAGCTGCAGATCCAGGCCAGCGCCGCGGCAATCCGTGCCCGTGTGCAGGACAGCGACACCGACGCCTACGAAGGCCACCAGGCGATCAACGTCCCGCGCCTGCGCGCCGCGTTGCAGGCCGACTATGCCCTGCCGGTACCAGGCCTGGCACTGCTCGGCGGCGCCCGCTACAGCGCCAGCAAGTACGCCAGCCAAGCGGGCAATGTCGAGGTCGGCGGCTATACCGTGTTCGACATCGGCAGCCGCTACCGCACCCAGATCGGTGGCTACGACACCGTGCTGCGCCTGACCGTCGACAACTTGTTCGACAAGCGCTACTGGCGCGACGTGGGCGACTACCTGGGCGACAACTACCTGTTCCAAGGCGCGCCGCGCACGGCCAGGCTATCGGCCTCGGTCAGCTTCTGAGGTCGCCCCTCCCGTGGGAGCCAGCCTTGCTGGCGAAGCAGAACCGTAAGCCATTGATTTAGCTGGGCCTGTGGGAGCGGGCTTGCCGGCGGAGCCGGTGCCAGGCACCCCAGCGCCTGCTTCGCGGGCAAGCCCGCTCCCACAGGGGTAGCAGTTCTCTCGCGACAGCCCAGCCCCAAAGGGCTGGGCTACTTCCTGCAGGAGCGGCGGAAAACAAAAAGCCCCCGAACCTTTCGATTCGGGGGCTTCTCGTAGAATGTGGCGGTGAAGAAGGGATTTGAACCCTTGATACGATTTCTCGTATACACACTTTCCAGGCGTGCTCCTTCGACCACTCGGACACTTCACCGTTTTCTCTGCAAGCTGTTCAGCCTGTCGAGGCGCGCTAATTTAGTAGAAGCGCTTTCCTTTGGCAAGTATTTTTTTCAGAATTTTCATGTGCTTAAGCCAGTCGATAGAAAAACACGGCCAATCAAGGCGATGCTGCCATTGTGCCCAGCGCTTTTCCCCACGCCCAGGCCCCTGCCCCGTTGGCGCAAGGCGTGGCGCCCTGGCGCTGACCGACCAGTCAGTCTTGACGCTTTACCTGGCCATCCGGGCTGGGTAACGTCGTCGCCACGCCATCCAAAGGACTCTGCCATGAGCGAGCTGATTACCTACCACGCCGAAGACGGCATCGCCACCCTGACCCTGAACAACGGCAAGGTCAACGCCATCTCGCCGGATGTCATCAACGCCTTCAATGCCGCGCTCGACCGCGCCATGGAAGAGCGCGCGGTGGTGATCATCACCGGCCAACCGGGCATTCTTTCCGGCGGCTACGACCTCAAGGTGATGACCGCCGGGCCCAAGGAGGCCGTCGGCCTGGTCACCGCCGGTTCCACCCTGGCCCGTCGCCTGCTGTCGCACCCGTTCCCGGTGATCGTCGCCTGCCCCGGCAACGCCGTGGCCAAGGGCGCCTTCCTGCTGCTGTCGGCCGACTACCGCATCGGCGTCGAAGGGCCGTACAAGATCTGCCTGAACGAAGTGCAGATCGGCATGACCATGCACCACGCCGGCATCGAGCTGGCCCGTGACCGCCTGGGCCGCGCAGCCTTCCAGCGCTCAGTCAACAATGCCGAGATCTTCGACCCGCAGGGCGCCCGCGAAGCCGGCTTCCTCGACAAGGTGGTGGCGGCCGAGCAATTGCAGGAAACCGCCCTGGCCGCAGCCCGCGAACTGAAGAAACTGAACATGCTGGCGCACAAGAACACCAAGCTGAAAGTGCGCAAGGGGCTGTTGGAAGCCCTGGACGAGGCGATCCTGGCCGACCAGAACCACCTCGGCTGAGCCTCTGGGCAGGCTGTGTAGGAGCGGCCTTGCCGCTCCTACAAAAAGCCATGGCCACGCCCATAGGCCACACCAAGGTTTGCCCCGGCCAGTGCACACCCGTACACTGCGCGGCGACTGTCTGGTGTGAGTCGTACCATGCTCTATCTGCTTCGCATGCTCCTGCTGGCGCTGCACTTCCTCTTCGTCGGTGCCGTCGGCCTGGTGATCGGCCTGCTGCGTCCGTTCAATCCCGACAACAGCCGCCTGTTCGCGCGCCTGTACAGCGTGCCCGCCGCCTGGTTCATGCGTATCAAGGTCAAGGCCGAGGTCGGCCCGCTGTGGGACCAGCCGCCCGGCTGCGTGATCATCGCCAACCATCAATCCAACTACGACCTGTTCATCCTCGGCCAGGTCGTGCCGCGTCGTACCGTGGCCATCGGCAAGAAAAGCCTGGGCTGGATCCCGCTGTTCGGCCAGCTGTTCTGGCTCGGCGGCAATGTGCTGGTGGACCGCAAGAACGCCTACCAGGCACGCAAGGCCATGCAGGCCACCACCCGGACCCTGCGCGACGACACCTCGATCTGGATCTTCCCCGAGGGCACCCGCAACCCCGGCGAGCAGTTGCTGGCATTCAAGAAAGGCGCCTTCCACATGGCGATCGAAGCCGGCGTGCCGATCGTGCCGGTGTGCGTCAGCCGCTATTCACAGCGCCTGGGCCTGAACAGCTGGCGCCAACGCACTGTGATCGTCCGCTCGCTGGCGCCAATCGCCACCGCCGGCCTGAGCCAACAGGACCTGCCGGCGCTGATCGAACAGTGCCGTAGCCAGATGCAGCATTGCATCGACCATATGGAAACCGAGCTGGCGCAGCACTGACGCCGCGCGCCTGCGCGCAATTCTTCACGTGCAGGCGGTTGCTCCGCGCCGCGACACAGACCAAGCTGTCTGGGTGTTCAACCAGACAAGCGGACAACCATGGGTCGAGTCGTCGCGGCGGCGGTGTACAGCGCCGGCAGAAAAGTCACCACTATCAATATCGACGAAGGCGCCGAATGGGCCCGCAAGCCTGGGCATTTCGTCTGGATCGGCCTGGAAGAGCCCAACGCCGAGGAACTGGCCAACCTGCAGCGCCAGTTCGGCCTGCACGAACTGGCCATCGAGGATGCCCTGGAGAAACACAGCCGGCCGAAGCTGGAAACCTTCGGTGACGCGCTGTTCATCGTCACCTATTCCCCTGTGCGCCACGAAGGCAAGCTCGAATTCATCGAGACCCACATCTTCGCCGGCAACGGCTACATCATCACCTGCCGCAACGGCCATTCGAAATCCTACGCCCTGGTGCGCCAGCGCTGCGAAGCGCGGCCATTGCTGCTCGAGCATGGCGAGGACTTCGTGCTGTACGCCCTGCTCGACTTCGTCACCGAGAACTACCAGCCGGTCAGCGAAGCCATCCATGGCGAGATCGAGGAACTGGAGCAGAGCGTACTGAGCAACTCGCTCCAAGAGGAGGACATCCAGCGCCTGCACAGCCTGCGCCGCGACATCCTGCGCCTGCGCCGCTATGTAGCGCCGATGGTCGAAGTCAGCGAAGAACTGCAACGCCTGAGCTTCCCGTTCATCGACAAGAACATGCGCCCGTATTTTCGCGATGTGCAGATCCACGTGACCCGGCAGATGGAAGACCTCGCCGGGATTCGCGACATCGCCAGCCAGACCATCGAGATCGGCATGCTGCTGGAGGCCTCGCGGCAGAGCATCACCCAACGCAAGTTCGCGGCCTGGGCGGCGATCCTGGCCTTTCCCACGGCAATTGCCGGGATCTATGGGATGAACTTCCAGAACATGCCCGAGCTGGGCTGGCACTACGGCTACTTCGCCGTGCTGGGGGTGATCGGGCTGGGCTGTTCGGGGCTGTACTACAGTTTCAAGCGCTCGGGCTGGCTGTAGGGGCGGGGCCTGGCACCGGCTGCGCCGGTGTTCGCGGCGGCCCGACAAGCCCGCTGTCACAGCGCTGGCTTGTCGGACCACCGCAAAACGGCTTAGGTCAGGCGTTGGCCTTGGGTTGCTGGACGAAGCGCAACATCCACTCCCCCACCAAGTCCCCCTGGTGCTCGGTAGCCAGGCTGGCCACGGCCTTCTCGTAGACCTCGTTGCCCAATGATGCCTGCCGCGCATCGAGCAGCGCCCGCGAGTAGTCGTGGACGAACTCCGGATGCCCCTGGAAGCACAGCACCTGGTCGCGAATGTGGTAGGCGGCGTTGGGGCAGAAGTCGCTGGAAGCAATCACCGTGGCGCCCTCGGGCAATTGCGTGACCTGATCCTGGTGGCTGATCAACAGGGTCAGCTCGGACACCTGCGGGTCCATCCATGGCGCGTGGGCGGCCAGGCTGTAGCGGTGAATCCCCACGCCCCAGCCCTTGTCGGCGCGCTCGGCCTTGCCGCCCAGGGTCAGGGCCAGCAACTGGTGGCCGAAGCACACGCCCAACAGCTTCTCGCCCCGCTCGTAGAGCTTGAGCAGGTACGCCTTGAGGGTCTGGATCCAGGGATCGTCGCCGAACGAGTCGGCCTTGCTGCCGGTCACCAGGTACGCATCGAAGCGCTCGCCCGCGGCCGGATATTCGCCGTTCATCACGTTGTACACGTCAAACTCGGCGGCGATCGGCTGGCGCGAGAACAGCTGCTCGAACATCCTGCCGTAGCCCTGGTACTGCGCGACCAACTCCGGACGCAGGACATCGGTTTCAAGGATGCAGATGCGTAACGACATAGGGGTAGTCCTGAACGACATGTGGGTGGGATTTGCTGTAGAGACTGACGCGAAAAACCAGTACAAGCAAGTAGGATATCCGGACGGACGGTAGGCCCTGTAACCCTTGGTAACCCTGGGCGCGCACTCGTCTAGCCCAAGTGCGCCAGCGGAGTGGCCAGTGGCCTTTAAGCATTCGGCAATTTGCCAGTGTTTGCTTAGAACAAAGGGTTCTGAATCAGGGATGACGCGGGCCCTACTGTTGGTTGTATATCCACCTACATGAGGCAAGCAGGTTCGGCGCTTCAGCAGGCCACTGCGATCGACCCGACGCGCGACAAGGAAGCCAAGGGTTATTCAGGAATAACAACAATGAAGGCGGTCCGCCATGTTCAGACAATCGAAAGTACGCCAAGCCGGGCTCATTCTCTTCGCCACGACGCTGCTGCTGATCCTGCCCAACCTCTCGCGGTTGTTCGGCTGAAACGCCAGTGGCCGTGGCCGCCTCTGCGCAGGTAATCTGCCAGCCCTGACGGTTGGAGATCGCCCATGCGCCTGTGTCTTACCCTGCTCTGCCTGCTGCTTGCCCTGCCATCGTCGGCGGCGCAACTGACCCTGGAGCTCAGCACGGGCACCCGCCACTGGCAAAGCGAGCAACTGCTAACGCACCCGCAAGCTCGCGATCTCAGCGTGGAGCAGGACGTCGCCTACAAGCGCGCCATGCATTACCGCGCCGTTCCCCTGGCCGCCTTGCTCGAGGGCGTGCAGCCGGGTGATCACCTGCAAGCCGTGGCGCTGGATGGCTTCGCTGCGGAAATGCCCGCCAGCCCCCTGCTGCAGATGGACCCAACCCAGGCCCAGGCCTGGCTGGCCATCGAGGACCCCAAGCAGCCCTGGCCGCCCCTGGCCAAGGGCAAGCCCGGGGCCGGGCCGTTCTACCTGGTGTGGCGCAACCCTCAGGCCAGCGGCATTCGCCCCGAGCAATGGCCGTTTCAGATCGCCACGATTCGCCGCCTGCCGCCGGTCGAGACGCGCTTTCCCGCCCTGCTGCCCGACCCGGCGCTGGCCGCGGACAGCCCGGTACGCCAAGGCTTCGCCCTGTTCCAGCAGAACTGCCTGGCCTGCCATCGGCTCAATGGCGCGGGCGATGCGCAATTCGGCCCGGACCTGAACCTGCCGCACAACCCGACCGAGTACTTCCAGCCGGCCTTTCTCCGCCAGTACATCCGCGACCCGCAGAGCCTGCGGCATTGGCCGCAGGCACGGATGCCCGGGTTTGCCGCCCAGGTGCTGAATGAACAGGAGCTCGATGCCTTGCTGGCCTACCTGAGGCATATGGCCGGGCGCAAGGCCCAGCCATAAGAGCTGGGCCCGCTAGGCGATCGGCCGCTCCTGCTTGACGCCCCAGCCCTCGACCTCGCCGCCATAGGGCGAGACGACACGATCGAAGGCCTGCTCGAAGGCGCCGATGCCGCCATGGGTGGCATACATGACCTTGCTCAGCTCCAGGTGCCAGGCGCCGTCGTCACGCTCGCTCACCTGGGCGTTGAGGGATTCGCCGCGAAACTGCCCCGCCGCCCGGCGCGCGCCGGATTCGTCGGGGAACACGGCATAGAACTCGATGGGATGGATGCGGGTGAAGTCGAAGCCGCCAGCTTTCATCTGGCGCAGGACGCTGCTGCTGATATCGTCGTTCGAGCTGCTCATGAAACGTCCTCCTGCAAAGCAATGGATAGACTTTCCGTGCACAACGCACCTGCCTGGCAACAAGGTCATGCCTGACATTACGAGCGGATTGCGAGACGCGAATGAAAACGGCAGCGGCCCGCAGAGAAGACCGACGCCTTGTTGCAGCGTAGTGCCGATGCAGGCAATACGCCAGACCCGCCCTTCAGGGCGCTTCGTCGATGGTGGTGATGATCACGCCGTTCTGCTCCTTGAGCCAGCGCGCCGTGGGAGAATAACTGCGGTCCTGGAAGTCGTTGAGGTCCAGCTCATCCATCAGCGGGAACAGGCGCGAGCGTATCGCCCGCGCCGCGTCTTCCTCGCTGGGGCGCTGCTCGGCACTGAGCAGCAGGGTTTGCGGTTCGCCCTTCTGGTCGGCGTAGCGGACTTCCCATGCTTTCATCGATCAGCCCTCGCTGGAAACGGTGAATGACACTCCGTACTAGGACCATGGACGCTGGGCGATGTTCAGCCGCGCACATGAAACCGCATGAAAAAAGCCCGCCGGTCAACGGCGGGCTTGTTCAGTGCAAGCGGCTGGCCTACTTCGGCGTGCCGTGGACGACACCGGCAGTGTTGTCCAGCAGGCTCTTGGTCGCGGTCTGGATGAACGCCTCGAGCTTCTGCAGCATCTGCGCCTGGTCAGGGCTCTCGATCAGTTCGCCCTTGGGCTCGCGGCCGAGCTGGTAGCGGTACATGCGCGGGGTCATCTCCTTGGATTCGATGAGAATCCGATCGCCCTGCAGGAAGCCAACCACCTGCTCGCTGCCCGACGGCTTGATCATGCCCTCGCCCGGGTCGCCCGCCGGCAGGTTGAGCAGGTCACGCCCCCAGCACTGGTGACGGGTCTGCCCGCCGAGGCGGCCCATGATGGTCGGCACGATGTCGACCTGGGTGCCCACGGTATGGTTGAGCGCGCCGAACTTCTCCTGGATGCCCGGGGCGATCAGCAGCAGCGGCACATGGAAGCGGCCCAGGTCGAACTCGGTGATCTGCTGGTTGTTGCCAAAGCCGTGGTCGCCGACGATGACGAACAAGGTGTCCTTGAAGTACGGCTCCTTGCGCGCCTTCTCGAAGAACTGGCCCAACGCCCAGTCGGAGTAGCGCATGGCGGTCAGGTGCTCGTCGAGGCGACCGTGGCCGGTGACCTTCTCCACCGGCAGGTCCTTGGGCAGCGCGTACGGGGTGTGGTTGGAGAGGGTCTGCAGCAGCGCGTAGATCGGCTTCTTGCCATCGTGCTTGGCCAGCTCCTCGTTGCCGCGGTCGAACATGTCCTGGTCGGACACGCCCCAGGTCGGGTCGGAGAACACCGGGTTGACGAAGTCGTTGCGGCCGATGAAGGTGGTCATGCCCTGGTTGCCGAAGAAGCCGGACTGGTTGTCCCAGGCGAAGTCACCGTTGTAGACGTAGACGTCGTCGTAGTCGCGGGCACTGAGCAGCGCTGGCAGGCCAGACAGCTTGTGACCGCCTTCCGGGGTCTGCATCAGGTATTCGAAGCCTGGCAGGTTGGGGAAGCAGGCCATGGTGGCGAACATGCCCTGGTGGGTATGGGTGCCGTTGGAGAAGAAACGGTCGAACAGCAGGCCTTCCTTGGCCAGCTTGTCGAAGTACGGGGTGATGTTGGCATCGCTGCCCAGGGCGCCCACCGAGTGACCGGCGAAGCTCTCCATCAGGATCACCACGACATTCTTGATCGGCAGGGTATTGGCCGCCGGCGGCAGGAAATCACGGCGCACCGCGGCTTCGTCGGCATCGACCAGGGTGTCGTTGGCGGTCAGCAGCTGCTCGCGCACGGTCTGGGTGGCTAGCGGCTGCTCGAGCACCGGCTTCCAGATGTTGGCGCGGTCCTCGCCAAAGCGGCTCTTGGCCGCGTCGATCAGGGTCAGGGTGCCGTTCAGGCCGAGCTGGTTGACGAAGTTCGACTCGGTGGTGAAGGCATCGCCCCAGCGCATGGGCGGGCCCTGGCGCAGGGTGCCGCGGGCGGCGACCACCGCCACCAGCAGGACCACCATGAACACCGCCAGGCGGCCGTACCAGGGCGCGACCTTGGCGCTGCCCGCAACCTGGGCGGCGCCGTTGCCACGGGTCAGGCGGTCGATGCCCTTGAACAGCAGGCTCAGCAGCCAAGTGCCGAACAGCCAGGCCAGCAGGTAGCGCACCACCGGGAAGCCGTACCAGAGCATGCTCAGCACGGTCTTGGGGTCTTCCTTGATGTACTGGAACACCAGGCCGTTCAGGCGCTGGTGGAACTCGCGGTAGAAGTCCATCTCCATCAGGCCGAGGAACATCACCACGCTCGAGGAGAGGGTCAGCCAGAAGCGGAACAGGCCGCGACGCGCCATCAGCCAGGGGCTGAGCAGCGCCAGCAACAGCGGAATACTGATGTACACCGCCACGCGCAGGTCGAAGCGCAGGCCGTTGAGGAAGCCCTCGGCGACCGTGGCGTAGGGGGTTTCGCCGATCATGTCGCTGTTGTAGACCAGCAGCGCCAGGCGCACCAGGCTGAGCATCAGCATGATCACCAGGCCGCTGAGCAGCGTGTAGGCCAGGTGGGATTTCAGGGTCGGCGAGAACGAGCCTCGCACGCCCTGTTGCTTCAAGGCGTCCGTGTTAGCCATGAATGGAGAGGTCCTAGGATTGCGGTTTGCGGGAAGGCGAGATCGCCTACAGCCTCGGCGTCCGGGCCGCCAAGGGGGCCGCGGGACCAAGGCCGCATTGTGCGGCGCGAATTTTCAAAAATCGAGTGTGAAAATTTTGTCGAGAGCAGCTTTTCAGCGCGGGCGTGACGCGGGCACGCGGCAACGAACCCGCTGTCGCGCCACTCAGATGCGGATATTGCCGCGCGGCCCGGCTATCGCCCAGATGATCAGCCCCAGCACCGGCAGCAGCACGATCAACAGGATCCACAGCACCTTGATGCCAATCTCGGCGTTGCTTTTGAGCACGTTGAGGACTGCCCAGATGTCCAGGGCGAGGATGATCAGCCCGACCAGACCATTGAAGGTGGAACCCATGTCGCCACTCCCGTGCGATGTGCCTGGGCACAGCATAGCCGTCTATGACCACGATAGAAGGGAATCCTTGGCCAGGCGCGCCGGTCACTGGCTAGACTGCTGTCATTCATTGTCCTGAGGTCCGCATGCCCCCTGCCCACGCCCACAGCCCTGCCCCCGTCTCCCTGCTCAGCGCCTGGCGGCAACAGGCGCTGGACACGCCCTGGCTCAGTGCCGGCCTGGCCCTGAGCCTGCTGGCGATCATCGCCCTGCTGCTGGCCAGCATCTGGAACGCGGTCAATGGCGACCATGCCGACAACCTGCACCTGGCCATGCTCGGCGGCCTCTCCGGCTTTGGCGCCACCGCCCTGGGCGCGGTGCTGGCGGTGATCCTGCGCGATATCAACGCCCGCACCCAGGATGTGATGCTGGGCTTCGCCGCCGGCATGATGCTCGCCGCCAGTTCGTTTTCGCTGATCCTGCCGGGCCTGGATGCCGCCCGGGAGATCACCGGCAACGGTCCGGCGGCGGCCTTCACCGTGGTGCTGGGCATGGGCCTGGGCGTGCTGCTGATGCTCGGCCTCGACCGCTTCACCCCGCACGAGCATGAAAGCACCGGCCCCTGCGGCCCGGAGGCGGAGCGCCTGAGCCGGGTCTGGCTGTTCGTGCTGGCGATCACCCTGCACAACCTGCCGGAAGGCATGGCCATCGGCGTGAGCTTCGCCAATGGCGACCTGAATATCGGCCTGCCGCTGACCAGCGCCATCGCCATCCAGGACATCCCCGAAGGCCTGGCCGTGGCCCTGGCCCTGCGCGCGACCGGGCTGTCGAACTTCAAGGCGGCCCTGGTGGCAATCGGCTCCGGGTTGATGGAGCCACTGGGCGCCGTGATCGGCCTGGGGATTTCCACCGGCTTTGCCCTCGCCTACCCGATCAGCATGGGCCTGGCGGCGGGGGCGATGATCTTCGTGGTATCCCACGAGGTGATCCCGGAAACCCACCGCAACGGCCACCAGACCGCGGCGACCCTGGGCCTGATGGGCGGCTTCGCGGTGATGATGTTCCTCGATACCGCGCTGGGTTGAAGGCCTACGATGCCCTTCGCGGGTAAACCCGCTCCCTATCGAGCATCGCCAGATCCCTGTGGGAGCAACTGTCTTGCTCAACTGCTAAAGCTAGCGCGGTCCCACAGGTGTGGTGCATGCCCTGAGGTCGGCGCGGTCACTGTGTGGGGTGTACCCGCGAAGAACCCAACATCAAGTTCAGACGTGCACCGCCACCTTCAGCGCCTCCAGCGCCGGTTCCACCTTGATCCCCAGCGCCTCGCCCAGCTCCAGCACCCGGGCCAGGTCGTGCTGGCCGACCATCACCATCTGCAGCTCATCGTCGAGCAACTGGCTGAAGTTCAGCAGCACATAGCCACCGGCCTCCTTGTTCAACGCGCCCATCTGCACCTGGATGCGGTTGAGCGCGGTCAGCGCCTCGGTACGCGCCAGCTGCTTGGGCTTGAGGGTGAACGGCACGCTCTTGTCGAACGAGTCGCTGATCTGCTGGAACAGATCCTGGTAGCTATCGGCCTGGAACAGCACGGTATCGGGCAAGCTGCCGACCACCACCCATTCGCCCAGGGCGAACGGGAAGCTGTCGTCGTAGTTGATGTCCGGGTTGGCGGCGAGGAAGGCGGCGGGGTCGGCGTAGGCCTGGGCGGCTTCGTCGGCGATGCGCTCGATGTCTTCGTCGCGCATGCAGCCGGCGCCGACGAGGCGGATGAGTTCGAGCAACTGGTCTTTCATTGGGGGCCCTGCGCAATGGCGTAAAAGGCGCCAAGGATAGCCGCAAACGCCCCCCGGCCGTTAGCCGACCTGCGCCTCGAGGCGGTTGGCGGCATCCACCGCGCCCATGGTGCGGGCGGCCATCAGCGCGGTGGCGCCGGCGGCATCGCGGTGGCTAGGGTCGGCGCCCTGGGCCAGCAGGTAGTCGATGATCTCCAGGCGGTTGAACATGGCCGCCAGCATCAGCGCCGTGCGGCCATCGGCGGCGGCGGCGTCCACCGGCACACCGTGTTCGAGCAGCAAGCGGATCATTGCCAGGTCGCCCTTGAAGGCGGCACCAGCGATGGGCAACTGGCCGTTGTCGTTGGCAATCAGCGGGTCGGCGCCCTGTTCGAGCAATACCCGCACGGCGTCATGATGGCCGTGGTAGCTGGCCAGCATCAGCAGGGTATCGCCCTTGTGGTTACGCAGGTCGGCCGGCAGGCCACCGCTGAGCAGGCGCGCCAGCATTGGCGCATCGCCGCGACGAGCGCGTTCGAAGACTTCCTCGGCAAAAGCGGCGGATTCCTCGGCGGTCATGGGGGTGGGCTGTTGGTCGGACATCGGGAACCTCCTGGTAATGGCGTGGGGCCCAGTGTTGGTCAGGCAGCCCCCAAGGGTCAAAGGTTCAGATTCTATGGGCGGCAGAGAGCCAGCCTATCGCCGTGCAAATTGCACTGCGCAAAATGCACGACCATGCAGAATGCAATACACCATCACACTAAACTTAATGTAACTAATTGATTTTAAAGGGTTTTAAATACAAGAAAGCCTGGCACGGTCGCTGCAACACTCAACCCACGTCTGCCCACACAACAGTCAGGAGTTGATATGGACCTCATCCAGGAAAAATTCGCCTCGGTGTTCGCCGCCTACCAGGTCGCCACTCAATCCCGCCCGGACGGCGGCATCCTGCTGACCCTGCGCGCCGCCGACGGCGTGGTGACCCGCCGCGTGCTGTCGTACGCACAGCTGCACAGTGCCGAACAGCTGTCCTGGGCAATCAGTGCCATCCGCCGCGACCTGGCCGAGCAGGCCAGCGAACTGCCCGTGATCTCGAGGTTGCAGAGCCAGCAGCGCTTCGCCCTGCCGACCTACCGCTGATCGCGGTCCCCCTTCGCGGGGCGCGCCCTCTCCACCAACGGACTGCGTGGTGAGGGCGCGCCCCGCGAGCCATTTCCCTCAGAGCTCGTCGAGCCCCAGGAACTGCCGAGCAGCGGCATCGCCGGTAAAACGTGGCTGCACGCCTTGTTCGCTGGCGAACAGGCGCAACGCCAGGCAGAACGGGTTGTCGCCCAGGTCCAGCCAGCGGCGGGTGCCCGCAGGCACCACCAGCAGGTCGTCCTTCTCGCACAGCACCGCGTAGACGAAGCCACCCAGGCGCAGGCTGACCTGGCCACGACCGCTGATCACGGCGAACACTTCCTCGCTGTCATGCACATGCTCATCGCGCAGGTCGGCCTCGCTCGGTGCCTCGCCGTCACGGCTGAACACAGCGAAGCTGGCGCTGCCATGCGCGGTCATCAACTGGTCCAACGCTACGCGGCAGGCATCCAGCACGTCCTGGGCGCCGCTACCGGGGCGCAGGCGCGCGCCGGATTGCCAGCGGCCAAAGCGCACGCCCTGCTCGGCCAGGGTCGCGGCAATGTCGTCGTGGTGGGTCAGCACCTTGTGCGGCAGTTCCGGGCTGGACGGGTCGAATACGCTGAGGATGCTCATCAGGGGTCATTCCTGCTTTGGTTAAGACAAAGGGCAATGATAACGGCTGCGGCCAACGCCGCGACGCTGGCCATACCAAAGGTGAAGTGCGGGCCCAGCAGTTTCCAGCTGTAGCCCGAATACAACGCGCCCAGCGCGCCGCCGGTGCCCGACAGCGCCGCGTACAGCGCCTGGCCCTGGCCTTGCTGGCGGGCGCCGAAACTGGCCTGGACGAAGGCGATGCTGGCGGCGTGGAAGCAACCGAAGGTCGCGGCATGCAGCACCTGGGCGAACACCAGCAGCGCCGGCACCTGCGCCAGGTTGCCCAGCAGCAGCCAGCGCACGGCGGCCAGCAGGAAACTCGCCAGCAGCACCTGGCGCACGGAAAAACGCGCGAGGATGCGGCTCATGGCCATGAACACCAGCACCTCAGCCACCACCCCCAGTGCCCACAGCAGGCCGATCGCACCGCGGCTATAGCCCAGGTGCTCCAGGTGCAAGGTAAGGAAGGTGTAGTACGGCCCGTGGCTCAGTTGCATCAGCGCCACGCAAGCGTAGAACGCCAGCACCCCAGGCGCCCGCACCTGCCCGAGGAAGCCTCCGGCCCCTCGGCGCTGGGCATGCTCCGGGGGCTGCGCGTTGGGCACCCACAGGCTGGCGGCGACGATACCGGCCATGATGATCACCAGGGCCAGCGGGTAGATGTCCAGGCTCAGCCATTCGAACAATCGGCCCAGGCCGACCACGGTAAGGATGAAACCGATCGAGCCCCATAGCCGCACCTGGCTGTAGCGAGCGGTCTGGCCGTGCAAGTGGGCCAGGGTGATCACCTCGAACTGTGGCAGCACCGCGTGCCAGAAGAACGCATGCAGGGCCATCACCAGCGCCAGCCAGGCGTAGCTCTTGCCGAGGAAGATCAGCGAGAAGGCCGCCAGGGTCGACAAGGCGCCCAGACGCACGATCAACAGGCGCTGGCCGCTGCGATCGCCCAGCCAGCCCCACAGGTTGGGCGCCACGCAGCGCATCAGCATGGGGATGGCCACCAGCTCGCCGATGCGTGCCGGGGAGAAGCCCAGGTGGTCGAAGTACAGCGCCAGGAACGGCGCGGTGGCGCCGAGCAGGGCGAAGTAACAGAGGTAGAAGCTGGACAGGCGCCAGTACGGGATAGGGGGCATGGGGTGGGCCTTGTGTGAGCCTGCACCGGCCTGTTCGCGGGTAAACCCGCTCCCACAGGTACAGCATGCTCTTTGTGGGAGCGGGTTTACCCGCGAACAGGCCGACCCTGGCTAAGTCAGAGCTGGCCCAGTACCGGGGTGTTCACCTTAACTTCGGCATTCTGCGCCCGGTGACGCAGCAGGTGGTCCATCAACACGATGGCCATCATCGCCTCGGCGATCGGCGTGGCGCGGATGCCTACGCACGGGTCGTGACGGCCCTTGGTGATCACCTCGACCGGGTTGCCGTCGATATCGATCGAACGGCCCGGGGTGGTGATGCTCGAGGTCGGCTTGAGCGCCAGGTGGGCGACGATCGGCTGGCCCGAAGAAATACCGCCGAGGATGCCGCCGGCATTGTTGCTGAGGAAACCTTCCGGCGTCAGCTCGTCACGGTGCTCGGTGCCGCGCTGGGCGACGCTGGCGAAGCCGGCGCCGATCTCCACGCCCTTGACCGCGTTGATGCTCATCAGCGCGTGGGCCAGTTCGGCATCGAGACGGTCGAAGATCGGCTCGCCCAGCCCCGGCATCACGCCTTCGGCGACCACGGTGATCTTTGCCCCGACCGAATCCTGGTCGCGGCGCAGCTGGTCCATGTAGGCCTCCAGCTCCGGGACCTTGGCCGGGTCAGGGCTGAAGAAGGCGTTGTCCTCCACCGAGTCCCAGGTCTTGAACGGGATCTCGATCGGGCCGAGCTGGCTCATGTAGCCACGCACGCGGATACCCTGGGTGGCCAGGTACTTCTTGGCGATCGCGCCGGCGGCCACGCGCATGGCCGTCTCGCGCGCCGAGCTGCGGCCACCGCCACGGTAGTCGCGCAGGCCATACTTGTGGTGGTAGGTGTAGTCGGCGTGGGCCGGGCGGAACAGGTCCTTGATCGCCGAGTAGTCCTTGGACTTCTGGTCGGTGTTGCGGATCAGCAGGCCGATCGAGCAGCCGGTGGTGCGGCCTTCGAACACGCCGGAGAGGATTTCCACCTCGTCCGGCTCCTGGCGCTGGGTGGTGTGCCGGCTGGTGCCGGGCTTGCGCCGGTCGAGGTCGTGCTGCAGGTCGGCCAGGGTGATTTCCAGGCCGGGTGGGCAGCCGTCGACAATGGCGACCAACGCCGGACCATGGCTTTCGCCTGCGGTGGTGACAGTGAACAGCTTGCCGTAGGTATTGCCGGACATGGACGCTCCGCGAGATCAGCCTGAAATGAACGAAAGCGGCCAGTATACGGAAAACCTCGGGGGTTGCGAGGCCCGTGCAGGCTTGCCCGGCGATGGGCTCGGCGAACCTTCAGGGTGGCCCAAGGTCGAATCGTCAATTCCCCACGTAGTAGCGTCCATGAAGTCGCGCCTCGCCGCCCTGCTCTTGCTGTTCTGCGCCCACCTCGCCCATGCCGCCGCCCCCACCGTGCTGCAACGCCCCATCGACCTGGACACCGGCCGCGGCGTGCTGCACGGCAGTCTGTTGCTGCCGCAGCAGGCCACCCCGCCGCCGGTGGTGCTGATCATCGCCGGCTCCGGCCCCACCGACCGCGATGGCAACAACCCGGCGTCAGGGCGCATCGACAACCTCAAGCGCCTGGCCCTGCTGCTGGCCGGCGAGCACATCGCCAGTGTGCGCTATGACAAGCGTGGCGTGGCCGCCAGCCAGCCGGCCAGCCCCGACGAACGTGACCTCAGCGTCGAAGGCTATGTCGCCGACGTGGTGGCCTGGGGGCAGGCGCTGCGCCACGACCCGCGCTTTGGCCCGCTGATCCTGGTCGGCCACAGCGAAGGCGCGCTGATCGCCAGCCTGGCCGCCGAACAGGCCGGCGCCAGCGCGGTGATCACCCTGGCCGGCAGTGGCCGTCCAGTGGCCGAGGTACTGCGCGAACAGTTGGCCCAACGCCTGCCCCCTGGGCAACTGGACGCCGGCGTGGCATTGATCGATCGCCTGCAGGCCGGGCAGACCAGCCTCGACGTACCGGCCTCGCTGCGCCAGGTGTTCCGCCCCAGCGTGCAGCCTTACCTGATCTCCCTACTGCGCCAGGATCCGGCGGCGGCCTTCGCCCGCCTCAAGGTGCCGGCGCTGATCATCCAGGGGCGCAACGATGTGCAGGTGGATGTGGCCGATGCCGAGCGCCTGAAGGCCGCCAAGCCCGATGCCGAGCTGGTGCTGATCGACGGCATGAACCACATGCTGCGCATCAGCCCCAGGGACATGCACCAGCAGCGCGACAGCTACCGCAACCCCGAACTGCCGCTGGCCCGGGAGCTAGGCGAGCGGGTCGTGGCCTTCATCCACCGCGTGCCGGCAGCGTGACGGCATACTCAGGTCTTGGCGTTCCCTGCCGATAACGCGGACAACAAGGCGATGATCGCGACCCTGCCACGGCGATCGATCGACCACCGTGCACCTGAGGAAGCCCCTGATGACCGATGCTCCCGCCGCCGAGGCGACTGAAGAACAAGCGCCGGAAAGCGCCCCGCTGCCCTGGGCGGAACTTGCCGCCGAACACTTCCAACTGTTGCGCCTGGCCCCGCAGCCAACCGACCGCAACAGCGGCGCGCGCCCGTTGCGCTTCGTCCAGTTCGGCTATGCCGAGCGCCACGACAAGGCGCACAGCCTGCTGCGCATGGAGATTCGCCTGCCCGGGCAGAAGACCCGCAAGGAACAGAACCAGCTGGATGTGCGCGTCGATCACGAGCTGCGCCAGGTGCGCATCGGCGACCCGTCCGGCCTGCAGCTCGAGCCGCTCAACCGCGGTGTTGGCCGCTACATGCTGGGCCAGGCGGTGCAATGGTTGCAACAGCGCTGCTCGCACTACCAGGTCGAAGGCATGAGCCTGCCGAACAAGGACGCCCTGAACGAAGACACCCGCCTGCGCCGCGACCATGTGCTGGCCAGCGTCGGCTTGCCGGTGGAGTACACCGACGGCCAGTTGCTCAAGGGGCGGATCGTGGAGACGCCGGTGGGCCAGCTCAAGGGCGGCTGGAACACCGAGAAGGTCCAGCGCGTGGATATCCTCGAGGCCGCCGGCATGCTGCAGCAGGCCGAGCAGAACCTGGCGGAGAAGGAAGCCCAGTTGCGCGAGCGTGACGAGCGGGTGGCCAAGTACCGCCGTGAAGACAGCGGGCTGCGCTTCACCATCACCTGCCTGGTGGCATTCGCGGTGTTCCAGGCGGGGCTGCTGATCTGGATCGCCACCCGCTGACCCGCCCTACGCGATCCGTGTAGGAGCGGCCTCGTGCCGCGAAAGGGCCGCACAGCGGCCCCAGCGATCTTTGCGTCAATACTGAAATCCTGGGGCTGCTACGCAGCCCTTTCCGGCCGGTCCGACGCCTCGCCGAGGCCGTTCCTACAGGGGAGCGGCGTGAATCCGTCAGACCCGCGACTTGAACAGTTCCTGATGCTGCCGGCACTGCTCGGCGGTCAGCATGAACACCCCGTGCCCGCCGCGCTCGAACTCCAGCCAGGTAAAGTCCACTTCCGGGTACAGCGACGCCACATGCACCTGGCTATTACCCACCTCGACAATCAACAAGCCCTTCTCGGTCAGATGGTCGGCCGCCTCGGCGAGCATGCGCCGCACCAGATCCAGGCCATCGTTGCCACAGGCCAGGCCCAGCTCGGGTTCGTGGTGATACTCGGCGGGCATGTCGCCGAAGTCCTCGGCATCGACATACGGCGGATTGGACAGGATCAGGTCGAAGCGTTGCCCCGGCAGGCCGCCGAAACCATCGCCCTGCACGGTGTACACCCGCTCATCGAGGCCATGGCGCTCGATGTTCTGGTTGGCCACCTCCAATGCATCGAACGACAGGTCGGCCAACACCACTTCGGCGTCCTGGAACACATCGGCGGCGACGATGCCGATGCAACCGGAACCGGTGCACAGGTCGAGAATGCGCGCAGGCTCGGCGGCCAGCCATGGCGCGAAGCGTTTTTCGATCAACTCGCCGATGGGCGAGCGTGGCACCAGCACGCGCTCGTCGACAATGAACGACATGCCACAGAACCACGCCTCGCCCAGCAGGTAGGCGGTAGGCACACGCTCTTCGATACGGCGCTTGAGCAGGTGCTGCAGGCGCACCCGCTCATCGTCCTCGAGCGCGCAGTCCAGGTAGCTGTCGGCCACTTCCCACGGCAGGTGCACGGCGCCGAGCACCAGCAGACGGGCTTCGTCCCAGGCGTTGTCGGCGCCGTGGCCGAAGAACAGCTCGTGCTCATGGAAGCGGCTGACCGCCCAGCGGATGTGGTCGCGCAGGGTGCGCAGGCGGGATGTGATCACGGGGTACTCCTTTTCAGACAGGACAAAAGTCTAACAGTCCGCACCGCACAAATGTTCCCCGCGACAGCCGAACGGATAGCCACAGGCCAGTAACCATGCCGCGTGCAATGTCAACCATTCACATTGACGCCAAGGCAGGGGAGAATAGCCGGACAAAAGCCCTACCCAAGGAGCCCTTGATGTCCGTTCCAACCACGATGTTCCGCCTCACTGGCCGCGACTACCCGCCGGCCAAGCTGGGCCAAGCCAGCCTGATCGTCATCGACGCGCAAAAGGAGTACCTGAGCGGTCCGCTGGCGCTGTCGGGCATGGACGAGGCCGTGGCGAACATTGCCAGGTTGCTCGATGCCGCCCGCAAGGCCGACCGGCCGATCATCCACGTCCGCCACCTCGGCACCGTTGGCGGTCGCTTCGACCCCCAGGGCCCGGCAGGCGAGTTCATCCCGGGCCTGGAGCCACTGGCCGGTGAAACCATCATCGACAAGCGCATGCCCAATGCCTTCAAGAACACCAAGCTGCACGAGACGCTGCAGGCCTTCGGCCCGCTGGACCTGATCGTCTGCGGTTTCATGAGCCATTCCAGCGTCAGCACCACCGTGCGCCGCGCCAAGGACTATGGTTATCGCTGCACCCTGGTGGAAGACGCCTCGGCCACCCGCGACCTGGCCCTGAAGGACACCGTCATCCCCGCCGCGCAGATCCACCAGTGCGAAATGGCCGTGATGGCCGACAACTTCGCCTGCGTCGCCCCCACCGCCAGCCTGGTCTGACCGATCGACCGCCCAGCGGACGGGCGGAACCCTGGAGTGACCCGCAGGTCGAAACCCGGATCAGCGCCACCCGATCCTGAGGAATTCGAATGAAGCTCAAAGGCAGTTTCGATGCCAAGCGCCTGCGCCAGCGCGAACCCAGCAACTGGGGGGCGCGGGTTGCCGCCGCTTTTTCGGTGCTGCTGGCGACCCTGGGCATACTGCTCGCCATGGCCGGTTTCGCCGGCCTGCTGGGCAATTACGCCGCACTCGCCGAGCTCAATGCCAACCGCCCGCTGTCGGCGATTCTCGTCGTGGTCGGGCTGTTGCTACTGTGGATCGGCGTGCGCGTCTGGCGACGCAGCCGCATCCGCCTGCGCCGTGGCCGCGAGTTGAACCTGTCGCCGCACCTGATGAAAAAGCACGACTGACAGACATCCCCCTGTAGGAGCGGCCTTGCGCCGCGAAAGGGCTGCAAAGCAGCCCCAGGATTTCCGCTTCGATGCATAGATCGCCGGGGCCGCGTTGCAGCCCTTTCGCGGCACGAGGCCGCTCCTACACATAACAGCGCGCAGCTCAGGGCTTCATTCCGACGCGCAGTCGCGTAAACTACGCCGCCCACGTGGAGGCACCATGCAAGACGACGACTTTTCCCTCTTCCGCAGCCAAGTGCAGGGCGTCAAGCCGATCAAGCACGACCGCGCCGAAGTCGGCAAACCCAAGGCCGACCGCCAGCAACTGGCCGACCTGCGCCAGGCCGCGACCATTCGCAGCGACCAGCCCCTGGTGATCGACGGCCTGTCCGACCAGTTCGTCATCGATGTCGGCGCCGAGGATGAACTGATATGGCGCCGCGACGGCGTGCAGGAAACCCAGATCCGCAAGCTCAAGCTCGGCCAGATCGCCTTCGAGGGCAGCCTCGACCTGCACGGCATGAGCGTCGAGAAGGCCCGCCAGACGCTGTGGGACTTCATCGCCGAAGCGACCAAGCTGGAAGTGCGCTGCGTGCGCGTCACCCACGGCAAGGCCGCGCGCCTGGACGGCAAGCGGCCGATGATCAAGAGCCACGTCAACACCTGGCTGCGCCAGCACCCGCAGGTGCTCGGCTTCGCCTCGTGCCAGGCCCGCCACGGCGGCACCGGCGCGGTGTACGTGATGCTCAAGCGAACCATGCTCGAAGGCCGCGACGAGTGACATCGCGCTTGCAGCGCCGTCGCCGTCGCCGTACCCTTCGTCTTTGCGAAATTTTCCACAGGTAGATCCATGTCCCTGGAACAGAACTACACCGCGATCCTCAGCCAACTGGGCGAGGACGTCACCCGCGAGGGCCTGCTCGACACGCCCAAACGGGCCGCGAAGGCCATGAAGTACCTTTGCCGCGGTTACGAGCAAACCCTGGAAGAAGTGACCAACGGCGCGTTGTTCACCTCCGACAACAGCGAAATGGTGCTGGTCCGGGATATCGAGCTGTACTCGATGTGCGAACACCACATGCTGCCGTTCATCGGCAAGGCCCACGTGGCTTACCTGCCCAAGGGCAAGGTGCTGGGCCTGTCGAAGGTCGCGCGAATCGTCGACATGTTCGCCCGCCGTCTGCAGATCCAGGAAAACCTCAGCCGCCAGATCGCCGAGGCCGTGCAGCAGGTCACCGGCGCCGCCGGCGTGGCGGTGGTGATCGAGGCCAAGCACATGTGCATGATGATGCGCGGCGTCGAGAAGCAGAACTCGACCATGCTCACCTCGGTGATGCTCGGCGAATTCCGCGACAACGCCGCCACCCGCAGCGAGTTCCTCAGCCTGATCAAGTGATCCAGGCCTGATCCGAGCCGACCCCTGAGGTCGGCTTTTTCATGTTCAGGAGTTGCCCATGATCGTCAAAGCCCTGCGGGTCGGCCTCGGCCAGCTCATCGTGTTCGCTGACTGGATCAGCCGCCCGGCGAAGAAGAAGCGCGATGCCGCGGCCCAGGCCCGTGTCGAACAGCAGGCCAAGGACCTGGCGCTGTACCAGTTCCATGCCTGCCCGTTCTGCGTCAAGACCCGCCGCACCCTGCACCGCCTCAATGTGCCCGTCGCCCTACGCGATGCGAAGAACGATCAAGCGCACCGCCAGGCGCTGCTCGAAGGCGGTGGCCGGGTGAAGGTGCCGTGCCTGCGTATCGAGGAAGAAGGCAAGGTGACCTGGATGTACGAGTCCAAGGACATCATTGCTTACCTGGACAAACGCTTCGCGGCGGTGTGACAGCACATACACAACCCCTGTAGGAGCGGCCTTGTGTCGCGAAAGGGCCGCAAAGCGGCCCCGGCGATTGATGCGTTGACGCTGAGACCGAGGGGCTGCTGCGCAGCCCTTTCGCGACGCAAGGCCGCTCCTACACAGGGTGCAATGAGGCCGGTCAATCCGCCATCGGCACATGCCGTGGATGGCTGGCCACCCGCGCCAGCCAGGCTTGCACTGCCGGATAGGCAGAAAGATCAAAGCCACCCTGGTGCGCCACATGGGTATAGGCATACAACGCCACATCGGCGATCGAGTACTGCTCCCCCACCAGGTAAGGCGTCATCTCCAACTGCTTGTTCATCACCTTCAAGGCCTTGTAGCCGCCCTTGTGCAGCCCCCGGTACTCCTCCAGGCGCTCGTCCGGCAACCCCAGGTAGAACTGGATGAAGCGCGCCACGGCGATATACGGCTCATGGCTGTACTGCTCGAAGAACTGCCACTGCAACACCTGGGTACGCAAGCGTGGCTCGCTGGGCAGGAACTCGCTGCCGTCGGCGAGGAAGTTGAGAATCGCGTTGGACTCCCACAGGCAGGTACCGTCCTCGAGCTTGAGCACCGGCACCTTGCCGTTGGGGTTCATGGCCAGGAACTCGGGGGTCTCGGTCTCACCCTTGAGAATATCCACCGGGTGCCATTCATATGGGCGGTCAAGCAAGCTCAGCATCAGCTTGACCTTGTAGCAGTTGCCCGACTGGTAATCCCCATAGACCTTGTACATCGCCCCTCCCCTGTTCACGCAGTTGCGTAGTAATGGCCAATAGTTGGCGACTGTACGGCTAAATGCAATGGTTGCTGTATCGCACCGATCGGCCCATGGCGCGGTAGCCTGCAAAAATTGCTTACATCCACAACAAGGAATGCCCCATGACCGATGCCACCTCCGCGCGCCTGCGGCCGCTGGCGGACAGCTCCCCGTCGGCGATCGTCGCTGGCTTCATCGCCATGCTCACCGGCTACACCAGCTCGCTGGTGCTGATGTTCCAGGCCGGCCAGGCCGCGGGCCTGACCAGCGCGCAGATTTCATCGTGGATCTGGGCGCTGTCGATCGGCATGGCAGTGTGCAGCATCGGCCTGTCGCTGCGCTACCGCACGCCGATCACCGTGGCTTGGTCGACGCCCGGCGCGGCGCTGCTGATCACCAGCCTTGGCGGGGTGAGCTACGGCGAAGCGATCGGCGCCTACATCACCTGCGCCGTGCTGGTGCTGATCTGCGGCCTGACCGGCAGTTTCGAGCGCCTGGTGCGACGCATCCCCGCCTCCCTGGCCTCGGCCCTGCTGGCCGGCATCCTGTTCAAGATCGGCAGCGAGATTTTCGTCGCCGCCCAGCACCGCACCGTGCTGGTATTGGGCATGTTCTTCAGCTACCTGCTGGTCAAACGCCTGTCGCCGCGCTACTGCGTGCTGGCCGCGCTGCTGGTCGGCAGCGCGCTCTCCGGCGCCCTGGGGCTGCTCGACTTCAGCCACTTCCAGCTGGAGGTCGCCACGCCGGTGTGGACCACGCCGAGCTTCTCGCTGGCGGCGACCATCAGTATCGGCATCCCGCTGTTCGTGGTGGCGATGACCTCGCAGAACATGCCGGGCGTTGCCGTGCTGCGCGCCGACGGCTACCAGGTGCCGGCCTCGCCGCTGATCTCGGCCACCGGTTTCGCCTCGCTGCTGCTGGCGCCGTTCGGCTCCCACGGGGTCAACCTGGCGGCGATAAGCGCGGCGATCTGCACCGGCCCACATGCCCATGAAGACCCGGCCAAGCGCTATACCGCGGCGGTGTGGTGCGGGATCTTCTACGGCATCGCCGGCACCTTCGGCGCCACCCTGGCGGCGCTGTTCGGCGCGCTGCCCAAGGAGCTGGTACTGTCGATCGCCGCATTGGCGCTGTTCGGCTCGATCATGAACGGCCTGAGCGTGGCCATGGGCGAGGCGCGCGAGCGTGAGGCGGCGCTGATCACCTTCATGGTCACGGCGTCGGGGTTCACCCTGTTCTCGATCGGCTCGGCGTTCTGGGGCATCGTCGCCGGGGTGCTGACCTTGATGATCCTCAGCCCGCGCAAGGGCTGAGGCCCAACCCAGATCCACTGTAGGAGCGGCCTTGTGTCGCGAAAGGGCTGCGCAGCAGCCCCAGGATCTGAGCGTCGGGCAGAGATTGTCGGGGCCGCTTTGCGGCCCTTTCCGACCGGTCCGACGCCTCGGCAAGGCCGCTCAGGGGCCATTACAGCCTGAAGTGGCCAACCATGCTCTTGAGGTCGACGCCCAGCTGTGCCAGCTCGACGCTCGAACGGGCATTGTCCTCCATCGCCAGCGCCGCCTGGTCGGCACTGCCGCGGATCTGCGTGACGCTGCGGCTGATCTCCTCGGCCACCGAGCTCTGCTGCTCGGCCGCCGCGGCGATCTGCTGGTTCATCTGCTGGATCAACGACACCGCCACGGCAATGCTGCCCAGGGCGCTCTCGGTCTGCAACGTGTCGGCCACGGCCTGGCGCACCAACTCCGTGCTGCCACGAATCTGCGTCACCGACTGCTGGGCATTGCCGCGCAGGCTGGCGACCAGCCGCTCGATTTCCTCGGTGGACTGACGGGTGCGCCGGGCCAGGGCGCGCACCTCGTCGGCCACCACGGCGAAGCCACGGCCCTGCTCGCCGGCCCGGGCCGCCTCGATCGCCGCATTGAGCGCCAGCAGGTTGGTCTGTTCGGCAACACTTTTGATCACATCCAGTACATCACCGATGGTATGGATCTCGGCGCTGAGGCTGTCGATGCCGCTGCTGGCGGTCTCGGCCGCCACCGCCAGTTGCTCGATGCGCTGCATGCTCTGGCGCACCACCTGCTGCCCTGACTCGACCTTGTCGTCGGCATCCTGGGCCGCCTGGGCCGCCTGCTCGGCATTACGCGCCACGTCATGGACGGTCGCGGTCATCTGTTGCATGGCGGTGGCCACCTGCTCGGTCTCGTCCTTCTGGCTGCCGACTTCGCGGTTGGTCTGCTCGGTCACCGCCGACAAGGCCTGGGCGCTGCCGGCCAACTGATCGATGCCCTGTTGCAGGCCACTGACGATGCCGGACAAGCCCTCGGCCATCTGCTGCATCGCCTGCAACAACTGGCCGACCTCGTCGGCGCGCGGCGGCTCGGCCTCGATGCCCAGCTCGCCCGCGGCAATGCGTCGGGCACGGCTGATCACGCGCTTGAGCGGTGCGACCACGGCGCGGGTGATCAACCAGGCCGCCAGCACGCCCACCAGCAGCGCCAGGGCCGTGGCCGCGGTAATGGCCAAAGTGTTGCGCGCCAGCTCCGCCTGCATAGCCTGCTCCTGGGCGAGGTAGACCTGGTCGACTCGCGCGGTGACCTGTTCGGCCCGGGCCTGCAACTGCGCCTTGAGCCCCCGCTCCTGGGCCAGCAGGTCGGTGTACTCGTTGAGCTTCTCGGAGAAACTGGCGATATGCCCGGCCACCTCGCCCAGCACGCTCTGGTAGCCCGCATCGCTGACCGCCGACTTGAGCTGCTCCACCAATGCGCCAGCCTCCTGCGTCTGGGCGATGCGTCCCTCGGCGACGGCCTCGCCGCCTTTGCGGCTCTGCTCCAGGCGCACCCGGGCCTCGTCCATGGCCTGCAGCATCAGCCGCGACACCTGCGCCACCTGCCCGGCCTGTTCGAGGAACTCGCCGCCTTGCTGGCCCTGGGACTGCTTGAGGGTGTAGGTACCATCGTCGGCCAGGCCGGCCTGCAGCACATCGAGATTGTTGGCCACGCTGGACACCGACCAGCTGGCCATGTCCAAGGCCAATTCCTTGGCCTGCACGGCCTGGACGAACGCATCGAAGGCTTGCCCATAGGCCATCAGGTCAGCCTCGGCAGAGGCCAGCGCCGGTACCGCGCGGGCACGCTCCAGCAGCCCCTGCAAGCCCGAGCGCAAGGCATCGGCCTGCTGGATGTCCGAGCGCAAGGCAAAGTCCTGCTCGTACTGGCGCAGCTTCAGCAGATCGATGTTGAACTGGGCCATCTGCCGCAGGCCGTCGAACCGTTGCCCGACGTTGCCCAGGGCATGGACGCCGATGGCTGCCACCACCAGGGTGAGCAGCAACACCAGCGCAAAGCCCAGGCCGAGTTTGCGGGCCATGCCCAGGTTGGCCAGTACACCGTGCTTGGTCGCCACCATCACCGCTCCTCCACATCTGTATCCGCGCCTATCCCAGGAGTGACGCAGGCCAGCGATGGGGCGCGAAGCGGCCCCGATGCCGCAAGAGTGACAACCGTCGCCGGCCCCTCACAAGGCCTCGGCGGCACAGTGGTGTCATTTAGCTATGAGGGTGTCGCTATCAGGCCGCTGGAGGTCGCCCTGCATGCTGGAAGAACGCCTGGGCCCGCACATCCTGCCCATACGCGACATTGATCCGCAGCCAGTCGCTGGCCCGGCCTTGCGGATCGAAGGCACTGCCCGGCGTCAGCAGCACCCCATTGGCCAGCGCCAGCGCATCCAGCTCGGCGAAGTCGCGGCCTGGCACCCGCGCCCAGACGAACATGCCGCCGCTGGGTTCGCAGAACACCTCCCAGCCATTGGCCTCCAGTTGCCCGAGCACCTTGGCCATGTGCTGCCCCAGGCGCGTCCGCAGGCGTTGCACACTCTTGCGATAGCTGCCGTTGGCGAGCATCTGCCCGACCACCTGCTCGGCAAAGCGCGACGTGCCGATGCCACTGACCATCTTCAACTCCGCCAGCCGGGCAACCAGCGCCGGCTCCGCCACCAGGTAGCCGACTCGCAGCGAACTGCTGAGGGTCTTGGACAAGCTGCCCAGGTAGATCACCCGCTGCTCGCTGTCCAAGGTTGCCAGCCGTGTGGCCGGGCCATCCTGGAAGTCCGCGTAGAGGTCATCCTCGATGATCCGCAGGTCGTGCTCACGGGCCAACTCCAGCAGACGATAGGCAACCTTCGGCGTCAGGCTGGTGCCGGTCGGGTTCTGGTACAGGCTGTTGATGAACAGGCAACGTGGCCGGTGCGCGGCCAGTAACTGCTCGAGCGCCACCAGGTCCGGGCCGCTGGCACCACGGGGCACTTCGAGCATGCGCACCCCATGCAGGCGCAGCAGGTTGTAGAGGTTGTAGTACCCAGGACGCTCGACCAGCACCGTGTCGCCGGGTACCAGCAGGGTGCGCACCAACAGGTCGAGGGCATGGCTGGCCCCCTGGGTGGTGATGATGCGCTCGGGCTCGGCGGCGATATCCCGCCGCACCAAGCCCTTGTGCAGTTGCAGGCGCAGGCTGGCCAGGCCTTGGGGCGGGCAGTAGTCGAACAGGGCCTCGGCCGCGCCACGGCTGACCTGGCGGATCGCCTGGGCCAGCTCGGCCTCGGCTCGCCAGGCCACCGGCAACCAGCCACAACCGAGCTTGAGCAGTGCCGCCTGGTCCTCGCGGAACTGCCGCCAGCGCCCATCCGTGGCCTCCCCCCAGGACTCACCGACCTCCCGCTGCGCACCAGCCTGGCGCGTGGCGACGAAGAACCCGGCGCCGTGCCGCGCCTCCAGCCAGCCGCCGGCCACCAGCCGATCGTAGGCCTCGATGACGCAGGACGCGCTCACGCCCTGTGCCTTCGCCAGGGCGCGAATCGAAGGCAGGCGCGCCCCCGGGCGCAGGCGTTGCTGCTCGATCCAGGCCTGCAGCTGTTCGCTCAGTTGCTGGACCAGCGGCGTGGGGTGATGACGATCAAGGCTGAAGTGCATGGCAAGTGTTCGCTAATTCTGGCCGAACAGTTAAGCACAAATTGACCTGGAGTGTGCCTTGGCAGGCACCGACAGCAAACCCGATGCTGTGGCAAACCACCCTGCGGACACCCTCCGATGCCCACTCGCCACGCGCCAGCCCTGCTGGCTTTCGCCCTGTGCCTGATCACCCTGGCGGTGAACCTCCAGGCACCGTTATACATTGCCTACGCCGACCTCTCCGGGCGCGGCGCCGCGGCCACCGCCGTGGCCTTTTCCGGCTACGTGCTCGGCGTGCTGCCGGTACTACTGGCCCTCGGCGGCCTGGCCGACCGGGTCGGCCGCCGTCCGCTGATCCTCGCCGCCCTGGTCTTGTCGATGCTGGCCACGCTGATCATGCTGCTGTCTCCCGGCCTCGCCTCCCTGGGCGTGGCCCGCCTGTTCCTGGGCCTGGGCACCGGCCTGGCCTCGGCCACCGCCACGGCCTACATGAGCGAGCTGATGGCACCCGACGACAGCGGCCAGGCCGCCACCTGGGTGACCGCCAGCACCTCGCTGGGCTTCGGCCTGGGCGCCGCGCTGACCAGCGTGTTCCTGCTCGCCGGCCCGACCATGACCCCCGGCAGCTTCCACCTGCAACTGGCGCTGGCCGCCCTCGCCCTGCTGCTGGTCTGGCGCCTGCCCGATCCGCGCGCGACGCAACGCAACGCCATGCTGCGCCTGCCGCTCTACCCCACCGGCAGCCTGGCCTATGGCCTGGCGATCCTGCTGGCCTGGGCCTGTGTCGGCCTGGTGATCGCGTTGCTGCCAGGGATCCTGCGCCAGCACGGCCTGAGTGCCTGGTCCGGGTTCTCGACCTTTTGCGTGATCAGTTGCGGCTTGCTGTTCCAGCCCCTGGCCCGGCGCCTGGCCAGTGCCCGGGCGACCTTGCTGGGGCTGCTGATCCTGCCGTGCAGCTACGCGCTGCTGGCCTGGGGGGCCGACAGTGGCAACCTGGCGGGTGTACTGCTGGGCGCCGTGGCCGCGAGCAGTGCCTGTTATGGCTTCATCTACCTGGGCGGGCTGGCGGCGGTGAACGCATTGGCCGGGAGCGAGAAAACCCGCGCCAGTGCCGGGTTCTTCCTGCTCGCCTACCTGGGGTTCAGCCTGCCGGTGATCTTCACCGGGCTGCTGAGTGATCGGCTGGGGTCGCGCATGGCGCTGCAAGTGTTCGGCGGCGTCTTGCTGCTGGGCTGCGCCGCCGTGGCATTGGCCCTGTGGAGAGCTTCGCGGGCCTCTTCGCGGCGCTGCGGCGGTTCGACAGGCCCGCTCCCACAAAGGTCGAATTAGTCGCTCAGATCGCCAATGCGCCACCATCGACGGCCAGGCTGTGCCCGGTGGTGAACGCCGCGCCATCGCTGCACAGGTACAGCACCGCGCTGGCGATCTCCTCGACCTTGCCGATGCGCCCGACCGGGTGCATCGCCGCGGCGAACTCGGCCTTGCGCGGATCGGCCTCGTAGGCGCGGCGGAACATGTCGGTATCAATCACCGCCGGGCACACCGCGTTGACCCGAATGCCCTTTTTCGCATACTCGATGGCCGCCGACTTGGTCAGGCCAATCACCGCATGCTTGGAGGCGGCATAGATGCTCATCTTCGGCGCCGCCGACAGGCCAGCCACCGAGGCCGTGTTGACGATCGCCCCACCACCCTGGGCCAACAACAGCGGTAGCTGGTACTTCATGCACAGCCACACGCCCTTGACGTTGACGCCCATGATCGCGTCGAACTCCGCTTCGCTGCCCTCGGCCAAACGGCCCTTCTCGATCTCGATACCGGCGTTGTTGAAGGCGTAATCGAGCCGGCCATAGGCCTGGATGACCTGCTCATGCAGCTGGCGCACGTCCTGCTCCCGGGTCACGTCGCAGGCCACGAACAGCGCCTCGCCGCCGGCCTGGCGGATCAACGCCACCGTGGCCTCGCCGCCCACCGCGTCGCGGTCGGCGACCACCACCTTCAGGCCTTCGGCGGCGAAGGCCTGGGCCGTGGCGCGGCCGATACCCGCCGCGCCACCGGTGACCAGGGCGACCTGGCCGGAGAAAGTCATGCTCATCACGGGCTCCTGAAAAGGCTGGGAAGACGCGGCTGAGTCTAGTCAGCACAGCGCCTGGGTGGGCAGCATCATCAGGGGGGCGGTTGGACGGTCATCGTTGCTGGTGATTATGTCGAGCGCCCCGGCACGGGTTTCACGACAAAGCCACGGCTCTTGTGGCGCGCGCCTTCATTCGCTCAGTGATGGCATCACGCAAGCTCATGAAAGGCCGCTCGATCAACATGTAGGGCACGTAAGCCAAAACCAGCATGGCTATCATCGTCAGCAGATACAGCATGATGCCCTTGCCTTGGGACAGCTCTCTGAGCACCGCGCCGAGGAACAGCAAGTGCCAGATATAAACGCTGTAGCTGACCGTGCTGACATAACCAACTATCGCTTCGATGTTTTTCGGCAGGCGGATTTCAGCCATGTAGAACGCCGCGACGATGAACGCCGCGGAAACACCGGTGACCGTGAACGAAACCGTCAGGTACCAAGAGGGCAGCGGCAGCGGTGCGGCCAGGCCGAACGCCTTCCAGTTGACCCGGATGAGCTCGAATGCAAGGAACACGCCTGCCAGCAGGTAGACCTTGTTCTTGCTGGCGAACAAACGCTTGCGCCATACCTCGCTCGCCATCAGGTAGGCCAGCAGCACACCGATTGCAATCGAGTCGAAGCGGAAGGTATTGCCGCGGTAGTCGCCACCCCGGTATAGCCCCGTATATTGCCCAATGCGGTAGGCCAACGGCACGGCGATGAAGAGCAAGGTCACCTGGAGCAATACTGGCCTCTTGCGGATGAACGTCAACGCCATCAATGCCACCGGGAAGCACAGGTAAAACCATTCCTCGACGGCCAGTGACCAGGCTACGGGAAGTACTTGCGAAGAGTTGGTCAACGGCACCTGCAGGAAGACCAGGTAACTGATATGGAACCAGTCGTATTTGATCCAGACATACAACAAGGCAGCGAAGTAGACCGGGAGTGTTCGCATCCAGCGGCGAAACCAGAACCGCCCCAGCGAACCGAGGGTCAGCCCTTTGTCATATTCACGAATGAGGATGGTGCCGATCAGGAAACCAGACAGTACAAAGAACAGTTCAACGCCATACCAGCCACCAAAGGTCAATGACATCCAGTCATCCGGCACCTTGAGCGTCTGGCGCAAATGGCTGATCAACACCATCATGATCGCCGCCGCGCGGACCACATCGAGCCCGATCATGCGTTTACTTGAGAAGTCCGACATTCACATCGCCTTGTAAAGTTACTTGAAGCTGAACGTTGCGGATGCCTGAACACAGGTGGATCCACGGCAAGCTCGGCCCTGCCCGGGATAAGGCGCACGGGCACTGACCAAGGTTCAGCATCGGTTGCATCGGAAAACAGGAGAGACGGTCCAAGGTCATCCATTTGAACCGTGCGGCCTACTATCAGGCCAGAAATGCGCCGACGCATTCTACAGAGCGCAAAGCACCAGGAACAATGGCCAACTGCAATCTCCACAACTCGAATGGCTACTCGCCAACCGTCACGGCAGGACTATCCTTGGCTATCTCCATATGGGGCTATCAACCAGACGCATCGTTGATCATTCAGCAGCGTTTCGTGACTTGCAGTCTGGTAAACGCCCCCGTATCAACAACGCTTCCCAGATTGCAGCGAGAGCTACCATGAGCCAGCCCAACCGCCGTTTCCTGCTGACCAGGCGCCCCGTCGGCGCCGTACGCCGCGACGACTTTACCTATGAGCAAGCTAGCACCGAGGAGCCCGGTGGGGGCCAGGTCCTGGTGAAAAACCTCTACCTGTCACTGGACCCGGCCATGCGCGGCTGGATGAACGAAGGCAAGTCGTATATCCCGCCCGTCGGCCTGGGCGAGGTGATGCGTGCCCTTGGCGTCGGCGAGGTGGTCAGTTCCAACCACCCCGACTACAAGCCCGGTGACCATGTCAGTGGCGCCCTCGGCGTGCAGGATTACTTCACCGGCGCGCCACAGGGCCTGCACAAGATCGACCCGCGCCTCGCTCCCCTGCCCCGCTACCTGTCTGCCCTGGGCATGACCGGCATGACCGCGTACTTCGCCCTGCTCGACGTCGGCCAGCCCAAGGCCGGCGATACCGTGGTGATTTCCGGCGCGGCCGGCGCCGTCGGCAGCATCGCCGGGCAGATCGCCAAGCTCAAAGGCTGCCGCGTGGTCGGCATCGCCGGTGGCGCGCAGAAATGCCAGTACTTGCTCGACGAACTGGGCTTCGATGGCGTGATCGACTACAAGGCCGAGGATGTACTGGCCGGGCTCAAGCGCGAATGCCCCAAGGGCGTGGACGTCTACTTCGACAACGTCGGCGGCGATATCCTCGATGCCGTGCTGTCGCGCCTGAACTTCAAGGCCCGGGTAGTGATCTGCGGCGCCATCAGCCAGTACAACAACAAGGAGGCGGTCAAGGGCCCGGCCAACTACCTGTCGCTGCTGGTGAACCGCGCGCGGATGGAAGGCTTCGTGGTGATGGACTACGTCAAGGAATACGGCAAAGCCGCGCAAGAGATGGCCGGCTGGCTGGCCAGCGGCAAGGTGAAGAGCAAGGAGGATGTGGTCGAAGGGCTGGAAACCTTCCCGGAGACACTGCTCAAGCTGTTCAGTGGGGAAAATTTCGGCAAGCTGGTGTTGAAGGTGTGACATCCCGGGGCTGCAAGGCAGCCCCGGGAGGCTCGAATCAGCCGCGGATCTCAGCCACCACGGCAGCCAGTGCCTTGGCCGGATCCGCCGCCTGGCTGATCGGGCGGCCGATCACCAGGTAGTCGGAACCTGCGTCCAGCGCCTGGCGGGGGGTCAGGATCCGGCGCTGGTCGTCCTGGGCGCTGCCCGCCGGGCGGATACCCGGGGTGACCAGTTGCAGCGACGGATGCGCCGCTTTCAGCGCCGGCGCTTCCAGCGCCGAGCACACCAGGCCGTCCATGCCGGCCTTCTCGGCCAGCGCTGCCAGGCGCAGTACTTGCTCCTGCGGTTCGATATCCAGGCCAATACCGGCAAGGTCCTCACGCTCCATGCTGGTCAGCACGGTCACACCAATCAGCAGCGGCTGTGGCCCGCTACGCTTGGCCAGCTCTTCACGGCAGGCCGACATCATGCGCAGGCCACCGGAGCAGTGCACGTTGACCATCCACACGCCCATCTCGGCCGCAGCCTTGACCGCCATGGCGGTGGTGTTGGGGATGTCGTGGAACTTGAGGTCGAGGAACACTTCGAAACCCTTGCTGCACAGGGTTTCGACGATACCCGAGGCGCTGCTGGTGAACAGTTCCTTGCCCACCTTGACCCGGCACAGGGCGGGGTCGAGCTGGTCGGCCAGCTTCAGGGCGGCGTCACGGGTGGGGAAATCCAGGGCGACGATCAGGGGCGTCTGGCAGGCGGACATGGGCAGGGGTCTCTTGGCAAGTCGTAAACGGCGCGCATTGTAAACGAAGTGGGGCGCACTTGGCTGCCGCGGGTCGCGAGATTTGGCCCGGGCGCAGGCCGCTCCTATACTGGAACCAACTGCAGGCGTAGGTGCTCGAACGTCATGAGCGCCACGCTTCCCTGATCTGCAAGGAGAACACCCATGCCTTGGTATGCCTGGTTGATATTGATCATAGCCCTCGGCTCGATCATCGGCGGGTTGATGATGCTGCGCGACACCGCGAAAAAGCTGCCCTTGACCGAGGAACAGCTGAAGAAAGTCCATGAGCGCAATGCAGAAATGGATGCCAAGGAAGCGCAGGACCGCTGAAGCGAAGGAACGCCCGACACTCCAGCATCATCCAGCTGCAAGAGGCGTCGCTGCGCCTCTTGCTCGCCGCCCTTTCGGCTCAGTTGTCGACGGTCAAGCGATCTCGATTGCGGTCCAGCAAGGCTTGCCCGATGCCCTTGACCTCCAGCAGCTCGTCCACCGTGGCGAAAGCACCGTGCTCGTCGCGGTAATCGACAATTGCCTGGGCCTTGGCCTTGCCGATCCCTATTAACGCGCTTTGCAGGCTGCCAGCGTCCGCCGTGTTCAAATCAAGTCTACTGGGGACTTCACTGACAATCGCGGCAGGTGTGGACACCGCCGACGCCGGAGCGGCGTTCAGGGAAAACGAAGCCACCGCGAGCAGTGGAAGCATGAAATAGGACAGAACAGTGTTACGCATGAAGGGTACTCCTTGGTTAAGTAATCATCGACAGCTTTTCCGTCGCTGCGATGAAAACCTAGACGCCCAGGGAACCCGACGCCAAGAAACTACCTATGCATTTGTTTTACAAAAGAAAACCAGTGCCGATATCGTACAGCCACATCGGCACTGACCTACTTCGATTGACTACTTGCCTGGGGCCAAATGGCTACTACCCAGCGCCAGCTCATCGATGCGAATGACCTCGCAGTCGCCAGGCTTGATCAGATCGAAACGAACCTGGGTAAGCGCCGCCGGCGAAGCCCACTCCCTGAAGCGGCTCACGTCGATGAAGTTCTTGCCTTGGCGCGCCGCGAATACGATGTTCCTCGCCGCAGAGAATCCTTCATCCTGCGTTCTCCAGAACAACTGCGCGAGCACCTGATCGGCAGGTTGAGGCGACTGGCACTGGAAATCGAAGGTCAAACGGCTGATGTCTGCCGCCTCGACGGGGCTGGACAGTTTGAACACGACATAAGGGTCGACGCCATTGACGCGGAATTCGTGGTCCTGGGTTGGAGCCAGATGATTGACCTGAACCGGCTCGCCGCTGACGGTAGCCACATACCCTGCCGATGCATCGAGCGAGGCAGGGCAATCAGCCTTGTCGACACGTTGCGCGGGCACCACCATTTTCCAGTTCGGTAGCGGATAAACCTGGACTTGGACATTGTCAGTCCCTGGTATCGGAGTGCTCAAGCACAGCTGCTCGGCGAAGGTAAATTCTTTCCTGATGGGCAGCTTGCTCGCAGACCATTCGAAAATGCTGCCGGGGGAACACGCATACACAAGGGTCAGCGCGGTCAACAGCCCCATGCCCAAACGCCGCATCCATCCTTGCTGGACCAAGTATTGTCCGGCCGACACCACGAATAGAACCAGCATCAGCAGGTTGATCCCCATGAAGTATCGGTCAGGGAATGTGATGCGGTAATTCGAGAGAAACGACGTCAGCCCCGGGCGCATGGCAATGGTCGCCACGGTGTAGGTAACCAAGGCAAACGAGAGCAAGAGGATCAACGTCCTGGCAGCTGGCGCGCGAGCCCTGACGTAGGCAGTGATCACGAACACCAGCAACAGCAGGAACAACCCGACTGCCAGGAGATTGGACAATCCGCTGTACCAGGGGAATATCAGTGGATACAGCAAAGAACGGCCAATCAAGGCTTCGATCAGGTTGGCAGCAACGAATTCAGCCGTGACGCCGCCCTTGCCTCCCATGCGTGGTAGCAGGAAGCACATGAAAATCAACAAGGGAATCAGCAGCGACAAGTTGCGCTGCATCGCTGGTAACAGACGCCGATCACGCAAGAAATCCAGCGCCATGTAGCCAAAGCACAACGCCAGGACCACGGGGTTGGTCGCCACGCACAACACCAGCAGAACATCCAGCGCCAACAGAACCGCCAGCCCAGGGCGCTGACTGCGCCAGTAAAGCAACTGGATGGCCAGCAAGGGCATGTAAAAGCCCAACTGCAACGAACGGCCAAGAATCTCGTTTTGCGTGCCGCCCATAGGGAGCAGCAAGACCCCCAGAAACGCCATGATGCCCAGCAGCGTGCTACTGACATTACGCACTGTCGCAAAGGTCAGCGTCGCCAGAACCGACAGGAACGAGAAGGAGAAAACCGCGATCGCCTGGGGCAACCAGGCAAGCGGATTACCGGTCACCAGCTCGCTCAGCCCCGACCCCAGCAACAGCACCAGCGTATTGAAGAAAACAAAGTAGTCCGTCCGGGAATGCATAAATGCACTCCACCAGCCCTCGCGCAGGGCCAGCGCCGTCCATGTCCCATCTTCGGCATAAATGACAGGGTTGATCAGCGTGTCGGGGTTACGCAGATACAGCAATGCCACCCCAAGGGCGAACAACAGCAGCAATTGCCAGAGACGTGTCGGTGCTCCAGCAGCGATGGTGGAAACCATGGCTTTCGATTTCATTGGTTGGTCTTCATTCGAGATTATCGCGGGTGGCCCTCATCTGAGGGCCCCAGCACACAGGACTGCTCGCCGACAAGACAGCCCCAGGTTCAGGCGTTATAGCCACCAAAGCAGGCCTTGAACAAGACGCCCAGCACCGCAAGATTTCCTCTTACAGCACTGATCTTGGTCGGCACCTCCCCCTTCGGATAACGCCGAACGGTCGGTAGCTCCACACACTGGAAGCCCAACTTCGGCGCTCGATAGGACAGATAAGCCAACAGCTCGTACGTGGAGAACACATCACGGAACGGCGCCACGCGAGGGTCGAGCAGCATCTTGCGGCTATAGGCTCGGAACCCTTGCGTGGTATCGGTCCACTTGAAGCCGGAAAACAGGCTCAACATCGGTGCATGGATCAAGCGAATCGCCAGGTCACGCGACGCCGGCGTGTTTTCCGCCACACCACCGGCCAGGTAACGCGAGGCCTGGACGAAATCGACACCTTCGGACAGCGCCTTCAGAAATTGCGGAATGGCATCCGGGTCATCCTTGTCATTGCCATCGATGGTGACGATACCGTGATAGCCCTGCTCCAGTGCGAACGCATAGGCGCAACGCAATTGCGCGCTCAATTTGCCTGGGGCGGTCTTGAGCAGCAGACCCGCGACACCTTTATCCCGCAACCGCTGCAACTCCAGCGAACCATCGGTACTGCCGCCATCAACGATGATGATGTCGGCCTGCTGGTCGATACCCACCGTCTGCATGCGGTCGAGCAGGTTCTGTATGCGTGCGCCCTCGTTGATGACCGGAATCACCACGCAATAGCCATGCTTGCGGCCATTCCAGAGGCATACCTGATAACTCGGCACCTGCCAGCCAGCTTTTTCAGCCGGATTCACTTCGCTTGTTGCACTCATAGATTCCACCATCACGCCACCCGAGCCGTAATCAGCCCGACGCCCGCTATCACCAACAAGATCCCCACACCGGTCGTCCAGTGGAAAGCCTCACGAAAAAACACCACTGAAAACAACGCCACCGTCGCCACCGCCCCCGCCGTCAGCACCGGATGGGCCACATTCAGGGGCAACCGCGCCAGCGCCGCCGCGTATAACAGGAACGCCGCGCCGTATAGCCCCAATCCCAGCCAGAACGGCCAGTTGCTCAACGCTGCCATGGGGTCGGCCAGGGACGGGAACTTGCGCGGCGGCAGCATGGCCAGCTTGACCAGCACGCTCGCCGACGCGTTGGACAGGATGCCGAGCATCAGGATCAACCACTTCGCGCTCATGCCTGCGCCCCCCGGTAGTGCCGCGTCGCGACGTCCAACGCGCGGACAATGGCTTGCCCGTGTGCCTGATCGGCAGTGGCGACCATTTCGATTGCCACGATCTGCTCCGGCAGGTACCGAGCCAGCGCGGCGGCCATGCGTGCATGGTCGGTTGCGCCATCGCCCAGCGGTACCAGTTGCGGTTCGCTGGCATGCACATGGCCGATCAGTTCGGCGCAGTCGGCCAGCACCGCGAACGGGTCTTCGTCATTGATCGCCAGCGCACCGGTATCGAACTGCATGCGTACCGCAGGGTGATCGACCAGGCGCACCACCCTCGCGGTCTCGGCGGCATTGGTCATGAAGTTGGCGCCGTAGCAGGTTGGGTTGGGCTCCAGGCAGATGATCACGCCGTGGGCCTGGGCGATATCGCCCAGACGACGGAAAAACACTTCGGCCATGGCATGCGCCTGCTGTTCGTCCAGGCCGCTGCGGTCGCGGTTTTTCGGCGAACCAAAGACCAGTCGAGGCGCCCCCAACCAGCCGGCGATACGACAGACCGCCTCCAGATGGTCGAGCAACGCCGCCTGGCTGGCCGCGTCGCCGAACACATTCAGGCCGCTGGTGCCGAACAGCAATGCCTGCATCCCGGTTATCTCGATGCCCCGTGCCCGCCATGCGTCGCGCACGGCCAAGGCTTGCTGCTCGGTAGCCTGGGCCGGTTGCGGGAAGTACTTGCCCGGTGCGATGTCGATGGCATCCACGCCAGCGCTGGCCAGCAGCGCGGCGATCTGCTCATCCTCGGCAACGTCCCAGGCGATGTTGGAAATCGACAGTCTCATGCGCTGGCCTCGGTGGCCTGCTTGCGCGGTTCGGACTGTGCATAGGCACGCACCGCCAGCAGCGTTTCACGCACGCTGTACTGGTAGTCGCCGGTCGTCCCGAACAGCGCGGCATGCCGGGTACGCATGTCATAGCGGGCAGGCGGGTTGGCCAGGCTATTGGCGAACGGCATGGCGAACCCTTGGTTGGCAATATCGGCGACGCTGACCGGCGCACCGGTCAGGTGAACACACTTGAGGCCGGCCGCCAGGGCCACCTGGATATCGCTCCACAGGTTGACCATGGGGTAGAACTGGAACACCCCGCGGCTGTCGATGGCCGAAAGGTTGTTGTCGTTGAGGAAGTCATAGATGACATTCTTGCGCAGGCCTGGGCCGACCAGGCCCGGCAGGCGCACGATCAGGTGCTCGGGGAACCACTGCTCGACGAAACGCTCCAGCCGCCGCCGGTTCAGGCCATAGGGGTGCAACCCCTGTTCCTGCACCGGGCTGTCCTCATCCACGCCCTGGGCATTGGCAAAGACATCCACGGTGCTGATCAGGATGAAGGTCTTGCAACGGATGGTTTTCAGGTGGGCGATCAGCCCGTCGATCGTCTGCCGATCAGCCTCCGGTTCACGGTTGGCGATCCATTTCTGCGCTGGCGCGCCCGCGCATACCACGGTGTCGAAGGTCTTGCCTTCGATCTCGGCAATATTGCTCGAACGGTAGCGCGAGGCGAACGCCTGCTGGCGCAGCAGTGTGCTGCCGACGAACCCGGAGAATCCTATCAGTGCATGGGTATTCATTCAGTACTCGATCCCCTGGCGTTCCTGCCTCGAGGCCGGCGTGAACGCCTCGCCATCGAGCTGTTCAAGAACGTCGTAGATGTTGTCGATCTTGCTGCCCAGCACGGAATAGCAGCCAGGCAGCCCTTGGTGTTTTTCGAAGAGGATCGGTCGCCCGTCGTCCCCTTCGTTCTTCAGCAGCACCGTTTTGACCTCGAACAGCGAGTCGACATGGACGGCGCCCTGGATAGCCGGGATGTAGCGTTCGACGTCGCGAATCATGCGGTCGACACGCGACGCGCGTGCATACTCGTCCAGCCGTGCATAGGGATCAAGCCCGGCCTGGTCGTTCCAGTGCAGGTGCGGGGTGTAGCGCACATGCGACAGCGTGTGCAGGCCGCGCGCGGGGAACGGCATCATCGAGAAGAACGGCCCGTCCATGACCGTGACGCCGATACCCTCCAGCGTGTCGGGCATGCGCATCAGCGCCATCTCGGTAATTTCCTGCTTGAGCCCGCTGCGCACGCCCGGAAAATCCCCCGCGAACTGGTTCAGGCCACTGTAGGTACAGTTGAAGACATACCGGCAGGTAATCGCCTCGGATGCCAGGCCCTGCCCCTGCACGACAACCTGCTGCTGTTGCGAAGGCAGGCCATTGATGGCCACAACACGACTGTTGCAGCGCACCTCGACCCCACCTTCACCGAGCTCGCGCTGGGCCCAGGCGGCCAAACGGGTCGTGTCGAAAGCGTATTCCTGCACCAGGAACACCTCTTCGATCAGGCGCGGCTCGAACAATCGCTTGTGCTCGAGCGCGGCTGGCACGACGCTGGCGCCGATATCCCGGCAAAAGCGCTGGAACTGCGCGGCAGTGACTTTCGAATTGCGCCGCGCGATGGCATACAACTTGGTGAAATCCTGGCGGATGGCCTCAGGCCAGTCCTGGACGAAACGCGGCAGGTTGATGCGGCTGCGGTAAGCGGTGGTGAAGCTGCGCGGATAGTGGTAGCCATTATGGACCCGCGCCTGGTTGTGATACGAGGCGCGCTGGAGCAGCGATGCTTCGCGCTCCACCAGCAGGACACGCTTGAACCCACGCTGCCTGGCCAGGTAGATCGCGATGGAGCAACCATAGAAGCCTCCACCAATGACCACCGCATCGAAATCGGCGGTACGCGCGCCCTCCATCAGCCGTGCTCCTGCGCCGCAGACTGGTTGGCCGCGCCTGCCGAGACATCCTCGACGTTGAGTTTCTCACGGCGGGTGATGCGGGCGCTGTTGAGTTCCTGGCCCACGTGGTAAAGCGGCCCCTCGTTGGACAGGCTGGCCATGTTGAGGATGTACTCGCCCAAAACCAGCAATACCAGCGAAATCAGGAAGAACATCCCCGACTGCTGCAGCGAAACACTGATCCAGCCCGCCGCAACGTTGTCCTTGAACAGCGCGATGGCAATGACGTAGATGCAGTAGACCAGGTTGGCGATGGCGCCGAACAGTGACAGCGAGGTCACCAGGCGCATCGGCGCGCGGGTGGTCGAGACCAGCAGGCGCATGCCCCGGTCGATGCTCTCGCCCAGACGCTTGGTGGCCGGCGCTGCCGGGGTGGCGCTGTAGGTGAGGTAGGCACGGGCAAAGCCACCGGTGGCCGGCAGGTGACGATAGGTCATGGCTGGCTGGGGATGCTGCAGGATGAAGTTGATCACCCGCTTGTTGAGGATGCGAAACTGCGGTGCTTCCTTGGCCAGGTGCACACCGTTGAAGGCGCTGTAGAGGCGATGGAACACCGTGTAGGCCGTGCGATAGGCCCAGCTCTGCGCCGGTTTCTGCTGGTTGCTGGCAAACACCACATCCGCACCCTCGGTCGCCTGCTCGAGCATCTGCGGCACGAAGCCGATGTCATCGAGCAGTGGATCGATGACCGCGACATAATCACCAAGCGCGTTTTCCAGGCCCACCCAGGAGGCGGTGTCGCCATCGACTTCCTTGGTCAACGCATAGACCTGCAGGTTGGCCAGGCCTTGTTCACCCGTCAGGCGCTTGAGCGTGGCGATGCTGTCGTCGTCCGATGCGTTGTCGACGATGATCAACTCATAGTCGCTGACCAGCGACGACACCACAGCGGCGGCGTCGGTGAGCATGCGTTCCAGCGCTGAAGCCTGGTTCTTCACCACGAAGACGACGGACAGGAAGCAGGGGTAAAAAGCCATTTTTCATCTCTTTCATGGATCGAGCGATCCGGTGTGAAATCGCTCGGCAAACAGCCCGGTCACAGCAGCCCGGGCTGTCGATTCATGCGTTGAGCGCCGCGACGGTCGCAACCACCGCCAACTGGTGCGCCTGGCAATAGGCTTGCCAGCCCTGGAACTCCGACCAGCCGGCAATGAACACGAAGTCCAGGCCGTGGGCCGAAGAAGCCACATGGTCATAACGGCTATCGCCGAGGAACAACGCCGGCTGGACGATGTTCTGGCAGGCCATCTCGCGCGCCAGGATGTCCTCCTTGCTATCCGGGCTGCCATAGATACCGCCGTCGAACAACTCGGCCAGGCCGCGCGCCTCGAACACATCGCGCAACTCCGCTTGCGCGCCACCAGACACGATGAGCCAACGCGCCTTCGGCGTGCGGGCCCGCAGTTCGTGCAATCCCGGGGTGATCGCGCAACTCATCAAGCCGTCACGCACCTCACGGGCATAGCTGGCCAACAGTGTTTCCAAGTCGGGGCCTGGTGTGCCGGGGGCCACCAGGTTATCGAGCAGGTACTGGAATTTCTTGAAGCGCGAGATTCCGCCATTCTGGGTATGGTGGCTCACCAACTGCCTGGCGGCGTTGTCGCCATAGGGCAGCGCCGCCTTGTAGAAGGCTTCGGTCTTGACTTTGTTGGAGTCGAGGATGACGCCGTCGCAGTCGAAGACCAGGGTGGCATAGCCACGTGGATCGACAGTCATACCGCCACCCCGCTCTTGACCATCATTTCGCCCAGGGCAAACTCTTCCGGCCAATCGATATCGAACCCGGATTGCGCCGGCGAAACGAACAGCAAAGGCGTCTTGCCGATTCGATCGTTGTAGTGCCGGTAATTGGCGCGGCTGCTGATGAAGACTGCACTGTCGACCTCATAAAGCGGCTTGAGGGTCTGCGTACGCGGCCACTTCTCCTGCGCGCGGTCGTAGTTCACCGGCCCTTCCTCGTTCCACAGGAAACCCTGGATCTTCTTTACCGACATCAGCGAGTCGAAACCTTGCGCGGTGCTGGTCAGATAGCGCTCGATCGCAGCGCTGTAGCAGGCCGAGGTGAAGAACGGCGAGGTCACGTGAGTCCAGACGATATGCTCGCCCGAGGTGATGGCATGGGCCAACGCGACCAGCTCATCCGTGCTCGTGCTGCTGCTGGCCAGGCCCTCCTCGCGCCGATGAATCTTCAGCTTGGGGGATTCGAGCGTTTGCGCGTAGGCAATGATGTCATCGTCATTGGTGCTCAGGACCACCTCGTCCAGCGCCTCGCAGGCCAGCAACTGGGCAAGCTTGATCTGGATCAGGCCAAACTCGTAGCCACCGAAGGGCTTGATGTTCTTGCGCAGCACGCGCTCGCTGCCCTTACGGCAGGGAAGAAAACACGACACGCTCATACCGGCTCCTTGAGGTCGCCATAGATGCTCACGCAGGGCACGTCATACCGGGTCGGCGTCACGGCCAGCACAGCACGGGCACCGGCACTGGCGGAGTAGAGCTTGAACAACTGCACCATCTCGGCATTGCGGGGGTCATCCGCGCCATAGCCATCAAAGCCTGCAAGCAGGATTCGCGAAGCCTTGCCACTGGTGGAAATGGCCAGGGCGTAGGCAATAACCATGGAGACCGGCAGGACGCAGTGTTGCTCGAGATACTCGAACGTATCGGCCTTGACCTCGATGCCGAAGTCCAGCAGCGTCTTGCCCTGCAAGGCCTTCTTGACGTCCTCGGGCAACATCGAGGCTGGCGTAATCAACGGCTGGGGCAACGAAACGTGCTCGGCGCAGTCGGCCAGCAGCCGGACGGGGTGGCAGGCAACGCGAACATCGATCAGCGCCGACTCGAGCGTGGTCTGCGTGTTGAGCGCGATCACGAACGGTCTGGCCTTCTCGATGTAACGCTCCAGCGCCGCCTTGTGCGCGGCCACGCCAGGCCCGGTACCGATCAACAGCACCTCACGGCCCGCGATCAACTGCGCCGGGCTCCAGGCACCACGCGTCGGCCCCTGGTAGAAGTTACGCGCGGCATCCAGCGTATGCAGGCTGAATTTCTTTCCGCCCTCGATACGCAAATGCTCGATCACGGCGAGGATGTCCTCTTCGCTGTAGCGAGAATCGCCGAGCATCTCCTGGATGTAGGTGGGGTGAATCCCGTATTTGCCCGAGAGGTAGTAATAGGTGTTGGTGCCCCAGCCGCACTTTTGCTGCAGGGGTTTGAAGTACTGCTCCACCAGCACCATCAGCGGGGTAATGTTGCACGCCTGTCGGCGACCCTCGGTCAGCTCGAGCACCAGGTATTCGGTCTTGGCGTTACCCGGCCCGCGCCCCATGCCGGTAACCGTCGCATCCAGCCACTGGATGCCTTCGGCCTTTGCCCGCAGGGTGTTGGCAAGCGCCAGGCTCATGTTGTCGTGGGTATGGATGCCCATTGGGCCGTGCCAGTAAGCCCTGAACCAGCCAATCACCTCGGCGACATCATCGGGGTTCATGCTGCCCATGCTGTCAGCGAAGTACAGGACATCCAGCGGCCATTCGCTCGCCTGGCGCGCCAGCGCCTTGATCTCCTCAGCCCCGCGATCGGCGACCTGCATCAGGTTGAACCCCACCTGGAAGCCACGCGCTTTCAGCCAGGTGACCGCTGGCAGCGCGGCGGCAAATTCGTGCACATGGCAGGCAATCCTGACCAGGCTGACTGGCGAGTGCTCGCGTGACTGGGGGAACAACTTGGCCAGGACCTGTTCAAGGGTCAGGCCTGGCGTGAACAACTCGGAGGCATTGAGCATGACGCCCACATCGAGTGAGGACGGCACATTCAAGCCACGAATGTAATCATCCGTGGTGAACGCGCTGGCCCCCTTGAACGAGGTGTTCTTGAGGCTGCGCAGCCCCAGTTCCACAACATCCACACCCGCGGCCGCCATGGCCTGCAGGTATTTATTGACCACTTCCTGTGGGAAGTCCCAATTGTTGTAGTAGCCACCATCCCTCAACGTGCAGTCGATAATATACATAACATCCTCAGGAGAAGTATTCGCGTTCATAAACAGCGAACAGCTCACGGAAGTACTGGCTATGGGCAAGGTTGAAGCCAAGTCCGGAACCCGCTTCAGCGGCGGAACGACGCATGAGTTCAAAGAACACGCGGCGTACCAGGGGAGCGCAGGCCAGGATTTCAATATTCCTGGTGAAGAACACATCCATCGCATCGTCTTCGGCGAGTTGATTGGTCTTCATGCCCCCCCAATAAGGCAACTGCGGCCTGAAGACTTTGCGCTCGTCGGGTTTCTCGACGTCATCGAAAATACACTGCCGGCTCTGGAAGAAGCGCTCGGCATACATGTAGTTGGACACCGCCAAGGCGCCCAGACGCTCCTCTGCCGTACCATAGTCCGCAAAGGTATCCACCAGCGACCACAGGTAACGCGCGTCCAGGAACTCGAGCCAGAAGGGCAATAACGATTCACTGAGAAAGCGAAAATGCGTGAAATCGGACGCCGCATGCGGGTAATCCATGCCGACGAACTTGCCACGCCCGGAAACCCCTCGCTTGCCTCGGCGCAAGCGAATCATCAGGTTCTTGTAGGCAATCAGGTCGCAGCTTTGCGCAAGGACACTTTCGGTGTCACTGGCCAGATAAGCATATTCATGCCGAGGCAGCAGTTCATGCACCACGAAGCGCGAATGCCAGTCCGCCTGGACGCCATATAGTCGCCATTGCTCAATGCGCGCAGACGCATTGGCAATCACGATCTTGTAGATGTTGCCCGGCTGCAGTGCATATCGGCCACCGGGGAAGGAAAAGCCGCACGCACCATCGGCGTGATACCCGGCAGCCACGACATCCGGTCGCGGCTGATCGCAGGCAACCGTGCCAAGGCACAGGCTGCGGTGATAGAGCGACACCGTGGTCTGACCGTCCGCACCGGCATACCAACCACAAATGGCCTGGTTGTTCAGGTCGACATCAATGGAGAACTTGCCGCTGTCGATCATCTCGGCAAGCCCTTCGTCCATCGGACCTGCGCCTTCCCCCTGGTTCATCATCTCAGATCAACCCCCGCTCGAATGCCGCACGCTTCCAACCAAACAAGGTGTTGCGTCCGAACGGCCTGGCATACATCAAGCGACGGAAACGCGACGCTTGTTCTTCACTCAGGTCGTCGGCAATGGTTTCCACGTCACGGACCGAGAATGCGCCGCGGTACAAGCCATCGAGCTTGATGAACGGCAAGCCGATGCGGTGCAGGAAGATACCGTTCTGGTGAACCTGCGAACCTTTGATGAAGAAGTCGAGGAAGGCGTACAGCGCCTCGCTGCGCAGCGACTCCGTCAGCGCTTCGCCTACATGTTCCCCTCCTATCACGCTGGCGCCAATGAAACGACTGTAGTCCTCGATGCTTGCCGTGTAGTGCACGGGCAAGTTCTCGAGTTTCTCCAGCTCGGTGCCTTCAAGGTTGACCCCGACCAGACTGGCCGAGTTGTGCAGGTATTTGGCGACCACTTTCTCGGAGACATGGCCGAACGAGAAGCTGCGGAACTCCGGGTTGACATCTTCCCGCACCAGCGCGTGAATGCTATTGAGAACGTCGGGGTTGGCCCTGAGGTACGCGGAGGCTGCCGCGACATCGTAGTGGGCACGGAAGTTTTCCGGCGAGCTGACACACGAGCGCAGGGTCTTGGACAATGCCATTTCCCCGCGCTTGATCACCAGCGGGCGAACATCCGAGCACTTGTAGCTGGCCCAGTACTTGCGCAACTTGGGATGACGCAACACGTTCCCAGCGAAGGCGATGCAGAACGAACCAAGGTGATGCTCGATCTCGAAGTTTTCCGTGCCGCCGAGGGCCTCGACCGGAGACTCGAGCATGTCCTTGAGAAACGCGCAGTTTTTCGACTCGCTGTAGAAGACACTGTCGTTGAGCATCAGCAAGCGCGGGCACTGCTCCGCCATCCCCTGCTTGTACAGGTAGTTGAAGCCGGTCTGGTAACTGCCGAAATCGCGACCGAAATTGTATTTTTCGATGTAGCAGTCAACCACATCGTCATACTGGCTCGGGTTGCCGATTTTCAAGGTATTGACGCACAGCACATAGATGCCCTGGCGCTTGGCACTGGCCAGCAAGTGCAGGATGTCCTGGCGGATCTCGCCTTTTTCGAACAAGGCGATCAACAGGATCTTTTCGCCCTGGTAAGGCTTGGCAAAGACCGCTTTATCTTTCTTGCCAATGCTCTTCAGCCGGTTCAGGTCCGATTGCATGGAGACATAGGCGTACGCCGCCGGATAGAGCAGGCGGTTTTTCACATTCTGCAGGATACCCAACCTAAATTTCCTTACTCAGCTCAGTTTCAGGATGGTGATCAGATGAACTTGACGTTCTTCTTGATCGTGCACTGCACGGTCCGCTTGCCTTCCGACATCTTGACCATGATGCTGTAAACCCCCTGCGGCAGCGCCGAGGCGTCCGCGTACAGCAGGAAACCGGCATTCTTGATGGTGTCACGGCTGTAGGCCTTGGCTACATCGAGACGCTCGCCGCGCTTGCCACCCGCGAAGTTGAAGGCATTGCCCTGGGCATCCTTGAACACGACTTCGATATTCGCAGGCGTGGTCATGGTGCTTTTGTCGAATGCCCAACCACGGATATCCATCCGGCCCGGGGCCACTTGCACCAGGCGCTCCTGGCTGCCATTGATGAAGTCCAGGTGGCAACTATCAGTCGACGTGGTCACGGCCACTGCCTCGGATTCATCGGAGCCGCAGCCCGCCAACGCCAAGGCCAGCGAAAACGTCATCCCATACACAAACGGCTTCATACACTCCCCCAACAAACAATTATTTTGCTCGAACAATTTCGTCATAAATCGCCAGCACCTCGCCGACCGACCCGCCGGCAATGGCCTGGCCGTCCTGCAAGATCACGCAACGATCACACAAGTTTTCTATTTGGCTTCTTGAATGCGAGACCAGCACGACTGTCTGCCCCGATGCGATCTTCTGCATCATGGTGCGCTCGGCCTTTTTCCTGAAACTGGCATCCCCGACACTCAGCACTTCGTCGACCAACAAGACATCGGGGCTGACCGTGGTGCTGATGGCGAATCCCAGGCGGGAGGCCATGCCAGTGGAATAGTTGCGCACCGGCTCGTTGAAGTAGTCACCGAGCTCGGAGTATTCCTGTATTTCATCCAGCCGTTGCAGGATCTGTTTCCTGGAGTAACCCAGCAACATGCCACCGAAAATGGCGTTGTCCCGCCCACTGAGGTTGCTGTCGAAACCCGCCTGAAGCGCCAGCAGGGCCACCGAGGCCCCATGGTTGGTCAGACGGCCACTGTCTGGCTTCAATGCGCCGGACATGATCTTCAGCAACGTGGACTTTCCTGCGCCGTTCATGCCGAGCACGCCCAATGTTTCGCCGGCCTGGACCTCCAGGTTGACGCCACGCAAGGGCTCGAAATAGTGTGCCCGGCGCCCCTGCCCGGCCAACTTGAAACGCACACCGACATCGCACAGCGACAGGAAAGGCTTGCTCATGACATCCCCCTGCGCACGAAGTGACGGCGCTGGTGCTTGTAGATCAGTGCCACCAGCACGCCGCCGGCAAGCGCCACGGCCAGTACGTAGGCCATGCTGGCGACATCGGGCGCACGGCCCTGCAAGATCACCTCGCGGTACGCCGCGATGACCAGCGTCATGGGATTGAACTCAACCCAGTGACCAATGGCGCCAGACAGGGTCTGGTATTGATAGATGACCCCGGACAGGAACATCAGCAGCATCAGGCCGGTCCCGACCAGATTGGCCAGGTCGCGCACCAGGCTCACGGCGGCGGCGAGCAACATGCCCAGCACCACCGTCAACAGCAGTTGCACCAGGATGATCAGCGGCAAGTACAACAAGGCCCAACTGAGGGACTTCGGATCCGTCGCCATGCCTAGCAATAACAGCAGCAGCAATGCCGGCAATTGCTTGAGGGTCGACTGCACGATGCTGACCAAGGGAAAGAACGCGGGCGACACATTGCTGTTAAGCATCAACGACTGCCCGCCGAGGATACTCGTCGCACTGGTCGAGATCGCCTTGCTGAACCACATCCAAGGGACCAGCCCACAGAGCAGGAACAGCCCGTAGTTTTCCACGCCGGCATTGAGCAGCTTGCCGAACAGGAAGTAGTAGATCACCAGATGCAGCAGCGGCTCGATGACCACCCAGGCATGGTTCAGATAAGTCCTGGCCGCTTCGGACTTGAGGTTCAAGATGGCCTTGGTGAACACCAGCCCCGCGAAGTTGAGCCAGCGCCCCCTCGGCCTGGCACCTTGATGCAGCGCCGCGGGCTGTGGCGACGGCACCACGGCGTTCAGGATCTCGGGGCCATATTGGGAAGCCAGGCGATAACGCCGGGCATTCACCAGGTCGCCCTGCATCTTGCAGGCATTGGCCATCTGCAAGTAACCCCGGCTCTCTTCCGGCTTGAGTTCGATCACTCGTCGCCAATGGTCTGCGGCCTGCTCCCAGTCACCGCGCTTTTCAGCCAGCTCTGCGGCCTGGAGCACCGGTTCGCAGCGTTCGCCAGCGCACTCGCGGGCCATCGCGTTGAACACTTGGGCCTGGACGGGATCGCCTCGGCGCATTTCCAGATCGGCCGCCTGGCAAAGCAGCTGCCATTGCTCGCCCATCTGCTCGCGCCCTTGGCTCAGAAAGGCCGACTCTTGAGCCAGATCGCCCTGCAGACGCGCCCATTCGGCACAGGTCAACCACGTGGCGGCATGCTGGGCAAAGCGTACCCGCGCATGCGCCAGCAATTCATCCGCAGCGTGGTAGTGCCCCTGGCGCATCAAGCTGACCGCCCCTTGCAACCATGGCGCGGGGTGGCCGCTATATTGCTGGCGGAATGCCTGCCAAAGCGTCGCGGCCTCAACCCAGCGCTTCTGACGCATTGACCCCATGGCCAGCTCGAACGCTTGTGCAGGCGAGAGATTTTCGATCTGTGACATACCCGTCAGCTCGAGCCAAAAATGAAATGCAAGGAATTACGCGCCGCCAGCGGCCAGGCCAGCGCGCACATCGTGCTCAGCCATCAAGCTGTTCGAACACATCCGCCTCGGCCAGCAACTTGCCCTGCTGGTCCTTCCCCGACAGCTGCGGCTCACCGGCAAACGGCCACTCGATCGCGATATCTGGATCATTCCAGGCAATGCAACGCTCGTGCGTCGGGGCGTAGTAGTCGGTGGTCTTGTAGAGGAACTCGGCCGTCTCGGAGAGCACCACGAAACCATGGGCAAAGCCTTCCGGCACCCACAATTGGCGCTTGTTCTCGGCCGACAGGTGAGCACCGACCCACTGGCCAAAAGTTGGCGAGCCTCGGCGAATGTCCACGGCCACGTCGAATACTTCACCCTGTACCACACGCACCAGCTTGCCCTGAGGCTGCCGCACCTGGTAATGCAGGCCGCGCAATACGCCCTTGACCGAGCGCGAGTGGTTGTCCTGGACGAAAGTCACCGCGCGCCCGACCACCTCATCGAAGATCTTCTGGTTGAAACTCTCGAAGAAAAACCCACGTTCATCGCCAAAGACACGGGGTTCGAAGAGCACCACGTCGGGGATATCCATCGGGATCGCTTTCATCCGAAGACCTTCTCCTGCAGCAAGCGCTTGAGGTACTGGCCATAGCCGTTCTTCAGCAGGGGGGCGGCAAGGTCTTCCAGCTGCTGCGCGGTGATCCAGCGCTGACGGAAGGCCACTTCCTCGGGGCAGGCGACCTTCAGGCCCTGACGGTGCTCGATGGTCGCGATGTAATGGCTGGCCTCCAGCAGCGAGTCGTGGGTGCCGGTGTCCAGCCAGGCATAACCGCGCCCCATGATTTCCACCGACAGGTTGGCCTGCTCCAGGTAGATCCGGTTGACATCGGTGATTTCCAGCTCGCCACGAGGCGACGGCTTGATGCTCTTGGCAATATCCACAACGCTTTGGTCATAGAAGTACAAGCCAGTGACGGCATAGTTGGACTTGGGCTGCTGCGGCTTCTCTTCCAGGCTGATGGCCTTGCCTTGGTCGTCGAACTCGACCACGCCGTAGCGTTCCGGGTCGTTGACGTGATAGGCGAATACCGTGGCGCCCTGCTCACGGGTGGTCGCGCTGTCGAGCAGTTCGCTGAAGTGGTGGCCGTAGAAGATGTTGTCACCCAGTACCAGCGCCGACAGGTCGTTGCCGATGAACTGCTCACCGATCAGGAAAGCCTGGGCCAGGCCATCCGGCGATGCCTGCACGGCATAGGAGATGTTCACGCCCCAGCGCTGGCCGTCGCCCAGAAGCTGTTCGAAACGCGGGGTGTCCTGCGGCGTCGAGATGATCAGGATGTCGCGAATACCGGCCAGCATGAGCGTGGTCAGCGGGTAATAGATCATCGGTTTGTCGTACACCGGCAGCAACTGCTTGGAGACCGACAAAGTCGCGGGGTGAAGCCGAGTGCCCGACCCACCGGCCAGGATGATTCCTTTACGTTTGCTCATCATTGCTTCTCGATAATTTCCGTCAGCATCCGTGCTACCCCGTGTTGCCAGGCGGGGAGGTTCAGCAAGAAGGCCTTCTGCAGTTTTTCAGTATTCAGGCGGGAGTTCGCCGGGCGCTTGGCAGGTGTCGGGTAGGCATCGGTGCTCAAGGCGTTGATGGCCTTGGCCGAGACTTTCAGCTTGACGCCAGCGGCGGCGGCCTGCTCGAGGACGAAGCGGGCGTAACCACACCAACTGGTCTCGCCACCGGCGGCGAGGTGGTATAGCCCGGACAAGGCTGGATCACGCCGAGTCGCGACAATGGCATGGGCCGTGACGTCGGCGATCAGCTCGGCACCGGTGGGAGCGCCGAACTGGTCGTCGATCACCCCCAGGGTGTCGCGCTCACTGGCCAGGCGCAGCATGGTCTTGGCGAAGTTGTTGCCACGCGCGGCATAGACCCAGCAGGTGCGCAAGATCAGGTGCTGGCAGCCGGCGGCCTGAATAGCCTGTTCTCCGGCGAGCTTGCTCTGGCCATAGACGTTCAGCGGCGCGACATCATCGCCTTCGCGCCAAGGTGTATCACCGTGACCAGGAAACACGTAGTCAGTCGAGTAATGCACCAGCAGCGCGCTGTTGCGCGCGGCAAACTCGGCCAGCACCCGCGGCGCCTCGGCATTGATTAGCTGTGCCTGCTGGGGTTCTGACTCGGCCTTGTCCACCGCGGTATAAGCCGCGGCATTGACGATGACGTCAGGCGCATGGCGTGCCAGCGTCTCGGCCAGGCCCTGCAGGTCTGCCAGGTTGCCTTGCCGTGAATCCAGCGCCACCAGCTCGCCCAGCGGCGCGAGGCTGCGCTGCAGCTCCCAGCCCACCTGGCCATTCTTGCCCAGCAACAGAATCTTCATGCGCTGCGCTCGGCGTAGTTCTTTTCGACCCACTCGCGGTAATGGCCGGACTGCACGCTTTCGACCCAGTCCTGGTTGTCCAGGTACCACTCGACCGTCTTGCGGATGCCGGTCTCGAAGGTTTCAGCCGGCGTCCAACCCAGGTCGCGCTCGAGCTTGCGCGCATCGATGGCGTAGCGGCGGTCATGGCCAGGACGATCGGTGACATAGGTGACTTGCTCGGCATACCCCTTGCCGTCGGCGCGCGGGCGCAATTCGTCCAGCAGGGCGCAGACGCGCTCGACAATCTCCAGGTTGGGCTTTTCATTCCAGCCGCCGACGTTGTACACCTCACCGACCACGCCGGCCTCGAGCACGCGGCGAATTGCACTGCAGTGGTCCTTCACGTACAGCCAGTCGCGAATCTGCTGGCCGTCGCCATACACCGGCAACGCCTTGCCCGCCAGGGCATTGACGATCATCAGCGGGATGAGCTTTTCCGGGAAGTGGTAGGGGCCATAGTTGTTCGAGCAGTTCGTGGTCAGCACCGGCAGGCCATAGGTGTGATGGTAGGCCCGGACCAGGTGATCGCTGGCAGCCTTGCTCGCCGAATACGGGCTGTTCGGCTCGTACTGGTGCTTTTCGGTGAACGCCGGAGCCTCGCTGGCCAGCGAACCATACACTTCGTCGGTCGAGACATGCAGGAAACGGAACTTTTCCTTGGCCTGGCCTTCCAACCCATTCCAGTAGGCACGCACCGCCTCAAGCAGGCGGAATGTCCCGACAATGTTGGTCTGGATGAAATCTTCCGGGCCATGGATGGAGCGATCGACATGGGATTCGGCCGCGAAGTTGACGACCGCCCGCGGGCGATGCTCGCTCAGCAACGCCTGCAGCAACTCGCCATCGGCAATGTCGCCGCGCACGAAGACATGCCGCTCATTGCCCTGCAGGCTGGCAAGGTTTTCCAGGTTGCCGGCGTAGGTCAGCTTGTCCAGGTTGATGAGGGTCTCATCGGACTGGGCAACCCAGTCGAGCACAAAGTTGGCACCGATAAAACCAGCGCCACCCGTTACCAGAATAGTCATGTGTTCAGATCTTTTTCAGTAGTGTCGCGAGAAGCAAGCCAAGGTTGCCAAGGAACGTCTGCCTGTGCAGTCCGGCCTTGAAGAGGTAGACCACCCGGCCAGGAAGGCTGCGTTTGCGTGCGGTCTTGAACAGCTCGAGGGTCTTGCGGTGGTCCTTGCTCAGGCGATGGCTCATCGATTCAAGGGCCTGGATATTCTGGGCATTCCACTCATAGAAACGCCCCTGGAAAACCATGCCCAAGCGCCGCAGGCGCGCACACCAGCCCGTATTGCTGCCAATCACGTTCTTGCCGTGCTGGCGATAGAACACACGCGGCTGGGGATCGTAATGCACGATACCTCCCGCCCCGGTGACCAACTGGTAGCACCACCAATCATGGGCCGGCACAGCCAGACTGCCACCCGCCTCCACGATCAGCGCACGCGCAGCCTGGTTGAACACCATGGTGTTGCCGCCGCCAATGCTCTGCACCAGGGCGTTCTTGAAATGTGGCGGGAGCGAAAAGTGCGGTGACAGCCCGCGGGGCTCTCCCTCTTCGCAAATGATCTGGGTGCGCCCGCAGTAGAGCGCAGGCACCTCTCGAGGAATGCCATCCAGCCAGTCGACCGCCACCTGCAGCTTTTCGGCGCTCCAGATATCGTCCTGATCAGACCAGGCAAAGTAGTCCGCCTCGATATCGGCACGGCAGGTCAACGTCAGGAAGTTACGTGCAAAACCCGCCCTTGGCCCATCGACCACACGGATTCGAGGCGCCCCCCACTGCCGGACATATTCCTCCAGCACCAAGTGCGTAGCATCCTGGGAGCCATCGTCGGAAACATGCAGCGTCCAGTTGCGATAATCCTGCCGCTCGAACGAGTCGAGCTGCTGAGCGAGGAACTCAGCACCGAAGTAGGTGCACATGAGAATGGCGACACGAGACGATCCCGGGAGGCTGAGCTCTCGAGAAAATGCCAAATTGCCTGGCATATCGACGCCGGGAGGCTGAAATAGCACCGCCACAAATCTTCCATCCCTGAATGACACCCACCGAAGCGGGGCGCTGAAAACTGAAAGTGCTATCAAAAAGCCATTGCAAAAAAACGCCGGAAAGGGTAACACGAGCGCGGAGTTTTCTGAAGTTTTCGTAAGAAAAATCTTATATTTGTGAAATCTTGGTCACGTTCTTTCATTGGAAAAAATTCTTCAATGTGCAGGAAAGACGCTGCCATCACTCACGAAAACAAAGAAAATACAAAAAATGAAAGTCAATTAACTTTCGTCGGAAGCACCGAGAAATCCGCCAAACGGTCATGACCTAAAAAGCACATGCCCCCTACAGGCCGGCAGGAGTGCTCGGGCAGTACGACCAATGGCTGTATCGCGAGAAGGCCGAGCCCGCAGCAGGCTCTGGTAGCGCTGCAAACAAGCTCGGAAGGGGATACACGACCGAACGGTCGTGTCAGGAAACGGCACCTACGGGTGCCGTTAGGGTATTTCGGCGAATCGCCAGGATGGCGCGCCCACTCGCGATCAATGCGCGCGCTACAATCAGGGCTCGCGCCGACGCTGCTGATAGATCCAGTCGACGATCTCGCCGTCAGGGCTGTAACCGCTGACCAACTCACGCAACTGTTGCCTGATCAGCGGGTAGTCGTCCTCATCTATCGCCTTGAGCATGATCGCCAGACGATCCTTCAGCAGGTCCCAACCCAGGTAGTCTTCCTGAGCGCTCATGATCATCGGATGGGGGGTGGACACGACATTGTCGCCAATGAGCAGCTCCTCATAGAGCTTCTCGCCTGGCCGCAAACCCGTGAATTCGATGGCGATATCGCCGTGCGGGTTGCTGTCGGAACGCACGCTCAGGCCGGACAGGTGAATCATCTTCTCCGCCAGCTCGACAATCCGCACCGGCTCGCCCATGTCCAGCACGAACACATCCCCGCCCTGCCCCATGGACCCCGCCTGGATCACCAGCTGAGCCGCCTCTGGAATGGTCATGAAATAGCGGGTGATTTTCGGATGGGTCACCGTCAAAGGCCCGCCCGTTTTGATCTGCTGATGGAACAGCGGGATGACCGAGCCGGACGAACCCAGCACATTGCCGAAGCGAACCATGGTGAAACGGGTCTTGTTGACCCGCGACACATTGCTCGGCTGATTGAACAGCACCGGTGCTTGCTCCCGGCTCAACGCCTGCAGCACCATCTCGGCCAGCCGCTTGGTACTGCCCATGACATTGGTCGGGCGCACGGCCTTGTCGGTGGAGATCAGCACGAAGTTGGCAACCCCAGCCTGCAACGCGGCCTGCGCGGTGTTCAAGGTGCCGATGACGTTGTTCAGCACCCCCTCGGCGATATTGTGCTCAACCATCGGCACGTGCTTGTAGGCCGCGGCGTGATACACCGTTTCGACACGCCAGGTGCTCATCACATCCAGGAGCTGGGCGGCATTACGCACCGAACCGAGGATCGGCAGGATACGGGTCGCCAGTGATTTGCGGCGGGCCGTGCCCTCTAGCTCGGTAAGGATGCTGTACAGATTGAACTCGCTGTGCTCGAGCAGCAGCAACGTCGAGGGCCGCAGGGCAAGAATCTGCCGGCACAGCTCCGAACCGATCGAGCCGCCCGCACCGGTGACCAGCACCACCTTGCCCTTTACGCAATGCTCAAGCAGATCGGCCTGGGCTGGCACCGCGTCACGCCCCAGCAGGTCGGCGATATCCACCTCCTGCAAGTCATCGACCTTGACCCGACCACTGGCCAGGTCCATGAATCCAGGCACACTCCTCACATGCAGCGGGTAGCCTTCGAGCAGGCCGAGGATCTCACGACGCCGCGCCCGACTGATCGAAGGAACAGCCAGCAGTAACTCCTGGGCACCGGTCTCCTCGATCATTTTCTGAATGTTCTCGGGCTTGTAGACCAGCAAGCCAGCAATCACCCGATCAGCGATGCCACTGTCATCATCAATGAACGCCACCGGCCGCATGACCTTTCCCATGCGCAATGCGGCAACCAGCTGGTTGCCCGCAGAGCCTGCCCCGTAGATTGCCACTTTCAACGCGCCATCATTACTGCGACCGCTGAAGGGAATGTGCTGCACGGTGGCAAACCAGTCACCCAGGAAGTACTGCCGCATGGCCAGGCGCAACCCACCAACCAGCACCAGGCTCAACCACCAGTAGTTGAAAATGATGGAGCGCGGCACGAGGTATTGATGGTTCGCCGACCAATAGACGATCACCCCCAGAATCAGCGCAGACAAGGTCACCGCCTTGAAGATGGCGATCAGCGCGTCGTTGCCAAAATAGCGCATGACCGCCCGGTACATCCCGCTGCGGATGAAAATCGGAATGGATACCAACGGTGCACAGGCAAACAACCAAAGATGATGGCTCACCAGATCGGCCGATTCTTCGATACCCAAACGGACAACGAATGCCAACCACATGGCCATCCACACGAGCAGAAGGTCGGCCGCCACCTGAATCATTCGTTTCTTCGCCCGCGGCAAACCCAGCAGAAATGCTCGCACGCCTTCCCAACCCCTATCGAACACCTTTGCCCCCATCTGCGAAACTTCTGTTGTTCAAGCGCCAGGTATTCATCCGGCTTCCTACCGAACGCTACGCATCACCGCCCGCATTATAGGCCACAGCCAATGCGAGCAACGGCACGTAGGCGACCAGCAGGCCAACGACCCCATCAATATCGAACAGCATGACGCACGCCGCCACTGGCAACAACCAGAAGACATTGATCAGCAGCACGGCAATAGTGACCGGCAAGTGCGTTCCCGCCCGCCGCGAAGCCAACTGGTAGGTGTGGCTGCGGTGCGCTTCATAAACTTTCACGCCCCTCAACAGGCGGCGAATGAGCGTATAAGTCGCATCCACCACGAAGACCCCGAGCAGGATCAACCAGCACCAGAACAGCTGTGATGACTCCCAGCCGGCGTGCAACGACAGCAACCCCAGGACCAATCCCAGGAAGCCACTGCCGGCATCGCCCATGAAGATCTTCGCCGAAGGGAAATTCCAGTAAAGGAAACCGAGAACGGCCAACATCAGTGCCAGGGGAAACACCATCAGGTGCTCACCCTCACCGATCCAGTAGATCAGGCAAGCACCCATGCAGACGCTCACGGCCTCGATGCCCGCGATGCCGTCAATGCCGTCCATGAAGTTGTAGAGGTTGAGCAGCCAGACCAGATAAAGCAAGGCAATGACAGCTCCCACCCAACCCAGGCTCACCTGGGTGCCGAACATCACCAGCGGCGGTACCCCGCCAACCCAGTAAAGCCCCCAGGCCGCGGCGACAAAATGCCCCGCCAGCCGCCAGCGCACCGGGACATGCCGGTGGTCATCGATAAAACCGATCACCGCGACCAAGCCGCCACCGCCCAGCAAGGCAAACAACATTGGGGCGTTGAGCATTTCGGCACCGGCCAGCAGCACGATTACCGAAAGGAACGACACGACGATCGCCATCCCACCGCCACGCGGCGTCGGCACCGCGTGCGAGCGACGGGGACCGGGGACATCGACCAGGCTTCTGGCCAACGCATAATGGCGCAGGCTCGCTGTCAACAACAAAGAAACCAATACCACCAGCGGTGCCAACCACCATTGCATCATCTCTGATCCATCCTTGACATGATCGGCGGGTCCCACCAAAGGCAACCCCACCGATCACTTCCCCCACCTCTAACCCAGTACGACCGTACCGAGCCCACATCCGCACGACTAACCTTGCGTGGCCAAGGCCATGACCTCGCGCAGCACGGCGCAGCTCTTGTCGATCTCAGCTGCGGTCAATGTCGGATGCACGAGGAACATCATGCTGGTCTCACCCAGCTGGCGAGCTACCGCCAGCGGTTGCTGCGGACGCCAGCCCGTGCCCTCGAAGGCCTTTTCGAGGTAGACCTCGGAGCAGGAACCCGCATAGCAGGGTACGCCGCGCGCCACGATCTCGTTGATGACTCGGTCACGCGACCAGCCGTCCGCCAGCGCTTGCGGCTCGATGAAGACGTAACACTTGTAGCCAGCATGGACGATATCTTCGGCGATTTCAGGCACTCGCAAGCCCGGCTGCTGCCGTGCGCATGCCCAGATCGCCTGGGCATTACCCAGGCGTGCCGTATGCCAGTCCGGCATGCGACGCAGCTGGATGCGACCAATCACACCTTGCATCTCAAGCATGCGCCAATTGGTGCCAAAGCTCTCATGCAGCCACCGGAAACCCGGCGCATGATCACGCTGGTAAACCGCCTCCCAGCTTTTGCCATGATCCTTGTAGGCCCACATATCGGCCCACAGCTGTTTATCGCTGGTGGTGACCATGCCACCTTCGCCGCCAGTGGTCATGATCTTGTCCTGGCAGAACGACCATGCCCCTACATGACCGATCGAGCCGACCGGGCGCCCTTTATAGGTTGCGCCATGCGCCTGGGCACAGTCTTCGATGATCTTCAGGTCATGGCGCTCGGCCAATGCCATGATCGGGTCCATATCGCATGGCCAACCCGCCAGGTGCACGCAGATAACCCCACGCGTGCGGGGCGTCATCACCTGCTCGATGGTGGCAGCCGTAATGTTCTGGGAGTCAGGGTCCACCTCGGCAAACACCGGGATGGCACCCGCGTTGACAATACTCGACACCGAGGCCAGGAAGGTGCGCGGAGTCACGATGACTTCGTCGCCTTCACCAATACCGAGGGCCTTCAGAGCCAAGTCCAAGGCCACGGTACCGTTGGCCAGGGCAATGGCGTAGTCGGTCCCTGCCCACGCGGCAAACTCCTTCTCGAACTCACGACACTCCTGGCCAGTCCAGTAGTTGACCTTGTTGGAAAGCAACACGTTACGGACTGCCTCAGCCTCTTCTTCACTGAACGAAGGCCAAGGAGAAAAAGAAGTATTCAACACAGTTTGTACCTGCTATCCAGAAGTTGTTGTCGAGAACGTCACTAGGCTTGATGCATCCTGCCTCAATACCCTTTACTTACTGACGAGCGCGCGCGGGGACACCGGCGACCGTCATGTTATCAGAGATATCACTGACCACTGCCGCGCCTGCGGCGACCATCACCCGCGCACCGATCTGGATTTGCTGGCGCACACAGGCACCAATGCCAATCCAGCTTTCATCACCCACGGTCACGGCACCGGCCAATCTCGCGCCAGGGCTGACATGCACGAAACACCCCAGCCGACAGTCATGATCGACACTACACGCTGTGTTGAGTATCGCGCCCTCGCCCACCTCGCAGAATGGATTGACCACCGCCGCGGCGCACAGCACGCTGCCCGCGCCAATGCTGGCGTGCTGGCTGACCACGGCCGTTGGATGAATGATCGTTGCGAGGCGCGCACCGGCACTCTTGAGCTGGGCCAGCTTTTCCCGGCGCACGGCGTTATTGCCGATGGCAACCACAACACCGTCGAACTGCGGCGCACTCGCCAGCAGTTGCTGGCTGTCACCCACGATCGGCCAGACGCCATTGACGGTGCGCTGCGGCCAGGCATCATCATAAAATTCGATACTGCTCCAGCCGCTGAGCTGCGCGGCATCCGCAACGACCTTGCCGTGACCACTGGCACCCAGGATCGCCAGGCGCGTCATTTGTCCGACCCGGTGAACTTGGACATGGTCACCTCACCTTCGCCACTGATACCGTCGCGCACCAGGACCTTTTTAACCGTCAGGAAGAGAATCTTCAGGTCAAGCCAGAACGAACGGTTATCGACGTACCACACATCCAGCTTGAACTTCTCTTCCCAGCTCAGCGCGTTGCGCCCGTTGATCTGCGCCCAGCCGGTGACACCGGGACGCACCTCATGGCGACGCACCTGCGTGGCATCGTAAAGCGGCACATACTCCATCAACAGCGGCCGCGGCCCTACCAGGCTCATGTCCCCCTTGACCACGTTCCATAGCTCCGGCAGCTCATCGAGGCTGCTCGAACGCAGGAACGCACCGAACGGCGTCATGCGCTGGTCATCCGGCAAGGGATTACCCTGGGCATCCAGGGCATCACGCATGGTGCGAAACTTCACCATTTCGAAAGGCTTGCCATCGAGCCCGGGACGCACCTGCCGGAACAGCACCGGCGAGCCTAATCGACGGCGAATCAGCAGCGCCACGACGGCGATCACCGGCGACAAGACCAGCAATCCCAGGCCGGCAGCCACTACATCAAACAATCGCTTCAACATGGGGATTCCTAAGAAAAGTTGAGGGTTCAGGGCCAAGTACCGGCTATTTCTCGCCAAGCCGCCGGAAATGCTGGCCAAAACGCTCCACGCCAACCTTCAACGATAGATGCTCCTGGTAGTAGCGCTTGCCCCTCTGCCCCATTTGCTGGCGCGCATCGGCATCCAGGCTCGCCAGCGCGACCATGGCATCAGCCAGTGATTGCGGGTTCTCCCACTCGGCGACCACTCCACAGTCGGAACGATGCACCAGGTCCGCCGCATCGCCATCGACGGCCATCAGCAAAGGCTTGCCGGCGGCCATGTACGCCTGGGTCTTGGACGGAATGGTGATGCGGAACAAGGGATCGCGCTTCAGGTGCACCATCAGCGCATCGGCGTTGGCCAGATAAGCCCCGACTTGCGCCATCGGCACGCCTGGCAGGAACACCACGTTGTCCAGCTGACGTTCACGCACCAGCGCTTGCAAGCGCGCGACCTCGACGCCCCCACCCAGCATCACCAAGGTGATATCAAGTGCCTGGGCCTTCAGCAGCTCGGCGGCATCGATCACCGCATCCAGCGCCTGGGCCTTGCCCATGTTGCCGGCAAACAGCACGCGAAAGCTGCCCTCGTCCGGGAAACCTGCAGGCCTGGGCGCTTGCGAAGCGCCGATCATGTCTTCAGCGCACCAGTTGTAGATGACGTCGATCTTTTCCGCCGGCACCCCCCGCTCAATCAACAGGCGCTGGAACCCCGGCGACAGCACCACAATCTGGTCGACGCGGCGATAGACCCAATCACAGATCCGCCCCACCAGCGCCAAGGCCTTCTCATTGGAGAACATGCCGGTTGCGCGCAAGGTATCGGGCCACATGTCCTGGATGTCGTAGACCACGGGGACGCGGCGCAGCAGACGGATGAAGGCCGCGCTCATACCCACCGTCAAAGGTGGGTGATAGGCGTAGATGACATCCGGCCGACGCGCGCCAAACAACCCATACAACAGACTGCTTGCCGCAAAACTGGCGTAATTCAGGACCCGGCCGATGCCACTCTGCCCATGGCTGGGGTACAGCGGCAAACGGGTGACCTTGACGCCGTCGATCACCTCCCGCTGCAGCAATTTCACCTTGTATCCCGGGTAAACCTTGCCCCCAGGGTAGTTCGGGAAACCCGTCACCACTTCGACATCGAAGCCTCGGGCCACGAGCTCACGGGCAAAAACGATCCCCTTGAAAGTCGGCTCGGGATCGAACCATTGAGTCAGCAGGAGTACGCGCACAGTCATGGGCGATCAGTACCTTCTCCAGACCGTACGCATCACGTAGTCACGGTAGCTGTGGATGATGCGCACGACCTTTTCCGAGACATTCGGCATGCTGTAGTCCTCGACCAGACGCAGACCACGCGTCTCACCGCGCGGTTGGCTTTCCAGCAGGGCCAGGCCTTGCAGCACGCGTTCCACCTCCAGGCCAGTCATCATCACCGCGGCCTCCTCCATGCCCTCGGGCCGCTCATGGGCCTCGCGCAGGTTAAGCGCAGGGAAATTGAGGATCGACGACTCTTCGTTGATGGTGCCACTGTCGGACAACACCGCCTTGGACTCGAGCTGCAACTTGTTGTAGTCGGTGAACCCCAGCGGCTTGAGCAAGCGCACATTGGCGTGGAACTTGACGCCCAGGGCATCGACACGCTTCTGCGTACGCGGATGGGTCGACACGATCACCGGCATGTCGTATTGCTCGGCTACCGTGTTGAGCACGTCCACCAGCTTGAGGAAGTTGCGATCGGCGTCGATGTTCTCCTCGCGGTGCGCGCTGACCACGAAGAAGCGACCTTTTTCCAGGCCCAGGCGCTGCAGGACATCGGAACCGTCGATGGACGCCCGGTAATGGTTGAGCACTTCGAACATCGGGCTACCGGTCTTGATCACCATGTCCGGCGACAAACCTTCGCGCAGCAGGTAGTCGCGCGCGATGGTGCTGTAGGTCAGGTTGATGTCAGCGGTATGGTCGACGATGCGTCGGTTGATTTCCTCTGGCACGCGCATGTCGAAGCAGCGGTTGCCGGCTTCCATGTGGAAGGTGGGGATCTTGCGGCGCTTGGCGGGGATCACCGCCATGCAGCTGTTGGTGTCGCCCAGCACCAGCAACGCTTCCGGCTCGACCTCGGCCAGCACCTTGTCGACCGCGATGATCACGTTGCCGATGGTCTCGGCACCGGTGGCGCCGGCGGCATTGAGGAAGTGATCCGGCTTGCGGATGCCGAGGTCCTGGAAAAAGATCTCGTTCAGCTCATAGTCGTAGTTCTGGCCGGTGTGCACCAGCACATGGTCGCAGTGCTGGTCCAGGGCCACCATCACCCGCGACAGGCGAATGATTTCCGGGCGGGTGCCGACGACGGTGACAACCTTCAACTTCTTCATGGGCATTCCTTGGGTTTGGGCCGTCAGGCGTTCAGCGGCTTGGCGTAAGTGTCGGGGTGTTCGCGATCGAAGATCTCGTTGGCCCAGAGCATGACAACCATCTCTTCATCACCGACGTTGGTGATGTCATGGGTCCAGCCCGGGACGGTTTCGACGATGACCGGCTTATCGCCGCTAGTCTGCAACTCGTAGAAGTCGCCAGTCACCATATGGCGGAAGCGGAAGTTCGCCTGACCCTTGATGACCAGGAACTTCTCGGTCTTGGTGTGATGGTAGTGGCCGCCGCGGGTTACGCCTGGGTGCGCGGTGAAATAGGAAAACTGGCCGCTGTCGCCAGTCTTGAGCATTTCGACGAACACCCCGCGCTCATCGCCATACTTGGGCACTTCATAGGTGAAGCGTTCCTGTGGCAGGTAGCTGACATAGGTCGAATACAGCGCGCGGATGAAACCGGTGCCGACCGGCTCGGTGATCAGGCTTTTGCGACTGTCACGAAACGCCTGCAAGTGCGCGGCGATCTCGCCAACACTGACGTCGTACTGCGGCTCGACCTGATCGATGCGCTCGCCACGCATCACTTGCAGGAAGCCGCGCACCACATCGTCGATGTACACCAGGCTGACGCGCGCCTGTGGGTCATTGATCTGGATTGGCAAGTCGCGGGCAATGTTGTGGCAGAACGTGGCGACCGCCGAGTTGTAATTCGGCCGCGCCCATTTGCCGAACACATTGGCCAGGCGGAACAGGTGGACCGGCGAACCAGTTTGCGCGTGCAGATCCTGCAGGACTTCTTCCGCGCCACGCTTGCTGGCGCCGTAGGCGTTGTCCAGGGCCGCCTGGGTGGATGAGGTGTACAGCAACGGCACGGAGCGCCCCGTCGCGCGCACGGCATCAGCCAACGCCCGGGTCAGGTCGACATTGCCAGAGGTGAACTCCTTCGGGTCCTGCGGACGATTGATGCCGGCCAGGTGAAAGATGAAGTCAGCGCCGGCGACCTTGGCAGGCAGCGCAGCCACATCATCGTCACGCGTGAAGGTAACGACGGCGACATCCTTCAGTTCCTGAAGATGCACCAGCAGGTTCTTGCCGATGAAACCATCGGCGCCCGTAATCAGGACATTCATCGATCACTCCTCCGGAACGGCGTGCTCGCCGCGCTGGATCGCCTGCATGAACTCGAGCTTGAGCAGCAATTTCTGCATGCCTTCGACATCCAGGCGCTCGGTATTGTGGGAGTTGTAGTCTTCGGTATGGGAGATTTTCTCCTCGCCCTGCTCGACGAACTTGGCATAGTTCAGGTCGCGCAAATCAGGCGGCACACGGTAGTAGTCACCCATATCTTCCGCGCAAGCCATTTCTTCTCGGCTCAACAAGGCTTCGTAAAGCTTTTCACCATGGCGCGTGCCAATCACCTGAATCGGGTGCTCCGGCTGTCCGAGCAGGCCAGTCAAGGCCTTGGCCAACGTTTCCACAGTCGCCGCGGGCGCTTTCTGCACGAACAGGTCACCATTCTCGCCATGCTCGAAGGCGAACAGCACCAGGTCGACGGCGTCGGCCAGGGTCATCATGAACCGGGTCATGTTCGGATCGGTCAGGGTCAATGGCTGACCGGCGCGAATCTGGTCGACGAACAGCGGGATCACCGAGCCTCGCGAGGCCATGACGTTGCCATAGCGCGTACCGCAGATCACCGTGCGCGCGCTGTCGACATTGCGCGACTTGGCGACCATGACCTTCTCCATCATCGCCTTGGAGATACCCATGGCGTTGATCGGGTAGACCGCCTTGTCGGTACTCAGGCAGACAACCCTGCTGACACCATTCTGAATAGCCGCTTCGAGCAGGTTCTCGGTGCCGATGACATTGGTCTTGACCGCCTCCATCGGATGGAACTCGCACGAAGGCACCTGCTTCAACGCAGCAGCATGAAAAATATAATCAACACCACGCGTTGCATTCAGGACACTTTGATAATCACGAACATCGCCGATATAAAACTTCAGTTTGCTATTGGCGAAGCGCTTGCGCATGTCATCTTGCTTTTTCTCATCCCGACTGAAAATTCGGATCTCGCCGATATCGGTATCGAGAAAGCGCTTGAGCACCGCGTTACCAAATGAACCGGTACCACCAGAAATAAGAAGAGTTTTTCCGCTAAACATAAGGTTTCCCGAATACGGTGGGCTGGGCGTTCAATCAAGTTGCCATTTCGGCGTTGCAGTGCCGGGCTTGCCGTCGCGGCGTCGAACGCCACGCATCAACACGATCTGCTCGATGAAAACCCAATCAAGCTCAGACCAATTGGTCATTGTAAACGAATCGGCGCCAGGGTTGGCTCCTGCGTCCGACGCAGACCGGGGTGCATGACCGGCGGTACTGGGGCCAAATGCCCCGGCATGCCCGAAAGTTGCGTCAGTAGATGCCAGCAAAGCCATCTCCAAACTCGACCATGCGACGCAAGAAGCCGATGCCGCCATAGGCGAAAAACACCGAGGCCGCGATCACGCCAAGATTCAACCCGCGGCGATACGGCGCCGCGTAAAACATGAACACGAAATAAGAGAAAATGACCACCCGTTCGGAACCGATGAAATAAGCGGCCACAACCATGGGCAGCGACACCAGGAACGCCTCGACAACGCGCCCCCTGGCATAGAAGAGGGTCATCGCCGTGAAGATCAACGGCTTGATCAATGCCGTCGCACCACCCCAGACGCCGGCATAATGTGAAAACTTCGACGCGATATGCTCACGGAGCAACAGCAGCAGGATCAACCCACCCAGCAGCGTCAGCAGCAATGATACGAAACCACTCCCCACACGCCCTCGAGCCAACTGCCTGCAGACTGCCAGGACTCCCTCGACGCGCGCGCCGAGCAACAGCAGCAGCATCTGTACCTGGGTGACCAACGACAACCCGAGCGCCAGGTAGCGCAATACGCCGCGCAGCGAATAGCCAACCAGGAAAAACACCAGCGCAAGCTTCACCCGCTCGGCCGAAAAGCTCAACACCATCAGGTAGAAGTTGCAGGCCAGCAGCGGGTACAACAACAAGGATACGCGCTGGCGACGCAGCCACAGGAACACATGGTAGTACAGAACGAAGTTGATAAACCCGATGACAACATCCTTGAGCAACCAAGGTGACAGCAGGTACATCAACAGGAAATAGCCCGGTTCACTGGTGCCCAGCTGGTTTTTGTAGAACGCATAGCCTTGGGCGAGGGACAAGCCGGGGAGGTTTTCGTAAAAGCCCCGGTAGAACTGCTGGTCACCCGCGACCGCATACGGCAGCAACATCAGCCCCACGCAGGCAAGCGGCAAGGCCCAGCAGAAAGCCACCAGCTTGTCGACAGAGATTTTCATCGCTTCTGCGCCACCTCAGCCAAGCTACCCTGCTCGCGACGCTCGGAAAATGCCGAAGAGCCTCCCAACCGCTCCCTGACCGCCCATCCGAGCAGCGACCCCAACCCAAGCACATTGCTGTACCGACAAGCCCTGAAGTCGACAAGCGCGTCGCTCTCGCTCGCCACTTGCTCGAGTCCGCTGACAGTACGGACGACCGAGAAGGTTTCCGCTTTGGCTCGGCAAGCATCGGCGGTACGCTGCCAAACCTCTGGTGCATTCAAGGACAGCAGCTTGTCCTGAATGGCAACCAAAGGTTGGTCTGCCCCCATCTCATTGTATGAATAGCCAATGACATCCGATAAAAAGCCATAGGTCAGGGGTTGCTCGATCGACTCGATCCCCACCAGGGACGGAATACCGAGCGCGGCGGCCTCAATGATGGAGGTGCCACTGCCGACAAACGCAAAACTACCCGACAACACCTGGGGAATATCACCATAGGCAATCACCCCTTTGAACTTGACATGCTCCGCGACGCCTTGCGCTTGCGCCAACGCTTTCAACGCGGCTTCATTGACCCCGGAGCCATAGATTTCGTAAGTCAGCCCCGGACGCGCCGCACGCAGCGCCCCGAGCGCCCTGATGATATGAGCGTTGTAGGCCTTGAATGGATGCAGGTTGCCAATCGAAACGATTCTGAGTGAGTCGCTTTGGCCGACGCTCTGCCCTTGCCACTTTGGCAGGTCGACACCTATGGGCAGCACGGCCGACGCCTGGTAGTCGCGCTGGAAAAAGCGGGCGTGGGAACGCTGGGTATACTCGTTGAAGAACACCACCGATCGGGGCGGCAATGCCGCGAACAACGCCTGCGCCTTTCGCGAGAAGTACGCCGGCACCTGGCGGTACATGATCTCGTTCTGGTGATAGATCCCAAAGCTGATGCTGTTCAGCATGACGCCTGCAGACACCAGACGCTTGAGCAGCAGAATGCCAAAGACGCCCATGGCATGCACATGCCCGCCATGACGTGCCACGACCTGATTGATCGCAGCATGATCGAGAGGCATGAATGTTCCAAGCTGATTACGGAACATGAACGCAGGCGCCCCACGGGAGAACCGCGCCAGACGATAAATATCGGCGTATTGTGCCAATTGCGCTTCGAGCTTCGGGTCGATGATCTCGAACATCACCAGCACCGCGACACGCCGGCCCCGCGCGGCATACTCACGCGCCACGCGCACAAGGAAAGTCGTTCCGCCATTGAGTTCAAGAACATTAGCGAGAAACAGCATCAACTTCCCCTTTACGGCTGCGGCGGCCGACGTACACCGCAAAACAAACGAGCGCAACAATGAAATAGATCAGGTATGTCACCGCATAGGCTTGAACCACCGGCAGCGCCCCACTCGCCGAGAGGCTGAACAGGTGCGCCAGCAACAGAAACATACCGTTCTGGAGGATTTCGGCCGCCACATAAAGACGCACCGAAGCCTTGGCGATCGCCACGAAGCCGATCACATAAGCGGCCACCCTGAAACCGTCCCCGACCAACTGATAGCTCAGATAATCAGCGGCCCGCCCAAACTCTGCCGACAACAGGTAGGTGATGAAGAACCCGCGCCCGGCATACAAGACACCCGCCCCCACCAGGAACAGCAGCACGACCGCCGCCAACATCTTCAGGGTCAAGCGCTTGATCACGACTTTGCTGCTCTCCCGCGAGATCAGCGGCATGAAGTAGTACGACAGGAAAATCGTGAAGAACCCCAGGTAGGCTGATGAAAGCTTTATAAGCCCTTGCCACAGGCCTGCCTCCTCGTAACCAGCCTCCTTGATGAGCAACTGTCGAACAATCATCTCCACGACGGGAAAACTGGCAGCACTGACGATCATCATGCCGCTGAACCGAGCAAGGCGCAGCACTTCGTCACGGCCAGGCCTGACAAGCCTGACCCGGCCCCTGAAGCTCGAACGCAGGTGAAAGTAGACCGCGCCACATGCTGGCGCCAGGTAGATCGCCATGACAGCCAGGGCCGCGCCCACGAACCCTTGGCTGGAGACCAAGCCGGCGACCAACAAGGCTGCAAGCAGGCTTCCGGAAATCTGGATACGGGAGTACACATGGGTCGCCAGCAAGCCATTGGCAACACCAACCACCAGGTTGACATAGGCGTAGAAGAATTGCGCCAACGCCAGCATGGCCACCAGCCACCACTTGCCACTGTCAGCGAACACCAGGGACGCCACAGGCCCGCTAAAGACAATGCCGACCACACCGACGATCAGGCAACACACCAGCGAGTAGCTGGCAGAAACGTCAACCATCCTTAACAACCGGCGTGGCTGCTGGTTGTATTCGGAGGCATATTTGATGACCGCGTTGGTGATCCCCCCACCCGCCACCATGTAGACGATGGTCGCCAGGCTCATGAAGTGACCGATGCCGCCCATCCCTTCAGGGCCAAGGTAATAAGCAATCACCTTGACCAGCAAGAACCCGACCGCGATTCTTGAAAGGTGAGCAGAACCGGTGAGAAAAGCAGTCTTCAGAGTGGAAGTTCGACTCACAGTGTGCCCATGAACTGCCGAACACTGGAAATCACCTGGCCCTGTTCGGCCTCGGTCATGCCATACCAGATAGGCAGCCTGACCAAACGCTCGCTGTCGGCCGTGGTATAGGTGTCATCACCACTGAATCGCCCCCACTTGAGCCCGCAAGGTGACGAGTGCAAGGGCACATAATGAAACACCGACAGCACACCCTGCGCCTTGAGCGACTCAATAAAAGCGCCACGCACCTGCAAATCTTTCAGCTTCACATAGAACATGTGCGCATTGTGCTCGCAGCCTTCCGGCACGATCGGCAACTCCAGGCCTTTTTCCTGCAGGCTGGCAAACGCCTGGTAATAGTTATCCCAGAGCTGACGGCGAGCTTGATTGATTTCCTCGGAGCTCTGCAACTGCCCATACAAGTAGGCGGCCTGTAACTCCGAAGGCAAATAACTGCTGCCTACATCCACCCAGGTATACTTGTCCACCATGCCTCGCCAGAACTGACTGCGATTGGTGCCTTTTTCCCGAACAATCTCTGCGCGCGTGACAAAGCGTTCATCATTGATCAGCAACAGCCCACCTTCACCACCACTGGTGTAGTTCTTGGTTTCATGGAAGCTATACGCCGCCAGATGACCAATGGTACCGAGGGCTCGCCCTTTATACGTAGCTTTCATCCCCTGAGCAGCATCTTCGATAACATACAACTGATGCTTTTCGGCGAGCGCCATGATGACATCCATCTCACAGGCCACGCCGGCATAATGAACAGGCACAATAGCCTTGGTTCTTGGCGTAATGGCGGCCTCAATCAATTGCTCATCGATGTTCATCGTATCCGGCCGCACATCGACGAATACAATGTTCGCACCGCGCAAGACAAAGGCATTGGCCGTGCTCACAAACGTATAGCTCGGCATAATGACTTCATCGCCGGGCTGGATATCGATGAGAATCGCAGCCATTTCCAACGCCTGGGTACAGGAAGGCGTCAATAATGCCTTTTTACAGCCAACATTACTTTCAAACCACTTGTGGCAGAGCACCGTATACTCACCGTCCCCCGACATTTTCGACGCACGCATGGCGTTCAGAACATGGTCGTCTTCTTTGCCGGTATAGGGTGGTTTGTTGAATGGGATCATGGCGCTGCTCACTGGAAAATTAAAAATACGATTATTTGCACCGACTGGCCTTGCCCCCGATAGCCATCATGGGCAAACAGGGGAACACGCTGATACTGATCAGCTTGATCGACGCGCATGCGTTTAACCTGAGGCTTCGTGGTCAGTCGGCGAATCGTAGAGCCGTACTGATGGTAACCGAGACGCCGCCATCGTGATAGCCTTGACACCGCGCCGCGCCTGAGCTGCATCAACCGCACGCGTGCTAACGGCGTTCAGCCGCGCATTACTGCTCACCAGCGCCAGCCAGGTATTCAGCCTCGAGCTCCAGCAGCTTCTTGGAACGGTTTTTTATACGTTTTGCCGGAATACCAAAATAAACCCCCCAGGGCTCGGTGGACTTCGTAATCCAACTCATCGCCCCTACCGAACACCCTTCTGCCAATGTCACGCCCGGCATGACAATAGAGGAAGTTCCCACAATAACATGACGCCCAATAACGACGGGGGCCTTGGTTTCACTCTTGAACTGGGCGGGCACTGTAGGGTTTGTCATGCTCTTGCCCGTGTAGTCATCCGATTGTGAGAACACATGACAACCATACGCCAACCCGGAGAAGTCCTCCATCGTCACGCCGAGCTCACCACCCGCGACATTATTGAACACCGCGATATGCACATTACGCCCGATAGTGACGCGCCCAGAAACAACGCAAAAATCATCAATGCGCGAGTAATCACCTATTTCAATAAGATCACAATTATAGATCGAAGCCTTGTCACTGATCTTTACATCCACACCCAAGTGTTTGAATCCCATTGCCTGCAACTGGGATTGCGTCAAGAAAGCCATGCTCTGTACCTGCTGCGCCACATTCGAAGTTCGAGCGCATGCTCGCTCGCCCCTTGTACACTGTCAATGACTTGCATGCGACCGGCAGCTATTCACGCGCAACGTCGGTCAACCCGCAAATGGCAAAGATGCACTAGCCTGCATCCCCCGCACGGCGCCGCATCCAGAAATGCCGCATCAAGGCAAGCCCCCCACCTAGAACCAACCCCAAAAGCAAGCCTCCCGCCACGACCAGTTTCCTGTTGGGCCGCACAGGGTCTTCCGACACCTCGACAGCACCATCCTGCCTGTAGATGCGCACCTGCTCCGGATCAATCTTCAAAGAACGATAGAAGGCCAACAACTCTTGTTGCCTACGCAGATCAGCGACAAAGGGGTCGTCCGACTCACGCTCGCGCAGGCTTTTGATTTCCGCCTCAAGCGCCTTGACGCCGCGCAGGTAATCAAGCGATCCGCTATCGCCATCGGAGCCCTGGCCAGAGATGATCATCGGTGGCACCTCCAGCCCCATGCTGCGGGCAACACCCAGGGCTTCCGTGAGCTTGACGATCCTGTCCTCGCGCTGCCCCCTGGCCCCCTCGCGCGCACGCATTATCGCCTGCTCTATGTTATCGGCCTTGGTTCGCGCGTCGGTAATGATGTTCTGAACAATCTCATCCCTGCCAAGCTCCCCCGCAAACGCCGCATACAAACTGGCCCACTCGCCAGAACGCACCGGATCTTCCGCCTCCATCCGAACGGAAACATCGCCCGGATTCTCCCCAGAGAGCGCGCCCACTGAAACACTGGCCAGGAATCGGGTATACAGATCATTGCGAGAAGCACTGCGCTGCTGCTCAGTCAATGCAGGCAAATAAATGGCCTCGAAGAATTTTCGACGCATGGACTCCGATTCGAGATTACGCACAAACGCATCGAAACCATCCTTGGCCGACACCATGGCAAGATTGGAGTCGCCACCCCGCCCCTGATTGAGCACGGCCAGATCAGCCTGCAAGGGGGGACGCAAGAAAAGCTTGGCCCGGTAGACCGGCGACGCCCAGAACGCATAGAGAACAGCACCCGCAAAGACAACGACCGCAACCACGAAAATCAGGAGTTTCTGCCTCCACAACGACTCACATAGCTCAAAGACATCAATTTCATCCTCACTGGGGCGCTCACGTTCACTGCGCATTTATTCTACTTTTCCTTAGCGTCTACAGATTAAACCTTCCACACAACCCGACACAAAACACCCTCCCGTTGCTGGCATTTTGCAACTTCGCTCATGGAGCATCATTTCACTTTAGCTTGCTGTAGAGAGAATGCCCGAGAATTAGTTCCCCCCATGCCCCGCGACCGCAACGAACGAGCCCTCAGGCAACTCTTGGCGCAAGACCTGCGCCAATGCCTGTTTGCTGGCGCGCTCGCCGTGCACCAACAGCACACGCTTCGCAGCGCACCCTTGGGCAAACGCGAGCAAACCCCGTTGATCCGCATGCCCCGAGAATCCGCCCAAGGTCAGCACCTTTGCCCGTATCTGATAAAGCTGCCCACTTAGGTCAACCTGCCCGACGTCTTCGACTGCGCGGCTCGCTTGAATCACTGCTCCCGGCGTACCTTTGGCCTGATAGCCAACAAACAGGACCTCATGCCGCGGATCACCGAGCATCGCCTTAAGATAGTCGACAATTCGCCCGCCGCTGCACATTCCGTTACCGGCAATCACAATGGCTGGCCGCCCCGTACTCTTCAGGTAATTGACTACACGCTGATGACTGGAATGTGACTCAATTGTTACAAGCTGACCAAACCCCAACGGATCACGCCCACCCACCAAACGCTGCCGCGCCTCTTCTCGCCAGTACATGTGCAACTCGCGATAAACCTGGGTGATGCGCAAAGCCAACGGTGAGTCGAGAATGACCGGCAGTCTCGCCCAGCCGGCAAACTCTCCCCCAGGCGCGCCCTCGGAACGCTCGAACAGGGCTTTGCGATAAAGAATATCTTCAAGCTCGCAAAGCAACTCCTGCGTGCGCCCGAGACTGAAAGCTGGAATCAGGATGGCTCCCTGATCCCGCAAAGCCCGCTCGATCAAAGCCTCGAGCTGCTGGCGGCGCTCCCCACGATCAACATGCAGACGATCGCCATAGGTGCTCTCCAACACCAGCACATCAGCCCATTCCGGCGGTTCTAAAGGCCGCAGCAATGGGTTGCCGGAAGCACCAAGATCTCCGGAAAAGACCACCCGGGTGCTTTTGCCGGCACGACGCACCTCACACTCGACATAAGCCGAACCCAGCAAATGACCAGCACGCTGCAGGCGGATAGCGCAATACAGCCCGGGCCGGTCGATGACGACATGCCAATGAGCGAAAGGGATGGGTTCAATATGCCGCTCGAGCAGCGCAAGGAATCGCTGCACCTGCACAGGCTCATTACTGATCTCGAGCCGATAGGCATCTTCGAGCACCAAGGGCAGGAGCTTGGCGGAGGGCTCACTGCAGAGGATCGGGCCACGGAAGCCCGCGCCAAACAGGGTGGGGATACGCCCAACATGATCAAGATGAACGTGTGTGACGACCAGCACCAGGACGCCACCGACGCCGAATCCGAGCTCGCCAGGCCCTACATCGAGCCGAGCATCAGCGCCTTGCGCCATGCCACAGTCGACAAGCAGGCTGGCGCCATCATCGAGGTGCAACTGGTGACAGGAACCGGTGATGCCATGCACACCACCGTGATGAGTAATTGCCGGAAAATCCACCTTGCCGCCCTTCAGCCAGCCAGTACAGAAAGGGCGTTATTAGGACACCCTAACCCTGACCAACAAAGGCGACAAGTCTCAATGCTTCGTAGGAAATATCCCTATTTGCCAGTAAGCGCCGCTTGACGGGCCGAGGCGCGAATCTTGCTCTTACCTCGCATCAAGCCATAAGCCCCCAGCAAAGGGCCAACAGCCAAGCCAATCACCAACGCCGCCAGCACCAGCACGGCAACCGGCACTGCGGGCGCCGACCAACCAAACAACACCAACGTCACGGTCTGCTGGTTCTCCAGCACGAAGAACAGCACTACGGCCGCCAGCAGCAACACGAACAGCGCCGCCAGGGCGCGCTTGAGATTACGCATGGATCACTCCTTGAATGGCTCAGCCGGGCTCATGCTCTTCTTCGTTCACCCGATCGCGCAACTCCTTGCCGGGCTTGAAGTGAGGGACGTACTTGCCTTCGAGGCTGACCGATTGACCGGTCTTGGGATTGCGCCCTACCCGTGGAGCACGGTAGTGCAGCGAGAAACTGCCAAAGCCGCGGATCTCGATGCGATCCCCGGTCGCCAGGCACTGCGACATCTGTTCAAGCATGGTCTTGATGGCCAGCTCCACGTCCTTGGACGAGAGCAGCCCCTGATGGGTGACAATACGTTCGATCAGCTCCGACTTCGTCATATTTTTCCCTTCGTTATCAAGCAGCTAGATCATTGCTTAATCAGTTTGTAGCACGCTCCGACGGATTTGAACAGGGTGGTTCTTGACTAAACAAAAAAATTCAAGATAAGGATTTTCCGACTACCACGGCGAGCCGCGTGACTGCGGGGCACAGGCAAGAAGCCACACCAGGAATCCACAGGCAAAAAAAAGGGCGACCCGAGGGTCGCCCTTTTTACCGATCAAACAGAACTCAGTTCTGCTTGGCCATTGCTTCGCGCAGCAGCGCAGCCATGGTGGTATCGGCAGCCGCTTCCGGAGCGTTTTTCAGGCTCTGGATGGCTTCGCGCTCTTCAGCGTCGTCCTTCGACTTGATGGACAGGCTGATGACGCGGGACTTGCGGTCGACGCTGATGATCTTGGCTTCGATCTCTTCGCCTTCCTTCAGCACGTTACGAGCGTCTTCAACGCGGTCACGGCTGATTTCGGAAGCCTTCAGAGTAGCTTCGATGTCGTCGGCCAGGGTCACGATAGCGCCCTTGGCGTCAACTTCCTTGACGATACCCTTGACGATAGCGCCCTTGTCGTTGACAGCAACGAAGTTGGAGAACGGATCGTCTTCCAGCTGCTTGATGCCCAGGGAGATGCGCTCGCGCTCTGGGTCAACCGACAGGATGACGGTTTCCAGCTCGTCGCCCTTCTTGAAGCGACGCACGGCTTCTTCGCCGGCTTCGTTCCAGGAGATGTCGGACAGGTGAACCAGACCGTCGATGCCGCCGTCCAGGCCGATGAAGATACCGAAGTCGGTGATCGACTTGATGGTACCGGTGATCTTGTCACCCTTGTTGAACTGGCCGGAGAAGTCTTCCCATGGGTTCGATTTGCACTGCTTGATACCCAGGGAGATACGACGACGCTCTTCGTCGATGTCCAGAACCATGACTTCCACTTCGTCGCCAACCTGAACGACTTTCGACGGGTGGATGTTCTTGTTGGTCCAGTCCATTTCGGAGACGTGCACCAGGCCTTCAACGCCTTCTTCCAGCTCAGCGAAGCAGCCATAGTCGGTCAGGTTGGTGACGCGAGCCATGACGCGGGTGCTTTCTGGGTAACGGGCTTTGATAGCAACCCATGGGTCTTCGCCCAGTTGCTTCAGACCCAGCGAAACGCGGTTGCGCTCGCGATCGTACTTCAGGACCTTGACGTCGATCTCGTCACCAACGTTGACGATTTCCGACGGATGCTTGATACGCTTCCAGGCCATGTCGGTGATGTGCAGCAGACCATCGACGCCGCCCAGGTCAACGAACGCACCGTAGTCGGTGAGGTTCTTGACGATACCTTTGACCTGCTGGCCTTCCTGCAGCGATTCCAGCAGAGCTTCGCGCTCGGCGCTGTTTTCGGCTTCCAGGACGCTGCGACGGGAAACGACAACGTTGTTGCGCTTCTGGTCCAGCTTGATGACCTTGAATTCCAGCTCTTTGCCTTCGAGGTGGGTGGTGTCGCGCACTGGGCGGACATCAACCAGGGAGCCCGGCAGGAACGCACGGATGCCGTTAACGTCGACAGTGAAGCCGCCTTTAACCTTACCGTTGATAACGCCCTTGACCACTTCTTCGGCAGCGAAAGCAGCTTCCAGAACAATCCAGCACTCGGCGCGCTTGGCTTTTTCACGGGACAGCTTGGTTTCGCCAAAGCCGTCTTCGACCGCGTCCAGCGCAACGTGAACTTCGTCACCGACCTTGATGGTCAGCTCGCCAGCTTCGTTGATGAATTGCTCGAGCGGGATGACGCCCTCGGACTTCAGGCCAGCGTGTACGGTAACCCAGTCGCCGTCGATGTCGACAACGATACCGGTGATGATCGCACCCGGCTGAAGATTGAGGGTTTTCAGGCTTTCTTCAAAGAGTTCTGCAAAGCTTTCGCTCATTTTAATTCCTGTAGATTCGGGCGAAAAAAACGCCCATAGCCACATTCCAGACAATGTGGGTTTCGTTAAGTTAAGAAGCGCCGGCAGGACGTTGACTGGTGCCCCTGCCTGCTCTCCTCTCCATCAGATGAGGTCGCGCAGTGCGAGCTCGCTTCTGATGCGTTGCAGCACCTGCTCGATGGACAGCTCCGTGGAATCCAGCTGAATGGCATCGGCCGCCGGCTTGAGCGGGGCCACTGCACGCTGGGTGTCGCGCTCGTCGCGCGCACGGATCTCATCTAGCAGACTCGACAGACTAACATCTTCGCCCTTGCCCTTCAACTGCAGGTAGCGGCGGCGAGCACGCTCCTCGGCGCTGGCGGTGAGAAACACCTTTAGCGGCGCGTCCGGGAATACCACGGTGCCCATGTCGCGACCATCGGCGATCAACCCGGGCGCCTCGCGGAAGGCGCGCTGGCGCTGCAGCAGCGCCTCGCGCACCGCCGGCAGCGAGGCGACCATAGAGGCGCCGGCACCGACGGTCTCGGTGCGGATGACATTACTGACATCCTCGCCTTCGAGAATGATCTGTTGCAGCTTGCCCGGCTCGGCGGCAATGAACTGCACATCCAGATGGGCGGCCAGCGCCTTGAGCAGCTCTTCGTTGGTCAGGTCGACGCCATGGTTGCTGGCGTTGAACGCCAGCAGGCGGTACAGCGCGCCGGAGTCGAGCAGGCGCCAGCCCAGCTCGCGAGCCAGCAGCCCGGCGACCGTGCCTTTGCCCGAACCGCTTGGCCCGTCGATGGTGATGACCGGTGCTTGCGAACTCACGACTTGCCCTCTTCGGCGACGCGGATGCCGACTTCCTTGCACAGCGCCAGGAAGTTCGGGAACGAGGTGGCGACGTTGGCGCAGTCATGGATGACGATCGGCGCGCTGGCACGCAGCGAGGCAACGCTGAAGGCCATGGCGATACGGTGGTCGCCGTGGCCGTGTACTTCGCCACCACCAATCTGGCCACCATCGATGATGATGCCATCCGGGGTCGGCTCGCACTTCACACCCAGGGCGATCAAGCCGTCGGCCATGACCTGGATGCGATCGGACTCCTTGACCCGCAGCTCTTCGGCACCGCGCAGCACGGTACGGCCTTCAGCGCAGGCGGCAGCGACGAACAATACCGGGAACTCGTCGATGGCCAGGGGCACCAGGTGCTCGGGAATATCGATGCCCTTGAGCTTGGCGCCACGCACGCGCAGGTCGGCCACGGGCTCGCCACCGACTTCACGCTGGTTTTCCAGGGTGATGTCGCCGCCCATCAGGCGCAGGATATCGATCACGCCGGTACGGGTCGGGTTGATGCCGACGTGCTCGAGCACCAGCTCGGAGCCTTCGGCGATGGACGCTGCCACCAGGAAGAAGGCTGCGGAGGAAATATCCGCCGGCACTTCGATGCGGGTCGCGCTGAGCTTGCCGCCCGACTGCAGCGAGGCGACCGGGCCATTGGAGGCGACCGAGTAGCCAAAACCACGCAGCATGCGCTCGGTGTGGTCGCGGGTTGGTGCAGGCTCGGTGACGGTGGTGGTGCCTTCGGCATACAGGCCAGCCAGCAGCAGGCAGGATTTGACCTGGGCACTGGCCATCGGCAGCGTGTAGTTCAGCGCCTTGAGCTTGTGGCCGCCACGAATGGTCAGCGGCGGACGCCCCTCAGGGCCGGTCTCGACCACCGCACCCATTTCGCGCAGCGGATTGGCAACGCGGTTCATCGGGCGCTTGGACAGCGAGGCATCGCCGGTCATGGTGGTGTCGAACGACTGCGCCGCCAGCAGGCCGGACAACAGACGCATCGAAGTACCGGAGTTGCCGACGTACAGAGGCCCGGGCGGTGGCTTCAAGCCGTAGAGGCCAACACCGTGAATGGTCACGCGGCCATGATGCGGGCCTTCGATGACCACGCCCATGTCGCGGAACGCCTGCAGGGTGGCCAGGGCATCTTCGCCCTCGAGGAAGCCCTCGACCTCGGTCGTGCCTTCGGCCAGCGAGCCGAGCATGATCGAGCGGTGGGAAATGGATTTGTCGCCCGGTACGCGAATCCGTCCGGACACGCGGCCACCAGGTTGGGCCAGGAAAATCAGGTCGTTGGCGTTCATAGCGTCCACATAGGCCCGACGGGCCAGGATTTTACTGAAATGCTCGCGGGCAACCCGGGCGCGGGTGAACACGCCCAGCAGTTGGTGCCCGTCCCCAGCATCGACCGCGTCGCGCAAGGCGTCGAGGTCGCTGCGAAATGTATCGAGGGTGCGCAGGACCGCTTCCCGGTTGGCGAGGAAGATGTCATGCCACATGATCGGGTCGCTGCCGGCGATTCTCGTGAAATCGCGGAAACCTCCCGCAGCGTACCGGAAGATCTCCAGGTTTTCATTGCGCTTGGCCAGCGAATCGACCAGGCCGAAGGCCAGCAGATGCGGCAGATGACTGGTGGCGGCCAGCACTTCGTCGTGGCGTTCGACCGGCATGTGCTCGACATCGGCGTCCAATGCCCGCCACAGGCGATCGACCAGGGCCAGGGCCTGCGGGTCGGTCTCGGGCAGCGGCGTGAGGATCACCTTGTGACGACGGAACAACGCCGCGTTGGAGGCCTCCACGCCGCTCTGCTCGGAACCGGCGATCGGGTGCCCGGGCACGAAGTGCGCCAGGTTGGCGGCGAAGGCCTCGCGGGCGGCGCGCACGACATTGCCCTTGGCGCTGCCGACATCGGTGATGACCGCATTGCCCAGGTCCAGCTGCGCCAGGCGCGCCAGGACTTTCTCCATGGCCAGGATCGGCACCGCCAACTGGATGACGTCGGCACCGACACAGGCGGCGGCGAGGTCTGCTTCGCAGCGATCGACCACGCCCAGCGCCACGGCCTGCTTGCGCGACTCGGCATCCAGATCGACGCCGACCACTTCGCGGCACAGGCCGCTTTCACGCAGGCCCTTGGCGAAGGAACCACCGATCAGGCCGAGGCCGACGACCACCAGGCGGTCAATGATTGGCGCGGGTTTGTTTGTTACAGCATTAACCACGAATGTGAACCCTGTTCAGAAATCTAGGCAATCTGCGAGACCCATTGGGGCTGCGTTGCAGCCCCGACAATCTCGAATCAAAGCACCGCCTTCGGGTACGAGCCCAACACCTTCAGCGCCACGGCCTCCTGGCTGATCTGCTCCAGCACCGCCTTGATCAGCGGGTCGCGGTGGTGGCCAACGAAGTCGATGAAGAACACGTAGGTCCACTTGCCGCTGCGCGACGGACGGGTCTCGATGCGGGTCAGGTCGATGCCGTTCTCGTGGAACGGTACCAGCAACTCATGCAGCGCACCCGGCTTGTTGCTCATGGAGACGATGATCGAGGTCTTGTCGTCGCCGGTCGGCGGCACTTCCTGGTTACCGATCATCAGGAAGCGCGTCGAGTTGTCCGGACGGTCCTCGATCTTCTCGGCCAGGCGGGTCAAACCATACAGGTTGGCCGCCATGTCGCCGGCGATCGCCGCCGAGTTCCATTCGCCCTTGACCCGCTTGGCCGCCTCGGCGTTGCTCGACACGGCCACGCGCTCGACGTTCGGGTAGTGGGCATCCAGCCACTTGCGGCACTGGGCCAGCGACTGGGCGTGGGAATAGATGCGGGTGATGCTGTCGGTCTTGGTGTTCTCGCCCACCAGCAGGTGATGGTGAATACGCAGCTCGACCTCGCCGCAGATCACCATGTCGTGCTCGAGGAAGCTGTCCAGGGTATGGCTGACCGCGCCCTCGGTGGAGTTCTCCACCGGCACCACGCCGAAGTTGACGGCGCCGGCCGCCACTTCGCGGAACACCTCGTCGATGGCCGCCATCGGGCGGCTGACCACGGCATGGCCGAAATGCTTCATCGCCGCAGCCTGGGTGAAGGTTCCCTCTGGGCCGAGGTAGGCCACTTTCAGGGGTTCCTCGAGCGCCAGGCAGGACGACATGATTTCGCGGAACAACCGCGCCATCTCTTCGTTGTCCAGCGGACCGGCGTTGCGCTCCATGACGCGCTTGAGCACCGCGGCCTCACGCTCGGGGCGGTAGAACACCGGTGTCTCGCCTTCGGCCAGCGACGCAGTCTTGACCTTGGCCACTTCTTGGGCACAGCGGGCGCGCTCGCTGATCAGCTCGAGGATCTTCTCGTCGAGGCTGTCGATGCGCACGCGCAGTGCCTTCAATTCCTGGTCGGACATCATCCATGCTCCTTTTCGAATACTTCCATGTAGTTAACCAGTGCCTCGACGGCTTCCAGGCCCAAGGCGTTGTAGATCGAGGCGCGCATGCCACCGACCGAGCGGTGGCCTTTGAGATTGAGCAGGCCACGGGCGTCGGCGCCGGCCAGGAAGGCCTTGTCCAGGCGCTCGTCGGCCAGTCGGAACGGGACGTTCATCCACGAACGGGCGTTGTGGCTGATCGGGTTGGTGTAGAACTCGCTGCTGTCGATGAAACCGTACAGACGGTCCTTCTTGGCGCGGTTGCGCTGCTCCATGGCCTCGACACCGCCCTGCTCCTTGAGCCACTCGAACACCAGGCCCGAGAGGTACCAGGAATAGGTGGCAGGCGTGTTGTACATCGAGCCGTTGTCGGCTGCGATCTTGTAGTCGAGCATGGTCGGGCAGCTGCTGCGGGCACGGCCCAGCAGGTCCTCGCGAACGATCACCACCACCAGGCCGCTGGGGCCGATATTCTTCTGCGCGCCGGCGTAGATCATGCCGTACTGCGAAACATCGATCGGCCGCGAAAGGATGTCGGAGGACATATCCACCACCAGCGGCACGTCACCGGTCTCGGGCACCCAGTCGAACTGCAGGCCACCGATGGTTTCGTTGGACGCATAGTGGACGTAGGCCGCATTGGCGGTCAGCTGCCATTCGTTCTGCCCCGGAATGGCCAGGTAGTCGTAAGGCTTGGCGCTGGCGGCGACATTGACGTTGCCATAACGGCGCGCCTCTTCGATGGCCTTTTTCGACCAGATGCCGGTCTCGACGTAGTCGGCGGTACCGTTCTCCGGCAGCAGGTTCAGCGGGATCTCGGCAAACTGCTGGCTGGCGCCACCCTGCAGGAACAGCACCTTGTAGTTGGAAGGGACGGACAGCAGGTCGCGCAGGTCCTGCTCGGCCTTTTCGGCGATGGCCACGTAGTCGTCGCTGCGGTGGCTCATCTCCATCACCGACAGGCCTTTGCCACGCCAATCCAGCATTTCCGCCTGGGCACGCTGCAGGACAGCATCGGGAAGCGCGGCAGGGCCTGCGCAGAAGTTAAAGGCTCGTTTGCTCACATCCACTCTCGCTCTGCCAAATAGAACAAATCGTAAATCATCGATGCCAGCGGAAACCCTGTGGGAGCGGGTTTACCCGCGAACAAAGGCGAAGCCCTTGCCATGCACCGCGGTGTCTTCTTCGCGGGTAAACCCGCTCCCACAGGCCATGAGGCCAGCCTGCGGATCGGGCCAAGCCCTTATCAGTCAAACGGGGCGACCTTGGTCGCCCCGTTCGGGTTGTTGCATCGGTTATTCCTGAGGCGCCTCTTCGACACCCGCGTCATCCTCGCCCACCGCATCGAGCGGGTTGCCCTCCTCGTCCGTCTCGATGATGTCATTGAGCTCTTCCTCGGATGGCTCCTGGACACGCTCAAGGCCTACCAGGGTTTCATCGCTGGCCAGCTTGATCAGGGTCACGCCCTGGGTGTTGCGGCTAAGGCTGGAAACTTCCCCGACCCGTGTCCGCACCAGCGTGCCCTGGTCGGAGATCAGCATGATCTCCTCACCTTCCTGCACCTGGATAGCACCGATCAGCAAGCCATTGCGCCCCTTGGTGCCCATGGCGATCACGCCCTGGCCGCCACGGCCGCGGCGCGGGAACTTGGACAGCGGGGTGCGCTTGCCGAAGCCACGCTCGGAGGCGGTGAGGATCTGCGCGCCGGATTCCGGGATCAGCATGGAGATGATCTGCTGCCCCTTGCCCAGCTTCATGCCGCGCACACCGCGGGCGTTACGACCCATCTCGCGGACCACGCTCTCGGCGAAACGGATCACCTTGCCAGCGTCGGAGAACATCATGACTTCCTTGGCGCCGTCGGTGATGGCCGCAGCGATCAGGGTGTCACCTTCCTTGAGCTTCAGGGCGATCAGGCCATTGGAGCGCGGACGGGCGAACTGCACCAGCGGGGTCTTCTTCACGGTACCGGAAGCGGTGGCCATGAAGATGTAGGCGCCGGTCGGCTCAGCCAGCCACTCAGGGGTATCGCCGTCTTCCTCGTCGACTTCCTCGGCCTCGACCACTTCGCCTTCGAGCACGGTGTCATCCGCGTCCTCCAGCTCTTCGTCGGCACCCGCGCTTTGCTGCAGGGCCTCCAGGTCGATCTGCAGCATGGCGGTGATTCGCTCACCTTCTTCCAGCGGCAGCAGGTTGACCAATGGACGACCACGGGCGGCGCGGGACGCTTCTGGAATTTCGTAGGTCTTCTTCCAGTACACCTTGCCCTTGCTGGAGAACAGCAGCAGGGTCGCGTGGCTGTTGGCGACCAGCAGGTGCTCGATGTAGTCCTCGTCCTTCACGCCAGTAGCCGACTTGCCCTTGCCGCCGCGGCGCTGGGCCTGGTAGGCGGACAGGGGCTGCGTCTTGGCGTAGCCGCCGTGGGAAATGGTCACCACGCGCTCTTCTTCCGGGATCATGTCGCCGTAGTTGAGGTCGTGGCTGGCATTGAGGATTTCAGTGCGACGGGCATCGCCATATTCGGCGCGGATCGCTTCCAGTTCCTCGCGGATCACTTCCATCAGGCGCTCGGCGCTGCTGAGGATGCGGATCAGCTCGCCGATCTGGGCGAGGATTTCCTGGTACTCGGCCAGCAGCTTCTCGTGCTCCAGGCCGGTCAGGCGGTGCAGGCGCAGGTCAAGGATGGCCTGGGCCTGTTCCGGCGACAGGTAATACTTGCCCTCGCGCAGGCCGTACTGCTCCGGCAGGTCTTCCGGACGGCAGGACTCGGCGCCAGCGCGCTCGACCATCACCTGCACGGCGCTGGATTCCCAGGCAGTACTGATCAGCGCTTCCTTGGCCTCGGACGGCGTCGGCGAAGCCTTGATCAGGGCGATGACCGGGTCGATGTTGGACAGCGCAACCGCCTGGCCTTCGAGGATGTGGCCACGCTCGCGAGCCTTGCGCAGCTCGAACACGGTGCGACGGGTGACCACCTCACGACGGTGACGAACAAACGCCTCGAGCAGGTCCTTGAGGTTCAGCAGGCGCGGGCGGCCGTCGATCAGGGCGACGATGTTGATGCCGAACACGCTCTGCAGTTGGGTCTGCTGGTAGAGGTTGTTGAGCACCACCTCCGGCACCTCGCCGCGACGCAGCTCGATGACGATGCGCATGCCGTCCTTGTCGGACTCGTCGCGCAGCTCGGTGATGCCTTCGATCTTCTTCTCTTTGACCAGCTCGGCGATCTTCTCGATCAGCCGCGCCTTGTTCAGCTGGTACGGCAGCTCGGTGACGACGATCTGCTGGCGACCGCCAACCTTGTCGATGTCTTCGATTTCCGAGCGGGCACGCATATAGATGCGTCCACGGCCGGTGCGGTAGGCCTCGATGATGCCCTGGCGGCCGTTGATCAGGCCGGCGGTCGGGAAGTCCGGCCCCGGGATGAACTGCATCAGTTCATCGACCGTGATGTCGGAGTTGTCGATCAGCGCCAGGCAGCCGTCGATCACCTCGCCGAGGTTGTGCGGCGGGATGTTGGTGGCCATGCCCACGGCGATGCCGCTGGAGCCGTTGACCAGCAGGTTGGGGATCTTGGTCGGCATGACCGCCGGGATCTGCTCGGTGCCGTCGTAGTTGGGCACCCAGTCGACGGTTTCCTTGTGCAGGTCGGCCAGCAGCTCGTGGGCCAGCTTGGCCATGCGCACTTCGGTGTATCGCATGGCCGCAGCGTTGTCGCCGTCCACCGAACCGAAGTTGCCCTGGCCATCGACCAGCAGGTAGCGCAGCGAGAAGGGCTGGGCCATGCGCACGATGGTGTCGTACACGGCGGTATCGCCGTGCGGGTGGTACTTACCGATCACGTCACCGACCACACGGGCGGATTTCTTGTACGGCTTGTTCCAGTCGTTGCCCAGCTCGCTCATCGCGTACAACACGCGACGGTGCACCGGCTTCAAGCCGTCACGCGCATCGGGCAGCGCTCGCCCGACAATCACGCTCATCGCGTAGTCGAGGTAAGACTGTCTCAGTTCGTCTTCGATATTGACCGGGAGGATTTCTTTGGCCAGTTCGCCCATGAGAAGCCTGATTCCTTTTTCTGGTGAAACTTCGCCTGGTCCCACTTAGGACGAACGAAGCTCGCCGCCGCAGCGCAAAAGGGGTGCGACGACTTACGACAAATCAATGAGTTGTGCCATGGATCTGCGCAATGAAGGCCGCCGTAAAGAGCGGCCTTGGAAACTGCCGGATGGTATCACAACCATAGGCGGCATGGGAGATATGGCAGGTAGCCGTGACAGGCCATTCGTTCGAATGGAGAAACGCCTCAATGGAGGCGTTTACGGCACATCAACTGGGCGATCTTCGCCGTGTCCGGGCGTTCGACCACACCCTTTTCAGTGACGATCACATCAATCAAGTCGGCCGGGGTGACATCCACCACCGGGTTGTACGCCTCGACGTCCGCCGTCACCTGGATGCCATCGACCTCGAGCAGTTCCTCGACACCACGGATTTCCAAGGGAATGTCCTCGCCACTGGCCAGGTTGAGGTCGATGCTGGTGCTCGGCGCCACCACCATGAAACGCAAGCCATGGTGCATGGCCGCCACGGCCAGTTGATAAGTGCCGATCTTCGCCGCCACGTCGCCATTGGCAGCGATGCAGTCGGCTCCCACCACTACCCAGGTGATGCCCTTGGTCTTCATCAGGTGCCCAGCCGCCGCATCGGCGACCACGGTCACCGGCACGCCGTCGGCTGCCAGCTCCCAGGCGGTCAGGCGCGAGCCCTGCAGCCAGGGGCGGGACTCGCAGGCATAGACCTGCTCGACCATGCCTTCCAGGGTCGCGGCGCGGATCACCCCAAGCGCGGTGCCAAAGCCGCCGGTAGCCAGGGCCCCGGCGTTGCCATGGGTGAGCAGGGCCTGCTCGCTGCCCTGGTGCTTGCGAATCTGCTCGACGCCGAACTGGGCCATGGTAAGGCTGGCCTCGCGGTCACTCTGGTGAATGGCGATGGCCTCGGCCTCCATGGCCGCCAGCAGGTCTTCCCCCGGGCGCAACCGCTGCAGGCGCTCGCGCATGCGGTTGAGGGCCCAGAACAGATTCGCCGGGGTTGGCCGGGCCTCGCCCAGCATCAGGAAGTCTTCTTCCAGCGACTCTTCCCAGTCGCCACCTTCGGCCAAGCGCTGGCGCAGCGCCAGCACCAGCCCATAGGCTGCGCAGATGCCGATCGCTGGCGCACCGCGCACCGCCATGTCGCCAATCGCCTCGGCCACTTCCTCGACACTGCTGCAGGTCAGCCAGAGCTGCTCGAGCGGCAGCAGACGCTGGTCGAGCAGGTGCAACGCGCCGTCGCGCCACTCGATACCTACCACGGTCTCCGCCGCCATCAGTTGCTCGCGCATCGCCTCTCCCCGTCACCCAGGCATCAAAAGCCGGCGATTATAGCGACCCTCAGCCACGGACGCTCGGGTATACTGCGCGTTTAGCCGAACCGAACCAGGTAGATGCCTCGCATGCCCAGTGCCCCTCCCCTCCTCGACCTGCTGCTCGTACCGGCCTGGCTGGTCCCCGTGGAGCCGGCGGGCGTGGTCCTGCAAGGCCATGCGCTGGGCATTCGCGACGGCCAGATCGCCTGGATCGGCCCGCGCGAACGCGCCCCGCAGGCCCAGGCCGTGCGCGAGCTGCCCGACTGCCTGCTGACCCCCGGGCTGATCAACGCCCACGGGCATGCCGCCATGGCGTTGTTCCGCGGCCTGGCCGACGACCTGCCGCTGATGACCTGGCTCAAGGAGCACATCTGGCCCGCCGAGGGCCGTTGGGTCGACGAGACCTTCGTGCGCGACGGCACCGACCTGGCCATCGCCGAACAGCTCAAGGGCGGCGTCACCTGCTTCGCCGACATGTATTTCTTCCCCCGCGAGGCCTGCGACCGGGTCCACCACAGCGGCATCCGCGCGCAGATCGCCGTGCCGCTGCTGGACTTCCCCATCCCCGGCGCGCAAACCCCGGACCAGGCCCTGCACCAGGCCATCGAGCTGTTCGGCGAGCTGCGCCATCACCCGCGCATCCGCATCGCCCTGGGCCCGCACGCGCCCTATACGGTGAGCGACACCAACCTCGAGAAGATCCGCATCATCGCCGACCAGCTCGACGCGCCGCTGCACATGCACATCCACGAAACCGCCAGCGAGGTCGAGCAGGCTGTCAAGGACAACGGCGAGCGCCCGCTGGCGCGCCTCGCCCGCCTAGGCCTGCTGGGGCCGAACCTGCAAGCGGTGCATATGACCCAGGTCAGCGACGACGACCTGGCGCTGCTGGTAGAAAGCAACACCAGCGTGGTCCACTGCCCCGAGTCCAACCTCAAGCTGGCCAGCGGTTTCTGCCCGGTGGAGCGCCTGTGGCAAGCCGGAGTCAACGTCGCGGTCGGCACCGACGGCGCCGCCAGCAACAACGACCTCGACCTGCTCGGCGAGACCCGCACCGCCGCCTTGCTGGCCAAGGCCGTGGCCGGCTCGGCCACCGCCCTGGACGCGCACCGCGCGCTGCGCATGGCCACGCTCAACGGTGCCCGAGCACTGGGGCTGGAGGCGATCACCGGCTCGCTCGAAGTGGGCAAGGCCGCCGACCTGGTCGCCTTCGACCTGTCCGGCCTGCAGCAACAGCCGGTGCACGACCCGGTTTCGCAATTGATCTACGCCACCGGCCGCGAGTGCGTGAAGGCCGTCTGGGTCGCCGGCCAGCTGCTGGTCGACGAGCGCCGCCTGACACGCATGGACGAAGCCGCGCTGGCCGCCAACGCCCGCGCCTGGGGAGCCCGCATCGGCGGGCGCAACGAATGAAGGGCCGGCAGCCACGGCTACCGACCCGCGCCACTATTTATCGAAGATTCAGAGGACTGTTCCCATGAGCAACGTCGACCACGCCGAAATCGCCAAGTTCGAAGCCCTGGCCCACCGCTGGTGGGACCGCGAGAGCGAGTTCAAGCCACTGCACGACATCAACCCGCTGCGGGTCAACTGGATCGACGAGCGTGTCGGCCTGGCCGGCAAGAAGGTACTGGACGTCGGCTGCGGCGGCGGCATCCTCAGTGAGGCCATGGCCCAGCGCGGCGCCACGGTCACCGGCATCGACATGGGCGAAGCGCCACTGGCGGTGGCCCAGCTGCATCAGCTGGAGTCCGGTGTCGCCGTCGAGTATCGGCAGATCACCGCCGAGGCCCTGGCCGAGGAAATGCCCGGCCAGTTCGACGTGGTTACCTGCCTGGAAATGCTCGAGCACGTGCCGGACCCTTCGTCGGTGATCCGCGCCTGCTACCGCATGGTCAAGCCGGGTGGCCAGGTGTTCTTCTCCACCATCAACCGCAACCCCAAAGCCTACCTGCTGGCGATCATCGGCGCCGAATACATCCTCAAGATGCTGCCGCGCGGCACCCATGACTTCAAGAAGTTCATCCGCCCCTCCGAGCTGGGCGCCTGGAGCCGCGCCGCCGGGCTGGAGGTCAAGGACATCATCGGCCTGACCTACAACCCGCTGACCAAGCACTACAAGCTGAACAACGATGTCGACGTCAACTACATGATCCAGACCCTGCGCGAGGAATGAGCATGCGCTTGCGAGCAGTACTCTTCGACATGGACGGCACCCTGCTGGACACGGCGCCGGACTTCATCGCCATCTGCCAGGCGATGCTCGCCGACCGCGGCCTGCCGGCCATCGACGACGAACGCATCCGCGAGGTGATCTCCGGCGGCGCCCGGGCGATGGTCGCCGCGACCTTCGCCATGGACCCGCAAGCCGAAGGCTTCGAAGCCCTGCGCCTGGAGTTCCTCGAGCGCTACCAGCGCGACTGCGCGGTGCACAGCAAGCTGTTCGAGGGCATGCCTGAATTGCTCGCCGACATCGAGAAAGGCAACCTCCTGTGGGGCGTGGTCACCAACAAGCCGGTGCGTTTCGCAGAGCCGATCATGCAGCGATTGGGCCTGGCCGAGCGCTCGGCCCTGCTGATCTGCCCGGACCACGTGAAGAACAGCAAGCCCGACCCCGAGCCGTTGATCCTCGCCTGCAAGACCCTGGACCTGGACCCGGCCAGCGTCCTGTTCGTCGGCGACGACCTGCGTGACATCGAGTCCGGCCGCGACGCCGGCACCCGTACCGCCGCAGTGCGCTACGGCTATATTCATCCAGAGGACAACCCCAACAACTGGGGCGCCGACGTGGTGGTGGACCACCCGCTGGAACTGCGCAAGGTGATCGACAGCGCGCTGTGCGGTTGCTGACTTCAAGTCGCAAGCGTCAAGCTTCAAGCCACAAGAAAAAGCAGTTCCAACACTGATCCGCTTTCTCTTGTAGCTTGCCGCTTATAGCTTGCAGCTCATATCCAAGGACAGACCTATGTTCGACTACACCGCCCGCCCCGACCTGCTCAAGGGCCGGATCATCCTGGTCACCGGCGCCGGCCGCGGCATCGGCGCCGCCGCCGCCAAGGCCTACGCCGCCCTGGGCGCCACGGTGCTGCTGCTGGGCAAGACCGAGGCCAACCTCAACGAGGTCTACGACCAGATCGAGGCCGCCGGCCACCCGCAACCGGTGGTGATCCCATTCAACCTGGAAACCGCCCTGCCCCACCAGTACGACGAGCTGGCGGTGATGATCGAGGAACAATTCGGACGCCTCGACGGCCTGCTCAACAACGCCTCGATCATTGGCCCGCGCACACCGCTGGAGCAGCTTTCGGGCGACAACTTCATGCGCGTGATGCACATCAACGTCGATGCCACCTTCATGCTCACCAGCACCTTGCTGCCACTGCTCAAGCTGTCGGAGGACGCTTCGGTGGTGTTCACCTCCAGCAGCGTCGGGCGCAAGGGCCGGGCCTACTGGGGTGCCTACGGGGTGTCGAAGTTCGCCACCGAGGGCCTGATGCAGACCCTGGCCGACGAACTCGAAGGCGTGGCGCCGGTGCGCTCCAACAGCATCAACCCGGGCGCCACGCGCACGGCGATGCGCGCCCAGGCATACCCGAGCGAAAACCCGCAGAACAACCCGCTGCCCGAGGAGATCATGCCGGTCTACCTGTACCTGATGGGGCCGGACAGCAAGGACGTCAATGGGCAGGCGCTGAACGCCCAGTGACCCTTGTCGACCTTTTCGCGGCGGTTCGGCGCGAAGCAAGCGACGCGGTGTTTGGCACCGGCTACGCCGGTGTTCGCGGCTGAAGCCGCTCCCACAGCGACCGCGCCAGCTTTAGCAGTTGAGCAAGACAGCCGCTCCCACAGGACCGCACGACCCGCAAGGGCAATGACCATCCTGTAGGAGCGGGTTTATCGGGGCGCCGAACCGCCGCGAAAGGCCGGCACGGTCAAACCCAGCACTTCAGCCCGCCGCCAACGCCGGGCGCACGCGCCCCTGCTGACGCCCTTCGAGCTGCATGCAACGCTCCAGGAACAGGAACATGCAGTCGTAGCTCTTGCAGATCGCCCGGCGCAACTCGGTGCGCAGCCCCAGAGTCGGACTCTCGCCCGCCAGGGTGCAGATGATCTCCAACGCCTCCCACGGGTGGGCATCGTCATACTGGGCGTGCATCTTCAGCCACTTCATCGCGCGCTTGCGGGTCTCCTCGGGGAAGCCCTGGGCGTAGGTGTCGTCGGCGCAGACCACCGCCGACCATTCACCGGTCGCGCCTTCGATGGCGTAGTTGGTCGCCGCCATGGCGATGGCCAGCGACTCGGTGGCGCACACGCGCCAGCACCAGTCGTTGAGGCCATTGAGCTCGGGCGGCACCTCCTGGGCCTGCAACTCGTGCAGGTGGATGCCATGGGCCTGGCACCAATGCACCCAGTAGTCGGCGTGGTTGAGCTCGACACGGATGTTGCGCATCAGCCAGCGTCGCGCCATGTCCTCGCCGGGGTGGCGGGCATAGCGGGTCTTGGTGAGGTTATGGGCCATGTAGAGGGAGAACTGCTCGACCACCGGCCAGCCACCGATCAGGTACTGGCGTATGGTCGACTGCTTGAGCTGGCCATCGCGCAGGCGCTGGTAGAACTCATGCTCCACCACCCTGCGCTTGCTTTCGCGGCAATCCTCGATCAGTTGCTGGGCCCACTGCGGATAACTGGCCGGATCCATCAATGGTCCGATCCGTACGAACGCGTCAATCACTGTCAGCTCCTTGATTCCCTGTGATTTCCGGGCGTTGTTCAGCGAAAGGTCCCCGGTGCCCGGTGCAGAAGGGGCCTTGCGGCAATCCGTTGGCGCTGCAGGCTGTCGCAGGTGAAGACCTGCGGGCGTTCGATGAGGTATCCCTGGGCGTAGTCCACGCCGATCTCTTGCAAAGCCTGCTCGATCAGCGGTGTTTCGACGAACTCGGCGATGGTCCGCTTGCCCATGACGTGGCCGATGTGATTGATCACTTCGACCATCGCCCGGTTGATCGGGTCGTCGAGCATGTCTTTGACGAAACTTCCGTCGATCTTCAGGAAGTCTACAGGCAAATGCTTCAAATAGGCGAATGACGACATTCCGGCACAGAAGTCGTCAAGGGAGAACCGGCAGCCCAATCCTTTCAATTCATTGATGAAGCGGATCGCGCTGCCCAGATTGGCAATGGCGCTGGTTTCAGTGATTTCGAAGCAGATCAGCCGCGGTGGGATGGCAAACTCGCCAAACAGCCGCTGCAGGTACTCAAGGAACTTGTCATCGCCGATGCTCGAACCCGAAAGGTTGATGGCGCACATCGCCAGCGGCCCCTCCCGGCCTTCGTCCAGGCACTGGCGAATGGTCTGGAACACATTGCGCACTACCCAACGATCGAGGGCGGTCATCAGGCCGTAACGCTCGGCCGCCGGGATAAAGCTGTCAGGCAGGATGGTGCGGCCGCTTTCGTCATGCAAGCGCAGGAGGATTTCGATATGGCCGGGCCCTTCATGGGGCTGCAGCGGCGCGATTTCCTGGGCATAAAGGCAGAAGCGGTTTTCCTCGAGCGCCACATGCAGGCGCTGGATCCAGGCCATTTCGCCGAAACGCATGGACAACTCGCTGTCGTCGGCATGGTACACCTGGACCCGGTTGCGCCCCTTTTCCTTGGCCATGTAGCAGGCCATGTCGGCGGCCCGCAGCGACGCCTCGAGAGTGGTAGGCACCTGGGCGATGTGCACCAGGCCGATGCTCACGGTAGTGACGAACGGCCGCCCCTTCCAGACGAAATGCAGGCTCTGCACCGCCTGGCGCAGTTGCTCGGCGATGCGCTCGGCCTGCTCCGACGGGCAATTCTCCAGCAACACGCCGAACTCGTCGCCGCCCAGGCGGGCCAAGGTGTCACCCTCGCGCAGGCCTGACTGCAACACCGCGCAGATGTGGCGCAGCAATTCATCGCCCGCGGCATGGCCGCTGGTGTCGTTGACCAACTTGAACTGGTCGAGATCGAGGAACATCAGCGAATGACGCCCGGCCTGCCGAGCCAGGCCGTTGAGCGCCTGCTCCAGGCGGTATTCGAACTCGCGGCGGTTGGCCAACCCAGTCAGCGCGTCATGGGTGGCCTGCCAGGACAGGTTGGCGATGTACTGGCGTTCCTGGGTCATGTCGTGCAGCACCACGACGATACCGCTGAGCTGGCCTGCGGTGAGAATCGGCGACCCCACCAGGTTCACCGACACCGTGCTGCCATCCAGGCGCTGGATCAACCGGGCATGCTCGGCGCCACCCTTGAGACTGCCGCTGCGCACCTGCTCGACCAGGGTGTGGCCATCCTTCTCGGCGTTTTCATCCAGCAGGCTGAACAGCGCCGCCAGCGGCAGGCCTTGGGCCTGGGCCGCCTGCCAGTGGGTCAACTGCTCGGCGGCGGGGTTCATGTAGGCGATGCAGCCATCGACGTCGGTGGTGATCACCGCGTCGCCGATCGACTCCAGGGTGACCTGGGCCCGTTCCTTTTCCGCCTGCAGCGCACTGGCAAACGCCTGGCGCTGGGCCAGCAGCTTGCTCGAGCGCAACCAGGCCATGGCAATCAGGAACAGCGCGGTGGCCAGGTTGGTGATCATTAACACCCTGAGCAGCATCCGCGAGCCTTCGCCCAAGGCATCGCTGAAGGCCTTGGCGGCCGGGGTCACGCCATCGTTGATGACCACGATGCGGGCCCGCCAGTTGGCCACCTGGCGGGTATCGACCGCGCCGGCGGCAAAGCCCGCGCGCATCTCGCCGGCCAGCACATCGAGCTGGCGCAGGTAGTCGTCGCCGATATCCCAGTAGTGAATGGCGGTTTCCATATAGCTGATATGGCGGAAGTTGCGGTAGAACCAGATGATCCGGGCGACATCGTCGGGGTGGTTGCCGCCCTGTAGAATGCCACGACGGGCGGCCTCCAGGTCGGGCTCGGGCCGGTCCAGGGCCAGGCGCAGGTCGTAGTCGCCCTGGGGCACGAGGATGGCGCGGCGGTAGCGGGCGTAGGTCAGCGGATCGCGGTCGTCGGCATAGAGGTTGAGGTAATAGATGGCGTCTTTCTGCGCCTTGGACCACAGGCTTTCGCCCGCCACGTAGGCGCGCACGGCGGAAAGCGCATAGAGACTCAGGCTGCCCAGCAGCACCTGGAACAGCACGACGGCAACGAAGGGCCAGATGATACCCAGCAGCCGCGGCGCCTCGAGAGTCCGATTTCCCTTCATGTAGTCCCTGTCATGGCGGTAGATAAGGCACGAATCGACCTAGACAAAGCACAGCGTAGGCCATTTGCCATGCCTGTGGGAGCAGGTTTGCCCGCGAATGCGTCAGCCCAGACAGAATTGGCGCTTGAGCGGGCGCATTCGCGGGTGAACCCGCTCCCACAGCTTCAGGACAAAGCTATCAGGTTTGCTGCAAGTGGCCGTAGAGCTTGGCGTACAAGCCGCCCTCGGCGATCAGTTGCTGATGACCACCATCCTCGGCCACATGACCGCCGTCGAACACCAGCACACGGTCGGCCTGCTTTACCGCCGACAGCCGGTGGGCAATGATCAGTGTGGTACGGCCACTGAGGAAACGCGCCAGGGCCTGGTGCAGGTTGTACTCGGTGGCGGCGTCCAGCGCCGAGGTCGCCTCGTCGAGGATCACCACCTTGGGCTCGGCCAGCACCATCCGCGCGATCGCCAGGCGCTGGCGCTGGCCACCGGACAGGCGCACGCCAGAGCGCCCGACGATGCTGTCCAGGCCCTGGGGCAAGGCGGCGATGGTCGCTTCCAGCTGGGCGATCCGCAGCGCCTGCCAGCAGGCATCGTCGCTGCATTCCCGGCCCATGGTCAGGTTGGCGCGCACGCTGTCGTTGAACAACGACGGGTGCTGCAGCACCACGGCCACATGCTCGCGCAAGGTTTCCAGGCCAATCTCCTGCAGGCTGGCGCCACCGAAACGGATGGTCCCGGCCTGGGCGCCATACAACCCCAGCAACAGTTGCACCAGGGTGCTCTTGCCACCGCCGCTGGCACCGACGATGGCGACTTTCTCACCTGGGGCAATGGACAGGTTCAGCTGGTCGAGCACCGGCTCGTCGGCATAGGCGAAACGCAGGTCGCGCACCTCGATACCGACGGTCTGGCGACCGGCGAAGGGATCGCTGGCCGCCGGGTATTGCGGCTCATCGGCCCGCGCCAGCAGCTCGTTGAGGCGGGTCAACGCGCCGCCGGCGGCATAGTAGGCGTATTGCAGGTTGAGCAGTTGCTCCACCGGGCCGATCATGAACCACAGGTAGCTGAACACCGCGAGCATCTGGCCGATGGACAAGTCGGAGAACAGCACCGTGAGCATGGCCGCGGCACGGAAGATATCGATGCCGAACTGGAACAGCAGCCCGCTGGCGCGACCGCTGGCGTCGCTCTTCCACTGCGAGGCCACGGCGTAGTCGCGCACCTCCCGGGCACGCAGCCCGAGACGTCCGAGGAAGTAGCCCTGGCGGTTGCCGGCGCGGATCTCCTGGATTGCATCGAGGGTTTCCGACAGCGCCTGGGTAAACCGCGCGGTGCTGTCGTTCTCCAGCTTCTTCAGGTGCTTGACGCGCTTGCCCAGCTGCACGGTGAAGTAGATCACCAGGGGATTGAACAGCAGGATCAGCAGCGCCAGTTGCCAGTGCATCCAAATCAGGATCGCGGCGGTGCCGGTCAAGGTGAGCACCGCCACCAGGAAGCGGCTGAGGGTTTCGCCGACGAATTTGTCGAGGGTATCCAGGTCGGTGACCAGGTGGGTGGTCACCGTGCCGCTGCCCAGGCTCTCGTACTCCTTGAGCGAGATGCGCTTGAGCCGCTCGATCAGGCGGATGCGCAGGCGGTAGACGATGTCCTTGGCCAGACCGGCGAACAGCCTGGCCTGCACCACGTTGAACGCCAGCGCCGCCAGGCGCAGGCCCAGGGTGGCGCACAGCATCAGGCCGATATAGCCCGCCGCCACCTGCCAACCGGCGGGCAGGAAGTTGTTCATCCACTTCAGCGCGGCGTCGCCATGCCCCAGCAACACCTCATCCACCAGCAACGGCAGCAGCAAGGGGATCGGCACGCTGCACAGGGCGGCGAGCACGGCCACCAGGTTGGCGGTCCACAGGGCTTTCTTGTGGTGCAGGGCCAGGCGGCGAATCTCCGCCCAGCTCAGGCGATCGGGCACAGCGGGGGACTTCCCTGGCACAGGGTCTGGCGACCCGGGCAGATCAAGCACAGGCGGCCTGCTGCAGCCAGCGGCCGAGCAAGGGTTGCAGGCTGTCCAGCGGCTGATAGCCGTTGGTCAGCAAGGCCAGTTGGCCATTGCGCTCGGCCAGCAGCGTGGGGAAGCCGGCGATGCCCAGGTCCTGCACCCAGGCGAAATCGGCGCTGGTGGCGGCGCGAGTGTCGTGGCTGGCAAACTGCTGGGCGAACGACTCGCGGTCGAAGCCGGCTTCAGCCGCCAGGTCGACCAGTTGCGGAGCGCGAGTGACATCCAGGCCCTGCTCGTAGAACGCCCCCTGGATCAGCTTGAGCAGCGTCCAGGCGCGTTCATCGTCCAGCTCGCGCGCCGCGACCAGGGCGCGGCACGCCGGCTCGGTGTCGTAGACGAAGCCATCGGGCATCGCGTCGTCGAAACGAAATGGCTGCCCGGTGGCATCCCGCACCGCCTGCCAATGCTCAAGGATGTACTTGCGGGTCGAGGCATCCAGGGCGCTGCCACCACTGCGCAGGCCACCGGGCACCAGGCGGGTGGCGACCCCCGCCGCACGCGCCTGGGCGATCAACGCCTCGGCCACCGGGGCAAAGCCCCAGCACCACGAGCACATCGGGTCCATCACATAGAGCAGGCGTGCGGACATGCATCAGGCCTCGGCTTTGTAGTTGTAACCGATCGGGTGTGGCTGGTTGCGCGCCTTGGCCAACTCGATCTGCTTCTGTCGATCCATGGCACTGCGACGGGTCTTCTCGCTCAAGGTGTCCCAACAATGCGGGCAGCTCACGCCTGGCGAATAGTGCTCGGACTCGCGGTCCTTGGCATCGACCGGGTGGCGGCAGGCATGGCACTGGTCGTACTCGCCCTCGCTCAGGTCGTGACGCACGGTGACCCGGTTGTCGAAGACGAAGCAGTCGCCGTCCCAGAGGCTCTCTTCCTGGGGGACTTCCTCGAAGTATTTCAGCACCCCACCCTTGAGATGATAGACGGCTTCGAAGCCTTCACCGAGCATATAGCTGGAGGCCTTTTCGCAACGGATGCCGCCGGTGCAGAACATGGCGACCTTCTTGTGCTTGCTGGGATCGAAGTTGGCCTTGATGTAGTCGGGGAACTCGCGGAAGGTCTCGGTCTTCGGATCGACGGCGCCCTTGAAGGTGCCGATGGCCACTTCGTAATCATTGCGGGTGTCGATCAGCAGCACTTCAGGGTCGCTGATCAGGGCGTTCCAGTCCTTGGGCTCGACATAGGTGCCGACGGCCTTGTTCGGGTCCACGCCGGGCACGCCGAGGGTGACGATCTCTTTCTTGAGCTTGACCTTGGTGCGGTAGAACGGCTGCTCGTCGCAGTACGACTCTTTATGGTCGACGTCCACCAAACGCGGATCGGCGCGCAGCCAGGCCAGCAGCGCGTCGATGCCTTCGCGGGTGGCCGAGACGGTACCGTTGATACCTTCGTTGGCCAGTAGCAGGGTGCCTTTGACGCCATTGTCGAGCATGGCCTTGAGCAGCGGCTCGCGCAGCTCGACGTAGTCTTCGAGGGTGACGAACTTGTACAGCGCCGCCACGACGATCGGTTGGGACATGAAGCTGAATCTCCAGGTGGTTGCCCTCGTAAGGGGCGGACCGGGTTTGACATGAAAAGCATGGGGGCGCGTTGCGCCCCTTTCGCGGCACAAGGCCGCTCCTACAGGGGGATGCGGATGCCTGTAGGAGCGGCCTTGTGCCGCGAAAGGGCTGCAAGGCAGCCCCCGGATTTTGCGCAATTGTACCAGATCGACGGAAAGGATTCAGTGCCCGCCGCCGGCGCACACCGGCGAGGCTGGCGCCGCGCCGACCGCCGCCCATTCCTCGGGTGTGTAGGTGTGGATCGCCAGGGCATGGATCTCGCCCATCAGCTCGCCCATGGTGGCGTAGACTTTCTGGTGACGCTTGACGCTGTTCAGCCCGGCGAACTGCTCGCTGACCAGCACGGCCTTGTAGTGCGTTTCCTGGCCACGGCTGTGCATGTGGCTTTCGTTGTGCACTTCCAGGTGCCGGTCGCCCAGGGGCGCCAGCTGCTGCTCGATGCGTTGCTGCATGCTCATCGCGTCAAACTCACTTCTTCGCCGGGGCGGCGGCCTTGCCGGCGCTCGGGTCGAGTTCCTTGGTCATGTCGTCGAGCAGCTTGTTGACCACAGGCACCGCCGGCTCCAGGCTCTGCTGGGTCAGCTGGGCCGACTGCTGGGTGACCCGAGGCATTTCGCGCAGGACTTTCTTGCCCAGCGGCGACTCGTAGAACTTGACCAGGTCGTTCAGCTCGGCCTCGGTGAAGGTCGCGGTGTACAGGTTGACCATCTGCGGCTTGAGCTTCTTCCAGCCGATGGCGTTGTCCAGGGCGGCATTGGCCTTGGCCTGGTAGCTGTCGAGGACGCCTTTCTTGGAGGCCGGGGCCTTGGTCTGCTCGAAACGCTGAGCGAACATCTGCTGGACCTGCATGTACACCGGCGTGCCCAGCTTGTCGGCATTGGCCAGGGTCAGGAATTTCTCGGCGGCAGCGTTGTGGGCTGGGGTGGCTGCGAGTACCTGGCCGCTGGCACAGACCAGGGCGACGGCGGCACAGAGGGCACGGAGACGGGTCATTGCATTTCCTTCAAGAGAGGGAGGCGGATACCTCAGGGTAGAGCATTCTGCGCCGTGATGGCGAAGTGCTCAAGTGGCACGACGAGCGACGGAACCGCAGCGTCGAATCAGGGCCTAAACTGCGGTTTCGAACTACCAAAGGAGTGAGCGCAGCATGAGCCGTATCGAGACAGACAGCCTGGGCCCGGTCGAAGTTCCAGAGGACGCCTACTGGGGCGCGCAGACCCAGCGTTCGCTGATCAACTTCGCCATCGGCAAGGAGCGCATGCCGCTGGCGGTGCTGCACGCCCTGGCACTGGTCAAGAAAGCCGCTGCCCGGGTCAACGACCGCAACGGCGACCTGCCCGCCGACATCGCCCGGCTGATCGAACAGGCCGCCGACGAAGTGCTCGACGGTGATCACGACGAGCAGTTCCCGCTGGTGGTCTGGCAGACTGGCAGCGGCACCCAGAGCAACATGAACGTCAACGAGGTGATCGCCGGACGCGCCAACGAACTGGCCGGCAAGGGCCGTGGCGGCAAGGTACCGGTGCACCCGAACGACCACGTCAACCGCTCGCAGAGCTCCAACGACTGCTTCCCCACCGCCATGCACATCGCCGCCGCCCAGGCCGTGCATGAAAAACTGCTGCCGGCGATCGCCGAGCTGTCGGCGGGCCTGGCCGAGCTGTCCGCTCGGCACACCCACCTGGTCAAGACCGGCCGCACCCACATGATGGACGCCACGCCGATCACCTTCGGCCAGGAAGTCTCGGCCTTCGTCGCCCAGCTCGACTACGCCCAGCGCGCCATTCGCGCCACCTTGCCGGCGGTGTGCGAGCTGGCCCAGGGCGGCACCGCGGTGGGCACCGGGCTGAACGCCCCGCACGGTTTCGCCGAGGCGATCGCCGCCGAGCTGGCCGCATTGTCCGGCCTGCCCTTCGTCACCGCGCCGAACAAGTTCGCCGCCCTCGCCGGCCACGAGCCGCTGACCAGCCTGGCCGGCGCCCTGAAAACCCTGGCCGTGGCCCTGATGAAGATCGCCAACGACCTGCGCTTGCTGGGTTCAGGCCCACGCGCCGGGATTGCCGAGGTGCGCCTGCCGGCCAACGAGCCGGGCAGCTCGATCATGCCCGGCAAGGTCAACCCGACCCAATGCGAGGCCCTGTCGATGCTGGCCTGCCAGGTGCTGGGCAACGACGCGGCGATCGGCTTTGCCGCCAGCCAGGGACATCTGCAACTGAACGTGTTCAAGCCGGTGATCATCCACAACCTGCTGCAGTCGATCGAATTGCTGGCAGATGGCTGCCACAACTTCCAGCAGCACTGCGTGGCCGGCATCGAGCCAGACGCCGGGCAGATGGCCGCGCACCTGGAGCGCGGGCTGATGCTGGTGACCGCGCTGAACCCGCATATCGGCTACGACAAGGCGGCGGAAATCGCCAAGAAGGCCTACAGCGAGGGCAAGACCCTGCGCGAGGCGGCGCTGGAGCTCAAGTACCTGACCAACGAGCAGTTCGACCAGTGGGTAAGGCCGGAGAACATGCTGGCGCCCGGCGGCAAGGGCTGACCCGAAACCTCATGCACCTCTTCGCGGGCAAGCCCGCTCCCACAGGTTGCTCACTGCCTTCAGGCCTGTGCAATCCCTGTGGGAGCGGGTTTACCCGCGAAGACGCCAACACCAGCCTTCAGCGAACCTGCGCTATCCGCGCCCGCCATCCCGCGATCAACGACGGCCCCAGGGCCACCAGCGCCGAGCCCAGCACCACCGTCGCCGCCCCCACATAACCCAAGGCGTTGATCTGTTCGGCCTGCACATAGTCCGGCCACAGCCAGGCCGCCAGCGCCACTGCGACGAAGGTCACCAGCGGCGTCAGCGCCAGGGTCGCGCTCACCCGCGAGGCCTCCCAATGCGCCAGCGCCTCGGCGAACGCGCCATAGGCCACCAGGGTGTTCAGGCAGCAGGCCAGCAACAGCCAACCTTGCAAGGGGCTCAACTGCAACGCCTCCAGCGGATGCGCCCAGGGCGTGAGCAGCAGCGCGCAGCACAGGTAGATCACCATCATCACCTGTTGCGAGTGCCATACCGTCAGCAGTTGCTTCTGGCTCAGGGCGTAGAACACCCAGATGCTGGTCGCCAGGATGATGGTCAGGACCCCGGTGGTATAGGTGCCCAGCGATCCGAGCAGCTCTTCCAGGCGCTGGTTGAAGAACAGCCCGAACCCCACCAGCAGCACCAGCAGGCCCAGGCCTTGCCCCAGGCTGAAGCGCTCCTTGAACACGAACACGCTGGCCACCAGCAACAGCACCGGGCCCAACTGCACCACCAGTTGCGCGGTGCCGGGGCTGAGCAGCTGCAGGCCAACCAGATAGAGCACATAGTTGCCGACCAGGCCCGCCACCGCGACGACCACCAGGCCCTTGCCCTTGGTGCCGAGCCGGCGCAGCGACGGCAAGCGGCGGTTGGCCGCCAGCCAGGCCAACAGCAGGCTGCCGGAAACGGCCAGGCGATACCAGGTCACGGTTATCGGGTCCATCACCTGCAGCACCTGCTTGAGCTTGATCGGCAGGATGCCCCAGAGAAACGCGGTCAACAGCGCCAGCAACAGGCCTTGGACCCAGCGTCCGGAAGAAGTGTGCATGGCGTCCTCGAGTCGGGCCTTGGTGGAGAAAGGTCCAGTCTAAAGGCTTGCCGGGGGGGATGTGGCGGGAAATGTTTTCATCAGGTCATTCCTCGGGGGCATGCCCTGAAGGGCTGAGCCGGCCTCTTCACGGATAAACCCGCTCCCACAGGGATCATCGTTCCCCATGTGAGAGCGGGTTTACCCGCGATTATTTTTTGTCCTTGGCGAACGCCGCCTCCAGCGCCTGGTTGATGGTGCGCAGCACCTTCACCCGCGCCCAGCGCTTGTCGTTGGCCTCCACCAGGGTCCACGGCGCGATCTCGGTACTGGTGCGGTCGACCATGTCGCCCACCGCCTCGGCGTAGACATCCCACTTGTCGCGGTTACGCCAGTCTTCCTCGGTGATCTTGTAGCGCTTGAACGGAATCTGCTCGCGCTCCTCAAAGCGCTCCAGCTGGGTCTGCGGGTCGATGGCCAGCCAGAACTTGACCACCACCACCCCAGCGTTGTTCAGCTGTTCCTCGAAGTCGTTGATCTCGCCGTAGGCGCGCATCCAGTCGGCCGGGCTGCAAAAGCCCTCGACCCGCTCCACCAGCACGCGCCCATACCAGGAACGGTCGAAGATAGTGAACTTGCCGCGCGCCGGGATGTGCCGCCAGAACCGCCACAGGTAGGGCTGGGCACGCTCTTCCTCGGTCGGCGCGGCAATCGGCACGATGCGGTACTGGCGCGGGTCCAGCGCCGCCGCCACACGGCGAATCGCCCCGCCCTTGCCCGCCGCGTCATTGCCCTCGAACACCGCCACCAGCGCATGGCGACGCATGCGTTTGTCGCGCAGCAGGCCGGCCAGGCGTGCCTGTTCGGTGACCAGTTGCTCGGCGTAGTCCTTCTTGTCCAGGCTCAGGCTCATGTCCAGGGCGCCGAGCAGGCTCTTCTGGTCGATGCTGCGCCCCAGCGGCGCGACATTGCCCTGGTGCTTGCCCTTGGGGTTGTTGGCCAGGGCCGCCTGCAGGCTCTCCAGCAGGATGCGCCCCACTGCCAGGCTGCGGTAATGCGGGTCGACGCCCTCGACCACATGCCAGGGCGCGTAGTCGCGGCTGGTGCGGCGCAGCACCCGCTCGCCGAAGCGCACGAAACGGTCGTAGGTTTGCGACTGCTGCCAATCCAGCGGGCTGATGCGCCAGTTGTGCAGCGGGTCGTCGCGCAGCGCCTTGAGCCGCGCCTTCATCTGTTTCTTGGACAGGTGGAACCAGAACTTGATGATCAGCGCGCCTTCGTCGCAGAGCATCTGCTCCAGACGCTCGGCGCCGGCGATGGCCTGGTCGAGCACGGCGTCCTTGAACAGGCCGTGCACCCGGCCTTCGAGCATCTGGCTGTACCAGTTGCCGAAGAACACGCCCATCCGCCCCTTTGGCGGCAGCGCCCGCCAGTAGCGCCAGGCCGGTGGCCGGGCCAGTTCCTCGTCGGTCTGCTGGTCGAAGGTGCGCACCTCGATCAGGCGCGGGTCCATCCATTCGTTGAGCAGCTTGACCGTCTCGCCCTTGCCAGCGCCCTCGATGCCGTTGATCAGTACGATCACCGGGAAGCGCGCCTGCTGCTTGAGTTCGTACTGGGTTTCGAGCAGCGCCTCGCGCAAGGCGGGGACTTCCGCTTCGTAGGTGTCCTTGTCGATGCTGTGACCGATTTCGGCGGATTCGAACATGGAGGGCTCCTTCAATGGATTTGCCGCAAGCCTCAAGCCTCAAGCCTCAAGCCTCAAGCTGCAAGCTGCAAGGAATAGCAGGTCGTGCCACTATTCGCTTTTTTCTTGCAGCTTGAAGCTTGAAGCTTGAAGCTTGAAGCTTGCAGCTTGCAACCTGCGGCTTGAATATGACCATGTCCGACACCACCCTCCCCCTGCACGCCCAGATCGACTGGGACGACCAGGGCCGCCCCCATTCCCGGCAGTACGACGATGTCTACTTCGCCATCAACGAAGGCATCGACGAGACGCTGCATGTGTTCATCGAGCAGAACCACCTGCGCCAGCGCTTCGCCGACCTGGCGCCGCATGCTTGCCTGGTGATCGGCGAAACCGGTTTCGGCACCGGCATGAACTTCTTCTGCGCCTGGCAGCTGTTCGCCGAACTGGCCCACCCTGAGGCACGCCTGCATTTCGTCAGCGTCGAGAAATACCCCCTCAGCCGGGACGACCTGCAACGTGCCATGCAGCTGTGGCCAGAACTGGCGGCCTTCACCCGGCCCCTGCTCGATCAGTACCTGGCGATCCATCCGGGTTTTCAGCAACTGAGCCTCGATGGCGGCCGCGTCACCCTCACGCTGATGATCGGCGATGCGCTGGAGCAACTGCCGCAACTGGACGCGCGCATCGACGCCTGGTTCCTCGACGGCTTCGCCCCGGCGAAGAACCCCGACATGTGGACACCGGAACTGTTCGCCCAGCTGGCGCGCCTGTCGCACCCCGGCACCACCCTAGGCACCTTCACCACCACCGGCTGGGTGCGCCGCTCGCTGATCGAGGCCGGCTTCACCATGAAGAAGGTGCCCGGTATCGGCAAGAAATGGGAAGTGATGCACGGCGTCTACAGCGGCGCGCCAGCCGCTCCCGCTGCGCCCTGGTACGCCCGCCCGGCGCCCTTGCCGGGGCCACGTGAGGCGCTGGTGATCGGTGCCGGCCTGGCGGGCAGCGCCACGGCGCGCAGCCTGGCGGCCCGGGGTTGGCAGGTCAGCGTGCTGGAGCGCCACGACGGGCCGGCCCAGGAGGCCTCGGGCAACCCCCAGGGCGTGCTGTATCTGAAGCTGTCCGCCCATGGCACCGCCCTGTCGCAGATGATCCTCGCCGGCTTCGGCTACACCCGTCGCTGGCTCGAACACCTGCAACGCGGCCAGGACTGGGACGCCTGCGGCGTACTGCAACTGGCCTTCGACGACAAGGAAGGCGAGCGCCAGGCCAAGCTGGCGGCCGCCTTCGACCACAGCCTGCTGCACCAGCTCGACCGCGAACAGGCCGAGGCCGTGGCAGGCGTAGCGCTGGCCAGCGGCGGCCTGTTCTACCCCGAGGGTGGCTGGGTGCACCCACCGGCGCTGTGCCAGGCCCAGCTCAACCATCCGCGCATCCGCCTGCTCGGCCATGCCAACGTCATCGCGCTGCGCAAGGCCGACGGCCTGTGGCAGGCCTGGGACGGCGAACGCCTGCTGGCCAGCGCGCCGCTGGTGGTGCTGGCCGGGGCCGCCGATGTGCGTCACTTCCCCGCCTGCGCCGGGCTGCCGCTCAAGCGTATTCGCGGACAGATCACCCGCTTGCCGGCCACCGTGACCAGCCGGGAACTGCGCACGGTGGTCTGTGCCGACGGCTACGTGGCGCCGCCTCGCGGCGATGAACATACCCTGGGCGCCAGCTTCGACTTCCACAACGAGGACCTGGCGCCGAGCGTGGCCGAGCACCAGGGCAACCTGGCGCTGCTGGATGATATTTCCACGGACCTGGCCACCCGCCTGCGCACCGCCGAGCTGGATCCGGCGCAATTGCAGGGCCGGGCGGCGTTCCGTTGCACCAGCCCGGACTACCTGCCGATCGTCGGGCCGGTGGCCGATGTCGAGGCGTTCAACCAGGCCTACGCCATGCTAGCCAAGAATGCGCGACAAGTGCCGGATGCGGCCTGCCCGTGGCTGGAGGGGTTGTATGTGAACAGCGGGCATGGTTCGCGCGGTTTGATTACTGCACCGCTGTCCGGGGAGTTGATTGCGGCGTGGGTCAGTGGTGAGCCGTTGCCAATGGCCAGAGCCGTGGCCGAGGCCTGCCACCCGAACAGGTTCGCATTGCGCCGGTTGATTCGCGGTAAATAGCCGGATCGCCGGGGTCGCTTTGCGGCCCTTTCGCGGCACAAGGCCGCTCCAGAGAGATGCGCGTTCCCCTGAGCGGCCTTGTGCCGCGAAAGGACCGCACAGCGGTCCCAGTCCCCGACAACACATATAACAGATTGATCTAAAACTCTCACAACCTGCTCCGGTCCCTACCTAAGTGCCCCCATTTTGGGCACCTTCCCCAACGGCAAAACCGGTAAGGACTTATGTGCGGATTAGCAGGAGAGTTACGTTTCACCCCCATCGACCAAGCCCCTCGCCCGGCGGACCTCGCCGCGGTGGAGCGCATCACCCACCACCTGGCGCCCCGCGGCCCCGACGCCTGGGGCTTCCATAGCCAGGGCCCGATCGCCCTCGGCCACCGCCGGCTGAAGATCATGGACCTGTCCGACGGCTCGGCCCAGCCCATGGTCGACAGCACCCTGGGCCTGTCGCTGGCCTTCAATGGCGCCATCTACAACTTCCCCGAACTGCGCGAAGAACTGCAGACCCTGGGCTACAGCTTCTGGTCCGACGGCGACACCGAGGTGCTGCTCAAGGGCTACCACGCCTGGGGCGCGGCGCTGCTGCCCAAACTCAACGGCATGTTCGCCCTGGCGATCTGGGAGCGCGATGCCCAGCGCCTGTTCCTGGCCCGCGACCGCCTCGGCGTGAAGCCCTTGTATCTGTCGCGCAACGGCGAGCGCCTGCGCTTCGCCTCGACCCTGCCAGCCTTGCTCAAGGGCGGCGACATCGACCCGATGATCGACCCGGTGGCGCTCAACCACTACCTCAACTTCCATGCCGTGGTGCCGGCGCCACGCACCCTGCTGGCCAACGTGCAGAAGCTCGAGCCCGGCACCTGGATGCGCATCGACCGCCATGGCGAGGTCGAGCGCCAGACCTGGTGGCAACTGCACTACGGCCCGAACCCGGACGAGCGCGAACTCGACCTGGAAGGCTGGACCAGCCGCGTGCTCGACGCCACCCGCGACGCCGTGGCGATTCGCCAGCGCGCAGCGGTGGATGTTGGCGTGCTGCTCTCCGGCGGCGTCGACTCCAGCCTGCTGGTCGGCCTGCTGCGCGAGGCCGGCGTGGACGACCTGTCGACCTTCTCCATCGGCTTCGAGGACGCCGGCGGCGAGCGCGGCGACGAGTTCCAGTACTCCGACCTGATCGCCAGCCATTACCACACCCGCCACCACAAGCTGCGCATCGCCGAGCACGAGATCATCGAGCAACTGCCAGCTGCCTTCCGCGCCATGAGCGAGCCGATGGTCAGCCATGACTGCATCGCCTTCTACCTGCTCTCGCGGGAGGTGGCCAAGCATTGCAAAGGTGTGCAGAGCGGCCAGGGTGCTGATGAGCTGTTCGCTGGCTACCACTGGTACCCGCAGGTGAACGGCGCCGAGGATGCCTTCGCTGCCTATCGCGAGGCGTTCTTCGACCGCAGCCACGCCGAATACCGCGATACCGTGCAGGCGCCGTGGCGCCTGGACAACGACGCGGCCGGCGACTTCGTCCGCGAGCATTTCGCCAACCCCGGCGCGCCGGACGCGGTGGACAAGGCCCTGCGCCTGGACAGCACGGTGATGCTGGTGGACGACCCGGTCAAACGGGTGGACAACATGACCATGGCCTGGGGCCTGGAGGCGCGCACGCCGTTCCTGGACTATCGCCTGGTCGAGCTGTCGGCGCGCATCCCAGCGCGCTTCAAGCTGCCCGACGGCGGCAAACAGGTGCTCAAGCAGGCGGCGCGACGGGTCATTCCCCATGCGGTGATCGACCGCAAGAAAGGCTACTTCCCGGTGCCTGGCCTCAAGCACCTGCAAGGCGCCACCCTGGACTGGGTGCGCGAGCTGCTGACCGACCCGAGCCAGGACCGTGGCCTGTTCAACCCAGCGATGCTCGACCGCCTGCTGAGCAACCCCCATGGCCAGCTCACCCCGCTGCGCGGCTCCAAGCTGTGGCAGCTGGCTGCCCTGAACCTGTGGCTCAGCGAACAAGGAATCTGACCGATGAAAGCCCACGAGATCGCCTACGGTCAGCGCCTGCTGCGCGGCCAGGCGCCGTCCTACGAGCGCCTGCAGGCGCGCCTGGCCGGCGACGGCAGCGAACCCCACGACCGGCCTCGGGCGCTGCATTGCGGCTGGGGCCGGCTACTGATCGGGCATACCTACGCCGACCCGCTGACCCTGGCCGAAGACCTGCTCGCGGAGCGCGGTGGCGAACGCGACATCGCCCTGTACGTCGCCGCCCCGCAGCAGGTGCTGGCCCAGGCACCGCAACAGCTGTTCCTCGACCCGTCGGACACCCTGCGCCTGTGGTTCACCGACTACCGCCCAGCGCAGCGGGTATTCCGTGGTTTTCGCATCCGCCGGGCACAGAGCGCGGCGGACTGGCAGGCCATCAATACCTTGTACCAGGCCCGCGGCATGCTGCCGATCGATGTCGAGCGCCTCACCCCACGCCGCCTGGGAGGCCCGGTGTACTGGCTGGCCGAGGACGAAGACAGCAACACGGTCATCGGCAGCGTCATGGGCCTGGACCACAGCAAGGCCTTCGACGACCCTGAACACGGCAGCAGCCTGTGGTGCCTGGCGGTGGACCCGCACTGCACCCGCCCAGGCGTCGGCGAGGTGCTGGTGCGCCACCTGATCGAGCATTTCATGAGCCGTGGCCTGAGCTGCTTGGACCTGTCTGTGCTGCACGACAACCACCAGGCCAAGCGCCTGTACCAGAAGCTGGGCTTTCGCAACCTGCCGACCTTCGCGATCAAGCGTAAGAACGGCATCAACCAGCAACTGTTCCTCGGCCCCGGCCCCGAGGCGACCCTCAACCCCTACGCCCGGATCATCGTCGACGAGGCATTGCGCCGTGGCATCGAAGTACAGGTCGACGATGCCGCCGGCGGCCTGTTCACCCTCAGCCTCGGCGGGCGGCGCATCCGCTGCCGCGAGTCGCTGAGCGACCTGACCAGCGCCGTGACCATGACCCTCTGCCAGGACAAACGCCTGACCCGCCACACCCTGCACAACGCCGGGTTGCAGGTGCCGGCGCAGCAGTTGGCGGGCGACGTCGACGACAACCAAGCGTTCCTCGACGAGCATGGCGCCCTGGTGGTCAAGCCGGTGGATGGTGAACAGGGCCAGGGGGTGGCGGTCAACCTGACCACCCTCGACGAGGTCAGCCATGCCGTGGAGCAGGCCCGACGCGTCGACAGCCGCGTGCTGCTGGAGAGCTACCATGCCGGCAGCGACCTGCGCATCGTGGTGATCGGCTACGAAGTGGTGGCAGCGGCGATCCGCCATCCGGCGCAAGTCATTGGCGATGGCAAGCACAGCATCCGCAGGTTGATCGAGGCGCAGAGCCGTCGTCGCCAGGCCGCCACCGGCGGCGAAAGTCGCATCCCGCTGGACGACGAGACCGAACGCACGCTCAAGGCGGCCGGCCTGGGCTACGACGACATCCTCCTGGCCGGGCAACGACTGGCGGTGCGCCGTACCGCCAACCTGCACACCGGCGGCACCCTGGAAGACGTCACCGAGCGCCTGCACCCGGTGCTCGCCGATGCCGCCGTGCGCGCCGCCCGTGCCCTGGAAATCCCGGTGGTGGGCCTGGACTTCATGGTCCGCGATGCCGAGCACCCGGACTACGTGATCATCGAGGCCAACGAGCGGGCCGGACTGGCCAACCATGAACCGCAACCCACCGCCGAGCGGTTTGTCGACTTGCTGTTTCCGCATAGCCGGGCTTTGGCGTAACACAGTACCGGCCCCTTCGCGGGACAAGCCCACTCCTACAAGAAATCGCATCCCCTGTAGGAGCGGGCTTGTCCCGCGAAGGGGCCGGCAGAGGAAAAAGAGGACCCCCATGACAGCACGACACCCCGAACCCGACCTCGACTATCTCAAACAGGTCCTGCTGGAAATGCTCGCCATCCCCAGCCCCACCGGTTTCACCGACACCATCGTGCGCTATGTGGCCGAGCGCCTGGACGAACTGGGCATTCCCTTCGAACTGACCCGGCGCGGCACCATCCGCGCCACCCTCAAGGGCCGGCAGAACTCACCCGACCGCGCCGTGTCGGCGCACCTGGACACCATCGGTGCCAGCGTGCGGCAACTGCAGGACAACGGCCGCCTGGCGCTGGCGGCAGTGGGCTGCTGGTCGAGCCGCTTCGCCGAGGGCAGCCGGGTCAGCGTGTTCACCGACACCGGCGTGTACCGTGGCAGCGTGCTGCCGCTGATGGCCAGCGGGCACGCGTTCAACACCGCCATCGACCAGATGCCGGTCAGCTGGGAGCACGTGGAGGTACGCCTGGATGCCTACTGCGCCACTCGCGCCGACTGTGAGGCCTTGGGCATCGCCATCGGTGACTTCGTCGCCTTCGACCCGCTGCCCGAGTTCACCGAAAGCGGCCATATCAGTGCTCGCCACCTGGACGACAAGGCTGGCGTAGCGGCGCTGCTGGCGGCGCTCAAGGCCGTGGTGGACAGCGGCCAGCAGCCGCTGATCGACTGTCACCCGCTGTTCACCATCACCGAGGAAACCGGCTCGGGCGCCGCGGCCGCCCTGCCCTGGGATGTCAGCGAGTTCGTCGGCATCGATATCGCCCCGGTGGCGCCGGGGCAAGCGTCCAGCGAGCACGCGGTGAGCGTGGCCATGCAAGACTCCTCCGGGCCCTACGACTACCACCTGTCGCGGCACCTGCTGAAGCTGGCCGGCGACCACGATCTACCGGTACGTCGCGACCTGTTCCGTTACTACTTTAGCGACGCCCACTCGGCAGTGACCGCCGGGCACGACATCCGCACCGCGCTGGTGGCCTTCGGCTGCGACGCCACCCATGGTTACGAACGCACCCATATCGACAGCCTCGCTGCGCTCAGCCGCCTGCTCTCGGCCTACCTGCTGAGCCCGCCGGTGTTCTCCAGCGACTCGCAACCGGCCAATGCCTCGCTCGAACGCTTCAGCCACCAGCTGGAGCACGACGCGCAGATGGAGAGCGACACCCGGGTGCCGGCGGTGGACAGCCTGATAGGAAACAAGAGCTGAAGGCCGAGGAATCGCGTAGCATGCAGGCACTCATGAACACACCGATGCCCTGCCCATGCTGATCCCCCACGACCAACTCGAAGCCGACACCCTGACCCGCCTGATCGAGGACTTCGTCACCCGTGACGGCACCGACAACGGCGACGACACACCGCTGGAAACCCGTGTACTGCGGGTACGCCAGGCGCTGGCCAAGGGGCAGGCGTTCATCCTGTTCGACATGGACAGCCAGCAGTGCCAGCTGCTGGCCAAACACGACGTGCCGCGGGAACTGCTCGACTGACCAGGACTCAGGCCTGTGCCTTGTCCTGCGCCTGCTCCTTGATGCGCTTGTACACCTCGACCCGGTGCACTTCCACCTCGCGCGGGGCCATGATGCCGAAGCGCACCTGGCCGCTGCGCTCGATGCCCATCACCTGGATCCTGATGTTGTCGGCAATGACGATTACCTCGCCTACTTCACGTCCGATTACCAGCATGTTCCAGTCCTCCTGCTCAAGGGAAAACCGGAGACTGCACCGGGATCTTTCACCTACTCAATCGTTCGCGCGACAAATAGACCAGTCCTACCGAGCCAGGTAAAAAGCCCTACAGACAGCGCCTAGCAGCTATTGCTTCGGCGTTGTTTGGCACGCATCTTCACCGCCATGTCCGCCATCTCGTCGTACAGTCGCTGCGGCGCTTGGCACTTGAGCTGCCAGGCCTGGCGTCCGGCTTCGTGGGGCAGGATGAGGAACTCCCCCGCCGCGACCTTGGCATGGATATGCTCGGCGATATCGGCGGCACTGATCGGCGAGCCTTCCAGCAACTTGCCAACCTGGGCCTTCATCGCCGGGTTCGGGCCGCGGAAAGATTCGAGCAGGTTGGTCTGGAAGAACGACGGGCAGACCACATGCACCGCCACCTCGACCTGGCGCAACTCCACCAGCAGGCTCTCGGACAGCGCCAGCACGCCGGCCTTGGCGACGTTGTAGTTGCTCATCCCCGGGCCCTGCATCAAGGCCGCCATCGACGCGATGTTGATGATCCGCCCGCGGCTGCGCTCGAGCTGCGGCAAAAACGCCTTGCAGCCTTTGACCACGCCCATCAGGTTGACCGCGATCTGCCAGTCCCAATCCTCCAGCGACAGCTCGGCGAAAAAACCGCCCGAGGCGACCCCGGCGTTGTTGACGATCACGTCGATGCCGCCGAACTTCTCTTCGCAGGCCTGGGCCAGGGCGGTGAGCTGGCTGTAGTCGCGCACGTCGCAGCGCTGGGTGAAGCCATCGCCACCGGCCTGGCGCACCAGCGCCAGGGTTTCCCGCAAACCGCTCTCGTTGACGTCCGCCAAGGCCAGTCGCCAACCATCGCGCGCCCAGCGCAGGGCGATCTCGCGGCCCAGGCCGGAACCGGCTCCGGTGATCATCATTCGGTTGTGCATGGTCAAGCGCCTTGAGCAGTGGGAGTGGCCTGGAGTCTAGCCACAACGGGCCTGGCGGCGGTGCGGCATCAGGGTGCTGAATAAGGCGGTATCCAGCGTGCAGACGCCGTCAACGGATTGAATCTTTGCCCGACGGCATGGGTCGGTATCTGTAAGCGCCGGCATCACGCGCCCCAGCCCTTTCCTCACGCAAGGACTCCGCCATGACCACGATCCTCATCATCATCCTGATCCTGCTGCTGATCGGTGGCTTACCGGTCTTCCCCCACTCCCGCGCCTGGGGCTACGGCCCGTCCGGTATCGTCGGCGTGGTGCTGGTGATCCTGCTGGTCCTGGTGTTGCTGGGGCATATATGACGCCCTGAAACGACAACGCCCCGGCCAAGGCCGGGGCGTTGCGCGTGCAGCTCAATGACTCAGTGCGACACGGCGCCACTGGCCCCCAGGCCAGTCTGCGAACGGACGAACTGCGGGAAGAACAGCGCGCGTTCGTCTGCGGCGGCCTTGGACTTGTCGGTGACCGAGAAGAACCAGATGCCGACGAAGGCGATGATCATCGAGAACAGCGCCGGATACTCGTACGGGTAGATGGCTTTCTCGTGGCCGAGGATCTGCACCCAGATGGTCGGGCCGAGGACCATCAGGCCGACCGCGCTGACCAGGCCCAGCCAGCCGCCGATCATGGCGCCGCGGGTAGTCAGTTTCTTCCAGTACATCGAGAGCAGCAGCACCGGGAAGTTGCAGCTGGCGGCGATGGAGAACGCCAGGCCGACCATGAAGGCGATGTTCTGGTTCTCGAACAGAATACCCAGGCCAATCGCCAGCACGCCCAGGGCGACGGTGGTGATCTTCGACACGCGGATCTCGTCCTTGTCATTGGCCTTGCCTTTGCGCCAGACGCTGGCGTACAGGTCGTGGGACACCGCCGAGGCACCAGCCAGGGTCAGGCCGGCGACCACCGCCAGGATGGTGGCGAAGGCCACCGCCGAGATGAAGCCGAGGAACACGCTGCCACCCACGGCATCGGCCAGGTGCACCGCAGCCATGTTGTTGCCGCCAATCAGCGCGCCGGCGGCGTCCTTGAAGTCAGGGTTGGTGCTGACCAGCAGGATCGCGCCAAAGCCGATGATGAAAGTCAGGATGTAGAAGTAGCCGATGAAACCGGTGGCGTAGAGCACCGACTTGCGGGCTTCCTTGGCGTCGCTGACGGTGAAGAAGCGCATCAGGATGTGCGGCAGGCCGGCGGTGCCGAACATCAGCGCCAGGCCCAGCGAGAACGCCGAGATCGGATCCTTGACCAGGCCGCCCGGGCTCATGATCGCCTCGCCCTTGGCGTGCACTTTGATCGCCTCGGAGAACAGGGTGTTGAAGTCGAAGCCGACGTGCTTCATTACCATCAGCGCCATGAAGCTGGCACCGGACAGCAGCAGCACCGCCTTGATGATCTGCACCCAGGTGGTGGCGAGCATGCCGCCGAACAGCACGTACAGGCACATCAGGATGCCGACCAGGATCACCGCAACATGGTAGTCGAGGCCGAACAGCAGCTGGATCAGCTTGCCGGCGCCGACCATCTGCGCGATCAGGTAGAAGGCCACCACCACCAGCGAGCCGGAGGCCGACAGGGTGCGGATTTCTTTTTGCCCGAGGCGGTACGAGGCAACGTCGGCAAAGGTGTACTTGCCCAGGTTGCGCAGGCGCTCGGCAATCAGGAACAGGATGATCGGCCAGCCGACCAGGAAGCCGATGGAGTAGATCAGGCCGTCGTAGCCGGAGGTGAACACCAGCGCGGAAATCCCCAGGAACGAGGCCGCCGACATGTAGTCGCCGGCAATCGCCAGGCCGTTCTGGAAGCCGGTGATCTTGCCGCCGGCGGCGTAGTAGTCGGCCGCCGACTTGTTGCGTTTGGAGGCCCAGTAGGTAATCCCCAGGGTGAAAGCGACGAAGGCCACGAACATGGCGATCGCCGAAACGTTCAGCGGCTGCTTGTGCACCTCGCCGGTCAGGGCATCGGCGGCCCACACGGCGGGTGCGAAAGCGCCGCAGGCCAGGACGGCCAGGGCTTTGGCGTGACGGATCATTGCTTGGCCTCCTCGAGAATGGCCTTGTTCAGCTCATCGAACTCGCCATTGGCACGGCGTACGTAGATGGCCGTGAGCACGAATGCCGAGACGATCAGGCCGACGCCCAGGGGAATGCCCCAGGTGATCGACGAGTCGGGGCTGAGCTTGGCGCCCAGGACCTGCGGGCCATAGGCGATGAGGAGGATGAAGGCGCAGTACAGGCCGAGCATGATCGCCGAGAGAATCCAGGCGAAGCGCTCGCGCTTGGTGACCAGCTCCTTGAAGCGCGGGCTGTTCTGTATCGAGAGGTAAATGCTGTCGTTCATTGTTTTTGTCCTAGCAGCACAGATTAGGGAGAACCCGACTCCACTTTATGCTGCCGCTGGACGCCAACCAGACGACCTTAGTCTTAGATGCAACGGTGTTTTACAGATTTGGTAACAACCAGAGGCCGGTGTGCATCCATTCGCGGGTAAACCCGCTCCCACAGGGTCACCACAATGCTCAAATTTGTGGTGACCCTGTGGGAGCGGGTTTACCCGCGAAATGGTCGCATTGGCCTCTATGACGAGGTTACTTGCCGGTCCACTCCTTGACCCGCTCCGGATGCTTGGCCACCCAGTCCTTGGCCGCCGCATCAGGCTTGGCGCCTTCCTGGATCGCCAGCATCACCTCGCCGATCTCGTCCTTGGACTGCCACTGGAACTTCTTCAGGAACTCGGCCACTTCCGGCGCCTTGCTCGCCAGCTCCTTGCTGCCGATGCTGTTGACCGTCTCGGCCGCGCCATACACGCCCTTGGGGTCCTCGAGGAACTTCAGCTTCCACTTGGCGAACATCCAGTGCGGCACCCAGCCGGTCACCGCGATGGACTGCTGCTTGGCGTAGGAACGCCCCAGTTCGGCGGTCATCGCCGCGCCGGAACTGGCGGTGAGCTTGTAGCCGGTCAGGTCGTAGTCCTTGATCGCTTGCTCGGTCTTGAGCATGACCCCGGAGCCGGCGTCGATGCCGACGATCTTCTGCTTGAAGCTCTGGTCGGTCTTGAGGTCCTCGATGCTGTTGGCCTTGACGTACTCGGGGACGATCAGGCCGATCTTGGCGTCCTTGAAGTTGGGGCCGTAGTCGACCACGTTGTCCTTGTTCTTGGCCCAGTATTCACCGTGGGTCACCGGCAGCCAGGCCGAAAGCATGGCGTCCAGCTTGCCGGTGGCCACGCCCTGCCACATGATGCCGGTGGCCACGGCCTGCAGCTTCACGTCATAGCCGAGTTTCTGCCTGATCACTTCAGCGGCCACGTTGGTGGTCGCCACGCTGTCGGACCAACCATCCACATAACCGATGCTGACTTCCTTGGCCATTGCCTGCGCGGTGCTCATGGCCAATACCAGCGCCGTGCCCACGCCCAGGAAACGTCGCATTCTTGTAATAGTCGTCATCAAGGCTTCCCCTCGTCAGGTCTTGGAGACTGCATCATCGACCTGCCCCCGCAGGCGACCTGCTCTGTCAGCGACCTCCAGCGAACGATCAGCGACAGCACTGTGCCATTAACGCCATCGCTCGCCATGGCTCTGCGCGATCCTTGCATGCCAAAGGCTTGGCGCCGGGCTACTATCACAGGCCCTTGGCGCTGCCGTGCAGCCCCGCCTGCGAATTCGACGATGGACCACCCGATGTTCCGCACCCCCTACCTGCTCGCCTGCCTGCTCGCTTTCCTCGGCCTGGGCGCCCTCTGGTACGGCCTGGGCAAGCCGGTACGGCTGCCCGATGCCGCCAGCCCGATGCACAAGTTGCAATGCGCCTCCTACACCCCGTTCGACAAGGACCAGTCGCCGTTCGACCAGCCCTTCCGGCTGCGCCCGGCGCGCATGGATGCCGACCTGGCCCTGCTCGCCGAACGCTTCCAGTGCATCCGCACCTACTCGCAGACCGGCCTCGAGGCGATTCCGGCGCTGGCCCGCAAGCATGGCCTGAAGGTGATGCTCGGCGCCTGGGTCAATGCCAACCCCGTGGACACCGACAAGGAGATCGACCTGCTGATCGCCGCCGCCAATGCCAACCCAGACGTGGTCAGCGCGGTGATCGTCGGCAACGAGGCACTGCTGCGCAAGGAAGTAACCGGCGAACGCCTGGCCGGGCTGATCGCCCGGGTGAAAAGCCAGGTGAAAGTGCCGGTGACCTATGCCGATGTCTGGGAGTTCTGGCTGCAACATCCGCAGATCGCACCGGCGGTGGATTTCATCACCCTGCACCTGTTGCCGTATTGGGAAGACGACCCGCGTGGCATCGATGCCGCGCTGGCCCATGTGGCCGAGGTGCGCCAGGTATTCGGCCAGCGCTTCGCGCCCAAGGACGTGCTGATCGGCGAAACCGGCTGGCCCAGCGAAGGCCGCCAGCGCGAGACCGCGGTGCCGAGCCGGGTCAACGAGGCACGCTTCATCCGTGGCTTCGTTGCCCTGGCCGAGGCCAATGGCTGGCGCTACAACCTGATCGAGGCCTTCGACCAACCATGGAAGCGCGCCAGCGAGGGTGCGGTGGGTGGCTACTGGGGGCTGTACGATGCCGACCGCCAGGACAAAGGTGTGCTCGAAGGGCCGGTGAGCAACCTGGCGCTGTGGCCGCAGTGGTTGCTGGCCAGCGTGCTGCTGATGCTGGCGACCCTGGCACTTGCCGGGCGCCCGGCAAGCCGCCGCGCCGCCCTGCTGCTGCCGTTGCTGGCGGCCCTGGGTGCCGGCAGCCTGGGGTTGTGGGGGGAACTGATGCGCACCAATGCCCGCTTTGCCGGGGAATGGTTGTGGGCCGTGGCCCTGGCAGGGCTTAACCTGCTGGTGCTGGCCCAGGGCGCGCTGGCCCTGGCCCGTCGCGAGGGCTGGCGCCAGCGCTTGTTCACCTGGCTCGAGCGCCATGGCGGCACGTGGTTGCTGGCCGCAGGATTCGCCGCGGCAGTGAGCATGCTGGCGATGGTGTTCGACCCGCGCTATCGCAGCTTCCCCAGCGCGGCGCTGCTGCTGCCGGCAGCGGTGTACCTGCTGCGGCCGTTGGCTGCGCGGCGGGCGGAAGTCGCGCTGCTGGCGTTCATCATCGGCGTGGGCATTGCGCCGCAGCTGTACCATGAGGGGTTGAGCAATCAGCAGGCCTGGGGGTGGGCAGTGGTCAGCGTGTTGATGACCGGGGCATTGTGGCGCAGCCTGCGCTTGCGCAAGGTATGACGTCGATAGCAATCCCGGTCTTGCTCAACTGCTAAAGCTAGCGCGGTCGCTGTGGGAGCGGCTTCAGCCGCGAACACCGGCACAGCCGGTGCCAGGCACCGCGTCGCTTGCTTCGCGGCGGTGCAGTGCCCCGATAAACCCGCTCCCACAGGCGTAGCGCATGGCTTGAGGTCGGCGCGATCACTGGAGCGGCCTTGTGTCGCGAAAGGGCTGCACAGCAGCCCCGACAACCACTGCGGCACCACCGTAATCGCGGGGCCGTTTTGCGGCCATTTCGCGACACAAGGCCGCTCCTACAGGTGCTGCGTAATGTGCAGGCCTAGGGTCGATCCGGCAAAACACGCCGAACCAAGCGCAACCCCGCCAGCACCACCGTGAACACCGCGATGCTTGCGGTATAGAGCACCAACGCCGGAACCCCGAATACCAAGGCCAGCACCGCCAGCCACCACCCCAGCCTTGCCGGAGTCAGCTGGGCGATCAACGCCAGCCCCAATCCAGCCCAGGCAATCACCTGGAAATGAATCGCCAACCCCAGCAACGATCGCACCTGGCACTGCCAGACGTCCCCCGGCACCGCGCACAGCCCCACCCAGCGAGCATCCTCCATCAACCCGTAACGCACGCCGTAGCTGGCAGCCAGCCACAGCGCCACCCCCAGCAACAAGGCATAGACCGGCCAGCAACGAGACATCCGGCACTCCATAAAGCGGTAATCGAAACGCCGCATGATCGCCCAAGGGCCGCAGTAAGGCAAAATCATGGCCCTGCAGCTATGTTGCACAAGACAAATGTTGCCCGGCGCGGCAACATCTGTTGCGACAAACGCCAGGGTGACGGGCAACTTTGCCCGACCTGCCGTGGTCCTAGCCTGCGTACCGCACCACCTTGCGTTTTCCTTGGGGGACTACATGCTTCGATCTTTGCGCCTCGCCGCCCTGCTCGGCGGCCTGCTCCTGGCTGCGGCCGCATCGGCGCGGGATATCGACGCCGCGAGCTACGGCTATCCGCTGAAAAACCCGTTCGAGGCGACCATCGCCACCACCCCGCCGGACCAGCGCCCGACGCTGCCCAGCGACGATGACATCGACCAGGCCGACTACAGCCTCACCCTGCGCCCAGAGCGCGAGTTCACCCTGCCGGACAATTTCTGGTCGGTGAAGAAGCTGCGCTACCGCCTGGCCAGGCAGGATCACGAAGCACCACTGATCTTCCTGATCGCCGGGACCGGCGCGCCCTACTCCAGCAGCATCAACGAATACCTGAAGAAGCTGTTCTACCAGGCCGGCTACCATGTGGTGCAGCTGTCCTCGCCCACCAGCTGGGACTTCATGAGCGCCGCTTCGCGCTACGCCACCCCGGGGGTGACGAGCGAGGACGCCAAGGACCTGTACCTGGTCATGCAGGCGATCCGCGCCCAGCAGGCCCACTTGCCGGTCAGCGAGTACTACCTCACCGGCTACAGCCTGGGGGCGCTGGACGCGGCCTTCGTCAGCAAGCTCGATGAAACCCGCCAGAGCTTCAACTTCAAGCGTGTGCTGCTGCTCAACCCACCGGTCAACCTGTACACCTCGATCACCAACCTGGACAAGCTGGTGCAGACCCGGGTCAAGGGCATCGACAAGAGCACCACGTTCTACGAACTGATGCTGGAAAAGCTGACCCGTTACTTCCAGGACAAGGGCTACATCGACCTCAACGAAGCGTTGCTGTACGACTTCCAGAAGTCGCGCCAGCACCTGTCCAACGAGCAGATGGCCATGCTCATCGGCACCTCGTTCCGTTTTTCGGCGGCCGACATCGCCTTCACCTCCGACCTGATCAACCGCCGCGGCCTGATCATCCCGCCGAAATACCCGATCACCGAAGGCAGCAGCCTCACGCCGTTCTTCAAGCGTGCCCTGCAATGCGACTTCGACTGCTACCTGACCGAGCAGGTGATCCCCATGTGGCGGGCGCGCACCGATGGCAACAGCCTGCTGCAACTGGTCGACCAGGTCAGCCTGTACGCCCTGGAAGACTACCTGCGCGACAACCCCAAGATCGCCGTGATGCACAACGCCGACGACGTGATCCTCGGCCCTGGCGACATCGGCTTCCTGCGCCGGGTGTTCGGCGATCGTCTCACGCTCTACCCCCATGGCGGCCATTGCGGCAACCTCAACTACCGCGTCAACAGCGACGCCATGCTGGAGTTCTTCCGTGGTTAACAGACTGCTGCTCGTCACCGCCCTGATCGCCAGCGGCCAGGCCCTGGCCGACGAAGTCGCGCCACGTGCCAGCGTGATCGAGGCCGACCAGGCCGAAACGCTCACCGTGGAGCCCGACGGCTTTGTCGATCCACTGCGCGAACTCAAGTTCAACCCCGGCCTGGACCAGCGTGAGTTCGAACGCTCGACCCTGGCCGCGCTGAATGTCTACGACCCCCTGGAGTCGATGAACCGGCGCATCTATCACTTCAACTACCGCTTCGACCAGTGGGTGTTCCTGCCGGTGGTGGACGGCTACCGCTACATCACCCCCAGCTTCGTGCGCACCGGGGTGAGCAACTTTTTCAACAACCTTGGCGATGTGCCCAACCTGTTCAACAGCGTGCTGCAACTCAAGGGCAAGCGCTCGGCCGAGATCACTGCGCGGCTGATGTTCAACACCCTCATCGGCGTGGGCGGCCTGTGGGACCCGGCGACCAGCATGGGCCTGCCGCGCCAGAGCGAGGACTTCGGCCAGACCCTGGGCTTCTACGGCGTGCCGGAAGGGCCATACATCATGCTGCCGATCCTCGGCCCGTCGAACCTGCGCGACACCACCGGGCTGGTGGTGGACTACGCCGGCGAACAGGCGGTCAACTTCCTCGATGTGGCGGATACCGCCAAGGATCATCCAGAGATCACACTGCTGCGGGCCATCGACAAGCGTTACACCACCAACTTCAACTACGGCCAGACCAACTCGCCGTTCGAGTACGAGAAGCTGCGCTACGTGTATACCCAGGCGCGCAAGTTGCAGATCGCTGAATAAGGGCAACCCCGATCCCCTGTAGGAGCGGCCTTGCGCCGCGAAAGGGCTGCAGAGCAGCCCCAGAATGTGTGCCCACCTCAAGATTGCCGGGGCCGCTTTGCGGCCCTTTCCGACCGGTCCGACGCCTCGGCAAGGCCGCTCCTACAGAGGCACGTGTCAAGCCTCGCACATCAGATCCCCAGGAACTGACGCAACTCCCGCTGCTTGGCCAAGGCATCCTTGCGCCCCAGCTCGATCAGCTCGCTGCAATAGCTGGCCTCGAACAACAGGTAGCTGAGCACCCCCGCCCCGCTAGTCTTGGTCGCTCCCGGCCCGCGCAGGAACAGCCTGAGCGCCGCCGGTAGTTCACGCCGGTGACGGGCGGCGATCTCGTCCAGCGGCTGGCTGGGCGCCACCACCAGCACCTCGATCGGCGCCAGGCCCAGGCGCCGTGCGTTCAGGTGCGCCGGCAGCAGGTGGCTGAGGTGATTGAGCCGCTGCAACAGCTCGATATCGTCCTCGAGGCTGTCGATGAAGGTGCTGTTGAGCATGTGCCCGCCGATCTGCGCCAGGCTCGGCTGCTGGCCGCTGAACACGCGCTGGGTCGGTAGCGGCGGCGCTGGTCGCTGCGGGTTGCCGCTGACCCCGACCACCAGCACGCGGCTGGCGCCCAGGTGCAACGCTGGGCTGATCGGCGCCGACTGGCGTACCGCGCCGTCGCCGAAGAACTCCTCGCCCAGGCGCACCGGAGCGAACAGCAGCGGAATCGCCGAGCTGGCCAGCAGGTGGTCGATGGTCAGGGGCGTGGGCATGCCGATGCGGCGATGGCGCAGCCAGGGTTCGATGGTGTCGCGGCCCTGGTAGAAGGTCACCGCCTGGCCAGACTCGTAGCCGAAGGCGGTGACGGCGATGGCGCGCAACTGGTTGGCGGCCAGGGAATGAGCGATGCCATCCAGGTCCAGGTGTTCGTGCAGCAGGCGACGCAACGGGCGGCTGTCGAGCAGCGCCACCGGCACCTGGCCGCCGATACCCAGCAAGCTGTGGCCGACGAAGCGACTGGCCTGGCGGATCACCCCGGGCCAATCGCTGCGCAGCACCAGGTGGCTGCGAAAGTTCTGCCAGAAGGCGGTGAGGTGTTGCACCGACTCGGCGAAGCGGGTGGCGCCGCTGGCCAGCTTGACCGCGTTGATCGCCCCGGCGGAGGTGCCGACGATCACCGGGAAAGGATTGGCCGCGCCGGGTGGCAGCAGCTCGGCGATGCCGGCCAGTACGCCAACCTGGTAGGCGGCGCGGGCACCGCCGCCGGAGAGGATCAGGCCGGTGGTCGGGGTCATTGTTCCTCCCTGGATCATTGTCTGCAGGCCAGGCCTCTTCGCGGGTAAACCCGCTCCCACAGGTATCGCACATGCCGCGACCCTGTAGGAGCGGGTTTACCCGCGAAGAGCCGACGCTGGTCAGCGCTTCTTCTTGTCGTACAGCCGCGGCTCACCCTCGGGCCGCGACTTGAAGCGCCGGTGCGCCCACAGGTACTGCTCGGGGCACTCGCGCAGCACGCCTTCGACCCACTGGTTGATACGCAGGCAGTCGGCTTCCTCGGTCTCGCCGGGGAAGTCCGCCAGCGGCGGGTGCACCACCAGACGATAGCCGCTGCCGTCCTCCAGGCGCTTCTGGGTGAAGGGAATCACCCGCGCCTTGCCCAAGCGGGCAAACTTGCTGGTGGCGGTGACGGTGGCCGCGGGAATGCCGAACAGCGGCACGAAGATGCTCTGCTTCATGCCGTAGTCCTGGTCCGGCGCGTACCAGATCGCCCGGCCCTTGCGCAGCAGCTTGAGCATGCCGCGCACATCGTCGCGCTCCACCGCCAGCGAGTCGAGGTTGTGGCGCTCGCGGCCACGGCGCTGGATGAAGTCGAACACCGGGTTGCCGTGCTCGCGGTACATGCCGTCGATGGTATGGACCTGGCCCAGCAGCGCGGCGCCGATCTCCAGGGTGGTGAAGTGCACGGCCATCAGGATCGCGCCCTCGCCGTCGCGCTGAGCGGCCTGCAGGTGCTCGATGCCTTCGATGTGCGCCAGGCGCGCCAGGCGGGCCTTTGGCCACCACCAGCTCATGGCCATTTCGAAGAAGGCGATGCCGGTGGAGGCGAAGTTTTCCTTGAGCAAGCGCCGCCGTTCGTCGCCGGACAGTTCCGGGAAACACAGTTCCAGGTTGCGCGCGGCGATGCGCCGACGCTCGCCGGCCAGCCGGTACATCACCGCGCCCAGGGCGCGCCCCAGGCCGAGCAAGGCGCGGTACGGCAACTGCGCGACCAGCCACAGCAGGCCCAGGCCCAGCCACAGGGCCCAGAATCGGGGGTGAAGGAAAAGGCGACGAAAACGCGGGCGTTCCATTGAAGCTTCCGGCAAGACAAGGGCCCGGCATTCTACATCGGTTGCGGGCAATCGGTCTTATCGCTATAAGTCAGGGCACTTTTTTCGCAACAAGCCGTCTATGCAGACCATGAGCCCCAACCAGACACCCGACAACGCCCCCGTGTTCCAGCTCAAGGGCAGCATGCTTGCCATCACCGTGCTGGAACTGGCGCGCAACGACCTCGAATCCCTCGACCGCCAATTGGCGGCGAAGGTCGCGCAGGCGCCGAACTTCTTCAGCAACACGCCGCTGGTGCTGGCCCTGGACAAGCTGCCCCACGACGAGGGCGCCATCGACCTGCCCGGGTTGATGCGCGTGTGCCGCCACCATGGCCTGCGCACCCTGGCGATTCGCGCCAGCCGCATCGAGGACATCGCCGCGGCGATCGCCATCGACCTGCCGGTGCTACCGCCGTCCGGCGCCCGTGAGCGCCCGGTCGAGCCGGAGCCCGAGGTGAAGGCGCCCGAGCCTGCCCCCGCGCCGCCACCGGCGCCGGCCGAGCCCGAAGTGCGGCCGACGCGGATCATCACCTCGACTGTGCGCGGCGGTCAGCAGATCTACGCCCAGGGCGGCGACCTGGTGGTCACCGGCTCCGTCAGCCCCGGCGCGGAACTTCTTGCCGATGGCAACATCCATGTGTACGGCGCCATGCGCGGCCGTGCCCTGGCAGGTATCAAGGGCAATACCAAGGCGCGTATCTTCTGCCTGCAGATGACCGCGGAAATGGTCTCGATCGCCGGCCAGTACAAAGTCTGCGAAGACTTGCGCCGCGACCCGCTGTGGGGCTCGGGCGTGCAGGTCAGCCTGTCTGGCGATGTGTTGAACATAACCCGTCTTTAACGGATACTTGCCGGCATTTTTAGCGCAACTTTTTCTCGTTGCCGTTTTCATGTATTTGCAGGGACGCCTGTCCCGTTTATTTAGGGGTGAAACACCTTGGCCAAGATTCTCGTGGTTACTTCCGGCAAGGGGGGCGTGGGCAAGACCACCACCAGCGCCGCTATCGGTACCGGCCTCGCACTGCGCGGGCACAAGACTGTCATCGTCGACTTCGACGTCGGCCTGCGTAACCTCGACCTGATCATGGGCTGCGAACGCCGCGTGGTGTACGATTTCGTCAACGTGGTCAACGGCGAAGCCAACCTGCAACAGGCCCTGATCAAGGACAAGCGCCTCGAGAACCTGTTCGTGCTGGCCGCCAGCCAGACCCGCGACAAGGACGCGCTGACCAAGGAAGGCGTCGAGAAGGTGCTGATGGAGCTCAAGGAGCAGTTCGACTTCGTCGTCTGCGACTCGCCCGCTGGTATCGAGAAAGGCGCCCACCTGGCGATGTACTTCGCCGACGAAGCCATTGTCGTGACCAACCCCGAAGTCTCCTCGGTGCGCGACTCCGACCGCATGATCGGCCTGCTGTCGAGCAAGTCGCGCCGCGCCGAGCAAGGCGACGACCCGATCAAGGAACACCTGCTGATCACCCGCTACCACCCCGAGCGCGTCGAGAAAGGCGAAATGCTTGGCGTCGAGGACGTCAAGGAAATCCTTTCGGTCGAACTGCTCGGCGTGATTCCCGAATCGCAAGCCGTGCTCAAGGCTTCCAACCAGGGCATCCCGGTCATCCTTGACGACCAGAGCGATGCCGGCCAGGCCTACAGCGACACCGTCGACCGTCTGCTGGGCAAGCCAAAGCCGCTGCGGTTCATCGAAGTGCCGAAGCAAGGATTCTTCGCGCGCCTGTTTGGAGGCAAATAAACCATGAACCTTTTTGACTTCTTTCGTGGCAGACAGAAACAGAGCAGCGCGTCGGTAGCGAAAGAGCGTCTACAGATCATCGTGGCGCACGAGCGTGGCCAGCGCAGCACCCCGGACTACCTGCCTGCCCTGCAGAAAGAACTGGTCGAGGTGATCCGCAAGTATGTCAACATCGGCAACGATGACGTGCAGATCGAACTGGAAAACCAGGGCAGCTGCTCGATCCTCGAGCTGAACATCACCTTGCCTGAGCGCTGATCCAAGCGTTTGCGGTACATTCTGGGGCTGCTTTGCAGCCCTTTCGCGGCACAAGGCCGCTCCTACACAGGGAATTGCATACCCCCTGTAGGAGCGGCCTTGTGCCGCGAAAGGGCCGCAAGGCGGCCCCAATTGCCTTGATAGAGAACCTGCAATGCCGCTGTCGAACATCCAGATCCTTCACGAAGACGCCGCCATCCTGGTGATCAACAAGCCGACCCTGCTGCTGTCGGTACCGGGCCGCGCCGAGGACAACAAGGACTGCCTGATCACCCGCCTGCAGGAAAACGGCTACCCCGACGCCCTGATCGTCCACCGTCTGGACTGGGAAACCTCCGGCATCATCCTGCTCGCCCGCGACGCCGACAGCCACCGCGAACTGTCGCGCCAGTTCCACGATCGCGAGACGGAAAAGGCCTATACCGCGTTGTGCTGGGGCCAGCCGGCTCTGGACAGTGGCAGCATCGACCTGCCGTTGCGCTACGACCCACCGACCAAGCCACGGCATGTGGTCGACCACGAACAGGGCAAACACGCCCTGACCTTCTGGCGCATCGTCGAGCGCTGCGGCAATCATTGCCGGGTCGAACTGACGCCGATCACCGGACGTTCGCACCAATTGCGTGTGCACATGCTGTCGATCGGCCATCCGCTGCTGGGAGATCGGCTGTACGCCAACCCCGAGGCGCTGGCGGCCCATGAGCGGCTGTGCCTGCATGCATCGATGCTGAGCTTTACCCACCCGGTGTCGGGTGAGCGGTTGAAGTTCGAGTGCCCGGCACCATTTTAAGCTGCAAGCTTCAAGCTAAAAGCTGCAAGAAAAAGCCAAGGCAGATCGCGTGCAAGCTTGCTCCGCGGACCACCTTTGCTTGAAGCTTGCAGCTTGCGGCTTGAAGCTCGAATTGGAGTGACTTATGCGCGATGCCCTGAACGCCGGCCTGATCGAATTCCTCAAGGCCTCCCCGACGCCCTTCCACGCCACCGCCAGCCTCGTGCAGCGCCTCGAGGCCGCCGGCTACCAGCGCCTGGACGAGCGCGACAGCTGGGCCACGGTGCCCGGTGGTCGCTACTACGTGACCCGCAACGACTCCTCGATCATCGCCATCCAGCTCGGCAAGCGCTCGCCGCTGCTGGGCGGCATCCGCATGGTCGGCGCCCACACCGACAGCCCGTGCCTGCGGGTCAAGCCGCAGCCCGAGCTGCAGCGCCAGGGCTTTTTGCAACTGGGCGTCGAAGTGTATGGCGGCGCCCTGCTCGCCCCATGGTTCGACCGCGACCTGTCGCTGGCCGGCCGGGTGACCTTCCGCCGCGATGGCAAGGTGGAAAGCCAGCTGATCGACTTCAAGCTGCCGATCGCGGTCATCCCCAACCTTGCGATCCACCTCAACCGCACCGCCAACGAAGGCTGGCAGATCAACCCGCAGACCGAACTGCCACCGATCCTGGCCCAGGTGGCCGGCGACGAACGCGTCGACTTCCGCGCCCTGCTCACCGAGCAGCTGGCCCGCGAGCATGACCTCAACGCCGATGTGGTACTGGACTACGAGCTGAGCTTCTACGATACCCAGGACGCCGCGCTGATCGGCCTGAACGGCGACTTCATCGCCGCCGCCCGCCTGGACAACCTGCTGTCGTGCTACGCCGGCTTGCAGGCACTGCTGGACGCCGACAGCGACGAGACCTGCGTGCTGGTGTGCAACGACCACGAGGAAGTTGGCTCCTGCTCGGCCTGCGGCGCCGATGGCCCGATGCTCGAGCAGACCTTGCAGCGCCTGCTGCCGGACAACGACGAATACGTGCGCACTATCCAGCGCTCGCTGATGGTCTCGGCCGACAACGCCCACGGCGTGCACCCCAACTACGCCGACAAGCACGACGGCAACCACGGGCCCAAACTCAACGCCGGCCCGGTGATCAAGGTCAACAACAACCAGCGCTACGCCACCAACAGCGAAACCGCCGGGTTCTTCCGCCACCTGTGCATGGCCGAGGAAGTGCCGGTGCAGAGCTTCGTGGTGCGCAGCGACATGGGTTGCGGCTCGACCATCGGCCCGATCACCGCCAGCCACCTGGGGGTGCGTACCGTCGACATCGGCCTGCCGACCTTCGCCATGCACTCGATCCGCGAGCTGTGCGGCAGCCATGACCTGGCGCACCTGGTGAAGGTACTCATGGCGTTCTACCGCAGCCGCGAACTGCCCTGAGACCGAGTCGCCCGCTCCCACAGGGGTATCACTGACCTCAAGAACAGTGATACCCCTGTGGGAGCGGGTTTACCCGCGAAAGGGCCGGCACAGGCAACGCAACTGCCGCGGATCAACGCCCTCCGCGCGCAACCCGCTATGCTTAAGACATGCCCTACAGCCAAAGGATTGCCGTCCATGTCATCCCCCTTCCTCTCCCTGTTCGTGCCGGTGTTCCTGTTCCTGATGCTGCTGACCATCGGCTTCAGCATGCGCGAGCGCAATGTCGGCGTGCTGATGATGTGGATCGGCACCCTCGGCATCTTCGGCCTGACCTGCTGGAAGATCCTGGAGAAACTGCCGTCATAAACCTCTACACTCGGGCAATCGTTTGACCTGAGGTAGATTTTCCGGTGCCAGCCTTCCTGCGTTGCATCACGCTGCTGTTCCTGCTGTTCGTCACTCCGGTGCACGCCGCCGGCCTGCCCGGCCTGCTCGGTTCAAGCGCCCCCGCCCAGCCCGAGGCCAGCGAACCCCTGGGCAAGTCACTGGACGAAGTGATCAAGAACCTGGAGAACGACCAGCAACGGGCCAAGCTGCTGGCCGACCTGAAGAAGCTGCGCGACGCCAGCAAGCAATCGCAACCCAGCGTCGAACAGGGCGTGCTCGGCCTGATCGGCGGCGCCCTGCATGATTTCGAAAAGCAGTTCAGCGGCGATGCCAGTCCGTTCAAACGCTGGTCGATGGAAATCGACCAGGCCCAGGACGAACTGGCCGCGCTGGTGGTGCCGGTGCATCAATGGCCAGCGATCCTGTTCGGCTTCGCTGGGGTGATCGCGGTCTGGGCCCTGCTGGCCTACGCCTTCAACTGGATCGGCCACCGCGTGCGCCTGCGCTTCGGCCTCACCGAGGAACTGCCCCAGCACCCGCGGACCTGGGACTTGGTGCGCTTCGCCCTGCGCAAGCTCGGGCCGTGGCTGGTGGCGCTGGTGTTCACCGTCTACCTGAGCATCGTGCTGCCCTCCTCGCTGGGCAAGTCGATGGCTATGGTCCTGGCCTATGCGCTGGTGGTCGGCACGCTGTTCTCGGCGATCTGCGTGATCGCCTTCTCGCTGCTCGACGGCCCGCACCGCCACCGCGCCCTGTACATCCTGCGCCACCAGGCGTTTCGCCCGCTGTGGCTGATCGGCAGCTTCGCCGCCTTCGGCGAGGCGATGAGCGACCCGCGCCTGACCACCGCCCTGGGCAGCCACCTGGCCCACGCCCTGGCGACCCTGGCCAACGTCGTCGCCGCGCTGTGCACCGGCCTGTTCATCCTGCGTTTCCGGCGGCCAATCGCCCACCTGATCCGCAACCAGCCACTGTCCCGGCGCCTGACCCGCCGCACCCTGAGCGACACCATCGAGATCCTCGGCAGCTTCTGGTACATCCCGGCGCTGATCCTGGTGGCGATCTCGCTGTTCGCCACTTTCGTGTCCGCCGGCGACACCAGCACCGCCCTGCGCCAGTCGCTGATGTGCACGGTGCTGGTGGTGGTGTGCATGGTGCTCAACGGCCTGGTGCGTCGCCACGCCGCCAACCCCAAGCGCGCCAACAAGCGCCAGGCGGTGTACGCCGAGCGCCTGCGCAACTTCGGTTACCTGCTGGTGCACCTGTTCATCTGGCTGGTGTTCATCGAACTCGGCCTGCGCGTGTGGGGCCAGTCGATGATCGGCTTCGCCGAAGGTGACGGCCATGAGGTGAGCCTGCGCCTGCTCGGCCTGGCCGGCACGCTGATCGTCGCCTGGCTGGTGTGGATCCTTGCCGATACCGCCGTGCACCACGCCCTGGTGCGCTCGCGCCGGGGCATGGCCAACGCCCGCGCGCAAACCATGATGCCGCTGATCCGCAACGTGATGTTCGTGGTGATCTTCATCATCGCGGTGATCGTCGCCCTGGCCAACATGGGCATGAACGTCACCCCGCTGCTGGCCGGTGCCGGCGTCATCGGCCTGGCCATCGGCTTCGGCGCGCAGTCGCTGGTGGCCGACCTGATCACCGGACTGTTCATCATCATCGAGGACTCGCTGGCCATCGACGACTACGTCGATGTCGGCGGCCACCTGGGCACGGTCGAGGGCCTGACCATCCGCACCGTGCGCCTGCGCGATATCGACGGCATCGTGCACACCATCCCGTTCAGCGAAATCAAGAGCATCAAGAACTACTCGCGCGAGTTCGGCTACGCGATCTTCCGCGTGGCGATCCCGCACAGCATGAACATCGACCAGGCCATCAGCTTGATCCGCGAGGTCGGCCAGAAGCTGCGCAACGACCCGCTGATGCGCCGCAATATCTGGTCGCCGTTGGAGTTGCAGGGGGTGGAGAGTTTCGAATCGGGCTCGGCGATCCTGCGCGCGCGCTTCAAGACCGCGCCGATCAAGCAGTGGGAAGTGTCGCGGGCGTTCAACCTGGCATTGAAGCGCCAGCTCGACGAAGCCGGGCTGGACCTGGCGACGCCACGGTTGTCGGTGCAGGTGGTGACGGCCGGAGGGGGCCAGATGGCGGAAACCGGGTCCTCCCGTTAGGGCCCTTTCGCGGGTAAACCCGCTCCCACAGGATTGCCACACATTCGAAAATTGTGGGGTCTCTGTGGGAGCGGGTTTACCCGCGAAAAATCCAACACCTTATCCCGCCTGGGCGCGAATGCGGATCGCATCATGCCGCCAATACTCCAGGTCACAGTCGATCAGGTGCCCATGCTGGTCGCTGTTGACCCGGGTGATATGCAAGCCCGGGCTGCCCGCCGATACCTTCAACGCCGCCGCCGCCTCGACCGGCAACGCTGTCGGCAGGATCTCGAAGCACACCTGCCCATAGTGAATGGCGTATTCCCGCGCATAGACTTCGGTCAGCGACTGGGCCAGGTCCAGTTCAAGGATCCCCGGGAAGTAGCGCGGGTTGAGGTAGTGCTCGGCATACAGCACCGCCCGCCCGTCGATGCGCCGCAACCGGCAGATCCGCACCACGCTGGACAACGCCGGCAGGCGCAGGCGCGCGCAGATCGCCGCTGGCGCCGGCTGCAACCGCGCCGATAGCAGCTCGGTGCCGGGCAGCCGCCCCTGGTCCCGCACCATGGCATGAAAGTGACTGCGCTCGATCAGGTCGTAGGTCAGCCGTTCAGGGGCAACGAACCAGCCGCGCCGTTCCTCGCGGTAGATCAGCCCCATGGCCTCCAGCTGCACCAGCGCCTCGCGCAGGGTGATACGCGTGGTATCGAACACCTCGCTGAGCCGTCGTTCGGCCGGCAGCTTGCCGCCCGGGGCCAGCAGGCCGTGTTCGATCTGCTCCTGCAAGGCATGGCAGATGGCTGTTACCGCGCGCGGTGGCGTCGCTTGCATCAAAGGTTACCTATCTGGACTAGTCCAGCCCCGAAACAGGGCACATGGAGCCTAGTGCAAGCCTAGGCACGGCTGATGAACATCCTGTGACAAAGGCGCTCGCCAGTGCCTGCCAGATCCGGGCCAGCCCGCGCAATTCATGGCTTTCGATCTGGTCTACGCTGTATTTCCAGGGCCAACGGCCTGCCCATCACCGCCTTCGCTTACATCAAACTGTCACGCAACAGGCCTACCTTGGCTCGAGGTTTGCTGACCTAGACCACGGGTCGCAAGCACAGGATTCCCTCATAACAACGATTGCACGGCACCCCACCAAAGGAGCTTCGGATGAAAAAGTTGTTCATGGCGTCACTGCTCGGTTCGGCCATCGCTTTTTGCACCTCGGCCATGGCCCAGGACCTCAAGGCCCTTGAAGACGCCGCCCGCAAGGAAGGCGCCGTCAACAGCGTGGGCATGCCCGATGCCTGGGCCAACTGGAAAGGCACCTGGGAAGACCTGGCGAGCAAATACGGCCTCAAGCACAGCGACACCGACATGAGTTCGGCCCAGGAAATCGCCAAGTTCGATGCCGAGAAAGACAACGCCAGCGCCGACATCGGCGACGTTGGCGCGGCCTTCGGCCCGATCGCCGCCAGCAAGGGCGTGACCCAGCCGTACAAGCCGAGCACCTGGGACCAGGTACCGTCATGGGCCAAGGACCAAGACGGCCATTGGGCGCTGGCCTATACCGGGACCATCGCCTTCATCATCAACAAGGACCTGGTCAAGGAAGGCGAACGCCCCACCAGTTGGCACGACCTGGAAAAGGGCAAGTACAAGGTCGCCATCGGTGACGTCGGCACCGCCGCCCAGGCCGCCAACGGCGTGCTCGCCGCCGCCATCGCCTACAAGGGCAGCGAGAGCAACATCGAGCCGGGCCTGCAACTGTTCACCAAGCTGGCCCAGCAGAAGCGCCTGTCGCTGGCCAACCCGACCATCCAGACCCTCGAGAAAGGCGAGGTGGAGGTCGGCGTGGTGTGGGACTTCAACGGCCTGAGCTACCGCGACCAGATCGACCCCAAGCGCTTTGAAGTGCTGATCCCATCCGACGGCTCGGTCACCTCGGGCTACACCACCATCATCAACAAGTACGCCAAACACCCGAACGCGGCGAAGCTGGCCCGCGAGTACATCTTCAGCGACGCCGGGCAAACCAACCTGGCCATCGGCCACGCCCGGCCGATCCGCGCCGAGCACCTGAAGCTGCCGGCCGATGTGCAGGCCAAGCTGCTGCCCAACGAGCAGTACAAGGCCGCCCAGCCAATCAAGGACGCCGCGGCCTGGGAAGCAACCTCCAAGGCCCTGCCGCAGAAGTGGCAGGAGCAGGTGATCATCGAGATGGAATGAGGCAGCTTCAAGCCGCAAGTTTCAAGCTGCAAGATGAAGCAGGCAGATGACATGCCCGCTTCATCTTGCAGCTTGAAGCTTGCAGCTTGTAGCTCCATGTAGGAGCCACCATGCAACACAACGTCATCCTGGTCCTGCTCGACGGCCTCAACCACCAGGTCGCGCACCACGCCATGGGCCACCTGCACGCCTATGTCGAGGCCGACCGCGCCGCGCTGTACCGCCTGGAGTGCGAACTGCCGTCGCTGTCGCGGCCGCTGTACGAGTGCATCCTCACCGGCGTGCCGCCCATCGACAGCGGCATCGTGCACAACAACGTCAACCGCCTGTCCAACCAACGCAGCGTGTTCCACTACGCCCGCGAGGCCGGCCTGGGCACCGCCGCCGCGGCCTACCACTGGATCAGCGAGCTGTACAACCGCTCGCCGTTCGACCCGCTGCGCGATCGCCACACCCATGCGCCGAAGCTACCGATCCAGCACGGCCTGTTCTATTACGCCGACCATTACCCCGATTCGCACCTGCTGGCCGACGCCGAATACCTGCGCCGGCGCCATGCGCCGAACTTCCTGCTGGTGCACCCGATGAACATCGACGACGCCGGCCACCGCCATGGCCTGGACAGCAGCCAGTACCGCAACGCCGCGCGCAGCGCCGATATCCTGTTGGCCGACTACCTGCCACGCTGGCTCGAGGAGGGCTACCAGGTGCTGGTCACCGCCGACCACGGCATGAACAACGACCGCTCGCACAACGGCCTGCTCGCCGAAGAACGCGAGGTGCCGCTGTTCGTGTTTGGCGAGGCATTCAGCCTGGACCCCGCGGCCAAGCCATTGCAGACCGAACTGTGCGGGACGATCTGCGAGCTGCTCGGCGCGCCCCACGACAAACCTGTCTGCCGGGAGCTGCTCAAGTGAATGCAAGCCATCGTGGCCGCTACCTGGCCCTGCTCTGCCTGCTACCGTTCGCCGTGTTCTTCGTCATCTTCCAGATCGCCCCGCTGGCCTGGGTGGCCATCAATAGCCTGCAAAGCGACAGTGGCTGGGGCCTGGCCAACTTCAGCAAGGTGTTCGCCTCGAAGTTCTACCTGCAGGCGCTGCAACGCAGCCTGGAGATCAGCTTCTGGTCGAGCCTGTTCGGCATCGTCATCGCCACCCTGGGCGCCTATTCGCTGCGCCGGGTCGATTCGAAGCTGCGCGACTTCGTCAGCGCCTTCGCCAACATGACCAGCAACTTTTCCGGGGTACCGCTGGCCTTCGCCTTCATCATCCTGCTCGGCTTCAACGGTGCGCTGACGCTGCTGCTCAAACAGATGGGCCTGCTCGGCGACTTCAGCATCTACTCCAAGAGCGGCCTGATCCTGGTCTACACCTACTTCCAGATCCCGCTCGGCGTGCTGTTGCTCTACCCCGCCTTCGACGCCCTGCGCGAGGACTGGCGCGAATCCGCCGCGCTGCTGGGGGCCAGCCACTGGCAGTTCTGGCGACATATCGGCCTGCCGGTACTGACCCCGGCACTGCTCGGCACCTTCGTCATCCTGCTAGCCAACGCCCTGGGTGCCTACGCCACCGTCTATGCCCTGACCACCGGCAACTTCAACGTGCTGCCGATCCGTATCGCCGGCCTGGTGGCCGGCGACATCAGCCTCGACCCGAACCTGGCCAGTGCCCTGGCGATGGTGCTGGTGGGGTTGATGAGCGTGGTCACGGTGGTCCATCAATGGCTGCTCAAGAGGAGCTACCATGCGCGCTGAAAACACAGCGGGCGGGCTCTACCACCGGGTGGTGGTGTACCTGCTGTTGCTGATTCTGCTGCTGCCGCTGGCCGGCACACTGCTCTACTCGCTGGCCACCAGCTGGTCGGCGACCCTGCTGCCCAGCGGCCTGACCTTCAAGTGGTATGTGGCGCTGTGGAGCGAGCCGCGCTTTCTCGCCGCCTTTGGCCAGTCATTGCTGGTGTGCGTGGGTGCGCTGGTGCTTTCGGTGCTGCTGATCCTGCCGCTCCTGTTCGTGGTGCACTACCACTTCCCGAAACTCGACGCGCTGATGAACGTGCTGATCCTTCTGCCCTTCGCGGTACCGCCGGTGGTGTCGGCGGTGGGCCTGCTGCAGCTGTATGGCAGCGGGCCGCTGGCCATGGTCGGCACGCCGTGGATCCTGATCGGCTGCTACTTCACCATCGCCCTGCCGTTCATGTACCGGGCGATCACCAACAACCTGCAGGCCATCAACCTGCGCGACCTGATGGACGCCGCCCAGCTGCTCGGCGCCAGCCCCTTGCAGGCGGCGCTGCTGGTGGTGCTGCCGAACCTGCGCAAGGGCCTGATGGTGGCGCTGCTGCTGTCGTTCTCGTTCCTGTTCGGCGAGTTCGTGTTCGCCAACCTGCTGGTCGGCACCCGCTACGAGACCCTGCAGGTCTACCTGAACAACATGCGCAACAGCAGCGGCCACTTCAACAGCGCGCTGGTCATCTCCTACTTCGCCTTCGTGCTGGTGCTGACCTGGGTCGCCAACCGTTTGAACAAGGACAAGACCTGACATGAGCTTCGTCAGCGTACAGAACCTGCAAAAAAGCTACGCCGGCAGCCCGGTGTTCGAGAACATCGACTGCCAGATCGAACGCGGCGAGTTCGTCACCCTGCTCGGCCCCTCGGGTTGCGGCAAGTCCACCCTGCTGCGCTGCATCGCCGGGCTGACCCCGGTGGATGGCGGGCGAATCCTCCTCGACGGCCACGACATCGTGCCGCTGAGCCCGCAGAAACGTGGCATCGGCATGGTGTTCCAGAGCTACGCGCTGTTCCCCAACATGACCGTGGAGCAGAACGTCGCCTTCGGCCTGCGCATGCAGAAGGTCAAGGGCGAGGAAAGCCAGGCACGGGTACGCGAAGCCCTGGACCTGGTGGAGCTGGGCAGCTTCGCCGGGCGCTACCCGCACCAGTTGTCGGGCGGCCAGTGCCAGCGCGTGGCCCTGGCCCGCTCGCTGGTCACCCGCCCACGCCTGCTGTTGCTCGACGAGCCGCTGTCGGCGCTGGATGCGCGCATCCGCAAGCACCTGCGCGAACAGATCCGCGCCATCCAGCGCGAACTGGGGCTGACCACCATCTTCGTCACCCACGACCAGGAAGAAGCGCTGACCATGTCCGACCGCATCGTCCTGATGAACCAGGGACGCATCGTCCAGAGCGGCGACGCCGAAACCCTCTACACCGCGCCCGTGGACCTGTTCGCCGCCGGCTTCATCGGCAACTACAACCTGCTCGATGCCGACAGCGCCAGCCGCCTGCTGCAACGCCCAGTGTCAGCGCGCCTGGCGATCCGCCCAGAGTCCATCAGCCTGAGCCTTAACGGCGAGCTCGACGGCGAGATCCGCAGCCACAGCCTGCTCGGCAACGTCATCCGCTACCGTGTCTGGGTGCGCGAGGTGGAACTGGTGGTGGACGTGCTCAACCGCTGCGCCAGCGACCTACACGCGGACGGGCAACGGGTATCCTTGTCGATCGACCCCACGGCGCTACGGGAAGTGGCCTAAGGAGATTCAACGCATGGCACTGGCAATTTTCGATCTGGACGAAACCCTCATCCACGGCGACTGCGCGTCGCTGTGGAGCGAACAGATGGCCCGGCTGGGCTGGGTCGATGGCAAGAGTTTCCTCGAGCGCGACCATGAACTGATGGAAGCCTACGGCAAGGGCCACCTGCGGATGGAGGACTACATGGCCTTCAGCCTGGAGCCCATCGCCGGGCGCACGCTGGAAGAGGTCGAGCACCTGGTCGAGCCTTGGGTGGAAGAGGTAATAGAGCCGATCATCTATGGCGACGCCTGCCGCTGCATCGCCGAACACCGCCAGCGTGGCGACCGCATCCTGATCATCTCGGCGAGCGGCGTTCATCTGGTCGGGCCGATCGCGGCGCGCCTGGGCGTGGACGAGTACCTGGCCATCGAACTGGAGGCGCTGAATGGCGTATACACCGGCAAGACCCACGGCGTGTTGACCTACCGTGAGGGCAAGATCACCCGCTTGCTGGAATGGCTGGACCAGGAGCAGGAAAACCTGGAGGGAGCGAGTTTCTATTCCGACTCGCGCAATGACCTGCCATTGCTGTTGAAAGTCGACAACCCCCACGTGGTCAATCCAGACCCCATGTTGCGCGAGCATGCCCAGGCCAGTGACTGGCCGATCCACGACTGGCGCTGAACGCTTCCCCCAAAACAACCGGCCAACACCTAGTATTCTTGCCAGTTGTTGGCCATCCCCACATCGCTATCCAATACGTCCACTTGCCTCCCATCAAGAAGGATGTCCGCGATGAACAAGCCCCTCGTTACCCTACCTGCCAACGCAGACCCTGTAACCTACGTCTGGCCGCAAACAGGCCTGAATCTGGGTGATGAGATCGAAGTACTCCGCGATGGCGAGCTGATCGGCACCTGCCAGGTGGATGAACATTACAGCCGCAACACCCTTGCCCTGCGCATCAAGCGTGCCATCGTGCCACTCGGCACGATACCGACAAACTTTGCCCTGAACCCGATCATCATCCCCGGCCATACCGAGACTGCACAGCTACCTACGGGAACCTGGGGCATCAATATTGCCGCGGCCGTAGACAACTTCCCGAATGACGGCCTGCAGATCTTCATCGATCCCTGGAGCGGCATGGCGGTTGGCGACACGGTCAGTATCATGTTGGACGATGTGGTGGTGGCGCCAAAAACCATCCGTGAAAGCGAAAAAGGCAAACAGGTCACACTATTCGTCAAGTCGGAGCGATTGATTGATGGCGATCACGTCATCAAGTACCGGATCAAACCGTTCGGTGGAAGTGATCAGGATTCCGTCGAGCAGAAACTTCATGTCAAGTTGACCCGCCCAGGTGGCCAGGACCAGAACGGCGATATTCCGGGGCACTCGGAGTTACTGTTTACCTTGCCAGAGGAAATCATCAATGAGGGTGTGGATAAGGAGACAGCCGAGAAGGGCATAACGCTCACCATCGGCAAGACTAATGGTGTGCCTTACCCACATGCGGTCGAAGGTGATGAGGTCCGTGTATCGTGGGGCGGCATTTTCGAACAGTGCATACTGACTGCCGATCAGGCGACCGGAAAATCCCCTATCGAAGTACTTGTGACGCCAGAGACCATCCGCGAAGCGGGCGACTCCGATAGCCTGTCGGTGACTTATGAAGTGTATGATCGGGTGCGAAATCGCTCGGAGGACTGGGCTATCGAAGTGCGCATCGTCGTTGATGCCAATAGCTTGCGCATCGATTCTCCCATCATCCAGGAAACCGACTACGACCCGGAAACCGGCCGCCAGTCAATCGAACTTGGCAAACACACCACCGTCACGGCGGAAATTGCCATCCCTTCATCGGGGCCAAACTTCAAGGTTGGCGACAAGATCGTAATGCGCCTGAGAGGCACCACCGCCGATGGTGCCGCCCTGGACATTACCTATCCTGGCAAGACGCTGGAGCGCCTTGGCTATGTGGTGGAGATCGAGCTGAGTATCAACGATTTACGCCAGCTGGCGACCTCCCAGGCCATTTTCAGCTTCGAAGTCATCAAGGCGGACGGCTCGGCCAATCTCAAATCCAAAGGTTTGGTCGTTGCCGTGCTGGGCGAGCTGCAAAAGTTGGCCGCGCCTCATGTCGAGGAAGCCGATGGCATCATTATCGACCCCACGCTGGCCCAGGCCACCGTAGTGATCCCATGGGACGACACCATGCAAGCCGGCATGGTGATCGTGCCGCAGTGGTTGGGTACCCGCCCCGACCTCAGCACGTACTTGCCAGACCTGAGCTACCACGTAATCTCCCAAGGCGACTGGAATAAAAAAGAGCCTATCGCTTTCAAGGTCAACGCCCAACATATCAAGGAGATCGACGGCGGCAAGCTGGAACTCTATTACCTGCTGTACACCGAAACCACACTGCAGGCATCTGCTCCACGCGAGTCCTTGCACACGCCACAGTTCCTGGTTGGCGATCCTCGGGGCGAACTTGACGCCCCCTCCGTAAAAGAGGCACCGGACAACCGCACGCTCCCTCCCGACCTGGAGGAAGCCGAGCTGGTGGTTCCCAATTATTCCGGCAAGGCCAAAGGAGACTACATCCATATCCTGTGGGAGGGCAGTGACGGTAACAAGTACGAGGACTCCATCCCGGTCAGCGAGTTCACCAAGGACAAACCCATCTCATTCACCATTGACAAGGCATACATCAAACCCAACGAAGGCGGCACGGTGAAAGCGTCCTATTGGGTGGAGCGTGCCAACAACGGTGGCACCAGCACGTCTGATTTTCTGACGCTGAATGTGGGCGAGCCCGTGGGAGGAGAACTTGACGCGCCGATCATCGAACTCATCGAAGACGGCGTGCTTGATCCTGATGCGGTGACAGGCAGCATTCTCCCCGTGCTGATTCCAAGGTGGCCAGGCCTGGCCGCTGGCGATGGCTTGGTCGTCGACTGGATCCGGGATGGGAACGCGGCAAACCCGATAGAGACCATCACCCGAGCTGTTACCAGTGGCGAGGCTGGCGGAACTGGCAATCTCACCCGCAACTTCACGAAAGCCACGGTCGAGGCATCGGTAGATGCCGAGGTTACCGTTCAGTATCGCGTCGAACCTTTCGGGAAGTGACCATGACTAGCCTCCTAGCCGATCTGCCCTCCGCGCCACTCAACTTCCGGGTCAGCCGCACCGCTGCGCCGCGCCTTGAGGCCCCGATAATTGTCGAGGCCGATGGTGGTGCGCTTGATCCGGCGAAAGTCCCCAACGGGGCCACGATTCGGATCAACGCCAAGGCACTGATCAAAACAGGTGACAAGGTCACTGTCGAATGGGTAGGCACGTCTGCCGAAGGCAGCGCTACATTGCCGAAAACAGCCGAGGCCGATGGCGTGTTGGACATCACAGCCCCTCTCGCACTGGTGAAAGCCAATGAAGGCGCAAGCGTGACACTGACGTACACCATTGAGCGTAGCGGCGCTGGCGTGCCTGAAGGCCCGTCAGAGGCCAGCACCTACAACGTGAAAAGCAACCTGCAGCCCGGCACGCTCAAGGTCATGGGCGCGCGCTGGTCACGCGGTTCGTACCGGGCCTCGGGCGCATCTCGCTGGCTGATGGCGTTTGACTCGACCACCGGCCAGCCCCTGGAAGTGCAATGGCAGTACGACGGCGATGCGGGCTGGAGCGCGCCGTCTGCCCGCTTCCGTGATACCGACCCAAGCCGATTGCTGCGCGCGAGCAGCGCGACGGATGTGGTCACCCTCAATACACCCAACCTGATCGGCAACGGTGTGGACGGCGTAGTGGCCGGTCAAGCCGCCTTCACTGCCCATCGTAACACCGGCGACCTGGTGGTATGGGGCAACCCGGCCTGTGGCGGCGGGTCGCTAGGCGCCATCGGCACCATGACCGATATCAACGAAGTGAGTTGCACCGGCTCGGCCTTTGCCGCCCGCACCCACAGCGGCCAGGTGGTGGCCTGGGGCGACGTCAACAGTGGCGGCATATCACCGGTGCCGGCGCGCACCTACGTGCAAGTGAGTGGTAACAGTGTGGCGTTCGCAGCGATCAACGATCAGGGCAAAGTGAGCGCGTGGGGCGCTGCGGCTAGCGGCGGCACGGTGCCGGACAGTATCAAGCTGCTGGACGATGTCACGGGCCTGGCTGCAACTGGTACCGCGTTCGCAGCGTTACGCCGCAACGGCGCCGTGGTGGCCTGGGGCGATTCAGAGAAAGGCGGTACCGTGAAGCCCCCCATCGATGGATTCAACGACATCAGCGAAGTATTGGGCAACAACGTAGCGTTCGCGGCATTGCACGGCGCCAATCGAGTCGTGGGCTGGGGCGTCGCTGCCTCCGGCGGTACGGTGCCTGACGAAATCGCGGCGTTGACCGACGTGGTGGAACTCAGTTGCGCCACTGCCCATGCATTCGCCTTGCGCCATGGCACGCCGAAGACGGGAGTCTTCGTCAAGACCTGGGGTAACGCAAGCTACGGCGGAACAGTCAACCCGATCATTGCCGGCTTCAACGACATCCTCACCGTGGTCAGTACCTGGCAGTCGTTCGCAGCCCTGCGCGGCAACGGCCGGATCAACAAGGTGGTGGCCTGGGGAGGAGATGCCAACACCGGTGGCGTGGTACCGGAGGAGATCAGCGACCTGGATGATGTGGTGCAGCTTGCAGGCTCGTCGAAAGCCTTCGCCGCACTGCGCCGCACTGGTGAGGTAGTTGCCTGGGGAACCGCTGCGCTGGGCGGGACGATTCCGGACGCGGTAGCGGCAAGGCTCAAGGACGTCGTGGCGCTGTACTCGAACAGCCACGGCTTCGCGGCCCTGACCGCGGACAACCAGGTGGTCACCTGGGGGCATGCCACGGGTGGTGGCGACAGTAGTGCGGTGGATGAGCGCCTGCAGGGCAAGCTGTCGTACTACGCCACCCCAGCGGGCGCGGGCCGCGCCTCACGCGCGCGGGCCCTGCTCGCCCGGTGATTGTTGCCTGACAGTCAACCGGGCCCTATGGCCCGGTTCCTGTAACCAAGGAGGATCCTTCATGATCATCGCCTGGATCACGGGTTTGCTGCGCAAATTGCGCAAATTGTTTGTCGCAGGCCCCCTTGCACTGTCCCCGCCCAGTGTGGAAGAAGCCGACGAAAACAATGTGCTCGATCCAAGGAACCTGCCCGACAACGGCGCGACCGTGCGCATCAAGGCATGGAGCGGCATGGCTTACCGCGACCATGTATACCTCACGGTCAGTACCTTCACCGATGACCTGCCGATCAACCAAAGCAGCGTTGGCAAGGATGTCTTGTTCTATGACATCCCCAAGGCCCTGTTCAGCGCAGCGCAAGGTGGGACGCTGGAGGTCGGTTATCGGGTCGAGTTCAGCGCAGGAGGCAGCGACAGCGCCACCACGACATTGCACATCATCGGGGGCTTCGACCAGGCGGCCAAGCTTGACCTGAACGGCACCCACTACCTTTCCATTGCCGGCTTCCCCCCACGCAACGTGCCGGAACAGGCCCGCATGCAGCGCCCCGCCGACTGGGGGCGCGCGCCCTATGTCTATACCAGCAGCGATCCCGACATTGCCACGGTGATCGACACGGGCGAAGTGACCGCACTGGCCAATGGCAGCTGTCGCATCACCGCGACCGACAGCGAGGGGCAAACGCAGTCCTACCCGCTGACGATCACCGGTATGCGAGTGATGCACTTCCTCAGCGCCTCCTGTGACTGGCAAGGCATGCAGGGCGCCTGCGCAACAGCAGGTCTGGTCCCCGTGCCTTTGGCGGACTTCAGGCGACTGTGGCAAATCTACTACCCGGATAACTGGCCAGTAACCCAGTACACCGGCTGGTTGCCTTATGCCTTCTGGACTGCGGATGCACTGGGGGCCGGCACAGCCTGGGCGTATGACCTCGATGGCGACGACGCCAATGCCAATGCCAGCAGCCACGCCACCGACTCCCACCTGCAAGCCTTGGGGCTGGCGACTTAAGCATTCCGAAAAGAGTGAGTGGATATGAGCTCCAGATACCTTCGTCTACTGATGTGGGTTGCCAGCCTGTTGCTGCTCGCTGGATGCACCGCACATGCACCACAACCTGCCGCAGTACCGCGTGCCGCTGCCAGCGGCCCGGAAACCGCGCAGCTGCTGAACAATCGCTATCGCGCCAGCGCCACCCGCTGCGCCATCGACAAGCCGGCCTGGCAATGTACCGGCGTGCTGCTGCGCACGCGCGGCGACGATACCGGCGATCGCTTCTGGGAACACGATCCAGCCGCTGAGGCACGCGGCAGCGAACGCCTGCTGTTCCTGCGTGCAGACCTGGGCAGCAGCATGCTGCCCAGCAGCCACGGGGCGATTGTCGCCGACCTGTTCAGCGCAGCCAGCCAAGGTAAATCCTATGAGGCCTTGTGCAGCCATCCGCTACCCACTGACGATAACCCGGCACGCCCGGACCTGGGCTGTGCGCCCGTTACCGCCACACCCGCCAGCCATGCCGACCATGGGTCCTGCGCGGCATTGGGCGTCACCGACGCCGACAGCTGGCTGGCGTATTTCCGCCAGCAGGGCGAAAAACCTGCCGCCCAGTGCGCCTTCAACGCCGACGACATGGCTCAGTTCCGGGCAACACTGCAAGCCCATGCCTTGCTCGGCAAGCCCGGCGAAAAGGCCGTCGAGCTGCTGGTGCGCAACTGGGATGTGCAAGCGCCCACACGCCTGGCGATCGAGGCGCTGGTCTATGACAGCCGCATGCAAGGCGGCCTGCGTGCCGCGCAGCAAGATCAACGCGACTGGTTCGACGCCACCGGCGAATGGCTGCCGGTGCTGCGCATCGACCCCGACCAGCCCGCTGGCCAGGCGTTCGGTTTCAACCTGCAGGATCAGCTGTACATTGGCTATCAACTGGCACAAAAACTCAACAAACGCTTCGCCGACACTGCCGCCGCCTGCAACGACGGCAGCGCCGCCTTCAACTGCAATGGCATATTGCTGCGCAACAATTTGGCAACTACCGCGTTTCCAGCCTGGAACCCAAGCCCAGCCTCGCACAAGAACAACGGGGTATCGTTCAGCTACGTGCGTGCGGATATTAACCTTCTGCAAATCCGCGGCAACTATGCCTTCACCTTTCGCGAGCTGGCAGCCCCCACCGCCTACCGCCCAACGCTGCGCTGTGCCTACCCCTACAACGCCGGCACCTCCAACAGCACCAACCCCTGCACCTTCCGTGGTGAATGCGAAGTACTTGGTATCAACACCGTCGAGGCCTGGCGTGCCAAGTATGCAAGCAACCCGGGAACCAGCTGCGCATTCAGCAACAGCGCCAAGCAGTTTCAATTGAGCATCGATGTGCGCGGTCAACTACCCAACAGGAGCGACCACAATGAAATCATGATGGCGGCCTGGCCCGACGACATCCCCACGCAAATTCCACTGGAATCAGTGCTCTATGCCAGCGGCAGCAACGCCCTGCCCCAGGCGCAGTTCATCCAGCACGACTACTACACCCGCACCGAACGTTTCCTGCCGCTGTTACGCATGGACCTGAAAAGCCCCCAGCCTTTCACCTACGTGCCCGCCGATCAACTGGCAGCAGGTAGTCCGGCGCAATCGACCAGTAGGTGCCCCTCCCCTCGCCCTGCGGGCGTCGACTGCCATGATTGAGGATGCCACATCATGATCAATGTGCTTGAGCTTTTCCCTACCCTTGACCGCGAGAGCATTTCCGCCACCCTGCGTCCATTGCTGGTTGCCGGCATGGCCACCCCCATACGCGGAGGGGACGGGGGCATCAACCGGAACCTGCTGACTCAGTTCGAAGAGGGCCTGCTGATCGCCATCGACCCTTACCTGGGCAAACAGGTGGGTGACAAGCTGGAAGTGCTGTGGGACGGGCTCGTTCTGGAAACCCATGAGGTGGCGGCAGGCGAAGAGCACGAACGCACCATCCTGTTCCTTGATACCCAGGCAATGGTGGACGGTTGGGTAGAGGAAGTCCTGTACCGCCTGACCCCGGTCGGCGGCCCGGCGGAAGACTCCATCCCACTTCGCCTGCTGATCGCAACGAAGCTGCCTGGCGATTATGACCGCGACCCACACCTGCCTGGTCACTCACAGCTGCCAGCACCGGTGCTTCCCGACGATGTGATGGAAAACTGTGTGGCGGCAAGCCGCCTGGTGGAGTGGGTGAAGGCAATCCTCCTGAAGGTGGGGGTGAAAGCAAACCTCTTGAAGAAGAGGGTTAAGGCAAGCCACCTGGAGGAAGGGGTGGAGGTGAAGATTGGCTGGTACGACAACCGCGCGCCCTGGGACACCATCCAACTGCGCTGGGGAACGGTATCTTTGTTCCATACCGTGACCGAACAGGAGGCCGCAGGGAAAGACCCCATCATCATCCTCGTGGATCAGGCAACCATCCTTGCCGCTGGTGACTCTCCGAATCTACTGGTTCACTACCAGGTCTACGACGAGGTCTGGAACTTCTCCACGGATTGGTCGCTGCGGACCTACGTGGAAGTAGACGTAGGCGCCTGGAAACTGGCCCCGCCCTTTGTCAAAGAGGCCCGGGATGGCCAATTGGACCTGAGCGAACTTGGCGATGAGGACGCCACGGTACAGGTTGAAGTACGCAATCCACCGTTCGCCTACGACGATACGGTCATCGTCAGTTGGGTGACCCTGGTCAATGATGCCGAAGTAGGCAAACACGATGAAACCAAGCGCATCGATAATCTGCCCGCCATCCTGGAAGTGCCCATTCCCAATGAAGTGGTGCGCGAAGGCGCGGGAGGGAAGATCGTCGCATCCTACGTACTGCAGCCCGCCAGCGGCGCCCCCCCTTCCTCTTCCAAGCGAACCACGGTGACGATTGTCGGTTCCGCCCCGCTGGAGGCACCTGACATTCATGAATTGATCGGAGATCGCCTGGACCCAACGCTCGAGCGGGCCCACGTGGTGATTCCCGCTTACGAGGGGATGGCGGCCGGTGATCTCGTCAACGTCCGCTGGGCAGGGACAACGGCAGCAGGCTTACCCCACCTGCACGAAATGGAGCACGTGGTATCCAACAACGAGGTAGGCCAGCCGTTCTATCTAGGGGTGGGCGAGGAACATATCGGCCTCCTGCGCGGTGGTCGGCTGGATGTGAGCTATCGGGTATCAAACGATCAGCAGGCCCCAGCCAGTGTCCGCAACTCCTCACACCTTAAAGTGCTGGTCGCGGCGCTGCCGGCGACATTGCCAGCCCCCAGCGTGGACGAAGCGCCCGAGGGGGTACTGGACCCAGAGTTGCACCCCGGGCCAGTGACACTGCGGGTGGATTACCCAGGCACCGCCAAGGGCGATATCCTGACCTGGTTCTGGCTGGGTGAAGATCCGGAAAATGGCAGCGCCAAGGACTGGATACCGATTACAGAACCGCTCAAGGGCAAACCGCTGACGTTCTCCATCGAACGTCGCCTGGTAACAGCCAACCTGAACAGCGTGGTGCGGGTGCTGTACACCCTGAAACGCGCCGTTGACGGTCAATTCGAGTACTCCGAGGTGCTGGAGCTGGTCATCGGCAAGCTGATCGGCAAGCTGCCTGGCCCCGAGGTGCTGGAAGCTCCAGACGGCAAGCTGGACCCTGTTCGAGGCATCGACGGTGTGACTGTGGAGGTCGACTACCCGAGCATGGAAGCCAACGACCTGATCACCTTGATGTGGGTAGGCACACCCGGTATCGGCACACCTGCAGACCAACAAAAGACGGTCACCACGCCAGGCAAGATGCCATTCAAGATACCGGCCCACGTGATTGGCGCCAACATAGACTGGGCAGTGTCATTGGCATACTCGGTCATACGCTATCAGCGTGAGCAATTGTCTGACTTCACCAAACTGGACATCGCGCCACTTGCCGATGCGCAGTTGGTGTCGCCGCTGATCACCGAAGCCAGGCAAGGTATCGTAAACCTGGCCACCTTTTCTGGTAACGCTACCTGCACCCTTGGAACGACCTGGCACTTCATTGCCGAGAATCAGAAAGTCTGGCTGTACCTGGCGGGCAAGGATGCTGCAAACGTTGATGTACGTATCGACCTGCTTCAGGGCAAGGCACTGAGCGCCGCGGACATCCGCAACGGGATCAGCCAGAGCGTACCTCGCAGCGAACTCGAACAGCTGGGCCAGGACACACCCTTGACCGCGAAGTGCCGGGTGGGATTTGCGGAAAATGCCAGTGAAGACATGGCCTTGCCGTTCCCGCAAACCAACTACGCCTTCAAACTCCACCATGACTGGGTGATACCAAAGATCGAGCGTGCCGAAGATGCCGATGGCGAAATCACCGATGGCGGCAGCACGTTCCAGAGTCGCGTCACACTCAGCGGCTCAGCCACCCTCGAATCCACCCTTGAACTTTTCGATGGCGACCAGCCCAAGGGCACCGTTCAAGCCAATGGCCTTGGCCAGTGGACACATGTCTTGTCCAACCTCGTCCCTAAAGCGTATCTGCTGACCGCCCATGCGCGAGATGGCAGCGGCAATGTTTCACTGCCACGCCGCTTCGAGGTGTTGGAGAACCTGACCCCAACCATTGACGACGTGCGCGACAGCAATGGTGCCGTGGCCAATGGCGGCACGACTGTCGATACCAACCTCGCCTTGGTCGGGCAAAGCAGCCCGGATCGGCAGGTCGAGGTATTCGACGGCAACCAGTCCAAAGGCAAGGCCACCTCCGATCACACCGGCCGGTGGACATTGCAGGTACCAGGCCTGAACGTGGCCAGGCATTCGTTCGTGGCCAAGGCACTGTATGGCTCGGGTGAGCAGTCCAAGCCTTGGGTGGTGAATGTGGCGCAGGCCGTCAAGCCAACCCTGAGCAGCGTGAAGGACTCGCGCAGAGAGGTGCCAGCGGGTGGCCATACCGTCGATACCAGTGTGACCGTGACGGGGACAGCAACCGCCAATCAGCAGGTCGAACTGTTCGACAACAATCAATCCAAGGGCGTGCTCGACGTCAATGCCAGTGGTGCATGGACGAAAGTATTGCCCGGTTTGACCGAGGGCAGCCATCGGCTGAAAGCCCGTGCCTTGTATGGCGCTCAGCCAGAGTCCGCCGAGCGAAGCTTCAGCGTGATCGCCGATTTGGCACCCAGCATTATCCAAGTGGTCGAGCCCAACAACACTGCGATCCCCAACAATGGCAGCACCTACGCCACCGTGGTCACCGCTTCGGGTAAAGCCGCCGTGGGCCAGCAGATCGAGCTGTTCGACGGAGGGACGGCCCAGGGTATCGTGCCTGTCGACGACAACGGCAATTGGAGCAAGCAAGTCAGTGGGTTGTCACAGGCCCCACATGTCTTGAAAGCCAGGGCGGTGTATGGCGCCAACAGGGAGTCGAACACCTGGAGTTTCACCGTGAAGGCCGTTGTCATACCTACCATTACAAGTGTGCAAGATACCAAGGGCGAAGTGCCGCAGAACGGCTCGACTACTGACACCCGAGTGTCAGTCTATGGGAGCGCCGCAGCAAACGAGCGGGTCGAAATCTTTGATGGAAACCTAAGCAAGGGCGCCGCTACCGTCAATCTCGCAGGTAGCTGGGTTCATGCTGTTACCAACTTGGCGGTGGGCTCGCATAGCCTGAGAGCCTTCGCGCAGCAGGCGGGCGTGCCGGGTTCGAACATCCGCGGTTTCACCGTGAAATCGCCTTTCGCTCTGGATCCATCACCCGTGACACTCAATGGCAGGCTTTACAATCCAGGTACGGTTCCATTGGTTTGGCCGGCGAATTCCACTGCCACACGGATACCCAGCAACGGCACTCCACCCTATACCTATACGTCTAGCAATACCGGCGTAGTGACGACGGACACCAATGGCCGGATTTATGCCAGAGCCAACGGCGTGGCAACAATAACTGTGCAAGACAGCACAGGCCAATCCGGCCAATATAACGTAACCGTCAGCAATGTTATTCAGGTCGCAACCCTCGGCGGAGATCTCTACTGGAGGGCTCAACAAACTGTTGCCGCCCGAGGCATGCGACTGCCGACACGCCCCGAGCTGGAGGAGTGCCATCGGCAGTTCCTCGGTAGTTGGCCAGTAACTCATCATGGCTGGACGACTACGCCGGCACCCGGGATATTGAAGAACTTCGCTGTCCATGCACACAACGGCACGAATTGGGCACTTTCCATCAAAAAACATCTTTTCCCAGAGATGGGAGACCGCTCGACTGTTTATGGACTTAAATGATAGCCAGACCGAATACACACCAGGCTCTGTACGAAAAGTCTTGAGACGAAGGTCAGGCAAGGCGAAAACAGCCGAGGAAGCGGAGTTTACGGGTTGTAAATGAGCATTCCGAGGCTGTTTTCAACGCAGCATCACCGAGTATCAAGGCTTTTCGTACAGAGCCTAACGTCGCTCAAGTGCATAGCCTTTCAGCCCGCATCGGCACAGACGACATTTTCTGCGCTGATGCGGGCGGATGTGTGCGGCATGGACAATCGTACCCTGACAATCCAGTCCAATTGCTTCAGGTCCCGGTCAAGAAAAAACTGCGCGTTTTATTTACCAACTGTACCGCAACCCCACATTCACCCCATACGGCTGCTCGATATGCTCACCCTTGGCATAGTCGAAATCCGCATGCACCGAAAAGTCCTCGGTGAACGACGCCGCCAGCCCCGCACCCAACTCGGCACGTGAACCAGACAGGTCGTTGTTGAACAGGTTGTCGTTGACCTGCACACGGTTGGCCTTGGCGAACTCATGGGCCACGGCAGCCTTGATGTACGGCTGCAGCACAGTCCCACCTTCCAGGCGAACATTGCGGCCCACCACACTGCCGACTTTGCCCAGCAGCGAGCGGGTCTGGTCGCCTTCGGCCCGCATGCCATTGTCCAGGCCGTAGTCCTTGCTTCCGATCACCACCGCCGCCAGTTGCCCGTATGGCTCGACGAACCAGCCATCGGCCAGCGCAATGTGGCGGCCGAACTCCACCGAGCCACCCAGGCCGGTGTTGTTGTAGTCACCCTTGGCGCGGGTACCATCGCTCATGTTCACCTTGGACTTGTTGTCGAAGCGGTTGGCCTTGAGCACGGCATCGAAGTAGTAGCCGCTGGCCTGGTCGAGCCACGTGGTGTAGGCACCCAGGTAGTAGCTGTCGACGCTGCCGGAGGTACCGCGGGTCAGGTCCAGATCAGAACGGCTGTGGCCGATCAGCGCGCCTACCAACCACTGCCCATCCCCCCACGGCAGCGGCGCATCGGCGCCCAGCGAGAAGCCGCTTTGCACCTGGCTGTAGCCAACACCCGATTGCTCCGCGACGTCGTACTTGTTGCTGTAGGCACGGCTCCACAGGCCAGCCTTGCCACCGTTGAAGCGCAGTTCACCCATGCGGCTGCGCAACGACGTCAGTTCGCCGTACCAGACCGTCGGCGCGGTGTTGAACAATGCCAGGACCGATTGGGTGCCAGGGCTGATGGTCTTCGAACCGGGGTCCAGGAACCATTCGCTGCCACCGCTGCCGTCACCGCGAGAGCCCAGATTGTAGGAGTAGGTACCTACATCCACAGGCTGATCGCCACTAAGGCTGAAACGCGCATCACCAGCTGCGGCATTTACCAGGGTCAGCGCTTGTGGGTCGGTCGGGTCCTCACCACTCCCTTTGACCGACAAGGTATGCTCGCCTGTCGCGGTGCCCGACACAATCAAGGTGTCGTGTTCATTGGTGGCATAATCGGCATTCATCACAAAGGTGCCGTTGCCTGAGAGATGCTCAACTTGCAACTGGTGGAAGCTACCGAAGCCACTGTTGAAATCAACCGTCCCCTGATCGAGTGACAGGTTGGCCAATTGCTGATTGCCTGTGAGTGCCCATACGGAGTTGGATTCCACAGCCATCTGGTTGACGTTCTGCAGTTGCCCGGTAAAGAAGGCACCGTTACGCAATGTCACATCCGCCACACTGCCCGCCTCAGCATGCACATCACCGAGGACGGTGCTGCTGTCGAACACGAGTGTGCCGGAGCTGTTGTCACGGATGTTGAAATCACCTTGCAGAGTGCTACGGCTGACGCTGAGGTTGACACTGGAGCCTTCCGAGACATCCAGCAGCAAATCATTGGCGCCTTTGAGCTGCGTGCCATTGCTCAAGGCTATCGTTGCCTGGGCGCCCTGCACCACGGTCAATGCCGCACCGTTCAGGCCAATCACCGTAGACCCGTCCACCTCGGCCCGGTAGTCACCGACATCGTTGGAGTCCGCACCGATACTGATACCGCTGTTGCCACCGGTAATCACGGAGTTGTTGCGCACAATGGCGGTGCCGCCTCGTACGTTCACGCCATCGGCCCCCACCTGAGTGCCTTCGACACGGCTGTTGTCCAGGATCAAGGTACTCAGGCCTGTGACCTCCGCGCCACCCTCTAAGCCGGAGACATCACTGTTGCGGAGCGTGAGCGTCGAACCGCCAGTTGCTGAACCCAACTGGCGACTGGCGTTGACCCCCACGTATTGGCTGCGGATTATACTGTCGACGACCGTCGCGGTGGAGTTGTTGATTATCAGACCGTAGTCCTGCGCATTGACTTCGCTGCCCTGCATGTTCAATACGGAGCCTTCGAAGACGGAAACTTCCCGCAAAGAACTACCGGCCAGGGTATTCAAGGTCGACTGTTCACGCACCACATAGCGGTCGGCGAGCAAGGAGGAGTCGACGGTAAAGCTCGAACCGTTTTCGACAACAACGGTAGCCGCAGCAGTAGAGGAATATAGCGCCGCAGTGATCAAACTCAAGGCAAATAAGCCACGCGGACGCACAGAGAGCGGGAAGAGAGGTCGCATCATTCAAAATCTCATGTGGGGTTTACGCATTGACGGCACCCAAACGTACATCAAGAACAGCTTATTGGTATGTAGGAATGATCTGACTCTCACCTAGGAGCAGACAGCACTGAGCGTCGCTTATCATCTTTTAACAGGCATGAATATGCAGCAAGGTGCGCCTGAATAGCGCACCTTGCTGATTCCGATCAATTAACGACGAAACACTACCGGACAAGTCTCACCGCCACTGCCAGGCAACTCAACATACGTCAACTTTATCTCTTTAGGCGACTCCACCGGCAATCCATTAATATGGGCAGTGTACTGGATACATCCGTAGCCGAATCGAATGTTCAGCACATAAGGATCATAGGGCACTCGCACAGTGAACCCTGCCGCGGCTTCCTGAGCGGTGGGCGTATAGGAAAATTCATGCTTCGTATCATTGATGGGCTGAGTACCTGCCGCATCACTGTAACCCTGGAAGTTGAACACGAGCGCCTGGTCAGCCAGGCGGCTTTCACCACCTGCGACCCGTACCTCGATGACCTTACCCGGGCCATTGGGGTCATCACGAAGTGTCGAGCAGTTAATGATCGGGCCTTCGTCTGGATCGTTGTACATGTTCAAAAAAGTTGCAGCGGGCAAATTCACCACCACGGCGGATACTGCAACATTCGTGATGGTTGATCGGTTCAGGTTGACGTTGTGAGGGTTGGACACCACATAACGCACCGGCAACGCCGCCATGTTCCCTCCCGCCTCGATGTCTGCCCATGCAATGGTAAAGGGGACTTTGAAGCCAACCCCTTCACTGCCAGTCACCTCGTAAGTAGCGACTTCCACCCCGTTCCACCATAGGTGGAGTACCTCGTCGGCCAACGCGCCACTGTACAGATCAACGCTCGCGGTTGCCGGTTGCCCCACATCTACCGGAGCAATAACGTTGGGAGTCGTGCTGACCGCGCCCTGAACGGTGACAACGGGTAGCAACGGGTTGCCCACTTCCGGATCGGGATCAGGAGCAGGGTTGTCGGGTCCACCCACGTTCAGGTCAACCTCAATATCAATCCCGGTCGGCTCATCAAATGTACGAGGCCCACGCAGGATGCTGTAGGTCACTTTCCTGGTTTTTGGCCCGGTGTCCGCAGGTGTTTCGCGCACCGTGATGTAGGGAATCGTGGCAAACGCCGGAAACTTGGTAATCGGAACTGGAAACCCCACAGCGACCCCCGCCCACGATACCTGCACGACGTCACCCGGGGCATAGTTGTCGTACTCGTCGATCTGCACGCCCACGCCTTCCTCGGCATCGTCCAGATCGATCAGGCCATCATCGAACTGCGGTACCTTCGGCGGCTTGAGATTTGCTGGTGCCGACGTCAAGTAAACGTTGACGTTCTTGAAAGTTGAGCGAGGCCCGAGATTACTGGTCCGATCAGCCAAGGTGTACACCAGTGGGTAGCTGCCCTCGTGGGGCATTTTGTCTTCAGGCCAGTCGATCACCATTGGATCTGCTAAGTCGTCGCGCGTAAAACTGCCAATCTCCATCGATTCGGCATAGACACGAATCACGTCGCCAGGCTTAGGGTCGCTGTAGGCGGGAATGGTCAAGACAACAACGCCGGCATTATTGTCCAGATATTCACGAGAGACCCCCTCTAACTCCACCTCAGGTGGAAGCTCTAATGGACCACCCGCCTGGCCAAGGTTGGGCGCTACGGTATCTATATAAATAGTCAGCGGATCAGAATCATAGGGATTCCCAAATTGTATGGCTCGGTAGCGCAAGATTACCTCGCCATTGTTTCTTGTGTAATCCGCCGGCAATGTAAACAACTTGGGAAAATCAGCAGGTGTAAGAGGAAATACATAGGTTTGAGGAGCACCCACCAAATCATTCCCTACCAACAACTGAATCTTTGCGCTGCCCGCTCGTTCCAATTCAAAATACGGAACTTCGACAGTGCGCTCTTCACCGTGCGGCCTCTTCAACATATTTTTATGATCACCGGGTATATCCGGCAACAGTGAATCGCTCCCGAACGACGGCGCAGCTAGCGCTTTAATTCCCGGCGAAAAACGCTTTTTACGATAATTGAGACGCGCCTGCCCTGCAGTAATCGAAGAGCTCATGATGCACTTCCTTCTTTAGTAGTGCCTGTGCCTATTCGGCGGATCAATCGATCGCTTTGTCACACAGGTCATTGCTGGGAGAACAAACTTCACCACTTGGCATTGCCCGCGTAATCTTCACGACGTCACGCTTGGAAATACCCACTCGCCCGTCCTGCTTGAGCAAGCGATAGTCAGCGGTGGCCGACGCATTACTGACCATTGGCTCGATGAGGGTGTCGTAGGGCAGGACCACAAAGACACAACCTTGGGTCGCTTCAGCAGTCGAAACTTCCCGTCTGAAGGTGGCGGCCACACCCGGGATAGGCGAGGAACCGTTGAGGCTGTCGTGGCCTTGCCAGTTCAGTTCCAACGTGTCGCCGGCCTGGATCAATGCATGGGGCTCTACCCGAACAGACACCCCTTCCCACAGCCGTGGTATCGAGCAGCAGTTCAGGTAGCCCCATTTGTCCGCGTGGGGGAAGGTGGGCGGCGGCAGGTCACGAATCAGCTCCACCGCGACGTCGACCAGCGTACTGTTCGCCAGTTGCTGGTTGACACCGTTATCGGTGCGGTACCAGACCGGCAGCGCCCGGTCGTTGGGCTGCTGCTCGATGATCGCCCATGGCACACTGATCTCGATGGGCTTCGCCGGTTGATCACCGGCTTTCACAATGTATTGCGCCACGTGCTGGTGTGGATTGCCCCAGTACACCAGCACCCGTTCATCGGGTTGTGGGTTATCGAACAATTGCATCAACACCCGCGCATCCAGGCCGTGATCAATCGGTTCGAGCTTATTGGCCTGGTCCGATTTGCGACCTCGTACTTCCAGAAGTGTCAGCAACCGGTTGAGCAATGCCGGCGCAGCAGTGTGATCCTGACCTGCAACACGCAGGTCGAATGGCACCGACGTCACAGGGGAAGGCGTCAACTGCAAATTGCGGCGGATTTCATACTGCACCAGGGCATCATCCGGCCCCAAGCCACCTACCACCTGAGCTGGCCAAGGCACAAAGGCACGCAACGGAAAGCCCGTAGGGTCGACGGGGCGCTCGGACAGTTTGAAACCCTGCCAACTGATGATGGCATGGTCCTGGTCACTGGCATTGTCGTAATGGTCGATCTCTACCACGAGCCCGCCTTCGCCATTGGCCCCCTCCCGCGCATGCTCACGGTCGATCAGCCCCCGTACAGACAACATGACACGTGGCGCAAGCAAGTCCGAGGGGCCCGGAGTCAGATCGACTGGCGTTTGCACTACCGGGGCAGCCGGGCCGATATTGCCTGCCAGGTCCTTGAGCCGATACCAAGGGTAACGTAGGCCGCTACCCGAAGCCCGTATCACCGCGGCGTCATACGCAACCAGGATTGTGTCACTGTCTATCTCAGCCTGAGTGACTCGCTTGGTGTGCACCGCATTCTCATCGCTTGGCGGTGGATTTTGGTCGGACCAGAAAAGCTCGACCGTGTCTTCAGGCCGAGCTACCGAATACATCGGTACCTTGAAACGCACCTCACCGTGTTGGGCCAGGTACTCTTCAGTGATCTCACCACCAGGCACATCCTGGACCTGCAACGCATAGCCCGGCATACCATAGTTCGGTGCCTGGGTATCGACCGTGATGGTCCGCTTAAGCGAGAAGGAAGGAACACCCAACTGAGTGATTTTGTACTGCAGATCGTACACGCCGTGATTGAGCAACGCTGTCGGAATGAACAGCTCAAACTCGTCTTCATAGGGCGGTGTCAATGTATCCTGATAGACAGAGTTGAAGGGCGCCCCCTGAAACTGCCAACCCAGATCCAAGATAACGCTCGGTAACCTAGGGTCGGCGTACCCCCCTGGCAGCACAACGCGCACAGGCGCTTCCAACGCCTTGATGGGTAGCAGCCCGTCCGCGCGCGGCTGCTGATTCTCATCCTTGATGATGGCGTCTACTTCAGGTGCTTTCAGATCCGCCCGACGATCAGGTCCGCTTTCGGAATACACGGAGCATCTCCTTTCGATCAACCTTCGACTGCGTAAGGCTTGTTGATCGAAAGTTAATCAGTTGCTCCGTGCCCCGCTACTAGCAAGATTAACAGGTGGTGGATAGCGTATTCCGCTCTATGATAACCACCAACTTGCCTGCGACCTGATTACCCGCCAATTCGTCCAGCGCCTGCTGTGCGTCTTCTATCGGATAGGTTCTGACCAACTGCGGCGACAACCGCCCTTCGCTGAACAACGGCCATACCTGCTGTTGCAGCTCACGCAGCAACTCGGCCTTGAAGCCATCGTCACGGTTGCGCAGGGTCGAGCCAATGATCTGCAGGCGCTTGCCCAACACCAGCGCCAGGTCCAGTTCAAACTTGCGCCCACCCATCAGGCCGATGATCACCCAGCGTCCATCACGGGCCAGCACGTCCAGGTTCAGCGGGCCGTAGCTGGCCCCCACTGGATCGAGGATCACATCGAACGGGCCAAGGCCCTTGAGCGCATCGAGGGTCTCGTTACGCACCACACCCCCGGCGGCGCCCAGCGCCTCGCAGTAGGCCAGGCGCTCTGGCGACCCCACGCTGACCCACACCGGGCTGCCGAAGGCCTTGCACAGCTGGATGGCCGCCGAGCCCACACCACTGGCGCCGGCGTGCACCAGCACCTTTTCGCCGGGCTTCAGGCCCGCGAGCTGGAAGATGTTCAACCACGCAGTGGCATATACCTCAGGCAATGCCGCCGCCTCGTGCAGGCTCAGGCCTTCGGGCACCGGCAGCACATGCCGGGCGTCGACCACCACCTCCTCGGCCATGGCCCCGCTGGCCAGCAACGCGCACACTCGGTCGCCCACGCGCCAGTCGGCACCGGCGCCCACTTCCTCGATCACTCCGGCGCATTCCAGGCCCATGTACGGGCTGGCGCCAGGCGGTGGCGGATACAACCCCTTCATCTGCAGCAGGTCGGCGCGATTCAGCCCCGCGGCGGCCACGCGAATGCGCACCTGCCCGGCATCACAGGCCGGGCGTTCGGCCTCGACCCAGGCCACATGTCCGTCAACGCCTTGCAATGCCTTCACAGTGCCTCCATAGTTGAATCATATGACTGAGCCTGGGCGTGCATGTCCCAGGCTTTTTGCAGTATGCGTCCGGCTCCGATGGAACCGGCGAACGGAAAAGACGGCCTACTATGCGTGATCAATTGCCTCCACGTCGAATCAGCATGAAGCATTTCCTCCCCAGCACCGCCCTCGCCCTGATGATCGGGCTCGGCAGCCTCACGCTCGGTGGCAATGCGGCCGCCGCCAACAAGTGGGACAGCCTGCAGCCAGACCGCGATGAAGTGGTCGCCAGCCTCAACATCGTCGAGCTGCTCAAGCGCCACCACTACAGCAAGCCGCCACTGGACGACGCCCGTTCGGTCATCATCTACGACAGCTACATCAAGCTGCTCGACCCGTCGCGCAGCTATTTCACCGCCGCCGATATCGCCGAGTTCGACAAGTGGAAGACCCAGTTCGACGACTTCCTCAAGAGCGGCAACCTCGACCCCGGCTTCACCATCTACAAGCGCTACCTGGACCGCGTTAAACAGCGTCTGGACTACGCCCTGGGTGAACTGAACAAGGGCGTCGACAAGATCGACTTCACGGTGAAGGAAGACTTGCTGGTCGACCGTAAGGACGCCCCCTGGATGAAAGACCAGGCCGCCCTCGACGACCTCTGGCGCAAACGCGTCAAGGATGAGGTGCTGCGCCAGAAGATCTCCGGCAAGGACCTCAAGCAGATCCAGGAAACCCTGGTCAAGCGCTACAAGAACCAGCTGTCGCGCCTGAACCAGACCCGCGCCGAAGACATCTTCCAGGCCTACATCAATACCTTCGCCCAGTCCTACGACCCGCACACCAACTACCTGTCGCCGGACAACGCCGAGAACTTCGACATCAACATGAGCCTGTCGCTCGAAGGCATTGGCGCGGTGCTGCAAAGCGACAACGACCAGGTCAAGATCGTCCGCCTGGTGCCGGCCGGCCCCGCGGCCAAGACCAAGCAGGTGGCGCCAGCCGACAAGATCATCGGCGTGGCCCAGGGCAACAAGGAAATGGTCGACGTGGTCGGCTGGCGCCTGGACGAAGTGGTCAAGCTGATCCGCGGGCCGAAAGGCTCGGTGGTGCGCCTTGAGGTGATCCCGGCGAGCAATGCGCCGAACGACCAGACCAGCAAGATCGTCTCGATCACCCGCGAAGCGGTCAAGCTCGAGGAGCAGGCGGCGAAGAAGTCGGTGCTCAAGCTCAAGCAGGATGGCCGCGACTACAAGCTGGGGATCATCGAGATCCCGGCCTTCTACCTCGACTTCAAGGCCTATCGCGCCGGTGACCCGGACTACAAGAGCACCACCCGCGATGTGAAGAAGCTGCTGACCGAGTTGCAGAAGGAAAAGGTCGACGGCGTGGTCATCGACCTGCGCAACAACGGCGGCGGCTCGCTGCAGGAAGCCACCGAACTGACCAGCCTGTTCATCGAGAAAGGCCCGACCGTGCTGGTGCGCAACGCCGACGGCCGCGTCGACGTGCTCGAGGACGAGAACCCCGGCGCCTTCTACAAGGGCCCGCTGGCGTTGCTGGTCAACCGTCTCTCGGCCTCGGCCTCGGAAATCTTCGCCGGTGCCATGCAGGACTACCACCGCGCGCTGATCATCGGCGGCCAGACCTTCGGCAAAGGCACCGTGCAGACCATCCAGCCGCTCAACCATGGCGAGCTCAAGCTGACCCTGGCCAAGTTCTACCGGGTGTCCGGGCAGAGCACTCAGCACCAGGGCGTGCTGCCGGACATCGCCTACCCGTCGATCATCGACACCAAGGAAATCGGCGAGAGCGCCCTGCCCGAGGCCATGCCGTGGGACACCATCCGCCCAGTGGTCAAGCCGGCCTCCGACCCGTTCAAGCCGTTCCTGGCCCAGCTCAAGGCACAGCATGACGCGCGCAGCGACAAGGACGCCGAGTTCGTCTACATCCGCGACCGCCTGGCCCTGACCCAGAAGCTGATGAACGAAAAGACCGTCAGCCTCAACGAGCAGGAGCGCCGTGCCCGCCACGACGAAATCGAGGCCAAGCAGCTGGCCCTGGAGAACACCCGCCGCAAGGCCAAGGGCGAAGAACCGCTCAAGGAGCTGAAAAAGGAAGACGAGGACGCACTGCCGGCCGAGCCGGACGACAGCAAGCCGGAGGACGACGCCTACCTGTCCGAGACTGGCCGCATTCTGCTCGACTACCTCAGCCTGAGTACCTCGGTGGCCAAGCACTGAAGTGATGGCAAAATAATGTGACCTGTCATCAAACAGTCATTGGACTGTCGTGAAATAGAAGGGCCGGACGTGCAAGCGTCCGGCCTTTTTTCATTCAGGAATGCAGTCCATGACCGTCACCGAACAGCTCAGCGCATTGAGCGCCATCCTGGCTCAACGCGGCGTCCACAGCCTGTTCCAACCCATCGTCTGCCTGTCCGAACGCCGCGTGCTCGGCTATGAGGCCTTGAGCCGCGGCCCATCCAACAGCCCCCTGCATTCGCCGCTGAACCTGTTCGCCATCGCCCGCCAAGCCGGGCGCCTGAGCGAGCTCGAGGTGTTGTGCCGGGAAACCGCTTGCCGGCGCTTCAGCGAACTGCAGCTGGACGGCAAGCTGTTCCTCAACGTCTCGCCCGAGTCGCTGCTCGAACCCCATTACCCTTCCGGGCGCACCCTGAAAATGCTCGAGGCCGTCGGCCTGCCACCCAGCCGGGTGGTCATCGAGCTGACCGAACAGACTCCCACCGACGACTTCCAGTTGCTGTTCAACGCCCTGCACCACTACCGCGACATGGGCTTCTCCATTGCCCTGGACGACCTGGGGGCTGGCTATTCGAGCCTGCGCCTGTGGTCGGAACTGCGCCCCGACTACGTGAAGATCGACCGCCACTTCATCGATGGCATCCACCAGGACCCGCTCAAGCGTGAGTTCGTCGGCTCGATCCTGCAGATCGCCCGTGCCTCCCGGGCCCAGGTGATTGCCGAAGGCATCGAACTAGACGAGGAACTGGCAGTGCTCGGCGACATGGGCGTGGACCTGGTGCAGGGCTACCTGCTGGGCCGTCCCCAGGAGTTCCCGCCCTGCGACGCACTCGCCCTGCTGCCCCAGGCCAGCAGCACCGTCGCGCCGCTGGGCGAGGACAACGGCGATCTGGATGCCCTGCTTATCGAGCAGCCGGCAGTGCCCCTGACAACGCCCACCCAGCAGGTGCTCGAGGCCTTTCGCCGGCAGGCCAACCTCAACTCGCTGGCGGTGCTGGATGAGCGCGGCAAGCCGTGCGGTATCGTCCATCGGCACTCCTTGGCCGACGCATTGCTGCAGCCCTTCGGCACCGACCTGTTCGCCCGCAAGCCGATCAGCCGGCTGATGAGCCAGGACTTTCTCGCCGTGGAGCGCGGGCAATCGCTGCAGCAGGTCAGCCGCCTGCTGACCAGCCGTGCGCGGCAACGGATCGAGGAAGACTTCATCATCACCCAGAGCGGTCGCTACCTGGGCCTGGGTCGGGTGATCGATGTGCTCAAGCTGATCACCGAACAGAAGCTCCAGCAGGCCCGGCACGCCAACCCGCTGACCCTGCTACCGGGCAACGTGCCGATCCAGCAGTGCCTGGCGCGTCTGTTGCAGCAAGGTCGCGAGGCGGCGGTGTGCTATGTCGACATCGACAGCTTCAAGCCTTTCAACGACATCTATGGCTACGCCCGTGGCGACGAGGTGCTGTTGAGCCTGGCGCAGTGCCTGAACGATTGCGTCGACCCGCAGCGGGATTTCGTCGGGCATATCGGCGGGGACGATTTCATGCTGGTATTGGGCTCGGCGGACTGGCGCGAGCGTTTGCAGGTGCTGGTGGCGGCGTTCGCTCGCCAGTGCCGGCGCTTCTACCGCGCCGAGCACCTGGAGGCCGGGTGCTTCATCGCTCATAATCGCCAGGGGCAGCGCGAGACGTTCGACCTGTTGTCGTTGTCGATCGGCGTGGTGTGGCTGACAGCGCACAGTGGCAGTCAGCTGGATGCGGGGCAACTGGCCGAGCTGGCCTCCCAGGCCAAGCGCCAGGCCAAGGAAAGCAGCGGTTCGAGCCTGAGCCTGATCGAAGCCTGAACCACGTCTGTGGGAGGAAGGTTCAGAGCAAGGCAGTTGCTGCCAAATGTTCGACGCCGCCGCTCAGGCCTCTTCCGGGTAGCGGTACTCGAACACCCGCACCACCTCCGAAGCATGCCAAGATGCCGCCTCCATGCCATCCACCGGCCCGGAGAACCGCCCCAGGCGTTCGACGCATTCGAAGAACCCGGTACGAGGCAGGCGGCTGGCTCCCTGGCTGATCACCAGCGAGCTGCGCAACGGCTGTTCGGCACGGGCATCGAGCAGCGCCAGGTACTCCAGCGCGGCGGTCAGGGTCTGCATCGCGGGGCTGGGCAGTTGCAGGCGCTCCAGCAGCGCCCGGTAGGTGAGCAGGTGGCGTTGCCGGCGGGCCAGGTCGAGCTCGGTCAGCAGGCTCTGCCATTGCTGACGGCTGATCCTGACCTGGCTCATGACGGCTCGCTCCAGCCCGACACCCCCAGGTGCCAGGCCAGGCTGCGCAGGATGGCGGCATCAGGACGGCGCTCGCCGGCCTCGATCATCGCCAGGTAGGCCGGGCTGATTCCGACACTGCGCGCCAGTTGCTCGGGCGCCAGGCCCTTGGCCACACGCAACGACGCCAGCTGGTCCAGTGAGGACAGGCTGGCGTCGGCGGGCTCGCTGACGTTGTGGGTGGCGGGCGCCGCGACAGGCGCCTGGCCGGCGGCGGCCAACAGTGCCTGGTACTGCTCCCAGGGAACGACTGCGTACTCGGGCTGACCGTCCCGGCTGATGACCTGAATACCCATACAACCCCCTTGACGTTGGACTACGGCATGTAATCCATAGGCATAACCCTTATGCCAATTATATTACCAACCTCGGGGGCATGCCGTGAATCAGTTGCCGGGGCGCTCCAGGCGCAAGGCTTCGGGGGTGGTGGGCAGGCGCTCGACCACCCGCAGCCGTTCCGGCGCCTGGCTGGCACGCCAGGCCTTGAACCGGGCCAGCTCGTCGGCCACGGTCTTGAGCACCCAGCCCAGCACGGCAATGTCGTCGAGCAGGCCGACACCCAGCAACCAGTCGGGGATGGCGTCCAACGGGCTGACGAAGTACAGCAGCCCGGCGACGATGGTCACCAGCGCCTTGGGGCTGACGGCGCGGTACTCGCCCCGCCACCAGGCCAGGCACAGCGCCTGCATCAGGCCCAGGTCCTCGCGCAGTTGACCGAGCTTGGGGCCCTTGCGGGCCACGGCAAACAGCAACGCCGGCAGCCTGCCGCGGCTGAGCAGGCGCTCGGCCAGGGGCAGGAAACGGGCGAAATTCCAGGGTGCGCTCATGAGACCTCCAGAGGAGCAGGCAGGTTATCCACATTTATTGTGGATAACCTTGTGAACAGGGCGGCGTTGCCACCGCGTCGCGCCCGCCAGGCAAGGGCCGGGGACGGATCGGGCGTTTTTTACACAACCATTGCAACGACGCAAACGTTTTGCGACAAGCCTATCCAAGGTTGCGCCATGGCATTGCTTGCGACAGTGAATGACCGCGGTGGTTCGCGTCAAGCACCCGCGAAAACGACGACGCCCCGTCGAAACGGGGCGTCGTTGCACTACAGCCTGGCGCTTACTTGGCCGGCGCGGCTTCAGCGTCGGCCTTGGCCGGGTCCTTGATGCCCAGCAGTTCCAGGTCGAACACCAGCACCGAGTTGGCCGGGATCAGCGGGCTCGGGCTCTGGGCGCCGTAGGCCAGCTCGGCCGGGATGTACAGCTTGTATTTTTCGCCGACGTGCATCAGCTGCAGGCCTTCGACCCAACCTGGGATCACGCCGCTGACCGGCAGGTCGATCGGGCTGCCGCGCTCGACGGAGCTGTCGAACACCTTGCCGTCGGTGAGCTTGCCTTCGTAGTGAACAGTGACCACGTCAGTCGGCTTGGGCTGCGGGCCGTCGGCCTTCTTGACCACTTCGTACTGCAGGCCCGAGGCGGTGGTGATCACGCCAGGCTTCTTGGCGTTTTCCTCGAGGAATTTCTTGCCGGCGGCGGAGGCTTCTTCGCTGGCCTTGGCCAGGCGCTCTTCGGCGCGCTTCTGCAGGGCGGTGAAGGCCTCGACCAGCTCTTCGTCCTTGATGCGCTGTTCTTTCTTGCCAACAGCGTCTTCGATGCCTTGGGCAACGGCTTTGGAGTCCAGGTCGTCCATGCCTTCCTGGGCCAGGCTCTTGCCCATGTTCAGGCCGATACCGTAGGAGGCTTTCTGTGCCGGAGTCTTCAGCTCGACGCTGCTGGTCTGGGCGTCGCAGCCCGCCAGGACCAGGCCTACCAGGGCAACCGCAGCCGCCAAACGATGCTGTTTCATGCTATTTCCTTGTTCATGCGCCATGAGGGCAATCAGGGTAAAGCCGCGAGCTTAGCAGGCGGCCGCGACCAATGGCTACCGGCATAAGAGCGGGTTGCGGGCTGGAAGTTCCTAGGTTAAAGGTTGTTCATGATCACGCCTGCAGCCAATGGCCAGTATTCACGCCCGCCGGACGCTCTGCCCAAAGGGTTGCGCCACGCTCAGGGGTATCCCCCGGCCCGATAGGCCTCGGCCACCTCGCGCAGTACCTCGCACACCCACTGCGCCGCCAAGCCCTGCGGCAGCGCCGCATTGCGGCAAATGCCCACCGATCCCCCCGGCTCGCGCACGCCGAGGTCCAGCTCGGCCAACTCGCCGCGGCCCAGGTCGACCAACACCGCATCGCGCGGCGCTACCCACACCGCGTCGCTACCCAGTACATAGCGCCGGCTCAGGGCCAGCGACAGCGTTTCCAGGCGCTGCGCCGCCATGCCGATCCCGCACTGCACGAACAGGCTGTCGGCATGCTGGCGAATGGTCGTTCCCGGCGGCGGCAGCACCTGGGCGTAGCGCGCCAGCAGCCCGTGCTCCAACGGCTGACGCGCCAGCAACGGATGCCCGGGGCGCACTACCAGGGCCATCGACTCGCTGTACAGGTGCTCGAACGACAACCCCTGGATCCTTGGGCTGTCGGTCATGCGCCCGACCACCAGTTCCAGCTCGCCCACATGCAACTGCCCAAGCAACTGTGCACTGGCCCCGGTCACCACGCTGATCACCAAGGCCGCATGGCGCTGGTGCAAGCGGCACAGCACTTCGGGCATCAGCAGGCCCTCGACCGTGGACAACACGCCGATGCGCACCTGCGAAGGCTGCAAGGCCTCACCGCGCACGCTGCCGACGCCTTCGCGCAGAGCCTGCACGCTGGGCCCAGCGTACCGCAGAAAGCGCGTGCCCGCCGTGGTCAGCGCCACGCCCTGGCGATTGCGCTCAAACAGGCGGGTCGCGAGCAGGTCCTCCAGCTCCTTGAGCGTCTTGGAGATCGCCGGCTGGCTGATGGCGAGCACATCGGCGGCCCTGGCCAGGCTGCCCTGCCGGGCAATCTCCAGGAAACACAACAGATGACGGAACTTGATGCGGGTATCGAGGTTCATGCCCGGCAGTGTATCCCCACGCGCAGGGCCTGCAAGCCATGCCGATTCGGTGACCTTCGTCACTGCGCGCCAGCCGCTCGCTTGCAGGCTCGGCGCCGAAGCTTTAGCGTGTGCCGCTTCAACGCAAGGAGCAGCGCTATGGCCGCCTACCTGACCCAGGACCTGGTCCTGGACCTGGGCGATGAAACGCCCGAAGACACCAGCATGAACATGCTCGCTTTTCGCGAACGCGGCACCAGCCTGGTGATCGCCCGCAGCCCGCTGCCCGCGGGGCAGACCCTGGAAAGCCTGTACCACCAGCAACTGGCCCAATTGCGCGAGCGCCTTGCGGCGGTCATCAGCGAGCCACAGCCGGTCAGCGCCGGTGTGGCCGGTGACATCCACGGCCTGGAAACCAGCCTGCAGTTCAAGCGTGCAGATGTGGTTTCCTACCAGCGCCAGTTGGCCTACGCGCCTGCCGGCCAAGCCCGTTTCGTCGCGGTGAGCTACAGCAAGCAAACTCCGCTGGAGCCCACTGATATTGCCCATTGGGAAACGATCAAGGCCGGTTTGCGGCTGAACTGATCCCTTTCAGAGATGGCTCATGGATGACAGCCTGCACGCCGCCCGCCAGGGCGATCTGATCCTGCACCCGCCGCTGATGGCCGAGCTGGTGAGCGCTCTGAGCGAAGCGGTCATCTACGCAGCGGCCACCGCCGCCGTGGCCGCCGCCATCGCGGGCACGGTGGTGGCGGTGGTCGGTACCGGTGGCGCTGCCGCCACGCTGACGCCGCTGATCGCTGGCGCCTTGGTGAGCGCCGCCAGCATGTTGCCCACGGGCGACGAGAAGAGCATTGGCGAGCGCATCACCGACTTCAGCGACTGGATCGGTAACTCGATGTTTCCGCCGGAGCCGTACGGTACGATCGAAACAGGCTCGCACAATACTCGGGTCAACGGGATGCGCGCGGCGCGGGCGGCTGGTGTCAGTACCGGGCCAGCCACGGCAGGCGCCGGCGAACCCGCAGCCGAACCTTCGGTGCTGGAAACCGTCGGTGCCTACGCCATGGCTGCCGGCACCCTGCTATTGCCGGTGCTCGGCATGGCGTCGGCCATCCATGACATCTTCAACCCACCGGTGACCACGCCTGCGGACCCTAACACCGACCCCAGGCCTCACGACAAGGCGATCTGCAGCAAGCATCCGCCCATGCCCGAACAGTTCGTCGCGCAGGGCTCGGGCAAGGTCTTCATCAATGGCCAACCCGCTGCCCGCGTCGGCGACAAGACCACCTGCGACGGCCCGATCGGCATGACGTTCTCGCCCAACGTGCGCATCGGCGGCAAGACCATGACCGTGCGCGACATCCGCGACGGCAAGAGCGCACTGGCGAAAGTCTTCGGCCTGGTGGCCGGAATGCTCATCGCCCGCAAAGGCACGCCTAAGTCCGGCAGGGCCTGCACCATCGGCAACCCGGTGCTGCCCTCGACCGGAGCCAAGCTGCAGGAGGGCGCGCAGGATGTCGATTTCGACCTGCCGGCGCTGGTACCGATCGATTGGGCACGCACTTATCACAGCGCCGACTTGCGTGATGACGGCCTGTTCGGCAGGGGCTGGAGCGTGCCCTATGAAGTGCGGATAGAACGTGTCGCCCATCCCGAAGGCGGCGAGTTGTGGATCTATGTGGACGAAGTGGGCAACCGCCTGGAGCTGGGGCAGTTACAGCCCGGCAGTGCGTTCGTCAGCATGCTCGACGGCCTGGCCTTCTTCCATCAGGACGCCGGCATCACCGTCGTCGAGGACATTCATGCTGGCCGCTATCAGGTGTTCCAGACCGATCCCGTCCAGCCACAGCGCTCGCGGCTGGTCAAGCTGGGTGACCGTAATCTGAACGAGCTGCTGCTGTTCTACGACGATGATGGGCGGCTTCAGTTTCTCGGTGACACGTTCGGCCGCACCTTCATCGAGTTGCGCTACGCCGCTAGCGGTAGCCGCCGCGTCATCGATATCCAGCGTCTTTACCTGCAACCTGGCGAGCGCTTCGAGGTCGAGCGTCGGGAAACACTGGTCAGCTATCACTACAGCGCAGGCCAACAGTTGACCGCGGTCCTCGACGCAGAAGGCCAGGTGGTGCGCCAGTTCAGCTATGACGACAACGGGCTGATGGCCAGTCATACGCTGCCCAGTGGTGCTGTGCGTCACTATCAATGGGCACGTTTCGACGTGCCCGTCCAGAAACCGCAGGTCAGCTACCCTGAGGATGGCCGCTATCGCATGCCACCTTTGCTGGAGCCGCAGGCCGAGCATGAGTGGCGGGTGGTCCGGCACTGGGGCAGCGATGGCCAAGAGTACCGCTTCGAGTACGACCTGGCGCGCGGCCTGACCCAGGTGATCGATGGCCTGGGCCGCGAAAACCACTACCACTGGGGACCTCACCACGAGATCTACCGGCACATCGACCCGCTGGGCCGGATCTGGCAGGAGGACCTGCCAGGTGGCATGCCGTTGCGCCTGATCGACCCCCAGGGCGGCGAGTGGCATTACAGCTACGACGGATTGGGACGGCTGATTGCCAGTCGCGATCCGCTGGGGCGCATCGAAAGCATCACCTACACCGACCACTGGGCCTTGCCGCTAGCCATTACCGACCGCGGCGGACACACAACGCGCAGGTCCTATGACCGCCACGGCAACCTGCTCGGCGAACGCGATCCGCTGGGACACGAAACCCACTACCGCTATGACCGCCAGGGGCGGCTGGTACAAGTGACCGATGCCTTGGGCAAGCAACGTCATCTGCACTGGAACGACCAAGGCCAGTTGCTCGACCACCGCGACTGCTCCGGCCAGCAGACCCGCTACCGCTACGATGCCCGCGGCAACCTGTGCGAAACCTCGAATGCCAGGGACGAGCGTGAACAGTTTCGCCATGACCGGCGTGGCTACCTGGTCGAGTATGAAGCCGCCGACGGCCGCCTTGACCGCTACCAACGGGATGCCGCCGGGCAGGTGGTGAGCCACACCGACCCTGGCAACAACGTCACACGCTGGCGCTACGACGGTAGCGGGCGTCTGCTCCAACGTACCGATGCCTTGGGCATGACAGTGCGGCTGAGTTATGACGCCTATGGTCGATTGCAGCGACTGACCAACCAGAATGATGAGCACTACCGTTTCGAATGGGACGCCCTTGATCGCCAGGTCGCCCAGCAGAACCTGGACGGCAGCGGGCTCAGCTTCGAGTATGGCGTGACGGACGCGGTTCGCACCGCCTGGCACCACCCCTCTGGCGAAGTCGAACCACCGCTGACCAATACCGCACCGACGGCCGACAGCATGGCCCAGCGCCTGGACTACGAACACGATGTAGCCGGCCGCCTGCTGCGCAAGCGCAGTGCCGATGGTGTTACAGACTACGCCTACGATGCCGCCGACAACCTGGTGTCAATCACCTTCACCAACACCGCCGGTGAACGCCAGCAACTGGACTTTCGCCATGACGCCCTGGGCCAACTGTTGGCTGAAAGCCACCCCGAAGGTGAATTGCGGTACAGCCATGACGAACTGGGTAACCTGCAGACCCTGACCCTCCCGGACAACCGGCGCATCAACCACCTCTACTACGGCAGTGGCCACCTGCATCAGCTCAACCTCGATGGCAAACTGATCTGTGATTTCGAGCGCGACAGCCTGCATGAAGAGGTGTTGCGGACCCAGGGACGCCTGCAGACCCGTACCCGCCGCGACAATGCCGGGCGCATCATCCAGCGTGCGCAGTACCTGGGTACGGCGACGGCCGCAGAACTTCCCCTGTTAGCCAGGGACTACCACTACGATGCCAGCGACAACCTGGTCGCCCAGGTGGTCACCGACTATCCGGGCGCAAGCCATGACACTGGTCGGCAGCGCGGCACCCAATACGCCTACGGCCCAACCCAACGCATCCACGCTGCCTGGCATCGCGAGCTTGGCGAGACCAATGGCCTGGTCGAGGCCTACGCCTACGACCACGCTGGCAACCTGCAGGACAACCGCGATACTGGCACTTCAGCCAGACACGACCGCGTCCATGTGCACCAGGACTGCCGTTACCGCTACGACCGGTTCGGCCGCCTCAGCGAAAAGCGCAGTGGCCGTCACCTGACCCAATGGTTCGAGTACGACGCCGAGCAGCGCTTGATCCGGGTCCACCAGCAGCGTGGCCCGGTGCGCGAGCGGGTCGAATTCGCCTATGACCCGCTTGGCCGTCGTACCGGCAAGGCCCTCTATCGCGAGGGTACCGCAGAGGCCATCAGCCAGACCCGCTTCCACTGGCAGGGAGTGCGCCTGCTCCAGGAGGTCCAGGACGGCAAGCCAAGCCTCTACCTTTACGCCGATGCCGACAGCCATGTGCCGGTTGCCCGTATCGATGGGGTGCCCGGCAGCGAAGAGGTGTTCTACTTCCACACCAACCTGGCCGGACTGCCGGAGCAGCTCACGGACGCTGAAGGCACAACGGTCTGGCGCGCCGCACATGAGGTCTGGGGCAGGTTCATCGACGAGTGGCGCCACCCTGGGCAGTCCAGGCAGCAGAACCTGCACTTCGCCGGGCAGTACGTCGACCGCGAGACCGGTCTGCATTACAACACCTTCCGTTTTTATGACCCGGACATCGGCCGCTACACCCAGCCTGACCCGATCAATCTCCAGGGCGGGCTGAACGTCTACCTGTACGCGCCGAATCCACTGGCATGGATAGACCCACTGGGCTGGTGCAAGATCGCCAACAAGATTTCCGGCGACCTGCGCGAAGCCAAGATCCACAAGATCCTCAAGGCCATGTTCGGCAAGAAGAATGTGCTCAAGCAGCGCCATCTGCGCAATGCCGACGGCAAGATCGTCAGCCTGGTGGACGATGCCATCGAGATCGGCAAGGTCAAGGGATCACGCATACTCGATTTCGTGGTCAAGACCAAGGATGGCAGGTGGCGTGCGATCGAAGTCACCAGCGGGACCGCGCCCAAGGGCGTGCAACGGGCGAAGGAAGCCACCATTCGCGCCAACGGTGGTACCTATGTGCGTATCCCGGGGAGCAAGAAAGTGGTCGAGGTTGACGACATGTCACGTATTATCCGCATCGATTGACAGGAGCCTAAATGAAGATCATCCGCTACAGCTACCCGGCCATGCTGGCCAGCAGTAAGAACACCAGCTATCGCACCCTGGCCACGCACATGACCCAGGCGCTGATGCGTTTTCTGGTGGACAACGCGCTACTGACCGAGAGCCCGTACCACGCCGACGGCTCGCTCGACGAACAATTCGAAGTGACCAAGGCCAACCTGACCGAGGACGGCAACCAGTTGTTCAAGCTGTACTTCCCCAAGTGGTCGAACCGCATTGACCGCGGTGGCAGCCCGGATGACATCAAGACCCTGGTCAATGGCCTGGCCAAGATCAGGGCCGCCGCGCAGGAATGAACCGCTGCTCAACCGAGCTGCAACTCCACGCGCCCCCCGTTCAGGCGCACTGGCCATACCCGCAGCGCCTGCCCGGGCTGTTCCAGGCAGCGACCGCTGGCCAGGCAAAAGTGCTGCTTGTATAGCGGTGCCGCGACCACCACATTCCCCTGCAGATTACCCACCAGTCCGCGGCCGATAATGTTCGCCCCGGATCTCGGGTCACGGTTTTCGACTGCGTACAATTCCCTGCCCTGCCCAGGCAGATAGAACAGCGCCACCTGCGCGCCGGCATGCCACACCACCACCCCGGAATCGGCGACCAGGTCGCCGGCCTGGCACACCACCTGCCACAGGGTTTCACTCGCAACCGCAACAGTGGACTTGCTCATCAGACAACCTCCTCATGGATCGGAATCAGCTGCAACGGCGCCGCCGGGCGACGCTGGCCGCGCTCGCGGACGAAGTGCAGGTCGGGGTCGGCGCGCCGGTCGTTGACGAAGGTACGGAAGCGCTTGAGTTTCTCCGGGTCGCTCAAGGCATTGGCCCATTCGCACTGGTACTGCTCCACCACATGCTGCATCTGCGCCTCGAGTTCGTTGGCCAGGCCCAGGCTGTCGTCGATGATCACCGCCTTGAGGTAGTCCAGCCCGCCCTCGAGGTTCTCGCGCCACACCGAGGTGCGCTGCAGCTTGTCGGCGGTGCGGATGTAGAACATCAGCACGCGGTCGATTAGGCGTACCAGGGTCTCGTCGTCCAGGTCGGTGGCGAACAGCTCGGCGTGGCGCGGGCGCATGCCGCCATTGCCGCACACATAGAGGTTCCAGCCCTTGTCGGTGGCGATCACGCCGATGTCCTTGCTCTGTGCCTCGGCGCATTCGCGGGTGCAACCCGATACCGCGAACTTGAGCTTGTGCGGCGAGCGCAGGCCTTTGTAACGGTCCTCCAGGCGCAGGGCCATGGCCACGCTGTCCTGCACGCCGTAGCGGCACCAGGTGCTGCCGACGCAGGACTTCACCGTGCGCGTCGACTTGCCATAGGCGTGCCCGGTTTCGAAGCCGGCGGCGATCAGCTCGCCCCAGATCAACGGCAACTCGTGCAACTGCGCGCCGAACAGGTCGATGCGCTGGCCACCGGTGATCTTGGTGTAGAGGTCGTACTTTTTCGCCACCTGGCCGATCACGATCAGCTTGTCCGGGGTGATCTCGCCGCCGGGAATGCGTGGCACCACCGAGTAGGTGCCGTTCTTTTGCATGTTGGCCATGAAGGTGTCGTTGGTGTCCTGCAGCGGCACCAGGGCCGGGTCCATGATCGGCTGGTTCCAGCACGAGGCGAGGATGTTGCCCACCGCCGGCTTGCAGATGTCGCAGCCGACATGGCCCTGGCCGTGGCGGGCGAGCAGGTCGGCGAAGTTGCGGATGCCTTCGACCCGCACCAGGCCGTAGAGCTCCTGGCGGGTGTAGCTGAAGTGCTCGCACAAGCTGTTGTCCACGCTCACGCCGCGGGCGCCCAGCTCGTGCTCGACCACCTGCTTGAGCAGCGCCGCGCAGCCCCCGCAACCGCTGGCGGCCTTGGTGCAGGCCTTGACCGTGGCCAGGTCGCCACAGCCGCTGTCGATGGCGGCGCACACCGCGCCCTTGCTGACGTTGTGACACGAGCAGATGGTCGCGCCGGCAGGCAGGGCATCGACGCCCAGGGCCGGCGCGCCGCTCCCCTGCGGCAGGATCAAGGTGGCCGGATCGGCCGGCAGCTTGATGCCGTTCTGGGCGTATTGCAGCAAGGTGTCGTAGTAGCTGTTGTCGCCCACCAGCACGGCGCCGAGTACCTGCGTGCCGCTGGCATCCACCACCAAACGCCGGTACGAGGCCGTGGCCTCATCGATGAAGCGGTAGCTGCGCGCCCCGGGCGTGGCGCCCTGGGCATCGCCAATGGAGCCGACATCGACGCCCAGCAGCTTGAGCTTGGTCGACATGTCGGCGCCGCTGAATCCGCTCGCCGCCTCGCCCACCAACAGTGCCGCCAGGTTGCGCGCCATGGCGTAGCCCGGGGCGACCAAGCCAAACACGCAGCCGTTCCACGCGGCGCATTCGCCGATGGCGAAGATCCGCGGGTCGCTGGAGCGGCAGTGGTCGTCGATCACCACGCCGCCACGGGCGGCAATCTCCAGGCCGCAGGCGCGGCCGAGAGCGTCTTGCGGGCGGATGCCGGCGGAAAACACCACCAGGTCGGTTTCCAGGTGCTCGCCGCCGTCGAAGTTCATTCGGTAGCGGTGATGCTCGCCCGCGCTGATCGACTGGGTGGCGCGCGCCAGGTGCACGCCAACCCCCAGCGCCTCGATGCGCGCGCGCAACGCAGCGCCGCCTTCACTGTCGAGCTGCACCGGCATCAGCCGCGGGGCGAACTCCACCACATGGGCGTCCAGGCCCAATGACTTGAGCGCGTTGGCGGCCTCCAAGCCGAGCAAGCCCCCGCCCACCACCACGCCACGGCGGGCATCGCGGGCGGCGGCACGGATCGCGTCGAGATCATCGAGGGTGCGATAGACCAGACGCGCATGGCCGCTGGAGCCCTCGATGGACGGCACGAACGGATAGGACCCGGTGGCCAGGACCAGTTGCTCGTAGGCGTAGCGACCTTCTGCGGTAACCAGTTCCTGGCGCTGGCGATCGATCTCCAGCACCGCCTCGCCCAGGTGCAGGTGCACGCCGTTGTCGGCGTAGTAGCCCGGCGGGCACAGCGCCAGGGTCTCGGCGCAGCTGCCGGTGAAATACTCCGACAGGTGCACGCGGTCGTAGGCGCGCTGGCGCTCGGCGCCGAACACATGCAACTCGAAGCGCTGCAAGGCGCCGCGCGCGATCAGTTGCTCGACGCAGTGATGGCCGACCATGCCATTGCCGACGATGACCAGTCGCGGTCGTTGTGCCTCGTTCGCTGTTGCCTGCATAGCCGATCCTCGCTCACGGAAAACGCAAAAAGGCGCCTGGAGCCGAAGCTCCAGGCGCCTTTGCCTGTAGGTGTCATCAGGGGCCCCTGGGCGATCGCCGTTGATCGGTGGGGTTGTTGTAGCTGGATCAAAGCAGGGACTGTGCCAATTGCCCGCCAGGTCGTGCACTGCGGGGCCTTGCTGATGACGCATCCAACACAAGGCCCAACAATTGAACCAGCCTGGTGCAGCGCTCACCAGGCTGGTGCGCTCAATACACATCGCGCCGATAGCGCTTGCTCTTCGCCAACCCCTCGACATAGGCCTGCGCTGCCGCGACCGTCATGCCGCCATGCTCGGCCACCAGCTGTCGCAAGGCGCCGTCTACATCCCTGGCCATGCGCCGGGCATCGCCGCAGACATAGATGATCGCTCCCGCCTCGAGCCACTGCCACAGCTCGGCGCCGTGCTCCAGCAGCCGTTGTTGCACGTAGAGTTTTTCGGGCTGGTCGCGGGAGAACGCAGTGCTCAGACGCAGATGCCCGGTGGCTGCCCAAGCCTGCAGCTGTTCGCGGTAGTAGAAGTCACAGGCGCCATGCTGCTCGCCAAAGAACAGCCAGTTGCCGCCCTTTGCCCGCCGTTGTTCACGCTCCTCGAGAAAACCGCGAAACGGTGCGATGCCAGTCCCCGGGCCAATCATGATGATCGGCGTGCTGTCATCTTCGGGCAGGTGAAAGCGCTTCGAGGGCTGCGGGAAAATCGCCACCTCCAGGGCCGTCGCCCGGTCGGCGAGGAAGGTCGAACACACCCCCTTGCGCACGCCGTAACGCACAGTGGAAACGGTCAGATGCACTTGGTCGGGATGGGCCAAGGGACTGGAACTGATCGAATACAGCCGCGGCTGCAAGGGCTTGAGCAATGACAACCAGCGGGCCATGGGCAGTTGCTGGGGATACGCCATCAGCACATCGGCCAACTGCCGCCCCCACAACCAGTCGCCAAGCTCGGCTTCACACTCGGGCTGCAACAGCCGCCGCAAGCCCTCGGCCTGCTCGGCGAACACCTCAAGCTGCGCGCGGCGCACCTGGGTGATGTCCAGGTGGCGTTCCAGTGCGGTGCGCAATGGCATCGCCGGCAAGGTGTCCAGCTCGACCGGAGCCAGGCCATCCAGCCCCATCAGCGCCAGCAGTTCATCGACCAGCGCCGGGCAATTGCGCGGCCATACGCCCAGGGCGTCGCCGGGCTGATAGCTCAGGCCGCTGCCACGCAGGTCGAACACCAGTTGCCGAGTTTCCTTGCTCGAACCGGGGCCGCTGAGCAGACGGTTTTCCAGCACAGGCGCCAGCCAGGGTTGCGGCTTGCCGGCGCGCGCTGTCGGTGGCGCCAGCGCCTTGCCACCCAGCTTAGGCAGCAAGGCATCGAGCCAGGCGCTGAATGCCGCTTCGCAGTCGGGCTCGCAATCGACTCGCGCCAACAGGCGCCGGGCTCCAAGGTCGGCCAGGCGCTGGTCGAGCCTGCGGCCAAAACCGCAGAACTGCGCATAGCTCGAATCGCCCAGGGCCAGCACCGCATAAGGCACGGCGGCGCAGCTGACGCCCTGCGCTTGCTGCAACGCCTGCCAGAACGCCACGCCGCTGTCCGGCGCCTCGCCATCGCCGAAGGTACTGGCGATCAGCACCACGCTGGCGGCGCCCTGCAACTGCGTCGGGTGGATGGCCTCCATGCTGCTCAGTTCCACCGCCAGGCCCGCCTCGCCCAGACGTTGCGCGCAGCGCTCGGCCAGGCCTTCACCATTGCCGGTCTGCGACGCCCACAACACGCGATGCCGAGGAGCCAAGGCGCTGCTGGGCATGGTCGCAGGCGCCAGGTGGTTCAGGTCGACGACCTCGATACGTTCGCCGGCCACCCGTTCCAGGGCCACGGCGCAATGCTTGAAGGCCGGTTGCAAAGAGGTCGGGTCGACCGCGTCGCAGGTCAGCGCATTGATGGCCAGGCCCTCGCCGTACAGGTCGTTCCAGTGGAAGGGCACGAAACAGTTGCCGGGCTGCACCCGTTCGCTGAGCCGCGCCGGTAGTTGCGCCCGGCCACGGCGCGAACGCACCGCCACCGCGTCCTTGTCGCGGATACCCAGGTGCAGCGCGTCGCTGGGGTGGATTTCGACGAACGGGCCTGGCTCGAGCTTGTTCAGGCTCGCCACCTTGCCGGTCTTGGTCAGGGTGTGCCATTGGTGCTGCACCCGGCCGGTGTTGAGCACGAAGGGGAAGGCGTCATCGGGCGACTCCGCCGGCGGCAGCCAGGGCCGGGCGAAGAACCGCGCCTTGCCGCTGGGCGTGGGGAAGGCTAGCCCGCTCTCGCCGACATAGCGCAGCGGGCTGCGCGCGCCCTGCTGCCCCGGCGCGCTCGGCCATTGCCGTGGCCCCTGGCGCAGTTCGGCATAGTCGATGCCACGCAGGTCATAACCGGTGGCCGGATTGTGGAAACGGCGGATCTCCTCGAACACGGCCTCGGCATCGGGGTAGTCGAACGCCTCGGCATACCCCATGGCACTGGCCACCCGGGCAATCAGGCGCCAGTCCTCGAGGCTCTCGCCGGGCGCCTCGACCGCCTTGGGCGCCAGGGTCAGGTTGCGCTCGCTGTTGACCATTACCCCGTCACCCTCGGCCCACAGCGCCGCCGGCAAGAGAATGTCGGCGTAGCGGTGGGTCTCGGTGTCGAGGAAGGCGTCCTGGCTGATCACCAGTTGCGCCTGGCGCAGCCCGTCGATCACCTGCTGGCGGTTGGCGACGCTGGCCACCGGGTTGCTGCAGATGATCCAGCAGGCTTTCACCTCGCCTTGTTTCAGCTGCTCGAACAGCGCCACCGTGCCTTCGCCCCCCTCACTGCGCAGGGCCCCGGGCGGCAGTTGCCATTGCCGCTCGACAAAGGCGCGGTCGGCGGCCACCAAGGCCGAGCGCTGGCCGGGCAACCCTGGCCCCATGTAGCCCATCTCGCGCCCGCCCATGGCGTTGGGCTGGCCGGTCAGCGAGAACGGCCCACTGCCGGGGCGGCAGATGGCGCCGGTGGCCAGGTGCAGGTTGCACAGGGCATTGCTGTGCCAGGTGCCATGGATGCTCTGGTTCAGGCCCATGGTCCAGCAGCTCATCCACTCCCCGGCCTCGCCGATCAACCGCGCGGCCTCGCGGATCGCCTCCGGGTCCAGGCCGGTGATGGCGGCAACCCGCTCGGGGGTATAGTCCTCGAGAAAGGCCGGCATGGCGTCCCAGCCTTCGGTGTGCCGGGCGATGAAAGCAGCGTCGCTGTGGCCATTGGCATGCAGCAGGTGCAGCAGGCCGTTGAGCAGCGCCAAGTCAGTGCCCGGACGCAACGGCAGGAACAGGTCGGCCTTGTCGGCGGTGGCGCTACGCCTTGGATCGACAACGATCAGCTTGGCCCCGGCCTTGAGGCGGTCGAGCAGGCGCAGGAACAGAATCGGGTGACAGTCGGCCATGTTCGCGCCAATCACCAGGAACACCTCGGCACGCTCGAAATCCTGGTAGCTGCCAGGGGGCCCGTCGGCACCCAGCGACTGCTTGTAGCCACTGCCGGCGCTGGCCATGCACAGCCGCGAGTTGGACTCGATATGGCGGGTGCGGATGAAGCCCTTGGCCAGCTTGTTGGCCAGGTACTGGGCCTCCAGCGACATCTGCCCAGAGACGTACAGCGCCACGGCATCGGCGCCATGGCTATCGATGATCTCGCGCAACCGCCCGGCCGCCTCGGCGATGGCCTGGTCCAGGCGGGTGCGCACCGGTTCCTGGTTGCGCTCGCGGCGCACGAAGGCCTGGCCCATGCGCCCGCTGCCCAGCGGTATGTGCGCAGTCAGGCCCTTGGTGCACAGCCGACCGAAATTGCTCGGGTGCTGTTTGTCGCCGCTGACCTTGACTACCTTGCCGTCGCTGACATTCATGACGATACCGCACCCGACCCCGCAATACGGGCATACACTGCGCACCTCGCTGCTGCTCATTGGCGTTCTCCTGCACAAACGACAAAGGCGCCGGCTGCTCCCGCTGGCTGATCGCAAGCAGGGCAACACGGCGCCTTCGTCGTGATGAGAGGGCCATCGACGTTGATGACCCGTATGCAGGACGACCCAGCAAAACCTGGGCCACCTTTCCCCCTCTCCGCATCCGCGGCAGCACGGGCTTACCGGGGGCTCGCCATGCACCACGGCAGGGAACAGCGCACCAGCGTGTGGCATGATCAGCGCCGCGGCTATATGATTCGCATACGTTTCATATAGAGGGTTAAAGCACCATGGGTATCGTCAAGATCGCCGACGACCTCCACGAAGACCTGCGCGTGGCCAGCGCCGCCTTGTCACGCTCGATCAACGCCCAGGCCGAACACTGGATCCGCCTCGGCATGCTCGCCGAGTTGCACCCCCAGGCCACCTACCAGGAACTGTTGCGCCAGCTATTGCGCCAGGAACAGGCCAACCTCAGGGAATTGCTGCAATGAGCCAGGCCATCCTCAAGGACGCCGCGCAACTGGCGCTGATGCGCCGCGCCGGCCAGTTGCTGGCGCAGGTGTTCGCCGACCTCGACGGTTTCATCCGCCCCGGCGTGACCACGATGCAGATCAACGACCGCGCCGAAGCCTTCATCGTCGAGACCCTCAAGGCGCGCCCGGCAAGCAAGGGCCAGTACGGGTTCCCCTATGCGCTGAACACTTCGGTGGACCATGTGGTCTGCCACGGCATGCCCAAGGCCGACGAAGTGCTGGGCGAAGGTTCCATCGTCAATGTCGACATCACCCTGGAACAGGGCGGCTATATCGCCGATTCGTCGAAGATGTACTGCATCGGCCAGGTCAGCGAAGAAGCCCGGCGGCTGGTCGACACCACCTACGCGGCATTATGGAAAGGCATCGAGCAGGTCCGCCCCGGCGCCACTCTCGGCGATATCGGCCACGCCATCCAGGCCCACGCCGAGGCGGCCGGCTACAGCGTGGTGCGCGAATATTGCGGCCACGGCATCGGCACGCAGATGCACGAAGCGCCGGAGGTGCTGCATTACGGGCAACGGGGCATGGGCCTGCCACTGCAAGCAGGCATGGTGTTCACCATCGAGCCGATGATCAACCAGGGCGGGCGCGGTACCCGTGGCCTGCGTGATGGCTGGACAGTGATCACCCGCGACCACAGCCTGTCGGCGCAATGGGAGCACACCGTGGCGGTGACCAAAACAGGCTATGAAGTGTTGACGTTGCGCGCGGAAGAACGCCCGGCCTGAACAACAGCCCGCGAAGCAGGCGCTGCGGTGCCTGACACCGGCCGTGCCGGTGTTCGCGGCGGTGCGCGTTCCGACAAGCCCGCTCCCACAGGATTGGGTTCTTTCGATGAGAAACAAAAAAAGCGACCCTAAGGTCGCTTTCTCTGTTGCTTCCGGGTGTTCAGTGGACCCTGGAAGCTAAATATGGCGCGGCGGACGGGACTCGAACCCGCGACCCCCGGCGTGACAGGCCGGTATTCTAACCGACTGAACTACCGCCGCGCTATACATCGAGTGGTGGGTGATGACGGGATCGAACCGCCGACCCTCTGCTTGTAAGGCAGATGCTCTCCCGGCTGAGCTAATCACCCTTCGTCTCGGTGTGGCGCGCATTCTACGGAGGGGCTGCCACCCTGGCAAGCACTTTTTTAAACTTTTTCAAAAAAAATTCTCAGGTCTTTCAAAGACCTAGCAATGCCGGGTGTTTCCCCCTCTCTATAAGCTGCTGGCCCTATGACAGGGTTGGCCTAGCACTGCCGCTCGGAGAATAATGCCCACCTTATGTATTAAGGAGAGATCCCCCCTCATGTGGTTCAAGAACCTGCTGTCCTATCGCCTGACCCAGGAAGTACCGTTCGAGGCGCAAGCGCTGGAAGCCGCCCTGGCCAGCAAGCCGGCCCGCCCCTGCGCCAGCCAGGAACTGACCACCTACGGGTTCGTCGCACCGTTCGGCAAGGGCGCCGACGCACCGCTGGTCCATGTCAGCGGTGAGTTCATGCTGATCGCCGCACGCAAGGAAGAACGCATCCTGCCCAGCAGCGTGGTCAATGATGCGGTCAAGGAGAAGGTCGAGGAAATCGAGACCGAGCAGATGCGCAAGGTCTACAAGAAAGAGCGCGACCAGATCAAGGACGAGATCATCCAGGCGTTCCTGCCGCGCGCCTTCATCCGCCGCTCGATGATCTTCGCCGCCATCGCCCCGCGCCTGGGCATGATCCTGGTCAACTCGGCCAGCGCCAAGCGCGCCGAGGACCTGCTGTCGACCCTGCGCGAAGTGATCGGCTCGCTGCCGGTGCGCCCGGCCACGGTGAAGATCGCGCCGAGCGCGACCATGACCGACTGGGTCAAGTCGCAACAGGCCGCCGAGGGCTTCTATGTCCTCGACGAATGTGAACTGCGCGACACCGGCGAAGACGGCGGCATCGTGCGTTGCAAGCGCCAGGACCTGACCAGCGAGGAAATCCAGCTGCACCTGAGCACCGGCAAGGTGGTCACCCAGCTGGCCCTGGCCTGGCAGGACAAGCTGTCGTTCGTGCTCGACGACAAAATGGTGATCAAGCGCCTGAAGTTCGAGGAGCTGCTGCAGGAGCAGGCCGAACAGGATGGCGGCGACGAGGCCCAGCAACAGTTCGACGCCAGCTTCACCCTGATGATGATGACCTTCACCGAGTTCCTGCCGGTGCTGTTCGAGGCGCTGGGTGGCGAGGAGATCCCGCAAGGGGTCTGAGTCGCTTGCCATACCGCTGCCGACGGCCGCACAGAGGCTGTCGGCACTGGCCCATTCGCGGGTGAACCCGCTCCCACAGGATTGGTGCGGTCCCTGTGGGAGCGGGTTCACCCGCGAATGGGCCCTGAAAGAATAATTAGAAAAGGACCTGCCCCATGCGTGCCCTCGCCGCCCTCAGCCGCTTCGTCGGCAACACCTTCGCCTGGTGGGTGCTGCTGTTCGCCTGCCTGGCCTTCCTCATGCCGCAATGGTTCATCGCCCTCAAGGTGGCCATCGTGCCCTTGCTGGGCCTGGTGATGTTCGGCATGGGCCTGACCCTCAAGCTCGACGACTTCGCCGCCCTCGCCCGCCAACCCTGGCGCGTGGCGCTGGGGGTGGTGGCGCACTTCGTGATCATGCCGGGCATGGCATGGCTGCTGTGCCAGCTGTTCCAGCTGCCGCCGGAGATCGCCGTCGGGGTGATCCTGGTCGGCTGCTGCCCAAGCGGCACGGCATCCAACGTGATGGTCTGGCTGTCCCGCGGCGACCTGGCGCTGGCAGTGGCGATCGCCGCGGTGACCACCCTGCTCGCGCCGCTGCTGACCCCGGCGCTGATCTGGTTCCTGGCCTCGGCCTGGCTGCCGGTCTCGTTCATGGACATGTTCTGGTCGATCCTGCAACTGGTGATGCTGCCGATCGTGCTCGGCGTGCTGGCCCAGCGCCTGCTCGGTGCCCGGGTGCAACTGGCGGTGCAGGTACTGCCGCTGGTGTCGGTGGTGAGCATCGTGATGATCGTCTGCGCCGTGGTCGCGGCCAGCCAGGCGAAGATCGCCGAGTCCGGGCTGTTGATCATGGCGGTGGTGATCCTGCACAACAGCTTCGGCTTCCTGCTGGGCTACCTCACCGGTAAGCTGTGCAAGCTGCCGCTGGCCCAGCGCAAGGCGCTGGCGCTGGAGGTGGGCATGCAGAACTCGGGACTGGGCGCGGCGCTGGCGGCGGCGCATTTTTCGCCATTGGCGGCGGTGCCCAGCGCGTTGTTCAGCGTGTGGCACAACATTTCCGGGGCCTTGCTGTCGACCTGGTTCCGGCGCATGGAAGAGCCGGAGGCAGAACGGCCGGCACTCTCGGTCAGGCATTGAGTAATTCTCTTCGCGGGTATACCCGCGAAGCGCTCGGCAGCACGCCCTTCATCCCCCAGGCTTGCCTCCCCTGCCACAAATGTGCAGTATAGTGCGCACTGTGAGGACGACCTCACGACGCTGTGCGTGACCACTCCGGGGACGGCCCCATCTTTGCAATGATGGAGACACACCATGTCCTGGATCATCCTGTTCTTCGCCGGCCTGTTCGAAGTCGGCTGGGCTGTCGGCCTCAAGTACACCGACGGCTTCACCCGTCCCCTGCCTACCGTGCTCACCGTTGGCGCCATGGTCATCAGCCTTGGCCTGCTGGGCCTGGCCATGAAAGAACTGCCACTGGGCACCGCCTACGCCATCTGGACCGGCGTCGGCGCGGTCGGCACCGTCATCGCCGGGATCATCCTGTTCGGCGAATCCATGGCCCTGGTGCGTCTGGTCAGCGTTGCACTGATCATCTGCGGCCTGGTCGGCCTGAAGGTCAGCGCCAGCTGACCTTCACCCCACTGCCTTAACGCATCGCGCCGCGCAGCAGGCTCACCTGTTCGCGCAGCGCTTCAGGCTGCGCCGCCTCCGCCGGGATGGCGGCGCCAGCGACAATGGTCACCCGCGACCACAGGCGCTTGAACAAGCCCTTGTTCGGGTCGCGACTGAAGAAACTCCCCCACAGCCCCTGCAACGCCAACGGAATCACCGGCACCGGCGTTTCCTCCAGGATACGGCTGACCCCACCCTTGAACACATCGATCTCACCATCCGAACTCAGCTTGCCTTCGGGGAAGATGCACACCAGCTCGCCGTCGGCCAGGTACTGGGCGATGCGGGCGAAGGCTCGTTCGTAGGTGGCCTCGTCCTCGCCGCGCCCGGCGATCGGAATGGCCCCGGCAGTGCGGAACACGAAGTTGAGTACCGGCAGGTTGTAGATCTTGTAGTACATCACGAAGCGGATCGGCCGGCGGATGGCGCCACCAAGCAATAGCGCATCGACGAACGAAACATGGTTGCACACAAGCAGTGCCGCGCCTTCGTCGGGAATACGCTGCAGATCACGGTGCGCGACCCGATACATCGAATGGCTGAGCAGCCAGATCAGGAAGCGCATGGTGAACTCCGGCACGATCCGGAAGATATAGGCATTGACCGCGATATTGAGCAGCGACACCACCAGGAACAGTTGCGGGATGCTCAACTTGGCCACGCTCAACAGCACGATGGTGATGAGCGCCGAAACCACCATGAACAGCGCGTTGAGAATGTTGTTGGCGGCAATCACCCGGGCCCGCTCGCCTTCGGCAGTGCGCGCCTGGATCAGCGCGTACAGCGGCACGATGTAGAAACCGCCGAATACCCCAAGGCCAACGATCGAAGCCATGATCCACCAGGCCTGGCTCATCCCCAGCAAGGCCAGCCAGTCATGCGCCGTCGCGCCGACCGGCACATCCCCCGAATGCCACCACCAGAGCAGGCCGAACAAGGTCAGGCCGAACGAGCCGAACGGCACCAGGCCGATTTCCACCTTGCGCCCGCTCAGGCGCTCGCACAGCAGCGAACCGACGGCGATACCCACCGAGAACAGGGTCAGCACCAGGGTCACCACGGTCTCGTCGCCGTGCAGCCAGTCCTTGGCATAGGCCGGGATCTGCGTCAGGTAGATGGCGCCGACGAACCAGAACCAGGAGTTACCGACAATCGAGCGCGACACCGCCGGGGTCTGCCCCAGACCCAGGCGCAGGGTGGCCCAGGACTGCTTGAAGATGTTCCAGTCCAGCTTCATCTCCGGCGCGGCGGCGGCGGCACGGGGGATCCAGCGGCTGGCCAGGTAGCCGAGCACGGCGGTGCCCACCACGCCCGCCGCGGCCAGCGCGGCATAGCTGGACGACGACATCAGCACCCCGGCGCCGATGGTTCCGGCCAGGATCGCCAGGAAGGTGCCCATCTCCACCAGGCCGTTACCCCCCACCAACTCCTCCTCACGCAGGGCCTGGGGCAGGATCGAGTACTTCACCGGGCCGAACAGCGCCGAGTGAGTACCCATGGCAAACAGCGCCAGCAGCATCAATTCCAGATGATGGGTGACAAAGCCGGTCGCGCCGATGGCCATGATGGCGATCTCGGCCAGCTTGATCACGCGGATCAGCCGGTCCTTGGCGAACTTCTCGCCAAACTGCCCGGCCAAGGCCGAGAACAGGAAAAACGGCAGGATGAACAGCAAGGCGCACAGGTTGACCCAGATCGAGCGGTCGCCTTCCAGGCTCAGCTTGTAGAGGATCGCCAGGATCAGCGACTGCTTGAACAGGTTGTCGTTGAAGGCGCCCAGCGACTGGGTAATGAAGAACGGCAGAAAGCGCCGCTTGCCGAGCAGGGTGAATTGCGAGGGGTGACTCATCGTCCGTGTACCTGATTGGGCTTTGTCATTGGAGGCGCGCACAGCGCGCCAAGCCACAAATCTGCACGGGAACAGGCCAGGAAGGCAACCCAGCGAGCAGGCTGCGCGCGCAACCCGTCATCCGCCGCCTTGCTCGCACAGCGCGATTTCAAGCTCAGGCATCACGAAGGCCTGGCCGATCTCGGCATGCCGGACCGCTTTCACGCTCATGCCGAAGCGCGCAAACAGCGCACTCAACCAGCCGGGATGGTAGGCATAGGTATGCAGCCCCTAGGCGCTGCTCCAATTGCTGCGCCCCCATGCACCGATGCCCTCGCGGGCCTCATGGGCACAGCCCCTGATCGCATTGTGCGGACTGAAAGGCGTGCTGCTGTTCAGGTGTTGTTCGTGGCCTGCAGGACGAAACTGCCAGTGGGGAGCACTGACCGCCAGCACTCTGAGCATAGAGATATCCTTATCGAGAGTATTACGGCCGAACACCCTGTTCAGCCGTCAGCGAGCGCCGAAGGTCGCCACCAGGGTGCCCGCGACGATCAACCCGGCCGCGGCCATCAGCCGCAGATCGAGGATCAGCACGCCTGCCAGCACCAGGAGCACGGTCGAGATCAACGGGGCCAGGTAGGAAACCGCCCCCAGGAACTCGGCATTGCCGCTTTTGGTGGCGTAGTCCCAGGCGAAGAACGCCAGCCCGACCGGGCCGAGCCCCAGCAGCACAATCGCCAGGCAGCCTCGGGCATCAGGGATCACCGTGTCTTCCAGCAGCAGGTGACAAATGAACCCGGCCAGGGCGACCAACCCGCAGATCCCGCCAATAACGCCGACCGGCGCGCCTTCATGGCGCTTGTTGAACACCGAATAGCTCGACCACACCAACGCGCAACACAACGCGGCGGCATAGCCGAGCAAGATGCGCGTGGTGAGCACACTGCTCTGCGGTTGCAAGATCAAGGCTGTGCCGGCCAGACCCAGGCAGGCGCCCAGCAGGCACAGGCGGTTGAGGCGCCCCCCACCCTGCAGGGCACTGAACAGCACGATCAACAGCGGCCACAGGTAGGCAATCATGCTGGCCTGCGCCGGCGGCGCGGCCTTGAGGGCAAAAAAGTAGAAGGCGTGATACAGGAAGATCGCGGCGAATCCGGAACACCAGACCCCCACCGGCTGTCGCCAAGCCCGGAAGCCACCCCGCCAGCCACCCAGCGCGGCCAGGCAGGCAAGGCCGAAAGGAATGCAAAATGACAGAAACAGCAACTGGAAAGGCGGGATGCCCTGGGTCTGGGTGGTCAACAGCGCCAGCGCCGCCCACATCATGATCGCCAGCAAGCCGCAGGCGTTGGCGGACTTCTTCAGGCTAGCGGGTGCGAGGGAGTTACTGTGCAACGCTTCGGACATGGGACGCTCGTAACCCGTCGAGGTGGTGAGCGAAACGTACGCCAGCCGTCATGGGCGCGGCTTGCAGGATCCGGCAATTTTTTTGTTGCCGCCTGCAAGGCCAGCCAGGTTGCGCCAGGGCGATCAGGCGCTGGCGCGCCGCAACCTGGCCGGGGTGATATCGCGGGCGCGCTTCAGCGCATGGGTCAACGCGCTCTGATCGGAAAAGCCGCTGGCCCGCGCAATGTCACTGATGGGCAGCCGGCTGCCGGAGAGCAGGCCAATCGCCCGTTCGATGCGCAGCTCCAGCAAGTAGGCATGGGGCGTCATCCGCAATGACTGATTGAACAGGTAGTTGAGCTTGCGCTCGCTGACACCGGCAGCAACAGCCACGTGCTTGCAGGTGATCGGCTGGTCGAGATTGGCCCGCATGAACGTCGTGGCCTTGGTCAGCGGCGTGTACTTCGCGTCCGTGGCCAACGCAGCCTGCCCGGAGATAGCGCTCAAGGCCAACCTGAGCCAGGCGCCGGTGTCGACGGCGCGCTGCTCCTGAACTGCCCCTCTGAGAAAGGCGATCAGGTGGCAGAACGACAAGGGCACGTTGAAGAAACGTTGGTCGAGCAGGTGCAGCGCCCCTACCGGGCGGCCATCGGCCAGGCGGAAGTCGATGGGGATGTCGGCAACCACATACTGGCTACCCGAGGAGGCATTGAAACGGTGATGGCTGGCGGCGGGGATCAGTATGCCCCTGGCATTGGTCAGATGCCCTTGCGTGCCATCGACTTCTATTTCCATGGTGCCGTGGGTAGGGATGACCAACTGGTGGAAGTCGTGCACATGAAGGCTGACGCCTTTGGCATAGGACTTGAGCGAAACGATCGAATTCGGCTCCATTCAGGCGCTCCTTGCCCGCTTGTTCTTGTTGTCTGCGCCCTGCCCCTCCAGACACAGATAACCGCCTCCATGCGTCTTCGCCAAGCGAGCAAGCCCGACAGTACTGCCGGGCCCTCGTGCTGTCCAGCTACGCCTGCGCAATACACGGCGACACGAACAGCTCCCCTCGCCACGCCCCACGCAGGGTGCGGCTGGCCACCACCGCCCAGAGCAGGGCCAACGCCACCACCAGCACCAGGCCGAACACGCTGAAGAAACCGAGCGACAACCAGGCCGCCAGCTTCAGCGTGGCCAGGCAGTATACCCCCAGCGGGAAGGTGAACCCCCACCAGCCCAGGTTGAACGGCATGCCCTGGCGCATGTAGCGCAGGGTGATCAGCACGGCGGTCAGCAACCACCACAGCCCCGCGCCCCAGAGCACGACCCCGGCCACCAGGCCCAGCCCGCGCGCCACCTCGCCCAACCCACCCAGGCCATTGGCGGCGAACACCGCCGGCGCATCGCCGCCGAGCACCAGCATGCCCAGCGCGCCGGTACCGATCGGGCCCAGGGCCAACCAGCTGGAGGCGGCCATGTTGGCCGGCGGCAACTTGTGCAGGGCCATGCGCAGCATGAGGATGGTCAGGATGCTGAACGCCACCGGCAGCGACACTGCCCACATCACGTAGCTGGTGATCAGCACCAGGAACTGCTGGTGGGCATCGGCCAGGTGCGGGGCCAGCAGCCCACCGCTGGCTGCGGCAACTTCCGCCGCCACCACTGGCAGCAGCCAGACCGCGGTCATCTGGTCGATGCTGTGCTCCTGGCGGGTGAACATCAGGTAGGGAATAGCCACGCCGCACAGCAACGCCAGGCCCACATCCAGCCACCAAAGAGCCTCCACCCAAGGCACCACGGCCTCCCCCCAGCGCGCCATGCCGAACACCAGGGCACCGTTGAGGATGGTGGCCAGGCCCATGGGGATGGTGCCGAAGAACATCGACACGGTGGAGTGGGCGAAGATGCGCCGGGCCTCGTCGAAGAACATCAACCAGCGGGCGCCATACAAGACACAGAACAAGACGAACAGGCCAATGGCCAGCCACCACAGGCCTTCGGCCACGATGTCCAGCCCTGGCAACTGGACCTGATGCAGGGCCAGCGCCAACACCCCGGTGCCCATGGTCGCGGCGAACCAGTTGGGGGTGAACTGGCGAATCACCTCGCGGGGATGGGCCAATTGGCTGAACGGGCGCCAGGATGGCGCGCGGGTCTGGGTGCAGGGCATGGGGTCTCTCCTGGCCTTGTGTAAGGTGAACCCATCTTATGCCCGAAAAGAATATCTATATAACGGGTAATTTCTCTATCTGTTATCTATTTTAAAGATATAGCGTCTGGGCCGGCGCCTGGCATATGCTTGGCCGCTAACAATGACAAGGATCCGTCGATGCTCCGTGCCCTGAAAAGCTACCCTGCCGCCGTCCGCCTGCTGCTGTTCACCACCTTCACCTTGACCATGGCGCGGGCGATCACCCTGCCCTACCTGGTGGTGTACCTCTCCACCCACCTAGCCTTGTCGATCGGCCAGACCGGCCTGCTGGTCGGTGGCGCGATGTTCCTGGCGTCGCTGCTGGGCCCCTACGGCGGGCACCTGGTCGACACGTTGCGCAGCCACACGCTGATCGTCGCCAGTACCCTGGTGTTCGCCCTCGCCTTCATCGCCATCGTCGCCAGCCCATCGGCCGTGCCGTTCTTCTGCTTCCTGGTCGTCGCCTACCTGGCCCAGACGGTCGTGGACATCGCCGCCAAGGCCGGGTTCTGCGCCCTGCTGCCCGAGGCGCAACGCGGCGAAGTGTTCGCCATCAAGTACACCTTCAACAACATCGCCTGGGCTGCCGGGCCGATGCTGGGGGTGTTGCTGATCGAGGCCAACGACCATCTGCCTTTCCTGGTCTCGGCCGCGATCGGCCTGGCCCTGAGCCTGACCTACTACCGCCTGGGCCAACGCGACCTGCGCAGCCACAACGAAAAACCACCGGCCGCGGGTTTCGCCCAGGTCGCCCTGGGCATGCTGCGTGACCGCCGGTTGGTCTGCTTTACCCTGGGTGGCGTGCTCAGCGCCGTGGTGTTCGGCCAATTCACCGCCTACCTGTCACAATACCTGGTGGTTACCCTGCAGGACCCTGCGCAGGTCGCGCGGCTGGCGGGCTACCTGGTGACCACCAACGCCGTCACGGTGATTGCCCTGCAGTACCTGATCGGCCGGCGCATCGCGCGCCAGCAGTTGATGCCCTGGCTGATGACCGGCATGGCCATGTTCATCGCCGGGTTGCTGGGGTTTTCCGTGGCGGCTTCGGCGCCGGCGTGGTGCCTGGCGATGCTGGTGTTCACCTTGGGTGAGATCATCGTGATCCCGGCCGAATTCATGTTCATCGACCTGATCGCGCCGGAACACCTGCGCGGGGTTTATTATGGCGCGCAGAACCTGTCCAACCTGGGCGGTGGACTGGGGCCGATCCTGGTGGGCCTGGCGCTGGGGCACCTGCTGCCGGCGGCGGTTTTCTACCTGCTCATCGGGTCGGTCATATTGGCAGCGCTGTTCTATTGGCTGGGCACGCGTCGGCAGGTCGATTAGGCGCCGGCCCTGCGACGTCCTGCCACTGCGACCATCGTCTGCGCTGACGCAACGCCGGCTGCGTGCCAGACTGATTGATCGGGACCGCGTTTCTTTTCTGCTTCGGAGTTTGCATGTCGTTGTCCAGCGGGCTGATCGCCGTGGTCGCCCTGGCCTATATGGCCATCATGTTCGCCATCGCCTTCTATGGCGACCGCCGCAGCACCCCGCTGCCGCCGCGCCTGCGCGCCTGGGTGTACAGCCTGTCGCTGGCGGTGTACTGCACCAGCTGGACCTTCTTCGGCGCCGTCGGCCAGGCCGCCGAGCAACTCTGGGCGTTCCTGCCCATCTACCTGGGCCCGGTGCTGCTGCTGATCTTCGCGCCCTGGGTGCTGCAGAAGATGGTGCTGATCAGCAAGCAGCAGAACATCACCTCGATCGCCGACTTCATCGCCGCCCGCTACGGCAAGTCGCAGAGCCTCGCCGTGGTGGTGGCGCTGATCTGCCTGGTCGGCGTGCTGCCGTATATCGCCCTGCAGCTCAAGGGCATCGTGCTGGGCGTCAACCTGCTGATTGGCGCCAGCGCCGATGCCACCGGCAGCCGTGTGCAGGACACCGCCCTGGTGGTGTCGCTGGTGCTGGCGCTATTCGCCATCGTCTTTGGTACCCGCAGCCTGGACGTCACCGAACACCACCGCGGCATGGTCCTGGCCATCGCCTTCGAATCGCTGGTCAAGCTGCTGGCCTTCCTTGCCGTCGGCGTGTTCGTGGTGTTCAACCTGTACGACGGCTTCGACGACCTGTTCACCCAGGCACGGCAGTCGGTGCACCTGGACAGCTACTGGCAGGAGACCATCAACTGGCCGTCGATGGTGGTGCAGACCGCCGTGGCGATGATGGCGATCATCTGCCTGCCGCGACAGTTCCACGTCACCGTGGTGGAGAACATCGAGCCCCAGGACATGCGCCTGGCACGCTGGGTGTTCCCACTGTACCTGGCCCTGGCCGCGCTGTTCGTGGTGCCGATTGCCCTGGCCGGGCAGATGCTCCTGCCGGGCACGGTGATCTCCGACTCCTTCGTCATCAGCCTGCCACTGGCCGAGGCACACCCGAGCCTGGCCTTGCTGGCGTTCATCGGCGGCGCCTCGGCGGCCACCGGCATGGTCATCGTCGAGGCCGTGGCGCTGTCGACCATGGTCTCCAACGACATGCTGCTGCCCTGGCTACTGCGACGCAACAACGCCGAGCGGCCATTCGAGGTGTTCCGCCACTGGATGCTCTCGGTACGCCGGGTGACCATCGTGGTGATCCTGCTGCTGGCCTACGTCAGCTACCGCCTGCTCGGCTCCACCGCGAGCCTGGCCACCATCGGCCAGATCGCCTTCGCCGCGGTCACCCAGCTGACCCCGGCGATGCTCGGCGCGCTGTACTGGAAGCAGGCCAACCGGCGCGGCGTGTTCGCCGGCCTCGCCGCCGGCATCTTCCTGTGGTTCTACACCCTGGTGCTGCCGATCACCGCCCACAGCCTGGGCTGGTCGCTACAACTGTTCCCGGGCCTGGCGTGGCTGCATGGCAACCCACTGGACCTGCCGATCACCCCGCTGACCCAAGGCGTGGTGCTGTCGCTGGCGGGTAACTTCACCCTCTTCGCCTGGGTCTCGATCCTGTCGCGTACCCGTGTGTCCGAGCACTGGCAGGCCGGGCGCTTCATCGGCCAGCAGACCAGCGCCCGCCCCAGCAGCAAGCCGCTGCTGGCGGTGCAGATCGACGACTTGCTCAAGTTGGCCGCGCGCTTCGTCGGCGAAGAGCGCGCCCGGCAAAGCTTCATCCGCTTCGCCTATCGCCAGGGCAAGGGTTTCAACCCCAACCAGAACGCCGATGGCGACTGGATCGAGCACACCGAGCGCCTGCTGGCCGGCGTGCTCGGCACCTCCTCGACCCGCGCCGTGGTCAAGGCGGCCATCGAAGGCCGCGACATGCAGCTCGAGGACGTGGTGCGCATCGCCGACGAAGCCAGCGAGGTGCTGCAGTTCAACCGCGCGCTGCTGCAAGGCGCTATCGAGAACATCAACCAGGGCATCAGCGTGGTCGACCAGAACCTGCACCTGGTGGCCTGGAACCGCCGCTACCTGGAGCTGTTCAACTACCCCGACGGGCTGATCAGCGTTGGCCGGCCGATCGCCGACATCATCCGCTACAACGCCGAACGCGGCCTGTGCGGCCCGGGCGAGGCCCAGGTCCACGTGGCGCGGCGCCTGCACTGGATGCGCCAGGGCCGCGCCCACTCCTCCGAACGGCTGTTCCCCAACGGCCGGGTGATCGAACTGATCGGCAACCCGATGCCAGGCGGCGGCTTCGTCATGAGCTTCACCGACATCACCCCGTTCCGCGAAGCCGAGCAGGCCCTGCGCGATGCCAACGAAGGCCTCGAGCAGCGGGTCGCCGAACGCACCCGCGAACTGTCGCAGCTCAACCAGGCGTTGATCGAGGCCAAGAGCCGCGCCGAAGCCGTCAGCCAATCCAAGACGCGCTTCCTCGCCGCCGTCAGCCACGACCTGATGCAGCCGCTGAATGCCGCGCGGCTGTTCTCCGCGGCCCTGTCGCAACAAGCCGAAGGCATGAACGACGAAGCCCGCCAGCTAGTCGGACACATGGACAGCTCGCTGCGCTCGGCCGAAGAACTGATCAGCGACCTGCTGGATATCTCGCGCCTGGAAAACGGCAGGGTCACCCCAGACGTCAAGCCCTTCGCCCTCAACCAGTTGTTCGACACCCTGGGCGCCGAGTTCAAGCTGCTGGCTGCCGAAAAAGGCCTGGAATTCCGCTTGCGCGGCAGCCGCCTGCGGGTCGACAGCGACATGAAACTGCTGCGCCGGGTCCTGCAGAACTTCCTCACCAATGCCCTGCGCTATGGCAAGGGGCCGATCCTGCTCGGCGTGCGCCGCCAGGGCGAACGCCTGTGGCTTGAGGTATGGGACCGCGGCCCAGGCATCGCCGATGACAAGCTGGCGGTGATCTTCCAGGAGTTCAAACGCCTCGACAGCCACCAGACCCGTGCCGAGAAAGGCCTCGGCCTGGGCCTGGCGATTGCCGACGGCCTGTGCCGGGTGCTCGGCCACCAACTGGAAGTCCGCTCCTGGCCGGGCAAGGGCAGCGTGTTCCGGGTGGGCGTGCCCGTCGCTCACAGCGCCGCCCCCGCCGCGCCAGCGCCCGTGGAGCAGGCTGGCCAGCCGCTGGCCGGGCTGCAGGTGCTGTGCGTGGACAACGAAGACAGCATTCTGATCGGCATGAACAGCCTGCTCAGCCGCTGGGGCTGCCAGGTATCCACAGCGCGCAACCAGGCCGAATGCGAGGCGCTACTGGCCAAGGGCTTGCGCCCGCACCTGGCGCTGGTGGACTTCCACCTCGACGACGGCGAGACCGGCACCGGGCTGATGGGCTGGCTACGCGCGCGCCTGGGCGAGCCGGTACCCGGGGTGGTGATCAGCGCCGATGGTCGCAACGAGACCATCGCCATGGTCCACGCCGCCGGCCTCGATTACCTGGCCAAGCCGGTCAAGCCGGCAGCCCTGCGCGCCCTGCTCAACCGCCATCTGAGCCTGGTTCAGTAAGCGCTTCGTCGCTCAGCGCGCGTTCGATCAGTTCGGCCGGCAGGCTCTTGCTGGCCCGGGCGCCGAGCAGCTTGAGCTGCTCGCTGCGGCTGACCAGGTTGCCACGCCCTTCGCACAGCTTGTTGCGCGCCGCGGCATAGGCCTTGTCGACCTGGGCCAGGCGCGCGCCGAGTTCGTCCAGGTCCTGGATGAACAGCACGAACTTGTCGTACAGCCAACCGGCCCGCTCGGCAATCTCGCGGGCGTTCTGACCTTGGCGCTCCTGCTTCCACAAGCTGTCGATCACCCGCAGGGTGGCCAGCAGGGTGGTCGGGCTGACGATCACGATCTGCCGGTCGAAAGCCTCCTGGAACAGGTTCGGCTCAGCCTGCAACGCCGCCGAGAACGCCGCCTCGATGGGCACGAACAGCAACACGAAATCCAGGCTGTGCAACCCTTCGAGGCGGTTGTAGTCCTTGCTCGACAAGCCTTTGACATGGTTGCGCAACGACTGCACATGCTGCTTGAGCGCCGCCTCGTCGTTATTACCAACGAACTGCTGGTAGGCGGTGAGGCTGACCTTGGCATCGACCACCACCTGCTTGTCGCCCGGCAGCATGATCAGCACATCCGGCTGGAAGCGCTCGCCATCGGCGCTCTTGAGGCTGACCTGGGTCTGGTACTCGCGGCCCTTCTCCAGGCCGGCGTGCTCCAGCACCCGCTCGAGGATCAGCTCGCCCCAGTTGCCTTGAGTCTTCTGGCCCTTGAGGGCCTGGGTGAGGTTGGTGGCTTCGTCGGACAGGCGCAGGTTGAGTTGTTGCAGGCGCTCGAGCTCCTTGCCCAGGGAGAAGCGCTCGCGGGCCTCCTGCTGGTAGCTTTCCTCGACACGCTTTTCAAAGGCCTGGATACGTTCCTTGAGCGGGTCGAGCAACTGCCCGAGGTGTTGCTGACTGGTCTGGGCGAAGCGCTGTTCGCGCTCATCGAAGATTTTCGTGGCCATGTCGGCGAACTGCGCGCGCAGGGTGTCGCGGGCTTCCTGCAAGTCTTCCAGACGTTGCTGGTGACTTTCTTGCTGCTCACGCAACTCAGCCTCCAGCCGCGCGGCCTGGGCTTCCAGGCGACGCTGCTCGGCTTCGCGGTTGGCACGCTCCAGGCTCCAGGCGTGGGCCGCGTCGCGGGCATTGTCGCGATCGATCTGCAACAGCTCAAGCTCGCGGCCCTGGGCGGCCAGCTGGGTCTGCTTGACGGTGTTGGCCTCGCTGAGGTCGCTGATCTCGTCGCGGCTGGCCTCCAGTTGCGCCTGCAAGCCAGCCTGGGCCAACTGCGCGGCATTCAGCCGCTCTTGCAGCAAGGCCTGCTCGGCCTTGCGCGCGCCCTGGCCGCGCTGCACCTGCATGACCCAGCCCAGGCAAGGCACCGCACCTGCCACCAAGCCCAGCAGGATGCTGGTCAGATCCACTGTCATGCTAACCCCGAACGAACATTGACGATTGCCGTGCAGCTTATCAGCTCGGCGTTGTCCCAGGCTGCCCACCACCGCGCGTCGTGACTGGCGAACGCCCGGCCCCTACAACTGCCGCAGCAACCGTCGGGCCTCCTGCGAGCCCTGCCCTGCCGCCAGCTCCAGCCAGTAGCGGGCCTGCTCCGGCTCCGGGCACAGGCGGCCATACTCCAACTGCGCCCGCCGATCGCCGGCACGGGCGGCCTGGCGCAACAGCTCATGACCAATGCGCCGATCCCGCGCATTGCCACAGTCGCGGCAGAGCATCTGCCCCAGGCGGCTCTGGGCCACCACCACGCCCTGGCGCGCCGGCTGCTTGAGCATGCGCCCGGCCAGGTGCTTGACGCTGGGCTTGTCGCCCAGGCGCGGGCTGTCGAGCAGCCACAGGGCCACTTTCAGGGAAAACCGATTGGAAGAGGGCAACGAGGAGGCTGCAACCGAGGGGGCGAGGTGTTTACCGCGAAGCTTCATGACCGACAGCGTTGGTGACTCGAAAGGCGCGCCACTCTACTCCTTTTCGTCGGCGAAGACCCCTTCGACTTACGGCTGATCGAAAAAAAATTTGCTGATTTTTTCTTGACGTTTCGCGACCAAGAATGCCGACCGCCCTGCGAGTCTCCGATTGTCCGACACTTGATGAAACAGCTGGCACGCGCGTACTAGAGCAAGCGCCCGGGACAATCCACAGAAGCTGTGGATAACTCGGTGGACAACCCCTTCATGCAGCCCGCAAACCCCTGTGAAATGGGGCTTTCAGTCAAACTGTCGATTTTTTCACCAGCAAAAATTAGTGTTTTTTTTCATTGACTTAAGCCGTCAGTCAAGTCATTGGCGAGGCGTCCACAGGATGTTGCAAGAGGGTTACAACTCCCCGTTCGAATGTGTACAAGTGCCCCGCCAATGGGCAGGTCGCTGCACGAAAACGGGTCATCCGGGGCCTTGCCGGGGTCCTTTCCCCTCTTCACAGGCGCGATGATTGACGCCATAATGGTCGGCTTCCCGCAGATAAACCAAATACTTGCCAATCTGCCATTGTTCGTGTAGGGTGCGCCCTGTTAGTACCCAGCTGAAAGTCAATTCTGGCCACTTGTGTCCCTGCAGCCCGCCCATACGAGCAAGCGCTGCCCCATCGGGACTGGCCCATTCGATGATTCACTTGGCAAAACCTTGCCCTGCACGAATCACGTTTCAGATTGATCAGGATCTTCCCCGGCGCCTAGGACCTTGGCACCGGTGTGCTGCCTGCCTTCTGTCGTACCTACCAGTCAGCCCAGCGCACACCTTATTGCACGCGCCTTTCTGGCTGCCCTGTTCCAGTCAGGTTCTTACGTCTCCTTAATAAAGACGTCACTGGAACGTTTCTATAGTGCACGGATCGAATACCGTGTCTTACGCAGGAACATCCAACAATATGAGCAACCATCAGCAAATCCAGGCTGCCTTCGGCACCCTCTCCCAGGCCTTCGCTCCACTGAAGTGCCTGATCGTCGCCCCACGCAAGGGCAGCTTCAGCTTCACCCTGGTCGACGAACATGGCATCGCCTGTCACAGCGAGCGTCTCTACCCGGAGCAATACAACCGGGCAGAACCACTGCAGGCCGTGATCGATCGTACCCGCCAGTCGCTAACCGCATGACTGAATGGCGGGTGATTCACGCCATGAATGCATCCCTCGACAGCCTGTCTGACGGCGATTGGCGTAATTGCCAGCAGGCATATGCCTTGCGCCCTCAGACAGCAATCGATTTAAAAACAGCCCTTTACACCACGCTTATCACACTACACTTCAACTCGAGCGGCCAGCGCCGCTTCCGGCGGGCCTGACCACTCACCAGCTGCCAAGCTCCAGCGCCCGTCGGTCCTTCTTAGCCAGAGGCCATCATGGGCATCGCTGCGAACGAGTTGAGTCAATATGTGATCCGGCCAACCCTCCTTTACCTGGATCGCCACTGCGACAGCGCCGAAGCTTTGTTACTGGGCGTTGCCGCCAGCCAATCAGCCCTGGGCTCGGCCCTGCACGATCGACGTGGCCATGGCCTGTACCGCATCGGCGAACAGCGCCACCGCAGCCTGTGGGACCAGTACCTGGCGCGCGACCCGGAACTGGCCAGCCTGGTCCGTGGCCTGGCCAGCCAGCATGCGTTCCTGGGCGGCCCGCACCTCGAGCTGACCGTCAACCTGCGCTACGCCACCGCCATTGCCTGGATGCTCATTGAGGAACAGGCTTTGCCGCTGCCGGCCGCCGACGACCTGCTGGGCCTGGCGCGCATCTGGCGCCAGACCTTCCACCCCCAGGGTCGCCTGCGCGATTTCACCCGCGCCTGGCAGCACTGTGTCGAGCCGATCCAGGTGCTGGCCTCCTGACCTGCCCACCTTCATTACCGCGAAAAAAAGGAATTTTGGTCGGATTGTCCTACAAAACCGCTCTATCTCCGGTGTTTGCGCCTATAGCGTGGAGCGGCATTTGTTGGTAGCTTTTCGCCCCGGAGATCCCAAGGAGTTTCTAATAATGAAAAAAGTTATGCTCAAAACCTCTCTCGGCATTGCCGTTGCCCTCGCTTCCAGCCAATTGTTCGCCAGTGGTTTCGCCCTCAACGAACAAAGCGTCAGCGGTATGGGGACAGGTTTCGCGGGTCGTTCTTCTTCTGCCGAAGATGCCAGCACCGTGTACGGCAACCCGGCGGGCATGTCCCGCCTGAAGCGCGACCAGATTACCGTCGGTGGCGCGGCAGTGATCGCCAAGTCCGATATTTCGGGCCCAGGCAGCAGCAAGGGGGGGGAAACAGACGGTGACATGGTGCCTGTGGTCGGTGTACCGATGGGCTACTACGTCAAGTCGATCGATGACCACTGGAGCGTCGGTTTCGGCGTTTACGTGCCATTCGGCCTGGTCACCGACTACGGTAGCGACGATGCCGCGCGCTACTGGGGTAAAAAGAGCCATGTCGAGGTCGTGACCTTCCAGCCGACCGTCAGCTACGCGTTCAACGACAAGGTCTCGATCGGTTTCGGTCCGACCATCAACCGCATCAAGGGCGAACTGGGCTCGAACCTGGCCAGTATCTCGCCGCTGCGTCCGGCTGATGGCGAAGTGAAGATCAAAGGCGACGACACTGCGGTCGGCTACAACATCGGTATCCTGGTGCAGGCGACTGATCGTACCCGCGTCGGCCTGACCTACCATTCGATGGTCGACTACAAGCTCGAAGGCAAGACCATGCTCAACTACCCGTTGCTCGGGCAGACTGGGCAGAAGTACGACGCCACCCTGAAGATCAAGACCCCGGAATCGGTGGACTTCTCGGTCACCCACGAGCTGGATGACAACTGGACCCTGTACGCCGGCAGCACCTGGACCCGCTGGAGCCGCCTGGAGAACATCACGGTCAACAACGAAATCTCGGGGCCACTGGCCGCGCAGTTCGGCACCATCACCGAAGAGCAGAACTGGCACGATACCTGGGCCCACGCCATTGGCGCCGCCTACAAGGTGAACAAGGAGTGGACCCTGCGTACCGGTTTCTCGGTTGACCAGTCGCCGACCAACAACACCAACCGCTCCCCGCGCATTCCTACTGGCGATCGCAAGATCTTCAGCATCGGTGCCGGCTGGAGCCCGACCGAGGACATGACCATCGACGTGGCTTATTCCTACCTGTGGGAAGAAGACACCAAGGTCAACAACCGTCCGCACAGCCTGCAGGAAGGCGCGCTGAAGGGCAGCTACCAGGCCAAGTACGAAAACAGCGCCCATGGCGTTGGTGCTTCGCTGACCTACCGCTTCTGAGTGACCATCGCTGCATGAAAAAACCGCCCTTGTGGCGGTTTTTTCATGCCTGCATGCACCACTGCTCGCCCAGGCAGCGCTGCAGGTGGCCCATGAACAACCGCACCTACGCCGTCAGTACAAAGCAGCCAGCCAGGCACAGGTTGTGGGCGCAACTGATGATACTGCCAGCTACGATGACCTTGATGAAACGGCGGATGACGTTGAGCAGGCTCATGGGATATCTGAGGTATCTTGCTATGCATTGCCATCCGAGTCGCCACGCAGCTTCGCCTGAACTTCCTCAAACGGAACAGGAGTAGGGGCAGGCCTGTTTATCGTAATTTCATCTGCGGTAAACCGGTGGAGGTCACCCTCAGCGTACGCATCAAGCGCATATGAAAACATTACTAGATTAGCCAGTGTCATATCGAAATGCATGTCACCAAGAACCACACTATCTGGAAGATCATCGTAGTACTGACCACCACTGGGAGTGTTCCCCCAGAAACCATTTTGGGCGACTATCAGAGTTGCAGAGTCCGCAATAACGCTTGTCGTCGCCAACGCGAAATCTCTTAATCCAGGTGGTGAGACATTGTGCGGATTTTTACCTACGGCTACCTCTGCCATGTGCTTCAACCTTCTTAATCCATGAATAATCAAGGGGATCTTTCCATGACCCAGCGCCTGCACCACTTGCGTATGAGGATTAACGTCACGGGTCCGCCCATTACGATCCTGGTGATTTATCGGATCACCCGCACAATAGGCATACGCATTGATGCCCCCCTTGCCGAACGGGCTCAATGCATCTGGAGATAAAAACCGCATCAAGTAGGGAGCGTAACTTCGGTAGCCATTACCCAAGTGATAAAGCCCATGCAACGCTTCACGTAGCTGACCGACATACCCCAGCCTCCCCCCCGTAATCAAGGGCAGAGCACCATAAGGCGTGTAGCCACGGGCAATACCTGCAGAGGCTAGAACGGAATGTTGCTGGTCGCATGCCGCTAGATAGTTCATTACCATGTTGCCCACCGGCCGAAGGCGATTTTTCAACAAGGCTGAACCACTTCGCAACCGAAGAAAACTGGCAAAAATATCAGGTCATTGTCGGCCCACGCCGGACCTATTGCCCTACAGGCTGCGAAGCAATCGCCTTGTCGATCGCCGCCCTGAACGCCGGATCATCCGGTTTGGTCAAACTGGAGAAGTTGCCAATCACCTTGCCCTTGCGGTCCACCACGTACTTGTAGAAATTCCACTTCGGCGCGCTGCTCTGCCGGGCCAGTTCGACGAACAGCGGGATCGCGTCCTTGCCGCGCACCGGCTGGGCCTTGGTCATGGTGAAGGTCACGCCGTAGTTGGCGTAGCAGACCTTGGCAGTCTTGTCGCTGTCGGCGTCTTCCTGCTTGAAGTCGTTGGACGGCACGCCAAGCATTTCCAGGCCCTGTTCGTGGTAGTCCTTGTAGGTCGCCTCGAGGCCTTCGAACTGCGGGGCGAAGCCGCAGTAGCTGGCGGTGTTGATCACCACCAGTGGCTTGCCGGCGAAGCGCTGGCACAGGTCGATCTGCTCCTTGCCGCGCAGCTCCGGCAGGCTGCCCTGGAGCAGCGCGGGGCAGTCCACCGCCCAGCTCGAAGTGGCGGCGGCCAGGGCCAGCAGGGGTAGGGTCAGCCAACGGGTATGCATGATAGCGGTCTCCTGCACATGATTCCTTGAGTGTGCAGGGTAGCGTTTAACACAGGCTCATGCCCAACTGCATCAACGCCAGCCCACCCTTGTGCCAGCCCCACCACACCAGCGCCAGCACCAGCACCGTAGCGACCAGCAGCAAGCCACGCCCAAGCAGGCGGTTCATGCAGCCTGGGCCTGCAGGCGGGCGACCGGGTGCTCGCGCACCGGCCAGTTGAGGGCCGCGGCCAGCAGGCTGAGCAGGATCGAGATCTGCCACACCAGGTCGTAGCTGCCGGTCTGGTCATAGACCACCCCGCCCAGCCAGCCCCCCAGGAACGCGCCCAACTGGTGGAACAGGAACACGATGCCGCCGAGCATCGACAGGTTGCGCACACCGAACAGCGTGGCCACGGTGCCATTGGTCAACGGCACCGTGGACAGCCACAGCAGGCCCATGGCGATACCGAACAGGTAGGCGCTGAACTGGGTCACCGGCGCCCAGAGGAACAGCACGATGACCACGGCGCGCAATAGGTACAGGCCGGTCAGCAGGCGCGGCTTGGACATGCGCCCGCCAAGCCAGCCCGCCGTATAGGTGCCAACGATATTGAACAGGCCGACCAGCGCCAGCACGGTGGTGCCGGTGATCGCTGGCAAGTGCTGGTCGACCAGGTAGGCCGGCAAGTGAACACCGATGAACACCACCTGGAAGCCGCAGACGAAAAAGCCCAGCGCCAGCAGCCAGAAACCGGAATGCGAGCAGGCCTCGCGCAGCGCCTGGCCGAGACTCTGCTCGGCGCCGTGGCTGGGCAGCGGGTTATCACGCAACAGGCCTACGAACGGCACGATCAGCGCCACCATCAGACCCAGCACCAGCAAGGCCGCCGACCAGCCCAGCCACTGGATCAGGCCCAGGGTGCCGGGAAGCATGGCGAACTGGCCGAAGGAGCCGGCGGCGCTGGCAATGCCCATGGCCATGCTGCGCTTTTCCGGCGGCACCGCGCGCCCAACCACGCCGAGGATCACCGAGAATGAGGTACCGGACAGGCCGATGCCGATCAGCAGGCCGGCACTCAGCGACAGCGACCAGGCCGAGTCGGCCATGCCCATCATCACCAGGCCGGCGGTGTAGAGGATGCCGCCGATCACCACCACCTTGGCCGCACCCAGGCGGTCGGCCAGGGCGCCGGTGAACGGCTGGGCCAGGCCCCAGATCAGGTTCTGCAGGGCGATGGCGAAGGCGAACACCTCGCGCCCCCAGCCAAACTCGGCGCTCATCGGCGCCAGGAACAGGCCGAATCCATGTCGCACCCCCAGCGACAGCGCCAGGATCAGCGCCGCCCCCAGAAGTACCCAACCGCTGCTCCGCCAAAGGGAAGTCATTGTCGTTGTCTCCAGCCCATCGCAAGGTTGATGCGGGTATATACCCGCTTTCTATCGTAGTCGTTCAGGCAAGCTGCTCCAGCAAGCGTACCAACTCGTCACGCTGGCTTTCACCCAGTCGCTCCACCAACTGCGCCTGGGCCTGCTGCCAGGCCGGGTAGGCGGCGTCCAGGCGCGCCCTGCCCGCTTCGCTCAGCAGCACCACGCGGTTGCGCTGGTCGTCGCCGTCGGCAAGACGCACCAGGCCTTCGGCCTCGAGTACCTTGAGGTTGCGGCCCAAGGTGCTGCGTTCCAGGCCCATGGCCTCGGCCAGGCAGGTGATGCTGGGGCGGTCGAGGCGCTGCACATGGCGCAGCAGGGAAAACTGGGCGACATTGATGCCGAAGCCGGCAAGGGCCTCGTCGTAATGCCGGCTCACCCCACGGGCGGCGCGACGTAGATGGGTACAGATGCATTCACTGGTCAGCATGGATACGTGTATATACCCGCATTATGGATGTTGCAAGAGATTTCAAGGTGTCGGTTCAGGCTGCAGGCGCTGGCGAATCGGCTCGAACTCGGCCGTGGCCTTGCGTGACAAGGGGTCCGGCGCTGCGTTGTCGATGGCCTGCCAATAGCGCCACGGCACCTTGGCCGAACCCAGTTCGTAGTCCATGCCATCCCAACTGTCCTCGCGGAAGCTGTAGAAGGCCCAATGCAACTGCTGGCGGTCCAGCACCGTTAGCACATCCTCCAGGTATTCCCGGCACCCGGGCAACCGGCGCATGCAGCCGAACTCGCCCACCACCAGCCGCGAACGCGGCAACTTGATCGAATCGGCCCAATCCACCGGCTGTTGCAGATAGCGGGCGACCTCCTCGGCATCCCACTGCCGGGTCTGCCCGGCAAACGGCACTGGCCCCGGATAGGCGAAAGGTTGCTCGCGAGAAAGATTCGGCGCACTGGTGGCGGCATAGGGTTCGTACATGTGCACGCTGTACAGCACACGCTCATCCGCCAGCGCCTTGGGCCAGTAGCCGAAGGCATCGGCGGCGGCGTACCAGCCGGCATCGACCATGACCGGCGTCTTGCCGTCGACCTCACGGATCGCCGCCAGCAACTGCCGATAGAGCGCCGGCAGGTCACGCGCACCGCCCTGCTCGCGGGCGTACCAGTGCTTCATCCGATCAAGGTCGGCGTGCTCGGCCAGGCCGCCGTGCTTCTCGGGCGCGGGCTCGTTGATGAGATTGTAGGCGGCAACGGCCGGGTGGTCCTTGAGGGCCTGGGCAACGTCTCGCCAGAAGCGGGCGGACTGGGTCCAGTAACGCTTGTCCTGCCATAGCCGGTCGTCGAAGCGATTCTGGTTGTTCTGCGCCCAGCGCATGCCGGGGAGCGACAGCGGCGTGATCACCACCTTGAGACCGGCGGCGTGGGCGCGGTCGAGGACCTCGATGAGCTGCTTCATGTCGGCGCTGGCCAGGCCCTGGTAATCGTCGGCGTTGCCCAGTAGGAAGTCGCGTTCGGCCGGGTGCCATTTATCGTAGGAGAGGCGCACCCAGCTGGCGCCGTAGCCTTTCAGGGCATCGAAGTAGGTTTGGTCCGGGAGCAGGCGGTTGAAACTGTTGCCGCCGTGGCGGGGGGTGTTCCAGAAATCGATCAGGTCGGCGGCGGTGACGGGTATGGCGGCAAGGGCCAGCAGGCTGGCGAGTATCCAGGGGTGCATGGCGGGGGTTCCTGGTGGTTTTGGGGAACGAACGAAGATAGACGCAATAGTTGCGGAAGGTTTCCGGGATCTATGTAAGACACGCCCCCTTGTAGGAGCGGCCTTGTGCCGCGAAAGGGGTGCGAAGCGCCCCCTAGATTCGTGCTTCAAGCTGATATCGCCGGGGCCGCTTTGCGGCCCTTTCGCGGCACAAGGCCGCTCCTACACGGGGAACGTGTCGGCCCAGGGCTATGCGAACAGCGCCAGGGTAACCACCACCGTCAATTCCAGCAGTTCCAACAGCGCCCCGGCCGTATCTCCTGTGGTTCCACCCAAGCGACGGCACATCAGCCTGCGCAGCCACACGAATACCACCAACGCCGCCAGCAGAGGCCACAGCACCGCCGAGCCTCCCAATGCCAGTCCGGCCAGCGTAGAAACCAACAATACCCAGGTCGCGCCGCGCCGGGGCAGGTGTTCGGCCAGGGCCGCACCCAGTCCACCCGCACGCACGTAAGGCGTGCCGAGAAACAGCCCAAGCATCGCCGCCCTTCCCACCACCGGCGCCAGCACCAGCAGGCCACCAGCGCCCCGCTCGACCAGCACCCAGAGGGCACAGAACTTCAGCAGCAATACCAGCACCAGCGTGACCACGGCAATCGGCCCGCTGCGCGGGTCCTTCATGATCTGCAAAGTGCGCTCGCGATCACCGAAGCCCCCCAGCCATGCGTCGGCGCTGTCAGCCAGGCCGTCCAGGTGCAGCGCGCCGCTGAGCAGCACCCACAGCGCCAGCAGCAAGGCTGCGTGCAAGGGCGCCGCAGTGCCTTGCAGCAAATGGCTGGCCAGCCACAGCAACAGGCCGAACAGCAGCCCTACCAGCGGATAGCACAGCAGCGAGCGCCCCATCTCCCGGGGCGCTGGCATGCCCGGCAAGCGTACCGGCAAGCTGCTGAGGAACTGCAGGGCAATCCAGAACGGCAGCATCTCAACGCACCTCGCGCATCTGGCCGTCGTGGTCCAACGCCAGCCCCACCAACGCGCCATGCCCAACCTCGACCTGCAACAACTGCTCCCGTGGCAGGCCACGCGCTCGCGCCAGCAGCAGACGCATCACTCCACCATGGGTGACCAGCAGCACGCGCTTGCCTGCATGCACACTGCGCAAACCCTCGACCGCCGCCAGCACCCGTTCGGCAAAGGCCAGCACCGGCTCGCCGCCCGGCGGGGTGAAGGCATACGGGTCATTCCAGAATTGCCCCAGGGCATCGGCGTCGACCTGCATGATCTGCGCGGCGCTCTGCCCTTCCCACTCGCCGAAGTGCAGCTCGCGCACACCGGCCTCGCGCAGCACCGGCAGGTTCAGGCGCGCCCCCAGCTCATCGGCGAACGCCGCGCAGCGCTGCAACGGCGAACTGACCAGCACGTCCCAGGGGCCGGCGTCGGCGACGGCCTGGCGCATCTGCTCCCAGCCCGTCTCGGTCAGGGCGTCGTCGAGGCTGCCGCGAAGACCGCCCCCCAGTTCCGTCTCGCCATGGCGCAGCAGTTCGAGGATCATGCCGGGCGATCCGCCACCGCCGCCTCGGCGAAGGTCGCCATCTGCCCGTGCAGGGCGCAGGCCAGGCGGATCAGCGGCACCGCCAGCGCCGCGCCGCTGCCCTCGCCCAGGCGCAACCCCAGGGCCAGCAGCGGCTCGGCCTCCAGGGCCGCCAGCAAGGCCTTGTGACCCGGCTCGGCGCCCTGGTGGGCGAACAGCAGCCAAGGGCGGCACTGCGGATTGAGGCGTACCGCCACCAGGGCGGCGACACTGCAGATGAAACCATCGACCAGCACCGCCACGCCATGCTGGGCGCACGCCAGGTAGGCACCAGCCAGCGCGGCGATCTCGAAGCCGCCGACACAGGCCAGCGCCTGCAACGGCTGGTCGGCGCGCAGGCCGTGCAGCACCAGGGCGCGCTCGATCACTTCGGCCTTGTGCCGCACGCCGGCGCTGTCCAGGCCGGTGCCCGGGCCGCTCAGCTCACGCGCCGGGCAGCCCAGCAAGGTACTGGCCAGCGCCGCCGCCGCGGTGGTGTTGCCGATGCCCATTTCGCCGCCGATAAACAGCTGCGCGCCGTTGTCGAGTGCGCGCAACGCGCTGTCGCGACCGGCCTGCAGCGCCGCTGCCAGTTGCGCGTCGGTCATCGCCGGCTGACGGGCGAAGTTGGCGGTGCCGGGCCCAAGATTCAGGTGATGGACCCCAGGCAGTTGCAGCATCGGGTCGATGGTACCGAGGTCAACCACCTCAAGGTCAGCCTCCAACTGGCGCGCCAACACGCTGATCGCCGCACCACCACCGACGAAGTTGCGCAGCATCTGCCCGGTCACCGCCTGCGGGTAGGCGGAGATGCCCTCCTCCACCACGCCATGGTCGCCGGCGAAGATCGTGATGGCGATCCGCTCCAGGCTGGGACGCTCGCGCCCTTGCAGGCCGGCCAGGCGGATCGCCAGGCCTTCGAGCTGGCCGAGGGAACCGGTGGGTTTGGTCAGCTGCTGCTGACGGGCGCGGGCCTGGTCCATGGCGGCGGTGTCGAGGGGTTGGCAGGCGTCACGCCACCACATCTGGGTCATAGGGCAGGTCCTTTGAGCATGAGAGGGAGGCCGGCCACGGTCAGCACCACGCGCTGGCAGCGTTCGGCCACGGCCTGGTGCAGCGTGCCCGCCAGGTCGACGTAGCGACGGGTCAGTTCGCCCATGGGCACCACGCCCAGGCCGGTTTCGTTGCTGACCAGGATGAGGGTACCCGGCAGCTGTTCCAGGCAATCGAGCAGCGCATCGCGCTCCTGCGCCAGGCGCAGGTCATCCTCGAGCATCAGCAGGTTGGTCAGCCACAGGGTCAGGCAGTCCACCAGCAGGCAGCGCCCTTCGGCGGCTTCAGCGCGCAGCACATCGGCCAGCGCCACGGGCTCCTCCACCAGCCCCCAATGGGCCGGGCGGCGCTCGCGGTGCAGGCGCACACGTTCACTCATCTCACCGTCCAGCGGCTGGCTGGTGGCGATATAGGTCACCGGCTGGCCGCTGTCAGCGGCCAGTTGTTCGGCCAGGCGACTCTTGCCCGAACGGGCGCCGCCGAGGATCAGGCTACGCATGGGCATCCACTCCACAGAGTTGGCGCAGGCGCGCGGTGTCCAGGTGCTGCTCGACCAGGTCGGCCAGGCGCTCGATGTCGCGTTCGCGCAAGGCCTCGTAGTCGATGACCTGCACATCGGCAAGGCCTGCCCAGCGCAGCAGCGCGGCGCACGATTGGCTGCCCTCGAACAGGCCATGCAGGTAGGTGGCGAGGATCTGCCCATCGGCGCTGATGGCGCCGTCGCGCCGACCATCGGTCAGTTGCACGGAGGCTTGCGCCAATCCAGGCCCCTGGGTGACACCGGCATGGATTTCATAACCGGACACCGGCGCCTGTTCAAGCTCGAGAACGCCGGACACGTTGCGCAGCTGTTTTTCGGCTGCCAGCACCGTGCTGTAGTCCAGCAGACCGAGGCCTTCGCTCGAGCCCGCCGGCCCTTCCAGCCCCAACGGGTCATGCACCTGCTGGCCAAGCATCTGCAGGCCGCCGCAGATACCGATGAGCTTGCCGCCATAGCGCAGGTGCCGGGCGATGGCCTTGTCCCAGCCGCGCTCGCGCAACTGCGCCAGGTCGCCACGCACGCTCTTGGAGCCGGGCAGGATGATCAGGTCGGCGGGCGGAATCGGCTGGCCCGGGCCGATGAACTGCAAATCCACCTGTGGGTGCAGGCGCAGCGGGTCGAAATCGGTGTGGTTGCTGATACGCGGCAGCACCGGGACGATCACCTTGAGCAGGCGCTCGCCCTTCTCGCCCTGGCGCGTGTCGATGCCGTCCTCGGCCTCCAGGTGCAGGTCGGTGACATAGGGCAACACCCCCAGCACCGGCTTGCCGGTGCGTTGCTCCAGCCAGTCCAGCCCCGGCTGCAGCAAGGCGATGTCGCCGCGAAAACGGTTGATGACGAAACCCTTGACCCGCGCCTGTTCGCTCGGCGACAGCAGTTCGAGGGTGCCGACCAGGTGGGCGAACACCCCGCCGCGGTTGATGTCAGCCACCAGGATCACCGGGCAGTCGACCGCCTCGGCGAAGCCCATGTTGGCGATGTCGCCGGCACGCAGGTTGATCTCCGCCGGGGAACCGGCGCCCTCGACCATCACCACCGGATAGGCTTCGCGCAAACGCCCATGGGACGCCAGCACTGCCTGCATGGCGATGGCCTTGTAGTCGTGGTAGGCGACGGCGTTCATGCTGGTCACCGCGCGGCCATGGACGATCACCTGGGCGCCGGTGTCGCTGTTGGGCTTGAGCAGCACCGGGTTCATGTCGGTGTGCGGCGCCAGCCGGCAAGCCTGGGCTTGCACCGCCTGGGCCCGGCCGATCTCGCCACCGTCGGCGGTCACGGCGCTGTTGAGCGCCATGTTCTGCGGCTTGAACGGCACCACGCCGATGCCCTGGCGCAGCAGCCAGCGGCACAGGGCGGTGACCAGCGTGCTCTTGCCGGCATCGGAGGTGGTGCCTTGCACCATGAGGGTGGTCATGCCGATTCCTTCTGGTAGTCCGCCAGGGCCTGGGCCAGGCGTTGTGCGTCCGCGGCGCTGGCCGGCAGGCCCAGGCGCAGCGCCGGGGGCTGCTCGAACAGGCGCACGAGGATGCCGCGACGGGCAAGAAAGTCATGCAGATGCGCGGCGCGCTCGTCGCGCAGGTACTGGAACAGGTCGCAGCCACCGCTGGGTGCCAGGCCGGCGGCGGCGAGCAGGCTGGCCAGCCGCTCGCTGGCGGCGCGGCACCGGGCGATCTGCGCCAAGTGCGCGGCCTCGTCGGCAAAGCAGGCCTGCCCCAGCACCCGGGTCGGGCCGCTGACGGTCCATGGCCCCAGGGACTCGGCCAGGCCTTGCAGCACCTCCGCCGGAGCGATGACAAAGCCCAGCCGCACCCCGGCCAGGCCGAAGAACTTGCCAAACGAGCGCAGCACGATCAGCCCCGCTTGCCCGGCCTGCTCGACCACGCTGTGGGCCGGCGTGTTGTCCATGAACGCCTCATCCACCACCAACCAGGCGCCACGGGCAGCCAGGCGGGCATGCCAGGCCAGCAGGCGCTCACGGGGCACGCGCCGGCCCGTGGGGTTGTTGGGGTTGACCAGCAGCAGCACGTCGAGGCTGTCGAGTGCTTGATCGACCTGGCTGTCGTCCAGCTCGACCAGCGTATGCCCGGCGCGGCGCCAGGCATGTGGGTGTTCTGCATAGCAGGGCGACAACACGCCGATCCGCCCAGCGGGGCGCAACAATGGCAGGGCCTGGATCGCCGCCTGCGACCCGGCCACCGCCAGCAACTGCTCGACCCCGTAGTAGCGCCGCGCCGCCTGTTCCAGGCCGTCCTCGGTCTCTGGCAGGCGGGCCCAGGCATCCAGCGGAATCGATGGCACCGGATACGCCCAGGGGGCGATACCGCTGGACAGGTCGAGCCACTGCTCGCGGGCAATGCCGTACTGCTTCACCGCCCGCAACAGGCGACCACCGTGTTCAAGCATACAGGTAGGCTCCCACGCCGATGACCAGCAACCACAACCATACGCCGCGCTGCACCAGGCTCCAGCCGCGCTCGATGGCGTCGGCGTCGGCCATCGGCCCTTCGCCCAGGCGTGGCCGCTCGTGCAGTTCACCGTGGTACACCGCCGGGCCGCCCAGTTCGACACCCAGCGCCCCAGCCCCAGCCGCCATTACCGGGCCGGCATTGGGGCTGTCCCACAGCGGCGCCTGGTTGCGCCAGCAGGCTAGCGCCAGGCGGGTCTTGCCCAGCACCGCGTAGGTCAGCGCCACCAGCCTCGCGGGCAGGTAGTTGAGCACGTCGTCGACCCGCGCCGCGCACCAGCCGAAGCGCTCGAAGCGTTCGTTGCGGTAGCCCCACATAGCATCCAAAGTGTTGCTCAGGCGGTACAGCACCACCCCAGGCGCACCGGCGACGATGAACCAGAACAGCGCGGCGAACACCGCGTCGCTGCCATTCTCCAGCACCGACTCGGTGGCCGCCCGGGCCACTGCGGGCTCGTCCAGCTCGCGGGTCTCTCGGCTGACCAGGTAACCCACCCGGCGCCGCGCCTCGTCCAGGTCGCCCTGGCGCAAGGCCTGGGCCACCGGCAGCACGTGCTCGCCCAGGCTGCGCAGGCCCAGGGCGCAATACAGCGCCAGCACATCCACCAGCCAGCCGATATAAGGCAACCAGGACAGGATCAGCACCACCAGGGTCAACGGCACCACCGCCAGGAACCAGGCGCTGACGCCATGGCTGCGCCAGCCGCGACCACCGGCATTGAAGCGCTGCTCCAGGCGTTTGGCCAGGTTGCCGAAGCCCACCAGCGGATGACGCCGGCGCGGTTCGCCCAGCAAGGCATCCAGGGCCACGCCCGCGACAGTCAGCAAGGCCATGCTCAAGGCCGCTCTCCCCATTGGTTCTCGTAGAGCATTTCGCTCAAGGGCCGGGCGCTAGCCCACTCCTCCAGCACCAGCATCGGTGCCGGGTAGAACGCGGTCACCGGCCCCAGGCACAGCACCGCCATCGGCTTGGCCCCAGCCGGCATGCCCAGCAGCTCGGCCAGGGCCTGCGGGTCGAACAGCGACACCCAGCCCATCCCCAGGCCTTCGGCGCGCGCCGCCAGCCACAGGTTCTGGATGGCGCAGGCCAATGAGGCCAGGTCCATCTCGGGCAAGGTGCGCCGCCCGAAGATATGCGGCTCGCGGTTATCCATCAAGGCCGCCACCAGCACTTCGGCGCAGGCATCGATGCCCTCGACCTTGAGCTGCATGAACTCGTCGGAACGCTCGCCCAGGGCCTCGGCGGTGCGCACCCGCTCTTGCTCCACCAACGCCTGGATGCGCCCGCGCAGCTCACGCTGGGTGATGCGGATGAAGCGCCAGGGCTGCATCAGGCCGACACTGGGGGCCTGGTGGGCGGCAGCCAGCAAGCGGCCGAGCAGCTCCGGCGCCACTTCGCCGCCGGCGAAATGGCGCATGTCGCGGCGCTCGCCGATGGCCCGGTAGATCGCCGCGCGGTCGGCGGCGCTGTAGGCGTGCTCGCTCATGGTCGCAACAGCGCCGCCGTCGCATCGGGGTTGGAAGGGAAATAGAAGTGCACGTAGGACGCGGTCAGGCGCCCCAGGCGGTATACGGCTTCGTTGCCACGCCCGCCATTGGGGCTCAGGCCACGGGCGAGCGGCGCCAGTTCGGTGCTGGTCAATGAATGGTGATAGGTGTGGCCGCGCAGGGTGCCTTCCGGCAGTTCGACCGCCTGCAGGGCCAAGGCCGCCAGGCGCTTCTGCATGGTCGCCTCGCCCGGCAGCAGGCCGAGCAAGGCTGCGCGCTCACCGGCCACATCGGTCAGCGCATCGAGCAGGTAGAGCATGCCACCACATTCGGCCAGCAAGGGTTTGCCCTGGGCATGGTGGGCACGGATCGCCTCGAGCATCGGCGCATTGGCCGACAGCGCGTGGTGATGCAGCTCCGGGTACCCGCCTGGCAGGTAGAGGCTGTCTACCACCGGGAGCGCCTGCTCGTGCAACGGCGAGAAGAATTCGAGCTGGGCGCCAAGCGCACGCAGCAGTTCCAGGTTGGCGCCATAGGTGAAGGCGAAGGCTTCGTCGCGCGCCACGCCGATTCGCACGCCGGCCAAGGATGGCGCAAGCCGTTGCGCGTCGGGCGCGGCAAAGGTGACCGGGGGCGGCAGGGCGGCATCGCAACTGGCGCCCAGGGCCTCGGCGGCGGCGTCCAGGCGGGCGTCCAGGTCGTTCAGTTCACTGGCCTGGACCAGGCCCAGGTGACGACTGGGCAACTCGATGCCACGCTCGCGGGACAACCCGCCATACCAGCGCAGGCCTTCGGTCAGGCTGCCTTCGAGCAATTGCGCATGGCGCAGGCTGCCGACCCGGTTGGCCAGCACCCCGGCGAACGGCAGGTCGGGCTGGTAACGCGCCAGGCCCAGGGCCAGGGCGCCGAAGGTCTGGGCCATGGCCGTGCCGTCGATCACTGCCAGCACCGGCACGCCGAAGTGACGGGCCAGGTCGGCACTCGATGGCGTGCCGTCGAACAGCCCCATCACCCCTTCGATCAGGATCAGGTCGGCGTCAGCGGCCGCCTCCCACAAGAGGCGGCGGCTCTCGTCGGCGCCGATCATCCACAGGTCCAGCTGGTACACCGGCGCGCCACTGGCCCGTTCGAGGATCATCGGGTCGAGAAAGTCCGGGCCGCACTTGAACACCCGCACCTTGCGCCCGAGGTTGCGGTGCAGGCGCGCCAGGGCGGCGGTGACGGTAGTCTTGCCCTGGCCGGAGGCCGGTGCGGCGATCAGCACCGCGGGGCAGTGGCGTGGCTCACTCACAGTTCAACGCCCTTCTGCGCGCGAATACCGGCCTGGAAGGCGTGCTTGAGCATGCCCATCTCGGTCACGGTGTCGGCCAGGTCGATCATTTCCGGCTTGGCGGCGCGACCGGTGACGATGACGTGCTGCATCGGCGGACGGGCCTGGATATCGGCCAGTACCTGATCGAGGTCGAGGTAGCCGTGCTTGAGGGCGATGTTCAGCTCATCCAGCACCACGAACTGCACCGACGGGTCTTGCAGCAATTGGCGCGAAACCGCCCAGGCCGCTTCGGCGGCGGCGATGTCGCGCTGGCGGTCCTGGGTCTCCCAGGTGAAGCCCTCGCCCATCACGTGGTAGCGCACCTGCTCGGGGAAACGCCGGAAGAACAGCTCTTCGCCGGTGCTGTTGCGGCCCTTGATGAACTGCACCACGCCGCACTGCATGCCATGGCCCAGGGCACGGGCGAGCATGCCGAAGGCCGAGCTGCTCTTGCCCTTGCCATTGCCGGTCAGCACCAGCAGCAAGCCGCACTCGTTGGGGGAATTGGCGATGCGCTCATCGATGACCGCCTTCTTGCGCTGCATGCGCGCCAGGTGGCGTTCGTCGCGTTCGGGGGATTCGCTCATCAGGGGTCTCCGCTGGCTGCCGCACCGGGGCGACAGATGAAAGGCGGGCAGACGGAGAGCGCGCAGGGGCCGTGGCACAGGCCACATCGCTGGCGCATCACCCTCCGTGATGCCGTTGGCAGTCGCAGGCCGGTCTCCGGGCTTGTGAGCGGGCCAGGCCCGGGCCGCGCGCCTTCCCGGGCGACACACCCAGTGGCCTTGCGCGGCGTTGACTCACCTACCGTTGCGGGGGCAGCGCCGGAATCGCACCTTGCATGGCGCCCACCGGCTTCCCAGTTTCACCCTGCCAAGCCACGGCTCGCAGGGCACCTGAAACACGCCGCGAAGGTTAGAGGGTTGCACCGGGAGCGTCAATCGAACGAGGACCGATCTGGCCTGGATCAATGGCCGATCCGCCAGCTTGTGCCACACTGAAAGCAGTGATATCACATAGCCATCATCGCGACCGACCGCGACCATAATGACAAGGAGCGCGCAGCATGCAAGGCCTGATCATCAACAACCCCCGCCTGGAGTTCCTGCGCCCGACCCTGGAGCGCTGGGTCGACTGCATCGACCGCTTCAATCAGTTTCAGGGCGACAACGAAGCCCCCTACTGGCACGGCGCGGCGGCCAACACCGGGGTACTCGCGGCGGCAGCCTGGCAGGCCGAACTGATGGCGCTGGAGCAATACCTGAGCAAGAAGCAGCGCGACGAAGGCGAACGCGAGGCACGCGGCGACCTGTTCATCGCCAACGCCGAAGAATCCATCCACCTGCACGCCAGCCAGCGCTGGCCGCGCCTCGGGCGCCTGGACATGCTGCTGGCCCTGCAGGAAACCACCAGCCAGGCAAAGGCGATCGCCTATGGCAGCCAGCTCAAGGCCGGTGCTCTGTTCGTCACCCCGTGGAAGGCCGGCCAGCACGCCAGCCCCGAGGAACTGCAGGACCTGGCCGACGACCTGCAGAAGCACACCGCCTGCGCGATCGCCTGGTACTTCCCCTATGCCTATCGCAAGCTGCACAACGAGCTGGGGCAGTACTTCCCTGGGGTGGCGCTGCTGCTCAAGCAAGCTTGAGCGCAGCGTCACCGGGGTAATCACGGCGCCACGGGGAAGAAGCGCTCGGCCAAAGCCGTCGTCCTGATCCGACTACTGAAGGTTGCCCGGTCGAACAGCTGGCCGGTGCGCAAGTCATAAACCGGGCCCTGCGCAGGTCGGGTGGTCTGCTTGAGCACCACACGAATGAAGTGGTAGTGATTGCCGTAGACCTGCTCGACCTTGCTCACCTCAAAGTAATTGCCGGGCAGGAACAAGGTCTCGGCCTCCTCCCACATCATCGAGAACGCACTGATCGGCGTGCCGCTGTGATAGCTCGCGGCGGGCAACTCGTAGATCACCGAGCTGTCGTCGAACACCCACTGCTGATTGCCATCCCTGGCCAAGGTCGCCGCGAACTCGGGCACGATGTAGGGGTTTTCGGTGAACGAAGTCAGGTCGGTGTTGATGAGGATATCGCCAACGCCGACGCGCCCACTACGAAAGTGCCGCCCACCGGTATTGCGCGCATCGCTGCCACCGCGATACAGGGTGACGGCGTTGCTCTTGGGCAAGCGTTCGAGCGTATCGGCCAATTTGGCGATATAGCTGTCGACATCATCATGCTCGTATACCCCGCTGCGCAGGACCTTGTTCACCTGCGAGCTTTCATCGGTGTAGTAGTCAATCAGCTCGTTTCGATAGCCATCGCCTTCGTGCAGGTACGAGTACTCGGGCACGCCGTTGACCATCACGCAGTAGATCTTGTCGCCATCCTCTGCAGGCAGTTGGTCTGCGCCCAACGTCGGCAACCCCTTCAACAGCTTCTTCTGGCGCACCCGGGCATTGGCCGAGAGCCGCATCGAACGTACTTGATCGACCTGGGTATAGGTATCCCAGAAGGGCGACGGCCCACTGCCGAAGCCAACGGCCGGCGGCGTATCGCCGGCCAGCGAGCTGGGCGGCTCCAGCACCTGCCACTCGCCGTCCGTCCCCAGGCGCACGGGCCGCAACGGCGCATAGGCCTCGGCAACCTCGGCAGGCACGATCAACCACGTCAACAACTCGTCGCTGTAACGCACCCGGTAGTGCCGATCGTTCAGGGTGATCCAGGTGCTGCCATCGGCATGTACCTGCACGCCCCGCAGCGGGCCCTCCTCGATCAACTCGGCGATCAACTGCCGGTTGCTGGCGAACTCCGCCAGCAACGGATCCGGCCGCTCGATCACTCGCCAGTGGCTGATGAGGGCATTACTCTCATGAAAGGGCGGCTGATAGGCCAATGTGGCGAAACTCGACTGGAAAGCCAGGTCGGTCAGGCTCAACGCACCGAACACACTGTCGAGCATGGCATCGAGCAAGGCCTGGCGGCGCGTCTGGTCATCCGCCGCGCGTGCGGCGGTGTCGACATCGAGCCCCAGCTTGATCAAGCCGGCCCCGAGCAAGCTCAGCGACACCGGCCAGCCCAGCGGCGCCAGCCCGCCGAAAGTGTTGATGAAGGCCGACAGGTAACCACGCCCCATGCGCCTGCGCAGTTGGCTGTTGCTCGGGATGGCGTCGGCGTGCGCCTCCATCTCGCGCCGCGACTGCACCGCGAGGCGGGTGAAAAAGTCAGCGGCGATCGGTGTCCTCAGGTAGGCCAGCAAGGTTTGCGCCGCCGCATCGCTCGGTGCGTCGGCAACACTCTGCAAGGCGATCCGCGCGGCATCATTACGCTCGGCATCGAGCGGATCGCTCTGCGCCGCGGCCAGGAATTGCTCAAAGCTGGTCGTATCCTGTAATGCACGGCGCAACCATGCCGCCATCGCCAAGTCTGAATCGAAGCGCCGCAGCGCCTCGGACGCCCAGGGTTGGTAGAGCATGACCCGGCCGTCCGCGGCGTGCAGGCTGTAGAAGCTGGCCCGGTCCGCATGCCCCAACCCATAGTGGTTGACCTCAAGCACCGTGCGCGAACCGTCCCGGCGTAGCTGCTCGACCGTCGGCAACACGCTATCCAGCCCTCGCGCTGCCATGTCGCGCACGCGCGCGACATCGGTCGCGTCGAGCAACCCGGCACGCAAGGCCACGGCGGCCTGGCCCAGCAGGTTGATCTTGGCCAGTACCGGGAAGTCATCGCCATGGTCGCTCCAGAACCGCGCTACTTGCGCGCGGTACAGTTCGGCGAAGTCCAATGCCCAGAGATCCTGCTGGACATCGACGGCCAGCATGCGCACCTCGTTGCGCTCATCGAAGGTACCGGCATTCGCCCCCTGCCGGTAGAAGCCACCCTGGAGATCGAGCTGATCCGTGGCGTCCTGGAAGAACAGGTCGAAGCGCGCGATGACCAGGTCGGTCATGCGCAGGGACTTCACGGGTGCGCCACTGTGGCGCCAACCGTTGTAGGTCTTGGTTGAGCTGATGGCCGTTGCGAACTGGTGCCACCAGACAAATCGCGGATCGAACGACTTGCCAGTACGCTGGGTGATGATGCGCGCGGCTTCCTGGTTCGCCATGACGAACGGGTCCGGGTAGTCCTGGATCACCTGGTACACCAGACGCGCCAGCGGATGCCCGGCGCGCATGGCCTGGAAGAATCGAAGGGCGCGTTGCTTGAGGTCACTCATAAATATCTCCTGAAAAAACGACAGACAGGAGACACATGCTGACAAGCCCGGCGAACGCCAGGCGGTAGATAGGTAAGAAGCGTGTTGCGATGGCCGCCCCCTTGAGGGCGGCGCTCAGACTCAGGGATTCTGCGCCAGGTGACCGGCCGGAATGACGCGCTTGGCTTGCAGGTAGGCCTTGGCCCAGTAGCTGCTGGACAGGTAGTCCAGACGCACGGTGCCGCCGGTGGACGGGGCATGCACGAAACGCCCTTCGCCGACATAGATGCCCGCATGGCTGACCTGCGAACCGCCATTGGTGGCGAAGAACACCAGGTCGCCCGACTGCAGGGCATTGATATCCACGTTCGGTGCACGCATGACGATCATGTCACGGGTAGTGCGCGGCAGGCTGATCCCGGCGGCGTCGCGGTAGACATAGCCGATCAGGCCACTGCAATCAAAGCCCGAATCCGGCGTGTTGCCGCCCCAACGATACGGCGTGCCCACCAGGCCGATGGCGCGGAACAACACATCGTCCGCCGCTGGCGAGGAGGCCGCTTGCTGGTTGAAGGATACCGGGGGTTTGCTCGATGGCGCAGGCGCCGGAGCACGGCTTGAACAGGCCGCAAGCAGTGCTGCGAGGGAAAGGAGTGCGAAGCGCGCCAACATCGCCATGATGGTAACGTCCTGTCGAAGACCGCCCGGCCGCAGCCGAAGCCAAAAGAGTTGAGAAATTAGATTAGACGCTTTCTGTAAATGCGCACGGCGGCGAGCTTTTCAGCTACGCCGCCGTGGCAGGGTACAGCATTTTGATATCAAATCAATTGCGCGAGATCGTGGTCGGTGCCATGGCCAGCGCGCGCTTGGCCTCGATGAAGGTCTTGCTCCAGTAGCGATCGCCCAGGCTGTCGATACGCACGCCACCGCTGCGGCGGCTGCTGGAGTGGATGAACTGGTTGTCACCCAGGTAGATGCCGGCGTGGCTGACACGGCCACGGCCGTTGGTGCTGAAGAACAGCAGGTCGCCTGGCTTGAGCTTGTTGCGCGCGACTTTTGGCGCGTCGACGTTGATCATCTCGCGGGTCGAGCGCGGCAGGTTCATGCCCGCCTCTTCGCGGAACAGGTAACCGATGAAACCGCTGCAATCGAAGCCGGACTTCTCCGAGGTGCCGCCGAAGCGGTAGCGGGTGCCGATCAACGACATGCCGCGCTCGAGGATGCTGTCGGCCAGGACCGGCAGCTGGTAAGGCTTGCTGTTGCTGGAGAAGGCCTCGAGGTCATCTTCGCTGGCCAGCTCTTCCTCGGTGAATACGGAAGAGGCGGAAGCCTTGGCCTTGATGGCCTGCTCGGCAACCAGGGCGTGATCCTGCGAGGGTGCGACCGGGCCAGTGGAGGCGCAGCCGTAAAGAAGGGTGACAAGTGCAAGTGGCACGAGGGGTGCGAAGCGCTTCAGCATGGGCACGACCGTGTCTGTAGTCCTTTAGAAGGGGGAAACTATGCCCTCTATCGAAACCATTTGCAAATTTTATCGAAAAAGATGTGACTTTTCCGTTTCGAGGCTCTGCCCCCGCGTTTTCAGGCCGCTACCAGCCCAGAGTTTCCTTGAGGAACGGAATGGTCAGCTTGCGCTGGGCTTGCAGCGATGCCTGGTCGAGGCGTTCGAGCAGATCGAACAGCGCGCTCATGCTGCGGGTACCGCGGGTCAGGATGAAGTGACCGACCTCGTCCGTCAGGTGCAGGCCGCGACGCGATGCGCGCAGCTGCAAGGCACGCAGCTTGTCTTCATCGGACATGCCGCGCATCTGGAAGATCAGCGCCAGGGTCAGGCGCGACTTGAGGTCGGCCAGCTTGATCGGCAGTTCACGGGGCGAGCTGGAGGCCGCCAGCAACAGCCGCCGACCACTGTCGCGCAGGCGGTTGAATAGGTGGAACATGGCCTCTTCCCAATCCGCCTTGCCCGCGATCACGTGCAGGTCGTCGATGCACACCAGTTCGTACTGTTCCAGGTGATCGAGCAACTCGACGCCACGCTCGAGCAATTGCGCCAGGGGCAGGTAGACGGCGGGTTCACCCAGTTGCTGGAAACGGTGGGTGGCGGCTTGCAGCAGGTGGGTGCGGCCAACGCCCTGCTTGCCCCACAGGTAGATGAGGCTCTCGGTCCAACCGGCGTCGGCTTCGCATAGCCGCTCGACATAGCCCAATGCCGCGGCATTGGCGCCCGGATAGTAGTTGATGAAGGTGGCGTCGTCGCGCAGACGCACACCCAGGGGCAACTGGATCGGTTTCATGCTGGCTGGCGGTCGCGAGGACCACAGGGGGCCTTTGGTGAACAGTGTGCAAAGTCTATACCCGCAACGCGGACGGCACAATCGGCGAGGGAAATAGCACAAGTAAAATCAATTAGTTGCACCACTTGCCCGGCGATGGCTCATAGCTCCGGATCGTTCTCCCCGGCATACATGTCCGACTCCTTGTACAGGTCGTGCACGTGCCGCAGCAGCACCATGATCACCGCCGCCACCGGCAGCGCCAGCAGCACCCCGGTAAAGCCGAACAGCTCGCCGCCGGCGAGGATCGCGAAGATCACCGCCACCGGATGCAGACCGATGCGATCGCCCACCAGCAGCGGCGTCAGCACCATGCCTTCGAGGGCCTGGCCGACCATGAACACCGCGACGATACCCAGCATCGGATACAAGTCGCCGCCAAACTGGAACAAACCGGCGATCAGCGCCGCGCCAATGCCAATGATGAAGCCCATGTACGGCACGATCGCCGCCAATCCGGCCAGCATGCCGATCAGCAGGCCCAGCTCCAGCCCTACCAGCATCAGCCCGGTGGAATAGATGACGCCCAGCGCCAGCATGACCAGCAACTGGCCGCGCACGAACGCGCCCAAGACCTCATGGCACTCACCGGCCAGCCCCACCACCTGGGGTTCGCGCTGGCGCGGCAACAGGCTGCGCAGCTTGGCCATCATCAGGTCCCAGTCACGCAGCAGGTAGAAGCCGACCACCGGGATCAGCACCAGGTTGGCCAGCCAGCCGATCAACGCCAGGCTCGAGGCCGTGGCCTGGGACAGCAGCACGCCGACGATATCGGTGGTCTGGCCCATGTGCTCGGCGATGGCGGACTTGATCTTGTCGAACTTCCAGAACCCGTCGGCCAGCCCCAGACGGCTCTGCACCCAGGGCAGGGCTACGTGCTGCAGCCAGTCGAGCATCTGCGGCGCCAGCTCGTACAGGCGCACCAACTGCTTGGCCAGCATCGGTACCAGCACCAGCAACAGCGCCAGGAAGACCAAGGTGAACAGGCTGAACACCACCACCACGCCCCAGGTGCGTGACAGCCCAAGGCGCTCCAGACGGTCGACCAGCGGATCGGCCAGGTAGGCAAGCAGGATGCCGACCAGGAACGGAGAAAGGATGTTGTGCAGGAAATACAGCAGCACGGCAATCACCAGTGCCGCGCCAAGCCAGATCCAGCGACGCATGTCAGTCATTCTTGGCGCTCCTTACCAGCGAAAACGCAGGCCGTCGAACGGCTTCGCCGCCGCGACAGGCGCTGCCGAGCCGGGTTCGCTCGACACCGGCGCCACCGCAGCCGCCGGCTCGGCGGGCAGCTCTTGCAGCTTGGCCAGGGTCAACTGGGCGCGCAGTTGCTCGCGATTGGCGCTGACGCCGTAGGTCAGGGTAGCGCCATCGGCCATCTGCAGCCGTGCCCCGTAAGGCTCGAGGACCCGGCTCAGCTCGGCGTAGCGCTGCAGGTTCATGCCCTGGACCTGCACCTGCAAATCACTGCCGGCCCCCGGACGGGTGACATAGCGCGGCGCCAGGCGGTTGCTCACCACCAGCAGCACCGCATCGGCCAGGGCCGCCTGGTCGGCGCCCTCGGCGCTGCCCTGCTCGCGCTGGTCGCCCAGCCACAGCTGCCACTTGCCCTGCCATTTGCCATCCGCTTCGCGGGCATGCACGGCCAGCAGCGCATCGGCGCCGTAGCGCTCGGACGCTTCGCGCAACGGCGCTGGATCATTGCCCTCGATATGCTGGGCATTACCGACCAGCTGCTCTTGCAGGTCGGCCAGCGGCAGACGCAGCGGCAGGCCGCGGTGTTGTGCGGCGCGGCGCAGCGGCTCGGCGGCGGCCTGGCCGTCACCGACCAGGCTGCTGCCCTCGACGCTGTCGTTCAACCACCAACCAAGGATCGACGGCCGGTTGCTGCCCCACAGCGCCAGGCCGGCCTGGCGCAGCGCGCGCTCGGTGCTGCCGGGGTCGAACTCGACCAGCACCGCCTCCGGCGGCCCGGCCTCTGTGCCGACCTGATTGATGATCTGCTGCGGATCCTTGCGCAGGTTGGCCAGCGCCGGGCTCTGAGGCGCCTTGGGGTCGCCGGTCAAGCGCAACACCAGGGTGTCCAGCGCCTTGGCGGTGGCCTGGGCGCGGGCTTCGCCGCCCTGCCCGTCGACGGGCTCACGCACCTGATACAAGCCAGAGACCGCTTCGGCCTGCGCCACGGTGCCAGCCAATGCCAGGCAGACGCCAGCGAGGTAATTGAAAAGACGCATTGGGGATTCCTGTCCAGATAACCATGGGGCGACGCGCCCGGGGCTGTCAGCTGTGACCGCGCGACGTGGCAAAATGCTCCACCCTCGCGGCGATCCGCCAGCGTCGCCATGCCTATACCTTATACAGGCACTGGCGCGGCAACCAGCCGCATCGGCTGAAAGCATTTTTTTGCCCAGATTTCCGGCCTGCCCGTCGGCCTGAGGATGGTCGCTGGGGGGCAACCCTGATAAAATCGCGCGCCTTCGCAGACCAGTGACGTCACAGGCAACCGAACGCTTTCCCGTCGGCCCCGGCCGTCATGGTCGTTTTCTAGAATCCCTCCCTCTTAAAGGCCTGGATCAATGAGCAAGCAACCCTCCCTGAGCTACAAAGACGCCGGTGTAGACATCGACGCCGGCGAAGCACTGGTCGAACGCATCAAGGGCGTCGCCAAGCGCACCGCACGTCCTGAAGTCATGGGTGGCCTGGGCGGCTTCGGCGCCCTCTGCGAGATCCCGGCCGGCTACAAGCAGCCGGTGCTGGTCTCCGGCACCGACGGCGTCGGCACCAAGCTGCGCCTGGCACTGAACCTGAACAAGCACGACAGCATCGGCCAGGACCTGGTCGCCATGTGCGTCAACGACCTGGTGGTGTGCGGCGCCGAGCCGCTGTTCTTCCTCGACTACTACGCCACCGGCAAGCTCAACGTCGACGTGGCCGCCACCGTGGTCACCGGCATTGGCGCCGGTTGCGAACTGGCCGGCTGCTCGCTGGTCGGTGGTGAAACCGCCGAGATGCCGGGCATGTACGAAGGCGAGGACTACGACCTGGCCGGCTTCTGCGTCGGCGTGGTGGAAAAGGCCGAGATCATCGACGGCTCGAAAGTGGTCACCGGCGATGCCCTGATCGCCCTGCCGTCCTCCGGCCCGCACTCCAACGGCTACTCGCTGATCCGCAAGATCCTCGAAGTGTCCGGCACCGACATCGACAACACCCAGCTCGACGGCAAGCCGCTGGCCGACCTGCTGATGGCGCCGACCCGCATCTACGTCAAACCGCTGCTGCAACTGATCAAGCAGACCGGCGCGGTCAAGGCCATGGCCCACATCACCGGCGGCGGCCTGCTGGACAACATCCCGCGCGTGCTGCCAAAAGGCGCCCAGGCGGTGGTCGACGTGGCCAGCTGGCAGCGCCCGGCGGTGTTCGACTTCCTGCAGCAAAAAGGCAACGTCGACGAGCATGAAATGCACCGCGTACTGAACTGCGGCGTGGGCATGGTCATCTGCGTGGCCCAGGACCAGGTCGACAACGCCCTGAACGTGCTGCGCGCCGAAGGCGAGCAACCGTGGGTGATCGGCCGTATCGACGTGGCCGCCGAAGGCGCCGCCCAGGTCGAGCTGCACAACCTCAAGGCACACTGATGCCCTGCAATGTAGTCGTGTTGCTGTCGGGCTCCGGCAGCAACCTGCAGGCACTGATCGACAGCAACAGCGCCAGCGACAGCCCGGCACGCATCGGCGCGGTCATCTCGAACCGTGCCGATGCCTATGGCCTCGAGCGGGCCAAGGTCGCCGGCATTGAAACCGCCGTGCTGTCGCACACCGGGTTTGACGGGCGCGAAGCCTTCGACGCGGCGCTGATGGCGCTGATCGACGGTTTCCAGCCCGACCTGGTGGTGCTGGCCGGCTTCATGCGTATCCTCAGTGGCGATTTCGTGCGCCACTACCAGGGCCGCCTGCTGAACATCCATCCGTCACTGTTGCCCAAGTACAAAGGCCTGCACACCCACCAGCGCGCGCTGGAGGCCGGCGACACCGAGCACGGCTGCAGCGTGCACTTCGTCACCGAGGAACTCGATGGCGGCCCTCTGGTCGTACAGGCTGTGGTGCCGGTTGCAACGGATGACATCCCTGAGGCGCTCGCCCAGCGCGTGCACCTGCAGGAACACCTGATCTACCCGCTGGCGGTGCGCTGGTTCGCCGAAGGACGCTTGCGTCTGGGCGAACAGGGTGCATTACTGGATGGCCAGCCGCTGGCGGCCAGCGGTCACTTGATTCGATCCTAGGAGAATTTATGCGTCGCGCCCTGCTCTTGGCTCTCGCCGTGCTTGCCCTGCCCCTCCAGGCAGCTGATCTGAAGCCTTTCGCGGCCAGCTACACCGCCGACTGGAAGCAGCTGCCCATGAGCGGCACCGCCGAACGCAGCCTGGTCAAGAATGCCAACGGTACCTGGGACCTTAACTTCAAGGCCTCCATGATGATCGCCAGCCTGACCGAGCAAAGCACCCTGCGCATGGACAACGACACCCTGCTGCCGCAGAAGTACCACTTCGAGCGTGGTGGCCTGGGCAAGGCCAAGAAGGTCGACCTGACCTTCGACTGGACCGGCAAGAAAGTCACTGGCAGCGACCGCGGCGACGCCATCAGCCTGCCACTGAACCGTGGCGTGCTGGACAAGTCGTCCTATCAACTGGCGCTGCAGCACGACGTGGCGGCTGGCAAGAAGAGCATGACCTACCAGGTGGTCGACGGTGACGAGATCGACACCTACGACTTCCGCGTGCTTGGCACCGAGAAAGTCGCCACCAAGACCGGCCAGGTCGAAGCCGTCAAGGTCGAGCGCGTGCGCGACCCGAGCCAGAGCAAGCGCATCACCGAGCTGTGGTTCGCCAAGGACTGGGACTACCTGCTGGTGCAGCTGCGCCAGGTCGAGACCGATGGCAAGGAATACGTGATCGTGCTGCAGGATGGCACGGTGGACGGCAAGACGGTCAAGGGTAACTGATACCGCTGCTGGCAATACCCGAAGCCCCGCCTTGTGCGGGGCTTCTTTTTTGCTGCACATCGCTCTCCCCTGTGTAGGAGCGGCCTCGTGCCGCGAAAGGGCTGCGCAGCGGCCCCAGGATCTTGGCATCCTGCAAAATTACCGGGGCTGCTGCGCAGCCCTTTCGCGGCACGAGGCCGCTCCTACATGAAACTTGTTTCATCGCCGTTTTATTTACTTAGCCTGCTAACAAATTCTATAAAGGAGTCCTGCGACAGAGTGCCGCAGCCAACCGAAGAAGTGGAGTTTAACGATGACAGTCCAAGTAACCGAACGCGACGAATCGAAAATGTCCCACGAAAGCCAAGCCTCTGGCTTGCGGATCTGGGAGGTGCGCCAGCAGGGCCAACTGGTCGGTATGTTCCACGAAGAACACCTGGCTCAGAAATACCGCATGGAACTGGAGTACCTCGAGAATCAGCGCGCGTCGCAATGACCCAGTCTTCAATAAGAAAACCCCGCCTAGGCGGGGTTTTTCATGCTTACCACATCAGATCGTCCGGGATCTTGTAGGCCGCGTACGGATCGTCCTCGTCGGCCTCCTCGACATGGGTATTGAGCAACAGGATGCGATGGGGGTCGCGCTCCTGGATCCTCACCGCCGCTTCGCGCGGGATCACCTCATAGCCACCACCGTGGGCGACGATCGCCAGCGCGCCGTTGCTCAGCTTGCTGCGCATCAGGGCGTTGACGGCGATGCGCTTGACCTTCTTGTCATCGACGAAGTTGTAGTAGTCCTCGGTGGTCAGCTTGGGCAGGCGGGTCGCCTCGATCAATTGCTTGATCTGCGCGGCGCGGGCCTTCTGCTCGGCCTTCTCCTGCAGCTGGCGGTTCAGCTCCTGGTCCTTTTTGGCCTTCTCGGCCATGGCGTCCTTGGCCAGGCGCTGCTGGCTGTCGTCCACCTCGACCTGGCCCTTATGCTCCAGGCGTTTCTGTTTTTTCTCGGCCTTGTTGGCCTGGGAAACCTGTTTCTGGTTGACCAGACCGGCTTTGAGCAATTGGTCGCGAAGGGAAAGGCTCATCGGTGTTCACTCACTTATGCATCAGCTCAGCCGCAGCTGGGCAGGTTCTTTTCCTGACGCTTGGCCTCGCCCCACAGGGCGTCCAGCTCGTCGAGGGTACGATCTTGGATGGACAGGCCCTGCTCGCGCAATGCCTGTTCGATAAATCGGAAGCGCCGTTCGAACTTGCGATTGGCGCGACGCAAGGCGTTTTCCGGGTCGTGCTTGAGGTGACGGGCCAGGTTGACGGTGGCGAACAGCAGATCGCCCAGCTCGTCCTCCAGCGCGTCGCTGTCGCCATCGGCCATGGCCTGCAGCACTTCGTCCAGCTCTTCGCGCACCTTGTCCAGCACCGGCAGGGCCTCGGGCCAGTCGAAACCGACGGTGGCCGCACGCTTTTGCAGCTTGGCGGCGCGCGACAACGCAGGCAATGCCGCCGGCACGTCGTCGAGCAGCGAAAGTTGCTCGGGCGCGGTTTTTTCGGCGCGCTCCTCGGCCTTGATCTCTTCCCAGCGCGACTTGACCTGGGCTTCGCTCAGCGCCGGGGTGTCCAGCGGCGCATACAGCTCGCCGGTGGGGAATACATGGGGGTGGCGGCGAATCAGCTTGCGGGTGATCGAGTCGACCACGCCGGTGAACTCGAAACGCCCTTCTTCCCGCGCCAGCTGGCTGTAATAGACCACCTGGAACAGCAGATCGCCCAGCTCGCCCTGAAGATGCTCGAAGTCGCCACGCTCGATGGTGTCGGCGACTTCGTAGGCTTCCTCGATGGTGTGCGGGACGATGCTCGCGTAGTCCTGCTTGAGGTCCCAGGGGCAGCCATATTGCGGGTCGCGCAGGCGGGCCATGAGGTGCAGCAGGTCTTCAAGGGTGTAGGTCATTGTTCAACAGGTCCTTTGGTGTAAGCCTCTTCGCGGGTGAACCCGCTCCCACGGAGGCCTGGCATGCAGTGACCTGTGGGAGCGGGTTCACCCGCGAAGAAGCCACCTCGGTATCAAGGGGTACGGTTACGCCGCGTCTCGATGATGTTGGGCAACTGCGAGATCCGCCCCAGCAAGCGCCCAAGGGCATCCAGGCCGGGGATCTCGATGGTCAGCGACATCAGCGCGGTGTTGTCTTCCTTGTTCGAACGGGTGTTGACCGCCAACACGTTGATCTTCTCGTTGAGCAGCACCTGCGACACATCGCGCAGCAACCCCGGACGGTCGTAGGCGCGGATGACGATGTCCACCGGATAGGTCTGCACCGGGATCGGCCCCCAGCTGACCTGGATCATTCGCTCCGGCTCCTTGCCCGCCAGTTGCAGCACCGAAGCGCAGTCCTGGCGGTGGATGCTCACGCCGCGGCCCTGGGTGATATAGCCGACGATCGCATCGCCCGGCAGCGGCTGGCAGCAGCCGGCCATCTGCGTGAGCAGGTTGCCGACACCCTGGATCTGGATATCGCTGCGCTTGCCCGCGCGGATGCCACGGGCCTGGCGCGGGATCAGTTCGACCGGCTCAAGGCGCTCGGGCTCGAGCAACTGCTGGGCGGCGTTGACCATGTGCGCCAGGCGCAGGTCACCGGCGCCGAGGGCGGCGAACATGTCCTCGGCGGTCTTGACGTTGGCCTTCTCGGCCAGGCGTTCGAAGTCCACCTGGGGCAGGCCCAGGCGGCTCAGCTCACGCTCGAGCAGGGTCTTGCCGGCGGCGACGTTCTGGTCGCGCGCCTGCAGCTTGAACCAGTGGACGATCTTGGCCCGCGCCCGCGAGGTGGTGACATAGCCCAGGTTGGAGTTCAGCCAGTCGCGGCTCGGGCTGCCGTGCTTGCTGGTGATGATCTCCACCTGCTCGCCGGTCTGCAGGCTGTAGTTGAGCGGCACGATACGCCCGTTGATCTTGGCGCCACGGCAGTTGTGGCCGATCTCGGTGTGCACGCGGTAGGCGAAGTCCAGCGGCGTGGCGCCCTTGGGCAGGTCGATGGCGTGGCCGTCGGGGGTGAACACGTAGACCCGGTCCGGCTCGATATCAACCCGCAGCTGTTCGGCCAGGCCGCCGATGTCGCCCAGCTCCTCGTGCCACTCGAGTACCTGGCGCAGCCAGGAGATCTTTTCTTCATAGTGATTGGAGCTGGGCTTGACGTCGGTGCCCTTGTAGCGCCAGTGCGCGCAGACACCGAGCTCGGCCTCCTCGTGCATGGCGTGGGTGCGGATCTGCACCTCGAGCACCTTGCCCTCAGGGCCGATCACCGCAGTGTGCAGCGAGCGGTAGCCGTTTTCCTTGGGGTTGGCGATGTAGTCGTCGAACTCCTTGGGGATGTGCCGCCACAGGGTGTGCACGATACCCAGCGCGGTGTAGCAGTCGCGCACCTCCGGCACCAGCACGCGCACCGCGCGCACGTCGTAGATCTGGCTGAACTCCAGGCCCTTGCGCTGCATCTTGCGCCAGATCGAATAGATATGTTTCGCCCGGCCACTGATATCGGCGTTGACGCCGGTGGCGAGCAATTCGTTCTGCAGCTGGTTCATCACGTCGCTGATGAAGCGCTCGCGGTCCAGCCGGCGCTCGTGCAACAGCTTGGCGATCTGCTTGTACTGGTCGGGCTCGAGGTAGCGGAACGACAGGTCTTCCAGCTCCCACTTGATATGACCGATACCCAGTCGATGGGCCAGTGGCGCATAGATGTCGAACACCTCGCGGGCCACCCGCAGGCGTTTCTCGTCATCGGCGGCCTTGACCGCGCGGATGGCACAGGTACGTTCGGCGAGCTTGATCAGGGCCACGCGCACGTCGTCGACCATGGCCACCAGCATCTTGCGCAGGTTCTCCACCTGCGCCTGTGACCCCAGCACCAGCGACTGGCGCGGGCTGAGGCTGGCACTGATGGCGGCCATGCGCAGCACGCCGTCGATCAGCTTGGACACCACCGGGCCAAAGCGCTGGCCGACCTCGGCCAGGGTCACCTTGCCTTCGCGCACCGAGCGGTAGATTACCGCTGCAACCAGCGAATCCTGGTCGAGCTTGAGGTCGGCGAGGATCTCGGCGATCTCCAGCCCCGCCTGGAAACTGGACGTCCCGTCAGCCCAGGAATGCTTGGCCGGGTTGCCCTTTTTCTCGACTTCCTGGGCGAACTCGCAGGCCTCTTTGAGCGCCGGGCGATCGAGCTGCGAATCGACGCTCACCACATGATCGAGCCATGCTTCGAGATTGATACTGCCGTCATTGTTGACCGGCTGGTGCACTCTCACCTGTACCATCTTTGCTTTACCTTTCCATACAGCGCGCCACGCGGGCATGCTGACTATCACCTGTGCCGCCGTCGTTCCCTGAAGACCGCACCAAGAGGGCTGACCCGGTCAGCCCGCTTCGAATAACGCCATGGCCTCGACATGTGCCGTCTGAGGAAACATGTCGAGAATCCCGGCCCTTTTTAACCGGTACCCCTGCCCCGCCAGCACCTGGGCGTCTCGCGCCAGCGTGGCCGGGTTGCACGATACATAGACCAGCCGCCGGGCGCCCAACCGGGCGATGCCTTGCACCACCTCGAAGGCGCCGTCGCGCGGTGGGTCCAAGAGTACCGCAGAAAAGCCCTCGGCGACCCATCCGGCGCCCGCCAAAGGCTGCGATAAATCGGCCTGAAAAAACCGTGCGTTATGCACATTGTTGTTCCGGGCATTGGCTTCGGCGCGCTCGACCATGGCCTGCACGCCCTCCACCGCCACCACCTCGCGCGCCTGGCGCGCCAGGGGCAAGGCAAAGTTGCCCAGGCCACAGAACAAGTCCAGCACCCGCTCATCGGCCTGCGGCGCCAGCCAGGCCAGGGCCTGCTGGATCATCAAGGTGTTGACCTGGGCGTTGACCTGGACGAAGTCCCCGGGTCGCCAGGCCAGCTCCAGCCCCCAGGGCTCGAGGGCAAAGCCCAGTTGCGCCGCGGCGTCCACCGGTGCCGGCTGGCCTTCGCCCTGCAGCCACAACTGGGCGCCGGCTTCGGCGCAGAATGCCTCGAGGCGCGCCAGGTCTTCAGCAGGCAACGCTGCCACATGACGCACCAGCAGCGCTTCGGCGGTGCCGCTGAACAGCTCCACATGCCCCAGCGCCTGCGGCTTGCTCAAGCTGCGCAGTACGGTGGGCAAATGGCGGAAAATATTCTGCAAGGGTTGTACCAGCACCGGGCAGTCGTCGATGGCGACGATGTCCTGGCTGGCCTCGGCGCGAAAACCCACGTCCAGCTGGCGCGCCTTGGCATCCCAACGCACGGCGACCCGCGCCCGGCGCCGGTAACCGAACTCCGGCCCGCTCAGGGGCGCGGCCCATTGCTCGGGTTGCAACCCGGCAACCCGCTGCAACTGCTCGGCCAGCAGGCGCTGCTTGAGGGCCAACTGGTCGGCATGGGGCACATGCTGCAGGTTGCAGCCGCCGCAGCGGGCGTAATGCCGGCAGGGTGCCTCGCGCCGCTGCGGGCTGGGCAGGAACACGCGCTCCAGGCGCGCCTCGACCACCTTGCCACGCGCCGCCAGCACGCGCGCCTCGACCTCTTCGCCGACCAACGCGCCACTGACGAACCAGGTGCGCCCTTCGACAAAGGCAATGCCCCGGCCATCGCCGGACACGCGCTCGATCAGCAGGCGCTGTTTCTTGCCCACGGGGACCTGTGGGGCACGGTTGCCGCCGGCCGGCTGGAAGCGCAGGCCGCTGTTGCTTTTCTTTCTGGACATCAGGTCGCGTCGAACAGGCCGGTGGACAGGTAACGGTCGCCGCGATCGCAGATGATGGCGACCATCACCGCGTTCTCGACTTCCTGGGACAGACGCAGCATCGCCGCCACTGCACCGCCGGAGGACACACCACAGAAAATGCCCTCTTCGCGGGCAAGGCGGCGCGTGGTGTCCTCGGCTTCCTGCTGGGACATGTCGACGACTCGATCGACGCGGGTGGCATCGAAGATCTTCGGCAGGTACTCATGGGGCCAGCGGCGGATACCGGGGATGGCCGAGCCTTCCATCGGCTGCAGGCCGATGATCTGCACCGCCGGGTTCTGTTCCTTGAGGTACTGCGAGCAGCCCATGATGGTGCCGGTGGTGCCCATGGAGCTGACGAAATGGGTAATGGTGCCCTGGGTCTGCTGCCAGATTTCGGGGCCGGTGCTGTTGTAGTGGGCAATCGGGTTGTCGCCGTTGGCGAACTGATCGAGCACCAGGCCGCGGCCTTCGGCCTGCAGCTTCTCGGCGAGGTCGCGCGCGCCCTCCATGCCCTCTTCCTTGGTCACCAGGATCAGCTCGGCGCCGTAGGCGGTCATCGCCGCCTTGCGTTCGGCGGTAGAATTGTCGGGCATGATCAGGATCATCTTGTAGCCCTTGATCGCCGCGGCCATGGCCAGGGCGATGCCGGTGTTGCCCGAGGTAGCCTCGATCAGCGTGTCACCCGGCTTGATCTGCCCGCGCAACTCGGCACGGGTGATCATCGACAACGCTGGACGGTCCTTGACCGAACCCGCCGGATTATTGCCTTCGAGCTTGAGCAGCAGGGTATTGCTGGTAGCCCCGGCAATGCGTTGCAGGCGAACCAGAGGCGTGTGGCCGACGCAATCGGCGATGGTGGGGTACTGCAAGGTCATGGGCGTTTTCGCAATCCGGACGGCAGGGGCGCCTATCATACCGGCAAACCCTGCGCGGCCATATCACGCAATCGTCGGATGCTATAACCGCTGGCTATAAGTTAACGGATGATTCGCTTGTAGGCGCCAGCCTTGCGGGCGAACCAGGCGCCGCAACCAGGCGCAGGCACACACGTAGCCCGCGCTCGCCATTGACCGCCCACACTCGCCCGCCCTGACGCTCGATGGCGCCACGAGCAATGCTCAGCCCCAGGCCGAAGCCACCGTCCCCCGGTCGCGAACCGTCCAGTCGCGAGAACGGCGCGAAGATCCGCTCCAGGTCGGCGTCGGCCACCCCGCCACCGTCATCCTCCAGGTCGATGCGCCAGTGGTTGCCGTCGCGCCACCCACTGAAGCGCACCACGCCCTGGGCCGGCGAATGGCGGATGGCATTGCGCAGCACATTCTCCAGGGCTTGGGCCAGGTGGTTGAGATTGCCCAGCACCCAACACTCGGCCGGCAACGCGCAGCGCAGCCGTTCCGCGTCCCAGCCGCTCTCGTAGCAGGCATTCTCGCTGAGCACGTCCCACAGCGCCTGGAGCTGGATCGGCTCGAGATGCATCGGCGCCCGCTCGGCGTCCTGCCACGCCAATTGCAGGGTGCCTTCGACCAGTTGCTGCATGGCGTCCACTTCGCGGTGCAGGCGCTCACGCAGGCGCGGCAAGTCGGTCTCGCCATCGCAGGCCACCCGCAGGCGGCTGAGTGGTGTGCGCATTTCATGGGACAGGTCGCGCAGCAATTGCTGCTGCAGCGCCACGGTGCCTTGCAAGCGCTCGGCCATCTGGTCGAAGGCGCGGGCCAGCTCGCCCAGCTCATCGGGGCGCTGGGTGGTGCGGGCGTCCAGACGTGCCGAAAGCTGGTCGGCGCGCCAGGCATTGGCCTGCTCGCGCAACTGGTTGAGGGGTACGATCAGCATGCGGTACAAGCCTACGCACAGCAGCAAGGTGAACACCCCCGGGATCACGCCATTGGTGATGACGCGCCAGAACAGCCGGTATTGACCGGGGTTGAAGCGTTCGGGCAATTCAATCACCAGCATGCCCTGTTCCGGAGCACCGGGAAACGGCAGGCGCAGCCAAGGCTGGCCGATGCTGCGCCGGCTCATGGGCCAATCGACACCACGCAGGCGGGTCAGGCGCTGGGTCTGGCTGGAGTCCAGGTCGGCGCTGCCCAAAGGTTGCAGATCGCTGTCGAGCACCCCCGCCCAGCCGTGCTCACGCTCCGCCATGTCGCGCAGCCAGGCATCCACGCCCGCCTGCCCGCCCTCCCGCCAGGCCTGCTCGGCCTCCTGGGCATAGCCGCGCAGCACCTGCCGGGCCGGCTCGGACAGAAAGGCATCCTGTGTTTCCATGTGCCGACCCCAGGTGTAGCTCAGGCCAATCATCAGCAGGCAAAAGCCCACCAGCAGGACAGCCAGTTTCCAGAACAGCGAGTGGCGGTCGAGCATGCCTCAGTCGACCTCGCCCGCGCCAAAGACGTAACCCTTGCCCCACACGGTGCGGACCTGGCGCTCGTGATAACCGATGGCCTTGAGCTTGCGGCGGATCTGGCTGACGTGCATGTCCAGGCTGCGATCATGGCGCGAATAGCCGCGCTGCAGGACCTGCTGGTAAAGGAAGGGCTTGCTCAGCACTTCATCGGTGCTGCGGTGCAGGGTCTCGAGCAGGCGGTATTCGCTAGGGGTCAACCCGGCTCGCACCCCCGCCAGGCTGACGTCGCAGCCCTGCTCATCGAACTGCAACTGCCCGGCCGCCACCTCGCGCGGCGCCTGGGAGCGGCGTTCAAAGGCCACCCGCCGCAGGATCGCCTCGATGCGCACGCGCAACTCGGCAAAACTGAACGGTTTGGGTAGGTAGTCGTCGGCGCCACGCTCGAAACCACTGATGCGATCGGCCTCGGCCCCCAGCGCCGACATCAGGATCACCGGCGTGGCGCTGTGCCGGCGCAGGCTGGCCAAAGCGTCGAGACCATTGAGGCCCGGCAGCAGGATGTCCATCAGCACCAGGTCGAAGGCTTGCCGGTCGGCGACCGCCAGGCCTTCGAGGCCGTTGCGGCACCAGGTGACATGGAAGCCGCCGCGCTGCAGTTCCTCATGCAGGTAGGCGCCCAGCACGAGATCGTCCTCGATGGCGAGGATATGGGGAGCGTGGATAGATACAGGATGCATTGGCAACTGCCATCAATTCTCAGTTACGCAATTATTGGACAAGCGCTCCCGCCAGGCAACCGCACTGCGACCAGCGAAACGTAGGATTCCACCCGATTCGACGTCGGAAGCAGGCTCGCGTCCTACTTCTTGAAACAAAATCAAACACAAGTGGGTGCATTGCCCCCCTACCCGGAGTAACGTTCCCGCTGAAGCGCGAACCGCGCCCTTAAGCACATGACAGGAGACAGGTGTGCTCGACCGTTTGGGAATTCGCAGCCGCGTGTTGCTGCTGGCCTTGCTGCCCGCCAGCCTGATGGCCCTGGTGCTGGGCAGCTACTTCACCTGGCTGCAGCAAAGCGACCTGCGCACGCAACTGCTGCAACGCGGCAAGATGATCGCCGAGCAACTGGCCCCGCTGGCGGCACCGGCACTCGCCCGCCAGGCCCCGGCGCAGCTCGAGCGCATCGCCGCCCAGGCCCTGGAGCAACCCGATGTGCGCGCGGTGGCCTTCCTCGGCGCCGACCGCACCCGCCTGGCCCACGCCGGGCCGAGCATGCTCAACCAGGCGCCCAGTGGCGGCACCGGCACGCAGCTGTTGCAACGTACCGGCAACGATGCCACCCGTTACCTGATGCCAGTGTTCGGCCATCATCGCGACCTGGCCACCGATGCCGTGCCTGCCGAAGCCGAGCGGTTGCTGGGTTGGGTCGAGATCGAACTGTCCCACGACGGCACCCTGCTGCGCGGCTACCGCAACCTGTTCACCAGCCTGTTGCTGATCCTCGCCTGCCTGAGCCTGACCGCCCTGCTCGCCCTGCGTATGAGCCGCACCATCAATGGCCCGATCAACCGTATCAAGCACGCGGTCAACCAGCTCAAGGACGGCCACCTCGACGAACGCCTGCCGGCCTTGGGCAGCCATGAGCTCGATGAGCTGGCCGGCGGCATCAACCGCATGGCCGAAACCCTGCACAGCGCCCACGAGGAGTTGCAGCACAGCATCGACCAGGCCACCGAGGATGTGCGCCAGAACCTGGAAACCATCGAGATCCAGAACATCGAACTGGACATGGCGCGCAAGGAGGCCCTGGAAGCCAGCCGTATCAAGTCGGAGTTCCTGGCCAACATGAGCCACGAGATCCGCACCCCGCTCAACGGTATCCTCGGCTTCACCCACCTGTTGCAGAAAAGCGAGCTGAGCCCGCGCCAGCTCGACTACCTGGGCACCATCGAGAAATCCGCCGACAACCTGCTGGGGATCATCAACGAGATCCTCGACTTCTCCAAGATCGAAGCCGGCAAGCTGGTGCTCGACAGCATTCCGTTCAACCTGCGCGACCTGATCCAGGACACCCTGACCATCCTCGCCCCGGCCGCCCACGCCAAGCAGCTCGAACTGCTCAGCCTGGTATACCGCGACACCCCGTTGTCGCTGGTCGGCGACCCGCTGCGGCTCAAGCAGATCCTCACCAACCTGGTGAGCAACACCATCAAGTTCACCCGCGAAGGCACCATCGTCGTGCGAGCCATGCTCGACGACGAACAGGAAGACAGCGTGCAACTACGCATCAGTGTGCAGGACACCGGCATCGGCCTGTCACCCCAGGATGTGCGCACCTTGTTCCAGGCCTTCAGCCAGGCCGACAACTCGCTGTCGCGCCAACCCGGCGGTACCGGCCTGGGGCTGGTGATCTCCAAACGCCTGATCGAGCAGATGGGCGGCGAGATCGGCGTCGACAGCACCCCGGGCGAAGGCTCGCAATTCTGGATCAGCCTCAACCTGCCCAAGGCCCATGACGACGGCGAAGAGCAACCGCTGCCGGCCCTGCAGGGGCGTCGCGCGGCCATCGTCGACGGCCACGACCTGGCCCGCCAGGCGCTGGAGCACCAACTGCAGGACTGCGGCCTGTCGGTGAGCCTGTTCGCCTCCTGCGAGCAATTGCTGCAGGCGGTACAGGCCGCCAGCCAGGCTGGCCAGCCCTTCGATTTCGCCGTGCTCGGGGTCAATCTCGGCAGCCTGTCCCCGGAACAGCTCGGCCACTACCTGCAACGACTGGAAGGCCTGGGCTGCCAGTGCGTGGCGCTGTGCCCGACCACCGAGCAGCCGCTCTACCTGCCTTATCTGCCCAACGCCCACGGCCAACTGCTGGCCAAGCCTACCTGCACCCGCAAGATCCGCCGCCTGCTGCTGGAACTGGTACAGCCACGCCGCCCCTTGAGCGAGCAGCGCGTGAACAGCGGCCAGCGCATGCCGAAGATCCTCTGTGTCGACGACAACGCGGCCAACCTGCTGCTGGTACAGACCCTGCTCGAAGGCATGGGCGCCGAGGTGCTGGCCGTCGACAACGGATACACCGCGGTCCAGGTGGTGCAGGACGAGCCCTTCGACCTGGTGCTGATGGACGTGCAGATGCCGGGGATGGATGGTCGCGCCTGCACCGAGCAGATTCGCCGCTGGGAAAGCAGTCAGAGTGGCCAGCCGCTGCCGATCGTCGCGCTTACCGCGCATGCCATGGCCAACGAGAAACGCGCCCTGCTGCATAGCGGCATGGACGACTACCTCACCAAACCGATCAGCGAGCGCCAGTTGGCCCAGGTGGTGATGAAGTGGACCGGCCTGAGCCTGGGCGCGCCCCAGCAGGAGCGGGCCAGCGAACGCTTGCCGGACAGCGACGAGCTGAAGGTGCTCGACCCAGAGGAAGGCCTGCGCCTGGCAGCCGGCAAGCCGGACCTGGCGGCGGACATGCTGGCCATGTTGCTGGCCTCGCTTGCCGCCGATCGCGAAGCCATCCAGGCCGCCCGCGACGCCGCCGACCGCACGGCAATGATCGAACGGGTGCATCGCCTCAACGGTGCCTCGCGCTATTGCGGCGTACCGCAGTTGCGCGCCGCCTGCCAGCGCAGCGAAACCTTGCTCAAGCAGGACAGCCCGCAGGCCCAGGCGGCGCTCGACGACCTCGACCTGGCCATCGAACGGCTGGCGGCCCAAGCTCGCCAGCACGCCTGATGGCCATGGGTACGGACTCGCCGGGGCCGCTTTGCGCCCCGGCGATCTTCAATTGAAGCGACGCATCAAGCCCGCCCAGATCAATACCGATCCTGCCCACTGGCCTAGACTGGCAACGCTCACATCAAAGGAACCCAGCCATGCGCGCCCTGTTGTTCAGCAGCCAGCACTACGACCAGGAAAGCTTCACCCGTGCCGCCCACGGCAGCACCCTGCAGCTGCACTACCAAGCCGCGCGCCTGACCCTCGATACCGCGGCCCTGGCCAACGGCTTCGAGGTGGTCTGCGCCTTCATCAACGATGAGCTCGATGCCCAGGTCCTCGCCCGCCTGGCCGCCGGCGGCACGCGCCTGATCGCCCTGCGCTCGGCCGGCTACAACCATGTCGACCTGGTAGCAGCCCAGCGCCTGGGCCTGGCCGTGGCTCGGGTGCCGGCCTATTCGCCGCATGCCGTGGCCGAACATGCGGTGGCACTGATCCTTGCCCTCAACCGCCGCCTGCATCGGGCCTACAACCGCACCCGCGAAGGCGACTTCACCCTGCATGGGTTGACCGGCTTCGACCTGCACGGCAAGACCGTCGGCGTGGTCGGCACCGGCCAGATTGGCGCCGCCTTCGCCCGCATCATGGCCGGTTTCGGCTGCCAGCTGCTGGCCTACGACCCCTACCCCAATCCCGAACTGCTGGCCCTCGGCGCCCGCTACCTGGAGCTGCCCGAGCTATTGCGTGAATCGCGGATCATCAGCCTGCACTGCCCGCTGAGCGCAGACACCCGCCACCTGATCAACGCCCAGAGCCTGGCCCAGTTGCAACCCGGCGCGATGCTGATCAATACCGGGCGCGGCGCGCTGGTCGACACGCCGGCCTTGATCGACGCGCTCAAGCGCGGCCAGCTCGGCTACCTGGGGCTGGATGTGTATGAAGAAGAGGCGCAGCTGTTCTTCGAGGACCGCTCCGACCAGCCGCTGCAGGACGATGTACTGGCGCGGCTGTTGACCTTCCCCAACGTGATCGTCACCGCGCACCAGGCGTTCCTCACCCGCGAGGCGCTGGACGCGATCGCCACCACCACCCTGGACAACATCGCCCGCTGGGCGGCAGGCAATCCGCAGAATCTGGTCACGGGATGATGCTAGGATACGCGGCATTTCTGGAGGACCCATGGTCGAACACGATTTCCGCTACACCCTTTTCAACCCGCAACACACCTTGATCGAGTGCCGCGCCCTGGTACCCGGCCGCTATCAGGTCACCGGCAACGGCGGCTCGATCCAGAAGGGCGATGTCCTGCTGGTGACCCTCAAGGGCAGCAAGGACCTGTCCATGCGCCTGACCGTCGAGACCGTGCGTCACCTGATCAACCCACACGGCCAGTGGGTCGCCGTGGCCCAGGGCCCGGTCTTCAATGAGCTGGAAATTCTCCAGTGGCAGGTCAAGTGCGACAGCTGCGATGCAGTACTGGACTTCGAGTTCGCCAACGACGCCAAGCTGGGCAAGAAAGGCCAGGCCCCGGCCGCCAGCGCGCGCATCCAGGAACTGGGCTGGGCCAGCAAAGGCGACAAGCACCTGTGCCCGCAGTGCCGGGAGCGTGCCTGAGTGAAACAGCTGCTGACCGGCGTGCTGATCGCCACCGGCCTGATCGGCTGTGCCGCGCCGCCATCGAAACTGCAGCAGGAGCAGAGCTACCTGCTGGAATGGATCGGCGAGCGCCCGTTGATCGACTACAGCCACCTGACCCTGACCCTGGCCAGCGATGGCCGGGCCTATGGCAACGGCGGCTGCAACCACTGGTTCGCGCCCTACACGCTGGATGGCGAGCGCATCAGCTTCGGCAAGGTCGGCAAGACCCGCAAGCTGTGCGCGCCGGCGCTGATGGACCAGGAAAAACGCTTTTTGCAGGCGCTGGAGACGGTGCAGCGCTGGGATGTGTCGCCGATCGAGCAGATCCGCTTCTGGCCGGCCGAGGGCAAGCCGCTGCGGTTCTGGCCTGAGGAAGGCTGACAGAAGCTGCAAGCTGCAAGCTGCAAGAAAGAGCAAATCGCGGTGCCTGCACTTTTTTCTTGAAGCTTGAAGCTTGCAGCTTGCAGCTTGCAGCTTGCAGCTGCTTTCAAACGCCCTTGAGCGCCTTGATCTTCGCCTGCAAGCCTTCGAGCGTCTGCTCGCCCATCAGTTGCTCACGTACCTTGCCCTTGTCGTCGATGATGTAGGTCACCGGCAGCGCCTCGCTGCGCGGCAGCTCGTAGCGCTCGGCCGGATCCTGGGCCAGCACGGTGAAACCAATGCCCAGGGTATCGGCGGCGGCTTTCAGGTCCGCGCCCTGCAGGCCATCGAAGTTCACCCCCACCACCTTGATGCCCTGGGCATCCCACTGCTTCGCCGCGGCATTGAGCTCGGGGATTTCGGTACGGCACGGGCCACACCATTCGGCCCAGTAGTTGAGCACCAGCCAGTGCCCGTCGATCTGTTCAGCCTTCACCGTGTTGCCGTGCTGGTCCACGCCGTAGTCCGCACCGCAACCGCCGAGCAACAGGCTCGCGGTGATGGCCAGTGCAGCTGCCAAACGCCTTGCCATGGGTCAATCCTTCTCGAAGTTTTCAAGCATTGAAGTCGGTCGCTGCGGTTAGAATAGCCGCCACACCCCGCTGGATGCGACCCGTCATGACCGAACTGACCCTCTATCATAACCCGCGCTGCTCGAAATCCCGCGGCGCCCTGGAACTGCTCGAAGCACGCGGCCTGGCGCCGACCATCGTGCGCTACCTCGAGACCCCGCCGGACGCCGCCACCCTCGAACGGCTGCTCGGCAAGCTGGGCATCGGCGCGCGCCAACTGCTGCGCAGCGGCGAAGACGAATACAAGGCGCTCGACCTGGCCAACCCGGCCCTGAGCGACGCCCAACTGATCAAGGCGATGGTCGAACATCCCAAGCTGATCGAACGCCCGATCCTGGTCGCCGGCGACAAGGCGGTGATCGGCCGGCCGCCGGAGAAGGTCCTGGAGATCCTGCCGTGAGCGAGCCCTACATCCTGGTGCTGTACTACAGCCGCCACGGTTCGACCAGCGAGATGGCCCGGCACATCGCCCGCGGCGTCGAGATGGCCGGCCTGGAAGCCCGCCTGCGCACCGTGCCGGCGATTTCCACCGAATGCGAAGCCGTGGCCCCGGACATCCCGGCCAGCGGCGCGCTGTACGCCACCCTCGACGACCTGCGCCACTGCGCGGGCCTGGCCCTGGGCAGCCCGACCCGCTTCGGCAACATGGCCGCGCCACTCAAGTATTTCCTCGACGGCACCAGCAGCCTGTGGCTGGGCGGCGAACTGGTGGGCAAGCCGGCGGCAGTGTTCACCTCCACCGCCAGCCTGCACGGCGGCCAGGAAACCACCCTGCTGTCGATGCTGCTGCCATTGATGCACCACGGCATGCTGGTCACCGGCCTGCCCTACAGCGAGTCGGCGCTGCTCGAGACCAGCGGTGGCGGCACCCCGTATGGCGCCAGCCACCATGCCGGCGCCGACGGCAAGCGCGAACTGGACCCACACGAAATCACCCTGTGCCGCGCGCTCGGGCAGCGCCTGGCGAAAACGGCCAAGGCCCTGGGGGGCGAGCGTGGCTAGAAAGCCGAAGGTCTTGCCGCCATTGGACTGGCTGGCGCCGCGGGTGCGGATCACCCGCGCCCTGAGCCTGGCCTGCTTCTTCGGCCTGATCGCCCTGCTGGTGGTGAACAACCTGTGGTTCGCCAACCTGCACGGGGCGCGGGTCGAGGTGATCCTGGCCATCGAGCTGATTCCCCTGCTGCTGTTGCTGCCGGGTATGCTCATGGGCAGCGCCCGGGCGCATGCCTGGACCTGCTTCGTGGTCAACATCTACTTCATCAAGGGCGTGCTGGCGGCGTTCGATCCGGCACGGGCGCTGTTTGGCTGGGTCGAGGTGCTGGTCAGCCTGGGGCTGTTCGTGGCCGGGCTACTGTATGTGCGCTGGAAGTTTCAGTTCGAGCGGCGCATGGCCGGCGAAGGGAGCTGATTCCGGGGCTGCTCTGCAGCCCTATCGCGACACAAGGCCGCTCCTACAGGGGCACGCATACTCCTGTAGGAGCGGCCTTGTGTCGCGATAGGGCCGCACGGCGGCCCCAGCGATCTCAGTGGTTGACGGTATGCGCCAGCATCACCGACAACTGGCACAGTGGCCGCCCGCTTTCGGCGTGCCACTGATTGAACGCCTGCTGCACCAGCGCCAGATCGCGCTGGCTGGTCGGTGGCTTGTCGATGATCTTCTGCGCGATCAACGCCGCCGCCATGTCGTCGGTGGGGATGAAGGTATCCTTGCCGACCATGCGCAAGAAGCGCGGCGCCGACAACCCACCGAGCTGGTTGCCGTGCTTGGCCAGGTACTTCCACAGCCCGACGATGTCGGTCTCGGGCCAGTCGGCGATGAACGCGCCAAAGCTGCCCTTCTCCTTCGCCACATCGAGGATCATCTGCGCATTGCGCGGCACGCTCTTGAGCTTGCCCAGGTGGCGGATGATGCGCTCGTCCTGCATCAGCCGCTCCAGGTGCTCGGCGCCCATCAGCACCACCTTGTGCGGATCGAAGCCAAAGAACACCTGTTCGAACGCCGGCCACTTGGCGTCCACCAGGCTGTGCTTGAGCCCGGCGCGAAACACGCGCAGGGCCAAGGTCGACAGGTAGCGGTCGTCGGGGATATCGCGCAGCTGCGCCGGGGTGCGCGGCTGCGGCAGGAAGGCTTCCAGTGCCTGGGCCGAGCCGAAGCGGTTCAGGCAGTACTCATGCAGCCACTGGTAATCGCGCATGGGTCAGATATTCAGCACGTCGAGGAAGCGCGGCGTGGCGCTTTCATCGATCTTCAGGCTGGTGAAGTCGAACAGGTTGCGGTCGGCCAGCTGCGACGGCGCGACGTTCTGCAAGGCGCGGAAGATGCTCTCGGTGCGGCCCGGGTGCTTGCGCTCCCACTCCACCAGCATGTCCTTGACCACCTGACGCTGCAGGTTTTCCTGCGAGCCACAGAGGTTGCACGGAATGATCGGGAATTCCTTCATGTCCGAGTAGGCCTGGATGTCCTTCTCGCTGCAGTAGGCCAGCGGGCGGATCACCACGTTGCGACCGTCGTCGGCACGCAGCTTCGGCGGCATGCCCTTGAGCGCGCCATTGAAGAACATGTTGAGGAAGAACGTCTCGACGATATCGTCGCGGTGATGGCCCAGGGCCATTTTGGTCGCGCCAATCTCGTCGGCGAAGGTGTACAGGGTGCCGCGGCGCAGGCGCGAGCACAGCGAGCAGGTGGTCTTGCCTTCCGGGACCAGCTCCTTGACCACCGAGTAGGTGTCCTTCTCGACGATGTGGTACTCGACCCCCAGTTCCTTGAGGTAGGCCGGCAGCACGTGCTCGGGGAAGCCGGGCTGCTTCTGGTCCATGTTCACCGCGACGATGTCGAACTTGATCGGCGCCACCTTCTGCAGGTGCAACAGAACGTCGAGCATGGTGTAGCTGTCCTTGCCGCCGGACAGGCAGACCATGACCTTGTCGCCATCCTCGATCATGTTGTAGTCGGTGATGGCTTCGCCGGCGAGACGACGCAGGCGTTTTTGCAGTTTGTTCTGGTTGACCGAGAGGGTGCCCATAGCGCTTGGATCCGCGAGGTGTGACAAAAGCCGGCTATTTTACGCACAAACCGGGCAAGGCAGTAGGCCAATCCGATAAAGACTTCAAGGGAATCAGCACCGCCGCTGACAGCGCAATTTGCTCTAAAAAGCCGGTTTTATGCGGGGAACGGCTTCCTATACTGCGACATAAGGCCACATTACCGCTTGCATCGGTGTTCGGCCTCGGGCCGCAGGCGCTCCATCTGGGGGGCGTTTGGCAACCAATAGGAGTGACCGGCATGATTCATCACGTTGTGGGGCTGTTTACCCATCCCGACCAGGAGTGGCGGGAAATCCGTGGCGAAGAAGAAAGCATCAGCCACATGTACCTGACGCACACGCTGATCCTCGCGGCGATCCCCGCCGTCTCGGCCTTCATCGGCACCACCCAGGTCGGCTGGGTGATCGGTGACCGGCCAGCGGTGATGCTGACCATGGAAAGCGCGATCTGGATGAGCATCATGTCGTACCTGGCGATGCTCGCCGGGGTGGCGGTGATGGGCGCCTTCATCCACTGGATGGCACGCACCTACGACGCCAACCCGAGCATGGCGCAATGCGTCGCCTTCGCCACCTACACCGCCACGCCGCTGTTCATCGGCGGCCTCGCGGCGCTGTACCCGCACCTGTGGCTGGGCATGCTGATCGGCACGGCGGCCATCTGCTACACGGTGTACCTGCTGTATGTCGGGCTGCCGACGTTCATGAACATACCCTCCGATGAAGGCTTCCTGTTCTCCAGCTCCGTGCTGGCGGTGGGCCTGGTGGTGCTGGTGGCGATCATGGCCGCCACCGTGATCATCTGGGGGCTGGGCGTGGGGCCCGTGTATACCAACTAGATCGAACCAACACTGGGGCATCAGCCGAGGCCGCCGCAAGGCGGCCTCGTTTCGTGTTGACCAGCGGTTCGGCGCCTTGGCCGCGCTTGCGGCATAATGCCCGGTCAGGAGAATTGCCCCGCCATGCCCGAGCTGCTCAAACAACGCGTCGAAACCTGTTACCAGCAAGCCGAAACCTTCTTCAAACGCCCCTTCCCGCGCCCGCAGGTGAGCTTCAAGCTGCGCGGGCAAAAAGCCGGTGTCGCCCACCTGCACGAGAACCTGCTGCGCTTCAACCTGCAGCTGTACCGCGAGAACCAGGAAGACTTCCTGCGCCAGACCGTGGCCCACGAAGTCGCCCACCTGGTCGCCCACCAGCTGTTCGGCGAGCGCATCCAGGCCCATGGCGAGGAGTGGCAGTTGATCATGCGCGGGGTCTACGAACTGCCGCCGAACCGTTGCCACAACTACGAAGTGCAGCGGCGCGTGGCCACGCGCTACATCTACCGTTGCCCGTGCCCGCAAAGCGACTTTCCGTTCACCGCGCAACGGCACAAGCTGGTGCGCCAGGGGCGGCGTTATCTGTGCCGGCGATGCCGGGAGATTTTGGTGTACAGCGGCGAGACCCGGGTCGAATGACATGCCCAGCGCGTGGAACGGCAACGGATGGATAAACACGCAAGCGTCAGGTTCACAGCATCAGATATTCAGCCTTGAAGGTTGCCACGCCAGTCAACTTGATCTCGAAATCCGGCTTCAGGCTACCGCGTAAGTTACCAGACAGGATCTCACTCTCAAAACGCAGTTGACCAACTCCGGTGAAGGCGGCAGCCCCCACAAAGACCAGGCCGTCGAGCCCCTCGGATTTCGCCAGGCCACGCAAGTCGATGCGATCACCGGCCGCACCATTGAAATCGGTGACGATATCGCGCCGCGTGCCCACGCCCATATCGGCGAGCTTCGAGAACACGAACACATCCGCCCCCTGGCCACCGCTCAGGATATCGGTGCCCCGGCCCCCTTCGAGAAAATCGTTGCCTTTGCCGCCCCTGAGCACATCCCTACCGCTATCACCAATCAGCACATCATGGCCCCTGCCGCCATACAGGCGGTCGGCGCCCATGCCGCCATCCAGCACATCGTCGCCTTTGCCACCAATCAGGTAGTCGTCGCCCTTGCCACCCTCAAGTACATCACGCCCCCTGCCCCCGGCAATCACATCATTTCCAGTTCCCCCGACCAATACGTCATCACCGCAGCCTCCCTGCAAAGTGATCGTGGTAGTGGTTTGCACATCATGGGGTTTGCTCATCGGATGATTTCCTTTTTCGGTCGGAATACGGATAGCTGGAGCGCCTATCAGGCCAAGCCGTGTGCCCCCAGCGAAATCCAATCTACCCACCGCAGAGTCACAACCGTAGATAACTATCTACCACCTCCCCCATGAATGTTCGCCCTGGTTGCAGCAACGCCAGAAATGAAAAAGCCCATCCGAAGATGGGCTTTTGCACTTACCGCGAGGTGATCAACGCGCCGGGCCTTCGGCCACGCCCAGGTCGTCGGTCGGACGGGTGTCCACCAGCGGCGCGCCGCCGGATGCCAGCTCGGCCTGCAGGGTGTCGGTATCCAGCTCCTTGACCCACTTGGCCACGACCACGGTGGCCACGGCGTTGCCGATCAGGTTGGTCAGGGCGCGGGCTTCGGACATGAAGCGGTCGATACCCAGGATCAGCGCCAGGCCGGCAACCGGCAGGTGGCCGACGGCCGACAGGGTCGCGGCGAGGACGATGAAGCCCGAGCCAGTGACGCCCGCGGCACCTTTGGACGCCACCAGCAGCACCAGCAGCAAGGTGATCTGGTGGGTGATGTCCATGGTGGTGTCGGTGGCCTGGGCGATGAACACCGCGGCCATGGTCAGGTAGATCGAGGTACCGTCGAGGTTGAACGAGTAACCAGTGGGGATCACCAGGCCAACCACGGACTTCTTCGCACCCAGGCGCTCCATCTTGGCCAGCATGCGTGGCAGGGCCGACTCCGAGGACGAGGTGCCCAGCACGATCAGCAGTTCTTCACGGATGTAGCGGATCAGCTTGAGCACGCTGAAACCATGAGCGCGGCAGATACCGCCCAGCACCACCAGGATGAACAGCAGGCAGGTAATGTAGAAGCAGGCCATCAGGTAGCCCAACTGCACCAGCGAGCCCACGCCGTACTGGCCGATGGTGAAGGCCATGGCACCGAAGGCGCCGACCGGGGCCAGCTTCATGATCATGTTGATGATGTTGAACATGACATGGGCGAAGCGGTCGATCATGTCCAGCACCGGCTTGCCGTAGCTGCCCAGGCGGTGCAGGGCGAAGCCGAACAGCACCGAGAACATCAGCACTTGCAGGATGTCGCCATTGGCGAAGGCGCCGACCACGGTGTTGGGGATGATGTTGAGCAGGAAGCCGACCGTGGTCTGCTGCGCGCCGGCGGCGGCGTAGGCGGCCACGCTGCTGGCGTTCAGGGTGCTGACATCGACATGCATGCCGGCGCCGGGCTGGACCACGTTGACCACCACCAGGCCGATGATCAAGGCAATGGTGGAAACGATTTCGAAGTACAGCAGCGCGTAGCCGCCGGTCTTGCCGACCGACTTCATGCTCTGCATGCCGGCGATGCCGCTGACCACGGTGCAGAAGATGATCGGGGCGATGACCATCTTGATCAGCTTGACGAAGCCGTCACCCAGCGGTTTGAGGGCAACCCCGGTTTCCGGGTAGTAGTGGCCGAGCAGGATACCGATGGTGATGGCGACGATCACCTGGACATACAGCGATTTGTACAGCGGCTGACGAGTCGTCATGGCTAGATTTTCCTCAAGTGGGCCGGCGCATCCTTCCCAGGATGTCGGGGCACCTGAATCGCGAACCCTCCTGCATCCGGAGGGATTTGTCGTTGTGTTTGAGCGCCTGGGCAGGCCTCTGCCAGGTGAATAGCAAAGGCGATGCCAAAATGCCCACTCGAGGTGCACAGCCAATGTTTACGGGGTGGGAATGCCCTGGGACGGGGCGCAAATACCGGTAGGAAATGGCGGATTTCCGCCCGATGGCGGAAATCGTACAGGTGGCATTGGCGGATTTCCGCCCGCACCTTGCAGGATCCAGCGAGGCTGGCTCCTACAGATCGTCAGTCAAGGCGGAACTGGATGAGAAACGCCGCGCCGCCCAGCTCGGAATCACCCAGGCTCAATTCAGCGTCATAGCTGTCGATGATGTCCTTGACCACCGCCAGCCCGATCCCCTGCCCCGGGTGCTGGCGGTCGAGCCGCTCGCCACGCTCGAGAATGCGCTCGCGCTGGTCGGGCGGCACCCCTGGACCATCGTCCTCGATCCACAGCGCCAGTTGCCCCGGCGCTTCTTCCAGGCGCACCCGCACCTGCCCCAGGCACAACCGGTAGGCGTTCTCCAGCAGGTTGCCGAGCAGCTCGAGCAAGGCGCCCTGCTCCATCGGCACCCGCGCCTGGGCCGGCACATCGAGGCTGACCACCACCTGCTTGTCGCGGTACACCTTGGCCAGGGTGCTGCACAGGCTGTCGAGCAACGGCGTGAGCTCGACCTGATGGCGGACCAGGCCACTCTTGCGCAGGCTGGCACGCTGCAACTGGTAGTCGATCTGCTGGCTCATGCGCTCGATCTGGCTCTGCAGCACCCGCGCCTGCTCGCGATCTGCGTGCTCCAGACTCTCACCCACCCCCTGCAACACCGCCAGCGGGGTCTTCAGGCTGTGGGCCAGGTCATCGAGCGAATCGCGGTAGCGCTGGCGCTGCTCACGCTCACTGCGCAGCAGGCGGTTGAGCGAGCCGGTCAGGCGCAGCAGCTCGCGCGGATGCTCACGGCTCAGGCCGTCACGGGCGCCACTCTCCACGGCATCGAGTTCGACGCTGAGCTGGCGCAGCGAGCGCAGACCCCAGGTCAAGCCGGCCCAGAGTAGCGCCATCAACGCCAGCAGCGCCGCGCCAAAGCCGAGGTAGAGCTTCTCGCGCAGGCCGCTGAGGGTGTCCTTGTATTCGCGCAGCGGCTGCAGGGCGACGATGCTGAACGCCGCGCTCTTGCCGCCCAGCAGCTTGACCTCGACGTCGTAGACGAAGAACTCCTCGCCATCGTCCTGGTGGATACGTGCGAATTCGTTGCCGCGCCCGTCATAACGCGGGTGATAGTTGATGTTGCGGTTGCGCGTGGCCCGCGATTGCCAGACCAAGGTGCCCTGGCGGTCGAAGATATAACCGAGCAAGCCGGTGTAGGGCAGGTTGTAGCGCTCGTCCGGCAGCAGCGCCGGCATCTGCAACTGGCCGTTTTCGATGCGCGCGGCGGAGATCAAGGTGGTCACGTCCGAGGCCAGGCGCTGCTCGATCGACTCTTGCAACGCCAGGCTGAAGGCCTTCTGCAACGCCGGCAGCAGCGCCAGCATGAACAGCAACGCCAGCAGCGCCGCCGCCAGCATCAGGCGCACTCGCAGGGAACGGATCACCGGCAGCGCTCGGTGAACAGGTAACCCAGGCCACGCACGGTGTCGATCGGCTTGAAGCCGTTGTCGCCCTCGAGCTTGCGCCGCAGGCGACCAACCAGCACCTCGATGACATTGGGGTCGCGCTCCTCGTCGTCCGGGTACAGCTGCTCCATCAGGCGATCCTTGGCCACCACCTGCTGGTGATGGCGCATGAGGTATTCGAGGATACGGTATTCGTAGGCGGTCAGCGCCAGCGGTTGCTCGTCCAGCGTCGCCTGCTTGCGGTTGAGGTCGAGCACCAGGGGGCCTGCGGCGATGGTCGACTGGGTGAAACCGCTGGAGCGGCGCAGCAAGGCGTTCAGCCGGGCCTCCAGCTCTTCGAACTGGAACGGCTTGACCACATAGTCGTCAGCGCCGGCGGCCAGGCCCTCGACCTTGTCCTGCCAGTTGCCGCGCGCGGTGAGGATGAGGATGGGGAAGGTCTGGCCGAGGCTGCGCAGTTGGCGAATCAGGTCCAACCCGCTCATGCCTGGCAACCCCAGGTCGATCACCGCCAGGTCGTGGTTGTACTGCTCGGCCTGGTACAAGGCTTCTTCCGCGTTGGCCACCGCCTGCACCACATGGCCGCCTTCACCGAGGCGGGTGAACAGGTGATGACGCAGCAGCGCCTCGTCCTCGACCACCAGCAATTTCATGCAGATCTCCTTTCAAATCGAATGCCTGTACCGGCCTTTTCGCGGGTAAACCCGCTCCCACAGGGTTGTGCACCAGCTGTGGGAGCGGGCTTGCCCGCGATGAGGCCTGCACAGGATAACAGCGACCTCAGAACTTGTAGGTAGCCGCCAGGTAGGTCTGCGCGCTGCTGGTCAGGCGCAGGGTGCCTTCCTTGGGCCCACCATGGGCGCTGATCTCGGTGGCCGCGTTGCTGCGCAGGTAACGGTAGCCAAGCTCCACCGAGGTGTTGTCGGTGACTTCCTGGATCACACCGGCCTGCAGGCCGACGGCGTAACCGTAATCGGTGTCGCGGCTGGCGCCTGGCGAATCCTGGGTCAGTTTGGTCATGCCCAGGCTGCCGCCACCGAACAGCTTGGTGGTATCGCCCACCGGCAGGAACAGGTCGTAGCTGCCGAGCAGGTTTTCCTGGCGCAGCTTGACGCCACCGTGGTCGCCCGAGACGTTGTCGTAGGTCAGGTAGTAGCGGCCCTGGTCGTTGATCTTGCCCAGGCGCGCGCCCCAGGTGCTGTCCTTGCCGATGATGCCGTCGGCGTTCAGACCGTCGGTGTTGCGTTGCAGCAGGCCGGACTTGCGTACTTTGTCGCTGGTCTGGCCGTAGGTCAGGCTGGCGAAGTTGTCGTCGGCCTGGGCGGCGGTGGTGAGGCCGGCGGCGCAAACCGCCATGGCGGCGATCAGGGTGTTGAGCGTTTTCATGGTTCAGGTACTCCGGGTTGGATGCGTTGTTGCTGTCTGGGGGCTAGAGTAGGGAGGGCGCCCTGAACCCCTGCTGAACCCGGCCTGAACCTTGGCTGAACGAACCGAACAAGGAGCCTGACCATGCGTACCCTGCTTGCCCTCGCCCTGCTGTGCAGCGCCAGCCTTGCCCAGGCGGCGGTGCAAACCCGCGAGATCCCCTACCAGGATGCCGACGGTAAGCGCCTGGTCGGCTACTACGCCTACGACGACGCCGTCGAGGGCAAGCGCCCGGGCGTGGTGGTGGTGCATGAATGGTGGGGGCTGAACGACTACGCCAAGCGCCGCGCCCGCGACCTCGCGGCGCTGGGCTACAACGCCCTGGCCATCGACATGTACGGCGACGGCAAGAACACCGAGCACCCCGCCGACGCCCAGGCATTCATGGCGGCGGCGATGAAGGACCCGGCCGCCGCCGCCCGGCGCTTCGATGCCGGGCTTGAGCTGTTGAAGATCCAGCCCAATACCAACAAGCACCAGCTGGCGGCCATCGGCTACTGCTTTGGCGGCAAGGTGGTGCTGGATGCCGCGCGCCGGGGCGAGAAACTCGATGGCGTGGTGAGCTTCCATGGCGCGCTGGTGACCCAGACACCGGCCAAGCCCGGCGTGATCCGCGCGAAGATCCTGGTGGAACACGGCGAGGCCGACAGCATGGTCACGCCAGAGCAGGTGGTGGCGTTCAAGAAGGAAATGCACGATGCCGGGGCCGACATGAAGTTTGTCGGTATTCCGGGAGCCAAGCATGGTTTTACCAATCCGGATGCGGATCGGTTGGGGCATGGTGGGCATGGCGGGCCGGATATCGGCTATGACAAGGCGGCGGATGAAAGCTCGTGGAAGGATATGCAGGCGTTTTTCAAGACGGCGTTTGACTGAGGATTGCCGGGGCCGCTTTGCGGACCTTTCGCGGCACAAGGCCGCTCCTACAGGAGACCGCATGGCCTTGTAGGAGCGGCCTTGTGCCGCGAAAGGGCTGCAAAGCAGCCCCCAAATATCTGCTCCACCACCAGCCACCAGGCTGGCACAATACCGACCATGAACAGACTCCCCACCTGCTGCGCCCCGCTCCAGCACCACTGGCCCCTGCCCCGCCCGGTCCCCGGCGCGGTGCTGGTCAGTTGCGCCTTCGACCCGGCCAGGCTCGCCCCCGACGACTTCCAGCGCGCCGGCATCACGCCGACCGCCAGCCTGCAACGCTCGGTGGCCAAGCGCCAGGCCGAGTACCTGGCCGGCCGGGTCTGCGCTCGCGAGGCACTACAACGCCTGGATGGCCGTGACTATGTGCCGGCCACCCACGAGGACCGCTCCCCCATCTGGCCCGCCGGCATCCATGGCTCGATCACCCATGGCCAAGGCTGGGCGGCGGCCGTGGTATCAGCCCAAGGCGCAGGCCTGGGCCTGGACCAGGAAACCCTGCTCAGCGACAAGCGCGCCGAGCGCCTGGCCGGGGAAATCCTCACTCCCGCCGAGCTGGAACGCCTGGACCGCAGCCAGCAAGCCCTGGCCGTGACCCTGACCTTCTCGCTGAAGGAAAGCCTGTTCAAGACGCTCTACCCGCTCACCAGACAGCGCTTCTATTTCGAACACGCCGAACTGCTCGACTGGTCCGCCGACGGCCACGCCCGCCTGCGCCTGCTCACCGACCTGTCGGACGAATGGCGCCATGGCGCCGAGCTGGACGGCCAGTTTTGCCTGCAGGACGGTCACCTGCTAAGCCTGGTCAGCGTTTAATCGCGTGGCTGCTCGCGCGGCCAGCTCAGGCTGAAACAGGCGCCGCCCAGCGCGGCGCTGCGCTCGACCCGCGCCCGGCCGCCGTGCCAGTAGATGATCCGCCGTACAATCGACAAGCCCAGCCCATGCCCGCCCGAGGCCCGGGTGCGGCTGTCGTCCAAGCGGGTGAAGGGGGTGAAGATGCGGTCCCACATCCCCTCCGGAATACCGGGGCCGTCGTCCTCGACATCGATGCGGCAGCGCTCCTGGCCCAACTGGTAGCTCAGGCGCACCTCGCCCTCGGCATGGCGCATGGCGTTGCGCACCAGGTTCTGCAAGGCCCGGTGCAGGTAGCGCGGCTCGGCCTCGACCCAGGCACCACCGCCGTCCAGGCCGTGACATTCCCCCCGCAGCACGCGCACCTCGGCGCGCAACGGCGCCAGTTCGTCGATCACCCGCGCCAGCAAGGCGTCCAGGTCCACGACCTGGAAGTGCAGCGCCGGCGCGCCCTGCTCCAGGCGGGCGTAGGTGAGCATTTCGTCGACCAGCTTGTCCAGGTCCTGGATATCGCCATCCATGCCCGCCAAATGCTTGGCCCGGGCCTGCTCGGTGCTGGCACTCTCGATCATCTCCAGGCCGAAGCGCAACCGCGCCACCGGCGTGCGCAGCTCGTGTGACACTGCCCGCACCAGCTCGCGCTGCATGGTCAGCGAGCGTTGCAGGTGCTCGGCCATGCCGTTGAACGCCTCGGCCAAACGCCCCACCGAGTCGGCGTCGCCGGCCGGCACGCGGGTATCAAGGCTACCCTGGGCAATGCGCGTGGCGGCCACCTCCAGGCCCGACACCCGACGTTCCAACTGCCGTACCAGCAGATAGACCACCAAGCCGATCAGGCACAACCCCAGGAAAGCGATCAGCACCAGCAACTGCGGTGGATAAGGGTTGAGCTGGTACAGCGGGCCGATCTCCAGCACCCAGGGCGAACCGGACAGCCCCGAGAACACCTGGATCGAGTCGCCGTCCCGGCCCAGCGCCATCACCGTGTCGCCCTCCTCCACCCGCCGCCGTTGGTCGTCATCCAGGGCGGCGCGCTCGATGCGCTGCAGGGCCACGTCGAAGCCGAAGCCCTTGTCCCGCCGCAGTTGCGCCAGACGCGCCTGCTGCTCGGTCACCGGGTAGCGCACCAGCTCATCGGCCAACAGATAAAGCGTGGCGCGGGCCAGCTGCTCGCTGATCTGCTTGACCTCGGCCACCAACAGCAGGTCCTCGTGGCCGACCCGGCGCAGCACGCGGGCGGCATGGGGACCGGTCTTTTCCACCACCACCAGGTCACGGTACAGGCGCGCGCGCTGGCTGCCGTCGAGGGTGAACGCCGACAGCGGTTGCACGTCCAGTGGCACGCCGAGCAGGCGCTCCCAGATCACCAGCGAACGGGTGCGCTCCACCGCGTTCTGCTGCGCCAGGTTGTCGGCCATCAGGCTGAAGGTGCCTTGGGCCAGGCGCTCGCGGTGCTGGCCAGCGCGAATCTCGTTGACCAGGTGCAGGCTGAGCACGCCGAGCACGGCCACCAGCACCAGCACCGCGAGCATGCCGCCATAGATACGCAGGAAGATCGAGTTCATGGCGCCTCGCCGACGAACAGGTAGCCCTTGCTGCGCAGGGTCTTGATCAGCCGCGGGGTGATCGGGTCATCGCCGATCTTGGGGCGGATCTTGGAGATACGCACATCGATGGAGCGGTCCTGGCCGTCATAGCCGACACCGCGCAGCGAGGTGAAGATCTCCTCGCGGGACAACACCCGCCCGGCGTTGCTGGCCAGCAGCCAGAGCAGGTCGAACTCGGCGCCGGTCAGCTCGATCAACTGGCCCCCCAGGCGCGCCTCGCGCTGGCGGCTGTCTATATGCAGCGGGCCGAAGCTCAGCTCCTGGCGCCGCTCCGGGGCCTCGCTACGGCGCAGCAGCGCGTTGATGCGCGCCAGCAGCAGGCGCGGGCGCACCGGCTTGCACACATAGTCGTCAGCCCCCAGGTCCAGGCCCTGGACCTGGTCGAGTTCGTCGCTGCGGGCAGTGAGCATGAGGATCGGGCCGGGGTACTGGCCGCGCACCCGCCGGCAGATGCTCAGGCCATCTTCGCCGGGCAGCATCAGGTCGAGGATCACCAGGTCTGGCTGGCTGTCAATAATGCGCCGCACGGCGCGACCGCCATCACCCTCCACCGCCACCTCGAAGCCGTTGGCCTGGAGGTATTCGGCAGTGAGTTCGGCCAGGCGCTGGTCGTCCTCGACGATCAGGATGCGGTTGATTGGCTGGTCCATGGCCTTACCCTTTTGGTTTTGTGATTCTGGTCGGGTATTTCTGCTTGTACCTGTCCCCGTGGGAGCGGGCTTGCCCGCGAAGAGGCCGGTACAGGCTGCACAAGCCTTTGATTCCGGCGAAAATCCACCTTCACCAAAGCGCAATGTCAGCCCCGGATACTACGTCCCGCCCCCACCCCTGCCAACCACATCGCATGCCGCTGGACTGAACCGTTTTTTGTGATAGGGTGCGCGCCCGCAGAAATCTGCGCGGGGGCGCCGCAGCGGTAAAAATAGTGCAAACCACTTGGGACAAGGCCTACAGCCGATACCCACGAATCACTCACAAAGTACACACAACTTATCCACAGGCGCGCGCCTTGCAAAGCCCCCAATACCGCATTATCTTGTATCCCCATCGCAGCGAACCACTAGATATTGGGTTTCGTGCAAAATCACAAACACAAGTCAACAGGCAAATTCAAGCGAATTTTCTGGGTGAACTTAACGTGATTCCAGCAGCCAAACCGCTCCAGCGGCGGCGACCGAGGCAAGGCTCCAGACAGCCTTGTTCGGGTATGAGTGTTGCAGGCAAGGCCCAGCACTCATCAGCAACAGATTTTGGGTACGCCCAGAACCTTTGACTTCGGCCAGGGAGCGGCAGGTTATTGCCCCTTATTCCTGATCTGTCCCGAAGTCGGTAAGCCCGAGCGGGCGGATGCGCGCGCATGACGCATCCCCGCGACGGCCATCGAGCAAGTGGACGGAACGGTGGGCGCCCGACAGGCGCCTGAACACTATAGAAACTGTGGAGACACCCACCCATGCAAACCGACACAACTCGCGAGAACCCGCAGGGCAAAGCGCCGCAGGCCGCCGATTCGAACCAGGATCTGGCCGCCACCGCGCCTGGCCAACTGCGCGTGATCAAGCGCAACGGCACTGTCGTCCCCTACACCGACGACAAGATCACCGTGGCCATCACCAAGGCGTTCCTCGCAGTTGAAGGCGGCACCGCCGCCGCCTCGTCGCGCATCCACGACACCGTCGCGCGCCTGACCGAGCAGGTCACCGCCACGTTCAAGCGTCGCATGCCATCGGGTGGCACCATCCACATCGAAGAAATCCAGGACCAGGTCGAACTGGCCCTGATGCGCGCCGGCGAGCAGAAAGTCGCCCGCGACTACGTGATCTACCGCGACCAGCGCGCCAAAGAGCGCGCTACCCGCTCCAACGCCGAAGCCGTGGTCGAGCCGCACCCAAGCATCCGCATCACCCTCGCCGACGGCAGCCTCGCGCCCCTGGACATGGCCCGCCTGAACACCATCATCAGCGAAGCCTGCGAAGGCCTGGCCGAAGTCGATGGCGACCTGATCCAGCGCGAAACCCTGAAGAACCTGTACGACGGCGTGGCCCTGAAGGACGTCAACACCGCCCTGGTGATGACCGCCCGTACCCTGGTCGAGCGCGAGCCGAACTACTCGTTCGTCACCGCCCGCCTGCTGATGGACACCCTGCGCGCCGAAGGCCTGGGCTTCCTGAACGTCGCCGACAGCGCCACCCACCACGAGATGGCCGACCTGTACGCCAAGGCCCTGCCGGCCTACGTCGAGAAAGGCGTCGAGTTCGAGCTGCTCGACCCAGCACTGAAAGGCTACGACCTGGAGCGCATGGGCAAGGCGATCAACCACGAGCGCGACCAGCAGTTCACCTACCTGGGCCTGCAGACCCTGTACGACCGCTACTTCATCCACAAGGATGGCGTGCGCTTCGAGCTGCCGCAGGTGTTCTTCATGCGCGTGGCCATGGGCCTGGCGCTGGAAGAGAAAGACAAGGAAGCCCGTGCGATCGAGTTCTACAACCTGTTGTCGTCCTTCGACTACATGGCCTCGACCCCGACCCTGTTCAACGCCGGTACCCTGCGTCCGCAGCTGTCCAGCTGCTACCTGACCACCGTGCCGGACGACCTGTCGGGCATCTACCACGCGATCCACGACAACGCCATGCTGTCGAAATTCGCCGGTGGCCTGGGCAACGACTGGACCCCGGTGCGCGCCCTGGGCTCGTACATCAAGGGCACCAACGGCAAGTCGCAAGGCGTCGTGCCATTCCTGAAAGTGGTCAACGACACCGCCGTCGCCGTGAACCAGGGTGGCAAGCGCAAGGGCGCCGTGTGTGCCTACCTGGAAACCTGGCACCTCGACATCGAAGAGTTCATCGAGCTGCGCAAGAACACCGGTGATGACCGTCGTCGTACCCACGACATGAACACTGCCAACTGGATCCCTGACCTGTTCATGAAGCGCGTCTTCGATGACGGCAAGTGGACCCTGTTCTCGCCATCGGAAGTGCCTGATCTGCACGACCTGACCGGCAAGGCCTTCGAAGAGCGCTACGAGTACTACGAAGCCCTGACCGAGTACAACAAGATCAAGGTGTTCAAGACCATCCAGGCCAAAGACCTGTGGCGCAAGATGCTGTCGATGCTGTTCGAGACCGGCCACCCATGGCTGACCTTCAAGGACCCGTGCAACCTGCGCTCGCCCCAGCAGCACGTGGGCGTGGTCCACAGCTCGAACCTGTGCACCGAGATCACCCTGAACACCAACAAGGACGAGATCGCGGTCTGCAACCTGGGCTCGATCAACCTGCCGAACCACATCGTCGATGGCAAGCTGGACACCGCCAAGCTGCAACGCACCGTGAACACCGCCGTGCGCATGCTCGACAACGTGATCGACATCAACTACTACTCGGTGCCGCAAGCGCGTAACTCGAACTTCAAGCACCGCCCGGTCGGCCTGGGCATCATGGGCTTCCAGGACGCGCTGTACCTGCAGCACATCCCGTACGGTTCGGACGCTGCCGTCGAGTTCGCCGACAAGTCGATGGAAGCGGTCAGCTACTACGCGATCCAGGCTTCCTGCGACCTGGCCGACGAGCGCGGCGCCTACGAGACCTTCCAGGGTTCGCTGTGGTCCAAGGGCATCCTGCCGCTGGACAGCCAGCAGATCCTGATCGAGGCCCGTGGCCAGAAGTACATCGACGTCGACCTGACCGAGAGCCTGGACTGGGCACCGGTGCGCGAGCGCGTGCAAAAAGGTATTCGTAACTCGAACATCATGGCCATCGCGCCGACCGCGACCATCGCCAACATCACCGGCGTGTCGCAGTCGATCGAGCCGACCTACCAGAACCTGTACGTGAAATCGAACCTGTCGGGCGAATTCACCGTGATCAACCCGTACCTGGTCCGCGACCTGAAGGCCCGCGGTCTGTGGGACTCGGTGATGATCAACGACCTGAAGTACTACGACGGTTCGGTTCAGCAGATCGAGCGTATCCCGCAAGAGCTGAAGGACCTGTACGCCACCGCGTTCGAAGTCGAGACCAAGTGGATCGTCGACGCCGCCTCCCGTCGCCAGAAGTGGATCGACCAGGCCCAGTCGCTGAACCTGTACATCGCCGGTGCCTCGGGCAAGAAGCTGGACGTGACCTACCGCATGGCCTGGTACCGTGGTCTGAAGACCACCTACTACCTCCGTGCCCTGGCCGCGACCAGCACCGAGAAGTCGACCATCAACACCGGCAAGCTCAACGCCGTGTCGAGCGGCGGCGACAGCGCCCCGGTCCAGGCCGCCGGCCCTGCCCCGGTACCGAAGGCCTGCGCCATCGACGAGCCGGATTGCGAAGCCTGCCAGTGAGTGTCTGAGAAAGTCGGGGCTTTAACCGGCCCCGACTAACCAACGCAAGATTGAAAAATTACAGATACGAATGTCAGCCACACTAAATGATTAGTGGTCAGCAAGAAGGACGCTGGGAAAGGTTGGCAGCGATGGCACAAAGGGATTGTGCTGAAAGAATGGTTGATCGCTTATGCGATGACCTACTGGTGTCCAGGGCTGGACACGGAATTGGAAAGCTAGCGAGCGATTGCGTCTGAGTTTGGCGACCTAACGCAATCACCCGCTCCGTCCAAAGCCAAACAGTTACGAGTAGCCTTCGAGGGTGTGCAATTGAGCCTTATTCAGACGAACACGTCAATGGCTCACTGCTCAGTGGTCCCTCGAAGCATGATCCTTAATCATGTCTATAGATAGGTACCACCATGGCAACAAATAGAAAAAACACCTCCGACAACATCGCCCATCTGGCATCTGAGACGCTTCGAGATCCCAGCGCATCAGCCATCGCAAAAAGCCTTGCCGCGTCGGCATTGGCGCAGGCTCATACCAGTAAACAAACTGGTGCTGCTATGGAGGCCACTGCTTCCAAGGTCCTTCAGAGCGAGAAATACAGTGCAAACAGCAAGTCACTTGCTGCTTCGCTCGTATCTCAATCGAACAAAGACCGCTAGGGGGCTGCATTATGAAAATTCGAATGGCCCACCTCAGAGAACGGGGACAGAACGGCGGCTGGATTGATTTCGCCGTTTTCGATGCCAAAGCCACCAATGGAGATAACGACGGTCTTCTCCTCCATCTGACAAGCGCGGCACGAGCCCTGGGATTCAGGATCGACCAGTCAGCCCTTGCGTACCGCTTGGGAAGCAGGCTTCAATTCTTTGGCTCGCGTCCATTGGTCGACTACCTGTCCAAAGCCGGCGTTTCTAAATGGACTCACACGTTAGACGTATAGGCTGGAAAAATACTCACCCGTAATAATGCTGGTGACGTTGGCCACGGATGGCCTCTCCCTCCCCCTTCCGCAACGCGCCCCTCACTGGGACTCCCCCCGCAGGCCTTGCTCAAAATCAACATATGGTGCCTTTTGACAAAAAAAGACACCATATATTGTTGCTCTGAGCTAAACTCCTTTCCCGCTACCACTCGCTAAGCGAACGAACGACCGTCCTTAACGCCGGTCGAAATGTACATCAGACCGGATCCCGCCTTACCCCAGCGGGTAGTGATTCCGGTATAATGCGCGCCCTTTGAAAGGGCGAAAAGCTGCCCAATGCAGGCGAAACGCCTGTATCTGAGGCCATGCATTTCCTACTTGTTACGACACCCGACAGATCGTGAACAAGTGGTTACTAGCCCGAATAGATTATCGATGCGATGGGAGGTCGGCCTCCCCCACCCAAGCCGAGTGGCATATGCGGTATCGCAAAACCTCTTTCTAAATCCAACGGTTGCCGTAGGTAACCCTCACGCAGGAGCTTAATACGATGCTGAGCTGGGACGAATTCGACAAAGAAGACGGTGAAGTCGCCGCCAAAGGAAACACCCCCGCGCAGGCCGCAGCCACCACCCTCGACAAGCTCGACAGCGCCGGCGGTGCCGCCGCCCTGGAAGCCCGCGCCGCCACCGCCGCCGACTCCGACGCCGTCAAGCGCGCCAAGGCTGCCCTGGACGCCCTGGACATCGCCGAAGGCCTGGCCGAGCTGGAAGGCTCCTCGGCCCGCGTCGCGGTCGATGAAAAGCGCATGATCAACTGCCGCGCCGACCTCAACCAGCTGGTCCCGTTCAAGTACGACTGGGCCTGGCAGAAGTACCTCGACGGCTGCGCCAACCACTGGATGCCGCAAGAGGTCAACATGACCGCCGACATCGCCCTGTGGAAGAGCATGGACGGCCTGACCGAAGACGAGCGCCGCATCGTGATGCGCAACCTCGGCTTCTTCTCCACCGCCGACTCGCTGGTTGCCAACAACCTGGCCCTGGCCGTGTACCGCCTGATCACCAACCCCGAGTGCCGCCAGTACATCCTGCGCCAGGCCTTCGAAGAGGCGATCCACACCCACGCCTACCAGTACTGCATCGAATCGCTGGGCATGGATGAAGGCGAGATCTTCAACATGTACCACGAGATCCCGTCGGTCGCGAAAAAAGCCGCCTGGGGCCTGAAGTACACCCGCGCCATCTCGGATCCTGAGTTCAATACCGGCACCGTCGAGACCGACAAAGAGCTGCTGCGCAACCTGATCGCCTACTACTGCGTACTGGAAGGCATCTTCTTCTACTGCGGCTTCACCCAGATCCTGTCCATGGGCCGCCGCAACAAGATGACCGGCGTCGCCGAGCAGTTCCAGTACATCCTGCGCGACGAGTCCATGCACCTGAACTTCGGCATCGACGTGATCAACCAGATCAAGATCGAGAACCCGCACCTGTGGGATGCCGCGATGAAGGAAGAGGCTACCCAGATGATTCTGCAGGGTACCCAGCTGGAGATCGAATACGCCCGTGACACCATGCCACGCGGCGTGCTGGGCATGAATGCGGCGATGATGGAGGACTACCTCAAGTTCATTGCCAACCGTCGACTGACTCAGATTGGGTTGAAGGAAGAGTATCCGGGGACTACCAACCCGTTCCCATGGATGAGCGAGATCATGGACTTGAAGAAGGAGAAGAACTTCTTTGAGACTCGCGTTATCGAGTACCAGACTGGTGGTGCTCTGAGCTGGGACTGATTTGTCCAGCTACTCCAGAAGGCTGCCCTCGGGCAGCCTTTTTTATTGTGTTCGCTTTCAAAGTGTTTGCGTGAGGGCCGAAAGGTGTTCGTCGGGGATCCTGTAGCGCCTACCAGATCGAGCGCAGCCCGCGCGGCGCATCGCGGCACAAGGCCGCTCCCACAGTTTGTTTCGGGCCAATAGTTCCTGTGAAAGTACCGGTGCCTGCCTTGGTGCATGCCTTGAGTCATGTGGAGCGGCGGCAACGCACACGCTGAGACCCCGCCGTACTATCAAGGCGGACCAGGTAATGGCACAGGAGAGACTGGCCCGAAATAAACTGTGGGAGCGGGTTTACCCGCGAAGCGCCGCGCATCTAGAGAGCACTGCAAGACCACCGCCAAGCGCCTTGCGGCCCTCACGCAATAGCACTCGAAAGACCATCAACGGCTAGGCCTGAATCAGTTATCGATCATTCGGTACATTGGGGCCGCTTTGCGGCCCATCGCGGGGCAAGCCCGCTCCTACAGGTTTGCGCTATGGGTGGATGTCGCACAGCCCTGCGATGGCGCCAGCACAGACAGTGACAGGCTTAGTTAGCAATATTCAACGGCATCCGATACTCGATCACCCCCGGCTTCTCGGCAATCCAGTCATACAACCGCTGCGCAGTCCGGTTGGTCTCCTGGGTATGCCAGTACAGGCGGTCGCACTGCTGCTGCCGGGCCTGGTCCTGGACGAACTCGATCAGTTGCTTGCCGAGCATCCGCCCGCGGGCGCTCGGGCACACGAACAGGTCTTCCAGGTAGCAGAAGTCGTTGCGTCCCCAAGTCGAGCGGTGGAACACATAGTGGACGAAGCCGAAGAGCTGTTCGCCGTCGGTGGCCACGGCGCAGTGCATGGGTTCGGTCGGGTCGAAGAAGCGGGCCCAGGTGCGCTCGGTGATGGCTGGGCCCAGGTCTACCTGGTAGAAGGCCTGGTATTGCACCCAGTAGTCGTGCCAGGGCTGGAGGTCGGTTTGCTTCACTTCGCGGATGAAGACGGGTAGTTGGGTGGTGGTCATTGGTGGAACCCCTTTTGGGCAAAGCAGTGTGAATGAGTGAGGGGGCCGGCCTGCCCGTAGCGCTTGCCTTCCTTGGTGGTTGCTTGCGGGCTGGGGTTTTATAGCGGATAAGTGGTTGGTTTTTACCTGCCAATTGATTGGTAATAGCCAGACCATTTTGGGGTTCTGGATAGGGGTAGGGCTTGAGATTGCCGGGGGCGCTTTGCGCCCCCGGCATTGGCAGCCATAAATCAGGTCCATCAGCCAGGGAATCAGGCCAATGTTCAAACACGCGCAGCTGGAATCGGTGAAAGCCTGGATCAACGACCCCGCCCACGGCGCGCTGGCCTTGCATGTGCGTATCCAACGGGCGATCCGCCAGTTGATCCTCGACGGCGCACTGCCGGTGGGCAAGGCGCTGCCCGCCTCGCGCCCGCTGGCCCAGTCCCTGGGCGTCTCGCGGGATACCGTGGAGTCGGCCTACAGCCAGTTGCACGCCGAGGGCTTTATCGAGCGGCGCGTAGGCAGCGGCAGCTTCGTGTCGCAACGGGCCCGGTGCCTGCCGTCGCGCAAGCGCCAACGCCCGACACACAGCGAAGCCCCTGTGCAGTTGAGCCGCCGAGGCACAGCGATTCTGCACAGCGGTGGCGTCCACAACTTCCAGTCGCCCCGCCCCTTCGCCCCGGGCGTGGCCGAAAGCCGGCACTTCCCCCTGGCCATCTGGGAGAAGCTGGAGCGGCAGGTGTACAAGGAGTACGGCACGCAGGCGCTGGAACACAGCGAGCCGCAGGGCATGGCCCCCTTGCGCAGGGCAATCGCCGACTACCTCAACCTCGAGCGCGGGGCCCAGGCATCCGCCGAGCGCATCCTGATCCTCACCAGCTCGCAACAGGCCCTTGGCCTGTGCGCCCAAGTGCTCATGGACGCCGGCGACCAGGTGCTGGTCGAGGACCCGCTGTACCAGGGCACCCGCAAAGCCGTCACCGCCGCCGGCCTGGCATGCGTGCCGGTCCCGGTGGACTCGCACGGTCTGCAGGTGGACGCCATGGCCCGGCTGGCGCCGGATGCCCGGGCGGTGTTCCTCACCCCTTCGCACCAATACCCGACCGGCGCGACCCTGACGCTGGACCGGCGCCTGCTGGCGATCGAATGGGCCCGCCAGCAACGCGCCTGGATCATCGAGGACGACTACGACAGCGAGTTCCACTACGCCGGCCGCCCCACCGCCTGCGTGCAGGGCCTGGACCCACACGAGCGCACGCTGTACATCGGCACCTTCACCAAATCGCTGTTCGCCGGCCTGCGCATCGGCTACCTGCTGCTGCCGCCCCAGCTCGTCGCGCCGATGACCACCGCCCGCACGCTGCAGGACGGGCATAACGCCTCCATCGCCCAGCTGACCCTGGCCCGCTTCATGGAAGGCGGGCACTTCAACGCCCATGTGCGGGCCATGCGCGCGCTCTACGCCGAGCGCCGGGATGTGCTGGCGAATCTGCTGCGCAGGCACCTGGGGGCGTTTCTCGTGCCGCAGGTGCCCGCCGGCGGGCTGCAGATGCCCTGTCATTTCGTGCAGGGCCTGTCTGAAGACGCCGTGGTCAGGGCGGCACGCGGTGTGGGCATCGATCTGTTGGGGCTGGGCAGCTTGTACGCGGTGCCGAGGAACGATGCCGGCTTGCTGATGGGCTTTGCGGCACTGACACCCGCTGAGATGAGGGAGGCGGTGGTGAAACTGGAGAAGGTGCTGGCAGGTCTGGTCACTTCGGGACGTTCGATGCGGTAGCCCGTTCTGCGCGAAACGAAATGTGGTAAACCAATCGCTGAAATCCGCCGCGGAAACCAGGATCAGACAACGCCTAGGATTCTTGGTAAAAACACTAAAATGTGCACTTAACGCCTATAAAACTAGTCTTTATCCAGTAGCGGATTTTTCTTTCAAGCGCACTATACAAAGCCTAGAATCCTAGGCATTCAGGTCAATAACGGCGTTTTAAGCATAGGATCCAAGGCGTTATGAAAGCCATATCAATGACTGACGACGCTATCGCCAACGAGATCGGCCAACGCATTGAGGCTATCCGCCTGAAGCGTAATATTGGCCAGGACATCGTCGCCCATGAAGCCGGGATTTCCCGGGAGACCTACCGCAAGCTCACGGCAGGCAAAGGCACCCTGGTGAACGTGATTGCCGTCCTGAGGGTGCTGGGAGAGCTTGATCGTCTCGCCTCCCTCATCGAGGACGTCAGGACCAGCCCCGTGCAACTGGCAAAAATGCAGGGCAAACAGCGGATACGGGCGACCGTCACACGGGCTACACCGCCGGTACCTGAACACGGAATCAGGACGCCTATCGGCAAGCCCACGCTCATTGGTGGCCCGAAACCCGACAAGGATGACAGCTGGTGATTGCACGGATCTATCTCTGGGATGTGTATGTAGGCGCGCTCAACTGGAACACGCAGACCCAGATCGGAGAGTTCGAATACACCCCCGAGTTCATCAGGACCGGCCTTGAGATCTCGCCGGTCCACATGCCCTTGCGCCAGGACTACACCTACGTGTTCCAGGGGCTGGACCGCGAAACCTTCAAGGGCCTGCCCTCGATCCTGGCCGACTCGCTGCCCGATGATTTCGGCAACGCGCTGATCGATGCCTGGCTGGCCCAGCAGGGGCGTGACAAGGCAACGTTCACCCCGGTCGAGCGCCTGCTGTACCAGGGCAAGCGCGGCATGGGCGCTCTGGAGTATCGTCCGGCGATGGCTACCGAGCGGGACAAGGGGGAGAGCATCCATATCGATGCACTGGTGCGCCTGGCCAGCGAGGTGTTGTCCGAACGCGAGTCGATCGCTGAACGCCTGGATGCCAAGGACCCGTCGCTGGACGACAGCGCCCTGCAGCACCTCATCCAGATCGGTACCAGCGCAGGCGGCGCCCGGGCAAAGGCGGTGATCGCCATGAATGCCGAAGGCGAGATCCGTTCGGGCCAGGTCACCGCGCCGCCGGGCTTCGAGTACTGGTTACTCAAGTTCGATGTGGCCAAGGACTCGACCGTACTGGCGGACTCGCAAGGCTACGGGCGCATCGAGTACGCCTACCACCTGATGGCCAAGGCGGCCGGCATCACCATGACCGAGTGCCGATTGCTGGAGGAAGGTGGACGCGCTCACTTCATGACCCGGCGCTTCGACCGCACGACCGAAGGTGAAAAGATCCACGTCGCGACCTTGTGCGCACTCGACCACGCCGACTTCCGCAAGCCTGGCCAATACTCCTATGCCGAGGCCTTCGGGGTGATGCGCGCACTGCGGATTTCCCGCGATGGCGCCGAACAGTTCTACCGCCGTATGGTCTTCAACCTGGTAGCGCGCAACCAGGACGATCACACCAAGAACACAGCCTTCATGATGGACACCGACGGCACTTGGTACCTGACGCCGGCGTATGACGTGTCCTATTCCTACCTGCCTGGCAGCTTCTGGGTCGATAGCCACCAGATGACCGTGAACGGCAAGCGCGACGACTTCACCCTCGATGATCTGTTGAGCGTGGCCAGCCAGGTTCGCGGCATGAACGCACGACAGATCATCAAGGAAGTCTGCGAAGCCGTCGCACAATGGCCGCGGTTTGCCCAGGATGCAGGCGTCCCGGTCTCGGCCAGTAAGCGGATCGGTGAAGTACACCGCCTCTATCTTGGCGAGGGGCTTTGAGCAAACGGGCTGCTCAGCATCAGCGTTCGATGCTCCCCCAAACCACTACTTTGCCCTTGCTCCTTCCCAACACCGCAGTACCCCACTCCCGGGCTGTATTGAAAATCGCCCGGGCGCTGTATCTGTTTCAGCAGGCGCCCGCCCTTCACCCTCCACCTCACTCCCTGGATGGCTAAAGGAACCCACATCATGGCTGCCCTGCTGCTGCAAATGTCCCCCATAGGCCTGGTGATCGCCCTGATCCTGCTGCTGCGCCGCCCCCCCGTGCAGGCCGCGCTGGCCGGCGTGGCCGGTGTCTTGCTGCTGTGGGGCCTGGGCGCCGCGCAGCCGCTGTCGGCGGCGGTGTCCGGCGCCATCCTGCAAGACACCCTGATCCTGTTCCTCAGCACCGCCTGCGTGATCGTTCCGGGGCTGGCCTTCGTCATCCTGGTCGAGCGCGCCAACGCCCCGCAGGCGATCGGCGCCTGGGTGCGGGAGCTGGGCTGGACGCCGCCGATGCAGGTGATCTTCATCGTGCTGGGTCTGGCGCCGTTGCTGGAGGCGATGACCGGCTTCGGCGTATCGCTGATCGCCACGGTGCCGCTGCTGATGGGGCTGTTCTCGCGTCAGGTCGGCATGAAGATGGCCCTGGCCGGCATGGTGGTGATGCCCTGGGGCACGCTCGGGCTGGCCACGGTGATCGGCGCGTTGCTGGCCCATGTGCCGGCGCAGGAACTGGGCAGCCATTCGGCGCTGGTCAGCGCCCCGGTGTTCCTGGCCCTTGCGGCTGTGGCACTGGCGTTGGCACGGGTTCGCAGCGTACAGGCGTGGCTCGGCCTGGGGCTGATCTCGCTGTTGTTCAGCGCGATGTTGTATGTAATCAACCGCTGGATTGGCCCCGAAGCCGCTGGGGTACTGGCCGGGCTGGCGGTGGTGTGCGTCGGCCTGGGGCTTTCCTGGGCGCGGCGCGGGGCCCTGGTGCGCTGGCCGCAGACGGCATGGCCGTACCTGGCCTTGCTGGGGGTGATCATCGCCACGCGGGGGCTGTTCCTGCTGTCGAGCTGGGACGGGCTGTGGGTGGTGCACGGCAATAACGTGTCGTGGAAACCGCTGGCGTCGCCGGGACTAGCCTTGCTGCTGGTGGTGCTGATGATGACCGCGCGCCAAGGCGCGGGTTTTCCCTGGCAGGCGCTGGTCAAACGGGCGCGCTTTCCAGTGGCGACGATCTTCTTGTTCCTGCTGCTTTCCCAGGTGATGGTCAAGGCCGGTTTCCTGGTCGAGGTGCAACGCGCGCTGCAAGCGATGTCGGGCGTATCGCTGGCTTCGACGGTGTCGCTGCTGGCCGGGCTGGCCGGTTACGTGACAGGCTCCAATGTCGGCGGCACCACGCTGGTGATGCCGTCCATTGCGGCATTATCCAGCGCCCATGGCCCATGGCTGGCCGCCATGGCCAACAGCGCCGCGGGGCATGGCGCGTTGGGCTCGTTGTCGATCCTGTCGCTGGTCATCGGGCTGGCCGGGGCCGACCGTGAGGAAGAGCATGGGCTAATCCGCTTCGGCTTCGCCCTGGTGCTGCTGAGTATCGTCATCGTGGCTGCAACGGGCACGGTTTTGCTCTACCTTTCCGGGGCCCCCGCTTGACACCACACAAGGCCGCCATGGATCGCAACCCCAAGCCCGACAAACGCTGGCACACCGTCAACGCCTGGCTGCTGCGCCAGATCGACAGCGGCGAATGGCCCAGCGGCATGCAACTGCCCTCGGTGCGCGAACTGGCGCGGCTGTTTGACAGCAGCATCGCCACCGTGCAGCGGGCCTTGGCGGAGCTGGAGGCCAATGCCTATGTGCAGGCCACGCCGCGAGTGGGTTATTTCGTCGCCAAGGGCGCAGCCGCAGTACAGGGGTTCGATCTGGCCAGTGTCACTGTCAACGTCAATCACGCGGTGGTGGCGATGCTCGCCCAGGCGGCCAGCAACACCCACCTCTCATTGAGCTCTGCCGTGTTGCACGACGAGCTCACACCCCAGGTTCTGCTGAACAAGTGCCTGGCGAGCCTGGCCGCCAAGGCCGACCAACCGCTGGCCGGCCTGGTTGCCCCACCAGGCCTCGCCTCGTTGCGCCGACGCCTTGCCGGTCTGATGCTGCAACGTGGCGTTGCCTGCGGCCCGGACGAAGTCCTGGTGACCTCCGGCGACACCATCGCCCTCGAACTGGCCCTCGAAGCCGTCGCCCGGCCAGGCGCCACGGTGGCCATCGAGACGCCGACCTACTACGGCATCCTGCAAACCATCGAACGCCTGGGTATGCGCGCCCTGCCCATCCGCACCCACGCCGACAGCGGCATGGACCTCGACCACCTGGAGTGGGCCCTCAAGCGCGGCAAGGTCAATGTAGTGTTCCTCAACCCGACGCTGCAGAACCCGCGGGGCTTCATCATGCCCGACGCGGCGCGGGCACGGCTCTCACAGTTGGCGCAGGCAGCGGATGTGCCGATCATCGAGGACGATATCTTCTTCGACCTGGTGGACGAGGCGCAGCGGCCCAAGGCGATCAAGCACTACGACGAGACGGGGCAGACGATCTATTGCTCGTCGTTCTCCAAGACCGTGGCGCCGGGGTACCGGGTGGGCTGGTGCGTGGCTGGGCGGTATCGGGATGCGATCCTGGCCCAATTGTTTTCGCGCAACCTGGCGGTGTCGAGCCTGGCCCAGCGGGTGCTGGATGAGTTCATCGGCCGGGGGTACATGGAGGAGCACTGCGCCAAGCTACGCGGCCGGCTGGCGGCGCAGGCCGGAGTGATGGAGACGTTGGTGCGCTCGGCGTTTCCGCCGGGGACGCGGTATGTGGCGCCGCAGGGTGGGTTTATCCATTGGATCGAATTGCCGGAAGGGACGGACGTGGTGGCGCTGCAGCGGCTTGCGGCGGAGCGTGGCTGCAATGTCGGCGCCAGCGGGATGTTCTTTGCCGATGGGAAGTGTGGCACTGGGTTACGGGTGTGCCTGGGGCGGGTGATTACGCCAGAGGTGATGGGCGGGTTGAGGGTGCTGGCGGAGTGTGCGGCGCTTTCAGGCGCTTGATTGCTGGGGGCGCTTTGCGCCCCTTTCGCGGCACAAGGCCGCTCCTACAGGGGAACGCGCATCTCTCTGTAGGAGCGGCCTTGTGCCGCGAAAGGGCTGCGCAGCAGCCCCAGCTATCTGGATCAAGCCAAGTGCACCTGGCTACGCAAATGCTCGGCCAACATATCGATAAAGGTCCGCACCTTGGTCGAGCCATATTTACTCTCCCGATGCAGGATATGGATCGGCCACGGCGCTTCCTCGTATTCAGCCAGGATCACCTGCAAGCGCCCGGCCGCCACTTCATCCGCCACCTGGTACGACAGCAACCGTGCAATCCCGAGCCCGGCACTGGCCGCGGCGATGGCGGCGTCGTTGCTGGTCACGGTCAGGCGTGGCTTCATGCGGATCAGCGTCGGGTCGTCGATGGCGCCGAAGCGCCAGTCGGTGCGTGGCGACAGGGTGCCGGCGGCGATGACTTCGTGCTTCTGCAATTCCGAGGGATGGCGCGGCGTGCCGTGGCGTTCGAGGTACTCGGGCGAGGCACACAGCAAGCGGCGCATCCTGCCCACGCGCAACGCCTTGAGGCCCGAGTCGGGCAACTGGCCGATGCGCACCGCCACGTCCATGCCTTCCTCCACCAGGTTCACCACGCGGTCGAGAAAGTACGCCGACACATCCACCTCGGGGTACTGCTGCAGGTAACGGACGATGCACGGCATGACGAACTTCTTGCCGAACAGGATCGGTGCGGTCACCGCCAGGTCGCCCTTGGGCGCAGCGTTGATGCCGGCGGCGGCTTCGTTGGCCTCGACGATGCTGGCGAGGATATGCCGGGTGTCCTCCAGGTAGCGCCCGCCGGCCTCGGTCAGGCGCACGCTGCGGGTGGTGCGCAGCAGCAGCTTGACTCCGAGCTGTTCCTCCAGGGCGCTGACGGCGCGGGTCACCGCCGCCGGCGAGATGGCCAGGCGGCGTGCGGCGGCGGCGAAGCTTTCCAGCTCGCCCACGGCCACGAACACTTTCATCAGGTGGATCTGGTCCATGCCGCGCCCCACGCGTTGTCGTGGGGCGATTATCGCCGTGGTCACGCTAGAGCTCCAGTACCAGGGGCTGCACGCCGTCCTCGGCCTGGGCGGGGATGGCGCAGCAGATCAGCACACTGCCGGGCTCGGGCAATTCGGCGGGCGGGTTCGGGTAGTGGACCTGGCCGCTGACCAGTTTGGTCCTGCAGGTACCGCAGGAGCCTCCTCGGCAACTGAAGTCCGGCGACAGGCCACGGCTTTCCGCCAGTTCCAGCAGCGTGCCGCTGTCCGGCGTCCAACGCGCTTCCTTGGCGGAGCTGGCGAAGTACACCGGCACCGCCTCGCTGGCGGGTGGGGGCTGCTGCAACGTGGGCTGGTTGTCGTCGGTGTGGCGGCGCAGGGTCGAAGGGCCGAAGGCTTCGGCATGGATGCGGGCGTCGGGCACATGCACCCCGCGCAGGCCTTCGTACAGGTCCTGGGTGAAGCTGGCCGGGCCGCAGAGGTAGAAGTCGTAGTCGTCCAGTGTCAACGTGGCCTTGATCTGCCCGATGCCCAGGCGGCTGGCGAATTCGTAGTCCTGCCCCGGCACGGCCGAGGGCTCAGGCTGGCTCAGGGCACGATGGATGCGCAGCAAGCCATTGGCCTGTTGCTGGAGCGCGGCAAGCTCCTGCTGGAACGGCAGGTCAGCCAGTGTGCGCCCGCCGTGGAACAGGTGGATACGCTGCCCCTGCCCTTTGGCCAGCTGCTCGCGGAGCATGGCGATCAACGGGGTGATGCCAACGCCGGCACCGATCAGAACAAGTGGCCGGTCACTCTGCTGATCCAGGGTGAAGCTGCCCATGGGCTGGCGCACCTCCAGACGATCACCAACCTTCACCTGTTGATGCAGATAGCGCGACGCCGGCCCCTGCGCCTTGACGCTGATACGCAGGAAGCCGTCGGACGGCGCGCTGGACAGGCTGTAGGTACGGATCAGCGGTGTCTCCCCATCGATGCGCAAACGCACGGGAATATGCTGGCCAGGGGCGAAGGCCACCGCAGCGCCATCCTCGGGTTGTAGATGGAACGAGCGGATATCGCGACTCTCCCGCTCGATGCGCAGTACCCGCCAGGTCAGCCATTGACGCTGCCGTTCGCGCTGTTGCAGGCGCTGCTCGGCCTCGCGCCAGGTGCCGGTCATCAGGCTGGTGGGTGCGTATTCCTGGAAGGCCCAGCGCAGCGACACGGCAGCCCGGCGCAGCACCACCTGCTCGATGTCCAGGGTCCAGATCCGCTCGGCGCCTTCGAAGGCGCTGATCAGCGGGCTGTCGAGCATGACCTCGGTGCGCCCGGAAACCTGCAGCACATCGCCCGTAGTGAAGTCGACGAACAATAGGCCGGCGACCGGGTTGACCAGCAGATTGCCGAGGGTGTTGAAATGCAGGTTGCCGGCGTAGTCGGGAATGGTCAGGCGATTGCCCTCGACCCTGACGAAACCAGGCCGGCCTCCGCGATGGGATACATCCACCGAGCGCTGGCCACCGTCCTGATCGACGTAACTGGCGACAAAGAAGGTGTCGGCGCTTTCGATCATCGCGCGGGTTACGCCATCGAGAGCCACCGAGTCCCGGCGCCCCTGCGGCGGTTCGTCGACGCGGGTGTACTCGCGCAGCTGGATATACTGCGGGCAGTTACCGAACGACTGCTCGACCACCACCTCCAGCTGGCCGGAACTGGCCCGGCGGATCAGGCCATTGAGGCGATTGCGCCGCCGCGTGTGCAGCTCGATCCCCAGCAGGCCGATAGCGCCACCCGCCACCAGACCCGGCGTGGCCGGATCGTCGCTGGCGAGGTCGGCGCCGATCAACAGTTGCCGTGGATCGGGCGAGCTGACGAAGCCTTCCGGGCCTTCGAGCAACGTCGCCCAGGGTTTGCCTGCAGCGTCCACCGCTCCGGCCACCATGAACGGCAGCTGCTGGTAGAACGTGCGATGCTGGTCGGGCATATGGTCACGAATGACCTTCTGCCCGAACGCCTCCATGCGCTCTGCAACACCGACGTGCTCCTGCAGCCGTTTTTCACCTGCATGCCAGGGCGATTGCATGGCGGCATTCCTCGGGACTCAGAGGGTGGTCTGCAAACCAATGACCGTGCGCGGCATCGGCACGAAGCCCGGCAGCGCCTCGACCCGGGCCAGCCAGGCGCGCACGTTGCGGTATGGCTCCAGCGACACGTTGCCTTCCGGCGCGTGGGCGATATACGAGTAGTTGGCGATATCGGCGATGGTCGCCTGGTCACCGACCAGGAATGGGCCCTTGGCCAGTTCGGCGTCGATCACCTTGAGCAGGGTGTGGGCACGGCCAATGACTTCATCGGTGTTGAACGAGGCACCGAACACCGTCACCAGACGTGCCGCTGCCGGCCCAAAGGCCAGGGGACCTGCGGCCACCGACAGCCAGCGCTGCACACGAGCGGCACCGACCGGATCTGCAGGTAACCAGCGCTCACCACCGTAGGCCTTGGCCAGGTAGACCAGGATAGCGTTGGAATCGGCGATAACGATGCCATTGTCATCGATCACCGGCACCTGGCCGAACGGGTTGATGGCGAGAAATTCTGGCTGCTTGTGCTCGCCCTTGGCCAGGTCGACGAAGACCAGCTCGGTGGGCAGTTCGAGCAGCGACAGCATCAGCTCGATGCGGTGGGCGTGGCCGGACTTGGGGAAGTTGTACAGCTTGATCGGGCTTGGCATGTGCGGGGCTCCGGATCAGCGCCGGGAGTGGCGCTGCTGGAGGACATGCTGCACTGAATCGCCCGACAGCAGAATCAGTGCTGGGAGCAATCCAGTATTTCGCCAGGCGGAATAATTACACTCGCGGGGCAAGCCCGCGCTTACGATCTCAATGACGGTGCTGCTTCTGGTACTGATACAACCCTTGCGCCGCCTCGACCACCAGCGGTACACAAGCCTGATGCTCATCGAAGCTCATCGAATCGAGCAGCTCGAAATTGTCTTCCAGTCCATGCAGGGAAATGGCCTTGAGCAGGCGATCCTGCTCCGGCGGCAATTCGCTCCACTCAGCCACCTGGGTACCGCGCATGTAGCCAAAGCACCATTCTTCGAGAATGATCGTCGGGCCTTCTTCGCCTTCGCTCTGCTCGAACAGCGGTTCGAAGTGCTCGGGATCGTCGGCCAGTTCTTCCGCCACCTGGCTGGCATAACGCAGCATCAGCGCGGTGTAGGCTTCTTCATGGGCGGGCTTCTTGAACTTCGGCACCTTGCCGCCGGCGACAGCAGGCAGCCATTGCTCGGGGTTGACCCTGTTGGGGGAGCTGGCCAAAGCGGTGAAAAAGCCATTGAGCTCGGCAAGATTGAGCACCGAATAGTCATTGCCGTAGGTGATCAGCAGGTCTTCGAGGCGGTCGAGTTCTTTTTCGCTGAGTGCGGGGAGCATGGCGGGTGTCCTAGGGCGGAAATTTGGGTGCACCCTAGCACATGGGGGAAGGCATTGAGGGAAATGTAACCAGAACAAAAGCAATCGCGGGACAAGCCCGCTCCTACAGGTGTTGTGCAATCCCTGTAGGAGCGGGCTTGTCCCGCGATAGGGCCGTCAGCCGTCAGACCGCCAGCGCGCGCTCACGCAGCTCGCTGTTGAGGATGCGGTCGTTCTCGCTGTAGTCCACCGGGCAGTCGATCACGTGGACGCCCGGGGTCTTGATGCAGTGCTCGAGCAGCGGCAGGAAAGCTTCGGCGCTTTCCACCCGGTGACCGTTGGCGCCGTAGGCTTCGGCGTACTTGACGAAGTCCGGGTTGCCGTAGTCCAGGCCGAAATCGGTGAAGCCCATGTTGGCCTGTTTCCAGCGGATCATGCCGTAGCCGTCGTCACGCAGGATCACCACAGTGATGTGCATCCCTAAGCGCACCGCGGTTTCCAGCTCCTGGCTGTTCATCATGAAGCCGCCGTCGCCGCACACCGAGATGACCGGGCGATCCGGGTACACCAGGTGCGAGGCCATGGCCGATGGCAGGCCGGCGCCCATGGTCGCCAGGGCGTTGTCCAGCAGCACGGTGTTAGGCTTGTGCGCCTTGTAGTTGCGGGCGAACCAGATCTTGTAGATGCCATTGTCCAGGGCGACGATGCCTTCGGACGGCAGGGCGCGACGGATGTCGGCGACCATGCGCTGCGGGTAGACCGGGAAGCGGTCATCGTCGGCGCCTTCGGCGATTTGCGCTTCGTTGGCTTCACGGATGGCCATCAGGCGGGTGAAGTCCCAGTGGCTGGTGTCGGTCAGCGCTTCGCTGATCTGCCACACGGCGTTGGCGATGTCGCCGATCACTTCCACCTGCGGGAAGTACACGGCATCGACCTCGGCCGAACGGAAGCTGACGTGGATCACTTCGGTGCCGCCACGGACCATGAAGAACGGCGGCTTCTCGATGACATCGTGGCCAATGTTGACGATCAGGTCGGCGGCTTCGACGGCGCGGTGCACGAAATCACCGGAGGACAGCGCGGCGTTGCCCAGGAAGCGCGGATGACGCTCGTCGACCACACCTTTACCCATCTGGGTGGTGATGAACGGGATGCCGGTCTTGTCGATCAGCTGTTTGAGGACCTTGGCGGTCATCTTGCGGTTAGCGCCGGCGCCGATCACCAGGATCGGGTTGCGGGCGTTCTGCAGTTTCTGCACGGCGGCTTCGATGGCCACGTGCTCGGCCAGCGGGCGACGGTGAAGGCTGCGCGGGATCGGCAGAGCGTCGGTCTGCTCGGCGGCGATGTCTTCCGGCAGTTCCAGGTGCACGGCGCCCGGTTTCTCTTCTTCAGCCAGGCGGAAGGCTTCACGCATGCGCGCCGGGATGTTGTCGGCCGAGGCGAACTGGTGGGTGTACTTGGTGATGGGGTCCATCATGCCGCACACGTCGATGATCTGGAAACGGCCTTGCTTGGACTTCTTGATCGGCTTCTGGCCGGTGATCATCATCATCGGCATGCCGCCCAGGTAGGCATAGGCGCTGGCGGTCACCAGGTTGGTCGCGCCGGGGCCGAGTGTCGACAGGCTGACGCCGGTCTTGCCGGTCAGGCGGCCATAGGTGGCGGCCATGAAGCCCGCGGATTGCTCGTGGCGGGTCAGTACCAGCTTGATCTTCGACTTGCGCAGGGACTCGAGCAGGTCGAGGTTCTCCTCGCCGGGGATGCCGAACACATACTCGACACCTTCGTTTTCCAGGCATTGCACAACGACATCGGCGGCCTTGGCCATCTTGCTTCTTACCTCAAGTAATAGGACGGTTGAAAGTCCAGAAATGCGCAGCACGGTACGCTGGCATCGCTCTGTCCGGGGGCCAGGATTGCCCCGAACCTAAGCCTTGACGCAGGGTAGGTGCGGGGAAGTCACTTAATTGTGACGGCAATATTGTCGCACCTGTGACGAAGCGATGTGAGGTAGCCGACGAGCAAGGGATATTTGCATGATCGTCAGCAAACGGATCCCTGTGTGGAGCGGCCTTGCCGAGGCGTCGGACCGGTCGGAAAGGGCCGCAAAGCGGCCCCGGCGATATCAGCGTGATGCACAAACCCTGGGGCCGCTGCGCGCCCCATTTCGACTGGTCCGACGCCTCGGCGAGGCCGCTCTTACAGGGGGGACGTGTTTGTTTTTGGAGTGCAGAAAAGACAAAACCCCTACCTGCTCGCGCAGATAGGGGTTTTGCGAAATGAATCTTGACGATGACCTACTCTCACATGGGGAAGCCCCACACTACCATCGGCGATGCATCGTTTCACTACTGAGTTCGGGATGGGATCAGGTGGTTCCAATGCTCTATGGTCGTCAAGAAATTCTGTTGCCGTGAATGCCTTGCAGCACCCTCAGCCAATTCGGATATGTGATTTGTGATGTTGCGAACTTTCGGGTCTTTCGTCTTCACCACCACAATCTGCTTTCGTGCGCAGATTGCTTGGGTGTTATATGGTCAAGCCTCACGGGCAATTAGTATTGGTTAGCTCAACGCCTCACAGCGCTTACACACCCAACCTATCAACGTCGTAGTCTTCGACGGCCCTTCAGGGGATTCAAGATCCCAGTGAGATCTCATCTTGAGGCAAGTTTCCCGCTTAGATGCTTTCAGCGGTTATCTCTTCCGAACATAGCTACCCGGCAATGCCACTGGCGTGACAACCGGAACACCAGAGGTTCGTCCACTCCGGTCCTCTCGTACTAGGAGCAGCCCCTCTCAAATCTCAAACGTCCACGGCAGATAGGGACCGAACTGTCTCACGACGTTCTAAACCCAGCTCGCGTACCACTTTAAATGGCGAACAGCCATACCCTTGGGACCGGCTTCAGCCCCAGGATGTGATGAGCCGACATCGAGGTGCCAAACACCGCCGTCGATATGAACTCTTGGGCGGTATCAGCCTGTTATCCCCGGAGTACCTTTTATCCGTTGAGCGATGGCCCTTCCATACAGAACCACCGGATCACTAAGACCTACTTTCGTACCTGCTCGACGTGTTTGTCTCGCAGTCAAGCGCGCTTTTGCCTTTATACTCTACGACCGATTTCCGACCGGTCTGAGCGCACCTTCGTACTCCTCCGTTACTCTTTGGGAGGAGACCGCCCCAGTCAAACTACCCACCATACACTGTCCTCGATCCGGATAACGGACCTGAGTTAGAACCTCAAGGTTGCCAGGGTGGTATTTCAAGGATGGCTCCATGAGAACTGGCGTCCCCACTTCAAAGCCTCCCACCTATCCTACACAAGCAAGCTCAAAGTCCAGTGCAAAGCTATAGTAAAGGTTCACGGGGTCTTTCCGTCTAGCCGCGGATACACTGCATCTTCACAGCGATTTCAATTTCACTGAGTCTCGGGTGGAGACAGCGCCGCCATCGTTACGCCATTCGTGCAGGTCGGAACTTACCCGACAAGGAATTTCGCTACCTTAGGACCGTTATAGTTACGGCCGCCGTTTACCGGGGCTTCGATCAAGAGCTTCGCTTGCGCTAACCCCATCAATTAACCTTCCGGCACCGGGCAGGCGTCACACCCTATACGTCCACTTTCGTGTTTGCAGAGTGCTGTGTTTTTAATAAACAGTCGCAGCGGCCTGGTATCTTCGACCGGCGTGGGCTTACGCAGCAAGTGCTTCACCCTCACCGGCGCACCTTCTCCCGAAGTTACGGTGCCATTTTGCCTAGTTCCTTCACCCGAGTTCTCTCAAGCGCCTTGGTATTCTCTACCTAACCACCTGTGTCGGTTTGGGGTACGGTTCCCAGTTATCTGAAGCTTAGGAGCTTTTCTTGGAAGCATGGCATCAACCACTTCGCGCTCTAATGAGCACTCGTCATCAGCTCTCGGCCTTGAAATCCCGGATTTGCCTAAGATCTCAGCCTACCACCTTAAACTTGGACAACCAACGCCAAGCTGGCCTAGCCTTCTCCGTCCCTCCATCGCAATAACTGGAAGTACAGGAATATTAACCTGTTTTCCATCGACTACGCTTTTCAGCCTCGCCTTAGGGACCGACTAACCCTGCGTCGATTAACGTTGCGCAGGAAACCTTGGTCTTTCGGCGTGCGAGTTTTTCACTCGCATTGTCGTTACTCATGTCAGCATTCGCACTTCTGATACCTCCAGCAAGCTTCTCAACTCACCTTCACAGGCTTACAGAACGCTCCTCTACCGCGTCACCAGAGGTGACACCCGTAGCTTCGGTGCATGGTTTGAGCCCCGTTACATCTTCCGCGCAGGCCGACTCGACTAGTGAGCTATTACGCTTTCTTTAAAGGATGGCTGCTTCTAAGCCAACCTCCTAGCTGTCTAAGCCTTCCCACATCGTTTCCCACTTAACCATGACTTTGGGACCTTAGCTGACGGTCTGGGTTGTTTCCCTTTTCACGACGGACGTTAGCACCCGCCGTGTGTCTCCCATGCTCGGCACTTGTAGGTATTCGGAGTTTGCATCGGTTTGGTAAGTCGGGATGACCCCCTAGCCGAAACAGTGCTCTACCCCCTACAGTGATACATGAGGCGCTACCTAAATAGCTTTCGAGGAGAACCAGCTATCTCCGAGCTTGATTAGCCTTTCACTCCGATCCACAGGTCATCCGCTAACTTTTCAACGGTAGTCGGTTCGGTCCTCCAGTCAGTGTTACCTAACCTTCAACCTGCCCATGGATAGATCGCCCGGTTTCGGGTCTATACCCAGCGACTAAAGCGCCCTATTAAGACTCGCTTTCGCTACGCCTCCCCTATTCGGTTAAGCTCGCCACTGAATATAAGTCGCTGACCCATTATACAAAAGGTACGCAGTCACCTAACAAAGTAGGCTCCCACTGCTTGTACGCATACG